>CBDBQB010000032.1:0-64876 GCA_965209105.1 Candidatus Poriferihabitaceae bacterium | reverse complement strand
ATGAGTTTTATCAAGAGTTGATTGAGTTAGATAAGCGTGTTGATGCTATCAAAGAGCGTATCAATACCGTTAGCAAACAAAACCACCACTGTCAGCGCCTGATGACTATTCCAGGGGTGGGACCAATGGTCGCCACCGCAGTCATTAGCATGCTGGGTGATGCCCATCAATTTAACAACGGCCGTGAATTCGCCGCCTTTCTTGGCTTAGTGCCGAGGCAGTACAGTACCGGAGGAAAAACGACACTCAAAGGCATCAGTAAACGGGGGGATAGACGCACCCGTATGCTTTTGGTGCAGGGTGCACTGGCCGCGCTCAATCATTCAAAGAACAAACCAGACAAACTTAACCGCTGGGCTTACAACCTTAAGCAAAAGAAATGCACGCAAATTGCGACCGTTGCACTGGCCAACAAACTAGCTCGCATATGCTGGGCATTGACTGTCCATCAAACAGAGTATCAAGCATCAACTACCTAAAACAAATCTACTAAACTGACCATCTAACTCCTACCCTTGAAGCGAAAGACTATGGCATGACAGATTAACCGACCCAAGCTGAACCTGAAAGGGGTCTAGCGATCAAACGCTGTCTGGCTGATGAGGTGCTTGGGTGCGGTTTCCATAATGGCTCGGAATGGAGCAGCGCTCACATTCCAAACAGAAGCCGAATATACGACTGCTCATTTGCATCCCATGACACTGTTCAAATTAAGGTTAGGACAAAACGAATATGACTTACTTTAAAAGCTCAATCGTGCTTGATTCGACAGGCGGGTTCATATATGACTGCTCATTTGCATCCCATGACACTGTTCAAATTAAGGTTAGAAAAGTTAGAACAAAACAAATAATATGATCTATTTTAAAAGCTCAATCGTGCTTGATTTGACAGGCGGGTTCATATATGACCCCCATGATCACCATGATCACCATGATCACCATGATCACCATGATCACCATGATCACTCTAAGTTTATAAATTTGTCATAATTGCGTGATGCTCACGTGATAGCTGAAATATCTAATCTCCTATAGACAAACTAGGTTTGTCGAATTCGGCCAATTTTGGCCATTTAATTCTATTTTGGAGAATTTGATATGAAAAAATCATCAATGATGAAAACGGGTTTAGTGTCAGTCATGTTAGTGTTCGGCGCGGGTAGTTTGGCGGCTTGTGCAGAATCACAGGAAAATGCAGACGAGATGAAAAAAATGGAAATGATGAAAATGGAAGAAGCAAAGAAAGCTGAACAGATGAAGATGGAAGAGATGAAGAAGATGGAAATGATGAAAATGGAAGAAGCAAAGAAAGCCGAACAGATGAAGATGGAAGAGATGAAGAAGATGGAAATGATGAAAATGGAAGAAGCAAAGAAAGCCGAACAGATGAAGATGGAAGAGATGAAGAAGATGGAAATGATGAAAATGGAAGAAGCAAAGAAAGCCGAACAGATGAAGATGGAAGAGATGAAGAAGATGAAAATGATGAAAATGGAAGAAGCGAAGAAGGCCGAACAGATGAAAATGGAAGAGATGAAAAAGATGGAAGAAATGAAGACCACGCCAAGTTCTTAGCGCTCGCCTTAATCACGAATTGGCTGTGCTAAACTGTTTCCATGAATAAAAAAGTCCTCATTGTCGAAGACGATCCTGATATTGCTGAGCTCATTTCACTGCATGTTGGAGATGCGGGATATTCGTCTATTTGTGTGGGTGATGGCGAGCAAGCAATAGCAGAGTTTGAGCGCAGCCCACCTGATTTGGTGATATTGGATATCATGCTGCCCGGCATCGATGGCCTAGAAGTTTGCAAACGCGTTCGTAAGCAAAACGAACGCATTCCTATTTTAATGTTGACCGCCAAATCGACCGAATTGGACCGTGTCTTGGGCCTTGAAATTGGCGCAGACGACTACCTCACAAAGCCTTTTAGCGTGGTGGAATTGATGGCGAGAGTGAAAGCCCTGTTTCGTCGCTTAGATGCTTTGAGCCAATCAAGTGCAGATTCCTCTTCACCGCCTGATGTGCTGAGTTTCGGTTCTTTGACGATAGATGCCGCGCGCCATAAAGTGTCCACGCCTACTGGCGAAATTGATCTAACTGCGCGTGAGTTTGATTTGCTTTTTCATTTGGCCTCATCGCCGGATCGTGTTTTTAGCCGCTCCCAGTTATTGGATTCAGTTTGGGGCTACGATCATGATGGTTACGAGCATACCGTGAATACGCATATTAATCGTTTGCGGATAAAATTAGAGGTGGATCCCGCACACCCCAAGTATGTACAAACTGTTTGGGGCGTGGGTTATAAATTTACCGAATAGTGTGTGTGCGAGAGTAAGTTGATGTTGAATTTAAAGTCACTGTACACGCGGCTCGCATTGGGCCTTGTGTTGTTGTTGTTTGTGATCGGGATTTTATACGCCGCCTTAAACACGCTCGCGACCAAGAAGTTCATTGATGAACTCGATCAGGATTTACATCGTTCGCTGGCGAAAAACCTAGTGGCGGATAAAAATCTCGTCGAGCAAGGCAAGCTCAACGAAGACGCGCTCAAGAAAACTTTTGAGCAGTACATGGTAGTGAATCCGAGTATTGAGATATACCTACTGGATTTGGAGGGCAAACTACTTTCATTTTCTGCTGATCCCAATACGGTGATGCGAAGTCACGTCAATCTTGACCCAATCAAGGCCTATCTGAATGGCGATGAGAAATATCCCTTGGGTGATGACCCGCGTAGCCATGAAAAACAAAAGGCCTTTTCGGTAACGGGTGTACCATCAAATGAAGCGCCAGAAGGCTATTTGTACGTGGTGCTTCGCGGCGAACAATACGATGCTATAGAGTCGATGGCATTTGAAGGGTTTTGGAAGAAAACCGGCTTATGGTCTATGCTTTTAAGTTTAGGCATAGGCTTGCTCGCGGGTTTAGCGATTTTTTACGGACTCACAAAACGTTTGCGCCGAGTATCTAGGCAAATGGAGGATTTTAGCGCAAGTGATTTCAGTGAGTGGCAGTTCGCGCCCACAGAGGGTGATCAAGTTGATGAGATCGGGCAAATCGAACAAACCTTCTCAGACATGGCTGAGCGTATCCAAACTCAGCTATCGGCCTTAAGTGATAAAGATAGTCAGCGCCGCCAATTGATAGCGCAAGTCTCCCATGATTTACGCACGCCGCTGGCTTCAATGTTAGGCTACATTGAATCGCTGCGCTTAAAGCAAGACGATATCGCAGCAGAGGATATGAACAAGTATCTCGATATTGCCTACAAGCAAGGGCGGCGGTTAAGCGACATGATCGAAAGTCTATTTCAACTATCAAGCCTTGAGGCCAAAGAAATCCAGCCTAAGTTTGAGCCATTTATGCCCTTGGAACTGTTGTTTGACGTACGCCAAAAATACGCATTACGGGCGGCGGAACACGGCTTAACGATAGCAGTATTGGGTGATAAATCTAACGCTTTTGCGCTGGGAGATATCTCGTTATTTGAACGCGTGCTGGATAATTTAATCGACAATGCAATGGGCCACGCCGCGCCGCAAAGTGTGATCGAAATGCGCCTCGAAGAACAATCAGATATTGTTTCTCTTAGCATTGAAAACCGAGGCGACCAGATCGATGCTGAATCCTTGAAGTTAATTTTCGATCCGTTTTTCCGTGCGAAATCTCAAAACGCCGATAAGCGACATGCAGGATTGGGTTTAGCAATTTCCACCCGCATTATGGAAAGCTTGAAAGGCACATTAAGTGTGAAGAATACTGATGACGGCGTAACTTTTACTGCGTCCTTACCCCGATATAAACATTAGATGTTTATAAAAATGTTAAGTCTTCGTGAACCTCTTGTCATAGGCGGGTCTTAGTATTGCAGCATCGAAATTTTACTGGAGATCAAAAATGAAGAAGCAAACAAAAGTTAGCTTAACTATCGTTAGCAGTGTCCTCGCGGCAATTATCGGCATCTCGCAACTGAACGCAGAGCAAATGCCTAAAGCAGAAGAAATGATGAGCGCTTCGGGCGAAGCAATCGCAACTTTCGCGGGGGGTTGTTTTTGGTGTATTGAAGCAGATTTCGAGCAGCTACCTGGCGTGCGCGATGCTGTATCTGGATACACCGCGGGCAATGTCGATAATCCGACATACAAACAAGTCTCATCGGGTAGCACGGGCCATACCGAAGCGGTGCAGGTACATTATGATCCAAGCGTCGTTAGTTATGCAGATTTGCTAGAAAGTTTCTGGCGGCAGTTCGATCCAACCGATGGCGAAGGTTCTTTTGTTGACCGAGGCTCGCAATATCGGCCGGGAATCTATTTTAATACTGCCGAGGAAAAAGCAGCCATTGATGCGGCGATTATTGAGCAAGAAGGCTCTGCTCGGTACAGTCAGCCGTTTGCACTAGAGGTCGCCCCGCTGGGCACGTTTTACGTCGCCGAAGACTATCATCAGGATTATCATGTTAAGAGCCCTGTTCGATACAAATATTATCGCTTTGGCTCTGGACGAGATCAGTATCTTAAGAAGGTCTGGGGTGATGATCTGAAGTACACTGTAAAAGGCCCTAATAAAGGTGAAATGAAAATGATGAAAGACGAGAAAATGAGTGACAAAAGCAATGCCGATGAGAAGGACTATTCAAAGCCCAGCGATGATGTGTTGCGCGAGCGTTTAACGCCTTTGCAGTACAAGGTGACGCAAAAAGAGGGCACTGAACGCCCGTTTGAGAATGAGTATGACGCCAATAAGCAAGACGGTATCTATGTCGATATTGTTTCGGGCGAGCCGCTGTTTTCATCCGCGCATAAATATGATTCTGGCACAGGTTGGCCTAGCTTTTATCAGCCGATTAGTTTGGATCACATCGAAACGTCAAGAGATTTTAAAATGATTTATCCACGCACTGAAGTACGCAGCGCGGGCGCGGATTCGCATCTGGGCCATGTCTTTAAAGATGGCCCCGAGCCGACAGGACTTCGCTACTGCTTAAACTCTGCCGCCTTGCGTTTCGTGGCAAAAGAAAAGCTAGCTGATGAAGGCTACGGTGAGTTTGTCGCGCAGTTCACAGAGTAAACGAGTATGAAAGCATTACTGACTCTGACTGCAATCGGTTTGATGATTATAGCGCCGCTAAGCTTGGCCGACAGGGTCTATCAAAGCGGCGAAAATAAAACTTCTGTGGTCGAGTTGTACACCTCAGAGGGTTGTAGTTCATGTCCGCCAGCGGATGAGTTTTTGAGCCTGCTTGGGCAGACCGACGAGGCTGATCAGATTGTACCGCTGGCATTTCATGTAGATTATTGGGATTACATCGGTTGGAGTGATCCCTACGCAAAGGCGAAATACACGGCTCGTCAACGCGAAGTGGGTAAAATGAATAAGCAATCCACAATTTATACACCAGAGTTTGTGGTGGATGGCAAAGAGGCGCGTGGCAGTCGAAAGATAACTAAACGGCTTAAAGTGGCGCGAAAAATGCCCGCCGAGGCGGACATTGAGCTAAGTTTATCTGATGCGTCTAATCAAATTCATGCCACGGTTTCGGTGAGTAATTTAGTGTATGACGGAGACGAGATTCCCGAGGTTTACATTGCCGTGTATGAGAATGACCTGACCAGCAGTATTGACGCGGGCGAGAATCGAGGTCGTACGCTTAAGCATGATTATGTCGTCCGCCACATCAGCGAAACACAGCTGACGCAAAACGGCGGTGCACACCAGTTTGATCTGATGATCGATCCAAAGTGGAATCGAGATGCCTTGGGTATTACGGCAATCGTTCGATTGCGTGAAAGTGGGCGAACCTTGCAAGCGCTAAAAGGCGCGCTGTAAATTTCGGTCTATCAGCAAGAACACATCTGAATATTCATTCGCTGGAAGATGATCAGAGGGGGTTGACGCTATAAACACGTTTAAGTTTTTCGTAGAGCGAGGTGGCGGGGTATGCTTGATTTTTATCGATATTCTTTAAACGCCACAATTCGTTCCACAGATGAACGCCCCAGCTGTTTTTGAGTTGAGTATCCAATAAATGTTCGGTATCTGCTGTCGTAAAAACGGCGAAGGCGGCATAGTCAATGGGGCAAAACGCAGTGTGCGCGAGAACGCAGGCGTCTAGCCCCAGTTTTCGTATCATCTGGTCGAGCAATTTTGGCCCCGTTTCTCCCCAACAAATCGTACTTGAATCACGCTGCTTGGCGAACTCGTAACATTGACGCATAATCTCAGCGCCAGCGGGTGTTTTTATCATGCAGCTGGTTGCGCCGTCATTATTCTGCGAAGCAAATACTAAGGGCTGGGAAAACTCGAATGGACGCAAACAAACCATGTCGGTATCGACCCAAATTCCGCCTTTTTCTAGCAGTAATTTATAGCGAAACAAGTTGGCAAAACCCGAAACGGTATTTCTATCGCTGTAGGTAAAAATTGATTCGTGTGGCAGTATCGTTTCAGCATCTTCAAGGATGACATCACTTGGCAAGCCTTCGGGCTGTTGGTAGACATAAAGATGAAAAGGATGACCGTGGTACTGGAAAGATTTGATACAGAGACTCTCCATTTGTGAAAGCGACGAGCCTATCCATAAGCTCTGAATCTTGTCAGGTTTTCCGCGCATCGTTGGCTAGTCGATGAAAGGCCAATCTTGAATGCCCATTTTAAACGGGCAGGGATTGTATAAACACCTTGATTTCATCGCGTACGCGTCGGTAATGCTGCAAGGCCTGTTCTTCAGTTTTTGCCTGTGCGGCAAGTTTTGGCGGATCATCGAAACCGACGTGGGTGATTTTTGCCTTATCAGGCGAAATTGGACAATTTTGATCCGCATGCGCACAAACCGTAATCACTTCATCGAACTTGATATGCTTCAACACATCCAAAGTTTTGCTTTCATGGTCGGAAATATCGATACCCATCTCAGCCATGACCTTCACCGCATTTGGGTTCAATCCGTGGGTTTGAATGCCTGCCGAATAAGCCTGATAGTGTTCGGCGCGAAATGCCCGACATAGCCCTTCGGCCATTTGGCTGCGACAGGAATTTCCCGTGCATAAAAACAAAATGTTCTGCTTGTTTGGCATAGAGGAATAGCGTGGATTAAAGCACTGATATTAGCAAACACTTTAGCCGCTGGTGTATAGTTCGAGCGTGAAATTCCAATCGCTTAGAAAACCTGAAATCTTATTGATGCTCATGGCCGCGTCGGTTCCGCTCAGCTTTTCGGTTTGGCTGACGTTGCTCGATAATTTCGCGATCGAGCGCGCACTTTTTACGGGCAGGGAGATTGGAATATTGCAAAGCCTACGCGAAGTGCCCGGGTTTATGGCATTTTTAGTGGTGTTCCTGTTGTTAATCATCAAAGAACAAGTGTTGGCCTATTGTTCACTAATGTTGTTGGGCATTGGTACCATTCTCACGGGTTGGTTTCCTTCAGTCATTGGCCTTTATTGCACGACAGTGCTGATGTCAGTTGGGTTTCATTATTATGAAACGGTGCAAACCTCGCTATCTTTACAGTGGTTAGATAAAGACGAAGCGCCGCATGTTTTAGGCAAAATTATTGCCGTAGGCTCTTTTGCTTCGATCGTGATTTACGCATTGATCGCCCTGGCGACGCGTGTTTGGGCGCTTGATTACGCCCTCATTTATACAATGGGTGGCGGTTTAACCATTTTGATCGCTTTGTTTTGTTGGTATCTGTATCCACATTATCCAGAGAAAGTTGTTCAACATAAAAAAGTTGTGTTGCGAAAACGCTATTGGTTGTATTACGCCTTGGTGTTTATGTCTGGCGCCCGACGGCAAATATTTGTCGTGTTTGCAGGGTTTATGATGGTCGAAAAGTTTGGCTATGGCGTTGGACAGATCGCCACCTTGTTTTTGATCAATGCCAGTTTGAATATGTTTTTAGCACCGAAGATCGGCAGTTTGATCGGAAGAATTGGCGAACGACGAGCATTAATTTTCGAATACATCGGCTTGATCGGAATTTTCTTAGGCTATGCCTTGGTTAAAGATCATGCCGTGGCGGCGGGTCTATATGTATTGGATCATTTATTCTTCGCCTTGGCGATTGCGATCAAAACGTATTTCCAGAAAATCGCTGACCCAAAAGATATTGCATCCACTGCGGCGGTTGGCTTTACCATCAATCATATCGCGGCGGTTGCTTTGCCGGCGCTGCTGGGCTTGGTCTGGGTTTATTCACCTTCGACTGTTTTTGTGGTCGGCGCGGTAATGGCCCTGATATCGTTATTGCTGTCATTGTTGGTTCCGCGCCATCCTGTGCAAGGTGCTGAGACAATCCCCCTTTTTTCGCGCCGCGTTGCTTAGCCTTTATAAAGGCGTGATAGTTGTAAGCTTGCCTAAGCCTTAAATTGGCAATAGATATGCTCGACAATCAGCGCGCGCTATTTGATATCCCCGATGACGTTCATTATCTGAACTGCGCGTATATGTCTCCCTTTCTCAAATCAGCGGTGTGCGCAGGACACGCCGGGATTGATCAAAAGGCACAGCCATGGAAAATCTTATCAGACGATTTCTTTACACATTCTGATATTGCTCGTAGTCTATTCGCGAGACTAATCAATGCTGAGGCGGAGGACATCGCGATTGTCCCATCGGTATCCTACGGGATCGCGACCGCAGCGCAGAATATCGAACTGTCCGAAGGTGATAAGCTGCTTATCTTAGCGGAAGATTTCCCGTCAAATGTTTATGCTTGGCGAGTGAAAGCCCAAGCCTGTGGTGCAGAAATTATCACGGTCGAGCGACCGCAAGATAATGACTGGACCCGCGCGGTTTTGGCTGTTTTAAACGCCGAGACTATCCATGTCGTGGTGTTACCACAAACCCATTGGATCGATGGAGGGCTGCTGGATTTAGTGCGTATTGCCAGCATGCGCGAACAATACGACTTCGTATTGGTGTTGGATTTGACGCAATCTCTAGGCGTGTTGACGGTCGATGTGCAAGCTTTAGAGCCAGATTTTTTGATCTGTGTGAGCTATAAATGGCTGTTGGGCCCGTATAGTTTGGGCTTCGTTTATGTTCATCCTAAACATCAAAAAGGGTTTCCGCTCGAACAGGGCTGGGTGAACCGTCCGGGTGCGGAGGATTTTAGTCGATTAATTGAATATGTTGATGAGGTCAACCCAAATGCAAGTCGATTTGACATGGGCGAGCGCGCCAATCTTCATTTGATGCCCGTTGCAATCGCAGGGCTTAAGCAAATCTCAGAATGGACGCCCGCCAAAATCGAAATTAGTTTACGTGCTTATACCCGCGCTTTACGATCGAAACTCGAGGTGATCGGATTTTCGGCCTGTGACGAACGTTTCCGTTCGCCGCATTATTTGGGCGTTAAGCCGTCTCATGCTTTACCGGACGATGTACTGGTAAGATTGGCAAATAAGCGTATTTTTATTTCCAAGCGAGGCGATGTTTTAAGGTTGTCGCCCCATCTTTACAATAATGAACACGACACAAACTGTTTGGTCGATGCCTTGGCTGCAATGGTATGAGAGGTCGAAAAAGGATGTATTTGCGCTCATTAAGCGTATTAGCGTTGCTGATAGCAGGGAGCCTTTTCGTGTTGAATCAGTATTTTTCTAGGCCAGCATTACCCAGTGCCACCCAAATTCTTTCTCCGGCAGTACAAAAATCTAAATTCTGGTTAAATCGCTTACACTTAGGGACGGATGGGCAGGTATACGGCGCCAAGGCGGACGCGCTATACACCATCGAAGAAGATGGTTCTAAAACAAAGTTTCTTTACCGTTTTAAGCAGCCGATCACCGGTATACACCAACGCAAAGACGGCTTACTCATCGTTGCGACGGATGAAGATTACTGGGATGCAACAAAACCATGCTACGTGTACCGTTCGAGCGATAATGGGCAGACTTTTGAGCGGATTAAGACCATCGAGCAGGGCGCGGCAATATGGTGGTCGATAAGCTCAGACCGTGCAGGGCGAATTTATCTCGCCGAATACGGGCCACAACAAAAGGGCATGTCTAAAACGCTTTGGCGTTCGGATGATAATGGCGATACTTGGGTGTCGATCTATCAGGCACCCGATGAAAATAAAATCCACCTTCATCGCGTGGCGGTTGATCCGTATACCGATACCATTTGGCTCACCCTAGGTGACGGCAAACATCGAGCAATGTTGAAATCTGTGGATCACGGAAGTAATTGGCAGCACGTGGCGAGATTACAAGCGACAGCGGTCGCCTTTGGGCCGAAAGCAATTTATTGGGGCAAGGATGAGAAGGGCTCTTCAGGTGTACTACGCTATGACCGCCAAACGGAGCAGTTTGACGACTATTTCATGCCGCGTAAATTTGGCAATTATGGTGGCAGTATCTACGATTTGTTGCGACTTGATTCTGGAGAGCTAATTGTGCCGTTTATGAAGTATGCGGATCAGTCGCACCTTGCATCAGTTTGGCGCGGTAAGGACGACATCTGGGCACCCTTATTGCAACTAGCGGGCCAGACGGGGATCGGGTCAGGCTTGCCAACTATCGCGGGCCCTGATTTGGACGGTTGGGTGTATTTGCCGGGGTACCAAATTAAGCTGGAGTGATGATACCTTTGGAATACTGGCATAGGTGGGCTGTCGATGAAAGCGACTGCCGGCTATAGACGTTGACCATATTTCTTCGTTAATACAGCTCGATCGTGATTCAAATCATTCTTGTGGGCCATGTAATTTTGATTGAAGTAGGTCGGATAATGGAGCACTTTAAATGAGGCGTCTTGTACTGATGTGAGTACCCCCACTGCGCGTGTGAAAAAATCGGCGTGATCGAGGCGTTTGAGGTTGTTGTCCCACCCGACTTGCTTGATGGACTTGGTTCTGCCCATATAGAAATTGGGCACTTTGGTACGAACCGGATATTGGCCAATTAAAGTGCCAGCAGGGAAGATGGGCTGCTTGTTTGTTTCAAAGACAGGCCGCTCGGAATAATCGTGGACAATTCTCAGGGGCAGATAAATAACTTCACCCGCGAGTAGGTCGATCTCGGGGTGCTGTTCCATTGCTTGGTAGGTGTCCATTAAATCGGTGTGTCGGTTAAAAATAAAATCATCGTCTAGGCATAACATATAGGGCGTTTGAATTACCGCCAAGCCTGCATTTCTCCCAGCAGACACGCCACTGTCGTAAGGTAAGGGTATGAATGTGACGCCTTCGATTAAGTTTGGCGTCTTGCTGTCATCCACGACCACAATTTTTAGATTCGGATACAGCCTTCGAATGCTCCTGACCAGACGCATGACTTTTTTAGGGCGCTCAAATGTTTTGATCAATGCGGTGATCTGATCAAGTTCGGGAGCCGTGCAGGGATTGCTGAAAAATACATCCAATGTTCTTTCAATGCCAAGCTGAATATTGACGACCAACTCATAGCCAATGGCAACGATTGATCTAAATTTTCCGGTTCGTGCGTTTTTTAGCTGTTGGATAATGTCCATTTGAATATAAAAGAGGTTCAGCGCTTATGAGGCGGATGTCCACAAAGGTGGCTCATTCAGAATTCTAGAGAACTGACTCTATCGTGGTGGCGATAGATTTAAACTCTTCTGCTCGAGAGCTGCCTTCTCGCCAAGCCAAGGCGATCGTTCGATAATATTTTTTTGCCAGGGGCTCGGTCTTAATGTTCGTTGCGCCCAAGTCAAGGAATTGCATGGCCATGTCCGGCAATATGGTGACCCCTAAATCGCTGTTGACCATTTGCACCAGCGTTTGCAAGGTATTGGCGCTAAATTGACTGACGCGGCTCAAATCATCCAGTTTGCACGAAGCCAGCGCGTGCTCGCGCAGGCAATGCCCATCTTCGAGTAATAATAAAGATTCGGGGTTCAGTGCGCGTAAGTTCACCTCCCCACGCTTAGTTAACGGTGTTTTAATGGCGGTGGCTTGGTGATAAGCGAAATGAAAGCGATCATTTGCCAAGGCAACAGATTCGATATGTGGCATGGCATAGGGCTGGGCATACAATACCAAATCAAGTTCTCCAGTGATGAGTTGTTCATACAATGATTGAGACTGGCCCTCGCGTATATACAGGCGTAAGTTCGGGTAATTGCTTTTGATCCCAGGCAGTAAGTTCGGCAGCAAGTAAGGCGCGATGGTGGGAATAATGCCCAAACGCATCACTCCAGAAAATGGCTCACTGACCGACTTGGCTAAATCGACCAACTCGTCGATGATAGAAATTGCACGTCGCCCCTGAGTTTCAATCGCTTCACCTGCGGGGGTAAACACCACACTACGATTGGTGCGATCGACCAGCGAAATATCCAGCTGTGTTTCCAGTTCTTTGATTGCAGTGCTAAAGGCGGATTGTGAGACAAAACAGCTTTTAGCTGCCTTGCCAAAATGCAGTGTTTTACGTAAGGCGGATAAATATTGTAACTGGCGAATGGTGGGCAATCTGGTCACAATCGAGCGCAGCCTTAATGCGCCTGCTTCCAGTTATCGCCTGTACCGGTATCAACCTCAAGGGGAATTCTCAAATCGGCAACGCCTGACATCAGTTCAACTATTTTTTCTTCGGCTGAGGCGAGCTCAGCTTCGGGGACTTCCAGCACCAATTCATCATGTACTTGCAGAATCATGCGCGTGTCAGGTGCTTCGTCTTGTAGCCATTGATCGACCTTAATCATCGCGAGCTTAATGAGGTCTGCGGCAGAGCCTTGCATCGGTGCATTGATGGCGGTGCGCTCGGCATATTGACGGCGGTTGTAATTACGTGAATTAATTTCTGGCAGGTATAAGCGCCGCCCATGTAGCGTTTCAACATAACCCTGGTCGGCTGCAATTTTGCGCATCTCATCCATGTATTTTTTAACCCCCGGATAGCGATTAAAATATAGCGATATATACGCTTCTGCTTCGTCCCGACCAATACGGAGTTGGCGCGCCAAACCAAACGCCGACATGCCATATATTAAGCCGAAGTTGATCGCCTTGGCGCGGCGGCGTTGCTCACTGTTGACCGCATCAAGCTCCACGTCAAATACTTCAGCCGCCGTTGCGCTATGAACGTCTCGACCCTCTTGAAAGGCTTGAACCAGCCGCGCATCTTCGGATAAGTGCGCCATCAGGCGCAGTTCAATTTGTGAGTAATCCGCTGCGAGCAATTTATATCCCGGTTCGGCGATAAAGGCCTCGCGAATTCGCCGACCTTCTTCGCTTCTAATCGGTATATTTTGTAAATTGGGATCGCTAGAGGATAAGCGCCCAGTAGCCGCGACGGCTTGATGATAGGAGGTATGTACGCGACCCGTGCGCGGGTTAATCAGCTTAGGCAACTTGTCGGTATAGGTCGATTTAAGTTTGGCGAGGCTACGATGTTCCAGGATGAGTTGCGGTAGGGTATGCCCTTCGCCGGCGAGATCTTGCAGCACACTTTCAGCGGTTGAAGGCTGACCTTTTGGAGTTTTCTTTAATACGGGCAAGCCCAGCTTGTCATACAAAATAGCTTGGATTTGTTTCGGTGAAGCAATATTAAACACCTCGTCCGCCGCGCGATGACAAGCTTTTTCGATGGTGTCGAGTTTGCTGCCCAACTCAATACTTTGCTGGCCCAGCAAAGCGGCATCTAGCAAAACCCCATTGGTTTCAGTGCGGGCTAGGACAGGCAACAAGGGCATCTCTATTTGCATCAACAATGCATCCAGCTTTGGTTCGCCGTCGATTTTAGGCATGAGTGCGTGATGCAAGCGCAGGGTGATATCCGCGTCTTCAGCAGCGTAGGGCGAAGCTTGGTCGAGGTCAATTTGATCGAATGTGAGTTGCTTCTTGCCTGTGCCCGCTATTTGCTTGAAGGAAATGGTTTGATGGTCGAGGTGGCGCATCGCGAGCGTGTCCATATCGTGACGGGTTAATCCAGCTTCTGTGACATACGATTCCAACATCGTATCGTAGCGAACACCTCGCAGATTTATACCGTGGTGCGCCAGTACGATGGCATCGTATTTTAGATTTTGCCCTACTTTTTTAAGCGAAGCATCTTCTAAGAGTGGTTTTAACTTCGCGAGTGTTGCGTCGAAAGGCAGCTGTTTGGGCACGCCAGCATAGCTGTGAGCGAGCGGTAAATAGGCAGCTTTGCCTGCCTCAATACAAAATGACAAACCCACCAACTGGGCTTGCTGTGGGTCAATAGAAGTGGTTTCGGTGTCGATGGCAAATAAGTCGCAATGGCTTAAATCGTGTATCCATGCATCAAGGCTCGCCTCATCCAAGATTGTTGAATAGTCGGTATCAACAGCCTCGACCGGTTCGGGCTCATCGTCAACGTCATCCGACCAATGTGATTCGTCAGCGGCCAGTTCGCGCGCCCAAGTATTAAATTCGAGTTCCTTATAAAGCTTGGCGAGTGCATCGCGGTCAGGGTCAGTAAAGCGCAAGGTCTCGCAGTTCTCTTCAAGCGGGACATCAAGCTTGATGGTTGTCAAATCACGCGAAAGGGGGAGTTGCTCTAAATGCTCACGCAAACTTTCGCCGACTTTACCGCCAATTTCGTCGGCGTGCTGAACGAGATTATCAATCGTATCGTAGGCAGCCAACCATTTGGCGGCGGTTTTGGGGCCTACTTTGGGCACGCCCGGTATATTGTCTGAGGTGTCGCCCATCAACGCGAGATAGTCAATAATTTGATTGGGCCGAACACCAAACTTCTTAAACACGCCGTCTACGTCTAAGGTTTGATCCTTCATCGTATCGATCAAGGTGACATGCTCGTTCACCAATTGCGCCATATCTTTATCACCCGTGACGATCAAAACATCTATCTTTTTCGCGCTGGCCTCTGCCGCCAGCGTGCCGATCACGTCATCAGCTTCAACGCCCGTCTCGCAGATGAGGGGCAATCCCATGGCGCGGGTAATGTCGTGGACGTATTGGATTTGAGTGACCAATTCGGGCGGGGCAGGAGGGCGGTTGGCTTTGTATAGATCGTACATTTCGTGCCGAAACGTTTTGCCTTTTGCATCATAAACAATGGCGATCAGCTCGGGGTCGCATTCCTTGATCAAGCGTCGCAACATATTGGTGACGCCATAAACGGCCCCAGTTAGCTGACCGCTAGGCGTTTGCAAATCAGGCATGGCATGATAGGCACGAAACAAAAAGGAGGAACCATCGACTAATATGAGCTGTTGTTTAGACATGAATATTTTCTTTAATTGATCGGGTGGCTTGCCGATGATTTACAATAGACGGATATTACCGCAGATCGCGGTGCGGACGCGAAGCGGATCATCACTAGCCTATAAATATGCACAAACCCAGTAAGAGCAAAAATTTTGAGAACTGGCCGGGGTCGCCTTCAGCGACCCTCAACCGAGAATCTTGGAAGATATTTCAGGTGATGGGGGAGTTTGTTGAAGGCTTCGACAAGATGGCGCATGTCCATCCTGCGGTTAGCATATTTGGCTCGGCGCGTACGCCATCTGACCACCCTTATTATGCGTTGACTGAAGAAATAGCGACGCGTTTATCAGACAGTGGTTTCTCTATTATCAGTGGAGGCGGCCCGGGTATTATGGAAGCGGCGAACAAAGGCGCTCAGAAAGGCAAATCACCCAGCATTGGCTTGAATATTATTCTACCGGGCAAGGGTGAGACACCCAATGAATATCAAGACGTTAGTGTTAATTTTCATCATTTTTTTGTCCGTAAAATGATGTTTATCAATTATTCTGCAGCCTATATTGTCATGCCCGGCGGCTTTGGTACGCTAGATGAAGTCATTGAATGTTTAACCCTGATTCAAACGGATAAGACGCCCGCGATCCCTGTGATATTGGTGCAGTCTGATTTCTGGAAAGGTATGCTAGACTTTTTTAAAAACACCTTGGTTGAAGAGGGCACGATAGCTGCGCATGATCTAGACTTGATTCAGGTATTGGATACACCAGCGGAAATCTGTGAAGCTATTTTTGATTTTTATGCCGAGCGCGGGTTTCATCGTCCGGATGCACAAGCTAATTTCGGTTTGCCTTTGTGACGCCACTATTGGCATTGGTTGAGTGGGAATGAACTCGAGTGTGAGGGTTAAGCATTTAACACTGATCATTTCGCTATTCGTATGGCCGACGCTGTGTGTGGCGAGTGGTAATGCGCGTATGTATAAAATAAACAAGAAGGATCAGCAGTCTCGTATCGTGCTGGGAAGTGCGGCGGAAAAATCGGGCTGTCATAATTTATTTCGCAGCCGACCTGTTTATCGTTTTGCACAAATCGGCTTTGCTTGGTGCAGTTTATACACAGAAGATGATTGCAAAATAGGTACGATTGCGCCGGCCTTGTGGGAAGGTAAGCAATATCGCAAAGTTGATTTTGATGAAACCGTCCCACAAGACAAGTTATATCCCGGCTCAGAATGGAAACCTCAAGCGGGTGATCAAGTGATCCAATCTTGGTATTGTGAGGCGCAGTAGTTGATCTTGAATCGGTTGGGGCTTATTTTATGCTAGGCCAACGTTGGGCTAACGCCATTTTGGGCGGTCAAAATAATATTCAAGCAACGACGCAGGCCAAAATTATTCAAGTGGGTGGTCGGCCAGTTCAGTGGCGTCAGTCGATCCGGCGACGCCGCAGTTTGGCGCTAAGGATAGACCGGCAGGGCGGGATTATTGTGATGACGCCTCAACGAACTTCATTGCGAGAAACACGTCAGTTTGTTGAATCAAAGCGGGGATGGATCGACAAACAAATTGAACACGCGAAAACCTTATCTGCGCTCCAGATTGAACCTCTAGAGAAGCGGTTGGTTTGGATGGGTGAGGTACTGTCAGTTCACTCGCAAGTTGGCCGTAGGAATCGTATCGCACGTTTGCCTGGCGTACTTAACGTTACGACGCGCCTGCCCTTGAACGCAGAACAACTTAATCGGCGACTTAAAAAATGGCTGCGCGAGCAGGCGAATGAAATTTTACCTCAACGCCTAAACATCCTCTCAGAGCAAACGGGGTTGCTTGGTTCAGGCCACCAAATAAAAACCTACACTGCCCGTTGGGGCAGTTGCCGGTATGACGGTTTGATCCAGCTAAATTGGAAACTTGTCATGGCGCCCGCCGAGGTGATTGATTACGTCATTATTCACGAGCTATGCCATCTGAAACACTTTAATCATTCCCCTACCTTTTGGGCGCAAGTCGCAAGTTATTGTCCGGAGTACTCGCAACGTCGAGATTGGTTGAAATCAGAAGGACGAGCCTTTATTGGTCTTTAAGTTGCAGGAATAGGGCTGTAATGAGCTAAGTCGTTTTCAATGTAGCCACCTAAAGAAATCAGGCGGCTCGCCCAGTTAGGGTGCTAAGACCACGGCTGTAAAAGTTGCCATTACCGTGTTTCCGGCGGGCACATCAATCACCGTCCAATCCACGGTATTGCCCACAGCAGACAGTAAGCTGCCTGCTGGCCAGCTGAGCGGTGTGACACTACCGAAACCCGCTGGAACGATATCTTGAGTGCTTGCATTGGTCGCGTCAGATGGCCCCGTATTGCTGACGCTTAAGGTAAAGGTCACCATATCACCGATATTGGGGTTTTCATCGCTGACAGTTTTTTCGACCGCTAAATCCACTTCCTCGTCATCGTTGAGGATCGTGACCGTGGCGGTATCAGAAATGTCGATGCCATGCGTGGTGTTACTTAGGTTTAAAAAGCTAACGGAAAGTGTCTCATCACTTTCTTCGGTGGTATCGGCCACGGGCATAACAGTAAACATAACAGTCTCACCCGCAAAGCCTGTGAAGTTTAGTGTGCCCGTTGCACCGACGTAATCGCTGTCAGCAAGGGTTGCCGTGCCATCGTTCAGCGTATATTGGACACTAAAAGCTGCCAAACCACCGGCGTCTCTGACATCGTGGGACAGGGTGGCCGTTAGGGTGATCAGGCCATCATCCTCAGCGCCAGAAACATCTTCTATGGTGATGGTTTCTTGCACGTTGGCGACGATCAAGAAATCTTCGAAATCGCCAAATCCGTTATTTCCACAACCGTTTGCTGGCGCAGTGTTGTTGTAGCTCAGCATGACTCGCCCCCTGAAGGTGGTGTCATGGCTGACCGTTGGGATCGCAACATTGACATTGGTATTACAACCGGCGGGCGCCGCGCCTCGGTTGTAGTTGCAAGATCCAGCCCCGGAATTCTCACCGTCACCGTCTGCGTCGGTATCGAGGAAAACAACAAAATTTTCTAAATCTCCCGTAAAGGACTGAGGGTTGCCGGGGGATTGAGTATCGCCAACCACCAGATTAATTGATTGGTTGCTGCCCGAAGGATAATCACCCCCGATAGCGATGGGCAGTGTTAGGCTCTCGAAATTCGAATTATTATTTAAATTACACAGCCCTGGTGGGGTGTAACGCTGAGCATGAGTCAGCGTGGAGGCCAGCAAAAGTGAAGCCAGGAGACCCGAATATTTTATGGTGCGATTCTGCACAGTTTATTCCTTTGAAGACCCCAAAAACAAAGATGAACGGAAAAGTATAGCAGTTTGGTGATTAGGCTTCATCTGGTGATATGCACCTTCAGTTCCAAGTGGTTTAAGCACGGGAGAACAATAAAGTCCTAAATAATTGACAGACCTTAAGGTTGTTGACATCCCCAGCCACCTTTTTCGGGAGCCGATCCACAAATAATGCCGTGTTTAAATCGAGCACCTTCGAATTGGGTACCCATGATTTCAATGTACTCCAACACCTCGTCAATATCCGTGTCGGACAGATCGGCATCTCTGAGGTTAGCGCCACCCAGTGCCGTATCGGATAAATCGACATCCCGCAGGATGGCACCTTGTAAATTCGCACCGCGTAAATTGGTGCCTGATAAATTTGCGCCACTTAAGTTGGCTCCTGCCAAATTTGCATCGATAAGGATCTGATCAGATAAATCCGTGTCACTCAAATCGCAATTCTCGCATTGTAGCGTGCTCAGCAACTGATCGAGTGCGGACTGTTGATTAAAGTGTTCAGCATTGGCGACGTGAATAAAGTGGAATACCACAAATAAACTGATCAGTATTTTCATGGTTGTGTCAGTATGTTATGGGCTAAGTTGAATGTTTAGGCCGTGACAGCGCTTGAATGGGCGATTGCGAATGCCCATGCACCGATGATAATAAGGAAACTCAAGCCGGAAAAGATAATGCGGTGCTTGGCATTTGTCAATTGAGGCTTTCCGAAGTTAAGCCAAAATAGCGCAACCAAACAACCACAAGCATAACCCGTAAGGTGTGCCAAGATGTCTGTGCGCTCGCCAGAAGTGCCGACAAAGACCAGCAATGCGGCGGTACTTAACAATGGAAGCCATCGTCGAATGCCGCGCTCGGGGTATACACGTTTAGCATTTAAGGCGAACACGCCCAGCATACCTAAGGCGGAAAATACCATGGTCGAAGCGCCAATCGATTGATGCAATGTCGTATGTAATAATGCGTTGAGCGCATTGCCCATCGCGCCCGCTAAAATGATAGATAGCCAAGCCGCGGCACCGCCAATATGCTGCGAAACCAGTAATCCAAATATAATACCGAAACCAATATTCCCTATTAGATGAGATGAATCGGCATGCAAGCTCAGCGCGGTGAAGTTACGCCACCACTGCCCATCTTCGATATGAAATGAATCTGCGATGCCGGCTTGCTGCCAATCTATCCCAAAGGCAAAGTTGTTTGAAAGTATTGCAACGAGGACTAAAACAAGGCTGTAAATATAAGCGCCAATATAGCCTTTAGACAGCGAAAGCAGGGGGCGGCTGACGTGTTCCTCGGGTGCGTTTTCCACCACATAGGCATTTAATTGGGTATAGGCTAGATCAGCGATCTGTTCTTCTACGAGCAAGTAATATCTGGATTCCAATTCGGTGATTTGGCTGTCAATGCCAACGGCATCCAGCACGAGACCGAATTCGCGGCATTGCGCGGGCTCGGAGGTGTGGAAAAGTGCAAACAAAGCCATACCCAATTAGTGGACTCGTTTACGGTTATTCCAAGTATCGCTTGTGGGTTTGTTCTTTTGTGATTAGGTCGCGACCGAATGCGTCGGGAAGCGTATAGCCAATTGCGCGGTGTGCGTTTTAAATCCTACTCTATTTGACAAACCATGTCCTGACCACAACAAAGTGGTGATTTTATTTTACCGTGGCCATTGGGACATTCCGAAACTTGGACTTCGCTGCCGTCGTCTAATTGCAGCATACCCTTTTCAAGGGGCGCATCACATTTACCACAGCTTGCATTGACACTCATTCCACAAATGTCACATTGATAAGTTGCCATGCTATACCTCGTTTTGAATTAATTGAGCGCATGAGTATAGCAATTTATATGAATCGGTGTGGGTGTGCCGTTGATTACACCGGCTAATCCTTTGCCACATTGGGCTGCCCCAGAAAGAGGCTAGTGGGTATCATTAATTTTGGGAACATGCCCCTTTATTTTGTTAACAATTAACTGGGGAAAAACAATTCGCAACTACTGTTCAAGTTATTAGATATGAATGTCGACTCCAATAATTTTTGGGCATCATCGTACATTTGAAAATCGACATGTTCGATTCCATCTTCATCATCGTACACGACTGTCGCTTGTAAGTTATTACCTACATAGCGCGCCATTCCTAAATAACTCTCTTCAAGTACAAGCTCTAACAACTGAATTACTATATCAAGTGTGTCAGAACTAATGTCTTTCTTACTAACAAACACCCAGCCTTCTTCGCCTAATGTTTTTTGTGCTCCCAGAGGCAGTAGGAATGCTGCCTTGTACTTTCCAATGAAATAGGGTCTTGATGTCATCGCCCTATTTCCCCCAGACTCTAATGGGGACTTTATCCAGTCCAGCCTTTCTAGCTGCCGCTGTTCTATGGTGGCCATCCTGTATTTCTAGCCGTCCTCTTGGGTTTCGAACCACACTGACTGGTTTCGTTTGATCAAAGCCATTTTTTTTCATGTCTCTCGTAAGTCTTTTGATCTGGGAGCCGGACATCTCATTTCGGGTTTGAGTCGGGATTAAGTTCCTTGGGTCAACCCTGTTGTACAGGTGGTGTCTTTATCCTCTGTGTGGCTCTACAAGACTTTATAAAAGTACCCGCTCCGCCTGGTAAGAACGGAATTGCCGCCGCACCAAGATCAACTAAGACACCCACAGCATCAATTGCCGCCGCCCCATAATGGCCGTTATTTATATTCTGGCTAAAAGCGTAACTCCCTGTTCCAACGTTAATACCATCCCAAACTAAATCACCGAATAGCCCATCTCTGTCAATGTTATTGATGGGGTCGCCATGCAAATAACTATATCGATTAGTACCATCTCCATATAAAAGCGGGTCTCGATTCATCCAGCGCAACAACTTTGGGTCATATTGTCGATACCCAAAGTCAATCAAACCTGTTTCAGATGATTTGTATTTGCTTTGATAGCCATATTCGGTAGCAGTGCTGGAACCACTTTTTCCTATAATATTCCCATAGGGGTCATACCGATATTTACCTAAGACCAGATTATTATGACTCGTCCTTGTCACAATATTACCCCTGCCATCATGAAATTGATATTCCGAAGAACTTGAACTAGTTCCAGTGTAATTTTCTAACAGGCGATCATGAGTTTTTATATCGTTCGGCAACCAAATAAAATTGTCGGTTACGCCATCAAATCTATTTCGTCTTTGTACTACATTGGTTGAATGTATGTCCCTGATAAAACGGATTTCTCCACGTAGATTATCGTCTGCTGGATTACTATCTGGAGAAGTGTCAGTGTAATACTTAATAACACCTATCAGGTCATCCCATCCATAAGTATATTCAATTCGATAGTCAGTTGCTGTTGTCCCCCAGCTTAGAGCTGTTAATTGGTTAGCTGAATTATACTTTGCCACGAAGTCGTTACCGCCAGGCAGTTTCCCAGAAGTTGGATTCCCAGAGCTGTCGTATTCAGGTATTCCGTATTGTGTCGCGACCTCTATTTGATCAGCATCATCGTATTGGTAGCTTCTAGAGTTTGTGGATATCGTTGCTGGGGGCAAACCAGAGACATCCATTTGTTTTATCTGATCAGCCCAATTGTAGGTATATTCGATTTTACTAAGCAGGCTATTTGAAGAAGTACGATTGTCAACAGTGTGTAACCTCCCAACATAATCATAGACGTAACTACGCTTTGCGTTATTGGGGTAGGTAATACTACTGAGTTCATCTGTTGGGTCGCGATACTCCATTCGATAGGTATTTTGGCTTCCTCGCTTAATTGTTCCTAGACGATTGAAATTGTCGTAGGTAAGCACGACCTGTTGTCCATTCTCTACAGCGTAACTTGCTATATGACTTTGACTGTCATATGTGTACGTGATTGTATCGCTTGACCATGGGCCATCAACTGTATGAACTCTACTACTTGAATCGTATGTAATAGTCGTTTTACCTACATCGTCATCTATCTGAATGACTCTGCCCCAAGCATCGCGAGTAAAAGTATCATCGCTACGCGGCGGAATAGTATTGATATCATTAGTTACGTAGTCAGTTGAGCTTGATAAGCCTGTCACTGGATCAAAATTAAATTCTATTCTAGAACTAAAACGAGCATCATCGATCTCATCTAGATTTCCATTAATATAACTTCGTTCTTCGGTCTTATTCTTTGGATCAGTTATCTGGTCTATTTGACGATCATTATTAAACCCAAACTCAATCTCATTTCCCATTTCGTTGGTAAGTGTAATATCAGAAGTGGACCCGCTTTTTAGGACAGGTAGCTTAGGAGTTATTTTCACCTGATTATGCAGCCAATTTCAGGCTGCGATATGGATCATACATCATGTCAGGCACCATGCCCAAGGTTTGATGTTTACGTTCTTGGTTGTAATAGTTTATCCAGGCGCCAATACCGTCTTTTGCCTCTTTCATCGATTGGTAGGCTTGTAGATAAACTTCTTCATATTTAACACTGCGCCATAAGCGTTCAACAAACACATTGTCACGCCAAGCGCCTTTACCATCCATGCTGATACGAATGTTATTCGCTTTGAGAACACCCGTAAACGCCTCGCTGGTAAATTGCGCACCTTGGTCGCTGTTAAAGATTTCAGGCTTGCCGTGGTAATGCAGAGCCTCTTCCAGAGCGTCTACGCAGAATGCACTATCCATGCTGTTGCTAAGCCGCCACGACAGTATTTTGCGTGAATACCAGTCCATCACAACGGTAAGATAAGCAAAGCCCTTAGGCATCGGAATATACGTGATGTCGGTAGCCCAAGCTTGGTTAGGACGATTAATAGTTAACCCTCGTAACAGGTAAGGATAAATCTTGTGCCCAGCCTTCTTCTTGCTGGTGTTAGGCTTAGGATAGATGGCTTTAATGCCCATCTTACGCATTAAACGCTGCACATGCTTACGGTCAACTCGGTGGCCTACATCTTGCAAGACATCCCGAATACGTCTGCTGCCGAGAAAGGGCCGATTGAGATGAATGCGGTCTATCAGATGCATGAGTTCCAGGTCATCGTCAGTATCTAGTGTGGGCTTGTAATAGACACTAGACCGATGAATATCCAACAGCTTACACTGGCGAACTAACGATAATTTATTGCTTTTATTAATCATTGCTTTGCGCTCGGGCCTGTTTATCGACCGAGCGCTTTGGACAAAAAATCGTTTTCCATGGTGATCTCACCGATCTTTGCCTGCAAGGATTTAATCTCTGATTCTCGATCTGGAGCCAAGCCTGTGCCTGAAGCAAAGACTTCAGATGAGCTATCAAGCAATTGCTTCTTCCACTTGACGATCAAGTTCGCACTGATGTCATAACGGCTAGCAAGATTGCTCAATGTTTCATCTCCTTTGATTGCTGCTAGAGCAACTTTGGCTTTGAATTGTGGCGAATGATTTCTACGTTTTCTACTCATTTTCTGTTCCTCGTTTTGAACAATTATAAAACAGAAAATAACTCCTTATTTTGGCCTGCGACCTGTCCTAATCATGGGGTCCACTTCAATCGCCATTGTTGGCATAATCAAATCCCAAAGTTTGTCCACTAGGTTTTAATAAGCCTGTTAATCGCCTTTGCGAATCGTAGCTATAATGCCAGCTTTGGAAAGCTCGATCTGTAAAGCTGGTGAGAACATTCGGGGCGTTACCATAGTTGTATGTTTTTGTATTGCCGTCGGGATAAGTAAACGTCACCAGCCTATCAAGATCGTCGTAGGCGTATCGATATATCCTGCTTGCACTATCAGTGATTTTGCTCAGGCGCTTTTTAGAGTCGTACTCATACTCATAGAGCGATATATTGTTGAGTGAAATATGATCTAGTTGATCATCTCCATTATAAATATAGCTAAAATCAGCTCCTGAAGGAGCACTATGGTTGGTTATCTGTCCATGCGTGTTATAACTATATGTAAATATGCCTTTTCGAGAATCATCAATCGTCGTTGGATTTCGTTGAATATCGTAGTTGACATCCAATGTGCTGTAATCATTGCTTACTTGTGTAATATCTCCATATGCGTTGTATGCATAATTCACACTTTTGCTGGTACTTAAAGTAACCTTCTTTAAATTATTGTCGATATCCCATTCGTAAGTTTCGTCCAGATTATTTGGAGGCTCGTATTTGCTTAATCGCCCCTGTGAATCATAGCTATAATTCGTTTTCCCGGCCTCAGGAAGAGAAATATACTCTAGCCTAGTTTGTCCATTTACAATGACAGAGTCGTATTCTATTTTTGGGACGTTAATAGAACGATTATTATTGGACGAGCTTATATAGTCGATATAATGATCGGGGCTAACGTACCAACTATCTGCTGAAAACCCGTCCCAATAATATTCTTCTTTTCGATCATCTGGATTGGTAATTGTAACCCGATAATTCTCCCACATAGGGTTTCCGGGAGCGGGATACTTATCAAAAGCGTTATTTATTCCGTCTGCTGGTTCTGTATAAATGTTCCAAGTCCCATGACCTGTGGTAATTTTACTTACGTACTTGTCAGAATCGTATTCAAATTGGGTAGTGTACGCGCCCATATCTTGAATCGATAGCAGATCTCCTTCCGTGTTGTAGGTCATATTAGCGCTACGGCCATATGGGCCAGTTATGCTAGTAATCTTATCAGCCGCACTATAGGTAAAAGTAGTGATTTTGTTTTCCGCGTCAAGAATGCGAGTGATATGGTCAGCCGCATACTCAAATTGTAAGTCGTGTCCATAAATATCAGTTATCTTCGTCAGATAAACCTGTTGGGTACCTGCTGGCGAGGTGTATTCCCATGTTGAGCCATCTCGCCATTTCAGCTGGTATGTCGTCGGGTCTACCTTGACAAGGATCAAATTAGAATTAGTTGGTGGGTCGTAACTACTGCCGTTTTCTATAAACACATCGCGACGGCCGCTAGGCATAAAAATAGTCACCCCTGTGCCCGGATCAACGACTAGATAAGAACCATAATTTAGTTGCCACTTATTTCCCACATCATTTCTAAAAGAAATGGCTGACTGGGAGTTATACGCCAAACGAATAGCAACGCTAGGACCGTAAGCAGGCTCATACCACAACGGGATGTCCGACATATAAAAATTTAGTGTCAGCGGGTTTACTTCCCATATCGGTTCGCCCATCGCGCAGGGCGAGCTAGAACACTCAGCTTCGGAATTAATTCCTCCCGGCAGCCCAAATAACTGATCAGGCGGTCCTAATCCAGCTTCGGGACGTTGTAACCCACAGCAAGCCCCAAAAACAGATTGAGCTTCAGTCTGATCAAGTATGCGGCCTACTTCAACTTCGTCGGTAAACACCAGAAGTTTTTTTTGCCATTCCTTAGAAAATTCATCATTGGTTTGTATGAATCGTCGCTTGGCTTGAGCGTCGTAGAGAATAACTTGGTCCGCTTTTGCAGATTCAACTAACCAGTAGTGTCCGTAATCATTCCCTGACTTAACCTGTGCAATAGCGGGAAGTGGCACCTTTTGAAGTTGATCGATATTATCAAGTTCGATGGCTGCTACTTTAAGGTCAACAGACGCGGCCATCATTTTAAGTTCTTGTAAGCTGAAGCCAGATATCGACTTAGGCTTGTTCGATAGTACGGAAGCAATAGCGTCTGACCGGCCTTTTATTTGTAAAACTTGAGCAAGTGCTTGAGTTCCACAATCAGCGAGGGCCAAATTATTTTTTCGAAAACCAGATAAACCGCGTATCCAGTTAGAAGCATAAGTGCGTAATCGCCAATCTAACGCTTCCTTCGATAATTTTGTAAATAGCTCTAATGCTTGGGTTGGTTGATTACGCATTACTTCGAGAACAGCCTGTCGTGAAAGTGCCTTGTCGGCAACTAGACGAGCACCAACGAAGTCGCTATCCTGATATTGGTCTATAACGCGATTAAATAAGCTATTCGCTTCAGTATACCGGCCATTAAACCGTGCTTCACATCCTTGATGCAGTACTGCTTCCGCTGTCCACACCCCCTTCGGATATGCTGTCACATACTCACCCATCAACTGAACCGCATCATCATAATGGTGGTCATTCCATGCATTCATTGCTTGAGCAAAAAGAAAGTTTTGAGTTGAAAAGTCATTGCTGCCGTTGCCGTTATTATTTGATGGTGAAAAAGCTACGGACGTAGGTACCGAAGGAAAAAGAGGGCCACCAAGTTGGCCGCTAGCGATGATGTCTTCGACAAGTGGAGTAGTATCAAGCGGAATGGAATCCCCCGACAATTTAGTTTGAAGTAGGTCTTTTGCCGAGCCTGATGAATCTACTAGTTCAATACTATATGCAGAACTCGCAAAACTCAAAACCAAAAAAATTGTAAATATATTTAGCATCCAATGCCCTCTTAATCGTTTAGCAATAAAAGTAAAATACTAGGTAGTACTAATCCGTACGGTGGTGGCGGAGGCGCGGGTAGAACGGGGTACTTATATTTCAAAATATTATCAGACACATCAAAAGTATATTCCATTCCTTTATATAGCTGCTCGCTATATTCCGATCTGACTAACCGTGCATCATTGTCATAGAAATATTTCTCAGTGTATGTCTGAGCTTGAACATTTACAAAACAGATCATTAGAGCTACAAAGAATAGTCGTTGTGTAAAAACAGACGTTTTATGCGTAATATTTTCTAACTCAGTTTTGGTTTTGGGTTCAAACATATCCAATTCATCCATTTATGTAATCTTTAGTAAATTGAGACACTACTACTGAATGCTCAGACTAGAAGGTTACCGTGTCCGTTCACCCTATTCTTATGTATCGTAAGTTTATAATAATTACTATTTTTCCTCAAAAGCAATCTTCTTCAGTCTCGCAAAGTTTGTGAGAAGTATTTTGACTAATCCTTTGTCTCAATAAGCTTTGGAATTGCTTTGCGCATTGATTAGCGTTTCCATCAGTACGGGGATATGGTATAAAATACTGGTAGGCGGAGTTTTCAATAAAATATCGAGACGCTAGTAAAGATTGTCGCTAGAGCTCGCTCCGAACGATGTGCTGAAAATAAACCACTTGTTAAGCGGTAAAATTATGAAAAAAATAGCGCTAATCCTTGCATTGAGTTTAGGCCACACTCGGCTGCGATACTGAATCCATTTCTAGCGAATCTGGGGTGGGCAGCAATTTTGATCTGACCGGCACATGGGCCGGAACCTTATACTCTAGATATGTGGGGGGTGTAGGAATTAGAATGACCATTGCGCAGCAAAATAAAGTCATAGTACAGAACCAACAAGAAGGGCGGCAAATCATCACGGGTGTGGTGAATTTTTCAGCGCGAGATTGCTATACCGGTGCAACCATCAATAGTGAGGCCAGCCGCATTGATGCAAACAATGTTCATCTCGAATTTACGATTACCGGCGGTGCTGCGATTGTGTTCCAAGGCACGATCAGTGGGGGCTGGATAATTGGGAAATTTACCTCAGAAGTCACCTGTTCATTTGTCTCGCCTATCATCACCACAGACACCTCGGAAACAAGTACAGAGACTAAGGTGCTTGAGAATGCTGATGGTACGCCAGGTCCCACAGAAACCACCACGACAGTATCTGGCGGTACGGAAACTAGCGGTGGCGAAGTGGTCGATGAATTGGTCGCGGATAGCGGCGCAATGAATATTCAACGTCAGTAAAAAAATCAGCTACAGTCTGTGGCAAAGGCGGTATCGTTAAACGCTGCGGATTGCATCCGGATGATCGCTTCGGACACAATGGGCAATCGATTATTGTTGTAGCAGGCTTGCCTGAATGCCCCCGCATCAGGCGTCTCCGGCGCACCTAAGGTGACGACACCGATCACCTTGGGGTGTACGCCTGTAATAATCCGATTAACAAAAGGCACGATGAGCGTATGGCAATACGTGACTTCAATTTTCAATAGGTTGGCATCATGGACGTTTATCGCCCCATCATAAGAGGGGTTCCTGAAGATTAGATTGTCGTTGGGTACAACGAACTGTCCGTCTTCCTCAATAATGTAGTCTTCGTCGAACACCGCAACGGTTGGATTTAGGCGTCGAATACAAGCAAAACCATTATCGATATCATCGCGAATTTTTTGTCGTCCGGCCATCACTGCATCAGGGGTTGTTTGATGGGTATATAAAGGCGCGAGGCCGTTGCTTAATCCACGGACCACGGATTCATAACTGCCCTGATTGAGCGCACCATTTCTTGCGGCAAGGAAGGTCGCGTAGTTGAGGGTTTCCTTGGCATGGTAAACCAAAGCCAATTGTAGAATGCCGAATACCATCATGATCAGTATTGGAAAAACGATCAGCATTTCGACCATGCCCTGTCCGGATTGCTGACGCCATGATTTTAGAGCGCGAGGCATGATTGATATAGCAATATTCGTCAATCAGAAAACCTTTGTAACCGTCTAGGGATGCAGCGTCAAGATAGCTTTATAGCCCGGCTGATCAGGGTTCCACTCAACGGTATCGATTCTATTTTCGTCAATTCCTTGCGCGATGAGTTGGGCACGAATACTGGCGACACGTTCAGCGGCTAAGGTTTGATTATATTCACTTGGGCCATTGTTGCCGGTGACGCCTTGAATCTCGATACGCTGAGCGGATAAAAGTTGTTCTTCGTGCGCCTTTAAAAGTAGGGCGCCGTCTTCAGTCAGTTCCGAGCTCATGAAGTTAAACTTAATTTCGTGTGATACGAGTTCAACGGGGGCTATTTCTGCAGACGCTACGGCTGTAGTTTCTGATTCAACTGCTGGTTTTTCAAGTTTTGCCATTTTCTGGGCAGCTTGATTTGTCTCAGCATCAGAAAGAATTTGCATATTGGTGGTTGCTAATGCGGGTTTTTCCGTATCTTCTGATTCCATTGGCGGCGTGCTGTCCAGCGAGTCGGGCATCTCAAGGGCGGCGTCTGCTGGAAAATCTTCCGTCGCAGGCTTAACATCCATCTCATCCATCTCTTTTTTAGCCATATCAGAGACGCTTGTTGTGTCTGTGATGCTAGGCATGTCCGGCTCGCTAGTCTCCGGTGCTTTACTCTCTATCATTTCTTTCATTGCAGGCACTGCTGGTGGTATCGGAAGATACGATACATTGAGATCTTTACAGGCCACTTTTTCAGCGGCATCATCTTCGGGGTTTAAGACTAGATGGTCTGGCTCAGGGGATGGATTACTGGGGTCGCTTTGGCGCTCCCAGCATTTCGTCATCGGTGAGGGCGCCGTTTCAAAATCAGCTTCTATTAATTTTGCGATGGCATTTCTAATGTAATCAGCGCGGGTATAAAAAACATTATCCTTCTCGATATGTAACAACATATCGCTAAAGGTGAACATCGCGGTATACAGCTCGATCATGCCCTTGTTGTGCCAAGGCTTGGGGTGGCTAGGCTCTCTAAGCAAGGCCTCTTCGTACGCATTGATGGCCAAGGCAGGGCGATCTGTTCGCGCGTAGATATTGCCCAGCCTAAACCAAACCAGCGTATCCTGCGGAACTCGATTGGAGAGCATATTTAAACCTTGCTCGGCAGTAAGGTACTCTTTTTTCTCATAGGCATCCATGGTGTCATCATACAAATCACCGAGAATAATTCGGTTGTTGGAGTTGCTCACGCAGGCATTTAAGAAGGAGAGTGCAAAAATCAAACCACATATCTTGATGATAGGTTTACGAGCGGTCGTGAAGTTTGGGGGGCTAAGGTTTGACATGACGATTACCTTTAAATTGAGACGGCTTGATGGCCGTTTTGTTTAATGTTACCGATCCCTTCCCACGTTAAACGAGAAGCGACGGTTAGTTTATGTTGTTGGATCATCCCTGCGCGGGTTTCTAGCACCTTTTTTGCGGGTAAATTGACGGCCATCCGCCAGGGCTTGACGTTTTCACGAAGCGCTGTGATATTGCCGAATTTGTCGAGGAATATGAGGTCGATGGGTTGATTCATAAAAGCGGTATGAACCATATTGCAAGGCTCTATTAGAAGGCCTTGTTGCGCATTTAATTCACTGCTGCCCAGTAGGCCACGCATCCGCTCCCATGCTGAGGTGGTCGAATGAATTTTACTGAATAAGATACGACCATTTTGATCTGTAATTTGCCCCGTGTTCATAAAATCCCCTCGTTGAGAAATTTCATGATGATGGGAAAGCCTAAGATGACAAAAGTCACTGGGAAAATAAAGATAACCAGCGGGAAGACCAATTTAACCGGTGCCTCCATGGCCATTTTTTCGGCACGCTGGAAGCGTTCGGTGCGCCGTTGTTCTGCTTGTATTCTTAGGACAGAGCCCATGCTCGATCCAAGTTTTTCTGCTTGCGTGATGGCGCTGACAAAGCCCGTTACTTCAGGAATTTGTAGACGTTGCGACATCCGTTTTAAGGCTTCTGCGCGAGGTAAGCCCGAACGTAGGTCGCGCAATACGGTGGTAAATTCGCTGCGTAGCGCGCCTTTGGGGCCGTTGTCTACCGCTTGCTGCATTGCGCCAGACAGGTTCAAACCTGCCTCCACTGACATGGTGATAAAATCAAGATATACGGGCATGCCAATGACCACATCACGCACGCGTTTTTTACGCATGTCGCCCAGCCATATCATCGGTAAGTAAAAACCAATCAGCGGTGCTAGCATGATGGCAATTGGATAGTCTTTGCCGAGTAAGGTGAGCGTAATCCAAGTCAGCAGCGGCATCAAAACGGCAAGAAAGATTCTAAGCCCAGTGAATTGCTCTGCGGTCATTAAATAAGATACACCTGTACGGTGTAGTTTTTCTTCGATCCGTGTTAAATACGCATTGGGCAAATTAGAGCAAAAGAAAACCGAAATGACTTGAACGAAGGGCCAGACTAAAGTCAATTTGTAACCGAGCGGATCCATATAGGAACGATCCTGCTCAGGGATTTGCGAGAAGGTTCTAAAGAACAACCAGGCGATCAAAAAGACGGCAATGCCCGTGCATACGATGAACCAAACAAATACGCCCATATTCGCCAGTTTTGACAGGGATTCAGACATCGACGCTCACAATCTTCTTAATGAACATAAAGCCAATGGACTCCCAGATGACCACAAATGTTAGGACTGCCCAGCCGATAGGCGTGGTAAACAGCAGCATCATCGATTCTTTTTCCATAAAATATAAAATGATGCACAAGAATACAGGCAAGCCGGCCATGACGATTGCCTGGAGTCGACCTTGTGCGGTCAAACTATCAATTTTTCCCTCCATCGTCGCTTTCTTGCGTAGCGTGTCGGCAAGAACGTCAAGCACTTCGCCTAAGTTACCGCCAATCTCTCGAGAGATACGCATGGCCGATGCCACCATCTGAAAATCGTCGCTGGGGATGCGTTTTTCCATATTGGATAGGGCCAGTGAGAACTCGGTTCCCACGCGTTGCTCACGCAGGAATAGATCAAACTCATTGGCGATGGGCGGGGATTGTTCTTTGACTAAACCTTCCAAAGCGAGTGGCAAACTCGCACCTGCACGCAAGCTGCTGGAGATCATGATCAAACTGTCTGGCAATTGCCGTGTAAATAAAGCCATTCGCCGACTGCGCATTCCACGATAAATATAAGCTGGCAATATGATCAAGGTGATTAGTACCAAAGCCCCAGCAAGAAAACTGCCGCTGAGAAACCAAACAATAGGGGGTAGGATAAACATCAATAGCATGTTGATCATGAATAGCTTGCCAGTATCCATCACCAAAAACATATCTGTCATATTGGCATCTGCCGCTTGCGTGAAATTTTCTCGATAGCTGTCAAAGGCTTGTTGTGTTCGAGATAACACGATCCAGGATAGGCCAAAGCCGATTAGAAAAACCAATATGACGGCGGCGAGGTAGAATGTGCTGTTTAACATAGGCTGGTTTCGACTGGCGGCGCTTGGCTAGTCCTTCTCTTGAAAAATACTCATATCCACAGACAAGCCACGCTCTTGTAGATCTTCGTAAAATTCGGGAATATTGCCGGTTGCCGCATATTCCCCAATGACCTTACCATTCTCATCGAAGCCGCGCTGGTTATAACGGAAGATATCCGCCATTTGGACGATGCCGCCTTCGACACCGGTGATTTCGGTGATTTGGTTAACCTTTCTGCTGCCATCAGCATACCGCGATTGTTGTACGATCAGGTCAACCGAGGACGCGACTTGTTCTCGAATGGATTGAATGGGTAAATCCATGCCCGACATCATGACCATGACTTCAAGACGTGAAATGACGTCGCGTGAGGTGTTCGCGTGCACGGTGGTTAAAGAGCCGTCATGGCCCGTATTCATGGCTTGCAGCATATCCAAGGCTTCGCCGCCGCGACACTCGCCCACCACGATTCGATCTGGGCGCATTCGCAGGCAGTTCTTAACCAATTCACGAATGGTAATTGCGCCTTTGCCTTCCATGTTCGCGGGCCGCGCCTCTAATGAAACCAAGTGCGGTTGATTGAGTTGCAATTCAGCCGCATCTTCAACTGTGACGATGCGCTCGGTCGATGGAATAAAATTAGACAGGATGTTGAGCAGCGTTGTCTTGCCGCTGCCGGTACCGCCGGAAATAATAATATTCTTTTTTTGCTTGACCGCGATTTTAAGTAGCGCGACCATTTCTTCATTGATCGACCCGAAGTTAATCATGTCGATATCGGTCAATTTCTTCTTAGAGAATTTTCGGATGGTCAAGCAGGGGCCGTTTATTGCCAAGGGCGGGATGATTGCATTCACCCGTGAGCCATCTTTTAAACGCGCGTCCACCATCGGCGAGCTTTCATCAATTCTACGGCCTAAAGGTGAAACAATACGCTCGATCGCCGCCATGACGGCGTGATCGCTACTAAAAGTGACATCTGAGAGCGCGAGCTTTCCGGCACGCTCCGTATAAATATCGTCAAAGCGATTGACCATGATTTCTGTCACAGTTTCGTCCGCCAATAGCGCCTCGATGGGGCCCAAGCCTACGGCTTCATCTAAAACTTCTTTGGCCAGTTGTTCGCGGGTGATTTGTTCGGGTAGTGTGCCGTCGAGTTTGTCTAGAATCTCCTCGATCAATTTACTGATATGTCCGCGCAGTTCGTCTTCATCCATATTGCCGACGTCGGTGCGGCGTAAATCCATCATTTTGACGAGCTCTTGATGGACTTTGTTTCGCCAAATAAAGCGTGTTTCACGCAGCACGAGGTCATCACTTTTGCTTTCGATATGCGGGCGAACGCCGACCATGGTACGCATTAAGTCGGCGGTAGACATCGCCTCGGCATCGTCGCTAGAGGCGGCGGGCGCTGAAACCTTCTGCATGGTTTCTACTTTAGAAATATCGGTTAGAGGGGATGACGTTTTGTCGCCATCTTGTTTTTCTTCTGCTTCTTCCTCTATCCAGCCGACGCGGATTTCATAGGCATCAATTTCGATGACATCGCCCGAGCGTAACGGGCCATACTTCTCTTCAACGTACTCATCGTTGACCAAAGTGCCGACGCGAGAGTCAAAATCTTCAACAAAAATTCCGTTTTCACTTTGTGTGAGCTCGGCGTGAACGGCACCAATCGACCAGCCTTTAAGTTGTACCAGATTGTCCCGAGATTTACCGATGGAACATTTATTGGTAACGCACCTTACCTTGCTGGTTTCACCCTTTTTGTCTGTAACAAGAACATCGAACATATCAGTCGATGATGCCTTTTAAGCCAGTGGTGCTTTGATAGCCGCGAATTAAACGTCGTTTAGTGACGTCGGCGTCTGTAACGTTGGCAGGATCCACTACGGTTGGGGTAACAAAGATCACTAATTCAGATTTGCGCGATTGGAAATCTTTTGATTTAAACAAAGCGCCTAGCAAGGGAATCTCGCTGAGTCCTTTAAGACCACTAGAACTATCGCTCCAATCTTGGCTGACTAAACCAGAAATAACCAGGGTGTCTCCTTGGCGCATGCTGATGTCTGTTTTGGTGCGCCGCGTAATGAATGCAGGCCCTGCTTCAGATTGGATTGAATTATCCACCGCACTTAATTCTGTCTCGATGTTTGCAACAACATTGCCTGCGCTATCGACAATGGGTGCAATACTCAATCGGATGCCATACTCTTTGTATTCAACAGTATTGCCTTCAAGGGAACGAACGACAATCGGTGTTTCTCCACCAGAAAGGAAAGTTGCTTCACCGCCGCTGCGTGTACTCAGGCGCGGCTCGGCAAGTAACAGCGCGCTACCATCTTGGATTAACAAATTAATTCGGGAGGTGATAGCAGAGGCGATTCCAAAATAACCCACAGCATTGATTAAGTCGCCTTGGGTTCGCGGCGCTATCGCCACGGCGCCTTCAGTTGCATTATTGAGGATACCGATTTGTGAACCTTCCAATGGACGCTCTACGCCAAAAACGGCGCTGGGGCCATTGATGTCTTTTTGCCAATTGATTCCCAGATTTTGTAAATCACCGGTACGAAATTCAGTGATCTTAACGTTCATGTATATCATCTTATCCTGAGTGACTTGTAAAACACGTGTCAGGTTCAAAACATCCGGATAGGCTTTCAATAATTCTGAGAGTGCCTCGGAATAAAGTGGGTCGACTTGCCCTTGAAGAACTGTTTTACCTCCGACAGTTGAGATATCGATAACGCCAAATTTTTCAACTAAAGAGGCAACATCAACTTCTTCATCGGGCGGGAAGGTTAGATCAACGAGAGTCGGGTACAACTTCATGACTTCATCGACTTGCGTGCGGTGTCTAGGGTCTAGTGTGCCGCGCAAGAAAAGATTATTACCGATTTCCCAAAACTCAATGCCTTCGAATTCGCTCAATAGCGCGCGAATTTCTTCACTGCTACGCGTTGCATCTTTAGCGGCAATGACCACCCGCATGCTTTCTTCTGAATCATCGCGATACCAAATATGCACGGTGGTTTCACCTTCGCTTTCGGCAATCAAAATAAGCTGACCGCCTTCAGTGATGGAAGTGCTTATCTTGGAGGTGCTGCCGACTGCCACACGCCTGACAGGTGGGAGCTCCATCACAGAGACTGCCCCAACGTGCATATTCAATGTAGCGGGGGCGTTGTTCGCGCTGTTTTGAGCATGGTTCATGCTCGTAGCGAAAAACAAACCCAAAGCAAGCAGCTGGGTAATCGGGCGTAATTTTTTAAAGTGCATCATTGTTATCAGTTTAGTCTGCTAATACGGGTAAGGTGCCGACATTGGATTTTCCTTCGGAACTATTACCCCCTGCAATAAATTCAATGAGTGTAATGACCGAATCTGCAAGCTGATCAGCTTGTCGGCTGAGCTCGCTTTCGACGCCACTCACGCCCTCTAAAGTTTCAACGGTTTGGATAGAAACGCTGCCGTCTTCATTGATAATGACGTCGCCGGCTTTAAGCACTGTGCCATCCTTGGTAACGACTTCGCCGTTTTCATTTAAAGTGACGCCGTCTAAAACGTAGCCATCTTTGGTCAGAATTCGACCGTCTTTAGTGACATAAAAGCCATCTTTGGTGAGGGTGGCGCCTTCGAGTAGCGATACGTCTTTGGTGGCGGTGACGCCGTCAAGTTGCTGTGTGGTGGCAACACCAATACTGCCGTCTTCATTGACCACAACATCGCTTTCTTTCAGTACTCGACCATCGGCGGTCACGACTTCGCCGTTTTCGTTGAGGGTGACGCCTTTTAATATCGTACCGTCTTGGGTCATGATATTGCCGTCTTGATCGATCAAGAAGCCATCTTTTGTGACGGTGACGCCTTCGAGTACGCGACCATCCCGCGTCATGACAACGCCGTCTTCGGTGACGATTAATTTCTTACCCGTTTGGTACTTTTGCACCATTTGTTGGGCGTTCTTAACTAAATCCACGGGCAGAATTTGTGCGAAAGTCGCCATTCCGCGATCTTCTCTGTTTCTAAGCAGCGTGATGATGTTGCCCTTATCAATGGCTTGCGAAAGCAGTGCACCTTCGCGCGGGCTGACGTCGACCGTGATATTCGAAAAACTATCCTCTGGTCGGCGCCCTTGATTCAATACCTTTTCACGGTAATCACCGTAGGTGAATTGGCCTGTGGCTAACACCAGCACATCTTGCAAAACGGGTAGAACCATATCGCGTTGATCATCTGGAGTCGTGACGCCCGGCGCGAGCAATACAAATATATCAATGCGGTTGCCTGGGCGAGACAAACCGCCGATGGCGTTTAAATCATCGACTTGCATGGTGATGCCGCGTCGGCCGATTTCGAGGGTATCTGAAAAGTCATTGCCGAATTCTTCATCCATAAAGGCAGTCAAAAGCGGTGTGCCTTGCGTCATTGGCTGAATCAACACTTTTCCTTTCACGCCTTCAAATTGACTGGGTCGGATCGCGCCCTGGTGTATAAAGTCTACGGGTATGGGGCGCACCGACATATTGTTTTCACCGATAATGGTGCCCTCGGGTAAATTGGCTGAGGCCACAATGACCGTTGATTCCAATTTGTCTTCGCCTTTGAGGCTGGCAAGGTAGGCATCGCCCCGAAGTTTAATGTAGATCCCTGCAAGCGCAGCAGCAATCGCGCCGATGATCAACGCAACGATAAAGATTCCGAGTGTGCTGCGGAAAAATCCGCCTTTTCTTCGTCTTCTTTTTTTGTCTTTGATGGCCACTGAATTAGCTCGAGTTATTGTGAATTATGATGACGCCTATTGCGGTTAAATGTAGCATACCGATATAGATGGCGCTACCGATTCGTATAATAGGTGATCAAGGTGGAAAGGGGATGTCGATTAGCGTCGGGTTTCCGACGAGATCTGCAACGAGGTCGGTAACTTCACTCGGCAAGCCGAGCAATCCAAGCAATGTCTTCAAGTCGATTGTAATATTCGGGATAAGCTCGTCGACGATTGTTTCTAGGCTGGGCGGGAACTCTTCTGGGATACTGCCGAGTCCGGGAAGGGAATCCAAGCCCGAACAAGCCCCATCATCACAAATATCTGCGACGATGTTGTCGATGATCGATGGAATGCTCGCGCCCGGGCTGCTGTCCGGATATTCCGACAAGGACAGGGCATAACTATGGCCCTGATAATAGCCCTTCATATTGTCGATTAAACAATCTCTAGGGCTGACCAAATCACCGTTTCGATTGGTACACGGCGTTTCTTCAACCGGAAAAATAATGCCGCCAGTGACGTAAAAAATCATGAATACCGCCGACAGTGCGACTATATATTCGATCATCGCTTGACCGCGTTGTCGGCTCTGCTGTTTGAGTTCTCTAAGCATCAGTTCAGGGTTATCTTATTCGCGACCACGGTTGTCTTGCCGCTTTCTGCTTGGATGACCATGGTTAATTCTTGTCCAGATTTAAGCAAGCGGAGAATATGATTACTGCCGCGGTCAAACACCATGTTCTGATCAACCAGCCATCCTCGGTCAGCGTAGTGGTTTTTATAAAAATTGGCGTTGCTCTGTGCAGAATAGGCGTTGCTCACCACCACAGTTTGGCCGCTGAGGCCAGGATCTTCTGAGCTAACATTTGTTTCGATACGTGAGCCTTGCATGCTGGGGAAGGATTCAGCGGAGGGTGTTTCGTCAAATAAATACTCCGCCATATTGCTGACGGCAAGGTAGCCCCAAGATTGGCTGCGTCCTTTTGCGCGCACTTGCACGGTTAATAAGTAGCCATCTTCTAAGCGAGATATCACCTCCCACGGTTGATTGGTATCGTGCAAATAACCCGGGTGGCCCTCCAAGGGCCGCGCCCATTTTTTCTTATAAAATGAAAGCACTCTATCTAAGGATTTACGGCTCTCAAAACGCTGTACTTTAAGCGGCAGGCCGTCGTAGTTGATGGTTTTGGAAACGGTCTTGACTGATGCGTCAGGGGGATCAGGAATGCTCGGTGGCTTGGCGTGCGCAAGGGTGCTTAAACCAAGGATTAGCGTCGCAACAAAAATAACGCTATGACGCCCTAGGCTGAAAAAGTTGAATATAAATGTATTCATTGGTAGGAAATGATCCCGCTACATTCCCCATTGGCCTGAATACAGGCGTGGCTGCCACCGCCTTCGAGCCGATCTGGGTGTACCGCGTCGAAATCAACATAGCCAAATTCGAGTTTGCCAAATTCAGGGAATAACCAAGAGGTGATGGTCTTGATGATATTGAACACCGGGTTATCAAATAAGCTGGTGGCGACCAAGCCGCGGGTTTGGTAGCGCATGTGTTCCTTGCCAGCCGCCCCCCAGTTGTTGGTTGTTAGCCCGGCTTGAGAGCCGATTTGTAAATTCAATGCCAGGGGTGTTTCAAGACTGCGTGAGTCGCGTAGTAAGTAAGGATTGGGGTCATTGATGACGATACTCGGCGCGCTGGTAAACTGGCCTTTTCGTGTCATGACGGTAAATCCCGCATCGACTCCAAACACGTTGAGCACCGTACTCAAGCCGGTGGAAAACGTATCCATAATACCAACCACGCCGCTGGTAATAAGGCCGCCAGGATTTGAGCCATAGGCGTTTTTTGTGTCGCTAATATTGTTACTCGGCACAATGGGCGAAAACAAGCTCGGTCGATCGGCATAGGAGTGGTCTTCCCACAGCGACGGTACGTCGTTTGAATCCCATGTGCCGGCGCCATCTGTGCTGGAGAGTTCTTTGCTGTTGGTATAAAAACGTAACATGGTTTCGTTTTTTAAAGTGGCTTTGGATTTGACGGGTTTTCCGGCCACGGAGCCACGCAAATCAGCGTCTTCATACTGACCCTCAATGCGCCACACGGCGGTTTCCCAGACTTGATAGCGTGCGGCTTGAATACTGCGGTGTTTAATATCAACGTATTTGCCGAGCATGGGTCCCCATAAGAGCAAGGCGGCAAGAATCGAACTCGCCACCACAACCGTTTCAACCAAGGCTTGCCCCCTACAGCGACTAGGAGGTGATTGATGTAAGTAGTGTGTTTTATGATTCATTAGAACCCGTCTACCATGGTGTCGAATGTTTCGGCAACGCTATTGACCAGATTAACGAAATCAGTTTGTACTGTGCTAATGCCCGATAACCAGATAACTTCTTGTTGGGTCAGCAGGCTGATCATGCGATCAACCTCGCTCGTATTAACAAGCTTTGCTTGCCAGTAAGGGTTAAAGGTGCTGCCATACTCTTCTTTGCCATCTCCGCGCGCGAAGGTGGATAAATCCGACGAGCGTTTGAAATAGACTTCAGCCTTGGCGATGGCGGCAATTTGATCATCTGCAGCTTCATTTTCTCCGTCGCCGACTAAGCGCATTGGGCCACTGGGTCGCGGGCTATTGGCGCCAAATACTGTGTTGCCGTTGCCTGCCTCAAAGCCGACATTTTTTACCAAGCCGATGAGCACATAAGGCGCGAGTATTTGAAATTTTTTCAGTTGGTCGACTTCATCTCTCCCGGCTACGCCTATGTAAAAAGGCAGGCCTTGATAGCCCGTGAGCGCATTGGCTTGGCGTCTAACCACTGGCTTTGTGAGTGGCACAAAAGTACCGATATTCCAGGGTAGCGTTAACGATGGGGCGCCACCATAAGATAATAATTCGAGCGCTTCGTCAGAATAATCCGCGCCGGGGCCGTCCGTACTGGTTTTTATAAGATCTGCCGTGGAAAGCTTATTAGCAGGCTTTGAAGCGGCTTGCGCGAAGCCTGCGCCGAGTGGTACACCGGGGAGTGGGGGCGTAGAAAAGCTAACATCCGGGCCGACACCAAGCACCTCAAAACGAAGGCGCCCGGACAGATTAAAGTCAAGCCTGGCTTCGCTCACGTCAGCCGCCGTCCAATTGTAATCTTTGCCGAAGGCGGTGGGTTCGTTCTGCTTGACCTTAAAGCGTAATTCCGAGCCACCCAAATGATCAATGCGCATGCCCAGTCTGACAGATAGTTGCAAAGTGAAACAGACGATTGCGCATGTGCCGACATCGATGTTTACGATTCGCAGCGGGCTGGGCACGGTTGATGCGCCGATCCTCGGCGGTAATAAATATAAATTGATCGGCTTATCAGGGGTTCTGGAAACACTAAATGGATCGCGTGACTCTCTAATAATTGAGGCGAGTCGCGAAAAGCCTTCCTTATGTTTTTCCTGGGTCGGACTGTAATATTTTGCGTATTTTCCCAAGAAGCTGCCCAAGTGCACCATGATGGATAACTTCGAAAAATTGCTGAGTTCTGCACCCGGCGCGTTTTTTTGAATTAAGCTGTCCGAGCCGACCAGTGATTCGACAATGGTGTAAGCGGTCGCGAGGTGATAGACCCCTTCAGCGCCCCCCAGTGCTTTATTCAGTGTCGAGGTGATCGGGATGACGATCTTGGCAATGGCTTCTGAGCCGCGTTCAAGTGCATCGCCTGTTTTGTCGAAAAACTCTTTAATTTTCTTGGTCACTTTGGGCACTACCCTTAATGGCGGGAACGGGATCGCGCCAATGGTCGTGCCGATGGCGTGAATAAAGCCGCCGTAGGACGTATAGTGATTCGCCCAAGAACGCAGTCCAACCATTTGTCCGATACCGACTTCGTTGGCCACCATGGCTCTGTTCATATAAGAAGCGAAGTTTAAATCACGCGCTTCTAGGGTAGAGATACTGAACGCCACGGCATCCGCGGCGTTTTGCAATTCCATTTTTTCGCTGGTGAGTTTGCCGGTTTTATACAGCATCAGTGTCGCCAGCATCATCGGAACGGTCAGGGCGATCACAAACACCAGCGATTGACCACGCTGGAGTTTCTTTGATTGAAAAGCTTGAGCTTTGAACATCATAGGCCGATGGGTAGCGCCACAGCGCGCAAAGCTCGGCCGATTGAGTGCTGCTCGTTTCACCATGGCGTATTTGCTATATCAATACGTCTTAGATCAACTGTCTGACAGTACGCGCGAGATCACGCGGTAGTTAAGTGCACCATGCGATCCAAGCTGCATGATGCTGATACGCTTACTCGCTAGTTTTGGTTCCGTCAGTATAGTTCCCAAGACCGATATCTTGCTCAGCTTGTCCCAATGCACCTTCAGCGGAGCCTTGTGCTGCAGCGGTACCGGTGTTATCGGAGCCGGACAAGTCTTGTGCCATGCCCGCAACTTGGCCGCGGATGGTTTGACCAAAGAATGAATAAGCGGCGATTGCTGCAATGGCGATCAGCGCCACGATAATGATGTACTCGACCATGCCTTGGCCTTTTTGCTTTTGTTGTTGAATCATGAGTTTCTCCTCAGGTGGGTGAATTTTCCAACCATTCCGGTATGAAGCAAGTATGGTTGAGCATTAAGTATGACTTAATGATTATTATAGGGGCTAATCAGTGATCGATCAATTTAATAAAGTTTAATAAAGTAATGAAGCTTTAGTTTGTTGTTTACGTCATCACCTCAATTGTCATTGAGAGCTTAGCGAAGTAATCCAGCGGGGAGCTTGCCCGAAGGCAAATGGATTGCCGCGTCGCTGCGCTCCTCGCAAAGACAGGGGTTGCATGGTTTTGTTTTTGTTCGCAACATTACCTCAACCGTCATTGGGAGCATAGCGAAGCAATCCAGCGGGGAACTGCTCGAAGGTAAGTAGATTGCTGCGTCGCTGCACTCCTCGCAATGACAGGGGGGATATTGTTTTGTTTTTGCTTGTTGCCATTACCTCAGCCGTCATTGCGAGCTTCGCGAAGCAATCCAGTGGGGACTACCTGAAGGCAACTAGATTGCCGCGTCGCTGCACTCCTCGCAAAGACAGGGATTGCATGGTTTTGTGTTTGTTCGCAACATTACCTCAAACGTCATTGCGAGCATAGCGAAGCAATCCATTGGGAACTTACCCGAAGGTAACTAGATTGACGCGTCGCTGCACTCCTCGCAAAGACAGGGGCAATGTGGCGCTATCTGAGCGGACAAGAGGAAGAATAACATCCCTGATAAACGGTCGAATAGTTTAGAATGACTTATTATTTTTCGCGTTGAGCAGGCGTGCGCTTTCGATGTCAAACAAAACAATCAGTCATGTGAGTAAGGGCGAGGGCTTGGATGCAGGGGTTACGTTGCCTGTTTTTCAACTCGATCGGACGTCAATAGACAACGGCGACGAAACCGGTACGTTATTAGCTTCTAATCAGCCTTTGTTTAAAATTAAAGGCGAGCTCGGCAAGGGCGGCGAAGGGGTTGTGTTTAGTGCGATCCAAAGCAGTTTAAAGCGCGATATAGCTTTAAAAAAACATCTGCCGAACGAAGATAGCGGCGACAGTAAAGGGCGCTTTATCAGCGAAGCGATCACGACAGCCATTGTCGATCATCCAAACGTTGTGCCAATTTATGATTTGGGTGAGGAGGAAGATGGGCAAGTTTTAATGGCGATGAAGCAGGTCAAAGGCACGACCTGGGCAGATTTGCTCCACCCTAAAACGGATGAAGCTAACTTAGCGACTGGTTCGCTCAGCTTAGATCAACATATCGAGATTTTACTGTCGGTGTGTAATGCGATCTCTTATGCGCACAGCAAATCGATCGCGCACTGTGATTTGAAGCCCGAAAATGTGATGGTGGGGCAGTTTGGTGAGGTTTTAGTGATGGATTGGGGCATTGCAGTCGACTACTCAGCTGAACCCGATTCCAAATCATCTGTTCGTGCGCGTGAGGAAATCGACACCGCTGTCGGAACGCCCTTCTATCTGCCGCCCGAACTTGCCTTAGGTAAAGGGCGTGATATTGGCCCCTGGACAGACATTTATCTGCTCGGCGGTATATTGTATGAAATATTTAATGGCAAGCCGCCTCATCAAGGGGAATCGGTTGAAGGGCTTTTAGCGTTTGCTGTTAATCAAATGCCTGTGACGAGTGGTCGGGATGTTCCGGCGATGGTTGAATCGATTTATCTAAAGGCTTTGCAGAAAGGCATGGATAGCCGCTATCAATCTGTTGAAGAATTCAAGCAGGCTTTGCAGGGCTATTTGAGCCATCGCGAGAGTTTGACTATTTCTGACGCGGCACAGTCATTGCTGAATCAGAGCGTAGCCACGCTGGAGGGAGAAGAGCCGGACAACGAAAGCCGTACCAATATTCTGTATGATCAGTTTGCAGATGCGGTGGCCGGTTTTAAGCAATCATTATTGCTTTGGGCTGAAAGCATCCCTGCTACCAAGGGCCTACATGAGGCCAGAATTGCGTATGCTAATTTTGCGCTTGATAATGGCGACATTGGTATTGCGCAATCGCAAGCGGCAGAGCTAGACGAGGAGCGGCTTGAAACTTGGGAGCTTAGAAAGGATATCGAACGAGAAGTAGAGGCATTGGATCGATCAAACCGACTGAATAAAATGTTTCGCTGGGGCCTGGTATTGGCGGGGCTCGCGATTGTGGCGGGTTTGTTCGCGATAATTTATATTATTAATCAAGATCAAAAACGTAGTGCCCTGCGGTACGCTAATGTACTGGCGGACTCCTTGGGCACTTTTCGCGCAGAGTACTCAAAAAAAGTTGTGCAACCCTTGAAGGGTATGGGTGTGACGATCACCCATGAGCCATCAAAGCAGGGCGAAATTCCCTTTCCTGCGACTTTTAGCATTGATTTGGCCAACACGATCAGCGCCTCACAACCAGATAGCGAAGTACGCCTATATAGCGATTTTCCATTTCCTTGGCGCTCGCGCGGCGGAGCACGAACTGCTTTTGAGCGTAGCGCATTAACGGCCTTACGCGATAAACCGGATACACCGTTTTATCAATTTAATTCAATCGGCGATAAAACCGTGCTCCAATATGCTCAGGCGGTAAAGATGAAAGCGAGTTGTATCGGTTGCCATAATACGCTCCCGCAAAGCCCAAAAACAGATTGGGCGGTGGGAGATGTGCGGGGAGTGCAAACGGTAAATATACCGATTGAGTCGAGTTTTAGTCGCTTGGGTTCATTATCACGCGAATTGTTTGGGGGAGAGCCGAGCGGTTAAACAACCTCGAGTCGAGAGTGATTACTCACTGGGCTTAATTTCAGCGAGTTCGCGATTGACGCTATTAAAGCGATCCGCCAGACCTTCGATTAGCTGTCCGACCCAAGGGCTTAGTTTTTCCAGCTCGCTTTCAAGTTGCGCTTTCTTTAAAACGCTGATTTGCGTTGCGCAAAGCGTTTTGATGGTTGCGGTTCGAGCTTGACCGGTGATCACGCCAATTTCTCCGACAATACTTCCAGCGCCGAGTGTAGACATAATTTTCTCGTCACCTTCGACGTTTATGCTGACTTGAACTTCCCCCGACACAATCGTAAAGGCGTACTCGGAGGGGTCGCCTTGCGAGAAGATCACCTCGTCTTGTTCATACGTGCGACTTTCAAAAGCCGCGCCTGCTGTGCGCAATGTATTGAGATCTTCTAATACCTCAGAAAAACTAGCGTATCGAGCTGCGGTAGATTTCGCGAGCATACGACTCACGATCTCGGCCAGTCGCGCCGGAAGGGTGGGGTCAGTTTGATCTAAGCGTGGCACTTCCTCTGATTGTATTGCACTAAATAGACTGGGCAAGTCTTTGGCGTGAAAGGGGTGTATGCCGCTGAATAGTTGATGCGCGATTATGCCCATTGAAAATATATCTGAGGCGTAATTCAGTTCATTACGTGATGCGGTGGTTTGTTCGGGTGACATATATTTGGGTGTACCCAGAAATAAGTCATCGTCCTCGGATTCAAAATTGACGCTAACATTATGTTCGGTGGCTTCGTGAAGATGTTTTGCATACTTGGTAGGGTCTTTTAGTCGGCCTGTTCCCCAGTCCATGATTAAGACCTCGCCAAATTCACCCACCACAATATTGTCGGGTTTTAAATCTAAATGCAGTACCCCTTTATCATGGGCGTAGTTGAGTGTTTCGCATAATTTAATCAGAATGTTGAGTGCTTCGGCAATGGCTAAAGCTTGGCCGTTGCCCGTGGCGGGGTCGGCATGCATCAATTCGCCTAAGCTATTTCCATCGACAATCGGCATGGTGTAGTTCAGTGGTGTTTCGGCACTGACCGATAAATCAAAGATGGGCACAATGCCGGGGTGGCTGAGATAGCCCACTAAGCGCGCTTCGTTCAGGAAGGTGCGAAGTAAGCGCTCGTCCTCAGTCAGTTCGGCGTGAAACACCTTTTGTGCGACGATTCTGTTGAGGTGTTTATCCAGCACGCGCCCGACTTTTGCGGTGGCGCCCGAGCCAAGTTCGTTTAAGACTTGATAGCGAATCTCGCCTAATAGTGCGCGTGCGGCTTGGTTCATGGCTGGGCTGTCTTCGTTAGGATGACTAAGAGGGTCTATGGTTAAGGCTTAGGAAATAAAGGTGTACCGGCGTTGACGTAGTTTATTGCTGTAGCTTGCGATTGCTATACAAAAAAGTAACGGCACGAGATTCACGTCGATGAAATATTGACCCACGTTGCCAATTGGAAAGGTGAAGCCGGGGCCGAGCAATAATTTATATTGCCAAGTTGCGGTTGCGATCACAAAGACTTGCAAAAATTGGATAAAGAACGAGACCGTAATCCCCATTTTTCTACCGCGCCAAAGTAGAATACCAGCACCGATAAACGCCGCGGCGATAGCGACCAGCAATAAAAGGGTGCTGAGGTAGGTGACACCGTTGCCTTGGGTAACCATTATCCATATTGGGGTCAAACAAAGGAAGCCTTGTATAATTTGTAGGATCGCGACGATTTTTATTATAAATTTTATCATGTGTCGAAGAGGCTCGATGTTGCGTGGAACAGGCGCTACCGCATGCTTATTGCCGTAAAAAAATGCTCAGTATTTTGCGACAAGCGTACTAGTCTACACTGTAGAAGGGTTCGATGAAGGGCAGAAACAATATTCATATTAGCACGGATGCAAAGGGTGCTGAATGCCATAAGGTGTATGTTGAACGTTTGTGGCACAGTGCTAAATATGAAGAGGTTCTCCTAAATAGAGTCCATCAAAGTGCTAAAAGACGGCATCAGCGAGTAGATCGAGTTCTACAATCGGCAGCGAAAACGTCAAACATTTCGCTATACGCCTGATATGATGTTTGGCAAGCCAAGCAGCCTGAAAATGGCAGCTTGATTAAGTGAATATAACTCCTAAGGCGCCTGTCCTAAAAAGCGGGGCCAGTTTTTTATGGCGCTGCAAATATTTTTAGATTATGTCGGGAAGCATCAAGGCGTGTGGCTATATCGGCGAGCGGATATTACCCGCCATGGGTGGCGACATCATCTACCCAAGCAATCGGCTTGAGGCGCGAGATGCCCGAGCAAGCCATGCGGGTTGAGAATGATGGGGTCGCCACGCTGCTCAATAGTGATTGGTTAAAAGCCTTAGATATCGGAGATGCGCTAGACAGTATATTTTCTTATCTGGCGGCGCAAAAGCAGGCGGGGAAACAAATTTATCCACCGCATTCGAAAATCTTTTCAGGTTTTAATTTAACGCTTCCGGAATCGGTAAAAGTGGTTATCTTAGGCCAAGACCCCTACCACGGAGCAGGTCAGGCGCACGGGCTTAGTTTTTCAGTGCCACGTGGCGTGGCAATCCCACCTTCGCTGAGAAACATTTACAAAGAATTGGCCTCTGATCTGGGCATTGTGCCGGCCGTGCACGGGCATCTCGGCCATTGGTCTAAGCAGGGCGTATTGCTACTTAATAGTGTCTTGAGTGTTGAGGCAGGCCGAGCGGCGAGTCATCGAGATATTGGCTGGGAGCCATTCACCGACCGCGTGGTTGAAACAATTGCCAAGCGGACAAAGCCAGTGGTGTTTATGTTATGGGGTCGCGACGCGCAGCGAAAAGGGCGGGCGATTGATTCAATTCGGCACTTGGTATTAAAAGCGCCGCACCCTTCTCCTTTATCAGCGTACAGGGGGTTTTTGGGTTGCCAGCACTTTTCGCAGGCCAATGCTTTTTTACAGCAATCCGGTCAAACGCCAATCAACTGGGAATTACCCATCCAATAGTTGGGGTCTTAGATCAAGCGCGCAAGTTGAGCAAGACCCATATATGGATGATGCGTATATTATTCGCTTGGCGGTTTTTGCAAGCTATTTTGCACTTCGATGGCCGCATCTAATACCAGCTGTCGCGCCTTAGTGCTGGTGAGATCCGTTGCATTGCGCACGCTGTCGGTAATTTTATCGTAGCTGTGCTTGCTATATTCGCGGGTGCTTGCAAAGGCCGCTCGAACTAGGTTTTCGTCTGGAACACGGCGCCCGTTAATAGTAATGACGGATGGGCTGCCCCGATAATTACCCTCATTTTGTTGTTGTTCGTTGTCCGCGTTGACCGTTGGGTAAAAGCAGCTTGCAGTTTGGTTGTTTCTTTTTCCGTTATAAAAAACATCGACTCTAAGCTTGCCGGAGCCATCTTCAGTTTTAAGGCTTTGCTCCCACTGAATATCTGAATCTTGGCTCAAAAAGGTAACCATCGACTTGCAAGTATCAACATAAGGCGTTGCCGACATATTACAGCCACCCAGAGCCAATACGCCGATCAGCGCGTAGAGCGCTGAACGGGGGCGCTGTTTAGCATAGACGTGCCTTATTTGGAGGCTGGCCAGTCTGATAAGGGGAATGGCCGTTCATCTGAGTGAAACGTGACAAATTCCATTATTTGATAGCCATAGCGATTGAGGCTTTTGGTGAAATCCATTAATCGCGCGTTAGGTTCGCCTGACAATAATACCAGCACCCATTGCACAACCATCAGCGCAAGTAGCACGAACTTAACCATAAAATGCAATATCACAAACATTAATACCATCAGTAGCCCACGCAGCCAATGCCCCGGATTTAATAGTTTTGTTTTAAGTTGTTCGGTATCCATGCCGGATGACGATGAGCTGGATTTCACTGTAGTTTTCTTTTTACTCATGCTTAAATGTCCTCAAATATCATTTAAAATTGGCTGTCTAAGTTACGCTAGGTGAATTAGCGAACTAAACCACTGTGCTAATCATAGGCCTAAAGTTATGAAATTCAAGTTAAAATACTCAAATGACAACAACCCACTTCGAATTTTTAGGTGCGCGAATGCACCGCGGGGATGCATAAATGTCGAAAAAATTGCTTAGGCAAATGACTACCCCACGTTAATGAAAGCCGAAGCTTTAGGGATCAAAATTGCGTTAGCCTTGCTCGAGCGAATTAAGTATGGTGGCGCGCAGCTTAGGCTGAATTGTCTCTTATTTACAGTTGTGATCGGTATATCCGCCTGTATTTCACATCCTAGCGCGCCCGTTTCAGATCTTTCGCCTGTCGATAAGAACCAGACCCACTATACGGTGAAAAGAGGCGACACCTTGCATGCTATTTCCTTTCGAACCGGTATTTCGTATCAGCATCTTGCAGCGTGGAATAATATACGGTCGCCTTATCGAATCTATGTTGGGGACAAGTTGAGCTTAAACGTAGCTGCCAAACCTGTTCTTGCCGAGCGTCAGCTTCGAGCGATTAAACCCAAGAGTGATCTGGCATCGAAACCGATACCGCCTGTCAAGCTGCCTACGACAGTGGTCGGTTGGCGCTGGCCCGCCAAGGGAAAACTTAGCCAAACCTTTTCTAGGTCTAAAGCAAGGTTTGGCATTCATATCAAAGCGAAACGCGCAAGCCGCATTGTATCCGCGGCGACCGGGCAGGTGGTGTATGCGGGTGAGGCAATAAAAGGCTATGGCGCCTTAGTGATCGTCAAACATTCCGCGCAATATATCAGTGCCTACGCTCACAATGATACGATACTGGTGAAGGAAGGTGAATACGTCAAGGCGGGGCAAGTGCTGGCCAAGATGGGCAGTTCCGGCACCAAGGGCGTAAAGCTCCATTTTGAAATCCGCAGAGATGGCGAGCCTGTCGACCCTTTGAAATTTTTACCGAGAAAGCGAGCTTGACTCAACTACTAGACAAGCCGTTCTCGCAGGCGTGTGAGAATAATAAGTTGCCGATCTTAAATGTACTAAGGCCTTTGTTAGGTCCCGCTCAGTCGGTATTGGAGATTGGCAGTGGCACTGGGCAGCATGCGGTATTTTTTGCCGAAGCTTTGCCACATGTTGTTTGGCAACCCAGCGATCAACCCAGCGATCAGGCGGGGATTTTGGCTTGGATTAAAGATTCAGCGCTGCAAAACGTCCGCGCCCCCCTAACTATCGATGTTCGCAGGTATAGCTGGGATGAAAAGAAATACGACGCGGTATTCAGCGCAAATTCCTTGCATATTATGAGCGAGGAATCGGCGAAACATTTTGTTAGTCATGTCGTTCGCGCACTCTATCCAAACGGCTTGTTCATCATCTATGGCCCATTCAATTACGAGGGCCGGTTTACTTCTTCAAGCAATGCGCGCTTTGATGCTTGGCTAAAACAGCAGAATATTCAAAGTGGAATACGCGATTTTGAATCGATGGATGTATGTGCACGAAGTGCTGGCTTGCGACTCGAGGCGGATCATGAGATGCCTGCAAACAATCGATTATTGGTTTGGAGAAAAACCGTGGAGGGGACGCGGTGATCTCGATCATTGTGCCCGCTTACAATGAAAGTGAAACGCTTGCCCAATGGCTAACAAAACTCTTTGCTAGTGTGCAGCCAGAGGAATGTATCATCGTGGATGCAAGTGAGGCCGAGGCATACGAAAAAATAAGCGCCCAATTATCCACCCAATTGGGTTCTTCTGTGCAATTGATAGCTGCTGAGGAAAAGGGGCGTGCTCGACAAATGAATCAGGGCGCATTGGTGAGCCGGGGCTCCATACTGCTTTTTTTACACGCTGACACCCTATTGCCGGAAACCGCTTTGGTCACTGTTCAGGCGGCTGTCAAGGCGGGATGGCATTGGGGTTGGTTTAAGGTCAGCTTCGATAATCGGAGATGGCCCTATCGCATGATCGCGGCAATGATGAATTGGCGTACTTCCATGACGGGTGTTGCCACGGGTGATCAAGCGATGTTTATGACGCGCGCAGCCTTTGATTTAGTCGGCGGCTTTGACAAGGTGAATTTAATGGAGGATGTGATGATGTCCAAGAAGCTCAAAACCATCGGTTTGCCGGTTCGTCTTGATACGCCGGTTAGAACGGCTGCTCGGCGCTGGGAGAAAAAGGGTGTGATTCGAACTGTCTGCTTAATGTGGGCGCTACGCCTTGCGTTGTTTCTGGGTGTTCCAACGCAGCATCTGGCAAAATGGTATCGTTGAATTTGTCGGCCTTACCGCTGTATTTGTTTTCCAAGGCCCCTGTGGCTGGGCAGGCTAAGCGGAGGTTACAAGCAAAACTTAACGCTGAGCAGTCTGCCGAGGTGGCCTTGGGTTTGCTTAAGCATGCAACAACGGTGCTTGAAGATGCTTGGCCAGGCCAGTGTGTGCTGTGCGCGACGCCAGATCTTAAGCATGGTGCTTTCAAATATCATGCCGATAGCAGCGAGTGGAATACAGCCTTACAAATTGAAGGTGATTTAGGACAGAGAATGTACCACGCTTTGCGCGAGGGTATCGATGCGACGGGCGCAGCAGCGGTGCTAGGAACGGATATTCCCCTGCTGGATAGATCGATATTGCATCAAGCATTTCACGCGATGTCGGTGGGTGAAAATGTTGTTGGCCCTAGCGCAGACGGAGGATTTTATTTTCTCGGTCTGGCGGAACTGCCGCCCAACCTATTTGATGGGATTGAATGGGGCCAATCGACGGTGTACGGGCGCTTATTGAGCAATGCGCAGTCGAGCAAGCTTGCACTGACGACGCTACCCACATTGCCCGATTGCGATGAGTTTGATGATCTGCAGCAGTCTGTGCGCGACTCCAAGCAGTTCAAACAAGCCTTGGCTAGTTCGGGTTTTGATTTGAGTTTGCTCGATTAAGCTAAAAATTTCCTATCAACAATAACGCGGCCTTGGTGAGCTGTTCAAGCTCAACCACCACTCATTCTTGGCCATAGTTGGACAGCCCGCGCATTGACGGATTTCCCCCAGTCTTCAATTTCGACATAGTGGCCATCTGCGAGCACAAACTGTAGCTGCTCGCGGTTGATTCCAAGCGTCGAAAGGATTTCATCGACGCTGGGTTGGAATTCAAAGGCCAATTGCGTTTGATTGCAATGGCCGCCTGCTGGCAAGCTGTCCTCTAGACTGCCGTGCAAGGTACATTCGATGGTCGGCATCTAAGGAGGCATGAATTTATGCGCGGACGTGGCCATCTCCGATGACGACATATTTTTGGCAGGTCAAGCCTTCTAAGCCAACCGGGCCGCGTACGTGCAGTTTATCAGTGCTGATACCAATTTCTGCGCCCAGGCCATATTCAAAACCATCGGCAAACTGAGTTGAGGCGTTAAGCATCACTGAGCTGGAATCTACTTCGCGCAAGAATCGGTTTGCCGCTGCGATATTTTCTGTCACGATGGCATCTGTATGGCCCGAGCCGTGGCTGTTGATATGCTTTATCGCTTGATTTAAATCTGAGACTATTTTGACCGACACGATGCCTGCCAAATATTCAGTTTCCCAGTCGTCATCACGGGCAAGTTTAAGTGTCGTATTGTCGCCGAACATTTCCCGCGTTTGTTCGCAAGCTCTTATTTCTATGCCCTTGTCCTGATATTGCTGGAATAAATTGGGCAGGGTGTCGCCAGCCACTGATCGGTGCACCAACAAAGTTTCCATCGCGCCACAAACACCGTAACGCCTTGCTTTGGCGTTATAGGCAATATCAATGGCTTTTTGTTTATCTGCCTGCGCGTCGATATAAACGTGGCAAATACCGTCAAGGTGTTTGATGACAGGGATGGTGGCCTCTTTTGCTACCCGTGTGATCAAGCCCTTACCGCCGCGGGGAATAATAATATCAATATGCTCGGATAGAGTAATGAGTTCTCCGACCGCCGCGCGATCCGTGGTGTTGACCAGCTGAACGCACTCGATAGGTAAATCCGCGATGCTCAAGCCTTCGTCAATGCACCGCGAGATTGCAAGGTTTGATTCAATCGCTTCAGAGCCGCCCCGCAAAACCGCAGCATTGCCAGATTTAAGACACAAGGCGGCGGCATCGGCCGTGACGTTAGGTCGAGATTCGTAGATGATCCCGATAACGCCCAAAGGCACGCGCATCTTGCCGACTTGTATGCCGCTGGGGCGAAAATTCATATCACTGATTTCACCAACGGGATCGGGAAGTTGGGCGATTTGTAGCAAGCCATTTGCCATCGCATCGACGCGTTCTGCATTAAGCTGAAGCCGATCGAGCAAGGCGCTATCGAGCCCATCTTTCTTGGCCTTGCGCATATCATTAGTATTGGCTGCAAGCAGCGTATCCTTTTGCTCGAAAAGTTGATCTGCGATGGCATTTAAGGCGCTATTTTTTTGTGCAGTGCTGGCCACGCTAAGGATTTGGCCTGCTTGTTTTGCGCGATCTCCCAACGCGGACATATAGTCCTTGAGCGCGTTTTGTTTGTTCATCGTTAAGCTTTAAAATGCGATAGCTGCCAGTATACCGTGATGGATAAGCTGTGGCTATTGTTACTCGTGGACCGTTAAATTGGGGGTGTCAAATGATGAACTCCCCTCTTGTGAAAATGTTACTTCAAGAGATAGCCTCACTTCATTTTTGTAATCTTTTAAGGAGTAGCCGTTTGGCTCAAAGCCCACTTTCTGACAGCAAAAATTATTAGGCAACAAGTCCAAAGTGTCGATAGTTTTGCTGCGGGTCAAAAGTATAGCTCAAGGCAAGTGTTTGAAACTTAAGCACAATAGTGGTATGCTGTTCGTATTCAAGGTGAACAGAGATTGCGTTCTTGGCTAAGCCATAAAAACGCAGATCAGCGTAAATTACTTAAGCAACCGAGTGAGGAGTGATGGCTAAGTTATGTAATGCAGGGGCGAATATGTCTCTAGGAAAATGGTGGTGGTGGGCTGTTCTGGGCTTGCTGGCCTTATATTGTTTGATGTTGTTCAATAAATGGCGAGCGATCGAAGGAGATATTCAAAGCCGCAGTCAAGCCGTTCTGAATAATGCGGGACATAACTGGGCTTCAGTAGATCAAACTGACCACGGCCGTGATGTCACGCTAATGGGCAATGCCCCAGGCCAAACTTCTTTGGACAATGCCCTCGCTTTAGTGGCTGATGTCGAAGGGGTTAGGGTCGTAGATCATGACGTTTCGCTGGTCAATCTAGTATCGTCAAAGATTGAACTCAATACGCGAGGTGATCGTGCAATACTGATGGGCGCATTGCCGGATCAGTCAAGCATTGATCGGGTAGTCGCTGGTGTAGAAGGCTTTGCGGACGCGAGCCAAATTGACAATCAGATAAAGGTTAGTGATACAGCTAGTGTTCCCGATTGGTTGGATAATTTGATCGGCGCCTTACCTGTCCTAAATAAGTTACGCAATGCAGATGTTGCTGTCAGCGATGCGGGTCTTTTGATATCGGGGGAGGTAGAGAATGAAGCAGATCAACGTGCCATTGACGCAAGCTTTACGGATAAATTTGGTCGTGGATATACGGGGAACTTGAAAGTTGTACCCGCTGGGCCGAGTGCTGCGGAATTGGCACGACTTGAAGCCGAGCGGCTTGCCGCATTGGAAGCCGAACGGTTGGCATCCCAAGAAATGGAAGAAATAAAATTGGCTGAAGCGCAACAAATACCCGATGAAGAAGAAAGTAAACTCGCTGAACACAACGCGTTTATGGCAGCGTGTCAAATTAAAATCAATCAAGTGATGGCGAGCGGGAAAGTTGAATTTTCATCCGCTAGTGCAAGCATTTCACAAAATAGTTTTGCCTTGTTAGATAACGTAGTGGAATTGCTTGATGAATGTGACGCGGACGGTCGATTGCAAATAGAAATAGCGGGTCACACAGATAGCACAGGAGATGACGCATACAATCAATACTTAAGCGAAACACGTGCACAAGCGGTGGTGAAACATCTGCAAAACGCAGGCACAGGTGATGGCGTGCTGACGGCGAAGGGTTACGGTGAATCGCAGCCGATTGCAGACAATGCAACAGCAGAAGGCCGTGCGAAGAATCGCCGTATACAATTTAATATTCAACAATAAGGAGTGAACCCATGGGGTACTTATTTTTACAGACGTTAATTTGGTTGCTACTGGCTTTTTTACTTGGCTTGATATTGGGTTGGCTGCTTCGAGGCATTTTATGTCGCGACGGTACAGGATCAGGTACCAGTACAGGAATGGCCGATGACGACGGGATGTCACATACTTCAAGTGCTAGCGCTAGGATGTCGGGCAGTTCAAGTTCACCTTCAATGGCCAGCTCAGCGGGCGCTGCAGATACCGCGGCCAGCGTAGACATATCCGACGATATGCGGCCCACAATGTTGGCCGGCCCCAATGGCATGGCGGATGACCTGAAGCGCATTAAAGGCGTTGGTCCTGTCATCCAAACTACTTTAAACGAGCTGGGGGTCTATCATTTTCAGCAGATCGCAGATTTCACACCTGATAATGTAGCGTGGGTGGACAATCACATCTCGTTTCCAGGGCGAATTAATCGCGAGGGTTGGGTTGCGCAAGCGGATGATCTTGTTAAAGGCGTGAAAACCGAATTTTCAGAGCGCTACGACAAAGGTGAAGTCGGGGACAAGAACCCGAATCATACGGGCTAAATAAAAGCTTGTCCGTCGTCTTTTCTTTGAAGGCGACGATTTATTAGCGACAAAAAAAGCGACGCTTAGCGTTGCCTTTTTTATGCCTGATTTAAGGCTATATTTATCCTATCGCTGGAATTTCTCCAAATCGTTTAGAGTGCGCAGAAGGGGGGGCGACGAACTTAGAGTCTAGGACATCCTCTGGGTTAATCGCAGGTTTGACCACGGGTTTGTCTAAATAAGCGTCATGCTCGCGACTGCCCGTGCTGCCCGTGCTGCCCGTACTGCCCGTACTGCCCGTACTGCCCGTACTGCCCGTACCCGTACTACGGCGAGAATTGCTTGATCTCGCTTGCGACGAACTCGAATCAGATTGTCGATTGTGTGATCTACCTTCATTTCGGCCGTGTCGGCCGTGGGCATCTCGAGGCTTTCGTTCGCGAAATACTGGCCGATTTTCTGGTTCGACCAAAAGGCTGGGATCAATGGCTTGAACCGGCAGGGGGTGCCCTATAAATGCTTCGATATCCATCATGGAATAAGCATATTTTTCGCAGATAAAGCTAACAGCGTGCCCACTGGCGCCAGCGCGCGCAGTTCTGCCTGAACGATGCACATAGTCCTCTGCGTCTTGAGGCAGGTCATAATTGTACACATGGCTCACTTCTGGAATGTGCAGCCCGCGCGCAGCGACATCGGTGGCGACTAAAATATCAACTTGACCATCATGAAAGCGCTTTAGTAATTTCTCTCTCCGATCCTGGGGGACATCGCCGGACAGGATCGCGACGGGTAATTCATTTGCGTTTAGCCAATCTGCGATTTTAGCGGCCTCGTGCTTAGTGTTGACGAAAACCAATGCGCGTTGTTTATCACCTTGTTTAAGCAAATTAACCAGCAAGCTAATTTTTTCTGTTTGCGCCGGATAGTAAGCGAGTTCTTCGATACGCTGCACAACCATTTCAGACTCAACCTTGACCGACTTTGGCGCATTCATATGCTCATAGGCCAGTTCATCGACTCTAAACGATAAGGTGGCGGAGAACAGTAAATTCAAGCGAGATTTAGGGGCTGGCATACGACGTAGTACGAAACGTATGTCATCGATAAAACCTAAGTCGAACATCCGATCTGCCTCATCCATGACAGCGACTTGAACCTCTTTTAGATGAAATACACCTTGTTTGAAATAGTCGATTACTCGGCCTGGGGTGCCAATTAAAATATCTACCCCTGCTTCGATTGTGGTGCGCTGCGTTTCGTAACCCGTGCCACCGTAGGCCAAGCCCAATTTAATGTCGGTGTACTTTCCGAGGACTTGCGCGTCTTTATGGATTTGTATCGCGAGCTCACGCGTGGGGGCTAGAATCAGCGCCTGGACTGCTTTGAGATCTTTACGATGAGGTTTTTTTGCTTCCTGACTTTGTTCTCCCTCTGCGGGTGTTTCGGTCTTAACGGATTGATCGCCATCCGTTTCTTTCGTCTGTTTTTCTGCGTTTAATATTAGGCGTTGCATGGTCGCAAGCAAAAATGCAGCGGTCTTGCCGGTGCCCGTTTGCGCTTGACCTGCAATGTCTTCGCCGTTCAGTGCCAATGGCAAGGCCAGTGCTTGGATAGGTGTACAGAACTCGAACCCCGCGGACGCTACGCCCTTGAGTAAGTCTGGATGTAAGTTCAGCTCGCTAAACTTGAGATCGCTTAGATGTTTTTCTTGCATAAAAGGGTATAATCTTGTGTTTATTCTGGTGCAAATATCGCCCGCCATGCGCGCCTTATCTGCGTGATTTAGTGCTTTGGGGCGGTGCATAGCGCCACACCTCAGCAGCATTTGGAATTGCTAATCAGTTCGCATCATGCAAACATTTGAGCATCAACCCTCGATAGTAAACGATTCAACGGAAATTTAATATATGTCAGATCAAATTGTACATCTAAGCGACGACACCTTTGAACAAGAAGTCTTGCAGTCCGACGTTCCCGTGGTCGTTGATTATTGGGCGGAGTGGTGCGGCCCGTGTAAAATGATTGGCCCTATCCTTGAGGAGTTGGCTGTTCAATACGGCGACAAAGTAAAAATCGCCAAGCTTAATATTGACGAGCATTCGCAAACGCCGCCAAAATTTGGCATTCGCAGCATTCCGACGCTGATGGTGTTTAAGGGTGGAGAAGTGGAAGGGACGAAAGTTGGCGCTGGTTCTAAATCCGATTTAGAAAAATTCATCAACGAAAGCATCGCTTAAGTTTGCGATGTGCTTTAGGTGCCTATATCTAGGCACCTTGATAACAAACTAAGGCTTAGAGTTTTTATGCAACAGGCCATCGAAAGAGGCTTGCACCTCGCCATTACGGTTCTCATCAATGAGCGCGTGCTGATGCCCGGTGCGCTTGATCGAATTTCGATTGAACGCACGCGTGATCGATCACACGGCGATTTCGCAAGCAATATTGCACTGGTGCTAGCCAAGCAAGCCAAACGTAATCCGCGTGATATCGCGCAATTAATTATCGATCACTTACCCGAAATGGTTGAAGTTGAACGATTGGAGATTGCAGGCCCGGGTTTTATTAATTTCACCTTGGCAAAGAATGTCCATAGCCAAGTAATCAGCCTGATAAAAGCTGCGGGGGATCAATATGGTCGATCGGATCTTGGCGCAGGCAAAAAAATATTAGTTGAGTTCGTTTCGGCGAACCCAACAGGCCCATTGCATGTGGGTCACGGTCGAGGCGCGGCCTATGGTGATGCTTTGGCCAGAGTATTAAAAGCCACGGGCCATGAAGTCGAATCCGAATACTACGTCAATGATGCGGGACGGCAGATGCATATCTTGGCATTGAGTGTGTACCTGCGGTACCTTGATTTAGCGGGTCATAGCGCGCCGTTTCCCGGTAACGCCTATCAAGGCGACTATATTTGGGATATCGCAGCGTCGGTGCATCGTGAGCATGCTGAGGCGATGGTGTTGGATATAAAGTCACTGTTTTCAGAGCTTCCCGAAGACCTTGAACAGGCGATGGATACGCTTATTTCTCGTTGTCAGGACGGCCTCAGCGATGAGGCGTATCGGCAGCTGTTCGATGCGGGATTGATTGCTTTGGTCGACAATATTCGAGCTGATCTAGCACTGTTTGGTGTGTCTTATGACCAATGGTTTTCCGAGCGTTCATTGGTGGAGTCATCGGCGATTACCGAGGCGATTGAGGTTTTAAAGGCAAACAACAAACTTTATGAACAAGACGGTGCGTGGTGGTTTCGATCGACCGACGACGGCGATGAAAAAGATCGCGTGGTGCTACGTGCCAATGGACAACACACCTATTTTGCAGCAGACATCGCCTACCACCTACAAAAACACAAGCGCGGCTTCGATCAGCTGATAAATATTTGGGGCGCGGATCATCACGGCTATGTTGCACGCGTCAAATCAGCCTTTAAAGCAATGGGCAAGGATCCCAATGCATTGACCGTGCTATTGGTGCAATTCGCTGTGTTATACCGCGGAGAAGAGAAGGTCTCGATGTCTACGCGCAGTGGTGATTTTGTCACCTTAAAAGAATTGCGCGATGAGGTCGGGGTTGACGCGGCTAGGTTCTTTTACGTGATGCGTAAACCCGAGCAACATCTGGATTTTGATTTGGATCTCGCGAAATCTCAATCGAGTGATAACCCCGTGTATTACATACAATACGCTCACGCTCGCGTGTGCAGTGTTTTCAAGCAACTCACGGAGAAAGGCCTGACGCCGGCAGAAGATGCTGACTTAAGCCTATTGACTGAAACACACGAGGCAGAATTAATGACTTTACTCAGCCAATTTCCTGAAATCGTGCAGCGTGCCGCGCGTGACTACGCACCGCACCTTATCGCATATTATCTTCGTGAGTTGGCCAACGCTTTTCATACTTATTATAATGCCCATCCCTTCATTGCTGCCGAAGCGGCTTGTCGTGATGCGCGGCTTGCGTTGATTGACGCAGCTCGACAGGTGCTTGCGAATGGTTTAAACCTTTTGGCGGTGTCTGCACCAGACAAGATGTAATGGCACAAGCGCGACGTAAACGACAAGCGAAAGCAAATCCTAAGCGGGGCGCAGGAAGAAGCGCTATTAGTGCCTTGCTTCCGATGTTTAAACGTGGCTTGGGTCTTTTTTCGGCGGGTGCTTTGGCGGGGGTGCTGGCGGTTCTGCTCTGGCAGGGTTATCAATCTGAAGATCAAGCCGATTTGGGTAGCGGTTTAAAAGAAATGATAGAGGCATCGCGAATCCGTGCAGAAAAGCGCGCCGCGAATGCCGTACCGCCTGAGCCAGTATTGATTGATAAAGCGCCGAGGCTTAAGCCGCAATATGATTTTTATACCGTACTGCCTGAAATCGAAGAAGTTCTACCCAAGGACGCCGAGTCAATAGCCGCTGCCGCCAGCAACGGAGCCCCCGAAAAAGTTAAGCAATCTGCACCCGTGCTAAAACCGGGCAGTGCGTACATGCTCCAAGTCGCTTCTTATGGGCAAGAAGTCGATGCGCAGAGGCTTAAAGCCAAGTTGGCGCTTGGGGGCTTAAGGGCGAGTATTCAAAAAGTTAGCATAGAGCGGAAAAATTATTATCGCGTGCGTATCGGGCCGTATACCGATTATGGCTCAATGACCTCGGATGATTACAAGCTGTCTAAAATGGGCTTTAAGGCGATGCGTCTACGCATTTCGCGGGCAGGATAATGACGTCTCCGGTCGGACATAGCCTGGGTGCGTATATTGTTGCAGGCAAGGACTGCCATTCCAATGAGGGTAAAAAACGCAGCTTACTTGGCCTTAATCTGGGCTTGTTAGCGCTGCTACTGTTCGCGGCCAACGCGCCCGATTTGGACTTTATCTATGGCTGGATGAAGCAAGACTTTAACGGCTATCATCACGGCGCGAGCCATTCAATCGTCGCGGCATTAATTTTTGCGATGGGGGTGGGGAGTATCGCGCGTATATATCATGGTCCAGCGCTTCGCCTGGCCGTGATGCTAGGATTAGCCTATGCCTCACATATTGCACTCGATTTGTTGACTGCTGATACCACGGCACCCTTCGGGATGCAGTTATATTGGCCCTTTAGCGAGCGGTATGTGAGCGCGTCGCAGAGCCTTTTTCAAAAAATAAACCACGGTGGCATGGGGGGATCATTGTGGGGATCGCTGCCCTCTATATTTTCCATGCATAATTTTGGGGCGATGGTGTTTGAGCTAATGGTGCTTGGCCCGATCGCTTTGATTTCCTTTTTGCGCCGTCGACATCGAATCCTGTCTAAATCTTAATCTCATGGTTCAAATCATTAAAATTGGTACGCGTAAAAGCCCATTGGCCTTATGGCAGGCTTATTATGTGCGCGATGCAATTCAGCAGCATAATCCCGACATCAAAATCGAGCTGGTTGAGATTATCTCCGAAGGAGACAAGCACCTGGAAACACCGTTGGCAAAAATTGGTGGCAAGGGCTTATTTCTAAAGGAACTTGAAACCGCCTTGCTTAAAGGCGAAGTGGACATCGCCGTGCATTCGATGAAGGACGTGACGGTTCAACTTCCAGAAGGACTGCATATTCCCGTTATTTGTAAACGCGAAGATCCGCGCGATGCCTTTGTGTCGAATCATTACGATTCATTCGCTGATCTGCCCAAAGGTGCGAAGGTTGGAACCTGTAGTTTACGGCGAAAAAGTCAGATTGCTGCCCGCTATCCCGATTTAAAATTGATTGATCTAAGAGGCAATGTGAATACGCGATTGGCACGATTAGATGGAGGTGATTTTGACGCGATCATCCTCGCTTCTGCGGGTTTAAAGCGATTGGGTTTTGACAACAGAATTCGAGCGGTTATTGAGCCTGATCAAATGCTGCCCGCAGTCGGCCAAGGCGCAGTGGGTGTCGAGTGCAGAGTCGGTGATGCCTTGACTGAACAGGCAATTAGCCCATTGCACGATGCTGATACTGCAAGCTGCGTGAACGCTGAACGTGCTGCAAACGAGAAATTAGGCGGGGGTTGCCATGTGCCCGTGGCCGCCTATGCAGTATTGGACGGGGATCAATTGCAGCTCGAAGCCCTGGTCGCCAGTGTGGATGGAAAGACGGTTTTGCGCTGTGATTATTCTGCCCCAAGAGAACAAGCCGTGGCATTAGGCGAAAAGGCTGCGACCACCTTGATCGAGGAAGGTGCAGACGGGATTCTAAAAGACGTTTACCGAGACCTTGGCAGCTAAGCAGGCGCAGGAATTGCACGGCATAGGGGCGGTGATTACCCGCCCTGATGCGCAGGCACACGCGCTTGCGCAGCTGGTTGAGCAAGCCGGGGGGATGGCGCATGTTTTCCCAACGCTAGAAATCGACTTTGTCTCAGCGACAAGTTTTGAGAAGCAACTCCACGAAGTAGAAGCCGAAGATTTACTGATTTTTGTCAGCGCAAATGCAGTGCGGGGCTTGTTTGATCAGCTGAGCTCAACACAGTTGGCGAGCCTTGAGAGAGCCCATATTGCGGCGGTTGGGACGAGTACGCAGGCCGCATTGGAGCGTCGCGGCATCGAAGTGAATATAAATAGTGTTGCTGATCAACAAAATTCAGAAGGGTTAATGGCACACGCTGATATGCAAGATTTAGCCGGACAAAAAGTTTTTATTGTGCGTGGTCAGTCAGGTCGTGAAACATTGGCGAAGGGCCTGCGCGAACGCGGCGCGGAAATACACTATATTCAAACTTATACTAGAAGAATTCCCCAGACATTCGATGCGAAAGGCTTGATGCGATGCTTGCGTTTGCCTTCCGTTAGGTGCGTCATGCTGACAAGCTATGAAGCCTTTTCGAATTTACTTGAGTTGTTAGAAGCCGATATCTCCATGCTTTTAGCAGACAAAACTTTAATTGTCCCGAGTGATCGAATCGCTCAGAAAATTGGCACGAGCTACCCGCTTAAGCTGATTGTGGCAGACAACGCTTCCAACGCTGCGATGCTCGCAGCGCTATCTCGCGTTTGACACACAGTTCACTTCACTTCATCAATCGCTTTCGCTAGGTCTAAGTCTTTTTGTGTAATGCCCCCGTCACTGTGGGTGGTGAGGATAATATCGACTTTGCGGTAGGAGTTTGACCAGTCTGGGTGATGATTAGAACGCTCGCAACAGAGCGCCACACGGCTCATAAATCCAAATGCCTGTACGAAATCAGCAAACTCGAATGATTTGCTAATATGATCCCCTTGATACTGCCAACCTTTAAGCTCGCTCAAGCCTATCGCAATCGCTTCGCTTGATAACTTCATAACATACCTCCTGTTCAGTGTTACGAGTGGCTAATCCGTAGCCAGCCATTACTATACCAATACATTGTGGGCTAATGCTAGCACTATCTAGTGTAGTGTATTAAAGAGATCGTATGTATCAGCGAGACAAGAAACGGCTAGATACTAGGCGCGTTTCGCAGCGAATGGCCAGTCCTTTGCAAGCAATGCAACAACGTAGATGGCTGTTTATTGTCTCGCCCGCAGGGAGCTCCCCAAATAATCCAATACTGCGTGACAGCCCTTGTTAAGGGAACAACCATTCACTGCGGTCTGTGCCTTGCCTTGGATCATTTGGGGAACTCTGATATATATGATCTATTCAATACACTACACTAGCGTACTTGAGATGAATGTTTTAGGCGGGTTTTTGTGCCAGCACAATAGCGCGGCGTGGTGCGGGATAGCCTTCTATGCTTAAGTTTGCATTGTTGGGATCAAGGCAATCCTCCAGTGATTGAGAATCAATCCATTCGGTCTTACGTTGCTCGTCGATTTGGGTTTGACGTTCGTCGATGACGCGTGGATCAACAAAGCCGCTACGCAGCAAACAATCACACAGTAGTTGTGTACTGGGAATAAACCATACGTTTCGCATCCGAGCATAGCGATCACGTGGAATCAACATTTCGCCATACTCGCTTGGCACCACAAGCGTTTCCAGTACGAGTTCGCCCCCCGGCTTTAAACATTGTTTAAGCTCAAAAAGGTGGTCAAATAGTGATCGTCGGTGATACAAAACGCCCATCGAAAAGACTTGGTCGAAGTAAGCCATGTCTTTGGGTAAATCCTCCAATCGATAGGGTAGAAGAAAGTGTTTTGAGGGGTGCTCTACCGGTCGAATAGATTGATTGATGAGTAAAAATTGGATAATAAATAGAAGTCCCGGGTCAATGCCAAGCACGAACTTTGCCCCCGCGTCTAGCATCCGCCAGCCAAAGTAGCCATTTGCGCAGCCCACATCCAGAACGCGCTTACCGCTGAGATCAATATGGTTTTGAATGCGCGTCCATTTTTTATCGGATCTCCATTCACTGTCGACCTGAATACCAAACAATTCGTATGGACCTTTACGCCAAGGTTTCAAACTGTGTAGTGTCGACAGCAGCGCGGCCTTATCTTGTGGCGAGATTTTAGACGAAGACTGAATGTTCACCGTGGGTTGGGCCAACTGGCGGCTGCCCTGTACGCGCGGTGCGTTTTTTAGGCTTAAGAGCCATTGCTCGAGTGAGCCGTGATTGATTGAGTCAAGCATGGCCGAAGCCTCTGCTGGAAGATGTTCTGCCCAAGGGTGATTATCTTGCGCCAGAATTTCTGCTAGGGTGTCTATCTCTAGCGCTTGATACAAATACTCTCTGGCGGAGGTCATCGAGGTTTATAGGCCAGAAAGGAGTCAAAATTTAGACATTGAAACCAACTCATCGCCTTAACGAACCCCGCTTCTTTTAATCGCGACAGATGGGTCTGCTGGGTTTCGGAGATCAAAATATTTTCTAGCGCTTGACGTTTTTGGCTAATTTCTAGCTCGGTGTAACCATTGTGCTTTTTAAAGTCGTAGTACAGCTCGGTCATTTGATGGTTTGTTTGCGCGTCCTCAAAATGAATCTTTTCAGAGAAGATTAAAACGCCACCCGGCTGCAGACCCGCGTATAGCTTTTCAAGCAAAGCGAGGCGTTTGTCTGGGGCAATAAATTGTAGGGTGTAATGCATCACAATTAGGCTGGCGTTACTGATATCAGCCTGTGTGATATCGGCGCATTCAAGTCGTATGGAAATATTCTTTTTTGCTTTGAGTTTGGCAATATTTTGATTGCAGGCTTCAATCATTGCCGGGGCATTATCAATACCGATTAGCTCGCAAGGCGTATCAATTCGATCGTGTATCGTCATCAACCCTGTACCCAGCGAGCAGCCCAAATCGTAGACCCGCGTGTTCGCTTGAACATTCTCAGCAGCGATCACACTGGTCATCGCGATGACTGAGGCGTAGCCGGGTACCGAACGACGAATCATATCAGCGAATACCTCGGTCACTCGCGCGTCAAACCGGAAGGCCTCTATGTCGCTAGATAGCGATTTAAACAAGGTGTCGCGAGTATCAGACAAAATAGATTAACCCTGGGTGTTTTCTGATACCCAACGCGCCCCATTTGCGGTGTACTCCTTCTTCCAAAAGGGTGCACGCTGCTTAAGCGCCTCGGTAATGTCTCGGCAGGCATCAAAGGCGGCTTTTCGGCGACTTGCCCAAACCGCCACCACGACAATAGTCTCAGAAGGCTTGATGACGCCGACGCGATGGATCAGCGCGGCGCATAGCACGGGGTGAGTAGAAAGGCTGTGGTCGAGCATTTTTTCGAGTTCGGATTCGGTCATGCCAGGATAGTGACTCAGCTCCATCGCGCTCACATCGCGATTATCATTAAAATCGCGCATGCTGCCGACGAAGTTAGCTGTCGCGCCGATATCCGCTGGGCGCAGCAAATCATGCTCAATTAATTCAGCCTGCTT
>CBDBQB010000031.1:0-19451 GCA_965209105.1 Candidatus Poriferihabitaceae bacterium | reverse complement strand
GAATTCGACGCGCGAGGTAATGTCAAAGCGAGCACAGAAGGCGATCTGGCTTATCATACCTCTGTGGAGGGCGTGTTCGCGACCGGGGATGCGCGTCGGGGTCAGTCATTGGTGGTTTGGGCGATTCGTGAAGGACGCCAAGCAGCGAGAGAGGTGGATATTTATTTGGTGGGTCAAAGCGAGCTGCCTAAATAGACATGAGTCAAGCGCTTAAAAATGACCGCTTCCTGCGGGCGCTTAGACGTGAGGAAACGGATTGTACGCCGGTTTGGATCATGCGTCAGGCGGGACGTTATTTGCCCGAATATCGAGCGACGCGTAAGCAGGCGGGTGATTTTTTAACGCTGTGTAAAACACCGGAACTCGCTTGCGAAGTGACGCTGCAACCCTTGGCACGTTTTGAATTGGACGCGGCAATATTGTTCTCGGATATCTTAACCATTCCCGATGCGATGGGGCTTGGTTTGACCCTCAATGAAGGGGTAGGGCCGATGTTTGACCGCCCAATACGATCCGTCGATGCGATTCATGCCCTGCCATCAATCGATGTGTACGAGGAGCTAGATTATGTTTTTGATGCGGTACGCCTGATTCGCACCGAACTTGCGGGGGCTGTCCCTTTAATTGGATTTACAGGCAGTCCATGGACATTAATGACCTATATGGTTGAAGGCAGCGGCAGCAAAGATTTTAAACACGCCAAGGGGATGCTGCACTGTGAACCCCAGGCATCTGGGTTATTGCTCGACAAAGTCTGCGATGCAGTGATCGCCTACCTCAAAGCCCAAGTAGAAGCCGGGGCACAGGCATTGATGGTGTTTGATACTTGGGGAGGCGCCTTGTCAACACCGCATTATTTACAATTCTCTTTGGCGCCGATGCGTCGAATCGTAAGTGCTTTAAAAGCGGATGAACGCACCAAAGACATCCCAATCACCTTGTTCAGCAAAGGCGGCAGTTTGTGGTTGGACGAAATTGCATCGACGGGCTGTGACGGAGTGGGCTTGGACTGGACAATTCCAATCGAAAATGCGCGCGAACAAATTGGTGATCGCGTTGCCTTGCAGGGCAATATGGATCCAACCGTAATGTATGCGAAACCTGAAACAGTGCGTCGAGAAGCGAAAGCGATTGTTGAGGCCTATGGCAATCACCCCGGACATATTTTCAATCTAGGACACGGCATCCATCCAGGCATTGATCCTGAAAATGTAAAAATCTTGGTCGATACAGTGCATCAAAGTTCTGCGGAAATTCGCACAAAATAGTACGCCGATCTGCTGTGAAGGGAGGCGTTTAAAGCGGTCATAATTAATGGCTGCGATGTTACACTTGTCGATATTATGATACAGCTCGATATTATGATACAGCGTAGCATCGACATTCTTCGCGATTTAGTGGCCTTTGACACCACCAGTCGGCACTCTAATTTAGCCTTGATTAGCTATATACAGCAGCAGCTGGATGTTCTCGATATTCCCCATACCCTAAGTTTTAACGAGGAACAAACCAAGGCCAATTTATTTGCCACGATGGGTGATGAGAATGTTCCTGGGCTGGTCTTATCAGGCCATACCGATGTGGTGCCGGTCGATGGACAGGATTGGTCAAGCGATCCGTTTGAATTACGCAGTGAAGCGGGCAAGTTATTTGGCCGAGGAAGCTGTGACATGAAGGGGTTCATTGCGGTGTGTTTAGCGATGGCCGAATCGTTCCAACGCGCGGAGTTGGCTATTCCCATCCATTTTGCTTTCTCGTACGATGAGGAAATTGGCTGTATCGGTGTTCGCAGTCTATTGGCCGAGCTTGCCCGTCGTCCGGTAAAACCGCTGGCCTGTATCGTCGGTGAGCCGACCAGCATGCGGCTGGTGAGCGCCCACAAGGGCATGTTGGATACCACCTGCACTATCACGGGTTGCGCGGGTCATTCGAGCCTGCCAGATCAGGGCGTCAATGCTATTTTTACGGCCAGCCGATTGATCAATCGATTGCAAGAGATTGGCGCTGAAATCAAGCAATCCGGCCCCTTTGATCATCGTTTTACGCCACCTCATAGCACGGTTCATGTGGGTAAAATTGAGGGTGGCACCGCCATCAACATTATTCCCGAGCACTGCCAGTTTCAATATGAGATTCGTCATATCCCTACTCAGGATGTCGATGAGATCGCGAGCAAGATTACCCAATATGCTGAGGAATCCTTGCTGCCGGATATGCTAGAAGTTTCGAATAAGTCGGCAATCGAATGGCGAACCAAGGCTCAGTTTCCAGGCTTGGATACCCCTGATGATGCGCAAGTAATTACTTGGATGAACAAGGTTATGGACGCCAAGGCACCGGTTGCTGGCGTGAGCTATGGCACTGAAGCTGGTTTATTCTCTGAGATTGGAATCGAAACCATTGTGTGTGGCCCCGGCTCGATAGAGCAAGCCCATCGACCGGATGAATTTGTCGAAATATCACAACTCGAGGCCACCATAGCGTTATTGCAGGCGAGTATCGTGGCAATCAAAGCAGGGCGTTGGATGAATCAATGATCTACTTGGGTTTAGGATCAAATCTGGGTGATCGACGACATTACCTTGCCGAAGCGATTAGCCAATTAAAGACGCATGGCTTTAAGGTGTTACGCCAGTCTCCCGTGGTGGAGTCACCCGCCTTGCTTAAGGCTGATGCCTTGGCTGAATGGAATCGACCCTATTTAAATATGGTCGTGTGTGGCGAGACAGAACATAGGCCACAAGATATATTAAGTATTGCAAAAAAAATAGAACGATCACTTGGCAGAGAGCTTGACACGAATCGCTGGGCGCCCAGAACCATCGATATTGATATACTGCTTTGGCATGATGAAAAAATTAGTACACCCGAGCTAACCGTCCCCCATGCCGAGTTATATAAACGCGCGTTTGTAATAACGCCCCTAACACACCTTGCGCCCCATCTGGTGATTCCCGGTATTGAACTAACGCCCTTACAAATCAGCCAAAATATTGCCCCTATCCCCTTGTGGATGGGCATCGTAAACGTGAGTCCAGATTCATTCTCCGATGGTGGAGAAAACGAGAAAATCGATGCATTGGGCGCAAAACTAGAATCATGGATAGAGGCGGGCGTACAAATATTGGATTTTGGAGCGGAATCAACGCGCCCGAATGCCGAGCCAATTTCAGAAGCCCTTGAATGGACTAGATTAGAGCCCATTTTCAAACTGCTTAAAATGCTTAGGAAAAGACATACGCTGATGCCCATCGTCAGTGTCGATACGCGCCATTATTCTATCGCACGACTTGCGCTGGAAAACGGAGCGGATTGGATTAATGATGTTTCAGGATTGGCGGATAAAGAGATGCAAGCCTTGGCGCGAGAGGCAGCAGCAGAGGTGGTGGCGATGCATAGTTTGACTGTTCCGGTGAATCCAAAAGAAACCCTTAAATTAAAAACGTCTGCTGCACAACAATTGATCACTTGGTTAAATGAAAAAGCAATAAGCTGGGAGTCCGCGGGGCTTGATCTTGGGCGAATCATCTTTGACCCAGGCATTGGGTTTGGAAAAACTGCTTTGCAAAATATCGCTTTAATTAAAGCCACCGCGAACTTGCGCGGGCACGGCTTCCGCTTGCTTGTTGGACACTCGCGCAAGTCTTTTATGAATCATTTTAGCGACGATGATTTTTCCAAACGAGACGTGGAAACGCTGGGCTTATCGCTCGCGATGTGTGAACAAGGCGTCGATATCATTCGCGTGCACGATCCCTTAAGGCATATGCGAGCATACCGCGCTTGGGTGCATGCCCGGGTTTAAATAAATAAAGAAATATTTTATGAACAATAAACTTGTGACTACAAATCAGTACGAAGAACTTAATCAAGCGGCGTTAACGCTGCCGTCCTTGACTTTAAATGAGCGTCAACTCTCTGATTTAGAAATGCTGTTGATCGGTGGATTCGCGCCGTTATCCACTTTTTTGAATCAAGCGGACTATGCGTCAGTTTTGGCAACGATGAGGCTTAAGTCAGGTGAATTGTGGCCACTTCCAGTGGTACTAGATGTTGACCGTGATTTCGCAAAGGCGTTATCCATTGGCGCGCAAATCGCCTTACGCGATCAAGAAGGGCTAATGTTGGCTATTCTGTCAGTGTTGGAGCGATGGAAGCCCGATAAAAAACAGGAAGCTATGGCGGTGTACGGGTCGGCTGATCCCACACACCCTGGCGTGCATCATTTGCTTAACGACAGGGGTGATACTTATATAAGCGGTGAACTGACAGCTGTTCAAGTGCCCTTACATTACGCCTTTGAAGCACTATGGCAGACACCGAGCGATTTAAAACGGTACTTCAAAGACCAGGGGTGGTCTAATATTTTGGCGTTTCAGACCAGTCGAGTTGTGCATCGAGTGCAGCGTGATTTTTTACAGGAAATGGCTGAAAAGTATGAGTGTGCAGTTTTATTACATCCTACCGTGGGTAAGACCCGTAGCGGTGATCTCGAAGCTGCGGCACGAGTACGTTGTTATGAAGCGGTATTACCCAGATTTGAGATGGACGCGTACCTCGCCCTTTGTCCGATTACCTTACGTCAGGCGGGGCCTCGCGAGGCCCTGTGGCACGCCATTGTTGAGAAGAACTATGGTGCCACGCATTTCTTGATTGGGCCAGACGATAGTTCGCCGCGAGACCCTGATGGCCTCGGCGTGTTCTATGCGCCATACGCTGCCCACGACCTACTCAAAAGTCATGCGAAGGAGATTGGTATCATGCCAATTTGTGTCGAGGAACGGGTATATAGTGCAAAAAGGCAGGCCTATGTTTCTCATGAAGCAGTGACCTCAGAAGAGCCCACTGAGCGTTTTCGGGAGGAACGCTTATGCCAAACGATGCGCGCGGGTGAGGCTGTCCCAGTGTGGTGGAGTTTTCCGGAAGTGCTGGACGCCTTAAAAACGGTGTATCGTCCTAAATACGAATTGGGTTTCACGCTTTTTTTTACTGGCCTCTCAGGCTCGGGAAAATCAACTCTAGCGAATATCCTAAATGCGAGATTAGTCGAGCTTGGCTCACGACCCGTGACCTTATTGGATGGTGATATCGTGCGATTAAACTTGTCTAATGAATTAGGCTTTTCCAAAGCGCATCGCAATATTAATGTTAAGCGAATCGGGTTCGTTGCCAATCAAATCACTCGAAATGGGGGGGTTGCTATTTGCGCGCCCATCGCGCCTTACCAAGCGATACGTCGGGAAGTACGCGAACTCATTCAATCATCGGGTGGGTTTATCGAGATTCACGTCTCGACACCCATCGATGTTTGTGAGGCGCGTGATGTTAAAGGTTTATATGCCAAAGCGCGCAAAGGCCTGATTGCCGAATTTACCGGCGTGAGTGATCCCTATGAAATCCCTAGCAATGCAGAGTTAGTGATCAACACGGATGAGCATACACCTTTAGACGCTGCGCAATTGGTTTGGGATTACCTGTGCAAGCAGGGCTATCTTTTGGCTTAGTGATCCAAACATATCTATGACGACACTGGCCGAGCAGGCAGATAAGTACGTATTGTACGAGCTATCTGTTCAATGTGTCGAAGCTGAAATTGATATGGTGGACGAAACCTTCGAAGCGATTCGGGGTTATCCCGCGCAAATCTTGCGCGAGGATTTTTGTGGAACGGCACAAACCAGTGTGGAATGGATTAAACGTCGAGAGAATAACCAAGCCATTGCGGTTGATTTAGATCAAGAAGTACTGGCATGGAGTGAGCAACATCACCTTGATGGCTTGCCGCTAGAAGTGCGCGGTAGGATTGAACTACTCAATCAAGACGTTCGCAAAACATGGTTTGAGCCAATGCAAATTATCCTCGCGATGAACTTCAGCTATCAGTTATTTGATACGCGAGAGACTTTGCGCGAGTATTTTGCCGTGGTTTGTGAAGGTTTAGGCGAGGATGGCATATTTTTTCTCGATGCTTTTGGTGGCTATGATTGCTATAAGGAAATTGAAGAAACCACCGCTTATGACGGCTTTAAATATATATGGGATCAGGCGAGTTATAATCCCATTGATTCGTCAATGCAGTGTTACATCCATTTTAGTTTTGCCGATGGCTCGCGCTTAGATCGTGCGTTTAGCTATCATTGGCGCATGTGGACGCTGCCCGAATTGCAAGAGTTGTTAAGTGAAGCGGGGTTTAATAAGGTGACGGTCTATTGGGAGGGTACTGACCCAAAAACAGAGCAGGGCAATGGGATATACACTGCTGCGGTACAAGGGGATGCTGACCCAGCATGGGTCTGTTATTTGTCAGCAGAGAAATAGTTTTGATTGCATTCCCCCAATAAAAACGGCGCACGATGTGCGCCGCTGATGCTTGCCTTTGCCTAACTTGCTAGGCTGTCGTCTGAGCTTTTTCCTTATCCTTTGCGGCGATTTGCTCGCGCACCATCTCCATGTCTAATTCCTTGGCGTTACTGACTAAATCGGTGAGGCCAGATGCAGGTAGCGCACCGGCTTGTGAAAAGACCGCGATTTGTTCTTTAAAAACCATCAGCGTTGGAATTGAGCGAATTTGAAACATTGTGCCGAGTTCTTGCTGTTCTTCGGTATTCACCTTTGCAAAAACGATGCCGTCGTTGGCAGCGTCTTCTGCTGCCGCGTTAAAGGTAGGGGCGAAAGATTTGCAAGGCCCACACCACTCTGCCCAAAAGTCGACAATAACGATGGGATTGTTGTCGAGGACTTCATTCAAATTGTCTTGAGTGAGTTCAATCACTTTACTCATAGTTAAACGCTCCGATATACTTGTATTAGTATTAAATTATATACTATATGTGACCAGTGTTGAACATTTCAAGCGGTGCTTTGCTTGATAAATTGCATGATCCAAGCCTAAATAGTCATTACACTCCCACATTCCTTAAAAATGATGGATTCAATGAGTAAAGCAGATACCCAAATCTCAGCGTATATGATTGCGGAAGAGCCTTATTACGCAACGCAAGGCAATGAAATAGAAATTTTTGAAGCAGCTTACAAAAACGGTATCCCCGTACTATTGAAAGGCCCGACGGGTTGCGGTAAAAGCCGATTCATGGAGCACATGGCTTGGCGGTTGAAACGGCCATTGATCACAGTCTCATGTCATGACGATTTAACCTCTTCAGATTTGGTCGGGCGCTATTTGATTGTCGGGGGTGAAACGCAATGGACTGATGGACCTTTGGCGCGCGCGGTGCGATACGGAGGAATTTGTTATCTCGATGAAGTGGTCGAGGCACGAAAAGATACCACGGTGGTTATTCACCCTCTGGCTGACGACCGTAGGTCACTACCCATTGAAAAAACGGGTGAGCTTTTACAGGCCGGCGCCGAGTTCTGTTTGGCGATATCCTATAATCCGGGGTATCAAAGTGTTTTAAAAGATCTCAAGCAAAGCACCAAACAACGATTCGTCGCGATTGAATTTGATTACCCCAGCGCTGCGTTAGAACAGCGGATCATTGTAAAAGAATCAGGCATCGACGATCAACTGGCTAAGCAGCTAGTGAAGTTTGCCGGAATGACGCGAAACTTGAAAGGCAGCGGCTTGGAGGAGGGCGCCAGTACGCGCTTACTGGTACATGCGGCCAAGCTTATCCAGACAGGAATTTCGCCTGTTGAAGCGTGTCAGGCGGCAATTTCCCAGGCGTTAACGGATGATCCAGAAATGCTACTGGCGATTGAAGAGTTGAGCGCGACCCTGTTTTAAGTTTGCCCCGATGGGCTGACAAAGTCAGACCGGTGGCATCCCAAAAGATACAAAATCGATGATAAGTCATTGCGATTGATTCGACATGCAATTTTATCTTGAACGACAGGTTTCGCCCGATAGGCAATACCCAGACCAGCGTGGCGTATCATCGGTATGTCATTAGCACCATCTCCAACGGCAATGGTTTCGTCCGAGCGACAGTCGACTTTTTGGGCTAACTCTTTCATTGTCGATAATTTCAGCTGTTCGTCCATCAGTGGCGAGCTTATCGCCCCGGTCAATTTGCCATCTTTAATATCGAGTTTATTTGCGTATATTTTATCTATCTTTCCAAGTTTGGTTGACAGATGTATTGCAAAGTCTTCAAAACCCCCTGAGAGAATGACGACTTTAATGTCCATAGAATTGAGGCTTGCAATCAGCGTTCGAGCACCCGGTGTGAGCTTCAAGTGCTGCGCAATCTCGGGAATGAGTGACGCGTCAAAACCTTTAAGGCGCGCCAAGCGCTGATAAAAGCTTTGCGCAAACGAAATTTCCCCGCGCATTGCGGACGCTGTGATCGCCGCGATGTCCTCGCCGATACCATGACGATGCGCTAACTCATCCATTGCTTCGTGCTGAATAAGGGTTGAATCCATGTCGAAACAGGCGAGTTTCTTAGGTGTTTTCGCTAATTTTTGAGTCTGAATGATCGCGTCTACGGCGAATTTATTGCTCAACTTTTGGCAGAATGAACGTATTTCCCTTGGCTTCAGTTCGCCGACTACATCCAGCGCGTAGGCATCTGAATATCGACTTGCTGGATTGCTGTCAAAGTTAGCGTGAAGGTGATTGCATGCTTGAACTTTAAGATGTCTGCTAGCCAATATCTCACGGATTTTCTTAAGACTGGGTTTGATCGAGTCTGGCGAAATAAGGGTAAGAATAAAGCTGCGCATGGCGAGAGGAATAAAATGGGCGGATTACTTAAGGTTGCGGTAAATATTGCTGGGCTCGGTCAAGCAAATACGAGTCTATATACCGATGAAACGGATTTTTGGCCATTGTGAATATTTGTTTGTGGCGGCAGATCGAGCATTATACGCCCCCACTAGACCAAACCTGTATCACTTCAATAAAAAAATGTATTCATCCTTTATTCCGCCTACTCGCACACTCATGGGTCCTGGCCCTTCAGACGTATCTCAACGTGTTTTAGATGCCGTATCACGCCCTACGATTGGACATCTTGACCCCTCCTTTATTGGTTTGATGGATGAGATAAAAACCATGCTTCAGCAAGCGTTTAAAACCGATAATGCGCTGACCATGCCCGTCTCGGCTCCCGGCTCTTCGGGCATGGAAACTTGCTTTGTCAATTTGGTCGAACCTGGCGAGACGGTTTTGGTATGTATCAACGGTGTTTTCGGTAATCGTATGCAAGAAAATGTCGAGCGTTGTAGTGCCACAGCGGTCGTCATTGAAGACGATTGGGGAACGCCAGTCAGTCTTGATAAAGTTGAGCAAGCCCTGGCTGAAAACCCCGAGATCAGCGTCGTGGCATTTGTTCATGCAGAGACGTCGACGGGCGTTCTGTCAGATGCAGAGGCGATCAGCAAGCTGGCCCACACTCACGGTGCGATGGTTATTGTTGATGCGGTCACTTCGCTCGCGGGCTCGCCTTTGGAGGTCGATGCTTGGGACATTGATGCAATTTACTCTGGCTCGCAAAAATGTTTGTCGTGTTTGCCGGGCTTATCGCCGGTGAGTTTTAGCGATCGAGCAGTGGATAGAATAAAAAATAGAACCACTAAAGTCCAAAGCTGGTTTATGGATCTAAATTTAGTGATGGGATATTGGAATTCAGACGGCGCTCGCTCGTATCACCATACCGCGCCTGTGAATTCACTCTACGCGCTGCACGAATCATTATTAATCTTACACGAAGAAGGTTTGGAGAATGCCTGGGCACGCCATAATAAAAATCACGAATTACTGAAAGCGGGTTTGGCTGATCTCGGCATATCGTTCTTGGTCGAAGAACCCTATCGTCTGCCCCAACTCAATAGTGTCATGATCCCTGAAGGGGTTGACGAAGCGGCAGTACGTAATCGGCTATTGAATGAGTACAACTTGGAAATAGGCGCAGGCTTAGGCGCTTTGGCGGGTAAAGTTTGGCGCATTGGTTTAATGGGCCATACCAGCCGCGAAGCGAATGTTAAGCTGTGTTTGAAGGCGCTAAAAGAGTCTCTTTAAGCGCGTAGATTACCCGACTGCGCATTAACCGCGCGCAATCGAGCGTTTCTGATATTTCTTTTTCTTGCGCCATAGCCTGAGCTTGATGAGTGGGATCATTGCCTTGGACGTCAAGGTTTTAGTGATGGCATACCGCAGCCACGGCACGTTGCCCGTCCACAAGAACATTGAAACCAATCGCTCTGCTCTTTTTTCCTTGGCGCTAGCCTCGGGCGTGGCTCGGTCGTATATTGGCACATCGATGCCTTTCGCTTGCCAACGCTGATGGCGTAAGGGGGCGGTCAAACCTTTTCGCTGAGTGCGCATTTTATGGGTTTTGTAGCTGGGGTCTTGGCTCACATCCTCGAGTTTTAGTACGTTTAAGGCGAGCGCCTTTTGAATGACTTGTTGGCCGACTTCAGTCCGCACGAGTACGCGTGATTGGCCATTATATTTGTACTCGCCCGCTGCATCTTTCGTCCATGCATCGCCGACCGATATATCCGTAAATAGATTGGCGCCGTCATAACAAAGCTGACAACGTTTGGGCAGGTAAATACCGATTAAATAGTTATAGGCGCCATCTTTGTAATTTGAGTAGTGAACTGCTTGTGGGGGCTTGTCGTTAAAAATTGCGCGCATCTGGCCGGGCCATTCGCCACCCCGAAATTCAAAATCTGTGATTGAATCAACAGGGATGTTTTTGGTGCGTAGCAGCTCTGGCACCACAATAGGCTCTAAGGCGCCACCGCAATAGGTGCCTAGAACATAGGGAATTTTTTTTGCTAGTTCGGGGTCTTGCGCCATTGCTTCGCGTACGCCGTGGTTATGGCAGGGTAGGCCTATGACGACGACTTTGGCCGTTCCTTCGCGAATGGTTTGCAGCGTTTTGTTCAGGGGGATAATCGTGTATCGAGAGCCTTGACTCTGCATGATTTCCGCTGGAGTCGTTGCAATAAACGGCTCGCCCATCCATGGCTTGTCTGGACGCATACGGGTGACCACGCAGCCCTCGACTAATCCTTGGTCGAGCAACATAATCGCTAAGGCTGAGATAATTCCGCCGCCGGTGCCTTGTTGGTGAACCACCGGATCGACGGCATGACCAATATACAAATTCTCAAAATGCCCATCAAAGCTGCCATCGTCTGGGCGTGAGAAAGTTTGTTGGCTTAAGCGCTCAAAATTGACTTCACCGCCAGGGCAAACTTCGCCGCATTTCCCGCATTCAGTGCATAGGTCTTCATTCAATACTGGATAATAATTCTCATCGAGAGTAATGGCTTTTTCGGGGCATACGCCCACACAGGTTCCTGTGCGTGCGCATAAATCTGGTTTAGAAAAAGCAATCGATAATCGAGAGGTATCAATCCCTGTTGATGGCTTCATACTTTGGTAATCTCAAGCAAGCCGATTGATATAAAGGCGTAAAATCCAAGTAAAAATAATGCAAGGACGAATAAAGAAATAATCCGATTGTCCAGTATCGATTTAAGCCATCCGAGTAAGGCACCTAATATGGGAATCATGGCAAAATAATATCTGCCCTGGGGTTGATAGTCGACCGTCCAAGATTTATACAGTGTCGTGGCGACCAATAGCGCGAACAATGTCGCAACCCCCGCGAGCAGCCATCGATGAAAAGCAGTGCCGCGACGTGCGGCAGCATAAAAAAGGTAAGCAATCAGGCCGAGTAACAATAGGGCAACCCATTGATAGTGTGTGCGGCTGGCGGGATGTGCGACATAGCCGAAATTGCCAAAGGCCGACATAAATACGTTTTTCGCCCAACCTTTCTCTAGCATCTCGTTGATTGAGATACCGCGTTTATCAAAACTCAGTGACCAGTTACTTTGATCCAAAGGCGCACTCGGACGATAGGCTGGCGCCGCTGCTTGCTCTCGGCACTCTAGAATTTTAGCTTTTCGCTCAAAATCATGGAGCGATGATTGGTAAAGTGTCCAACCGCCAAACGCGCAAGCGGCAACCAACAGCATCGCGAGCACGGGTTTGGTCGGGGTGCGGTCTGTGTTTTGTTTTCCCCGTTGTAGCCACAGCGTTACCAAACCGGCTCCCAGTAAAAATAAACTGAAAAAGTAAAAATTCTTTTTTGTCAGGAGTAAAAAGCAGCCTAAGATGGATAAAGCGGTAAAGCTGAGTATTGGCCAAGTGGCCTGACCTCGTATGAGACGCTTAAAAAGGGTTTCGCTGCCGGTTAATTGATAGGCAATCAATAGGCTGGTAAAAATGGCTAAGGCGTCGGAATTGTAGTAACTGAACACATACCAAAATTGTGGCGAAATGAGCAGCGGCAACATGACGATACGTGCATCGGGGCGTTGCCATGCCAGCAGCAATAAAAGCGCGAATAGTCCGACGTTGAATAATCGCAGTTTTAAATAATAATCCAGCGGGATGGCATCGGTCAGCTTGAGAAATTTCCCCGAGATGAAATACGCCAATTCATTGGTGTTGAGCCGCGAGGTACCGTAGTTGGTATACGTTGATTCGGTGCCCTGTTCGCAGGCCGCCGGAAAGCTCGAATGATTCTCAAAGTATTGCGCGGCCTGTAAATGAGCATGTTCATCCGGGTGTGCATGGGGCCGACTGATGATCGACATGCTGGTGATCAAGGCTGCCACCAACAGCATCAGCGCGGGAACATAACTTAAGCCTTGGGTGAGCGCTGGATAGGCGCGCAGCAGTAACAAGCATAAGGCAATAAAAATCCCTAACCGCCAAAAATGCGTCCACCAGGTGTCGTGTTCTGAAACTAGGTTTAAACCAGCTTCAAATTGAGAATCCCAGCTGCTCGGTTGATAGACCAGACCCGCTTGATCAAAGCCAAGTTTGCTGACGCCTTTAATCGGCGCTAAATCATTGAGTGATTTGCCATGAAAGCGCAGCGGCACATAACCCGGCTGATAGATGGATATTTCCGTGATGCGAAATAGCGCGGTGCCATTGGTCGGGTCGATGCGCAAATGGGTTGCATCCCGCAAATCACCCATTGCTGCCGTGTAAAATCCCTTATTCGGATAGATTTGTATGAGGCTGGAGGCCTTGTCGGAATATTGCGCATCTGCCCCGGTTTTCCAGTAAAGACGAAAATGCGTTGGGTCACCGGTATCAACCTTAATTTTAACAAAGGCATGTTGGCTGAGATAAACGTAGCCCGCAATACACAGCGCGCTTATCAGTGCAGCAAGCAAGTATTGACGAAGGCTGAAGTTCATAAATATTTAAGCGAGGGCTTGGGCGCGATAATTATTTACGCTTGCGCACTACTTTTGCAGGGATGCCCAAGGCGATAGCATACTCTGGTATATCGCCCGTGACCACAGAGCCCGCGCCAATAATAGCGCCACTGCCAATTGTAACGCCGTCGTTAACAATGACATGCGCGCCGAGCCATACGTCATCACCAAATTGTACGCCGCCTTTGGAGACGATTGCCTGCTCAGTCATGGGCGTATCGGTGTCTTCATGTCCGTGTTGCAGGCCGCCTATATAACAACGCCCTCCGAATAAGCAATGTTTGCCGATGCTGATGTTGCTGGACGTGCCGATATGACAATCGGGCCCAATATTGCTGTCGTCACCGATTGCGATATTTCCTTCGCGCGTGCGTAGGCGAACATTCTGGCCAATCAGGACGCGTTCACCAATCTGGATACCTTCGTCTTGTGTGCCGCGTGCAGAGATTTGTACGTAGTCATCGATCACCGATTGCTTGCCAATTTGTACGCGCCCAGGGTTTCGTAAGCCGATGTGATGACCAAAAATAACCTTCGGTCGGCACTTTTTGAATAAGCGTGGGAAAAGTATTTTACGCAGGCCTAAGCCAAGGATGCCTTGCAAGGGCGCGATCAGCGTGATGCAGAACTCATAGTAAATAAGGCTCAGCCAATTGCGGTGGCCAATCTGTAAATCTTGGTAGGTTTTCAGTGCGCTGCGATTGGGGTCGTCGATGATAGTCGAGAACCGATGTTGTTGGGGCTTAGGCTGATCGCTCATCCGCATAAGGTTTGAAAAATGATGAGCCGATTATAGTCGATTCCAACGGCATCGGGCGTGGCGACTGCTGGCGTTATTGCTGCGGTTTCGGGGTGGTGCGCAGTCTTGACAAGTGTACGATGCCGCCGATAAAGGCGTTGACGATGGTTTTGAAACGCATTAGCAGAGCGGTTGATAAGGCCAGCGCGGGTGGGTAGCCAAACAAGGTGAAAATGGTGGCGTACGCCGCTTCCATTAAACCCAAGCCGCCGATAGAGACGGGAAGATTCATGATGAGCATGATAGCGGGCACTGCCAGCAGCATATCTGAAAAACTCACGTCTATGCTAAAAGCGCGCGCGCTGATCCAAACGTTAATCACTGCGAGCATATAAAAAAGCGTCGAAATACTGACGACGAAGCCCAAGGTCTTTTTATCATTTTTATAGGCATACACCGCGCTATGCACATCCCGTAGTTTGGTAAAAACGTTCTCAAAAAAGGGATGCAAAGGGCTGAGTCGTTTAGCGACGAAATTAAACACACGGATATCGAGTACCAACCACAAAATAAATAAAACCAGTACGATCACAAATAATAAGCTATTGGTGATCAGCGGCAAGGTGTCGTGGTGCCCCAATAGTACCAAGCCTGATACGGTGGCGAGGACCACCATGCCAATAAAGCGCTCCATAAAGACCGAGGCGAAGGCTTCATAATTATCGCCAGTGTATTTACCTAAATCCCAAACGCGCGCGACATCACCGCCCATGCTGGTCGGCATAAACATATTGAAGAATCGGCCAATATAGTAGTACCCCAGCAAGCGGAGCAGACTCACTTTGATTTTTTTAGAGCGGAGCAAGATTTGCCAGCGCCACGAGCTCGTGACATTGAGCATGACGCCAATCATCAGAGAAAAAACGAAAAACATAGGGTCGACGTTTTTCAAAGTCACCAAAAAGCGGTCTTGCCCATCGCGCGTATCCAAGCCCGTTTTGTGCGCGACATAGGCGAGCAAACCGACACTGATTAAAATCTTGAGCAGCAGAAATAATCTTTTAGCCATGATGTCGAACTTGCTTAGCGCCTTAGGCGGCTAAATACTTTTTTAGGAAAGTGGCGGTCAATTTTGCCTTGGCTTTCTCGGCTTCAGCAATGGGCTGCATTTTCTTTGCGACTTCTTTTCTAACTAGCCATAGTTTTTCTATTTGTGCAGCCAGTGAATCCGCATTCAAGTTAGAAAAAGGGACTTGCCAATCTTCCATTCCAACGGTACGCAAAAACCCCGTGCTTTTGGGGTAAGAGGTGAGGCCAATCATGGGCACATTCATCGCCGCGCTGAATATCAGTGGATGGGTGCGCAAGCCATTGTGTAGTTCCAATCTGCCGATGATGCCTGTGATCGCCTCGTAATTATATTTCAGCCCTTTATTGCTGAAAATCTTAACGCGATCCGCGTGTTTCATTAGGCCAATGGTTTGCTCCGTCACCGGCAAATCCATAATCTGCGTGATAAAGAAAATAATGTCGACGTCGAGTGATTCGATTGATTTGTCCGCGGCACCAGCGATATCCCTACAAAAGTCTTCACGGCTATACGTGCCCTCCATGCTCCAGTTATCGATATAAGCGTTGACGTTAAAACCTATCGTTCCATTGGGATTGGTGAACAGCCCCTCGTCTTGAATAATTTGGTCTAATACCTCATCCGATGGCGGCTCAGTATTGAGCGCGCAGTCTGCGTGAACAGTTAGGGAAGGGTAATCCAGTTCGAGTTTGTCGAAAATTTCCCGGGTGGCTTCATCGCGGGTGATAATTTGGTCGGTCGCATCCAATACTTTCTGCATGGCGCGCTTTCCCACCGGATAATCTAAAGGCCCGACCGAGACGTTATACAGGACGATCGGAATACCCTTACGTTTTGCGAAGGGAGCGAACAGCGCGATTGACGATAGGTTGTTAAACAAGGGGTTATAAAACTTTCGATCAAATAATATATTGTCGCAAATTAGAATTAAATCCGTGTTGGTCATTGCACGGTACAAGGGCAAACCCAAATTCTTAAACGACAAATTCCACGGCATCATCGGCGCCGCTTTGACGTTAAATCGCCCGTATTCTTGCTCGATATATTTGGCGTTGGTGGTGGGGACGATAAATTCGACATTATCGTAGAGTTCAGTGATGTCGCGCAGCATATTGCCGAGGATGGCCATATCGCCTGCATTGCGACCCGAGTTATTGCCTAAAATTGTGATGCGTTTCATGGTGCTTTCTTATTGTAAGGGGTGACGCGATTAAGCGCTAGATGATGCCCTGTGCCTGATACCATTTCGCGGTTTCTGCAAGCCCGGTCTCGTTGTCAAAAATCAGTTGATAATCGAGTAGTTCGCGCACTTTGCGATTATCAAATTGTCGATCCTTGGTATAAAAGCCGACGCGTCGACGATAAATAGGCGGTTGCATGCCCAATCTTGGGAAAATAGCTTTGGAAATATCGGCGGCTAGAAAAAATGGCCAGATGGGTAGGCGAATCGTGCGGGGCGTGGTGCCGATATACTTGCCAATGGTTTTGCCCATCTCAATAATCGATATAGGCTCATCCGCTGCGCCAATAAATATTTCACCTTCGGCTTCGGGCTTGCTCGCGGCGAGTAAGAAGATATTCGTCAAGTCATCGACGTGCACCAAATGATACATACCCTTGCCGCCCCCTAACATCAGGGTAAAGCCTTTTTTGGCCATTTTAAAAAACTTCAAGAGGCGCTTATCACCGGGTCCATAAATAGGCGCAGGGCGAACGATTGAATAGGACAAGCCGCTTTCTTTGGCATACTCTTCGAGCCATTGTTCGGCTTCGAGCTTGGTGCGTTGATAACCATCACCGGGCGAAAAACGATAGGTTTCGTCGGCGCGGTCGATTTCGATATGACCGTGAACGCCGACGGTTGAGACATGTAAAAAGCGGATGAATTGCGGCTGAGCAACCACCAGCTTGGCCAGAATTTGAGTGCTATAAACGTGCACTTCCCGATAATCCTCGTCGGTCGCTTTTTCTTCATTGAAGGCGGCGGCGACGTGGAAAACATAGTGGATGCCTTCAGCGGCTTGACTGAGCGTGGCTTCGTCAAAAACATCGCCTCTGAACCATTGGATGTTAAGATCATCCAATACAGAAATATCAGACGATGCGCGTGCGACCGCGCGAACCGTCGCGCCCGCTTTGATTAATTTTCGGCACAAGGTTTGACCGGTAAAGCCAGTCGCACCGGTGACCAATACGATATGATCTCTAAATTTTTCTAAGGTTTGTTGCATAGGAGAAAGAAGTCTGATCGCTAAGTATTTAAGCTGATTTTAAAGCGCCCGACTCGCTGCCTGTATTCAGTCAAGCACTAAAATGCATGACTTGGCGTTGAGTACTTTTTATGCGCCAATATTATTTGTTCAAAAAGCCGCCGAATTCTACACCAAACAGCCCGCTCGGCTGGCTAAATATAACGCTCAATCTGTAGAAATATAGTAATATCTTAAGCAATTATCGCGACAGGAGAGATTTATGAGAACTGTAAAAGACATCCTTCAAACCAAAGGGGATGACGTAAAAACAATTGAGCAAAACCAATCTGTCCTAAATGCCATCGTGATGATGGACACACATCATATTGGTTCTTTGGTGGTTATGGATAAGGATGAAATGGTCGGGGTGGTCACTGAGCGAGATTATGCCTGCAAAGTAACGGTTAAAGGCAAGCAAGCGAAAAAAACGCCCGTGAGTGAAATCATGTCTAAGACAGTCGTGGTTGCCAAACGCGATACCACGCTCAATGAGTGCATGGCTTTGATGACGGCTAAACGAATGCGCCACTTACCGGTGTTAGAAAATGACCAATTGGTTGGTTTGGTTTCAATTGGTGACGTGGTCAAAGAGATTATTGATGAGCAGAATATCATGATTGGCCAGCTCGAGTCGTATATTCACAGCTGATAAGCCTTGTAGAGACTTATCTTCTCTTCATTCCACAACGACAATATAGATGCGCCCTGATTTCAATAACTTAGTCTTTGATGCCAGTCAACACGAAGGGATCCACTATCCGCGGGGAGATTTTTGGTTATTTGCCTACGGCTCACTCATGTGGAATCCAGAGTTTGAATTTCAACGTAGCGAATGCGCTCGATTATTTGGTTATCATCGGCGATTGTGTTTGTGGTCAGTAGAACATCGCGGCACGCTTGAGCAGCCCGGTTTGGTGATGGGCTTGGATCGTGGTGGCTCGTGCCGGGGTCGCGCATTTCTAATCAGCGAAAGCAGTGCCAGTGAAATTATCTCAAAACTCAATGAACGAGAAATGATCACGGGCGCATATCGTTCACAAATGAAATCTTTGATGCTTCGTAGCGGCGAGCAGGTAGAGGCGGTATGTTTAATCGCGCGGCGAGATCACCCACAATACGCCGAGAAGCTCGATAAGCAAACCACTGCGGCGCTGGTCGGTCGAGCGCATGGTAAGCGCGGCAGTAATCGAGAGTATGTTTTAAATACAGCTCAGCTTTTAAAAGAAATGGGCATGACGGATCGGGCTTTGGAGGGGATTGGTAGGGAGTTGAATGCGGAATAGAGAGGATATCAAGTTGGCGGAGCCCTTGAAAGACCTAGCAAGGCTGGACGCTCGGTTCGGAAACTTCATTAATCGTGGTCTGACCCTGAGCTATCCCCACGAATTTAGGCTTGGATAGCATGTTCACAGTAACTCGGTATTTGATCGAGAGTTGCCTTTAGTTGTTTCAGATGAACGCGAAAGCGCTTTTTTCGTAACAATATTCTTGCCAAGAATACATCTGAGTAAACCTTTCGCTTGCTGCTTGAATTGACTCGTACTTGTTTGGCAAGGCTAGTATGCTGAGCAGCATGACCAATACACCAAAGCATAAAACTACCCAAGGATGCTAACAAACACAAAATTGACCGACGCTTGAGATTGGTGCGCCGATGCTGCGATAAACCTAAACCGTAGCGGACTGATTTACAGTCCCTAAAGCCCTCTTCGATTTGCACCCAACAATGTAACGAATAGGCCCATTAGTGCTCGGCTTGATTTTTTCATGTGTTTATCTCCTAATGTTAGGTAAAATTTAGTTACTAATTTAGCCATTCAAACATAGGTTGTTTGGCTGCTTTTTTATCAAAGGTTACAGTCTTTTTGCAGCCACATGATTCGTTTACTCTTGCTAACAAGTGATCGGGGAAATCAGCATTCGATTTCCTATAATCTGCTAGTGCTCTCCATACGACTTCTGGGTCAGAGACCTCCAATTGTCCAACTTGGAGTAACTGTTCAATGATCATAGATATGCTCGCCCTGTCTTGCTCATAATTCCTATCTAAAACCCAAGCAAGCTCACACAGAACAATTTGACCTATATAACATGGGCGATCTTCAGTACATTGTTTCTCAATAAACGCAGTAGCAATCGCCGATTGCTT
>CBDBQB010000030.1:0-105280 GCA_965209105.1 Candidatus Poriferihabitaceae bacterium | reverse complement strand
ACCAACCACCCGTAGTAATAGTGATGGATATTGTCGCATTAGCGCAGCGATTTGCGCCAACTCTAGCGCAAAAGCATCGGAAATTTCGAAGGAACCCTTTTCAAACACGGGCGCCAGAGACAAGCGCTTATTCAAGTTTAGTATAAATTCAGCCGGATGCAGTGTGTCCATATTCAGGGCGTCGATACGCGCCTCTTGCGCGGCACTATGATCCACCTGATTACTGTCTTGTGCGTTTTCGCCCATTTCATCGCTCACGCTATCGTTGGCTTGAACAGAATCCCCCTCCGCATCAACTTTGACATTCATAGCCACACTTTCCGCACGGTCATTGTCGGTTTTTTCACCCTTCTCGGCTTGATCATCACCGGTATGAGCACTCGCTTGAATTTCGCTTTCCACGTTTTGATCACTGCTATTCAGACCGAAACCTACTTGCATACTTGCGCTATCGGAGGAAACCTGCAAATTCGCGAACTGGTCGCCGCCTGCTCCTGTCTCGCTCCGCACCGCTACATCTTGCGCGATTTCCAGTAATCCTTGAACTTGATCGGGGAGTATCTCTACACCGTGTATATCCGTGCCTTTGATCATGCCTTGTGCATCATCCGGCAAGCCTGATACCACCTCTAGGAATTCATTCATCCAATTGAGGCTAGAATAAGTGCCATTGCCATCAACATTGGTCACCAATGCGCTGCCTGAGGGAATGATGCTCGCCACTTCTTCACTAATCAAGGCCGCCAATTCATCGTCCGCCATATGACCACTTAAGCTAAGCTGCGGGCCGTCATAACGGAGTGTCAACTCAGCTTGCTTTGGCGCATCTGACTCGAGGGAATCTGTCTCTTCGGGTCTATCTGCCAAGCCTGGTGCGCTGGCTTTTATCGCTGAATCTTCTCTATTTGTAAGGCTCGAGGACGCTAATGATAAATCAGCTGGCTGTGCATCTGCTGTCTCGGTCGTCACGTCGACGTCATTGTCCTCGCTGGACTGATCATCCGAGCCAGCCGTATCCGTGTGCAACGTAGCCTCATTGTCGACCACTACCTGTCTGATGCCATCAAGACGCGACAAATTCTTTTTGAGCGCTGGAATATCTTCGAATGTCCCCGATAGATGAATGTCTCGCCCCTGCGCACTGAGCGCGTTAAGCGCATCACCTTGAGCCATATTCGATTGGAGATAGCGCTGGGCGCCGTGGCTAACCGTTTGCTCTATCCTCGGGAGCCCAAGAACAATCGCCGCAGCGGTAACCGCCAACATCAGCAATGCCAATATACTTGCCAACAACCCCGCCCGTCCGGTAAAAGCCTTAATAAACGCGCTTAACATAACATCTCCTCAATATAACAATTTTCACTGGCTCCAAATGATGACCCTCTCACGCCGCCTGATACTGCCTCGCCAAAATATTTAACAAGTGAGATACTTCCCCCGCTGGATCATTCAGGGAATATATCACATTCCGCCCACTTCGCTTTCCCGAAACAAAGCCTCGATTTCTAAAGCGAGTTAAATGGTGGGTAAACGATTGTGCTGTCAAACCTGTGGCTGCAATCATGCTCTCGTTGGTCTGCTCACCCCTTGCCAATAAGTAGGCGATTTGCAAGCGATACGGGTTACCCAACAGCTTTAACAAGTTCACACTGTCACCGTTCATTTGACGTCACCCCAAATGTAATTTTATAGTTCATTCTATAATTATATATTAATATAGAGTGCCCGACAAGCGCTTAGCACGAAATTTGAACATTGAGTGATCAATAAAAATGTAGTCCCGCAAAACGGGGTTGAAAAAAAAGCGGCCAAGCCGCTTTTTGTATTGTCCCAGCGCCGAATTAACGCTTTGAGAATTGAGGACGTTTTCTAGCTTTATGAAAACCAATCTTCTTACGTTCCACCTTGCGCGCATCACGCGTCACAAAACCTGCGCTACGCAGCTCGGGTCGTAAGTTTTCATCGTATTCGAGCAATGCTCGAGTAATACCGTGACGAATAGCGCCCGCTTGGCCGGTGTTACCGCCACCTTGGACATTCACCTTCACATCAAATTTTGACGTGATTTCGAGCAGCTCTAGTGGTTGACGTACTATCATGCGTGTTGTTTCACGTCCGAAATAGTCATCCAAAGATTTATTATTAATTTTGATCTCTCCTGAACCGCTCGCCAAAATTACACGCGCGACCGAAGATTTACGTCGACCCGTTCCACTATATGTTTGCGTTGCCATATGATTGATTTACTATAGTTTCTCTAAATGCTCAGCGTCTGCGGTTGCTGGGCTTGGTGATTGTGCTCTGTGCCGGCATAGATTTTCAATTTCTTCATCATGACCCGACCCAGTTTATTTTTAGGCAACATCCCTTTAACCGCCGATTCAACTGCCCGGGTTGGATGCGTTTCAAGCAGTTTTCGTAGATTGACAGTTTTCAACCCACCAGGGTAACCCGTGTGACGATGATACATTTTATTGTCTAATTTTTTACCGGTCACCGCAATCTTTTCCGCATTGATGACAACAATGTAATCACCCGTGTCAACATGGGGAGTGTACTCGGGCTTATGCTTGCCACGCAGGCGGCGTGCGACCTCGGTGGCCAGACGACCCAGCACAATATTTTCGGCGTCGACAATAAACCAGTCGCGCTCAACAGTCTCTGGCTTGGCTGAATAGGTTTTCATTAAGTTAATAAGTCTTACTAGAAAAATTGGGCGCCGAATATTACTAAACCTGCAACCTTGAAACAAGCTATTTATATAGTATTTATGTGGCTTTTAATCGCTAATTGTAGACACCCCCAACCAGACATTAAAAGTATGCGTATTTGTGATTAAGTGTGACTTTTTTGTTGATTTTGGATACCATGCCCGCCACTGGTTCGTAATTCGCACAAATTATTAGCATTTATTCGCATTCTACCTCTATATCTATGAAGCACCGGATAGCCCAAAAATATCGTCAATTCATGGCGTTGACAATCAGCCTCATCATCGCGGGGTTTTCGAGCCTTAGCCCTCAAGTTCAAGCGGAAGAAACCATCCGCCATATCATCACGAAAGGTGACACCTTATGGGATATTTCTGAACAATATCTCGAAAAGCCGTGGCTGTGGCCAGAACTCTGGGAGCAAAACACTTATATTGAAAACCCACATTTAATCTTTCCCGATGATGTATTACTGATTTCTCCTTCTTCGATTCGCCTGATTCGTAACACCCGAATGCGCACGGACAAGCTTAGGCCTCGAATACGTGAAATATCGAGCCTTGACGCAATCACCACGATAGATGCCAGCGCGATTTTACCGTTCTTAAATCAGTCTGTGATCCTTGAAGAAGGCGCCTTAGACAGCGCAGCGTACGTACTGCAAGGGGTGAACGGCGAGATCATTCTCGGCGGCCACTCGCGTTTTTACGCAAATAACTTAACGCCTGTGGGTAATAATCAATTCTCAATTTTTAGAATAGGTCGTATCATTGCCAACCCTTCGACTAAAACGCGCTACGGTATAGAAGGCGTCCACCTAGGCAACGCAAGTCTGCTCGAGCACAACGGCAAAATCGCAACACTCGAAATCACCAGCGCAAATCAAGAAATTCGCCCGGGTGATCGCTTGGTCCCCTTAGACAAACCTACCGCACTACCCCATTACTTTCCGCATCGGCCAAAATTTCAGATAGATACTCAAATCATCATGATCCCAAAAGGTGTTAACGAGGCGGGGCGGCGCGATATCGTCGTGGTAGAAAGTGGTGATCTTGATCAACTCGAAGAAGGGCATGTCTTAGAGGTCTATTCGCATAAAAACGCGATTAAGGATCCGATCACGGGTAAGCTGATCGATTTGCCCGATTCAAAAATCGCGACGGCATTGATTTTCAAAGTCTATCAACAAGTCAGTTACGCCATTTTGATGCAAACCAGTGCGCCGGTGAAAATTGGTGATCGAGCGAGCACGCCCTAAGACTTGATAACGCTCATCAAAAATAATATTAATCGGCGACCTTTAAACAAATACGCATTTCAAACTAGGCTCACACCACCCAAAGATGAACAATCGTCACAAGGATGAAACTGAATTGTTTGCTGCCCTCAAGCTGGCGGGCATGACGGGGATCAACAATTCCCAAAAACAATGCTTGCTCGCGCATTTTAGTCGCGTAAATCAAATATTCGAGGCAACACAGCAAGCCTTGAAATCACTGCTAGACTTGTCTTTCACACAAATTAGAAAATCTTTTGCTTCTGTCGATGATGACCGACTCGCCCAGCAACTCGATCTGCTTAATCATCATCAAATCGAAGTGATCACTCACGCAGACCCGATCTACCCGGATCATCTAAAACAAATCGACGATGCCCCAGCTGTCCTATTTGCCCGAGGAGACCTTAACTTACTCGCCGCGCCTCAGCTCGCAATCGTCGGAAGTCGTAGTGCCTCACCCAGTGGCCTAAAAACGGCAACCGCCTTTTCACGCGAATTTGCCAAAACGGGCTTATGTATTACCAGCGGCCTGGCGCTGGGTATCGACACGGCAGCCCATGTCGGCGCCGCCGATGAACTCGGTCAGACCCTCGCTGTCGTCGCGACCGGCCTCGACGAGGTATACCCGAAAAGCAATATTCCGCTGGCAAAAAAAATCGTCGGCACTGGCCTGATGATTTCAGAGTTCCCGCCCATGACGCCCGCGCGTCGAGATCATTTCCCCCGCCGCAATCGAATTATCAGCGGCCTCTCGCTGGGCGTTCTAGTCGTCGAGGCCGATACCCGCAGTGGCAGCTTGATCACTGCACGACTCGCGGGCGAGCAGGGGCGTGAAATTTTTGCTATTCCAGGGTCGATTCACCTACCCACCAGCCGCGGCTGCCACCAACTTATTCGCCAAGGTGCAAAGCTGGTTGAAACCACAGCCGATGTTTTAGTTGAACTAAAACCCTATCTCGAACACGCACTGATCCAAACACCTCCATCCGAACAGCAGGGCAAAAATGTCTTTGATCCGGATACCGAAGCGGTCTTGAAATTGATTGATTTCGCCCCCACCGCGGTGGAAGATATCGCTACGCATTCCAATTTGTCGATTGACCTTGTATCATCCATACTTCTGCAATTGGAATTAGCTGGCGAAATAGCGCCCCTCGCCGGTGGCCAGTATCAACGCGTTCAGGCGGTAAACGTGTTGATAGTTTAAGACTAACGCCTTATAAAGTGACCGAACTATGAAAGAAAGTGTCCTCGACATCCTTATCTACCTCTTTGAGCACTATATGCTGGAAATCACCGAAGAAGAACCTGACGAAGAAACCATCATGGTTGATCTGGTGCAGGCTGGCTTTAATCATTTAACAATCGACTCAGCCTTTGACTGGCTAGAGAATCTCGCCATCATGTGCGAAGAACACGAAACGAACACGAAAACTCCGATCAGTGAATTTGCAATGCGCCATTTTCACCCTGAAGAAGAAGAGAAACTAAATCTCGAAACGCGGGGCCTGCTCTTATCGCTTGAACAGTCCGGTGTATTGGGGCCGCATTCACGAGAAATGGTCATTGACCGACTGATGGCACTCGACGCGGAAGATATCGACATTCATCATGTTAAATGGGTCATTCTCATGGTATTAACCAACTGTTCCAATTCACATGCCAGCGACAATGATTGGACAGAGGCATTGCTACTCGATAGCGCGCTCGGCCGTTCACACTAAGACAACCAAGCTCATTCCTTGCTTCAAGCTGTCGTGCTCAACCATAAACTCATCTGCATTTTCGCATGGCGCGGACCATTGCCCAACTTACCAATAATCTAAGGCCTCTATGGGACATAGCCTAATCATCGTCGAATCACCGGCCAAAGCACGGTCGATGCATAAATATCTTGGTTCGGAATTTACCGCGCTGGCGTCTTACGGACACGTTCGAGATTTACTGCCTAAGAAAGGCTCAGTTGATCCTGATAACGATTTCGCGATGAACTACTCACTCATTGAGCGAAACGAAAAGCACGTCAATGCGATCATACGCGAAGCAAAAAAGGCAGACGCTATCTATCTCGCGACTGACCCGGATCGAGAAGGTGAAGCGATATCTTGGCACCTATACGAAATTCTAAAAGAAAAAGGCTTGATCGAAAATAAGCCCGTCCACCGCGTGGTTTTCCACGAAATTACAAAAAAAGCAATCCAAGAGGCTGTTGCCAATCCACGACAATTATCCATAGACATGGTCGACGCGCAGCAAGCTCGTCGTGCTTTGGACTACTTGGTCGGGTTTAACCTTTCTCCGCTATTGTGGAAAAAAATCCGCCAAGGCTTAAGTGCAGGTCGTGTGCAGAGCCCCGCACTGCGAATGATCGTTGATCGTGAAGAAGAAATAGAGAAATTCGTCGCACAGGAGTATTGGACGATTGAGGCAGACAGCCATAAGCTTGATGACAGTGAACGGCTCATTCAAGCAAAGCTAACCCTGCTGAAAGACGAGAAAATCAAGCAATTCTCGATAACGGATGAAAGTGGCGCGAGCGCTGCACAAACCGCGCTCAATGCTGCCGCTAATGGGCAACTTCGTGTGACCACCATTACCAAGAAGCAGCGCAAGCGAAACCCCTCGCCGCCCTTTACCACCTCGACCCTACAACAAGAAGCCGCGCGCAAATTAGGCTTTAGCGCCCAGCGCACTATGCGCACCGCGCAACGTCTTTATGAAGGTATCGATGGCACCGGCTTAATTACATATATGCGTACTGACGCCGTCAATCTCGCTGGCGAGGCAATTGCTGATGTGCGCAGATATATCGCCGAGACTTACGGTGAGGACCAAACCCCCGAAGCACCGCGAATATTCAAAACCAAATCGAAAAATGCACAAGAGGCGCATGAGGCAATTCGGCCAACGTCGGTTAAGCGAACGACCGAAGCTTTGGCCAATAGCCTTGAGCACGACCAGCTACGTTTATATGATTTAATATGGAAACGTACCGTGGCCTGTCAAATGATTCATGCCACCATTGATACCGTTGCTGCAGATTTAGCTGCCGGCGATGTCGGTGTATTTCGCGCCAATGGTTCGACTATTCGCCACCTTGGTTTCTTGGCCGTTTATGAAGAGGGCAAGGATGACGAAAAAGAAGACGAAAAAGAAGGCAAGCGGCTGCCGCCCATGGAAGAAGGTGAGATGCTAAATTTACAGCAAATTCGAACTGAACAACATTTCACCGATCCGCCACCGAGATATTCCGAAGCGACCCTAGTGAAATCTCTAGAGGCTTACGGGATAGGCCGCCCATCGACCTATGCATCGATCATCAGTGTCTTGCTTAACCGAGAATATGTAACGCTCGAGCAAAAACGCTTTTTCCCAACCGAAATTGGCAAGATCGTTGGGAAATTCTTATCTCAGCATTTTAGCCGCTACGTAGATTACGAATTCACCGCCAAACTAGAGGATGATTTGGATGCCATCTCCAGGGGTGAGAAATCTTGGAAGCCTCTATTGGCTTCATTCTGGGGGGATTTCAATAAGCAAGTCATCGACAAAGAAGCATCGGTAAGCCGAGCTGAAGTCATGCAGGCGCGCGAACTGGGAACCGACCCAAAATCCGGCAAACCCGTCTCCGTTCGGATGGGGCGTTTCGGGCCATTCGTCCAAATCGGCACCAAAGATGACGAAGACAAACCAAAGTTCGCCAGTTTATTGCCTGGGCAAAAAATTGACTCGATCAGTTATGAAGAAGCGATGGAGTTATTTAAACTGCCACGCAAGCTGGGGGAAACCGAACAGGGCGAACCCGTTTCTGCCGCGATCGGCCGGTTCGGCCCGTATATTCGCTACGCCGATAAGTTTGTCTCTCTGCCCGAGGAAGATAGCCCGTATACCGTGGAGTTAGACCGCGCGATAGAGCTGATCATAGAAAAGAAAAAAGCGGATGCGGAGCGCGTAATTAAAGTTTTTGAAGCAGAAGGCATTGAAATTCTTAAAGGTCGCTATGGCCCTTATATCACCGACGGCAAGATAAACGCGCGCATGCCTAAGGATCAAGAGCCTGCAGCCCTAAGCTTGGAAGAATGCCAAGCACTTATAAAGGAGGCGGCTGAACGAAAAGCAAAACGCGGAGGCAAGAAAAAGGCTGCCAAGAAAAAAGTCACCAAGAAAAAATCTACAAAAAAGAAAGTGGCAAAGAAAAAGGCCCGCAAGAAAAAATCAGCCAAGAAGAAATCTAGCTGATAGTCGTTTGCCCAAAGCATTAAAATAAGGCAGACTTAACACCATCACCCACACAATGAGGAAATATCATGGGATTATTTAGTTTCGCAGAAAAAATTGGCAATAAAATATTCGGTAAAGACGATGATCCAGCCGAAGCCTTGGAAAAACTAATCAGTGAAAACAATCCCGGCATTGAGGGGATCAAGGTAGAAGTTGAAGATGGCGTCGCCAAGCTAAAGGGCAAAGCCAAAGATCAATCCGCTTTCGAAAAAGCGATTCTCATGGCGGGCAATGTTTTAGGCATCAGTGACGTGCAGGCGGATGAACTCGAACTCGAATCTGGCGAAGCCACCGACGCAGCCGCAGCCGTCTTCTACACAATCGAAAAAGGCGATACTTTATGGGCGATTGCTTCTAAACACTTGGGCAAGGGTGCGCGTTATCCTGAAATCTTTGAAGCAAACCGTGAAGTCATCAAAGATCCAGATTTGATTTATCCCGGCCAGCAAATTCGTATCCCGCCAAAATAAACGGGTCTAAGTTTTGCTGTCAATCGCGTCGCTGTTAGCGGCGCTTTTTATGCATCATACTTTCAAAATGTTCTTAATCAGCGGTACGGTAACTTTTCTATGCTGCGCCAAACTCGCTACATCGATTTGATCCAATAAATTAAGTAGGCTCGCCAAGTCTCGCGTGGTATGCGTCAGTAACCAGCTGACCACTTCTTCGCTTAATATGATCCCGCGTTGATCCGCGCGCTGCTTGAGGACTGCACGCTTATACTCATCCGAGAGCATGACCAACTCAAAGTTTTCCATCGCTTGTAACCGCGACGATAAATCAGCCAATTCAATATTCAGACTCCTAATTGATTGCTTTGCGGTAATCAGCAAGATATTCCCGTTTTGCTTCACCGCATCGACGAAAGTAAGCACATTCTGCTCAGCATCTGCTGCCCCTAAAAAATCTTCGATATCATCGAGAATTAACAGGCAGTCCACCGATTCTTCCAGCGAATATTCAGCCATATTCTCTGGCATTAGCTGTTTGTTGGGGCGGCCAAGATCATCGTTTAAATTGACTAAGGCGCGCAATAAATGTGTTTTCCCAGCACTGCCTTCCCCTCTAATCACCACCCCCACGAAATTCCATTTGAGGGTCCTGACTTCTCTGAATCAACAGATTTTTAAGCCGGGTGACCACAGCCGCGTTAGGCATATCGACAAAATTATCGAAGCTTTGTGCCTCGTTTATCTCTATCGGTAATGTTAACTGTGCAGACAACGAGTGTTTACTCGTAAAAAAATCTGTCATGCATCATCGTTAGGCTTGCTTGCTCGGCGAATTAAACTGTCGCATACCCGACCAGACATAGCTTAGACCGCTTGAGAGGGTGGTAAATACAACCACCGCGATTGCGAGCGTAAGCGTGCCGTCTAGCGCTAACCAGCCGGAACGATGCACCAATACCAGCACGACCAAGATAATTTGGAAGAAAGTATTGAACTTGCTGATCCAAATCGGCTTGATCTGAACTTTTCGATCCAATGCAACCAATACCCAGTATCCACCTACTATCACCAAATCTCTAAATATCACCAACACCAAGAGCCAGAACGGTATATCGCCCAATACTGCCAACATGGCATAAGTCGACATCAACAGCATCTTATCTGCCAAGGGATCCAAGATTGCCCCCAAGGCACTTTGCAAGCCGAACCGTTTCGCAATCCAGCCATCGACTGCATCCGTCACGCCGGCAATGGTAAATATCAGTAGGGCATAGGGGTATTCGCGCGCATTGAGCAATACGATCACCACAGGTACCATTGCGATACGCAGCAAGCTAAGAATATTCGGCGTTTGGGCTAACACTGAAACAAGATGATTAGGTTCAATTTAAGTACGACTATCCTATTTATGCTTAGCACTCCTGTTTGCAAGAAATGGTAAACTCTCGTTCGTAATATTGTAAATGTCGCTGCATAATATCAATAGATGCTTAGGCAGATCAATCTTTTTAGGTCGCTAGATCACGGATATTTATAGTCGCCGCATCATTGAGCAAAACGCACTTCCGTGTCAGGTGAAAGTCCGACCCATTCTTCAGCAGGTTCAATCCAAGCATGCGTAAATCAGGCGCCTTAAGTTACCGCGATAGCGGCGTAAATATCGATGCTGGAAATGAATTAATCGAGCGCATCAAGCCTGCGGTAAAAAGAACCCATCGGCCTGGCGTGGTGTCCGGCCTCGGTGGCTTCGGCGGCTTATTCGAGCTGCCTTGGTCTGATTACCAACAACCCGTCTTGGTCTCTGGAACGGATGGCGTCGGCACCAAACTTAAACTTGCTATCGAGACCAGCCAGCACAATACCATTGGCATCGATCTGGTGGCGATGTGTGTCAACGATATTATCGTGACGGGCGCGGAACCGCTATTCTTTCTGGATTACTATGCCACAGGGAAGCTCGACTTAGACGTTGCCCAGTCAGTGATTGACGGCATCGCCAAGGGCTGTGAATTGGCTGGGGCGGCGCTGATCGGTGGTGAAACCGCTGAAATGCCTGGGATGTACGCTGCAAATGATTATGACCTTGCTGGGTTTTCGGTGGGTCTAGTTGAAAAAGCCGATATCATTTCTTCCGAACGTGTCCGCTCAAAAGATGTGTTGCTTGGGCTTGCATCATCGGGCCCGCATTCAAACGGCTATTCTTTGATTCGAAAGGTGATCGACCATGTCGACGCCAATCTTAGCCAAGATTTTAACGACGCAACATTGGGTGAAACACTACTTACGCCGACCCGCATCTATGTCAAAAGCCTGCTCAATCTAATCAAAAATGTTGAAATACACGCCCTTGCACATATCACCGGTGGAGGCTTAACTGAGAACCTGCCTCGCGTATTGCCTGAGCATACACAAGCAACCATCAGACTCGATGCTTGGTCTATGCCAGAAATATTCCATTGGATCCAGAAGAACGGAAACATCGCGCGCGAGGAAATGCTCCGAACTTTTAATTATGGAATCGGCATGGTGATTTGCTTACCCGCCGTTGAAGTACCCAAAGCGATTCGCTTACTAGAAGCTGCTGGAGAAAGGGTTTTTGAACTCGGCCATATCGAAGCCAGCGACTCTCCCCAAGCCCACGTTCGATATATTGGCTGATCAAACACTCAAACTTGTCGTTCTCATTTCTGGTAGAGGCTCCAACCTTCAAGCGCTCATAGACGCGATTGACAGTGGATATTTAGATGCCAAAATAGTCGCTGTCCTCAGTAATAATAAAGATGCCAAGGGGCTAGAACGCGCACAATCGTTTGATATTCCTATCTTTTTTGTTGACCCTAAGCAAGCCAGCACCCGCGAGGATTACGATCTATCCTTAATCAAGATCATTGCTCCTTTCGCGCCAGATTTACTCGTTCTGGCTGGCTATATGCGAATTTTATCCGCCGCGTTTGTACAAGAATTTTTGGGTAAAATTATTAATATTCACCCCTCTTTATTGCCGGCCTACAAAGGGCTCAACACCCACCAAAGAGTTATCGATGCCAAGGAGGCCTATCATGGTGCGACAGTTCATTTTGTCACCGAAGCCCTGGACGACGGCGAAATCATCATTCAAAGTCGGATCGCTATATTGCCCAACGATACCGCTGAATCTTTACAACAACGTGTGCTAGAGGAAGAGCACATTATCTATCCGCGCGCAATCCAATGGATAGGGGGGGAAATGCTGGGCAAGGCTGTGTAGGCCGTATTCAGTCAACCGTCACCTCGACCCCTGCACAATCGCCCGATGCCTAAACTCACGCGCTCCAAATTTTTACTGACATGCTTTTTAAGCTTGTTCGCTACGATCAGTCTGGCCTACGGATTTGGCGTGCAAGACATTCCAACGTATACCCTACGGTATGCAGTAGCCTACAAAGGAAGCGCTATCGGCGAACTGGAAATCAGGATCGAAAAATCGGCTGAGAAGGTTATCGTTCACGGCGAGACTTTTCCCAATATGCTGGCCAATTTCTTCGGCGATGGCAAAGTTATCGAGACGATTGAATACACCCAGCACGGTAAGCAACTACTGCTCAGCCGCCTGACCGAACGCAAAGGCAGAAAGAACCCAGACATCAAGCAACTAGAAGTAGATCGCAAAAAGGGTAAATTGATTACCCAAAAAGGTCAGTTCTCTATCGCTAAAGACGAGCAAATCGACGCGTATACCTTTCCGCTGCTCTCAATACTGGGTTTGTCCGATGCCAGGCAAGGTAGCCAAGAGCGGCTGGTCTCCGCCGACAAAGTTCGCCGCTACCAATACCATTCGCCGAGTAAGGAAACCATTAGCACCCCAGCAGGAACATTCAAAACGATCAAAAAATCCAAAACGCGCACCGACAATAACAAAACCATTATTCTTTGGTTAACGGAGACCCAACCCATCATGCCGGTAAAAATTCAGATTGTAAAAAAGGGCAGGCGCGAAGCGACCATCACCCTCATCAATAGCCTAGTGCAGTAAGCGAAAAGGCAGACTTATTATTTCAACCAAGTCTCTATCCTTGTAATCGTAGCTTCGTTTAAATCACCCGAATTCCTTGCAAACGCGACCACCGCATTGATCAAGTCATAACCCGCTTTTAGATGATCTCGACGCGCACGGTACAAATCACGCTGCGCGTTTAGCACACTTAAATTCGTATCAACGCCTGCCCGAAAACCCTGTTCCTTGGCCGCTAGTGCGCTCGCGCTTGCAATCACGGCTTGATCCAACGCCTGCGACTGTTTCTGGAGCGCCAATACAGCGCGACCCGCAACCTGAATAGCGCGTTCTGTGTCGCGATGAAGCTGCTCTAATTCAAATTTCACAGCCTCTAGCGCATGAGCTGATTGAACTTTTTTCAGTTGAATTGCTCCCCCTGAATAAACCGGAACAGACCCTTCTAAACCAATGTGCCAATTGTTTAATTTCCCCGCCACCGACTGAAGGCCAGCTTGAGAATCGCTACGGCTTAAATTCGCTACCCAAGCAAATGAAGGTAAGCGCGCCCGATACGCCGCATCAAACTCTAGCTGTTTGATCTGTCGTTGCTGGCGCTTAATTTGATACGCAGCGTTGCGCTGCACGGCGGCAGATACCCACTCTTCACCAGTATTAATCTTGGGCGATAACCTATTATTATCCAAACGCCTGATCTCATTGGGGGAAATTTGCTTGGCGTGATGGCTTAAACTTTGTAAGTCCTGTGTTGCGTTTAGCGTCTCGTTTTGCGCAGCAATCAACCCGGCTTGGCTGGACGCGAGCCGAGCCTCGGCTTCAAATTTATCGGTTTGCGTGGCCAGGCCCACTTCCAACCTCTGTACCGACAATTCAAGCTGATTTTTTATTGAAGCGTGTTCCAGTTGCGCCAACTGTTCGTTATCAAGCGCACTGAGCACTGCAAAATATCGATCAACGGTTTCACCTATCAGGGTTTCCTCTGCTAGGCGAAATTGAAGTTTAGCGATACCTTCTGCCCGTTTTACTAGTTCAATCGAGAGCGTCGTATCCGCGCTATAAATGAGTTGATTGAGTTGCAGCGCGAGTCTCGTTTGATGCGTATTGGCCGATACCTCCGCAGCAGAATCAGGGTAAGAAGTATCATGGTTCTGCGTTGCGCTTAAAATTGCACGCACGGTCGGTTTTCGGGCACTTCGCGCCAAGGGTAAGTCTATTTTTGCAGCGTCAAACTGCGCCAATGCTGCTTGATAACGCGCGTCGTTCTTTTGCGCGAGTAAAAAGACTTCGTGCAAACCGAATGCTTCGGCGTTTTGCCCCATGAATGCAAAGCCTATCAGCGACAATGCCCAGAATTTTTGCTTAACTCGCCTCAATTAAGCTTCCTCAATATTCAACGCGTATTCCCAATTCGGATGCTAAAACTCGAATTGCTGCCCACCGCTAGAAGAAGCCTTGGGTTGCAAGACATCAAGCAAAGATGATCCTATCATTGCTCCGTCACCTTGTCGGTAGCACATCAGCTCGGTCACACAGCCCGTTCCAACTTGTGCAACACAGCGGCCATTAGATGCCAAATATGAGAAATAAGCCTCTGGCGCTTGTGCCATAGGCGCTCGACATAATATCGCGTCGAACTCACCCAAATCCATTGGATTATCCAACCGCTCCACCGTAGTGAAGCTAATATTTTGCAGGCCTATCGCCGCACAACTTGCCTTCGCGCAATCCAATGCTGACACGTCAGCATCAATACAGTGGACTAAATAACCCAGCTTTGCGCATAAGGCCGCGGTATAGCCCGAACCGACGCCAACGACCAGCACGCGGTCATCTCGCTGGAGTTCCAGTGCCTGAACCCGATGCGCTGCATTTTTTGGCTCTAGCATCATCTGTCCGCGGGGCAATTCGATAGCGATGTCTGACCAACACAAATGTTGCTGAGTTTTAGGAACGAACTGACTACGATCTACGTTCATCAAAGCTTCAAGCAGCGCTTGCGATCGAATATTCCAGGGTCGAATTTGTTGTTCTACCATATTGAAATGGGCTATTTGGGTCATAAGCTTGGATTCAACTGCCTGTCTATTCTTAAGTGCCCTAGCCTACCGCATATTGGCGGTATTTGGATACTCCCCTCATATAATATTTGTTCTTTGTAAAAACCAAACGAGACCTACAACACTAATAATTGCCGAACCGGGGACCGTAATCCAACGACGATAGTTTGAATGGCCGCGCATACCCAACATCGTAAGCAACAATAATGCGCCAGCGATGACTGTCACCTGTCCTAACTCAACACCCAAATTAAAAGTGAGCAGAGCGGTTAGGAAATCTGCTTCGGGCAGGCCGATATCGGTCAGCACTGACGAAAAGCCTAATCCATGCAGTAAGCCAAACATAAATATAACCATCACCCTAAATAGGCTGTTTTCTCCCCGTACAATATTCTCGATGCCAACATAAACAATCGACAGCGCAATTAAAGGCTCAACGATAGTAGGAGACAATGAGATCACGCCATAGATCGATAGGCCAAGCGTGATCGAATGGGCGACGGTAAATGCCGTGACTTGAATCAATAGCGGCCGCAGCCGTAGCGAGAGCAAAAAAAGCCCCAATACGAACAATATATGATCAATCCCCTTTGGCACGATATGTTCGAAACCCAGCTTGGTATAGTCAAAGGCGAGACGATACCAGGGTTGCAAAGTTAATTTTTCGTCAATCAAGTAGGCCGGCGTAGCCTTACCTCCACTCAGCCAATGTACCGCCTTAGCGGGCGTGTCTTGATCGCGGAATTTCACTGCAACATTTCCGTGTTGTGGGGCCATTGAAAAAACCGCCTGACTTGCGCCCACAGGAAGACTGCCTACAAATTTAAGCGTACTGATACGCGCTAAGCGAGTGTCGCCAATGGGTGGTATCTTGGCGCCCAGAGGGGTCCAGCTAAGCTTTTCACCATCTACCTCGAGCTTCAAATCGACAGCAAATGCCAACTTGAAAGCCCCGTATTCGGTCAACAATGCCTCGGGTGAGAGCCCGCGCAAATGATCGTATTTCGCCGCATTGGGGGATTGATTGGTCTCCTTATGCTGCACACCTATTTGAGCAATCAGTGCCTCTAAATTTGTTTCAATGTTTAGCACCACTTCACCGCCGCGCAAAAACTCAATATCCGCAATGGCTGGACGCACTTCGTGCGCTGTACTCAGTCCACAAACCGTCAGCAGCAGCAAGCTGAAAGTACATCGGATCACTCTCAACATAGTCTGATACCCTGTCGGCTTAAATATAGTGTTGAATTATACCCAATGAAGTCACTTGTAAGACGCGCCCTATGCTCGATCTCGACGATAGTTGTAGCCTATAGTTTGGGCATGTCTATCAATCCAGTCTTCGCGCATGAATTTTGGATTGAAACAAGCAACCATTCGCCGAGCACAGGTGAGGTGGTCAGTCTAAGCACCCATGTCGGGCAAACCTTCGCCGGCGACGAAGTCCCCAATATCAAAGAGTTTTATAGCGACTACAGTGTCATAACACCGAGCGGCCGCTCACCTGTCCTGGGCAGCCTCGCCTCCGACCCACCAGCATACATCGAGATAAAGGAAAACGGCACATATATTGTGGGTCAACGTACCCTTCGATCTTGGGTAGAACTCCCGCCAGATGAATTTATCGAATATTTAAACAAGCAGGGTATGGAGTTTATCGTTCCGCAGGTCGCTCAAAATCGATCCGAGAGCAACCCGATTAGGGAGGCTTATTCGCGCTGCGTTAAATCGATCATTCAAACCAAGCTCGATGGCCCTTCGGCTCATCTCTCAAAGGCACTGGGATACACCTTAGAAATTATCCCTTTAAGCAATCCCAGAAATACAATCAAAAATGAGATGTTTGAGGTTCAAGTGTTATATGAAGGAAACCCACTGGAAAATGCCAAAATTCAAGGGCTAAATAAAATGTACGCAGATGCACCGATCACTACTCGAACTGATGCACGGGGTATCGCCAAACTTGAATTACCCTATGCCGGCCTTTGGATGTTCCATACTGTACATATGATTGCGTCGACCGAATCAGATTGGGAGAGCTTCTGGGCGAACCTGACCTTTGAAATTGGCTCATAGAGACCCCAGCATACCTACTGCGCTTGACAATACGTCGCTAAAAGCTCGCTCAAAATGCGGGGCCACGAAGTGGAAAATACCTATAAACTGCGCTTTTTCGCTCACTTTTGCCTAGTCTTTTCTGCGCTTGCTACGTTATGCTGAGGTCTCTCATAATAATTTCCTTTTATTTTTTGACAGACCTGTATTAAGGACTACCTAGGCAAAGAGAAGGAAAATTAAGCCAAAAAAAAGCGCCCCGAAGGACGCTTTTCATAAAGCTTAGAAAAACTACATCAACTAGATGTCTACACGTAGACGTACAAGTACCTTGGTATCAGAAGCTGAATCTTGATCTTGAGCCGCAATTTGAATCTTGGCTTTCTTACCCAATTTGTGGGTATAGCCAACAGTCACTGCAGTATCGTCGGCATCATCATCAGCGTAACCAATTCCGAATCCGCCCATCGTAGCAGCGATATGGAAAGGAGTCGTAGCACCTGCATCTTCAACCAGCAGTGCCAAGCCAACATCGCCGACTTTACCGCTAATAGAAAGGCCAACGATCGCATCGTCAGATGCGGCTGCATCATGGATACCTAAACCGATCGTCATAGGACCTGCTGCGAAAGAAACCGCTGCGTTAACCGCATCAACATCATCTTCATCAGTAGAATCACCATCGATAATCAAGCCGATTGCGGCAGACGCTGCACCACCTGCAGGTAGAACGTAGGCTAGAACATTGCCCGCGCGGTAAGTACCCGCGTAGAAAGAGTGTCCCGCACTTGGAAAGATGTCAGTGGATGCGCCAACTAGGTTGTAGTAAGGCGTCCATTGCTGACCCAAAGCAATAGTACCGAAACCACCTGCGATCCCAACATAGCCTAAGCGGCCACCTTCAGCGAAAGTCGCGGTATCAGTTTTAGCTTTAAGTTCGATTCTGTAAACACCTGTTAAACCGTTACCTAAATCGTGCGAACCTTTTACGCCGTAACGTGAACCACCATCACCGATGTCAAGATCGCCACCGTTGCTGACCAATTGTGTACGGAAACTTCCGTATACTTCTGCTGCTGAAGCAGTGAGAGGCGTAGCTACGACTGCAGCGATTGCCAATGTAATTAAACTTTTTTTCATTTGAATAATTCCTAATAATAATTAATAGACGCGCCATAAAAAGGCACGCACATGACTATAGCCATCACGTTAGCAAAAACAAGCGAGTTGAAGTTTATTTACAACAAATTATTCGTGTTGTTGTAAAAATGTCACACCTACAAGGATTGTTCTATTGTTTAGGCCGCAGGCGGCGAAGCCACGACGGGAATCCATTCAGCGCATATCTGTATTTTTAGCTATAATGCCGCGCTATCAGCCACTCAACATAGATCACAAATCAATATAATAATGTACAGAAAACCATCCTATATTGCACCATTGCTCGCCCTATTGCTCGCGGGTTGCGCGAACACCGCCGACATTATTGCTAATCCGGGTTATCAGACCGCACGCGCGCAATCTAACCTAGAAATACCCCCTGATTTGGTCAATTCGAGCAGTGCCGACCTCATCAATCGAACCACCGCATCAACACAAGACGTGCTGCCAGCGCTAGACGGCGTTACCCTTAGGTCTAATGGCACTGACCGTTGGCTCGAAATCGCTTCGTCTGCAAATGAGGTTTGGGCGCAAATGCTCGATTACAGCACCAAGAGTGGTCTGCCAATATTAATCGAGAACAAGCGCGATGGTATTCTGGAAACCGACTGGATTGGGGATGACTCCGCCGAATCTGCGCTCAAATTGAAATTTCGCGCTCGCTTTGGAGATTTACTGGGTCGCTTGCCCATTAACGATCGATATATTTTTTGGCTAGAAAAACACAGTGAAGATTCGACAGCCCTACATATCAAGCATAGCCAACTTAAGCAATATGTTATTGAACCGAAGAATCAAGATGATGTCGTAAAAACCGGCTGGAGCGAAACGCCAGGGGACGGTTTAAAGGCGCTTAAATTACTACGCAGCATGGCCGCCTTTTTTGGCGGTGAAAATTTTGAAACTGAGAATACCGCGGAAGTGGTTTTAGTTGAAACGTCTCCGCCGCATATCGTGCTGGCTGAAACCAGGGATATGGCGAATTCACGCGTTCAAAGCGCGATTGCATCCTCGCCGTATATTTTCGCGGGGGTCGATCAAAAACGCGACTTGCTTTTAATCAAGCAAGCGAAAGTCAAAGGGTTTTTTGGCAAAATAAGTTTTAAGAAACGCTACGCACTCGAACTTATATCTGTATCAGACGGCAAAAAGACGCGAATTAATGTCGTCTCGGCGCGTGGTAAACACGTTGAACGCGAAGATGCCTTGCCCATCTTATACGCCATCACAGGCGAACTTAGACGCTAGGCTATGCGCTGGGCGCATTGCACTCTTGGCGTCTAAATAAAAAACCCCGCACGGTGAAATATGCGGGGTACTTCCCTTGATCGCGCCGATGTTTGCTTATCTTTTTTGCGCCTTAGCCACTAATCAAACTGTGAATAATCGGCTCGAAAATAATTTCCATCGCCAAGCCCATTTTCCCGCCGGGCACAACCAGCGTATTTCGACGCGACATAAATGAATCATGGATCATCATTTGCAGATGCGCAAAGTCTGTGCCAAATTTTTCAGGATTGGAAAATCGAATCACCACAAAACTCTCATCGGGTGTTGGGATATCACGCGCAATAAATGGATTAGAGGTATCGACTGTCGACACCCGCTGAAAGTTAATATCGGTACGACTAAACTGCGGAGTGATGTGATTTACATAATCTGGCATTCTACGAAGGATCGTATCAACGATCACCTCTTGAGCGTAGCCACGCTCCACGCCGTCGCGATGAATCTTTTGAATCCACTCTAGATTGACAATCGGCACCACACCAATCCCGAGGTCTACGTGTTGCGCAGCGTCATAGCCGTCACCCGTAACCAAGCCATGCAGCCCCTCATAGAACAGCAAATCAGTACCGCCCTCAATATCTTCCCAAGGCGTAAATTCGCCCCCTTGACGCGGCTCAGACAAAGCCATGCGCTCATTGTGGTGCGCGGCTTCCTCGTCATTGTGTAAATAGTATCTGCGCTGGCCTATTCCAGTTTCTGCATAACTTTTAAATAAGGCTTCAAGTGCTACAAAGTCATTTGCCTCTGGGCCAAAATGGCTGAAAAAGGTGTTTCCGGCAGACTCGGCTGCAGCCATTGCAGCCTTAAACTCGACTCGGCTCAGACTATGAAAGCTGTCACCTTCAATGATCGCTGCATTGACCTTCTCACGGGTAAATATATGTTCGAAAGCTTTCTTGACCGTTGAAGTCCCCGCGCCTGAGGACCCAGTAACTGCAATAATAGGATGAGTGTTAGACATAATGACGTTTCCAAATAAAAAATGTATTGATTGCAACCCAGCCATTGCACAAATATGGCTATGCTATACAGAAAATCCTAAGGATGAAATGCTTAAATAGGGTCGCACGTTTGATATGTTTTAAGGAAATCGAGCTGCATTGCGAGGCACTGCCCCAATGAACGCACGTTCCATTACCTTGTTATTGAAACACAATATACGCGACCCACTCGCATAAATAAACAAAATTAATTTGGCGGCCACATCATTGAATATTTATTGCCCACTCGCGATGCAATAAACTCGTTTGGTGAAACTATTCGCTGTGCTATGATCTCGACATGAAATTGCTGCGAACCGTCTTTCTCTCAATCCCAGCAGCCCTGCCTTATCCCACTCAAGCCTTTTTTCACCACCCAAAAGAACTGAACGCATCCAATGCTAAGCTCAGCTGAGATAAGCGCAAGGGTTACTCATCGCCTCAATCAAGCAAAAGCCGTTGATGTTCTATCCTTAGATGTGCGCGACTTAACCGATATGACAGACTATATGGTGGTTTGTCATGGCACCTCTGATCGACACGTCTCAGCGTTGGCGCAGCAGATACAGGATGATCTGGCGCTTGAAGGGGTGAAAGCAAGCAGCACCGAAGGTGAGGACATTGGTGAGTGGATATTGATCGATTATATCGACGTCATCGTGCATGTCATGCAGCGCAAAACCCGTGAATATTATGAATTGGAAAGCTTATGGGATAGCCGCTTGGTTAACCCCAAGGAAAAAGGCCAGGCACAGGCCTAGTGTAGTGTATTCAATAGATCGTATATATCAGAGCGCCCCAAATGATCCAAGACAAGGCACAGACCGCAGTGAATGGTTGTTCCCTTAACAAGGGCTGTAACGCAGTATTGGGTTATTTGGGGCGCTCCCTTCGGGCGAGACAATAAACGGCCATCTACGTTGTTGCATTGCTTGCAAAGGACTGGCCATTTAGTGCGAAGCGCGCCTAGTATCTGGCCGTTTCTTGTCTCGCTGATACATACGATCTACTTAATACACTACACTAACGCAACTCAGCGCTTAAGGCAGTTTCTATCTACCCATCCGCCTGAGCACAGTAATCAGTGTTTTTAGCAGAATCGCAAAATCCAGTTGTATGGAATGATTCTTAATATAGTACAGATCATATTCTAGCTTACGCGCCGCTTCATCCACTGAGCTGGTATAAGACATCATCACCTGCGCCCACCCCGTTAATCCCGGCGCAACTAAATGTCGCAGATCGTAATGTGGCACCGCTTCGCTCAGTTTTTCAACGAACTCCGGTCGTTCCGGGCGCGGGCCAATTAAGCTCATTTCGCCTTTTAGGATATTCACCAATTGTGGTAATTCATCCAGACGAGACGCCCTTAAAAAACGACCCACTGCCGTCACCCGCTTATCGTTTTTCTCGGCCCAAACAGGGCCAGACTGTTCGGCATTATCGACCATCGAACGAAACTTATACAGCATAAAAGGCACGCCATGTAAGCCCACTCTCGATTGCTGGTAGATTGCCCGACCTTTGGACGTTAAGCCAACAGATATCGCAATCAATATGAGCAAAGGACTTAGCAATATCAAAGCAAAGCTTGATAGCAGCACATCTACAACGCGCTGGGATCGCAGGCCTATCCTGTCGTAAACTCGATCAAACCCCGAGGCTTGTAGAAACCAAGCCTCATCCAAATCCATCACCGGAATACGCGACCAGTAGCGTTCATAGAAAGCACTGTACGACATCACTTTCATGCCCTGAAACCGAAACTTCGAAATGCGTTGCACAAATTCACTGTCGAGCCGTGAAAACTCACTGACAACCACACCGGTCTGACGAATATCCATCTCCGGTGTAAAGGATTGCGCCACAGCCGGTTTATCCGCGATATCAATAAATTGAGAGCTGCCGGCGTGTTTGTCGTCCAAATCAGCACGCAAACGCTTGGCTTGGTCTTCGCCCATCAGCAACAACCAGTGAAGTTTGTCGCCATAAAGCTGATTAAGATAGGTCAACCCCCATCGCAGGCTGGCCGCCCAGAGGCTAAATATCATAAAGGCGATGGGCATCACACCACGCCCGAATAATGACATGAAAGAATCCACCCCCAAGGTATAGATAAATAAGGCCGTCAAGGCCGCGGCCATCAACACCGCTAAAAATGTTTGCAGGGGTAACCGTGAGCGCGTGATTGGTGTCTCGGTACGATAAACATCCATGATATATAAGGTCACCACCGTGATTAAAACGATGGCCCAAATTGGCCCGTTGACAAACGCGATGGTGTTCCCCATCCTGATCAGATGTGTTGCGTTAAAAATCAGCAACAGCCCAGCAATATCAGCCAGCAGCAATAGCAATTTGCTGGAAAAACCACTGCTGACTAGTTTAAATAGTTTTGACACCTGTTCCTAGATTTGAGTTATGCCTTAAGCGAAGTCACTTAATCGTTGGCGCGCCCTTTCTCCGCTGCAATGCGCAAGCGAAGTGCATTTAATTTGATAAAACCCGCCGCGTCTGCCTGATGGTAAGCGCCCTCGTCTTCTTCAAAGGTCGCGATATTTTCATCAAACAGGGAATCTGCCGATTGCCGCCCCGTCACCATGACGCTGCCCTTATAGAGTTGGACGCGAACATCGCCATTCACGAAGCGCTGACTGTCATCTATCATGCTTTGCATCATTTTTCGCTCTGGTGCAAACCAAAATCCATTGTAGATCATTTTGGCATATTGCGGCATCAGCTGATCCTTCAAATGCGCAACCTCTCGATCAAGGGTGATCGATTCAATCGCGCGGTGCGCGCGCAGCATAATCGTCCCCGCCGGCGTTTCGTAGCAACCGCGTGATTTCATTCCAACAAATCGGTTTTCCACTAAATCTGCGCGGCCCACACCGTGTTTAGACCCCAAGATATTCAGTTGTACCATCACCTCATTGGGCGTCTTGGCTTGCCCATCTATCGCCACGATATCGCCCTGCTGGTAGGTCAGGGTGATTTCTTCTGCTTCATCCGGCGCATTTTGGGGCGAAACAGTCCATCGCCACATCGCCTCATTGGGTTGCACCCAGGGATCTTCAAGTTCCCCCCCTTCATAAGAGATATGCAAAGAATTGGCATCCATAGAATACAGGGAACTGCCGTCTTTTTTCTTTTCCACAGAAATGCCATGTTTTTCAGCATATCTAAGCAACTTCTCGCGAGAGCTTAATTCCCATTCACGCCACGGCGCAATCACGCGAATATCGGGATTCAAAGCATAAGCACTCAATTCAAAGCGCACTTGATCATTGCCTTTTCCGGTGGCGCCGTGGGAAATCGCGTCGGCGCCCGTTTCTTGCGCAATACGAATGAGATGCTTGGAAATGAGTGGCCGCGCGATAGAGGTGCCGAGTAAATATTCGCCTTCATAAATCGTATTGGCGCGAAACATCGGAAAGACGTATTCCCGCGCGAACTCTTCGCGTAAATCTTCGACGTAAATTTCCTTAATGCCAAAGTCCTGCGCGCGCTTGCGCGCGGGCGCTAATTCTTCTCCTTGTCCGATATCAGCCGTAAACGTCACCACCTCACAATCGTAAACGTCTTCCAGCCACTTTAAAATAATCGAAGTATCGAGCCCACCCGAATAGGCAAGCACCACTTTTTTCACATCTGACATAGCAATTTCCGAGCATCAACAAATTGGCATTAGAGGCTAAATAAAGCGCGCTTGAAATACAAGCCTTGTATTGTATAAAATGTGCAGTCAGGAGCACCCTGACCATATCCGGGTACTTTTATATTTTTCTGGACGAAATCACTAACTCAAAACCATGACAACTCGGCATTTTATTTCTTTACCCGATCTTAAAGTAAACGAGCTTCGCGCACTCATCACCCGCGCAATCGAGCTTAAACGGCTCGGCAAATCCGCCCCCAAATCTCTACATGGCTATACCATGGCAATGGTGTTTGAAAAGTCATCCACCCGCACACGGACGTCCTTTGAAATCGGCATGGCGCAGCTCGGCGGGCATGCAATGTTTTTATCGCCGGGAGACTCCCAGCTTCAACGTGGTGAGCCATTGAAAGACACCGCTCGCGTCCTGTCAAGAATGGTCGATGTCATTGTCATGCGTACCACCGCCCATGAACGCGTGAAAACCATGGCTGAATATGCCTCAGTGCCGGTGATCAATGCGCTGTGTGATCGCTATCACCCCTGCCAATTGTTGGCCGATATTCAAACTTATACTGAACACCGAGGAGAAATTAGCGGCAAGACCTTTGCTTGGATAGGCGATGGCAATAATGTTTGCCATTCTTGGATGAACGCCGCGCGCTTGCTCGACTTTAAGCTCAATATCGCGGTTCCGAAGGGCTTTGAGCCAGACGTTGCACTGTTAGGCGATTGCGCGGATCACATCAGTCTGGGGCACGACCCGGTGGCTGCAACCGAACAATCTGACTGCGTGATCACCGACACCTGGGCGAGCATGGGACAAGAAACTGAAAAAGCCGAACGTGAAACCGCCTTTTCGGGTTTTTGTGTGGACGACGCCTTGATGTCGCACGCCAAGGCCGATGCAATTTTCATGCATTGCCTGCCGGCTTATCGCGGATATGAAGTATCTGATTCGGTCATTGAAGGTAAGCAAAGCGTGGTTTGGGATGAAGCTGAAAATCGCTTGCACGCGCAAAAGGCATTACTGGAATTGCTGCTCGCATGAACGATCTAACAGCAAGTCTCACGCTGACATATTAACCCAGGTGATAAATACCCTGCATTCAGCCGCCGTGTGCTTGTTCGTAGCAAGGCACACAAACGTCGCTGTAGTCGTTCTCCAGCAAGCTTTGTGTAACGCAGTCTACGGACAAGCACACGGCGGCCCATCAAGAATATCAATAAGTTGGGGGCTTCTGGCGTGCACTGGCTCGACGTTGGGGCGCTTGGCAAGGGAACGACCATTGCCCGCACACTCCGCCTTGATCCAGCCCACGCCAAAAGCCCTGAATGCAGGGTATTTGTCACCTGGGTTAATAAAACAATGCATATCGATCTAAACAGCTTAAGAGCCACTCAGGCGTATCATCTTATGCTGCAAAGCATTGTGCCAAGACCCATCGCTTGGGTGCTTACTGAAAACCAAACCAGCGACGAGAATGCGCCTTACAATTTAGCCCCGTTTTCATACTTTACCGCGGTCGCATCCAGCCCGCCCACGTTAATGATCTCCATCGGGGTAAAGCCTGAGGGCGCGCAGAAAGACACCTTGGCCAATATCCAGCGTACCCAAAACCTCGTTGTCCACATTGCTAGTACAGCGCATCTTGACGCACTCAACCAATCTTCTGCCACCTTACCCTATGGGCAGTCGGAGCTGGACTCCGTCGACTTGGGTGTCTGCGCCTTCGAGGATTTTGCCCTGCCGCGGCTAGAAAGCGCTCAAATCGCGCTGGCTTGCCAACTCGATCATATCCACCTCATTGGCGACACCCCACAATCACTGGTGTTTGCGCGTATCGAAACAGCGTATTTAAGCGATGATATTGCTACCCAAGATGACCGCGGCAGGATTAGCATCGATCACTCTTCGCTTGATCCACTTGCACGACTGGGTGGAAATGATTACGCTCAACTGGGAAAACCCTTGAATAGACCCCGACCGCGCTAGATGAACTCAATGATACCGCCCCCTAAAAAACTAGAAACCAAAATCCCGCCGCCGGTCTGGGGGCTGCTGACCGCGTTTTTAATGAGTGCGCTCGCTAAACTACTGCCAACCCTGATGATTCTCCCAGCATCAATTGCAGCACTGGGCATTGCGCTGATCATTTTGGGCCTTGGTATTGATATCATCGCCTTGGCGCAGTTTTTTAAAAGCGGCACCACCCCTAACCCTTTGTCGCCCGATAAAGCCAGTTCGATGGTCATCTCCGGGCTGTATCGCTACAGCCGAAATCCGATGTATTTGGGCATGCTAATCGCCCTATGTGGATGGGGTGTTTATCTTGGGAATATAGCCAGCTTATTTTGCTTGCCACTGTTCGTCTGGCTTATCAATCAATTTCAAATATTTCCCGAAGAGCGCATTCTCGGTGAAAAATTTGGCGCGGACTATCAGCAATACACCATGCGAGTCAGACGCTGGATATAAGCCACTCAATATAGGCCGCTGGCGCTTGGCTTAACTGACCAAGTTGATCGGCTTGCCAGCCTGCCACGCGCGTAAATTCTCCGCAACCCTGTCCATCAAACGCTGGCGCGATTCAATACTCGCCCATGCGGTATGCGGCGTCATGATTAGGTTTGGCACACCTGAGTGTAACAAGGGGTGATTCGGCGGCGGTGGCTCTTGCTCTAAGACATCAATCCCCGCGCCCTTAATCTGCCCTTCGCATAAGGCCTTTGCCAAGGCGGCATTGTCCACCACCGCGCCGCGAGCGGTATTAATGAGTATCGCAGTCGGCTTCATTTTCTTAAATGCCGCCGCGCCGATCAAGTGATGCGTTGCATCTAGCAACGGGCAGTGCAAACTCAAAATATCGACTTTTTCAAAAAGCGTATCGAGTGGATATCGACCGGCTTGCTTTGCACCACCAGGGCGCTGCGCAATCATTATTTTCATCCCAAATGCCAGCGCGAGTTTTTCGACACCTTTGGCTAAAACGCCATATCCCACCAACCCAAGAACCTTTCCCTGCAGCTCGACAATCGGATAAGACAAACTCGAAAAGTGTGATGCCTTAGACCATGCACCACCGCGGGTTTCTTCCGCGTATTGCAACAAATTAGTCGACAGTGCGAGCATCAAAGAAATCGCGTGTTGCGCAACACTGGCCGTCCCATAATGGGTCACATTGCACACCGCAATGCCTTGGCTGCGACAAGCCTCTAAATCAACCTTATCGGTTCCCGTTGCAGTCAATAGCACTAATTCAAGCTTGGGTAGTCTGGCGAGTAATTCAGCGTCTAACTCGATTCTATTCATCACCACAATATTCGCGTTTTCTAGACGCGCGTAGCGATCTGCTGGGGCGGTGTGTGGGTACCGATCCCAGTGATCCACTATATTGAGCATGGCACTCAAATCCAAATCGCCCAAGCTAAAGCTCGCCTCATCAAGAATCACTGCACGAAATGATTTCATCTTCTTATCGATCCGAATCACCCCCGCCACCCGGATAAGCAGGCGTCGGCGATAGATCTTCTACCGAAATGGAAGGGGAAGACTGCGAACTGCCGAACCATTTCTCCAACCAGCCCCCAACTTTATCCTCAATCGGCCGGCAGTCCGGGTTCGACAACGGCTCGTACCCGGCGATAAAGAACCGTTCTTCACTGACATTTGTGCAGTGTGCCGCCAAGCCGCCGTTATCTAAATCAATGGACACTGCGGTGACGCCTTCCGGCGGCTGTAAATCTAAACTATGCAAATCTAGCCCCTCCATCACTTTCGCCCAAACCCGAAGTGCACCGCTGGCGCCCGTCAGGCCCGTTGGGGTATTGTCGTCTTTCCCTAGCCACACGACGGCCAAGTAATTCTCTCCAAAACCCGCAAACCAGCTATCACGATAGTCGTTGGTCGTGCCTGTTTTTCCCGCCAGACGAATGCCCGGTAGTAAGTATTTCAGCGCGCGTGCGGTACCGATTTCAGCCACATCATCGAGCAGGCTTAGTACTAAAAAATCGGCCTTGGCATTGACCATTTGTTCGCCCTTTGATTGATGACGCGTAAGAATTTGATGCTGATTATCCGCCACAAATCTTAAACTGGTGAGCGGTTGCAGGCTGCCTTGGTTGGCCAGCGTCTGGTACATCTGTGCGACCTGGAACAGGCTGAGATTGGTCGACCCCAGAAGCATAGAGGGATACTTGTCGATTTCTTCTTCAATGCCTAAACGATGCATCGTTGTTGCCACCGCGTCTAAGCCAACGTCTAAACCAACCTTTACCGCAGGAACATTGTAGGAATGTATCAAGGCGTCATATAAGCTCACCTCGCCATGAAATTTTTCATCATAATTGCTCGGCACCCACGGTGCGCCTGTTTCTAACTCGACGCTCAGAGGGGAATCATCAATCATTGTGGTGGATGCATAACGATTTGGATTGAGCAGTGCAGTGAGGTACACCATCGGCTTGACCAAAGATCCAATCGGTCGGCGGGCGTCCAGTGCACGATTAAAATCACCCGACCGGCCTTTACGACTCCCAACCATGCTGATGATCTCTCCACTGGCCGGATCAAGAATAATCATCGCGCCTTGCAGGGAGTTCGGTGCCAGCCCATGTTTATCTTCAAGACGCTTCAACGCGACTTGAAAATTAGATTGCGCCATTTTTTGAACACGCTCGTCGAGCGTAGAATAGACATTCACCCCCCCTGCTTCTAGGTAGGCACGCTCAAAGCTTTCGCCCAATTGACGATTGAGCAAATCTGAAAAAGCACCATATTGAGCCGCCCCGCTATTTTTAAGTTTGACCACACCCAACCCAGCTTGTTGATAGAGCATACTTTCATCACGACTCAAATAACCATTTTCAAATAGCGTCTTTAATACCAAGTTCCTTCGCTTGCGTGCACGATCCGCGTTACGAAAGGGGTTGTACGCCGAGGGCGCAGGGATCATCCCGACCAGTAGCGCAATTTGTGATGGGTTTAAGTCTTGAAGTTTCCGATCATAGTAGAACTGCGCGGCCAAACCAAAACCATGGATCGCGCGGTTTCCGGATTGCCCGAGAAAAATGGTATTCAAATAGCGTTCGAGTATTTCAGCTTTGCTATAGCGCCATTCGATCAATAGCGCCATCACTGCCTCGTTCAGTTTGCGCTTTAGGGTTCGCGAATCGTCTAAGTACAAATTTTTAACCAATTGTTGGGTTAAGGTGCTTCCACCCTGTGTCACACGACCGCTTTTTAAGTTTTGCACCATCGCGCGCATTATGCCCATCGGGTCGACTCCGTGGTGCACCGAAAAACGCTGGTCCTCCATGGTGATCAGCGCATCGAGCAAAAATTCCGGCACTTCGTGCAACTTAAGCAGTATTCTGTCCTCCATCGGGCCGGTCATTAAATTCCCAATTAATTTACTGGTAAATTCTAGCTGCGCGACGGCTTGTGCGGTGGCGTGGTCGATCAAGGAATCGACGCGACCATTGCTAATTCGAAGGCGCACGGCAATCGCCTGAGCTTGGTGAGGGCTGGCCAAGCGATAAATATCAACCACCCCCCCCGAATAGGCGAACTCCCCAGGGTTTTTGATCTCCGAGACATGTCGATACCCTTTGGCCAACAGCAGTGCCTTTAAATCGCTGACCACATACTGATCGCCTGTGCGAATACTGTCGGGACGCGCATAGACATGCGCTGGAATGCGTTTAAATGGCGTCGCGAAACCAGTTTTTACACGATGATCCAGTTGTATCGTCCACGCGAGCAGCAGCAACAAGCCCAATCCGACCACAGCGCTTAAATATTTTAAGGCGCTTGAGCGAGACTTTGATGATTGACGTCGCTGGCTAGCGCGACGCTTATTACGTCCCGGGCTCGCCCGCCTGCGCGCGACTTTGCGTACCGAGCTACGTTTCGCCACTTTCTTTTTACGCGCCGGCACCACTAGGCCAAATCCGATTGGCAGGCCCAACACAAATCAAAACTAGCGGGATTGGTTTCACCGCACTGCGAGCAAAGCTGAGGTTTACCCTCTATTTTTCGGCTGGCTTCATACTCGCCAATAAATGCTCGCGCCCGCTTTTCGTCTGTGGCGCGCTTAATCCAAACCTCAGGATAGGTAACCGCTAGCTCGCCCAATCCACCCGCCTGATGCGCGTTTTCTATCCAAGCGGGAATAAGTATTTGTTCTAGCCTGTGCACCAGCAACTGAGCCTCTAAGGTATCGCGAGCAAGATAAATTTTTTTCATGGAGACCTCAGCATAACTAAAGTGCAAAGGGAAATGAGATAATATTTTCAAGGTTTTTGACAAAATGCAGTGTAATAGCGAGCTATTGCGCGATATTTTGGCGAAAAGATTGGAAACTATTAGGCGTTTTGTCTTGTGCTGTAGTTATGCTGAGGTCTCCATGGTCAAGAGGTTAGAAAAAAGTCGTGCCAAACACAAGTTCAATCGTTTATCTTTGAATTTCTCCTAGATCATGGGTGCCGCCGGAATTTACGTTTCTTAGAGACCTCAGCATAACGTAGCGAGCGCAGAAAAGACTAGGCAAAAGTGAGCGAAAAAGCGCAGTTTATAGGTATCTGCCACTTCGTAGCCCCGCATTTTAAGCGAGCTTTTAACGACGTATTTTCAAGCGCAGTAGTTATGCTGGGGTCTCTCTTAAGCACAAAGCCTGATGGATAGATTTTAAATCATCATAGAGCAAAGCTAAATATACAGCATGTTTACATAAGGTTTTATTTATGGTTCAATGCCTTGCCCACTGACCGACTTTCTCGCCTTCATAATCGCCATGCACATCACCATCCGCCAATTACAAGTATTCGCATCGGTGGCAAAACATCTGAGTTACACACGCGCAGCAGAAGAGTTACACCTTACTCAACCCGCGGTCTCTATGCAAATCAAACAATTGGAAAAATCCGTTGGCTTAGACTTGTTTGAGCAAATCGGCAAAAAAATATACCTCACCGAGGCAGGCAGCGTGGTTTTAGAGCATGCCCTCTCAATCACTTCCAAACTAAAATCGATTGAGAACGATTTAGAGCAGCTAAAGGGTATCGACGGTGGGCGTTTGTCGGTCTGTATTGCTTCAACCGTCAACTATTTCGCGACCCGCTTGATTTCGAGATTTGGTCAGGCCTATCCCACCGTTCAGATTAGCCTTGATGTCACCAACCGACACGACTTACTTAAACGCCTTGTAAGCAATGAACCTGATTTAGTCTTAATGGGGCGCCCCCCAAGCAGTGCGGATTTAGTCTCCACTGCATTTATGGATAACCCATTGGTTATCATCGCCAATCCGCACCACCCCTTAGCGGATAAATCTAAGGTTCCAATCTCGCAATTATCGGACGAAACATTTGTCCTTAGAGAACCCGGCTCAGGCACACGTGCGGCAATGGAAGAAGTGTTCGCGAAATACTCCATCAAGCCAAATATCAGTACCCAGTTATCTGGGAACGAATCGATTAAACAAGCCGTCGAAGCAGGCTTGGGCTTAGCGCTGGTCTCCTTTCATACGGTCGACCTGGAACTCAAGGCGAATCGTCTGATCACGCTTGACGTCGAGCATTTCCCGATCATCAAGCAGTGGCATATGGGTCATCGAAGCGGCAAGCAACTCTCCGCAACTGCCCAAGCATTTTGGGATTTTGTGATCTCAGAATCAGAAAAATCAAAAAGCTAAACCATCGATCGGAGGTTTAACCGTCTGCTAGCCAAGCATATTGCCCTATAAATTATTTTTTACGCGCACTAGACTAATTTACGTTAAGGTGGCTTCTTAGGTATCTTTGCTATGCTTGGCGAACATACACCCCATTAGCCAATCCACTCAATCTGTTTGCTAATTTAATAACAACGTAGGAAAAGAGAAAATGAAGAAATTATTATCACTAAGCTTCGCAGGCCTGCTCGGCCTGATGAGTGCCGCACACGCTGCCACCCCAATGATGTCAGCCGATTGGGGCCCCGCCGCGTGTGACGCGTGGAATGCCAACGCCACCTTAACGGACGAACTTGGCGAATGGGTCGCCAATGATGGCGGCAAAGGTTATAAAGTAATGCAGGTTTACCGCCGAGATTGTAGCGACGCACCAACCGTTGAGCTACAAATTTCAAATCAAGACGGCAAAGCAATGTGTACTTATGGCGGCGCAGTGAAGACGACAGACATGAACAAGAAAGTTGATTATGTTATGTCTGCTAAAACCAAGAACTGGGAACGCATGGGCTCAGGTAAAGACGGCGCGATGAAAGCGATGACACTCCGACGTCTCATATTTACAGGCCCTAAAATGGAAGCCATGAGTAACATGGGTCCATTCGGCGCGTTCTTAATGCTCACTGGTTCGGTTGAAGCTGATACAGCGGTTTGTCCTAAGTAGGTTTTAATAGTGCACACCCAAAAGCTCGCTTCGGCGGGCTTTTTTTATGCCTTCAGCAATCATGAAGGAAGGAGAAGAGAGGCTCAGATCTTATCGCGCTTTTACAATCATCAATCATAAAATAAAATAAGATATCAAGCTGGCTGATGGGATGAACCCGCTCCGTTATCGGCATCGCAATGTGCCATGATTAGGCGTTTATCAACATTCAATCAGAGGAGCGAGTTCATGAAACAAGATATTACCCGAATTGGTATTGACCTAGCAAAAAACATCTTTCAAGTTTGTGCCACTAATGCAGCAGGAAAAGTAATCTCCAACAAAACCGTAAAGCGCGCTAAGTTAACCATACTGATGGCCAACCAAAAACCTTGCGAAGTTATTTTGGAAGCCTGCGCCACGTCGAACTACTGGGCACGAGTATTTTCAGCTCAAGGGCATAGCGTTAAGCTTATCCATCCTGCTTATGTCCGCCCCTACGTCAAGACCAACAAAAATGACGCTAGAGCGATGTCGATACCGCTAAGAAAGAAATCATCAAATCCGTTGAAATGCATCAAGCGGCCCAGTAAGACTCGTTTTGGCTGGCCTCTGCTAGCAGAAGAAACAAACTTTTATAAATTGCGTTCACCTCATGGTGAGGATCGGCAGGCTTGCTTCATTTCCCTTGCTTTAGCTTTGTCGTCACGCTGTAAAGCTTGATAAATCTTGTTTGAACAATGAAACGCCATCGGCATATTGTTAGCTGCCCACGAGGTTTCAAGTAAACGGTTGGGGTATAGCTCTCCCAACAATATTTGCGCGCGTGGCTTGGCTTCGACCAAATCAGACTGCGCCAAACCGCTTCCTGTCACATAAGTTTTAATCCCTGTTTCTTCAAATTCAAAATCAGCGTGAATATGTCCGGCGATGATGGTTACTTGTTTGAGATTTCCCAACAATTGCAATAGGGGTTTCGCGTCGTAGCCATTTAAGCTATGCGACAAACCCAGCCTATCGTCTTTGGGTATTTCCGCAATCAGCGGCTTATGCGTAAAAACAATCGTGTCGTTACACGCTTCGGCATCAACGATACTCGCCGCTAAATACTTCGCGCGTTGTCCTTGATGGGGTGGAAACATATAAGCGCCCGTATCCAAATTAATAAAGCAATGCCCGAGCAAATTAAAACGCGCGTTCAAGGGCCCGATATTTTTTAAAAAGGTCTCTACAGAATTGCCATTGGGCCCTCTAAAGTCGTGGTTGCCATTGGCAGTATACACAGGGATTTTGGACGCGTTCATCCGCGTCCCAACTTGACCTACCTCCGATGACACATAATAAGCATCACCCAAATGTAAGACAAAATCAGCACCCAGTTGATGCGCGCGTATCAACCCCCATTCAAGTTCACTGCCCCCACCCGTGTCACCCATCGCAGCAAAGCGGTAATGCGGCTTTTTCGGAAATACCCAATCCAATTGGATGGTCTGACCTTCAGTCAGGTCGCGAAATTCCAGCCGGCGCAACAAGCCATCGCGTTGCTCAACCAGCTTTCCCGACACTCCGCTATATTTCAGTGTCGCTTGCGGATGTATGTTTTCAACCGCCAGCTGTAGGAATGCTTGATCGGAACGCACGTTCAGTCGTAAAGAAACCGCCGGCGAGTAGGCACGGAATAGCTGTGTTTCCGCCTGTTTGACATAAGCACCACGCGCGGTAATGTGACCATTAAGTGCCAAAGCAATCGAGTTGGGTCGAGGCTTGGGATCAAGGCTCAGACTGGGGTAGCGCAACACGCTGGCATGCCCAAACAGTAACAACATTGTCACAGCAATGATCAACATTCCAATCCCGAGGCCGAGCTTTCTCATCAGGCTAATTTAGCGCTTTCGCGCTCTGGGATGGGCTTTATCGTAGACTTCAGCAAGGTGCTGAAAATCAAGATGGGTGTAGATTTGCGTGGTGGAAATGCTTGCATGTCCCAACAACTCTTGAACCGCACGCAGATCACCGCTAGATTCTAGAATATGGCTTGCAAAAGAGTGGCGCAACATATGGGGGTGTAGCTTTCTATCCAAGCCACTGTGTCTGGCCCAATAGTCCAAGCGCGATTGAACCGTTCGACTTGAAATTCGATTACCGCGCTGACTCACAAACAAGGCGGATTCATTCTCATTTGCCAAGCGGGTTCGAACTGCGAGCCAATCTAAAACTGCGCCTTTGGCCTTGCGGCCAACAGGCACCATACGTTGTTTATTACCTTTCCCCAACACGTTCATCATGTTGCTAGAACGGGCAAAAGTGCGTTCATCGACGCCAATCAACTCAGACACCCGCATTCCAGCTGAATATATCAGTTCGACAATGGCCCGATCACGAATCGCCAGATTACTGCCGGTCATGCAAGCCAGCAGTTGCTCAATTTCATCTACGTTCAAGGTATTGGGTAACTTTTTTTGCGCTTTGGGCGCGCGAACACCCGCAAAAGGATTGAGCTTAGCCAGCCCTGTTTCAATCAAATATTGATAAAAATGTCTGGCTGCGGATAGCGCTCGGGCGATACTTTTCCCCCCGAGACCCTTAGCATGCAGGCGCGCCGGAAATTGCAAGGCCCTGACGGGCGTAAGCTCTAAACAATTCTCGAGGCCTTGCTGATTTAGAAATACGCCCAATTTATTGAGATCACTACGATAAGCATCAATCGTATTTGAGGAAAGCTGCTGCGCCCGATTCAGCGATAAAAAATAGGCCACCAAGGACTTTTCAAAATCAATCGTTTGTGACATCTCGCGCTAATTTAGGGTTGCCGATAGTGAAGATAGACGCGTTTTAGCGCAACCGAAATCAACCGTTTGCCGAGTCTTGAACAGCCGATACTAGTCGCGCCAGCAACGTCAGGAATTCACCCCCCATTCCCGGTTTGAATCGCTGCCCATCGTCCGAGCCTAAGACGAGATAGCCCGTACAGCGCTTAGCCTTTTTAATGGGTACTGCCGCGAGCGAAAGCACGGTTTTTTCGGCTTTGCCGAAGATAAGCTCAAGCAAGTTTGTATCGGCAGCATTGACACATAAACAGGCTTGTTGTCCCAACTCTTTTTTAAGCTGCTTAAGCGCGTCGGGTGTGTCTTTTTTAGTCAGCAATTTTATATCTGCCAGCGCAAAATACTTTTTAACCGCAGTGAGAGAGGCGTTCAAATCTTTGCCTGCTCTGGCCAGCTCGATGAGCGTACCCGCCAAGGCTAGCAAATCCGAATGGATTTTATGATTGGTCTTAACGTTTTTAAGCAGTGCATTAAGCTTATGTTTGAGTTGTCGCGTATCCTCGCGTAAAACCCTCACCTGATACTGGTGCAAGGAAACCGCTGTCCCCGTATCATCGGGCAACTCCATGGTGGCCAATCTGTCGGGATAGCGTTTAAAGAATTCCGGATGCGTACTCAACCACGCGTCGATTTCAGCTTCGCCAAATTCGTTGCTATTTTGTTTTTTTATTTTGCTCGCCATTGCCGCTCTAATGGAGGAATAGGTACTTTTTAAGGAATAGATTAGGCGATGATTTCATTGCCAATCTGGCTTATACAAGATCTAACTCAAGCTTACCACGATATACCGTTGTTGCTGGGCCCGTCAAAAAAACTGCTTCACCCAAGCCGGCATACTCTATCAATAAACTACCGCCTAAAAGATTAACGCGCGTAGTGGATGAAAGCGTCTCCAAACAAACGCCCGCAACCACTGCCGCACAAGCGCCGCTACCACATGCCTGGGTTTCCCCAACCCCTCGCTCATACACCCTTAAGTTAATTTCATCGTCGCTTAAACGTTCATAAAATCCAGCATTGACCCGTTCCGGGAAAAGGGGGTTGGTCTGCAAAGCCGCACCCAATTCGTGCACCGGCGCTAAATCGATAGACTCCACTTCAAAAACCGCGTGGGGGTTGCCAATTTCAAGCGCAGAAAACTGCATGGACTCATTGTTATATTTCAGCGCATATTGGGCTTGGCGCTGATCGACTTCTAAAGGGATATATTCCGGCTCAAATCGCGGTACACCCATATTCACGCGGACTTGTTCATCCTCCATTACGCTAAGCATGATTCTTCCGCTATTCGTTTCAACCCAAAATTCATCGAGGGTAGTTAGGTTTTGGTCTCTTACAAATTTAGCAATGCAGCGAGCACCATTGCCGCACTGACCCACTTCCGAGCCATCGGCGTTAAATATTCGATATTTGAATAAATTTTCTTTCTCGCTCGGTGACTCAATCAGTAAAAGTTGATCAAAGCCTATTCCAAGTTTGCGATCAGCCAAGCGTGCGAGGTTCAATTCAGACACATCAATATGCTGAGAAATTCCATCGACCACCATGAAGTCGTTTCCCAGACCGTGCATTTTAGTAAATTGAATCATCGCGCTTGTAATATTGGTTAGCACCCCCGATATTGTATTACACTGGTCGAATCGGACAAACCCAATAATTGAGTTTCTTCTAATCGCACCATGGACTTATATTTGTACGACTCACCACAATGGAAACATGAATAGTAAACTACAAAAACTCAACGCCAAACTTAAAGCGATGCATTTTTCTTTGCGCTGGGTGATCGGTTTGGCGCTTATTTTTGGCGGTTTATTGTGGTTCCTGCCCATCCTCGGTATTTGGATGATCCCGCTTGGTTTACTGGTACTCGCACCCGATTTTAAATGGGCACGACGCGGTTATTTGTCTATTATAAAATGGATGCGTCACTTTCGAGATCGCCATAAGCGTAAAAAAAGTGGCAAGTCGTCGTCGAATAAATGAACTCAACGCCTTTATTCTAGTCCGCGACAATCTCGAGCCACACGTGGATCAGCACTCACCAAAAACCATGGATTAAGGATCGCTTGCTTGCTATAAGCCAAGCGATGCCCTTCACAATCAAGCACCGAACCCCCGGCTACCTCAACAATACACTGCGCAGCAGCGGTATCCCACTCGGAAGTCAATCCCAGTCTAGGATAATAATCAGCGCGACCTTCAGCCACTAAGCAAAGCTTTAAAGAACTCCCCATGCTGATAAGCGAAACTTCGTCAACTTGGCGCGCCAAGTTGGTTTGGAATTGTTTTACCTCGTCCGACATATGTGAACGGCTGGCAACGATAACGGCATTTTTGGCATCGAATGCTTTCGTCGATATTCGGCTCGGCGCTTCAGCCCCAAGCTGCTTATAGGCGCTATCGCCTATCGAGGCGTAGTAGATTGTATCTATTACCGGCGCGTACACCACGCCCAAGACTGAAACACCTTGGTCTATCAGGGCGATATTGACCGTAAATTCTCCATTCCGCTTGATGAACTCCTTGGTGCCATCGAGCGGATCAACCAGCCAGTACCGAGACCACGTCAGTCGCTGTTCACGATATTCATCAATCGACTCTTCTGACAGAACAGGTATCTTTGGGCTCAATTGTTTTAGGCTGGCCTCAATCAGTTCATGGGCTTTTTGATCTGCAAGGGTTAGCGGCGAGCCATCGCCTTTGGTTTGGAAATCAAAATCAGAGTCATACACCGACATGATTTCCCGACCCGCGGCACGCGCAATATCACAGATTTCAAAAATGTTGACATCATGGGCTTGCATATAGACTCCTTGTGCTTTTTACTGAGCGATATAGTCACGCAGCCAATACAGCGCATGTAGCGTTCGAACATCGCTAATTTCTGGGTGCGTTAACAAGGCATTTATTTCAGATAATTTCCACGGCACCCGTGTCAGGGGCTCCGGCTCATCGCCTTGGCGTTGTTCTGGATACAAATCTTGCGCGAGCATTAGATAGCCCAGTGCTGTGTTGTAATGCGGAATAATACGCGTCTTGCGTATTTGCTGTATTGATTTTGCGCCGTAACCGATCTCTTCCTTTAACTCGCGATCCGCAGCTTGCGATGGTGATTCGCCAGCATCGATTAAGCCTTTTACAAAGCCCAGCTCATACTGCTCTGCGCCAACCGCGTATTCACGCACCATGATCACTTCATCTTGAACGAGTGGGATTACCATTACCGCGCCTGGGGTGCCGCTATTGATTCGCTCAAACTGACGCTGTGCACCATTTGAGAATTCAAGGCTCACTTCTTCGATTTTGAATATGCGCGTCTGCGCCAACGACTTTACGCCAAGAATAGTCGGCTTATTCGGCATAAAAAAGGGCGTCTAACTCGATTTAATTCGATATTCGGCTGAGCGCGCATGCCCCGTCAGCCCTTCGCAGCGCGCCAGCGTTGAAGCCACCCGCGCAATGGTATCCGCGCCCTCGCGTGAAACTTGAATCAAACTCGAACGTTTTTGATAATCGTACACACCCAAAGGCGAGCTGAAACGCGCAGTGCCAGCGGTCGGCAACACATGATTCGGTCCCGCACAATAATCGCCCAAGGACTCTGCACTGTATTGCCCCGCAAATATCGCGCCTGCATGGCGAATCATTGGAATCGCTTCGTCTACATTTTCGAGCATTAGCTCTAGGTGTTCCGGTGCAATTTGATTGGACACCTCCACCGAGACTTGCCAAGAGGGGGTAACAATCATTGCACCATAGCCCTTCAATGCCTTTTCAATAATCGACCTGCGTTCCATGTCGGGCAATAATCTTTCAATTGACGCGGCCACTTGATCGGCGAAGGATTGTGAGTGCGTAATTAAAATCGATTGCGCAAGCTCATCGTGTTCCGCTTGTGCAAAAAGATCCATTGCTACCCAATCTGCATTGGCTGAATCGTCGGCGATCACAACCACTTCAGAAGGCCCAGCGATCATGTCTATGCCGACTTGGCCAAATACTTGACGCTTGGCCGTGGCCACATAAATATTGCCGGGCCCAACGATTTTATCGACACGGGGGACAGTCTGCGTACCATACGCCAGCGCAGCGATTGCCTGCGCGCCGCCAATCGTAAATACTCGATCAACCCCCGTTAGATGCGCCGCGGCCAAGACCGCGGGATTTACCTCACCGTCGGGTGCCGGCACCACCATCACGATATTCTCAACGCCCGCCACTTTAGCGGGTGTGACCGTCATCAATACCGACGAGGGATACGCTGCTTTGCCGCCGGGCACGTAAACACCAACGCTATCCAAGGGCTTAATAATTTGCCCAAGTTTGGTGCCGTCGGCTTCGGTGAATGACCATGAGGTCGCGACTTCTTTTTCGTGATAGCTGCGAATCCGCTGAGCCGCGACCGATAATGCCGACTGCACCTCTGCCGCCAAGCCATCATAGGCTGCTTTCAACTCGGCTTGCTCTATTTCAAGCGCACTGGCCGCAGGGACTTCAAGTCGATCAAATTGTTGGCTAAAGTTTAATAGAGCTTCGTCGCCTGTATCGCGCACCTGATCGATAATATCTCGAACCACTTGCTCGACCGCGCGATCTTCAGCGGTATCACGATCAAGCAAATCCGCTAGCGCCGCTTTGAATTCTGAATCCTTGGTATTGAGCCGCTTCATCATGACTGCGCATCCAACATTTGTTGATATTGCCGGCCCGATATGCGTTGAATATCGCCGCCCAACTGCGAAAACTTCTCTTCAATACAATCATAGCCGCGGTCAATATGATACACCCGATCAATAACGGTTTGTCCGCTGGCCACCAAGCCTGCTAACACCAAGCCTGCTGAGGCTCGCAAATCCGTCGCCATCACAGGCGCACCCGTGAGATGATCGACGCCATGCACCACAGCGGTATTGCCCTTCAGTTCGATATTCGCGCCCATACGTTGCAGTTCTTGGACGTGCATAAAACGATTTTCAAATATGTTTTCTGTCACCGCAGCCGTGCCTTCGGCCACGCTATTGAGCAGGATAAACTGCGCTTGCATATCGGTTGGAAACGCCGGGTAAGGCGCGGTATCAATCGACACGGCCTTGGGCTGGCGACCCTGCATATCTAGCGTCACGGTATCAGTACCGACCTCAATCTTTGCGCCGGCTTCTTCGAGTTTTTTTAATACCGCATCTAAATGCTGCGGCACCACATGCTTCACACGAATCTTACTGCGTGCCGCCGCTGCCGCGACCAGAAAGGTACCCGCTTCGATCCGATCAGCAATGACACGGTGTTCTGCACCGTGTAATTGGGCAACGCCTTCAATGCTAATTTCTGAGGTGCCATGGCCGCTGATTTGAGCACCCATCGCATTGAGACAATCCGCCAGATCAATCACCTCTGGCTCGCGCGCAGCATTTTCAATAACCGTTAGGCCTTCGGCCAGCGTCGCGGCCATCATAATATTCTCTGTGCCGGTCACCGACACCATGTCCATGAATATTCTCGCGCCTTGCAAACGCCCTGAGGCGGCCGTGGTACGCGCCTTGATATAACCGTCTTCGATGGTGATTTGAGCGCCCATTTCTTCCAGGCCTTTGATATGCAGATTGACCGGCCTAGAACCAATTGCACAGCCCCCCGGCATAGACACTTCCGCTTCGCCTAAGCGCGCCAATAGTGGGCCCAATGCCAGTATCGATGCGCGCATGGTTTTGACCAACTCGTAAGGTGCGCGGCAACTCGCCAGTTTATCCGCTTGAATATTGATCGAAAGATGCTCATTGAGCTCCAATTCCACGCCCAACTGACCGAGCAAGGCCATGGTCGTCGTGACATCTTGCAAATGTGGGATATTATTGAGTTTGAGCGGCTCTTCCGTCAGCAAGGAGGCAAAAATAAGGGGTAAAGCGGCATTTTTTGCGCCCGATATTTTGACGTCCCCGGCGATTTCGCAAGGACCGTTAATAATGATTTTATCCAATGATTTCGCGTCACAGCGCGGCAAATAAATAACACCCGAACAGTACACATCCACTTGGTTTAAGTAAAGGGTTTTACCCTGCGTGCCTCAGCAACTAACCCTGGTTGAATAGCGAAGCCTCTGATGGACGAACCCAGCAAGAATCGCTATGCTAAGCCCATGAGTGCATCGCCCGTTAACTTATATCTCAGTGACGCCTTGGGGGCCTATGGCTTTGGTGATCCGCATCCATTCGGCACTGACCGCATGCACGCCTTTTTCAAGGAGACCCATCATCAGGGTTTACACAAGCGGGTGAATATTATCAGCCCGAACCAATGTGGGGAGTCCGACCTGCTCCGTTTCCACACTGACAATTACATTCAAAGGGTAAAACAACAATCCCGACGAGGAGTAGGGGTATTGGATTTGGGCGATACCCCAGCTTTCAAGGGCGCATTTGAAGCCGCCAGCACTGTTGTCGGTGCCGGTTTGGATGGTCTTGATTCAATGCTGTCGGGTGATGCACCGCGCGTGTTTGTACCGATTGCTGGACTTCACCATGCGCAACGCGACAGCGCTGCGGGTTTTTGCGTATTCAATGACGCAGGCGTACTCATTGAAACCCTGCAACAGCACCACGGTATTCAGCGAATCGCCTATGTCGATATCGACGCACACCATGGCGATGGAGTGTTTTATGCTTTCGTAGATGACCCAAATCTAATTTTTGCAGATATACACGAAGACGGGCGCTTTTTATACCCTGGCACGGGCGCGGTTGATGAGACGGGCAAGGGCAAAGCAAAGGGCTGCAAGCTTAATATCCCACTACCGCCCGGGGCGGACGATGCCGCTTTTTACGCCGCTTGGAACATTGTCGAGGAGTTTATCGACAACGCCAAACCCGAGATTATCATCCTCCAAGCGGGTGCAGACAGCATTAAAGGTGATCCGATTACTCATCTTGCCTTCACCCCCGAGGCACATGCCCATGCTGCGAGACGTCTCGTGTATTTGGCTGATAGACACTGCAATGGTCGAATCATCGGATTAGGCGGTGGGGGGTACAATCGCGAGAATCTGGCTTTAGGTTGGAATGGCGTGCTTAAAGCTTTTATCGAAGGCTGATAAAAACCCCATTTGAGCCAGCCGAGCATCGCAGAGTTTTTCGGGTCAGTGCGAGCACTGTTTGAGCGTAAACGCTTGCGCAGTACCCGTAAAATTCGAGAAGCACAGGGAACCCGCAGGCCTGGCGATCGGGTGGCCTTTTTGCCTAATTTTGGCCACGCAAAAAGTGAGAAAAGAGTTGCCCAAACTAAAATTCAACTTCTTAAGTATAGCGTTCGTCGAACTTCCGTAAATCCTGTCGTTGCGAGGAGCAAAGCGACGTGGCAATCTACTGATTGAAACTATGTTCTAACATTGCCACTGCCGTGGCGGGCGTTCATTCTTTTGTTTGTGCAAAAGAACGAACCAAGAAAACACACCGCAAATGGTGGCCCTTCGGGTTCCCAAGTTTATGATTTAATTTAACGTCGCTGCGGAACTCGCTGCGCTCAGACAGTCCTCGATTCTTCCATTAAATTAAATCTTAAACTCGGCCACTCATTTCTAATGCGGGCTTTTTGGATACAGTTCACCACCAACAACAAACTCCCTCTAACACAGTAGCGTCTACTATTCCCGTTTTAGCCAGCCGAGCATCGCAGGATTTTATGGAATAGTGCGAGCACTGTTTGAGCGTGAACGAGAAGCACAGGGAACCCGAAGGGCTGGCGATCGGGTGGCCTTTTTGCCTAATTTTGGCCACGCAAAAAGTGAGAAAAGAGTTGCCCAAACTAAAATTCAACTTCTTAAGTATAGCGTTCGTCGAACTTCCGTAAATCCTGTCGTTGCGAGGAGCAAAGCGACGTGGCAATCTACTGATTGAAACTATGCTCTAACATTGCCACTGCCGTGGCGGGCGTTCATTCTTTTGTTTGTGCAAAAGAACGAACCAAGAAAACACACCACAAATGATGGCCCTTCGGGTTCCCAAGTTTAAGATTTAATTTAATGCCGCTGCGGAACTCGCTGCGCTCAGACAGTCCTCGCTTCTTCCATTAAATTAAATCTTAAACTCGGCCACTCATTTCTAATGCGGATTATTTGGATACAGCTCGCCACAAACAATGCCCTCATTGAAAATAGTTTCTGAGATTCCCGTTTGAGGCAGCCGAGCATCGCAGGATTTTATAGATAAATGGGAAGATAAAGGGGATAAAGGGGATAAAGGGGGATAAAGGGGACGCTACCCTTTATTAACACTGCGCCCAAGGCAAGCCATCATAACGCCAACCATTGATCGTACTGCGTTTGTGCTGCGCATCCAGCTCACCTTCAAAACCTCCCGCAACGGAATAAACATTTTGCAGGCCCTCTTCCAATAATTTGGTACCCGCTTCCATTGATCGTTTCCCACTGCGACAAATTAAAATGATGGGAGCGCAGCCATCTTCCGTGCTGCACGATACACCGCCTAACATTAGTTTCCGAATCTGCGGTGTAAAATCTGGATTGACGATCCAATCGGGTTCGTCTATCCAAGCAATATTGACCGCGCCTTTGGGGTGACCGACAAACAAAAACTCCATCCCCGAACGGATATCGATCAACAAGGCACGCGGATCTTCCCCGAGCATTTCATGCACGACTTTGGGCTGGATCTCTTGAACACTTTTTTGTTTGGGCATTTTTAATAGTGACTGCTTATAAGGCCTACAATTATATTTATATAAACGGGTCGAGCAAGTGTGTTCTAGAAAAAACTCCCTTGCCGAATATCATGCTCGCTTAACATTTCAAAATGCTTGAACTGATCGATAGGGGCTTTTGCAACGATTGAAGCCATCTGCTCCTCGAACTTTGTATGAGCAACCGAATAATTATCTAATGGCCATGGCGCTGAGGACACCAAACGCACTCGGGTTTTAGGGTTTGGGTCAATTTTATACAGCGCTTCTTTGGCTGTCCAAAGGCGATAAAACTCATCAAGCGCTGCTTTCACATCGAGTTTAAAAAGAGCGCCACATTGATTTTGGGTAAACACCCGACGCGCAATGGCGCTTAATTGCTTGCGCGGTTTGATCGATTCAATATCGACTCCCACGACTTGCTCACTCAGCGCGACCAACACCCAGTCACCGCAGTGGCTAACACTCAAGTTTAGCGGGGCCAGTGTTGGATTTTCGAGAAGGGGTGTGGCTGCGGCGCGCTCGCGGAATTTCCAGTGCGCAATGGGTTTGCCATATTGTCGAGACAGCGCGATGCGAATTAGACCTCGCGACAGTAAATATTGTTCGCGTCTATTGACCTGAAGAAGCTCGCCATATCGGACACGCTCTGTTTCACCCAGCAGTGCTTGCGTAGAACTAAGGAGTCCAGAATGTTCGCGATCTAGCGAAGCTCTCCAAGTTTGGTTCACGAATCATGCACTCGTGGCAAAACCCCACACGCTCGAAGATCGGACAACATCTGTCTCGATAAAGCCTAGTCGTCCAGCAGCAGCAAAATCGGCGCGATCACGAAACCACTACCACCGGAAGAACTTCCTGAATAACATGTATTAATTGACGGCGGGCTAGCCGCCGGGGACTGTACCCCTGATCCTGAATAGGGCCCGAGATAGTTCGCACCACTCACATAGTTTCCCTGCGGACTGTAATGACACACTAACATTGTCGAAGGGAGGCTCCCGAGCGCAATACTACTGCTAGTAATACCGCTCGGGCAAAATTGTTCAGCGCACCCCACTTGCGTGGTGTTATCCCAAACCATTTGAGTATAGTGCCCAATCGCAGCGCGACAATTCACACCCGTCAATCCATTATTGCACCCAACCGTCGGAGCACCAACGGGATAACTCAAGAGCCGAGCTTCGTCGGCCCATGTATGAATGGCATTTTCGATTCTCCACACTCGATTGCTTTCCCACTCGCTCTGGCTAGTGCCCGTAATTTCAGTACCTGCGAAAAGGTTCTCTCCCACCCCAGGCATGCCGCTATGAACAAAATTACAACTACTTGCGACACTCGCCGCAGAGTTTTTCAAGCCAGTATTATTGACCATAAGAGGGAGTGGCGTTGAGGGTCTGTTTTGTGCAGCAAAGTTGTAAGGCTTGTTTAGTTTCTCCCCTAAATTATTCATCGTTATACCGTAACTCAGCGCGTTACGAATGTTATTGTGGTAACAGGCATCATCAGCATTTTCAGCAATCGCAACTTGCCCGCTTCCCATGCTTACCCAAAGCACAATCAAGCAGCGATTTGGCCCAGAGAAGAGTGCCCGCATGGCACGCAGAATAAATAATGTAAGCCAAGCTAAAGACTGCATTGATGTAGTGGCGCAAAACTTGAAACGAAGCCGTACAGTGTGCCCGAAAAGGAATCAGAACTCAAATCAAGGTATGTTGCCATCTTCACAAATTAATGAGTAAAAATCGCGTAATTTATTCTTCTGTTCTAACAACTATTAAGCCATTCAGCAAATAAAAAGCCCCGACTACTTTCGTGGCCGAGGCTTAGGGGTACGCTTAAAAAGCGAAGGCTTACATCATGCCGCCCATGCCACCCATGCCGCCCATATCAGGCGCGCCACCCGCAGGCGCATCTTGCGGTATTTCCGCAACCATCGCTTCGGTGGTAATCAATAGTGCTGCAATCGATGCGGCATTCTGTAGCGCAGTCCGCGTGACTTTGGTCGGATCAAGAATACCCATCTCGATCATATCGCCGTACTCGCCGGTCGCACCGTTATAGCCATAATTACCTTTGTTGTTTTTCACTTCGTTTAAAACAACCGAGGCATCTTCACCGGCATTGGTGACGATCTGACGTAATGGCTCTTCGATCGCACGACGTACGATACTGACCCCAACGTTTTGATCGGCATTCTCGCCTTCAACATCTACTAAAGACGCGAGGACTCGAACAAACGCAGAGCCACCACCCGGTACCACGCCTTCTTCTACCGCTGCACGGGTCGCGTGCAAGGCATCTTCGACGCGTGCTTTTTTCTCTTTCATCTCAACTTCAGTGGCTGCGCCAACTTTAATCACCGCAACACCGCCGGCCAATTTCGCCACACGCTCTTGCATCTTTTCTTTATCGTAGTCTGAAGTTGCTTCTTCGATTTGCGTGCGAATTTGCGTCACACGTGCTTCGATTTCTTTGGCCTCACCACCGCCATCAATCACGATCGTGTTTTCTTTGGTGATTTGAATACGCTTGGCGCCGCCCAAATCTTCAATCGTTGCCGTCTCAAGGCTCATGCCCACTTCTTCGCTGATCACTTGACCGCCCGTTAACACTGCAATGTCTTGCAGCATTGCTTTACGACGATCACCAAAGCCTGGCGCTTTCACCGCAGCGACTTTTACGATGCCGCGCATATTGTTCACGACTAATGTTGCAAGTGCTTCGCCTTCAACATCTTCCGCGATAATCATCAGCGGCTTGCCCGCTTTTGCGACTGCTTCCAAAATCGGCAGTAAATCACGGATGTTTGAAATCTTCTTCTCAAAAATCAAAATCAGAGGATCCTCTAGCTCAACGCTCATGCTGTCTTGATTATTCACAAAATAAGGCGATAAGTAACCGCGATCAAATTGCATGCCTTCAACAATATCCAATTCATTGTCTAAGGCGGTGCCTTCTTCCACTGTGATGACGCCTTCTTTGCCGACCTTTTCCATCGCTTGTGCGATGATGTCACCGATATTGTTATCTCCGTTAGCGGAAACCGTGCCGACTTGCGCTACCTCGTTGTGATCCGTGCAAGGGCGAGAAAGATCAACCAATGCATCGGTCGCAACGCGAACTGCTTTGTCGATACCGCGCTTTAAATCCATGGGGTTCATGCCCGCCGCAACGGCTTTCATGCCTTCGCGAACCATCGCTTGCGCCAATACGGTTGCTGTGGTGGTGCCATCGCCAGCGATATCAGACGTCTTAGACGCCACTTCCTTCACCATTTGTGCACCCATATTCTCGAATTTGTCTTCTAACTCGATCTCTTTGGCAACCGATACACCATCTTTGGTGATGGTTGGCGCGCCGAATGATCTATCTATAACGACGTTGCGACCCTTTGGGCCTAAGGTGATTTTGACCGCATCGGCCAATACGTTGACACCGGCAAGCATACGCTGTCGGGCACTATCACCAAATATAACTTCTTTTGCTGACATTTATATTTCCTCTCAATAAGTTTGTGTTCGTTGCCACTTTCAAAGTGACGTGAATGAATTAATTTTCTGTATGGTTGCTCTATCAGCGCCGCAAGCGAGCTGTCTAGAGAACGGCGCAACTAGCCTTCGATAACGCCCATCAGGTCGTCTTCGCGCATGATCAAAACCTCTTGACCATCCACTTTGACTTCGGTGCCCGAAAATTTCCCAAATAAGACTTTGTCGCCTACTTTGACATCCAAAGCGCGGACATCACCGTTTTCAGCAATTTTGCCATTGCCAACTGCGAGGACTGTGCCTTGCATCGGCTTTTCCATTGCAGAGCCGGGCAGTACAATGCCGCCGGCAGTCGTTGTTTCTTCGTCGACACGTTGGACGACGACTCGATCATGAAGAGGACGAATGTTCATTCTCTTAACTCCTATGTTTCATTGGTTAAATATTGTGTACCTTAAATAATCCTTCGTTCAAAACAGACTATAGGCAACCATTTTTATAAGCGAAATTAGCACTCTCGCTCGGCGAGTGCTAATCATAGTGATCGCGTTTCAAAATTCAATAGAAAAAATGACATAATTTTCGTGAAAACAGCTTTTTGGCGCCTCGGCACACAATTACACCGCTTGCAAGAGAACAGTAAGCGGCTTAGCAGCCCAATCGTGCTCTAATATTTCGAAGCTTGGCCAGCATCAGGCGGCCTATTCAGTCAAAGATATAATCAATCCAGATCTTTGTACTCAACATCGATGACGCGACCATCTGGTGCTGGCATCGGGGAAGATTGAATTCTGTTTTTTAAAAATCGTTGCACAAGAAATTGACGGAGCGGCGGTGTTAACAGAAAGAAACCCAAAGCGTCGCTGAAAAATCCGGGGATAAGCAGGAATGCACCTGCGAGCAACAATAGCGCGCCCTCAAGGACTTCTCTGGCGGGCATTTTGTTCTTAAGTAACTCGCCCTGCGCGCGGGCTAGCGTTGTTATACCTTGATAGCGAACCAATGCAGCGCCCAATAATGCGGTAAATACCACCATAAAGAGCGTAAAGCCCACCCCCAACACCGAGCCCAATTCGATTAAGAAATAAATCTCGATGAGTGGAACAAACAGAAAAAGTAAGAAAAGCTTAGCCATGAGTAATTATCGATAGGTTCTAATGCGTGTCGCTAAAATTTACGAGGAGTGTTGTCCAAATTATGAACGTCCCTATAATATGCGGTCGAACCCATAAAAATCTAGATGATTTAACATGACTGCGCGCAGTGAATTCGACCAGCCCAATCAGATTGAGGCACAAATTTGCCGTATAGAAGACGCCCTGCGCGCGATGAATCTTTACACAAACACGCCGCCGAAACCGAGTGCGTTCAAGAGCAGCACGCCCTTTTGCTATGACACCATGAGTGTCCTAGAATGGCTGCAATGGGTGATGATCCCTAAGATGCGCACGCTGTTAATGAATCACTCGGCCTTGCCAACGGTCTGTGATATTCATCCCTTGGCAGAAGAAGAATTCAAGCTAATCGACCAGCCTACCGACTCGCTACTGGCCGAGATTTTAGTCTTGGATCAATTGTTCAATATAGAGCACTAGCGTTTCGGGCGATTTATCAGCGAGCTGTCATGCCACTTACATTATACTGCTAGTGCTACTGATCCTTGAACTTGTAAGGTAAAATACAGTCATACCAGTACTCACACGCTCGAGCTATTCTCGAACGCCCAATAAAAAGATTTATCTATGATTAATACGCGCCCATACTTCGTATTCGCCCCGCTCGCTTTGGCCGCTTACTTCCTTGTCGGCTTGGCCAGTGTCAACACCCCTTTTAGTGCTGTCCACGCGCAAGACGACGAGCTATTGCCTCCCGACCTTGCCTTTGCATTCGAAGCGCGACCCACCCGTACGGGTCTAAGCGCTAAATGGACAATCGCAGATGGCTACTATATGTACCGAGACAAACTTTCATTCGCCCTAGCGGACAGCAAGGGAGAGCCGATTGAAATTGAGTACAGTTATCCCAAGAGTAAAACCAAGGAAGATCCCGCATTTGGCAATGTTGAAGTATATCTACAACAGGCTGATTTTGAAATTCCGGTCGTCAGTGATTCACGCCAGCTGGTGTTAACCGTTAAAGGGCAGGGCTGCAACGAGCCCATAGGCGTCTGCTACCCGCCCATTAAAAAAGAAATTCCCATTAATCTTATTGCCGCAACGGTCGAAGCGGCAAACCCCCTGGCAGAGATGATGGCCGAGCCTTCTGCCGACTTCGCGCCGCAAATGAACCTGACGAGTGATCAAACTACCGCCGGTAAGTCGCTAAGTTCGATTGATGAATTGCGCAATCTGCTCGGCGCCGAAACCTCCGAAGATGAATTACTACCGCCCGATGAGGCGTTTAACGTCACCGCAATCACTGATCGCGACGGGGTTAACGTGCGATTTGAAATCGCCGATGGTTATTACTTGTATCAAAATAAAATAAAATTCAGCTCAGACTCTCATCCCTTGGCACCACCGTCACTGCCTGCAGGCGAACTCAAGCAGGATGAATATTTTGGCGAAGTGACCGTATATAAACATACTTTCGATGCATTAATTAAACTCGCTAAAGCCAGTGGCGACGAAACCCTTAGCCTGAATGCCCAATACCAAGGCTGCGCCGAACTGGGCGTGTGCTATCCACCGCAGAATAAAAATTTCAAGCTCTCGATTCCAAATTTGATCCAAAGCGCGATAGCGCAAAGCACCTCTACAGATACATTGGCTGCGCAAATCGCCGGCTCGCAAACCTCACAGTCACTCGTGGAAAAGACCCGTGAGGTAGAAAATAAAACCCTATTTTGGGTATTATTGACCGCCTTTGTTGCCGGCATTGGATTAACATTTACGCCTTGCGTACTACCCCTTATTCCGATTTTGTCCAGCGTCATTGCAGGACAAGGCGAGGATATCACCAAGGCCAAAGCTGGCTGGCTAGCGGGGGTTTATGTCCTTGGAACAGCGGTTACCTACGCGGCTATCGGTGCGGTCGCGGGTGCGACGGGAGATCAGCTGCAAGCCTATTTTCAAAATGTGTGGGCAATCGGCACCCTGGCGCTGATCTTCTTTATTATGTCTCTCTCGATGTTCGGTTTATTTGAAATTCAAATGCCTTCGTTTATTCAGTCTCGAATGGCCACTAAATCTCAGGGCATCAAAGGCGGCTCGATACCAATGGTTTTTGTCTTGGGCATCTTCTCCGCGCTGATTGTAGGCGCCTGTGTTTCACCCATCCTCATTTCATTTTTGGGCATTGCCATTGCAAAAGGCTCTGCCAGTCTCGGCGCCTTGATTATGTTTGCCATGGCGATGGGCATGGGCATTCCGCTCATCATGCTGGGCATGGGAGCCGGACATCTGCTCCCCAAAGCAGGCATGTGGATGGATAAAGTCAAATACGTATTTGGGGTGATGCTGGTCGGGGTGGCAATTTACTTACTCTCCGTACTGCCCGCTGTCCCCGTGCTGTATCTGTGGGCTGCTCTATTTATAATCGTTGCGATATATTTGGGCGCCACACAATCTCTGGGCGAAACCGCGGGGGGCTGGCAAAAGTTGTTTAAAGGCGTGGGGACCTTATTACTAATTTGGGGCGTCTTAGCGTTGGTCGGCGCAATTTATGGGCAACGCGATATATTAAAACCGCTGCCAGAGCGCTTATTTTCGAATGCGCCGGCAGGCCAAAATAGTGGCAGGGTGAGTGAGCATGTTTTTACCCGGGTGGATTCAGTCCAAGCACTCGATGAAAAACTTGCACTGGCACGCGCAAGCAATAAAAAAGTGATTATCGATTATTACGCGGATTGGTGCTTGGATTGCCTCAAGATGGAAGAGACCACCTTTAAAGACGCCGCCGTTCGCGCGGAACTTGCAGCAAATTTCGTGGCGCTACAAGTCGACGTGACCGACCCCAAGGATGACAAGCGCAAAACATTGAAAAAACGCTACGGCGTATTCGGGCCACCCGCTGTTTTATTCTTCAACGCGACGGGCGAACAGTTAAAAGACAAGAATTTTTATGGCTATATGCGCGCGGATAAGTTCCTTGAGCATCTTCGTTCAATTTAAAAACCAGCCCGCCCCCTAAAACGATGATGAAATCCTGGACAGTCGGTGCCTTGGCGTTACTCGGCTTAGTGCTGGGTTGGCAATTGGGTGCAAATAAAATACCCACAGAACCTAAACTCGCCGCAGAAAGTACGCAAACACTGCCCGACGAAGTTTGGCAAAACTTAGAGGGTGGCGAAACGAAGCTATCGGATTGGCAAGGCCAAGTCCTTGTGATCAATCACTGGGCAACCTGGTGCGAGCCCTGCCGAACTGAAATACCCATGTTCATGGCTATCCGGCAAAAACACCTCGCGCAAGGGCTAGAATTTATCGGTATCGCTCATGACGACGCTGAGGATGTCCGACACTTCGTAGATTCGATGGGGGTTGATTATCCGCAATTAATTGCGGATCCAAAACAAGGCCGAAAATGGTTAGCGACATTGGGAAGCAATGGCAGCCTGCCATTAACGCTGGTGTATGACCGATCAGGACAGTTACGCGCGAAAAAAATTGGTTTGATGTCTGAAGCGGAGCTGGAACAAGCGCTCGCTGCACTGCTGTAATATTTCTAGAGAGTTTTGCATAAATCAGTGGCGAAAGAAAAATGAGGTAAAATTTCTCTGTTTAAGGCGGGAAATGCAGCTAATAGCGGGCTATTGGCCAGTTTCCCAACGAAAAACAGGGGAATTTTAACCATTTTTACTCGTTATCTGATTAATGCAAAGCTCTCTTCTATTAAATTTAGTGAATTCCCTACCTATAATCGCGCGTACTTTTTGCTTATTCCAAGCGAGTAAAGTAGTCGATAGTTGTTATACTAATCCTTCGGACTCTACATAAACTTAAACTGGACAATGACCACGCCTGCAAAACTGAAAATCGCAGCCTCTGCCTCTTCGACGATCGAATCGTTGACTGCTGAGAATGAAGCACTCAAAAAAAGGCTCAAGAAGCTTGAAGGTGATCGCGCTAAGAAAGCCTTATCCAAGCATAAGAAGGAGAAATCACTCAAGCCTTATCAAGCTGAATTGATTCATATGCAAGAATATTTAGAGCAGACCAAACGGCCAATGATTATTTTATTTGAAGGCCGAGATGCCTCGGGTAAGGGCGGCACCATCCGCCGAGTCGCGCGTTATATGAATGAAAAGCGTTACCGGATAGTTGCGCAAGGCAAGCCCAACCAAGCGCAACGCTCGCAGTGGTTCTTCCAGCGTTATGTCGCCCAATTCCCACGCGGCGGTGAAGTCGTTTTATTTGATCGTAGCTGGTACAACCGGGCGATGGTTGAACCCATATTCGGTTTTTGTACGCCGGAAGAGTACAAACAATTCATGAAGGGCGTGGTGGGTTTTGAAAAAGATTTGGTCCGCACTGGCACCATTTTGGTCAAGTTATATTTCAGTGTCACCAAAGAAGTTCAGGCCGCACGATTTGAGCGCCGCAAAAACGACCCCTTGCGTCAATGGAAATTGAGTGAGGTTGATTTACAGTCGCAGGAACGATGGGACGATTTTACGACCCAAAAATATGAAATGTTAAAGCGCACCCACGTCAGCAACGCCCCGTGGACAGTGATTCGCTCAAACGACAAACATCAGGCACGCTTAAACACCATGCGGGTGATCCTAAACTCCGTGCCGTACGAGCGCGGCGACAAGGAGTTGGATTATGTGCCCGATTCAGAAGTGGTTATTTCCGGCGCCCGCGAGGTTGAACTGATGGAAGCCGAACGCATCAAAAGTGGTCGATTTACGCATTAAACCTTTTCCGGTCGATTACAACATAATTCGCTATGCCTATTCGCTGTCCCGTGCACCGCTTCCGTAGGAATTGATCGATCGCCTCATCGCTGAAACGAATCGACCTAATTGGAAAGACCATCGTCGATGACTGTTATCTAGGTAGAGAGATGTTTTTTTAACCATGTTAATTTTTGAGCTGCGCGCCCAATATTCCGTTGTTGCCGGAAGAATGTGCAGATTATCTGCGCATTTGTTCGCTTTGGCCTGGCTAGGCCAAGATAGGCATCTGGCGCCCACCGTTAAACAAATACACTGCCCAATTTGCCATTAAAATTTGATCGAGACATTCTATACGCCTACCTTTAATGAACCCCGTTTTAAAGAGTTTCTATCGCACCAGCCAATATCAAGAATACTCTTAGCAAGACACGCCTAGTAACAACTCATTGTAGGTATTGGTACACTGCGTACCCGTTGGCGTCGAGTTCGGTCCAACCAGTTGCGTATCAACGACATTCGTCGCACCCGAAGATGAATCAATTACCAGCGAATAAAGACTTCCTTGGATATGTGAGTTTGTGACCGTGCCTGAAGATGAAATTCGATTCCACATTCCATAGCCGGATGAATCTCCATATCCGTCTGCTAAAACATTATCCATTGTTATCGATGACGCATTATTATATATACCATAAGCCACGCGCGTTCCAGATACGCCACTGGCACTGGAGTTCGCGATAGATGACACATCCTCAAAGTTGCTTCCTGCACCATTGTTAAAGATGCCCCGAACGTCTCTTGTACCATACACATAAATATCAACGTCTTTAAGATCCATCGATTCATTAAAATTCATCACCCCAATCGTCAAATTTCCAGACGAAGTATCGTTGATCAAAGTTAAATGGCTAATGCTAGCGTTATTTTTCCCTAAGAAAATTGTTGAGTTGCTGTCAATAGTACCCGAAATGCTTCCTGCGAGGGTGGTTGCGAACTTGCCAGAACCTACAATATGCACATGCGATTTCATTTGCAGTGGTGATGTCATGGTATAAATCCCTGGCCCAACAATAATTTGATATGGCCTACCCGCGCTCGCATTCGTGATCGACGCCATCGCAGAATATAGATTATTAAAATCTCCGCCGGATGTCGCGACATACACTTTATCGGCGGCTACCGGGCCATCATCCCCAAATATTGGAATAATAACGGTATTGTCGTGCGCACTTGCAGCATTTACCAATACCGTCATCGCTAAAAATAATATTACTCTCACAATAATAGGCTGCCTAACAGCTCAAAGGGATGTTTAACGGCGTATAGATGTGAAAGCAACGCGTGGTAGCCGTTGTCGTTTTACTTCCTGAGATTTGTGTATTCACCACTTCACCTCCAGCTGTGCCCTCGATATGCAAGGCATCATTGGTACCATTGGCGGTGAGACTCGAATCTACTATATCTAATATTGACCCTGATCCTGCATACAAAGCATAACTTTCCAAAGGTCCAGTAGTGTTGATATTTAATTGATGATAATTCGAGGTGGTGCTTACATCATACAAACCATAGCTAAGTTTTAAGGGAACGCTATCCATTGTGACCGAAACGTTAGTGAGTTCAACGACGGAGCCCGTGTTATAAATACCATAATTTGTATTCGCATTTCGAACCACAACATCTACATTCAAAATCTGACTCATCACCCCTGAACTATAAATGCCCGTCGCGCGCGTACCCCCAGTGGTGTCATTTTCAACTGTCAGCTCACTAATGGTTGTTTCATCTCCAGCGCGCAGAAGTGCGCTGCTCGGCAACCCACTATTTGTAATGCTGCCGTAAATTTTGGTTTTTTCTCTACCGACACCCCGAATACTCACATAGTCTTTGATTAGCAGCGAATTACTTAGATAGTAATCACCTTCTGCCACTAAAATGAGATAAGGGTTGCTGAATGTCGCTGTTGTGATAGATGCCATTGCGCTGGCGAGGTTGGTATAGTCGCCATTCCCCTCCAAAGATACATTGATAAGATGTGCAACGCTGCGCAAGGGTGGCGCATCATCTTCTGCGAGGAGAGCTGCGCCATTTCCGTCTAGAAAGATAACAACGACTTTATTATGCGCGTCTGCCACTAGCGACAGTAGCATGGGCACACAAAAGTTTATGACGAGCAAGAACCCTCGCATTTTTATACGACCTCCCGTCGACTTTTAAGTAATAGGCCACACTGCAAAAAGCGTGGCTTTAGTTTTGATTGGATAAAAATGAAAGTTGGTTTTTATTGTTATATTGCGAACTATTGCCGCTATACTTTAGCATAGTTTCTTTTCTTGCGCCACATCTATTGCTCAGGGTTTACGTAATCCTTTCCTTAAACCATCAATTTGACGGGAGCAGAGTATATAGCAAACAAAGCGGTTTACACCCATTGACCTTTAACAGGCTAGTCAGTATATTCGCCCACCCATTTGACAATAGCGATTGCCTCGGCGACTGAAAGTAGTAAATGGGTGTTTCGGGGTATAGCGCAGTCTGGTAGCGCACCTGCTTTGGGAGCAGGGTGTCGGGGGTTCAAATCCCTCTACCCCGACCAGTTTTTAAGTGTCGATTTGCGGTATGATTCACGTCTCAGTTGATGCAAGAAAAGAGCGCCCGTAGCTCAACTGGATAGAGCAACGGCCTTTGATGCAAAGTCGATTGATTGGCTTTAAAATAGGAGCCTGATCGGGGAAACAAAACTTGATCAGTGCAGAACACTGTATCGGTGAAACCTTCAGTTTTGCAGCCTTCAGAAATCAGGCAGCGAACCTATGGCAATACCGAGGAAACCGGATAGATTCCGAAGGGTTACGCGCTATTTTCGTAACGGTAAGAATCGAAATAAACGGGATCCGTAGAGACTATACGTGTTCCACCTGAAACGGTGAAGATATAGTCCAGACCCCAAACGCGGCTGGGAGGGTTTACAGCAGCGGCGGCGAAAGCCGTAGTAGGTAAGCTAAGCCGTAGGTTACAGGTTCAAGTCCTGTCGGGCGCACCATTTATAAAGGCAAGAATATTGTCTATATTAATGGGCAGTCTCAATTGATTGAGGCACGGCATTCGTTAGGCCTAAAGCATGACGAATGCACTGTGGTGAGCGTAGCTCAGTTGGTAGAGCCCCGGATTGTGATTCCGGTGGTCGTGGGTTCAAACCCCATCGTTCACCCCATTTTTTTGACAGTTGTCAGCAGTACGGCAGCTGTGATTAATTCGCGCGCAAATTTTGTGCGCGATGCAAAATAGGTTTTTATTTTGCACTAGCTACGATGCGAGAGTGGCGGAATTGGTAGACGCGCTGGATTTAGGTTCCTGTGGGGTAACCCGTGAGAGTTCGAGTCTCTCCTTTCGCACCATATTTATTAATGAGCCTTGCCCCCATAATTGGTGGCAAATCTAGTTGATTTCCCATACCTTTTATATTTAAAGAGCCAGAATGGAAGTTTCAGTTGAAAACCAAGCAGATATTGCCCGTAAGATCACCATCACCGTTGAAGCCGAGCTATTTGATGAAGCGGTGAAATCTCAGCTTGCGCGTTACGCTAAAGATGCGAAACTCGCTGGCTTTAGAAAAGGCAAGGTGCCGCCGAAAATTATCGAACAGCAATTTGGCAGTACCGCACTCAAAGACGGCGTCGATGGTCTCATCAATGAGCACTATCCCAAAGCCTTGCAACAAGAAAAAATTGTCCCAGCGGGCACACTTTCCATCACCCCTACCCAAGTAGAACGCGGTAAAGATTTTGTCTTTGAAGTGGAAATCGAAGTTTACCCAGAAATTAACAAGCCGGACCTTAAAGGTAATACGATTGAACAGATAGACGTTTCCGTGGGCGAAGCAGATATTGATCGTACGCTTGCGAATATCCAAAAACGGCAAACACAGTACACCGAAACAGACAAAAAGGCGGCTGAAGGCGATCAACTCATCATCGACTTTATCGGCACCATCGATGGAGAAACATTTGGCGGCGGTGCCAATGACAATGCCGAACTTGTTTTGGGCGAAGGGCGTTTTATGCAAGCCTTTGAATCCAATCTCAAAGGGTCAAGTAAAGGCGACAAGAAAACCTTTGATGTCAAATTCCCTAAGGACTATCACGGCGTTGAAGTGGCCGGAAAAACCGCTCAGTTTGAAGTCACGGTCAAACAAGTAAACGTCGGCAGCGTGCCAGATATTGACGAAGCCTTTGCCAAAAACATGGGCGTTGAGGGCGGCATTAAAGCAATGCGAGCGGATATTAAACTCGGCTTGGAGCGTGAAATGCAGCAAAAGTTGCGCGCGAATATCCGGGATCAAGTGATGAACGCGATCTCAGAAAAATACGATTTTTCGATCCCGCAAGCACCCGTTGAAGAAGAAATTAAGCTCGCCATGGCCGAAGTCACCAAACAACTCGAACAGCAAGGCATGCCGAGCAAAGGGATGATTAATCGCGATACCTATGAAGCGCCTTCAAAGCAGCGCGTCAAACTCGGCTTGTTGATACGCGCGGTGGTCGAAGCAGAAGATTTGAGCCCGACAGAAGAATTGATCGAAGCCCGTGCGCGCGAATTGGCCGCAGGCTATGCTGAACCAGAGCAATATGTACAGCATGCCCTAAGCGATGAAAATCAGCGCAATCAAATTGCGAGTATCGTGCTCGAAGAACAAGTTATCGAGCATCTCTTGCAGAGCGCAAAAATCAAAAAGGTTGAAAAATCCTACGAAGCATTCATGTTAAACGAGTAGACTCGTAACGACCGAAAACTTAGGATAGTGACATGCCACAGATTGATCGCCCCAGCTTATCTGACTTAAGCTCTATGAATGCGCGCGAGCTCGCGCAAGCCAATGTCGAAGCAGCCGGCGGCTTAGTCCCAATGGTGATAGAAACCACTGGGCGTGGCGAGCGTGCTTTCGATATCTATTCTCGTTTGCTCAAAGAACGGGTGATTTTCTTGGTCGGTCAAGTCGAAGATTACATGGCGAATTTGATCGTTGCCCAATTACTCTTCCTTGAATCAGACAACCCCGAAAAAGATATTTCCTTGTATATCAACAGCCCGGGCGGCTCAGTGACGGCGGGCATGTCGATCTACGATACCATGCAGTTTGTTCATTCCGATGTCAGTACCGCTTGTATCGGCCAAGCTGCGAGCATGGGTGCGGTCTTACTGACTGCCGGCGCCAAGGAAAAACGATTTGCCCTGCCACACTCACGCATAATGATCCATCAGCCAATGGGTGGTTTTCAAGGCCAAGCCAGCGATATCGATATCCACGCCAAAGAAATTTTGCGTATTCGTCGCGAACTCAATCAACTGCTGGCTGGGCATACCGGGCAAACCATCAAGACCATCGAAAAGGACACCGAGCGAGATAACTTTATGAGTAGCGAAGAAGCTGTGAAATATGGCCTCATTGATTCAGTGCTGGTGAAACGCGCGGATATACCCTCCTAGCCTGGGTGCGCTGGCCCTGTTATTTTTGAGCCCAATGGCTTGAAAACTTAGCTTAGCTGCCACATACTCATGTAAACGGCTGAAATAACGATTAAATTTAATGGCGAAAGATAAAGACCAAGACGAAGATAAGCTCCTGTATTGTTCGTTTTGCGGCAAGAGTCAAAACGAGGTTCGCAAACTCATTGCGGGCCCTTCGGTATTTATTTGTGATGAATGTGTCGACCTTTGTAACGATATCATCAAAGAAGAAGCCGACGGCGCGATAGAGGAAGCTAGTGACCAGCATTCAACGCCCTCGCCTCAGGAAATTCACGCGATCCTAGACGACTACGTTATCGGTCAGACCGATGCGAAAAAAGTCCTATCCGTCGCGGTCTATAACCACTACAAGCGTATTTTCAACGAAGAGAAAGACGCTGAGGTCGAGCTTTCAAAAAGCAATATTTTACTTATCGGCCCCACCGGGTCGGGTAAAACCTTATTGGCTGAAACACTGGCACGCCAACTGGATGTGCCGTTTACCATGGCGGATGCCACGACCTTAACCGAAGCGGGTTACGTCGGTGAAGATGTTGAAAACATCATCCAAAAATTACTGCAAAAATGTGATTACGATCCAGAGCGCGCTCAAATGGGGATCATTTACATCGATGAAATTGATAAGATTTCTCGCAAATCGGACAACCCCTCGATTACGCGCGATGTCTCCGGTGAAGGCGTTCAACAAGCCTTACTCAAGCTGATCGAAGGCACTGTCGCCTCAATTCCTCCTCAAGGCGGAAGAAAACACCCGCAGCAAGAGTTTGTTCAAGTCGATACCAAGAACATTCTCTTTATCGTCGGCGGGGCGTTTGCTGGGCTCGAAAAAGTCGTGCAGCAACGCACTGAAAAATCTGGCATCGGCTTTGGTGCCGACATTAAAGAGCGTACCGCAGAAGATCGCACGGACGAATTGTTGACCAACCTTGAAGTTGAAGATTTAGTCCGTTATGGCCTCATTCCTGAATTCGTGGGCAGGTTGCCGGTACATGCTGTCCTCGAAGAACTGGATGAAGCCTCATTAATGCGTATTTTGATCGAACCTAAGAATGCCTTGGTCAAGCAGTATCAGAAATTGTTCGAATTTGAAGGGGTTGAGCTAGAGTTTCGCGATAACGCGCTACAAGCGATTGCCAGTAAAGCCAAAGACCGCAAAACAGGCGCGCGTGGCCTACGGTCAATCATCGAACGCGCCTTACTCGATACCATGTATGAGCTGCCTTCTTTGGACGGCGTGAAAAAAATAATTGTCGACAAAGCAGTAATCGAAGACGGTACCCGTCCTCTATTCGTCTACGAAGAAACACAGCAACGCGCTGAAGCCTGATTCTGCCACAGCGAATGCTGTCTGGCCTTGCGCCCATCGTTGGCGAACAGCCATCTATTCTAATCTTAGGCTCGATGCCGAGTGTCGCTTCGCTTGAAAAGCGGCAATACTATGGCCACCCACGCAACGCCTTCTGGTCGATATTGTCGAAAGCCTTAGATTTCCCCTTGAGTCACAACTACCTTGAAAATGTTGCGCATATTCGTCGGCGCGGGCTCGTAATATGGGACGTCATAGCACAATGTGAACGCAAGGGCAGTTTAGACAGTTCAATTGTTAAAGGCAGCGAAAAGATCAATCCAATCGTAGAACTGATTGCGGATCATTCCAGTATCCTCAGTATCGGCTTAAATGGCGGGCTCGCCGCAAATTTATACAAGCGCCATATTGCCCCCCAACTGACGGGCAAACATAACGTTTATTGCTTGCCATCGACCAGCCCTGCAAATGCGAGCATGAACTGGGAAACAAAATATGCGGCCTGGCAAGACATGTTTCTTCAAACTAAGGGTATTTGATCCGTTCCCAGCCAAATAAACACTTTTATTTTCAAGCGCTCGCCCGCATCATTGGATGATGCACAACTATCCACATAAAGACCCATGAACAACGCGATAGAAATCAAAAACCTGCGTAAAACCTATGCCAGCGGTTTTGAGGCACTAAAAGGCATAGATCTCAATATCGGGGCTGGTGATTTTTTTGCCTTACTGGGCCCCAATGGGGCAGGGAAATCCACCACCATCGGCGTGCTGTGTTCTTTGGTCAACAAGACATCTGGCAAGGTAAAAATTTTCGATGCCGACATCGATACAGATTTCGCTAAGGCGAAGTCTTACCTGGGTGTGGTGCCCCAGGAATTTAATTTCAGCGTGTTCGAGAAAACTTTCCATATCGTCCAACAACAAGCCGGATTTTATGGTCTAGAATCAAATATTGCGGCAGAACGGACCGAATACTATCTGCGAAAACTTGGTTTGTGGGATAAACGCGATGCCATTTCGCTAACCTTATCGGGCGGGCAAAAGCGTCGCCTTATGATTGCGCGTGCATTGATCCATGAGCCGAAGATTCTTATTCTTGACGAACCTACCGCCGGGGTTGATATCGAAATCCGACGCACCATGTGGGATTTTTTGCAGGAAATTAATTCGCTGGGCACCACCATTGTACTCACCACACACTACCTCGAAGAAGCTGAAAATCTCTGCCGAACTATCGCGATTATCGACAAGGGCTCGGTCGTACATAACTCGAGTATGCGCTCGCTATTGAGCGGCCTACAAATGGAAACCTATGTGCTCGACATCGGCGACCACCCTATTGATATCTCAGCGCACCCCGCTTGGCGCAAGCGTAATGATGGCCGCATTGAAGTAGATATTGTTGATGGCCAAATGCTCAATGATATCTTTGACTCACTCAATAAGAGTGGTATCAAAGTAAACAGTATGCGTAATAAAACAAACCGATTGGAGCAATTATTTATGGATTTAGTCGACTCATCAGACACCCAAGCAACGAGCATATCAGCATGAATAGAAAGCTAAATTGGATCGCCTTTAAAGCCATCTCTTACAAGGAAATTATTCGCTTTATTCGGATTTGGCAACAATCCATCGTGCCGCCTGTCATTACGACTGCCTTGTACTTCGTTATATTCGGCAATTTGATCGGCCCAAGAATTGGCGAGATGGAAGGCTTTAGCTATATGAACTATATCGTTCCCGGCCTTATTTTGATGTCGGTGATCACTAACAGCTATGCCAACGTGTCATCTTCCTTTTTTAGCTCTAAATTTCAACGCTCGGTTGAGGAATTATTGGTTTCTCCCACCTCAAACATCACTATATTGGCCGGCTATGTCGTGGGCGGGATGGCGCGCGGCATCATCGTTGGCATCGTGGTTACGCTAGTCTCCCTATTTTTTAGCGAGCTGACCATCTTTAACTACTCTGTACTGATCAGCACCATCATTTTGACCGCTATCTTATTTTCTTTAGCCGGTTTCACCAACGCCTTATTCGCGAAAAAATTCGATGACATCTCTATCGTGCCGACTTTTATCCTGACACCGCTGACTTACCTTGGTGGGGTATTTTATTCAATAAAATTGTTACCTGATTTTTGGCAAGCCGTTTCGCACTTTAATCCCGTACTGTATATGATCAACACCTTCAGATACGGCTTCTTGGGCGTATCAGATATTGCTCTAACCACCTCATATCTAATCACCCTGGTGTTTATCGTCGTACTATTCGTTATTAATCTGCGGCTACTGTCGAGCGGCTATGGCTTACGCAGTTAAGTCCAAAACCTAAAACTATCAATAGTAGTCCCATCATATAGGCACTTGCTTTTGGATGAAAAACAAATATAATAATTCCCTTAATTACTAATATAAAGTGTCATGCCTTGCGACCAGATCAAACAAATTCTTGAAGATGGCGGCGCCTTAATTGACGTCCGCACGCCGCAAGAATTCGCTACAGGCGCCATCCCCGGCGCTCAAAATGTCCCCCTAAATAATATTCCGGGCCTAGTCGGCGGCTTATCCAAGGATCAGCCCGTATTACTATATTGCCACTCCGGTGCACGTAGCGGCGTGGCACAACGCTATTTGATTCAAGAGGGTTTTGAGGCGCACAATATTGGTGGATACGCCAGTTATAGGCAGTGCTAATACGCAAGACTAGCCCCCAATATACGACATTTCTACTTTCTCGCGCTTAGCGCCAGCCCCCACCTCACCGCGAATTTCTGAATAACGGTCTGAGCGATTTGACCAAATTTTTTCAATAGTTTCACTCAAATTGAGTCTCGCCTTGGGGTCGCGCACCACCGCTCTCAGGTCATGGCCTTGGGTGGCGAATAAGCAAGTATACACCTCGCCGATTGCCGATAAACGGGCGCGCGCGCAATCACCGCAAAAGGGTTCAGTGACGGACGCAATCAAGCCAATCTCTAAGACGGGCTCTGTCTCACCGGGATTCCATATCCCCCAACGCTGAGCGACTTCCCCACGATAATTCGCGTCCAGCGGCCGAAGTTGATAATGAGGTTCAATCAAGCTTTTGATCTGCGCCGCACTAAAGACTTCATGCGGCTGCCAAGCATTGGTGTTGCCGACATCCATATATTCAATAAAGCGCAGAATAAGCCCACGCCCCTTGAAATAATCGATCATGGGCAATATCGAGGCGACATTGCGCCCCTTTTGCACCACCATATTCACTTTGATTTTCTCGAAGCCCGCGTCTTGGGCGTGTTCAATGCCCGACAATACATCCGCCACGGGATAGCCCATGCCATTGAGTTCGCCAAAGGTTTTATCGTCTAAGGCATCCAGACTTATATTGATTCGATGAAGACCCGCTTCGCGTAGAGCCACGGCACGGCTGGCTGTCAATAAGGAAGCATTGGTGGTGAGGCTTAAATCTTCTAGCCCTTTGATCTTCGCCAGCCTGACGATAAGGATTTCAAGATCCTTGCGCAGTAGCGGCTCTCCCCCAGTCAATCGAATTTTGACCACGCCCTTATCCACGAACGCGCGCGCGATCAGCTCGATCTCTTCGAAAGTCAGTAATTCTTTGCGCTTAAGAAACTGGTGACCCCGTCCATACTTGTCTTTCGGCATGCAATAACCACATCGGAAATTACATCGATCGGTGACCGAAATTCTAAGGTCGTGAATCGGGCGATTTAAAGTGTCGACTAACATCCCTTGATTGTATCAAAATTATATTTAAGTCCAAGCTTTCCCTAATTTATTCTGCTTTGTTAGACATTTATCCGCCGTTCATCTCTCTACGTTTTTCGTCGCGATTTGGTACAATCCATTGGCGTTACCTGCGGTATGCGTGACCGAGTCTTAATCCCTTAGAACCTAATGCTTAACCCGGGAGCAGAGATTGCGGAGGAGGTGAGCATGTCCGTGTTCCATAAGATTTATCTTATTGTTCAGCGGAAAGCCCGAACCAAAGCCGGCGCTCCCACTTGAACCTCCAGGTTCAAGGTCCAGATTCGCCACGGTACAGGTGGGTAACGCTCTATCTTTAGGCTCCATAAACTTAGCATAATGGACAACACTGACCTTCGAAGAAAAATCCGACGCCAGCGTCGTGCAATCAGCGAGGAAGCACAAAAAAACTTGGCACAGAAACTAAGCGAACAACTTCGATCCGCTGAATTGATCCAGCAAGCAACAAAGGTCGGCCTGTATTTATCCCATGATGGCGAAATCGACCCCAGTGAATTTATGCATTGGGCATGGGGCGAATCGAAAATGTGTTATTTGCCAGTGTTGAACGAGCAGCCTGATCAGGCTATGACCTTTGCGCCGATCACGCAGCACAGCCAATTCGCGCCCAATCGCTTTCATATCCCAGAGCCAATAGTTGCTGCCGAAGAACACCTATCCGCCCGCGATCTAGAACTTATACTGCTGCCCTTGGTTGCCTTTGATCCAAGCGGAAATCGGCTGGGCATGGGCGGCGGTTATTATGATCGTACGCTGGCTTTTACCCGCCAGCAGCCGTATCATCAGCGCCCCCTTTTAATCGGGCTTGCACACGAATTTCAGCGCGTTTCCCATATCGAACCTGCCCCGTGGGACATCCCGCTAGCGGGTATCGCAACCGAGCAGCACATAATACTATTTGAGCATCATTCAGCATAAATGAGACCAAACATGAAAATAAATGGCTTTCTTTCAGCCCTACTTTTACTCACACTTTCTTATACTACTTACGCGGAGAACACCATGAACCCTAAAGTTAAGCTCAGTACCAGCATGGGCGATATCACCCTCGAATTAGATGCTGAAAAAGCGCCTATTTCCGTTGAGAACTTTGTCAACTATGTCAAAAATGGCCATTACGACGGCTTAATTTTCCACCGCATCATTCCAAACTTTATGGTCCAAGGCGGCGGCATGGAGGCTGGCATGAAGGAGCGTCCAAATCTTTCAGCAATTGAAAATGAAGCTGACAACGGCTTAAAGAACGATCACGGTACGATTGCAATGGCACGCACCAATGCGCCGCATTCTGCCACTTCACAATTCTTCATTAACCTCAAAAACAACGATTTCTTAAATCACACATCTAAAGATATGCGCGGCTGGGGTTACACAGTATTCGGCAAAGTGACAGACGGTATCGACGTGGTAGAAGCCATGGGAAAAGTGGCCACGGGAAATTCAGCCGGGCAGGGAGATGTCCCGCTTGAAGACGTCATACTTAACAAGGCCGAGCTGATAGAGTAATCTCTGAGCCAAACAGCGCTAAGCCTATGCGCTGTGAATTCGCTGGCGCTTGTTGGCGCGGTATTTGCTCGCGCCAGTTTGCGTCGCTTGTGGGCGGCGCAAACATTGTGGCAAGCCTTTCATCCCGCTGCGATCAAAATCGCACTGCAAATCTATTTTGGCCTGTTCTGGCGAGAGAGTGAAAACCTCGGTCAAAGCATCAAACATTAAGTCAAACAATCGTTTTAGGCTGATTTTGTGGGTCTGCCCAGTGGTTAGATGTAACCACTCACTAAAACGCATAAATCGTGCGAAAGGGGCATCGCCAAGCAGGGTTGTCAGCGACGTCTTAAATCGACCAGAATTTGCAACCATATCCCAATAGCGCGCCATGCGGCGTAACGTCTGCATGGCTTGGAAATCGATATCCCGAGTTGACAAAATTTCATACGGCGCGCTGGGGTTAAACACCATTTCATACTCATCAATGCGCGCAGCCATCGGCATGCCACGCAAGCGCTTTAACATCCCCAACTGAATTTCATCCGGCCCAACGGCCACTAAACGATTAAAACTATCGGCCATACTTTGTATTGTTTCACCGGGCAGGCCAAATATTAAATCCGTGTGAATATAAGCCGGGCTGTGCTGACACAGCCACGTCAGGTTCTCAATTGTTTTAGTATTGTCCTGCTTGCGCCGAATAATGGCCTGCACGTCGGGGTTGAAAGTTTGAATACCCACTTCAAACTGCAAACTGGCCTTGGGGAATTTCGCAATTTTATTTTTCAGTGCGGTGGGTAGACGATCCGGTATCACTTCAAAATGGACGAATAAATCCTCACTCATTCGATCAAGAAAGAACTGCATAATCGGTAGGCTAACCCGGGTGCTTAAATTAAACGTTCGATCAACAAATTTAAAGTTTCTCGCGCCACGGGCGTAGAGCTTCTCCATCTCATCAAGAAACAGTTCAAGTGGAAAGGGCTTCGCCGTTTTATCCAAAGCCGATAAACAAAACTCGCATTTAAACGGGCATCCACGGGAGGCTTCAACGTACAAAATTCGGTTGCGAATATCTTCCGCTGAATACAAATCATACGGTAGCTTTAAGTCGGCAAGCGCGGCCGGTGAAACAGGGCTTTGATTGATCGGAGTGCCATTGAGCACTGCTTGGCAGGCCTCGAAGAATTGCGTTTCGCCTGGCCCTGAAATCACCCTATCGGCGAGCTGACAAATCAGCTGATCTTCCTGCTCATAACTCACCTCTGGGCCACCCAGAATTAAAAACGTTTCGGGCGAAATTGATTTTATCAATGCGGCGGTTTGTGTCGATAATTCAACGTTCCATATATAAACACCCAAACCAATAATCCTAGGATTATCTGCCAATAGCTGCTCGGCAATATCAATGGGCCGCTGCTCAATGGTAAATTCTAAGATCTTGGCGCGCACTGCGAGTATTCCTAAATTCGCTTTTAAATAACGCAGGCCAAATGCCGCGTGGATATAGCGCGCATTGAGCGTGGACAACACGATATCCTGCTGCATAAATCAGTATTGCAGCGGCGTTAGAGCCGTACTTAGACGGGGGTATTTGCTCTTCACAGTAACGTTAAGCACAGCTTTCCCAAAATATTTCATTGCTTTTCATGGATTTGCGGACTCTAAACCGGAATTTTGTACGGTTTGTCGACTAAGTAACAAAATTAGCGGTAATTATTGCGTACAAGGCGTACAACGCGTAAAATTGCCCGCAGTATTTGGATGTCGAATTAATAGCATACGGCTGGTAATCGACTCGGGCGAACGCCCATTATAACCCATTGAAAAAAGAGAATATAAGAATGCGCCTAGCAAAATATAACACACTAAAACTATCGGTCCTTGCGATCGCCCTTGCCTCAAGCGGTGGATGTATCAGCGCTAAAATGAACGCTGGCGACAAAGAAGCCATGGCTGCACCCGCACCCGAGGCTGCTAAAGTAATGGATGCGGCTGGCAGCTACACCGTTGCACAAAACGATAACCTTTGGTGCATTTCTAAACGCGACGATATTTACGGTACCGCGTATAACTGGCCACTCATCTACAAAGCAAACGCTAGCCAGATTAAGGATGCAGATTTAATCTATGCGGGTCAAGTTTTCGATATTCCTCGCGGCACTAGCCAAGGCGATATTGACGCTGCTGTCCAACATGCGAAAGCACGCGGTGCGTGGGCAGTTGGCCCAACTGAAGCAAGCGATACCGGCTATCTTGGCGGCTAAGCTTTTTGCAAACATTCTCGATGAAAATCGAAGGATTAAAAGGCAGCGCTTTGCGCTGCTTTTTTAATGCCTGTTGTTTCTAGATTCTTATCTAACGGCTTTAATCACTCGCCCGCTCGACCACACCCACTGATTGCTACTTTTATCCGAGCAGCGCTCGAACCCTAAACCACCAATTTGGTCAGATTTAGCTCCAAAATCCCCTCTGCACCCGCAGCGCGTAACTGCGGGATGATATCTCGTGTTTGCAATCGGCTTATCACCGTCTCTACCGCCACCCAATCATCACCGTGTAGACGATTGATCGTCGGTGCGTGCAAGCTCGGCAATACCGCGACGATATTTTCTAATTTATCCGTCGGCGCATTGAGTTTGAGCAATACTTTATCCCGCGCAGCCATCGCGCTTTGTAGCATCAAGGCAATATTTTCAATTTTTTGACGCTTAAAGGAATCTTTCATCGCGGCCTTATTGGCAACAAAAACCGTGTGCGTGTGCAGTAAGTCTTCAACAATACGCAGGCCATGCGCGCGGATGGTTGTGCCGGTCTCGGTGATTTCAACCGCCGCATCCGCCAGGCCCTCTACTACCTTTGCCTCCGTCGCACCCCAGGAATGCTGCACCGTGGCGCTAATATTTTTTTCCTCAAGATATCGCTGCGTAAAGCCCATGAGCTCGGTGACAATCGTTTTACCCGCTAGATCTTCTATCGACTGAACCGGTGAATCGTTCTTTACAATCAGCACCCAGCGACAGGCTTGATCAGAGGCCTTGGAATAATTTAGGCCGCAAATCTCTTCGACATCAGCATTGCTCTCCATGATCCAATCTTGCCCAGTCAAACCGCAATCGAGCACCCCGCTTTCCACATACGGCCCGAGCTCTTTTGATTTAATTAGCTTAAGGGATAACTCTTCGTCATTCACCGTCGGAAAATAGTGCCGCGAGCGGGTGGTGATTTTCCAACCCGCTTGATCAAAAAGCTTTATCGTTGAGGATTCCAAACTGCCCTTGGGCAAACCGAGTTTTAGTTTCTGCGACATGACAATGTTTGCATCTTAAGATTGATCGAGATTATACCCATTTGAATCCGCCGTTTTGATTGATTGCGGGTCAAAAGCACTTGAAACTTATAGCGATGCCCCCAATCCATGGTTTACGCGCGGATTGTCTTTTCAATTCTGGAGATTAACCAATGATTGGGTTATAGTAACGCGCTTTTTCGATCTTGTCGCACCCCGCGCAAAAATATATAGAGGTTACCTGAATGGCTAAAACAGACGCTGATATCGCAAAAAAGACTAAGAAAAAAGTCGCTACCAAGGCCAAGCCTGCCGTCAAGGCAAAGGCACCAGTAAAAGCGAAGGCAAAGGTAAAAGCGAAGGACAGCGACCAGCCTAAACAACCCAGAGCATCTGAACAATCTGCCATGAAGCAGATGATCCTCAAAGGAAAGTCTCAGGGCTTTTTAACCTACGCTGAGATCAACGACCACCTGCCCGAGGACATGCATGACACCGACCAAATTGAGGCGGTTGTCAAAATGATCAATGACATGGGTATCGAAGTATTCGATAAAGCACCCGATGCCGATGAAATCCTGCTCAAAACCGACAACCCAGAAGACGAAGAAGTTGTTGAAGAAGCAGAAGCCGTGCTTAAAACAGCGGTAGAAAGCGAGTTTGGCCGAACCACTGACCCTGTTCGCATGTATATGCGCGAAATGGGCACGGTTGAACTATTAACCCGCGAAGATGAAATTCGTCTTGCCAAACGCATCGAGGCCGGCCTCAAGCAACGCAACGAGGCGGTTTCTAACTGCCCTCGCGTGATCGAAGAAGTCATTGTCATTGCCGATAAAATCAAGGCAGAAGAAATGAAACTGACTGACTTCCTAGTCGATTTTATTGACCCTAACGAAATCATCCCCGACATTATCTTACCGCCTCCACCCCGCGAAGACGGCGATGAAGAGGTTGTAGACACAGGGCCTGATCCAGTCGAAGCGAATAAGCGCTTCAAAAAAATTCGAACGCTTTACCGAAACTACGAAAAAATTATCCTAGTCGATAGCAACATCTCTGACAAGGCGCAAAAGCAATTGAAAAAAATTGCCGACGAGATGATGCAATTGAAGATCACCCCGATCCAAATCGAAAAGCTCAACGATATAATGCGTAGCTCGCTTGAGAAAACACGCAAGTTGGAGCGCAAGATTGCGGGGATTTGTATTTCTAAGTGCAAGATTCCACGCAACACCTTTACCAGCGTGTTTCTCGGCAATGAAACCTCGGGCGACTGGCTAGATAAATTGATCGCTGCCGCGCCCAAGGAAGCTAAACGCTTAGACCAATATAAAGATCATCTGACCTTACATTCGCGCCAGATGCGCAACATTGAAACGAACATGGGCTTGCCCATGCCCACCTTAAAAGACATCTCAAGACGTATGTCGATAGGCGAAGCCAAGGCACGCCGAGCAAAAAAAGAAATGGTCGAAGCGAATCTTCGCCTGGTTATCTCCATTGCGAAAAAATATACCAACCGTGGCCTACAATTCTTGGATTTAATTCAGGAAGGCAATATCGGCCTGATGAAAGCCGTTGATAAATTTGAATATCGTCGGGGTTATAAGTTTTCGACTTATGCAACATGGTGGATTCGCCAAGCAATCACTCGATCGATTGCGGATCAAGCCCGCACGATCCGAATTCCGGTGCACATGATCGAAACGATCAACAAGCTTAATCGAATGTCTCGTCAAATCATGCAAGAAAAAGGCCGCGAAGCGACGCCTGAAGAGCTTGCTGAACTGATGGAAATGCCCGAAGATAAAGTGCGTAAAGTGCTGAAGATCGCCAAAGAACCGATTTCCATGGAAACCCCTGTCGGCGATGATGACGATTCGCATCTGGGTGATTTTATCGAAGATAAAAATATCACCGCGCCCGATGAGTTCGCCACGAATATTGGTTTGCGTGATGCCACCAAAGAGATATTGGACACCCTCACAGAGCGCGAAGCGAAAGTATTGCAAATGCGTTTTGGTATCAATATGAATACCGATCACACGCTAGAAGAAGTAGGCAAACAGTTTGACGTCACGCGCGAGCGCATTCGACAAATCGAAGCAAAAGCCTTACGCAAGCTGCGTCATCCCAGCCGCTCTGAATTACTGAAAAACTTTTTAGAGTAAGCGCTTAATCCGGTTTACCGCAGACACCCGTCTGCGGTAACATCTCGCCTCCCCAAGCTGGCACGCAAAGTCTCTTCGCACGCTTAGTTACCTCAATACGGGCCTGTAGCTCAGCTGGTTAGAGCAGTGGACTCATAATCCATTGGTCGAAGGTTCAAGTCCTTCCGGGCCCACCATATTTTTCAATGGCTTAGAGCCGTTTTTTCATTTTCCCAAAAACCCCTTGCGGGAGTTTTGCGGGGATTTGCGGAATTACTACAATGATCTTCGTAGTAGAACTAACTCTGGTTTATCAGTATCGCGCTTTGAAACGAGATTTACTGCTTCAATCAGTTTAGACAAATCTGCTGCCGAATAATGTGTTGTAACCCTATGGGAACGATGACCTAAAAGGTCTTGTCTATCCTCAAATGACACACCAGCTTCACGTAATCTAGCGCCGAAAGTGTGCTTAAGGTCATGAACTCTTAGGTTAGAAATTCCAGCTTTTTGACGAGCGGTTTTCCAAGCTGAATTCATAATTCGCTGGGTAGGTTTTCCTCGAAATGTAAAAACACTTTCTGGGTGGCTACCACGAACCTTATTAACAATTGCTTTGGCTGTATCATTCAACACAACCAAGCGATCATCTGAGTTTTTGACATACTCCCCTGGAATTAGAAAAAGAGACGTATCAAACTGAGGAATTGGTATTTCCCAATCCCACCTTAGCTTTGATATTTCCCCGTCTCTGCATCCCGTATGAACAGCAAAGGTTGCCATATTGAAAAGATGTTCTGGTAAATAAGAAAACATCTTTTCTTGTTCCGACCAACTTAAAGGATAAGGCTTTCGCATATTCTTATCGGGCAATAACCGAATTTTAGGTGGATGAACGAGCCAGCTTAGCCCATTATCGTCTACCCAATCAGTTGCTGCGAGATTGAGAATATGGCGAACAATCTTTAAACCATGATTGATCGTACCAACGGCAACATTTTGTTTTTTACGGAATTTAATCCAAGGTTGCAAAGTGCCCATATGCATCCGATCAATTCGCTCATCTCGAATCCAAGGCATAATGCCTTTGAGTCGGCTAATGTCACTATCAAGGCTACGCTTTTGCGTATTCTCTTTAGCAAACTTAATAGCGGCTTGCTCGAATGTTCTTACTGGCCTTACTCCATAAACTGAAGCTTGGCGCATTTCTTCACTTAATCGGGTCAAATACCGTTGAGCTTCAGCAAGTTCAGCTGTTCCAGTGCTTTGACAAATACGCCTTCCGCTTAAGTGTTTATCAACTAGCCATGAATTTTCATCCATTTCCCGGGTTTCGAGTCTTTAAAGTGCTCAAAGAAATGAGAGGTTCGATTCAACAATTCTCGGGGTAGTTCGCGGATCGTACTGACATCTTGATAAAAGGAGCTCAGCTTATCGATAGGCACCGCAATTATCTTTTGCTCTTCGACGCCATCCCCGAAAGTGTTGGGGACATTACCCGCGGGGATACTTCTCAATGGCATGATGTTTTACTTAATTGGTCAGGGCGCGCGATAGGACAGAAAACTGTATGGGAATACCATTGAATGTGTGGGGATGTTTGCAAATCCTATTTGATGCGGTGCTCAGTTTACTGTATTTGGTAGACGCGTATCTTCGGTGCTTGCCAGCGTAAGGAAAAACGCTGTTCCGGGTTGTTTTCAATGTGCTGACGTAGCGCTTGCGAGTAAAAAGCAGATGTATTTAGAACCTCAGCGTCCCAATGACGAGAAGCCCCCCCCGTTTCGCTATGCCCCCCGCGTCGATCATTGATGACCAACAACCAATCCTTGTATCTTTTTAGCGGGCCATCGTCGTAGTCATCAAAATTAATCCTACGCGTGTAACGATTGAGAAATTTGTACTGATAACTCCGATGTTTGGTTAAACCGTTTAGCATATAACCCGTGACGGGGTCAGTTAATATAAAAGTCGTATCGACGGACTCATCGTTCAAGTAATCGACTAAATCTTGCCAATACATAAATGATTCATCGGCGTCAGTCTTGGTGAGCGTTAAACGACTGTTTGAATTAACGCCCGGAATGGGTAATAACAGCGCGAAGAGTAAGACAATACCAAGATACGGAACTATTCGACGCATTCGAGATTCAGCGTGACGAGCGGAGAGGTATAAATAAACCACCAACAGCCCCGCAACAAAATGTATTGGAACGATGTAGAGCGATCTCCAGAGCGTGTGCACGCCATCCATGCGAAGAAACCAGTCCACGAAAACCGGATTGAACACAGTGACGAATGGGATCAGCATTCCACTGAATAAGTAGGGGTGGTGGATAAATTTTCGCCAATACACGGCGAACAATGCGAACACAGCCAGCCCCCAAACAGTGATGGTTTGAATACCTTGGTAAGCGGGATTGAGATACAACACGCGGTTAAAGATAGGGCCTTGCTCCGAGGCTTGTATAATCTTATTGAAGAAATCAGTCGGGCGATCGTGGTTAAGGTAGGTCCAAATGACCAAGGCGATAAAGCCCGATACGAACAGGAGTAGCATCAAGCGATAACCCCATCTGGATGTGTCCGCAATATGGCCAGCGCTTTGTCGCACAAACCGGGTCGGCACCAGCGCATACCACGCCAGCAGCATGCCGCTATAAATCAATATAAACAGTACTTCTTGGGTATGAACGACCACAGCTGCAAGCCCACCCAATACAATATATAGCGCCAACCGAAACTGCTTTGATTGCCATTCGTACAGTTCGTGTATGGCGATGACAGCCGCGAAGAATATTGTCATATTGAGCATGGTCGGTGCCAACGCATAATACCTAAGGTATGAGAAAACATTGATGCCCATATGCGCGGCGACAAAGAATGCGGCTAGAGCAGCAGCAGTCAATCGCGCGCGTGCACTTATCTCTGCACGGCCGAAAATGTACCAAGCGAAACTATACACCACGCCGAGAAAGATTAGACCGTTGGCGAGACTTGCCCAGCGGATCGTCTGATTGAGTTCAAAGCCGCATAGGTGCGTGATCAGCGCGTAGAAACTATACCAAATTCCCCCGCGTTGGTTGAGCAGGGATTTTAGCGATGGTGAACTGCCAAGCTGATCATCGTTGAGCGCGTCAAATTCTATGCGCGCATATTCCATGTGGTGGTATAGGTCGGCGGGTAGTTCGCTATACGGGCCTACAAAATATCGGTAAATAAGGTAAGCGATGCTTACCAAGCCGAGACCGACTAGCCAATGTGAGTCTAGGCGTTTGCCAAAATTTTCGCTGCGGCGCGTGAAAGCAAGCAGCGCCAGCGGCAATAACAAAACGACGTATATTACCAAGAAGGTGACCAGCGATAGATCGAGCCATTTGGTAAAAAAAGCGATAAAGATATAGTAAATATATCCATTGGCAGGGATAAACACGCCGTCAGCCGCGCGTATACGAGTCGCGCGCACCAATAAGTAGCCCGGCCCGATAAGCGCGAGTAAATGAACAATTAGATAGCTAACGCCGCTCACTACCAGCGCCTTTGAAAACCCTCATGCGCCGATTCTATCAGCCTCTGCACGGGGTAAGAAAAATTTAGGTCTTTGCTAGAGGCATAAAAGCAAATTTCGTTCTGTAAGGTATATTCACCTGCGCCTGCCGGAGGCTTTCAAGTGCTGCTTTACTTGCCGCTTTGCTCAAATGGTTAACAAAGAGGCGGAGACAAAATCAGGTCAGATCCGTTTCCCCACTAATAATTCTCTATTTGGGAAAAAGCCCACGACAAAAAAAAGGAACCCAGTCGCCTAGGTTCCAAACATTACATTGGAGGTAAACAATTAGGTTTTGGAGCCTGATTGTTTAAACACATCTGAGAAATGTGAGGCTGTATGATAGTTGCGTCTGTGGCATCGTGATGTGAGATTTCTCACATTCCAAGGAAATTTAGGCAAAAAAAGGGCGCGGCATAAATGCCACGCCTAAACCACCAAAGGAGGATGGAGGAGGAGGTCAAGCTACTGACGAAACGATCAATAACTTTATAATCTCTTACTGTCTCAATCACAGTATCGCTATTTTCTAATATATTGCCGAGCTTGTCAAGCAATAATATTAGTTATTAATTAAATACTTTTGTATGGTTTTGCGCTAAATACTTGGATTATCGGCATCAATATGCAGACGTTCGACAATTTTATCGTTGATTAAATGTGATTCGATGATCTCGTCGATATCGTGATGATCAACATAAGTGTACCAAATTGCCTGTGGATAGACGACTAAAACGGGCCCTTTTAAACACCTCCCCAAGCAACCGGATTGGCTGATTCTAACTTTACCTTCGCCGTATAGATTCTTTTCCTTCATCTGCTGCTTGAGATAATTGCGTATTTTTGCTGTATCAAAATCATCGCAGGCAGATAATTCCTCTCGTTGGTTTACGCAAACGAAGACGTGGTATTTATAAAATGTATCTTCCATCACCTTCTCTCCTACAAGAAAAGCGGGTTCAGCTGGGCGGAGAAATAAAATTGTTGCGTTATCACAAAAGCTCGATCCAATGAACGACTTTGACATCTGCCTTGGCCTTGAGGTGCTGCTCACAGCCGATATTGGCCGTCGCGATTAGTTCGGGAGAGTCATGCTGTAGTGCGGAGAGTTTATTGTCACGTAGTTGTTTGGATAGGCTAGGCTGAAAAATGGAATAGGTGCCCGCTGATCCACAACACAAGTGAGAATCTTTGAAAGGGAGTAAATCATAACCGACTTTTTCTAAAATCGTTTCTACGACACCGGTTATTTTCAAACCGTGCTGCAAGGTACAGGGTGGATGGAACACAATTTTTTTCTGCTGCCCGATGTTCGTGTCTAAGTGCTCGACCTCAGTCACGACGACCTCAGATAAATCTTTGGCTATCTCAGAAACACGTGCTGCTTTTTCCGCATATTGAGCATCATCTTTGAGTAAGTGTCCGTATTCTTTTATCGTCGCGCCACAGCCCGAGGCACTGAAGACAATCGCCTCGATACCCTGTTCAATTTGCGGCCACCACTGGTCAATGCGCGCGCGAACGTGACGCATGCCCATATCGGTATCACTGGTGTGTAAGCCAACGGCACCGCAACAACCCGCTTGGCTTTCTTGCAGTAGCGAAATACCCAATTTATCCAACAACTGGGCGGCCTTCAGGTTGGTATTGGGGCTCAGGGTGGGCTGAACGCAACCCCCTAAAACGAGCATACGGCGAGGATGTTGGGCGACAGGCCATGGCTCAGTCACCAAGTTTTCAGGCAGCTGTTTTTCTATCGAACCGGGCAACAAAGATCGGCCGCGTACCGCGACACCGATCGCCCCCTTAATCAGTACAGGATACGCAAGCGCCTTGGCAACGGCTTTGCGCGTCAGCGTTTGCAGCCTGCTGCGGGGCTGTTCAGTTTCCATGATTGTGCGCCCCGTTTCAAGTAAGCGACCATACTGGACCCCCGAGGGGCAGGTCGTTTCGCAGGCACGGCACAATAAGCAACGATCCAAATGTGTACGCGTGTTAGCGGTGGCTTGCCCAGTTTCTAATAACTGCTTGATCAAGTAAATTCGCCCGCGCGGGCCGTCTGCTTCGTCGCCGAGCAATTGGTAGGTCGGGCAGGTCGCGTTGCAAAATCCGCAATGCACACATTTGCGGACAATATCAGCCGCTTCCTGGGCGCTTGCGTTATCTACATAGGCTTCGGCGAGTCGAATATCCATTAGGTCTTCATTGATAGTTCGGAGTACAAGCGTCCGGGGTTAAGAATGCCAGCTGGATCAAAGGCGTGCTTGATCTGTTGATGTAGTTTCCACAACGATGGAGTAAGCGGTGAAAAAAAATCCGCGCGATTATCGCCCTTTAGTTGCGTGACGTGTCCATTCATGGCTTGGGCCTTTGCCCGAACTTCGTCCAATTGGCTTGAGCCAACCAAATAACGTCGAGCGCCCCCCCATATTAATAATTGTTTGCCCGGTAGATCGATTGGGGGGCTGGTCGGCGGAACATCAATAATGAATGTTTGCGGATTGCCCGATCCGGTCAATATCGGGCGCTCAAACTCACTGCAGTTTTCCCAAAATGTAGCGGGTGCTGGGTTCGGAGAATACGCTGCTAACAGCGCTTGATCGCGTTCAATCCCCTGAAGGTTGCCCGATAGGCGAAGCAAGATTTCGCCGTGATCCCATGCGCTAGCCGTTAGGCTACACAAACTTTTGCCAAGCTTGGCCATCAAAGAGAGGGCGTCGTTTTGTTCAGGGCAGGCAAAGCTGAGGCTGATTTGTTCCTCTGGAAGCGGGATAAGCCGCAATGACACTTCCAGAATAAGTCCCAAAGTACCCATTGCGCCGGCCATGGGTCTAAACAAATCAAAACCGGCGACATTTTTCATCACTTGCCCCCCGAACTGTAGTATCTCACCTTTGCCGTTGATTATCTTACAGCCCAAGATGAAATCTCGAGCGCCGCCTAAGTGTGCGCGCCCTGCGCCTGCTAGGCCGGTCGCGATTGCCCCGCCCAACGTCGCGCCCTGTGCGGAGAACGGCGGCTCAAAACCTAGCATTTGCTGATTTTCTGCGAGGGCACTTTCGATCTCGGCAATCGGCGTGCCCGCTCTGGCGACGATAACCAGTTCAGCCGGATCATAGTTAAGGATGCCGCTGTTGTCGCGAACGTCAAGCGGCTCACCGGTGGGCTCGCCGCCGTAGAACTGCTTGGTATTGCCCGCACAAATATTAATAGGGGTCTGTTGGCGATTTGCTTGTTCGAGTTGGGCCGCCCATTGTTTAGTTAGCTTGTCCATCAGCATTAAAAGCGTTCTATCTCAGGGTGTGGGATTTGATTATTATGTACATGCATTGCACCAAATTCCGCGCAGCGATTGAGTGTCGGCACTGCTTTGCCGGGGTTTAACAGACCGTCTGGGTCAAATGCGTGGCGTATGGCCCAAAATTGCGCGCGCTCCTCATCAGAAAACTGGACACACATGTGATCTATTTTTTCTAGTCCGACGCCGTGTTCTCCAGTGATTGTGCCGCCGACTGCGATGCAGCAATCCAAGATTTCGCCGCCAAATGCTTCGGCCTTTTCAAATTCTTCGGGGATGCTCGCATCGTATAGGATCAGCGGATGCAGGTTGCCGTCGCCTGCATGAAATACGTTTGCCACCCGTAAGCCATAGTGCTCGGAGAGCTCAGCAATTTTATTCAACACCTGAGCCAGTGCTTTGCGCGGGATGGTACCGTCCATGCAGTAGTAATCGGGGGATATCCGACCCACCGCGGGAAAGGCATTCTTGCGTCCTGACCAAAGCTTGAGCCGCGCTGATTCATTTTCAGCCACACGAATGTCCACCGCGCCGCGCTGCAAGAGCAAAGCTTGCACGCGCTCAAGTTGGGGTGCGAGAGATGCGTCGATGCCGTCGAGCTCGCATATTAGTATCGCTTCGGCATCGGTAGGATACCCCGCTTGTGCAAAGTCTTCGGCCGCCAAGATGGCGGCATTGTCCATCATTTCAAAGCCCGCGGGGATGATTCCGTCCGCAATGACAGCAGCAACGGCTTCACCCGCCAAATTGGAATCGTCGAAAACGGCCATCAGCGCGATGCGTGATTCTGGCTTAGGCAAAAGTCGCACGACCACTTCTACGACCATTCCCAGCATCCCTTCGGAACCGACAAATAGGGACAGCATATCGTAGCCGGGCGTATCGAGGCACTCGCTCCCCAGTGTGACGAGTTCGCCGCTAAGTGTGACGATTTTTATTTGTAGAACATTGTGAACGGTGAGTCCATATTTAAGGCAATGTACGCCGCCCGCATTTTCGGCCACATTACCACCGATGGTGCAAGCAATTTGCGACGAAGGATCGGGCGCATAATATAAGCCCAAGTGCTCGACAGCTTCTGAAATCGCTAGGTTGCGCACCCCCGCTTGTACGGTGGCGGTGCAATTATTTTCGTCGATTTTAAGAATGGTGTTGAGTTTGGCAACCGACAGTACAATGCCTTCGGGATGGGGCGTCGCACCGCCCGACAAGCAGGTGCCTGCGCCACGCGGAACGATCGGCGTTTGGGTATGCTGACAGAGTTTCATCACTGCCTGAATTTGTTCGACTGTTTCGGGTAATACGACGAGCCGCGGTATCTCGCGATAGGCGCTTAGGCCATCACATTCGTAGGGTTTAATTGAATCTTTGTCCGCCACGATGCAATGCTTAGGAAGTACTGCCGCAAGCTGGGAGTACAGAGGATCGTTTATACCCCGAGAGGAAGGCTTAATTTCTGCTGAAGTGCGAATCACGCTATAATTGAAGGATTAAGATTAAGAAACAAAGACGCTAAATAAAATGAAGGCTTATACACCAGCGGACAAATTTATCATGGGAATTGATCAGGCGCTAGCCACAGTTTTCGGAAAACCGCATACGACGGGGCGAGCCTACCCTGCAACAGATCAAAATGATGATGCCCTTTCTGAATCCGATAAGCGCGAATCCGCTCGGCTGATGCGCGTTAATCATGTGGGTGAAGTCTGTGCGCAGGCACTCTATCAGAGTCAGGCGCTCACTGCTCGCGATAAAGCGACAAAAGAAAAAATGCGCCAATCGGCGAACGAAGAGAACGATCACCTGGATTGGTGCGAACAGCGTATTAAAGAGCTGGGCGGACGCAAAAGTCTGCTCAATCCACTTTGGTACAGCGGTTCCTTTGCGATCGGTGCCCTGGCAGGTTGGGCGGGTGATCGTTGGAATCTTGGTTTTGTTGCAGAGACAGAACGCCAAGTTGTCCGGCACTTAGGTGATCATCTCGATCAAATCTCACCCCAAGATGCGCGTAGCCGGGCGGTGCTTGAGCAGATGAAAGTTGACGAAAATAATCATGCCGCATCTGCCGTTGAGGCGGGTGGCCATACTTTGCCACCACCGATTAAGGCGGGTATGCAGATGATTTCTAAAATAATGACAAGAACGGCCTATTGGCTGTGAAGGAAGGGTTTACTGCGCCCCGCCTTTTAAGCGCCTATTGCCCGTCTCCGATATAAATATGTCGCACACTATTACCCTGAGAATCATTGTTGCTTACACCACAGTCGCATATTTATAAACCATGACGCTACAGAAATTTTTTGAACGCGCGCGGCGCATGCTCATCCCAACCATCGATCAGGTTTCTGAACTACGGAACGCGGAAACCTTGAAAGTGGATATACTGGCCGGTACTACGGTGGCGCTGGTATTGGTTCCACAGTCGATGGCCTATGCGCAGCTCGCCGGCTTGCCGGCTTATTATGGCTTGTATGCTTCATTTTTGCCGCCCATGATCGCGGCCATCTTTGGCTCGTCCAGACAGCTTGCGACGGGTCCGGTTGCGGTGGTGTCCCTGATTACTGCCGCAGCGCTCGAGCCATTGGCCACTGCCAATCCAGAAGGGTTTTTAGTGTATGCCACGATGTTGGCGATCATGGTGGGTGTATTTCAAGTATCGCTTGGTCTATTAAAACTAGGCGTGCTGGTAGATTTTCTATCGCATCCGGTGGTGGTGGGCTTTACCAACGCGGGCGCCATTATTATTGGCACTTCGCAACTGGGGAAACTATTTGGCGTCAGTGTCGAGAAAGCCGAGCATCATTACGAAACGGTTTTCAACATTATTCAAGCTGCGGTTGCGAATACGCATTGGCCCACATTCGCGTTTGCGCTGTCCTCTATTGCACTGATGGTTGGCTTAAAGAAATGGCGTCCTGCCGTGCCCAGTGTGTTGATTGCAGTTGTCGTGACGATTCTAATTTCTAAATATACGGGCTATGCGGCGTCAGGCGGTGCGGTGGTGGGTGTTGTGCCCCGTGGCTTGCCGGACTTTTCAGTGCCAGATTTTGATCTGGATACCATTGTTAAGTTGGGTACAACAGCGATTGTTATTGCGCTCATTGGTTTCATGGAAGCCATTTCTATTGCCAAAGCGATGGCAGCCAGAACGCGCCAGCGCTTGGACGCCAACCAAGAGCTAGTCGGCCAAGGCTTGGCAAATATTGCCTCTGGTTTGTTCAGTGGCTATGCTGTCTCGGGGTCTTTCTCGCGCTCCGCAGTGAATATCGATGCGGGCGCGCGAACCGGTTTTTCTTCTATCGTCACAGGATTGATTGTGGGGATAACCCTGTTATTCTTGACGCCGCTTTTATACCATTTACCGCAGGCAACACTAGCCGCGATTATTATTGTGGCGGTCATCGGGCTGATCAAAATCGAGCCAATTGTACACGCATGGAAAGCTGAGAAACACGACGGCATCGTCGCGATTATTACTTTTATATTAACGTTGGTCTTGGCACCGCATCTTGATCAAGGGATACTGGTCGGGGTTGTTCTTTCAATGGCCTTGTTTATCTACCGTACGATGCGTCCACGCTTCGCAATTTTAAGTCGCTATCACGATGGTACGTTCCGCGATATTACAGTACATAGTGAACTCAATACCTGTGACAAAATCGTTGTGACCCGGTTTGATATGTCTTTGTATTATGCGAATGCGGGGTATTTTGAAAACAAATTTCTGAGGGTTTTGGCCGAGTATCCAAAAGCGAAAGTTGTCATCTTAGATGCGGAAGGTATCAATATGCTCGATTCCACGGGCGAGATGGTGCTGACCCAATTATGCGAACGCTTTCGAGCGGCGGGCATCACGGTATTGATGGCACGAATGAAGCGTCAGTTCATGATGAGTATGCATGATACGGGCGCGATTCAGAAGATAGGCGAGAATCATTTTTTCTCGCGCATGACCTATGCCTTGGCGCACGCTTGGACGGAACTTGAGTGTGATGCTTGTGGTGATACCAAGAATTGTCCTTATCGATCATCGGTTGCAAAAAGCCAACATGAGGAACGTCAGGGCGATTTTAATCGTGATTTAGAGCACACCTAATTCAGCGTCTCGATGGTCTCTGCCGAAAGCTTGAAGTTTCGTTAGGCTGAGGTCTAAAGTTATACTTCAGCGTATTGAGTGCGACGCTTGACCCAGCGATTGATAATTTTCTCAATCCTCTCGGGGGGCTGTAGCGCAAGTTCTTGGGCGGCCTGTTCTACCCACGGTAATAACCCTTGGTCGCGTACAATATTGGCAACTTTGAGTTGGTGATCTCCGGTTTGTCGGGTACCCATCAATTCTCCTGGGCCGCGAAATTCGAGATCATGTCGCGCGATCTCAAATCCATCATTGGTTTGGCGCATGATGTCGAGTCTGCGGCGACTGGTTTTGCCCAGCGGCGCTTGAAACATCAACACACAAACCGCTTGTGACTCCCCCCTGCCGACGCGGCCTCGCAATTGGTGAAGCTGCGCTAAGCCGAGCCTTTCAGCATTTTCGATAATCATTAAATCGGCATTCGGAACATCTACGCCAACCTCGATGACGGTCGTTGCAACTAATAAGTCGATTTTGGCTTGGCGAAATTTTTGCATGATCTCATCCTTAAGGCTCGCTTTCATTTTGCCATGAATAAGTTCGACTTTTATTCCCGTGAGCTCGGCCGATAAATGTTTTGCGGTATCGGTCGCGGCTTGCGCTTGTAAGGCGTCAGATTCGTCAATCAAGGGGCAAACCCAATAGGCCTGACGACCTTGTGCGCAGGCTGAGCGGATGCGTTCTTGGACTTCATCGCGGCGCGTATTGGGCATAACCACAGTAGTGACTGGTTTGCGCCCAGGCGGCAGTTCGTCAATATTCGAGACATCGAGATCGGCATAGTAGACCATCGACAAAGAGCGTGGGATAGGCGTTGCACTCATGATTAATTGATGCGGTACTTGCTCGCCAACCTGGCCCTTATTTTTGAGTGCAAGACGCTGATCGACGCCAAAGCGATGTTGCTCATCAACAATGATTAGGCCGAGCTTGGCAAAAATAACACTTTGCTGGAATAAGGCATGTGTGCCAATAGCGATTTGCATCGCGCCGCTTTCGATCCCTGCTAGCGCGGCTTTTTTTTGTGCCGCAGGAAGACGACTGGTCAGCCATCCCGTTTGAACCCCCAATGGTTTACACCACGTTTCAAAGTTACGTCGATGTTGTTCCGCCAAGAGTTCGGTGGGCGCCATGATCGCGACTTGAAACCCTGAATCGACGACGTGAAGCGCGGTGGCGGCGGCGACAATGGTTTTACCGCAGCCGACATCACCTTGTACCAATCTTAGGGCTGGTCGCGCGCGGCCAAAGTCTTGCTCTATCTCGCCAATTGCGCGTCGCTGTGCTCGGGTTAGTTGAAAATCGAGTGAGCGATTTAGGGTCGGCCACAATTTCCCTAGCACACCAATGCTCGGCGCTGCGTGCTGCGCGCGTTTTTGCTTGAGTGCACGCAAGGCCAAGTGATGCGCGAGCAATTCTTCTAGGGCAAGACGTTTTTGGGCGGGATGGTTGTGTGCGGCTAAGGCCGCCAAATCGTCATCTGCTTGGGGCGTGTGTAAGGTGCGCAATGCTTGCGCAAGCGGCATTAGATCAGCAGATTGCAGAAATGATGGAGGCAGTAATTCCTCGACTACTTCAAGTTCAGACGACAGGACGGTCAGTATGAGTTTTCTAATCCGCGCGTGGCCAATGCCTTCGGTCAGCGGATAGACCGGCGTGAGCACATCGCTGGTCACGTCTTCGGGCTCGGTCGCGTGAACGCGGTACTCTGGGTGTGTCATTTCCAAGCCCCTTGCCCCTTGGCGGGCTTCGCCAAAGCACTCGATCCATTGGTTTGACTCTAAAGCGCGTTGCTGCTGCGCATTGAAGTAGAACAAGCGCATACTGATCCGAGCGCCCGCATCATTGATCCCTACAAGCAAGCTGCGGCGGCGTCCGAACTGGACTTGGCAACTTTCAATCGCGCCTAGAATAAGTGCTTGCTGGCCGTGATGTAGTTGGTAAACCGGGGTGACGCGCGTTCTGTCTTCAAAGCGTATCGGCAGATGGAACAGTAAATCAAATGTTGTGTCTAAGCCAAGTTTGGCTAATTTCTCGGCCAGCGCAGCACCCACGCCGCGGAGCGTGGTGAGTGGCTTGAACTGAGGATTAGGAATGACGCGCTTGATTCAGGAATAGGTGGAATTTAATCTTAACTGAGATCCAAAATAGCATCCATTTCGATTGCAACATCACGCGGGAGTTGTGAGACCCCGACGGCTGCGCGGGCGGGGTAAGGCGCGTCGAAATACTCGCTCATTATTTCGTTCACCTTGGCAAAATTGGCCAAATCGATGAGGTAAATCGTTGCGCGAACCGTATCGTTTAAGCTGCCGCCAGCGGCCTCTGCGACCGCCTTTAAGTTATCGAAGACTTGGCGCGCTTGAGCTTCAAAATCACCCTCGATGACCTCCATGGTTTGCGGAACCAGGGGTATCTGACCTGAAATATAGACGGTGTTTCCAGTTCGGACGGCTTGAGAATACGCGCCGATTGCACCCGGCGCTTGATCGGTGGAGATGATTTGTTTGTTTGTCATGATTTCTGTAAGTGTGATTGAGCAAGCGCAAAGTCTATCAAGTCCTGCAGGCAATGGGCTATCATTGCTGAAAGTTTAGTATCATTTTAGGAAGAGGGAAGATATGCAACGATGTAAAACAGGGGCTGACCCCGTTTTACGGGCAGGGAAGCAATCATGCATCACTGGTGCAACCGGGGAATGATGAACTAACAACCTTAAATAATTTTTATGATCCAACAGCAGGGCAGCAAATTGAAAAAAATTAAACTGACATACTTTGATTCCGAAGGCGGCCGCGCCGAACCCACAAGGATTGCCTTGTCGATCGGCGGCATTGAATTTGAAGACCACAGAATTCCGCACTCCGAATTTCAGAAGATACGTGCAAATACACCGATGTATGCACTTCCAATTATGCGAAATTAATGGCTGTGTATATACCCAATCCAATGCAATGAGCCGGTATATCGGAAAACAAGCGGGACTGTACCCAGACGATCTATGGGAAGCTTTTAAATGCGATGAAATCATGGAGAACATTGAAGATGTCACTCATTCAACAATGCAAACTTTTCGCCTAGAGGGTGAAGAACTCAAAGTTGCTCGACAGAAGCTGGTCAAAGAAACGTTCACCCGGTGTCTTAAATTTCTAGATGCTCGACTTGGAGAGGCGGGTGGTCAGTATTTCGCAAATGGTCATCTCACTGTAGCAGATCTCAAAGTCTTTGTATGGATTCGGCGTCTCAAGTCAGGAACGTTAGAACATATTCCTGCTGATCTGCCAGACACAGTTGCACCCCTATTGTTACAACATATGGAACGTATTGCTGCAGAACCTGGCGTTTCCGCTTACTATGTTCGAAAAAAGGACCTATTTCCCAAAAATATTGATTAATGCACCGGGCGCGAAGCTTGTACACTATCGCTTCCAATTATTGATTTAGTTAGCTGTGGAAAGACCGTATTGAAACACTTGAGAGCAAACTTGCGCATCTAGAACTTGCGTTTGATGAAATTAGCCAAGTGAGTCTATACGCAAACCAAGCAACTTGAAAAAGCCAATGACGGTGATTAAGCGTTTTTCAAGCGCAGCTGATGGAGCTAAGAGAGGGCAGCCAGGCCGAGCCATTTTCTGCTGAAGACGAGGCCCACCGCATTATTGATAGAGCGCGTGATCACTACAATATGTTGTGCGACATCAGTATGTAAATGTTCGCTGACGCCAATGCCTTTAGCCAGGTGTTTGCGTATTGTGCTTGAGGCAGCGCCGGATTCGGGAATCTTGACGAACAAGAGCTTGCCATTGATATGTTGTGCGAGCTCGGATGGATGCTCAATCAGCCTTTTTTTCCATAGCGGCGTGAGCTTAGGTTTTCGATAGCCGGGTCTTGTCATGATAACAATATGGCAAAAATTAGGGATCAATTGCCAATCCTTCCAGTGCTCGAAATCCTGCCACGCATCCATACCGATGAGTAAACAGAGCGATACTGAATCTAGTGCTGAATGGATTTCACGTAGGGTGTCGATGGTATACGAGGGCCCGGACCTGTTGAGCTCACGCGGATCGATAGAAAATCCGCTTTCTGTTGTGTCGCTAATTCCAGCATAGTCGAGTCGATGTTGATTGCTGATAGTAATATTTTTCTTTGAAGCGGTGAGTGGTGCGCTGGGAATAAATCGTAAGCTCATCTAGCTTGAGTTGTTCTAAAGCCGATGTCGCTGCGAGCAGATGCCCCTTGTGAACGGGGTTAAACGAGCCGCCATACAAAGCTATATGCGTTTACATTTTTAAACGGCCGGTGAGTTGTCATTTGAGGGCTCGAAGGTCTAACGCGGTGTGCCGCTGAATTCGGTATAGCCCATATTCGGATTGATAGCTGTTGATCTGGCGCAAGGCGCGTTCTTCAATATGCGTATCTAAACCGGCTTTTTTTCGCTCAACAATTCTATGTACTGAAGGCCTCTGCGATCATATAAGGCGGCTTGCTCACTATCGAGCAACTCCACCACCAAGCCCTCGCCCATAATATTATAAATACCGATGAGTTCAACCACTTGCTTGCTCGCTTCGCTCATTGATCAAGATAAAAATATTTTATTAAAGGGGTTATCGGTTTGCTCAGTATATCGGTAGCCCAATTCATCCAGAAAGGTTTGGAATTCATTACTACTTTTCTTTGGCACCTGTAAGCCACATAGTACACGTCCAAAGTCTGAACCGTGATTGCGATAGTGAAATAAGCTAATATTCCAACGACCACTGATTCGGTCAAGAAAGTTTAATAAAGCGCCGGGGCGTTCTGGAAAGGCAAAGCTAAATAGGCGTTCGTCTTTGAGTTCGTGCGCCCGCCCGCCGACCAAATGTCGTCCATGCACTTTGGCGAGTTCATTGTCTGATAAATCAATGGGCTGGTAGCCTTGCTTTCTTAGCGAGTTCGGCCATACATGTCTCGACCAAGGCAGGATCGGAGCGTTCGAAATCCGATAAAAATGCCTGCCTTATCTCTGGCCCACTATAGCGATAATTAAACTCGGTGATGTTCATGTCCCCGATGCTCTCAAACAGGCGCTGAAAACTTCCGGGTTTTTCAGGAATGACCACCGCAATAACCGTTTCGCGGCCTTCGCCAATTTCAGCGCGTTCAGAGACATGGCGCAAACGGTCAAAATTCATATTCGCGCCCGTTAATACGGTTGCAAAGTGCTTGCCTGTCTGGGGCTGGCCTGCTTGCTCGGCCAGTTTTAACCATTTCTTTATTCCCGCAATGCCGAGCGCACCCGCGGGTTCCATGATCGAGCGTGTATCTTCGTAAATGTCCTTAATCGCCGCGCAAAGCTCATCGGTTGAAACAACAACGATCTCGTCTACGTATTGCTGGCATAAGCCGGAAAGTTCTCTTCGCCGACTTGTTTAACGGCCACACCATCGGCAAAAATTCCAACCTCATCTAGCACCACTCGCTCGCCTTTCTCCAGTGATTGGCGCATGGCATCAGAATCATCCGGTTCAACGCCTATTATTTTTATACTGGGTTGCATCGCCTTGATGTAAGCGGCCATTCCTGAGATCAGTCCGCCCCCTCCAATCGGTATAAACACGGCATCAAGTGACTGCTCGCTTTGTTTGAGTAACTCCACTGCAACAGTGCCCTGGCCGGCAATGATCTCAGGATCATCGAAGGGTGGAATATAAGTCATTTTGTGACGCGAGCAGTATTCATGGGCGGCCTCGCCCGCATCTGAATAACTATCGCCAATGAGCTTGACCTCAGCGCCAAGATTTTCGACCGAGCTTTTCTTGATCGCAGGCGTTGTGGTTGGCATAAAAATCACCGCCCGACAACCCAGTTTACTGGCCGCCAGGGCAACTCCTTGAGCATGGTTACCCGCAGAAGCCGCGACCACGCCGTTGGATAATTGTTGCGCGTTAAGCGTGGACATTTTATTAAATGCACCGCGCAGTTTGTAACAAAAAATTTGCTGCCGATCCTCGCGTTTTAGCCAAATTGAATTATGTAAACGATCGCTCAATCGATTGGCTTTGAGCAAAGGGCTTTCAAAGGCAACGTCATAGACACGCGCATTGAGGATTTTTTCTATGTATTCGTCCTTCATTAGTGAGCTTGGCTGATGGTTATGGTCGGCATTTAGGGGTTATAATGGTCGATGATTATAACGGAATTTTTCAAAGCCAAGGAGCTCGCGGGCGCGCAATATGCGTTTTCAATCTATCTTAAATTCAGTCCAGCAAAGGTTTAGCCAAAATTGGCCGTGGCTGGTCAGTGGGGGTTTGATCGTGGCCCAATTCCAGCCCCGTTTGTGGTTAGTGGAATCGCTAAGTATTGGAATATTGCTGGCCTTAGCTTGGCTGTTCGCAAAACGCTACCGGGGTTTATTGTCACTGCTGTGTTTGCTGATTGTTGGCATAGTTTGGGGCAGTTTTTGGGGTGCTCAGCTACTCAAACGGTCTCTACCAGAATCCTTAGTTAAACAAGATATTTGGGTGACAGGCCAGATTTTAAACTTACCCCAAAATCGGCCACATGCCGTAAAGTTTAATTTCCGTATTGATGAGGTCGAAGTGCTTGATGCGGGCCGACCGTTTAGCGGGAAAGTTGCCTTAAGCTGGTATGATCAGCCAGCGCCAAATTTACATATTGGGCAGAGCTGGCGAATACGCGTTCGCTTAAAGCCCGCGCATGGCTCAATGAACCCCGGCGCATTTGACTACGAACAGTATTTGTTTTCACAAGGCATCCGCGCGACGGGCTATATTCGAGATGCGGATCAAGCCAGTCTAATAGCTGCACCCAGGTTTCGCCATAAAGTGGGTCAGCTACGCGCGCGATTTAAGGCGTTTATTGACTCGCAGGATTTAGGCATGGGGGGTGTGCTTGCTGCGCTTTCGATAGGTGAACGTAGTGGCATAGACGCGTCGGAATGGAAAGTGTTTAGGGATACCGGTACCGCGCATTTAGTGGCGATTTCAGGCCTGCATATTGGGCTGGTCGCCACAATGGCCTATTTTATTTCAGGCTTTATTTGGCGCCACACGTTTTTATCTCGAACGCTTTACCCTACACAACACATCGCGCGCTTATCAGCCCTTATCGCAGCATTGGTTTATGCCGCCTTGGCGGGCTTTGCGCTGCCCACGTTGCGCGCTTTTTTGATGTTGCTGGTGTATTTTTGTTTGCAACAATTGCGCCGAGCGCCCAGCTCGGTGTTTACGCTAGGCTTTGTGTTGATGTGCGTATTGCTGATGGACCCTTTTGCGCCCCTTACTTCAGGTGCCTGGCTATCCTTCGGTGCGGTGGCCGCGATCATGCTAGTGATAAAGGGTAAGCAAGGCACATCGGGAGGTACCCAAGAAACGGCAGTAGCGATCACTGGATTGCAAATCGGGTGGGCAAAAATTAAGCGGACGCTGCGCCAATGGATAAACATTCAGTGGGCAGTATTCGTAGCATTAATGCCAGCATCTCTACTGTTTTTCGGGCAATTCTCGGTTGTTTCACTGCCGGCGAACTTTTTGGCTATTCCACTGATCGGCATGCTCGTGGTGCCTATTGATTTAGTCGCTCTGGGGCTATTTGCGCTCGGCTCAAATTCCTTGGCCAGCGGAGCATTAAAGATTGCCAATGGATTGCTCGAAGCGATTTGGCCTAAGCTTCAAATGCTATCGGACTTACCCTATTCGGTTTGGTTGGGTGCGGCGCCGAATATTTTATCGATAGCAATGGCCCTTTTTGGCGCTTGGGTACTGCTGTACGCAAGGTTTGGACGATGGCGCTATCTCGCACTACTCGCTTGGCTGCCCTTGTTTGTGCCCCCACACAATAAACTATCTCAGCCCGCGTTTGAAATTCATGCACTGGATGTCGGGCAAGGTTTGGCGATTGTGGTTCGGACGGAAAACCACAGTTTGTTGTACGATGCAGGAATAAAATACGCCTCGGGCTTTGATAGCGGAGAAAATATTGTTCTACCTTTCTTAAAACAAGTCGGAATCTCAAGGCTCGATACAGTGATTGCCAGTCACAAAAATATTGATCACTACGGTGGGATGTCGGCCGTGATCGACGCGCAGGCTCCCCAGCAGATTTACGCGTCAGCGGGGTTCATGCCTGATTCAATCCCCTGTGAGTTGGGACAATCATGGGAGTGGGATGGCGTTAAGTTCGCCTTTATACACCCCTTGCCCAATACCTACGATGATGAGAATAATGATTCCTGTGTGTTGCGAGTGAGTAGCCGTTTTGGCAGCGCCTTACTGACGGGCGATATCGAAGCGGAAGCCGAAGCAGCAATATTGCAACGCGCAATGTCTAAAGGCACAACTCCGCTGGCAGCAAATGTTCTATTGGTGCCGCATCACGGTAGCCGTACTTCGTCGACCCCAGAATTTGTTCAAGCGGTTAAGCCTGGCTTGGCGATTATCAGCGCTGGATTCTTAAATCGGTTTCGACACCCGCACGCCCAAGTAAGCGAGCGCTATCTAATTCAAGAAATTCCGCTATTGAATACGGCGAATACGGGGCAGATTGCTGTTCGGTTTGGTTCGCGTGGCATTGATGTTGAGCCTTATCGCGCCAGCAAAAAAAGTTACTGGCTGGGCAATCGGGGGCATGAAGCGATTTTCTTGCCGCGAATAGATGAATAAAACAAGGTGAGACCACAGCATAACGACAGCACAAGATAAAATGCCTAATAATTTCCAATCTTTTCGCCAAAATATCGCGCAATAGCTCGCTATTACACTCCATTTTGTCAAAAACCTTGAAAATACTATCTCATTTTCCTTTGCACTTTAGTTATGCTGAGGTCTCAAGGTCTAAAAATTCAGCCAGATATGGGTATATATGCTGGCTGCATAGCCTAATGCGATCACCGGTGTCCATTTAAGATGGCTGCCAAAAGTGTAGGCGCCTTTGGATTGCCCCATCAGCGCGACCCCCGCAGCGGAGCCGATCGACAATAAGCTGCCGCCTACGCCCGCAGTGAGCGTGACGAGCAACCATTGGCTTAAATCCATCGCGGGTTCCATGGTCAGGACGGCGAACATCACCGGGATATTATCCACGATCGCGGAGAGTATCCCGACTAAAACGTTGGCGGTGGTGGCGCCCATTTGGGTGTACATGATTTCCGACACAACGGCTAAATAACCCAAGAAACCAAGGCCGCCGACTGCCAGAACAACACCATAAAAGAATAACAGCGTATCCCACTCTGCACGCGCGACTTTTTTGAATACATCAAAGGCTACGATATCCCCTATCACGCCCGCGCGATTGGCGGCGCGTGTTTGAGTGATTTTTAAATAATAACCAAATAATTGTAAATAGCCCAGCCCCGTCATCATGCCGAGCATAGGCGGCAAGCCAAAGAAAGAGTGAAAGCTTACTGCTGTCGCAATGGTCAATATAAATAAAGCGATGATGCGCTTCGCACCGGGTAGCATCTGTATGACCTCTCCATCACTATTGGGCATTTCTTTTGAGACGGTCAGGCTCATGATGGCAGCGGGCACGACATAATTGACCACGGAGGGAATAAAAAGTACAAAAAATTGTGAGAAATCTACAATACCTTTTTGCCATACCATCAATGTGGTGATATCACCAAACGGGCTGAACGCGCCACCGGCGTTCGCGGCGACCACAATATTGATACAGGCAACAGCGACAAACTTTTTATTGTCGCCACCGACCGACATGACGACGGCGCACATGACCAGTGCAGTGGTCAGATTGTCGGCAACAGGGGAGATGAAAAAAGCCAAAATGCCTGTCATCCAGAACAGTGCGCGGAGACTGAACCCTTTACGGATGAGCCATGAACGCAAGGCGTCAAACACCTGTCGCTCTTGCATCGAGTTTACGTAGGTCATCGCCACAAGTAAAAACAACATCAGTTCGGCGTATTCTAGAATATTGTGCCGAACCGCCGCTTCGGCGAGGTGCGATTGACCCATTTGGGTGTAGGTGAAGCCAATGATTGCCCAGATCAGCCCAGCGGCAATGATGACAGGTTTTGATTTGCGTAAATGGGTGAGCTCTTCTGTCATGACGAGTAGATACGCGATCACAAAAATAGCAATACAAGACATACCGACCCCACTCTTTGTGAGATCGATTGGCAGCCCAGTGGCAGCTTCAGACGCGAGCGCAAGCTGAGGGAGAGCAATACCGAACAGTGCGATGAATAGAGTTGTTATTTTTTGCATGGGATGATGGTTTTAAAAGACGAGGTTCAGCATGGAGATCATGATAACAAGAAATAGGATTGTCATGATAGACCCAGCGCGAATATAGTCGGGCACACGATAGCCGCCGGGGCCCATAATCAAAGCATTTACTTGATGGGTTGGAATGATAAACGAGTTGGAGGTTGCCAGTGCCACGGTCAGCGCGAACAATGCCGGATCCGCGCCAACGCCTAAAGCAATATTAACCGCCAGAGGCACCAGTAGCACGGTCGCGCCAATATTCGACATGACGAGGGTAAAAAAAGTTGCGAGGATAGCAATCACGCTTTGTATTACCCAAATCGGCATATCTCCCACCACGGCTAGGGTTTGATCTGCGATCCATTTGGCGGTGCCACTTTGTTCTACCGCCATACCCAGCGGGATTAAAGAGGCGAGCAAGAAAACTGTTTTCCAAGATATGGCGCGATAGGCTTCGTCGATCGTTAGTACGCCTGACAACACCATACCAATCGCGCCGGTTAGTAAAGCAATGGACAGCCGCGTGTCGGTGAATAACACCAAGCCCAAGGCGACTGCGAAAAAAAGCCCTGCCCAACCCAGCTTATTGGGTCGCATTTCTTCGCGTGGATATTCAGTGGTAATGACGACGAAGTTAGGATTGCTCTCGATACGCGCCAAGGCATCCCACGCGGTGTGAACAACAATCGTATCGCCGGAATGCAAGGGCATGCTCCGTATATCATCGTCTTCATGGAGAGTAACCCCATCGCGATGGAGGCTTACCATGGCGAGTCCGTAGGTCTTGCGGAGCCATACATCCCGCGCCGACTTGCCGATCAATTTTGAGCTTGGCGGAATGACAACTTCAGCGATGCCGGCTTTTGACGGCGACAGCGCATCAGCAAAAGTGCGCAAGGTATCTCTCTGCTTTAAACCATATTTATCGATAAAGTGAATCAGGTCGGCGGTTTCAGCGACCACCCCTAAAACCATTCCCTCGCTAAGGCCGGTATCCCGATCCAAGGCACCGGGGCCAACGCGCGTGCCTTGACCCAAGAGTTTAGTGGCGATAATTCGCACCGCGTAGGCATCTTCTACATCATCAAGGTGTTTACCAATTATTTCACTGCCGGATGGAATGACCACCTCGAAAAGATCAAAATCGATGTCGTAGACATCGTGAAAATATTTCATCGTGTTCGCGGCAGTGGAGCCGGTTTGTTCAGTATCACCCGGCAATACAAAGCGTCCAGCAATCACAAAATACAGAATTCCTGCACCAAGCAAGGCAAGTCCAATCGGTGTAACAGAGAACAAGCCGAAAGGTTGCATCTGCTGTTCGCTGGGCAGATTGCCGTTGGAAGTGAGGATTAAATCATTCAGCAAAATGAGCGGAGACGAACCGATCATGGTCACCGTGCCGCCTAAAATCGCGCAAAAGCCCATGGGCATGAGCAGTCGTGACATGGGCAAACCTGAGCGCGCGGATATTCTGGACACCACGGGTAAAAACAAAGCGGCCGCACCGACGTTCTGCATGAACGAAGATATGATGCCGACGGTACTGGAAATGATCGGAATGATGCGTTTTTCTGAGCTTCCACCGATCTTTAAAATGAACGCTGCAACAGTGCCCATGAGCCCCGTTTTATCCAGCCCTGCACCGATTATCATGACCGCGATAATTGACATGACGGCGTTGCTCGAAAACCCGTCGAACAGTCGCTGGTTATCAATCAAGCCCGCTTGTAAACCCATTAGTGGCGCAAATAAGGTGCTTAAGCCCAGCAGTACCATAATGGATACGGCGGCAATATCAACATCCACCACCTCAAAGGCGAACAGGTAGATGGTGAGTAATAGTATTGCCATCATCCAAGCGATTTCTATGGTCGGCACAAGCATCGCTAAATAGGCTGCAAGGCCTAAAAATAGGGCAATGATGCTTAGAGATTTGAGCTGGGCGCCGCCGAAGGAAGGCGAGTGTTTTGAAGCCATAAAAAAGAGTCGCTATAAATTTAGACTTTATCTGCCTCGTGCTTAGATAGATCGCATGTGGCGACGGTTAGCGGGAGGGGAATTTATGCGCGCGAGTATAGCCTAAGCAATCACCCAAAGTTAAGCATTTCCTTATATTACGAACTGATTTCTATTTTTAACCCAGGTGACAAATACCCTGCATTCAGGGCTTTTGGCGTGGGCTGGATCAAGGCGGGGTGTGCGGGCAATGGTCGTTCCCTTGTCTAGCGCCCCAACGCCGAGCCAGTGCACGCCAGAAGCCCCCAACTTATTGATATTCTTGATGGGCCGCCGTGTGCTTGTCCGTAGACTGCGTTACACAAAGCTTGCTGGAGAACGACTACAGCGGCGTTTGTGTGCCTTGCTACGAACAAGCACACGGCGGCTGAATGTAGGGTATTTGTCACCTGGGTTAATAATGCCGTTCCTGAAGGGCTAGAGAGGCCATACGAAAAGAAGGAAGTTAAAAATATCGACAGATCTAATCGAGTAAAAGCAACAGGATTGCGCCCAAATGAGCGGCCACATTATTCGAAAATAATTTGGAATTGCCGCGCATCACCTGCTCCCAAACCTCTGCCATGATAGCGTCGCCCGCATGGCTGATATGCAGTCCATCGCCCGTGTTATACACAGCCCAATTGGCATTTAGCGCAGTGTACTGATCAGCCACGTCAATACCGAGATTGTCGGTCATAGTAAGGATGGCGCTATTGTAAGGCGTAATGCCACCCAACGCTGTATTGGGTGTAATGGTGGAGACAATAGGAATACGCCCAGCCAAACGTGCGCGTTCAGCCATGGTTTGAATATTGGCAGCGGTTGAGCTGGGGTGCAGGCCTTGGTAGCGATCATTGGCACCATACATAATTAATATGCAATTTGACGCGGATTGGCTCGCCATCACGCTGTTAATGCGCGCCACGCCGTCATAGGATCGCTCACCGTTGACACCGTAGTTATAAACATTAACGGTCGAAATATCGACTTGAAGCAAAGCTTTTAGCTCTTCAACATAGGCACCGTATTGTCCGCCGTTTGGCGGTGAGGTGACGCCGCTGGTGACCCCGGCCGCGTTTCTTTTTTGTCCTTGCGTGATGCTGTCGCCAAAGGCGATGCAATTCATGGGCCCGTCGGGGTCGCGTGCGTTCATGCTGGCATAAAAGTCTTGGCTGGCAGCACTCGCTGGGGCGGTAGGGGTGGGGGGTGAAAATAGGGCGGAGGCTGCGACGGGGTTTAATAAGCCTTTTGCGGAGAAAGAGGCCCAGCGAAGGACCACATCTGTACCCGTATTTTGATACCAATATAAAGTAGCGCCACCGTCTTGCAAGGGCTGTAGTGTGGGTGACATATCTGCATAGTCATTGCTAGCGTGCGCTTTGTCGGCGCTTGACCAATTGCCGCTTAGCCAGCGTGAGAAATATATTTCACTGCGTGCTTCGGCCGACGGGATCGATGACCAAACCAATAATGGTGTGTCGTTTAACAGTATCGCTGTCGGCGCGGTATCAGAATATTGCCCGCTGTCGATCAGGCCGGCTTTCACTAAAACGCTATCGACGTGATATTTGTATTGAATGCGATCTTGCTGGTGTCCGTATACGGTGTTAAGCGTCCATTGGTGGCTGCCTGAATTCAGCACGATGGCCTCTGGGATAAGCCCAGCGTATGCCGACGGCGCGACTAAAAGCGTCAGCGCCAACCCCATGTGAATGAGAATACCGATTCTCCTTCCTCCCTCAATTTCCTATAACTGACAGGGATACTAGCAAATAAACCCCCTATTACAAGGGTTTTATACAATAAGAGGGTTGAGCAGCGTCAGCGAACCGTCCTTTGTTTAAGCCTTATTTTGGCGGCCTTTCAAATTCCTTGGCAGCCAAATTACAGCGCGCGCATAACCTTGCTTGCAATATCGATGGTGTTTTGTAAATCGTCTTTACGATGGGCGATTGAAACAAAACCAGCTTCAAACGCAGACGGCGCAAGGTTCACCCCCGCGTCGAGCATGCCGTGGAAGAAACGATTAAATTGCTGCCCATCGCAGGCCATGACATCGGCAAAGTTTTCTACTTTGTCAGCATCGGTAAAAAACAAGCCAAACATCCCCCCGACGGAATTGGTGGTGAAAGGGATGTTTGCTTCGTCAGCCGCCGTTTGCAAGCCCGCAACAAGGAATTGAACCTTGTCACTGAGCTGTGTGTAAAAGTTGGGTGCATCTGTTTTTTGTAGGGTGGCTAATCCCGCCGCCATGGCCACTGGGTTGCCCGATAAGGTGCCCGCTTGATAAACCCCGCCAAGCGGAGACAGGTGATCCATGATACTTGCCTTACCGCCGAACGCCGCGACGGGCATACCGCCGCCAATCACCTTGCCGAGACAGGTCAAATCAGCGTAAACCTCGTATAAGCCTTGCGCGCCCTGAGCACCCACCCGAAAACCTGTCATGACCTCGTCGATGATCATCACACTGTCGTGCTCATCGCAGAGTTGTCGCAAACCGGCCAAAAAGCCCGCTATCGGCGGCACACAATTCATATTGCCAGCAACGGGTTCAAGAATAATGCAGGCGATTTCGCCAGGATTGGCCTCGAATAATTCACGCGCGCTTTTTAAATCGTTGTATGTTGCGGTTAAGGTATCGGCAGCAACGCTATTCGGAACGCCAGGCGACGTCGGTTCACCAAAGGTCAGCGCGCCTGAGCCAGCCTTAACCAGCAAACTGTCCGCATGGCCGTGGTAACAGCCTTCGAACTTAATCATCTTATCGCGCCCAGTATAGCCGCGTGCGAGCCTAATGGCGCTCATGGTCGCTTCAGTGCCCGAATTGACCATGCGCACTTTTTCAATCCACGGCAGGCGAGCGCACAAATAATTGGCCATCTTGGTTTCAAGGACCGTCGGTGCGCCAAAACTCAAGCCATTTTGCGCAGTTTGCGTCACGGCTTGTAGCACGTCCTTATCCGAATGCCCTAGAATCATCGGCCCCCAGGAACCGACATAATCGATGTATTGTTTGTCATCTTCATCATACAGATATGCGCCTTGGGCGCGTTTGATAAAAATAGGATCGCCACCGACAGATTTAAATGCTCGAACCGGCGAATTGACCCCGCCCGGGATGTGTTGCTGGGCTTGGCGAAACAGTTCTGAATGACTAGACATGGCTGATATTGAAATTAGGGCGCTGAAGTTTCGCTAAGCGCGCGGTATATAGCAAGCATTTGTGTGAACCGATGGGGTCCAGTGGCCAGCGTGAAATTTTTTGAGGAATTGTAAAAAAATGCCCTGCAACAAGCGACGGCTGGATCATAAATAGAGCGGGGCGGCTATAATAGCGCCATGGATGTATCGCACATTTTTGACGAACTCAATGACGCGCAGCGTGATGCGGTCGCAGCCCCGCCTGGGGCGATGATTGTGTTGGCCGGTGCGGGTAGCGGTAAGACGCGGGTATTGACCCATCGAATCGCTTGGTTGGTTGAAGGGCATCAAGTCTCGCCCTTGTCTATTCTAGCGGTGACCTTCACCAACAAAGCAGCGCGGGAAATGCGCAATCGCGTGGAGAAGTTGCTCGGTATCCCGCTTGGCGCAATGATGATGGGCACATTTCATGGGCTGTGCCATCGAATTTTACGTGCGCATTTTGAACAAGCCGGCCTACCGAAAACCTTTGAGATTATCGATAGCGACGATCAATATCGCCTGATTCGCCGGGTCTTGAAAGACCTTGATTTAGACGAAGCGTATTGGCCGCCGAAACAATTACAGTGGGCCATTAATTCGCACAAAGAAGAGGGGCGGCGCGCCAAGGACTTGCCCGATAACGGGGATCATCAACAGCAGACCTTAATTAAGGTATTCGCCCAGTATGATCAGTATTGCGCGCGCAGTGGCTTGGTCGATTTCGCCGAGTTATTACTTCGGACGCTCGAGCTATTTAAGAACGATGAGATCATTCGTTCGCAGTATCAACAGCGTTACCAACATATCTTGGTGGATGAGTTTCAGGACACCAATTCAATTCAATATCAGTGGTTAAAACTGTTAGCAGGCGAACGCGCAAATCTATTTGCAGTGGGTGATGACGACCAATCGATCTATGGTTGGCGGGGCGCAAAGGTTGAAAATATTCTCAACTTCGAGCACGATTTTAAAGGCGCGCAGTTGGTTCGCTTAGAGCAGAATTATCGTTCGACGAGCACCATCCTAAAAGCTGCGAATGCGGTGATTGCGCATAACAGTGACCGCATGGGCAAGGAGCTATGGACCGAAGGAGAAGAGGGCGAGCCGATTGTCTTGTATGGCGCGAGTAATGACCTTGAAGAAGCGCGGTATGTGATCGAGCATATCGAGAACTGGTTAGCGAGCGGGAAACCGCGTGATTCGATTGCAATACTGTATCGTTCCAATGCGCAATCCCGCGTGTTTGAAGAAAAACTGATGCAAGCGAGTATTCCCTATCGCGTCTACGGCGGCCTTCGGTTTTTCGAGCGCGCTGAAATTAAGGATGCGTTGGCGTATATGCGCCTCGTCAATAATTTAAATTCCGATGCGGCATTCGAGCGGGTAATTAATCGCCCGACCCGCGGCATCGGCAATAAAACACTGGACATGATTCGCACACAGGCTCGAAATGATGCGCAGTCATTGTGGCTTGCGACCCAAAGTCTAATTGATAACGGAACGTTGAAGGCGCGTGCGAGCACCGCGCTGATACGATTCATTGAATTGATCACCGCTATGCGCAATGATGTAAAGGGCTTGGAGTTACACGAACAAGCCGACGCGATCTTGCACAGTTCAGGCTTGCTGGAACACTATAAAAAGGAAAAGGGTGAACGCGCCGAAACGCGCGTTGAAAACCTCGAAGAATTAATTAACGCAACCCGGAACTATGAGGCCTCCGATGAGGATGACCTAGACCCGCTCGCCTCATTTATTGCCCATGCAGCGCTTGAAGCGGGTGAAGGGCAAGCCGCTGAGTGGGAGGAGTGTGTACAGCTAATGAGTTTGCATTCGGCTAAAGGCTTGGAATTCCCATTGGTGTTTTTAACCGGCCTGGAAGAAGGTTTGTTCCCGCATCAGCGTTCGATTGATGAACCGGGGCGTTTAGAAGAAGAGCGTCGATTATGTTATGTCGGCATGACGCGCGCGATGGAAAAGTTGGTTATTAGCTATGCTGAGGTGCGGCGCTTACATGGTCGAGAAATCTACACACAACCCTCGCGATTTCTGGTTGAAATACCGCGAGAACTGATTCATGAAGAACGCAGCTATCGCTTGCACTCAGCGCCGACATATCAACAAACCGCCACGCCATCTGCGTCGGATGGTCTCAGCTTGGGTGGTCGGGTAGAGCATCAAAAATTCGGCTTGGGCACGGTCATCAATGTAGAAGGTGCTGGCGAGCACGCGAGAGTGCTGGTGAATTTCGACGAGGTCGGGACTAAGTGGCTGGTGGCGGCATTTGCTAATTTGCAAGCCGCGTAATTTTCTCGAGTAATCAGCTACGCAGTAACGATTTGCAGTGATCCGGTCTATCTAGAAAATTGCATAGCGATATGCTTTGCTTTGCCTGGCCGAGTTTAATCGACAATTTACGCTCGCGTTATGCAGCTGCAGCTTGGGGGAATTCGTTTTCGAGGTGAGATTTTTGATGGGCTGAACGCTTATATGGCTTGGCAATATTGACGTCATCATCGGGGTTTATGCGTACGTCTAACCAATGATAACAAGCGAGATCCTGTGTATAGGGTCGCAAGGGCGTACTGATCAACTCGGGGTGATCAAATAGTAGCTCGTCAGTGACAGGGATAAATAGTTTTTTGCTCATCATTCAAATCGCATAGCCTTAGCATTGATTCTTATTAAACCTATTTGCCGTGTCAAAGTATTGACTGAAGCATGGCGATTTAGTGGTAGACAGCTTGGGTACAGGTGGGCAACTAAATTGCTTCGCTCAATAAAGTCTGCTCGAACGGTGGCATGAGGATGGTCTATAATCGAAGAGTCAATGATTACACGAAGCAATGGAACCCTCAAATCCTGTGGGTGAAGATCCCGACAGTTGGCGCCTGCTAACCCTACCCCCCTATTTCTGCCACGATGTGGCGCCCCCGAAAGCAAGCATTCCAAGCAAGGCGTGTGTCGCTGTGCGCCCTCTATCTAGACGCCAAGATACGGTGAGCGGTCGATAATGGAGACTGTATTTTGGGTTCAACTGGCGGGCATGGTGGTCTTATTATTGATGTCCGCCTTTTTCTCTAGCTCTGAAACTGCCCTGTTTTCTTTAAAGCGGAATCACCGTCAAGCGCTCAACGATCAAAACCCCATTCGCGCGAACGTTATAGAAAAACTACTCGCGCAACCGCGCCGCCTGATTGTGACAATCTTGATTGGCAATGAATCTGCGAACGTGGCGGCGTCTACGCTCTCCGCTGCGATGATTGTTCAAGCGGTGGGGGGCGAAAATGTCTATTTAAATTTGTTTGTGATGGTGCCCGTATTACTATTATTTGGCGAAATCACACCCAAAACCTTGGCCATTCGACACAACCAAAAATTCGCGATGTTTCAGGCACCGTGGGTAGAACGGTTTGCCGCCTCGATTGCGCCTTTGCGGCGTTTAGTGAGAATCGCAGCGGATTGGATCATTACGCAATTGATTGGGGTTGAGCGTTCAGAAGGCAATCTGATCACAGAGGATATGATGCGAACGCTGGCAGCCGATGCGCTTAAAAAAGGCGCGCTGGATAACACCGAAGCGGAGATGATTCATCAGATTTTTGATTTTGGAAATATCACAGCAGAGGATGTGATGACCCCTCGTTCGGATATGTCGGCCATTCCATTAGAGGCAAATCTGCCCACAGTCTTAGAAGATTTCCAATCTCATCGACACACCAAAATTCCAGTGTATCGAAGAAATCGCGATGATATTGCGGGGGTCTTATTCGCGCGTGATTTGACAGGCCTGAATTTAAGCAATGCGCAAGCGCATTTGTATGATTTTCAATCCATGTTGCGCAAACCTTATTTCGTGCCCGAGTCAAAAGCGGGCTCAGCGCTGTTCAACGATTTCCGGGAGAAGCGGATCACCATTGCAATTGTGGTAGATGAATATGGTGGCGTGGTCGGTCTGGTCACCATGGAAGATTTATTGGAAACTATATTCGGCGATATATATAGCCCCTCTGAAGAAGATGCCCGTTCGAGTATGGTCATAGATAAGGGGCATTATTTGGTCGATGGCGCGATGGAAGTGGATGATTTTAACGAAGAGTTCGATGTCACACTCGAAACCGAACACGCCGAAACGATTGGTGGCTTGATCTTTCATACGCTAGGGGTGCTGCCGGAGGTGAATACCTTGGTGACATTGGGCGCCATAGAACTGAAAGTAAAATCCATGTTGGAAAATCGTATTGAGGATGTTGAAGTACGATTTTTAAACCAAACATTGAACGAGGCGAAGTTGTGATCGAGTTTATCGTCGTTCTGTTGGCCATGATCTTTTTTCTGCTGATGCAGGCCTTTTTCTCGGGCTCTGAAATGGCGATGGTCAGTATTGAGAAAAATCACTTGCGCCACCAAGCCGCAATGGGCTCGCGGGGCGCGAAGTACGCCCTGTCGATGTTGGCGCGCCCAGATTGGATGCTTGCCACGACGCTAATCGGCACCAATATCGCTACCGTCACGAACACCACCATCGTGACGGCTTATTCGATTAATTTATTCGGCGACAAGGGTGGTATCGTCGCCGTGTTGGTATTAATGCCCTTGGTTTGGCTGTTTGCTGAGATTGTACCCAAAAGTATTTTTCAGCAAAAATCTCATCAAATCGTGCCGATCGTGATCTATGGGCTTTGGTTTTTCTCCTTCGTTCTTTCGCCCTTGGTGTTCGTCTTTTCTCTCATCTCACGCCTGATTAATCGTAATGCTGATGAACACAGCAGCCCTTTTATACAGCGCGAGGAACTTATTTCAATGATGAGAACGCCCGACGTGGCGGCGGGTGATATCAAGGAAATTGAAAAGGATATGATCCAGCGGGTATTTAATTTCTCCGAGACCCGCGCGGAAGCCGCGATGACTGAGTTTGCCGCGGTGGATGTGGTTTCCGAGGAAGCAAGCGTCGGGGAAGCTTTGCAGTTGTCCCAAGCGGTTAATCATATTCGTTTTCCGGTATTCAAAGGCTCGCGCGATAATATTATTGGCATATTACATACCCTGGAAATCTTGGGCGAGCAAAGTGATCAAAGTATTCGTGACTTTATCAAACCGATCTACACCACGCCTTGGGATACCAGTATCGCGGACTTATTAAGCGAATTTCGAACCCAAAAACTGGTCGTCGGGATGGTTGTTAAAGAGGATAAGACGGTGGGTCTCATTTCGCTTGAGGACATCATGGAAGAGGTGGTCGCAGATATTGAAGATGAATATGATCACGCCCAGTCGCCACAATCTATTCGACAACTGGGGGCGCGAAATTATTTGGTCAGCGCCCGTATCGCGCCCAATGTTCTGGAAGAAAAACTGCAACTTGGCTTAGCGCCGACCGATGCGGCAAGTTTAGCGGGCATGCTGCTCGAGCATTTTAACGAGATACCGAAAGAAGGTAATAGCGTTGAGATTGACCATGTGTGTTACACGATTAACAAAGCCAGCCCCCAGGCGATTGTTGATGTGCAGATTACTTGGTAACGAAGAGCATGCGCGTTATTTTGAGCTTATTACGGTGTGGTCCTTTTAATATATTCAATTATCAAGCTGGCTGACCCCATGAAGCCGCGTGAGCGCCAAGGCGATAATCGTCAGCCATTGTGAATCTAACCAACCCGCACCAACCGCAACAGAGGCAACGATCAGACCGAACTCACTATAATTGGACAAATCATTGCTCGACAGAAAACCAGTTCTACCGCGAAGCTGAATCATGGGGTCAGCCAGCTTGATAATTATTAGATGAGCCTTGGTTGCTATCGTTGCTTGATCGCGTGATACAATTTGGACTGCATGGAGAAGATGGTAAAGTGAATCGTTTATATATCAAGTTGGCTGGCCCCTTGTTTCCGTTCGCTTGACCCGCTGATTGGAAAACTTCAGGTGCAATTAATTCACCATTTTGGTCTTTTAAGTAGGCTGCGCCCAAACCTCTTTGTGGATGAAAGCTACGGTACGGAATTTCCGCATACATGGGCATCACGAATGAGTAACCTGAGCCATGGCAAGGCGATGTGTAGTAAGAATATCAAGCTGGCTGACCCCTTGAATTCTCCCTGCCCTTATTGAACCAACTAGAAATCGACCAATATTTCACGAGTATCGTTTCTGGCGATACCTGTACCCATAAAAAGCCCCACCCTGAACCCATTCTATTTAGCATGAATGAAATGGAGATCAAGCCACAAGATTGCGCTTTGGTAGGGGATTCCGCCCACGATATTCATGCCGCGCAAGCCGCCAATATCCCCGCCATCGCAGTGCGCTATGGCTATAACCAAGGGGTTGATTTATCGACTCAGTCTCCCCATGCGCTGGTCGATCAATTCGCTGAAATTTTGCCGTTGTTTGAGTTGAGTACGGGCTAGTTCGATTCGCGGTATCGTACTATAGCGTCTACAAACCCCGTTGCCAGCCGAGCACCGCAAAATTTTACGGACAAGTGCGAGCACTGTTTGAGCGTGAGCGAGTAGAAAGCGACTTGGCAATCTATTGATTGGAGCTATGTTTTGACATTGCCACTGCCGTGGCGGGCGTTCATTCTTTTGTTTGTGCAAAAGAACCGAACCAAGAAAACACACCGCAAATGGTGGCCCTTCGGGTTCCCAAGTTTAAGATTTAATTTAATGCCGCTGCGGAACTCGCTGCGCTCAAACAGTCCTCGCTTCTTCCATTAAATTAAATCTTAGACTCGGCCACTCATTTCTAATGCGGACTATTGCGATACGACTCGCCACAAGCAACCTCCGCTTACACTTCTCTGGGAAAGGGTAACGCTTAGATTCAAGAATCAAGTGCAACACGTATTAACCACTAGAGAATAGCACTTTACCCAGCCCCGTTTGAGCCAGCCGAGCATCGCAGAATTTTACGGATAAGTGCGAGCACTGTTTGAGCGTGAGCGAGTAGAAAGCGACTTGGCAATCTATTGATTGGAGCTATGTTTTGACATTGCCACTGCCGTGGCGGGCGTTCATTCTTTTGTTTGTGCAAAAGAACAGAACCAAGAAAACACACCGCAAATGGCGGCCCTTCGGGTTCCCGAGTTTAAGATTTAATTTAATGTCGCTGCGGAACTCGCTGCGCTCAGACAGTCCTCGCTTCTTCCATTAAATTAAATCTTAAGCTCGGCCACTCATTTCTAATGCGGACTATTTGGATACAGCTCACCACTTGGATACTGCTCACCACAAACAACGCGCCCATTAAAAATAGGTTCAAACTTCCCGTTTGAGCCAGCCGAGCACCGCAGAATTTTACGGATAAGTGCGAGCACTGTCTGAGCGACAGCGAGTTGCGCAGCACCCGTAAAATTCGAGAAGCGCAGGGAACCCGCAGGGCTGGCGATCGGGTGGCCTTTTTGCTTACTTTTTGGCCACGCAAAAAGTGAGAAAAGAGTTGCCCAAAATAAAATTCAACTAATTAGGTATTGTGTCCCGAATGGCGCTAAGTTAAGCCTCTTCGGCATAGGTTTTAAGCCATTTCCTGCTTGTATTTGCTTATATCTTAGAATGCTGAACACCCTTAACTTAGTGCCATTCTATTGTGTCCCCCGAACTTCCAACGCACGTTTCAAAGCGGCTTGCGTTTACACAAGTTCGATTTAATGACTTATATTAGCTTTGTGAAAGTTTATGTTGCATCTCGCTAAGTAAGGCCTTCATTTGTTGTTTTCCGATTTCGGGATCTTCTGCTTGTAAGTATTCTATTGCACTAAAGTCATCCCCTCTTTTCCTGTTTTGCGGCGGCTCCAATCCTTCGATTAGCAACGCTTCTAATGTACTAATAACAGTCTCTACCGTAGGATTGATATCAATTTCAACTAACGCCCCTTTATCTGAAACCTCGTAAAGGCCAAACCATGAAAACCTATTCCAACGGCCTCTCAATCTATCTTGTGTATGTTCATAGAGTCTCCGACCAAGCGGTCGATCTATTGATCTACCCACATATATAACCTCACGCCCGTCATGTAATAGATATACACCAACTTGAGAATAGAAATCTACTGTATCCGCTCCGATTTGTTGCCTTCCAAGAAGACTAGGGGTGCTAGTCCACAAAACTAGGTCGCGTTGCCAAAACATGCCAAAAGCGTGAACAATCGAAGTGTTATTTTGAATATGTTCATCACTTTCTATTTCACTTGATTTATC
>CBDBQB010000029.1:0-17980 GCA_965209105.1 Candidatus Poriferihabitaceae bacterium | reverse complement strand
GCTACTTTTGAGCAAGCATTATCTGATCTGAGCCCTGCCGCCACCCTTCAATTGATCAGCCAAAACATGCCGTCAGCATGGTTAGCTGCCGACAGCACATCCATTTATGGCCTCAATACGGCCAGCCTGCCCCATCCGGCGCGGCTGCCTTCCGCTGCGATAGTGGCGCAAATAACGCGCGCAATTTTTGCCCGCAAGAAACTACAGATTCGCTACGCCTCTTTACGCAAACACGACCAAGCACAAAACAGAATCATTGAACCGCATTCTGTTGTGAACACCGGCTTACGCTGGCATGTGCGCGCCTACCAAGAAGACAGTTTTGATTTCAGAGATTTCGTCTTATCACGTGTTTTAGAAGCACGTTTGCTTGAGAATGCAGCAGAATCAAGCGCCGACTACGACGAAGATTGGAGCGAAACGATAAACTTAGTCCTCGCGCCGCACCCTAAGTTATCCGCCAAACAACAACTGAATTTACTGGTCGACTACGCAGAAGATGGCAAGACCATCGAACTCAAGGTGCGCCGCGCCTTAATCGGCTACGTGCTCCACGCCTTATCAGTTGATACAACGCTGGATCATTCCCTTAACCCCAACGCCTTTCAATTAATCCTGCTTAATCGAGAAGAAGTGGAAATTTACGCGGAGTGGGCGCTGCTTTAGAGCTTGCCCTACGCTACATCGCCATGCACACAACTTCGAGATCCTGCTGAGTTACCAGCTTACCGGCTCGCCCCTTTTAGCGCTCAACATGGCCAGCCATTTGTCGTGCTCAACCATTTCCGCCTCATTCGCTGGGATGACTTTGAGCGCCGCGCGAGTCGTGTCTAACTCATATACCCGATCAAGGAAATTTTCGACATCTCCGCCCTCCTCCGTTTCGCCCAATAAATTGAGCTGGCCGCCTGTCATGCGCAAGTATACTTCTGCGAGGATTTCAGAATCGAGCAAGGCGCCGTGCAGAGTACGATGGGTATTGTCGATGTGGTAGCGCTGACACAAAGCATCTAAACTATTGCGCTGACCAGGATGCATTTCGCGCGCCATTGCGAGCGTATCAATCACCTCACAATAATCCGACACCACGCCCTGTGGGCGCTCTACTAAGGCGAGCTCATGATTCAAAAAGCCCACATCAAAAGCTGCGTTATGAATAATTAGGGTCGCGCCTTGTATATAGCTTAGAAAATCATCGGCAACCTGTGCGAAGGTTGGTTTATCTCGCAACTCAGATAATTCAATGCCGTGAACATTCATAGCGCCTTCATCGATTTCACGCTCAGGATTCAGAAATTGTTGGTAATTGTTGCCTGTTAATCGGCGTTCAATTAGCTCCACGCAACCAATTTCAATGATCTTATGGCCTTGCCTTGGCTCAAGGCCTGTGGTCTCTGTATCCAATACCAAATATCGAGTGCTCATACGCGCGCCATCAATTCGTCCATCGCTTCGTTCGCCAATGCGTCGGCGCGCTCGTTGCCGGGATCCCCTGAATGGCCTTTTACCCAATGCCAGGAAACGTTTTGAGCATCATTCAGCGCATCTAAGCGCTGCCATAAATCTTGGTTCTTAACCGCCTTGCGGTTCGCGGTTCGCCAATTGTTGTTTTTCCAATTAGCCAACCATTTATTGATCCCATCTTTGACATAAACCGAATCGGTATAAAGATGCGCTTCACAAGGCCGATTTAAACTCGCAAGCGCTTCGATTGCCGCAGTCAACTCCATTCTATTATTGGTCGTATCGCTTGCGCTGCCTTTTAACTCCTTGCAATGCTTGCCAGATTTTAATATGGCGCCCCAACCTCCAATACCCGGGTTTCCGCGACAGCCGCCATCGGTGTGAATTGTAATTTTCTGCATCCGCCTATTGTAGTGTAAGCGTCTGCTTCTCGATAGAATTCTTCTCTAAGCAAGGCTCAGAATCCTCGCCTCTTAAGCGACCAAAGTATTACCCAACTTTAAATCGATGCGCAACTCTAGCCTGCGCAGGTTTAAGCTCAGGAAACCATTTTGCTGCATACGGCTTGTTCGGCCTCACCGCCAATCCACCGTATACTTTCTTCTTCACCACCAATACATACACCGCGCCCAGCGTTGGCCACCATCGGTCGCCCATCTTTTCCATCACCGCCAAACGATCGCTCCATTTAGCGCCGAGCAAAGGAAACTGATAGTTGACCATGGCGCCTGCGCATATTTGAAAGCCCAATAGCGCGAGCCAATCTTGAACCTGTGAACGCGAGATAAATCTCGCGTCGTAGGGCGGCCGCTTTTTTGACAGCGCGTGCCTTGCCCCCCACAAGCTATAAGGATGAAAGCCCGTCAATACCAATACGCCTTCTGGACGCATGACTTGGGATATTTCTCGTAAGGCACGATGCGGGTCATCACAATAGTCTAAAGTGTGAGACATCACTGCAAGGTCTATACTATTCTCAGAAAAGGGCAGTGCCTCAGGCGCCGCGACAAGCTGATCTGGAGAAGGCGACTCACAACTCGCAGTATCACAATACACCATCCGCTCGATATTCAAGCCCTCGACCACGCGTTGCTTGGTATAACTAAATTGCAGCCCAGTACCGTAAAACTGATCGGGTATCAGTGATTCTAATGCGGCCTGCTGCTGTTCTAGCAACTGCTTACCCACCGAAGTATCAAACCACGCGGGCAATATACAGTTGCTTGTTATTTTGGGCACGAGTGAATGCGATCAATGAACTTTATACCAGCCATTATAACCTCCACACCCATCCAAAGAGCCAAAAATCCGGTCAAAAATATGCCATGGTTTCGACGTATACAGCAAATCTTTCGATTTTAGCGCCGTTCGATTATATCCCTGGGCCGTCGCGCCCCATGAAGGGTCGCCGGGTGTTGAAACCTATTGACGATTGGCGGCTACCTCACTGACAATTTTGGCTTCGTGGTGCATGCCCGCTTCGTAGTGACCGGGAATGTTACAAGAAAATACCACCTCTTCATTGCCAGCAAACTGCCAGTTCATTTCACTTTCGGCGCCCGGTGACAGCGATACTGTGGTGTTATCATGGTGCTTCATATCGGGCATTTTTTTCATCATCTCCATATGGGCTTTTTGCTCATCAGCGGTGCCGATAGAAAATTCATGATCGATCTTGCCATCGTTGCGAACAATAAATGTCACGGCTTCGCCATCTTTCAATGTCTCTAAGGCAGGCGTGAAGACGAAGCGCATCTGGTCGTCCAGCATCACTTCCACCTGACGATTGCCGGCTGCATATTTCGCCGGGCTACCAATGGGGGAAGCATGCTCCGTCTTGTGACCGTGGGCATCGCTGTTGCTGTGGCCGTGACCGCCATCGTGTGAGCCGCTGGCAAAAACTGGACTGGTAGTGGCGGCTGCGAGCAAAATAGAACTGATAATTGTTTGTAGTTTCATGTTTAGTTTACGTTGGTTATTGAATGTGAAAAATAAAAAATACAAGGCCTATTAAAGCCCTGCAACTAGTTAGAACAAGGGCCAAAGAGCCCCTATCTAAATCTGTGGTTAAAACCAGAGGCGAACACCTGCAACATATTGGGTTGATTCACTGCCCTCACCTTCGGCTTGGGCGAATTCCGCCGTATTGCCAAAGGACTTGCTCCAGCTGACACCTATATACGGCGCAAACTCTCGCCAAAAGGCATAGGATAAACGCAGCCCCAGCTCGATTTGTGACAAGCCTGAACCCACGCCGATGGCATCGTCGTCTTGTGACCAGATATCGACCTCAATCTCTGGCGACAACTCCCAGCGCTGGGTCAGCATCAGCTCGTATTCAAATTGCGCGGCGAGGCCAACTTGATCATTCTCGCCGATCAACAGGGACACCGAAGTGTCGAATAGATACGGCGCCAGACCTTGTGCACCCATCGAGATGTAATCGCGTGTTTCGCCATCAGCCTTGTCCTGCTGCCAACCGATTTGAATATCCCAAAAGGGGCTGACCGCGCGGCTAAACAGTAGCTCGTTGCTTTGCTCGGCACTGCCATCGATGCGCTCGCCCGTGGATTTAAGCCATAGCTTGTTGAGGTCTTGCCCCAGCCAGGCATCCAACTCCCAGTTCAGCGGCGAACTGCCATCCGCATCGGTGGTTTCCAGCTTGTCGAGCATGAACTTTCCCAATACTGGGTCGTCCGCCATGCCGGCTTGTGCTGGCGCGATTAAAGCGACGCTCAGTAAGCTGCCTAGCAAAGCCGTGGCGAGCTTGATTGGGCGCATCGGGTTGTGCTTATTGTTGGAGAATAAAGGTGGTTTTGTCATGATAATCTCCTTAAGCGACGATGACTTTTCTGAACATGCCGGGCATGTGATAAAGCAAATGGCAGTGATAAGCCCAATTGCCCAGTGCATCGGCTGTGACTAAATACGAAATTTTTGAGCCGGGTTGCACCACCACAGTATGTTTTCTGGCCAGGTGGCGTGGGTCACCCGTTTCCAGCTCACTCCACAGGCCATGCAGATGCATCGGATGGTTCATCATGGTGTCGTTCACCAAGGTGATGCGCAGCCGTTCACCGTGTTTGAAGCGCAAGGGTTCCGAATCAGCGAACTTAACGCCATTGATCGACCACATATACCTTGACATATTGCCGGTTAAATGCAATTCCACTTCGCGCTCTGGCTCACGGCGGTCGCGGGTCAGGCGCAGGTTGGCAATGTCGGCATAAGTCAACACGCGACGGCCATTGTTGCGCAGCCCAACACCGGGATCATCGAGACGACGGGTAGGCGCATCGGCACGCATATCCACATGCGAACCATACTCGGTTTTAGCGTGGGTAACTTTAGCTGCGGTGGACATATCAGCCATGCCACTGCCCATGTCCATCTTCGAGTGATTCATTTTGGAGTGATCCATGCCGGCCATATCGCCACCCATATCCATCTTCGAGTGATCCATTTTGGAATGGTCCATGCCGGCCATATCGCCACCCATATCCATCTTCGAGTGATCCATTTTGGAATGGTCCATGCCGGCCATATCGCCGCCCATGTCCATCTTTGAGTGGTCCATTTTGGAATGATCCATGCCGGCCATATCATCGCCCATGCCCATCTTCGAGTGATTCATTTTGGAATGATCCATGCCGGCCATATCGCCGCCCATGTCCATGCCCGAATGATCCATGCCACTCATGTCCATACCCATGTCCATATGCGACAAAGATGGCACCGCATCCATTTCTGGCACTTCGCCCAGCACGGACATATCCGGTGTCAGGCTGCCACGTGCATAACCACTGCGACCGATAGATTGCGCGAATACAGTATAGGCTTGCTCGATAGATGGCTCCACCAATACATCATACGTTTCGGCCACGCCAATTCGGAACTCATCGACGCTAACCGGTTGAATATACTGGCCGTCTGAAGCCACTACTGTCATTTTAAGACCGGGGATTCGCACATCAAAGAAAGTCATGGCAGAGGCATTAACAAACCGTAGCAAGATTTTTTCGCCCCTTTTAAACAGGCCTTTCCAGCCTTCGCGCGGGGTTTCGCCGTTCATCAAATAGGTGTAGGTATGACCGGATACATCTTCCAGATCGCGGCTACTCATGCGCATTTGGTTCCACATGGCACGGTCTTTCCAAGTTCTTTTGGCGCCTTGTGATTTGATCTGTGCAAGCAGTTCGCCCGCAGTGCGTTCGCTGAAATTGTAATAGTGGCTGAGTTTTTTTAACTTGGCGTAAATACGTTCCGGCGTTTCATCGCTCCAGTCAGATAATTGCACCAGATATTCACGGTCGTAAGTGAAGGGGGCAGAACGAGCAGGCTCGATGATAATCGCACCATATAGGCCGGTTTGCTCCTGAAAGGCAGAATGGCTGTGGTACCAATAGGTGCCGCTTTGCTGCACTTTAAACTGATAGCGGAAAGTCTCGCCGGGGGCGATACCGTCGAAAGTTAATCCCGGTACGCCGTCCATCTTGTTCGGCAAAATCAGACCGTGCCAATGAATCGAGGTGGTCTCACTCAAAGTATTGGTAACGTTCAACGTAACGGTTTCGCCTTCTTTCCAGCGCAGCAGCGGCGCAGGCAAAGATCCATTCACGGTGGTTGCCATACGAGGCTTGCCGGTGAAGTTGACGGGCGTTTCGCCGATGCTGAGGTTAAACGTGTTGCCGCTCAGCGTTTGTGACTTTTGTGCGCCCGCAGCGCCCGCGAACAAGGCTTGACTGACCCCGCCAAGGCCAAGCGCGCCGGCGACAGATAAGCCTTTAACAAAACGTCGGCGGCTAAAATCGACACCCAATGGCGACGATGTGTTTTTTGTGTACATAATTTTTATCCATTAAATTAAACGAAGCAAGATATTGACGGCTTTAGCTTGTTTGATACAAAGCCATGCGAGTGGCTGACCTCAAAAGTTAAACCTCGGGCGGCTAAGAGCTAAAGCGGCTCGGTATATATCGTGCTGATGTGTTTGGGTCAGTGACCCAGAGGCAAGCGATGCTGGGCAATGCCAGCAAGGCGTCCTGCGCTTCAGGTGTGAAGTGCGTGCGGGGGGCGAATCTCCGGCGATTCGATGTGAGAGGTGTATGCGGCTATGCTGCTGCGGTACACTATTTCGATATGTTGCAAGCGCAGGAAGAGATCAGTGCGCGGCATCAATCCAGCAGTGGTCGCGCAAGTACTCAGACATTTAATCAGGCATGAGGCAGAAACCGACGGTTCACTTATTTGATATCCCTGGCTTGCAGACTCGTCCACTGATTGCTCGCAGTGTACGGGTAGCGAGCCTGCCTTCAGACTGTGCGACAGCGGATGTGCGCTTTGGTGCTGCATCATCGGCCTGTCTATACGGCCACTCCTAAGTTCCTCTAGGTGCGGACTATTTATATGCTGATGCACAGACATAGGCATCGCCCAACTGGCAGGCTGGAATAAAATAAGCAAGCTGAAAACATAAACAAAGATGCGCATGGCCGGCGATTATAAATATTTTCCGACGAAAAGATAGTTACAAATTTGTCATTTTGGGCCCAATGCGTGTGCGAACCCTTTTCGATTAATCAGCAAGCCCCAGTCTAAAGACAACGCGCAAACTACCGTTGGGTCGGACACACTCTAGGCTACCTAAAATTCCAAACCCACACCCAAACGTAGCACGCCGTCGCTCAAATCCATTTTAAATTAGGACAATAACTCACAAACCTCAGTCCTAGCAAACTAGGCTGTATCCGAGCAGCGTGCATCATGGCCATTTAGACAAGGTTAAAGGCGTGCATCATATTAATGCCACTGACGAGGTGACGCAGTTTGAGGTGACCTGCTCAAATCGAAAAATATCAGCGCAATTCTTAATCCCGACACGCCCTCAAATACTCGAACAATCCCCCTACGCCATCAATGGTTTTCATGCTAAGAACGACAGCGAATACATCAGTCAATCGGTGGTAACGTTATTTAAAAAGAGGCGCATCAAACTCACCAAATCTCGACCGCGACTCAGCAATGATAATCTTTGGGTCGACTATAATGAAGCCCATCAAACAAGCAAAAGACAGCATCGGGGAATGGATCAATATCTACAAGCAAGGACGAAAAAATCAGACATTCAGCTGCACGCCTGATATGATGTTTGGCAACCCAAGCTGCCTAAAACAGGTCGCTTGATTAAGTGGAAATAACGCCTAAGGCAGCTGCTCCTATAAAGCGAGGTCAGCTCAACATGGTCTGCCCCTAGCAGCCTGAGATTTAATTGTATCTATGCCCAAGTCAAATACTCTCGCCTTAGCTGAGCAACTCATCCGTAAGCCATCGGTCACACCGAATGATGAGGGCTGTCAAGCTTTGATTGCTGACCTACTCACCCAAAAGGGCTTTCAATGCGAAACCCTACGCTTTGGCGAGGTTGATAATTTATGGGCAACCCATGGCGCTAAGAAGCCTTTATTGGTGTTTGCCGGACACACCGACGTCGTGCCGACCGGCCCTGAAAAGCAATGGACACACCCGCCGTTTGATGCAACCGTTGACGGCGATTTACTGTATGGACGTGGCGCTGCTGATATGAAAGGCGGCGTGGCTGCGATGGTGACCGCCGCAAAACGCTTCGTGGAGAAACACCCCGATCACATAGGGCAAGTTGCTTTCTTGCTCACCAGCGATGAAGAAGGCCCCGCGATTGACGGCACTATCAAGGTGCTAGACGTGCTCAAACAGCGCGATATTCACATCGATTATTGCGTGTTAGGCGAGCCGAGCAGCACCGCGCGTTTGGGCGATACGATTAAAGTCGGGCGACGTGGTTCCTTGGGCGGCACGCTGCAAATTATCGGCAAGCAAGGCCATATTGCCTACCCTCATCTAGCCAATAACGCCATTCATTTGGCCGCCCCGCTGATCAATGATCTGATTGCAATCAAGTGGGATCAAGGCAACGAGCAGTTCGACCCCAGCAGTTTTCAAATCTCAAATGTCCAAGCGGGCACAGGTGCCACCAATGTGGTGCCGGGCACTTTCGATATCACCTTTAATTTGCGCTTCTCTCCTGAGATCAGTGTTGATGAGATCAAATCGCGCATCGATGAAACTTGCGAGCATTGGCGACAAAAAATCGGCTTGGATTATTCCTTGAACTGGCAACTCTCTGGTATGCCCTTTCAAACGAAGCAGGGTGATTTAATCGAAGCAGTCGAACTCGCTGTCAACAACATAACGGGCGCAAAGCCTGTTTTATCAACATCGGGCGGCACCTCAGATGGACGCTTTATCGCGCCCACTGGCGCGCAAGTGGTCGAACTTGGCCCCGTAAACGCCAGCATTCATCAGATCGATGAACACGTCAATATCAATGATCTTTACGCTCTTTCCTCAATTTATGAACGCATCATGGAAAACTTATTGCTCTAATTATCACGCCATAAGCGCAATAAATCCTTCGTGACAGCTTGGTAATCTGACGCCTGAGTAATCGCTGAAATCATCGCCACTGAGCCAATGCCCGTTTGCTTGAGTTGACGCGCACGTTCAATGTCGATGCCCCCGATTGCCACCAGCGGCAAATCTCCAGCAAATAGATCAACCCACTGTTGCACTGCCTCAACGCCTTGCGGAATCCACGGCATCTGTTTGCTGGTGGTTGCGAATATTGGCCCTAGTGCTAAGTAACTTGGATTAATCGCCTTCGCACGCGCCACCTCTGCCCAGCAATGACTCGACAAACCCAGCCGCAAGCCCGCTGCCGCGATGGTCGCCAGGTCAGCCGTTTCGGCATCTTCTTGTCCAAGATGGACGCCATAGGCGCCATGCTTGATCGCTAGCTGCCAATAATCGTTGATAAATAAACGCACATTCAAGGGCCAACAAAGCGTAATGGCCGCAACAACCGCTTGCTCTATTTCATCTGGCGCAGCCTCTTTTATACGCAGTTGGATGGTTTGTATGCCCAGGGGTAAAAGTTTCTCGATCCATTCAATCGAATCAACCACCGGATAAATGCCCAGCGCTGATGTCTCGCAAGATTTAAAGTGAGGAAAGTTCGTTTCTCCAACAGGTTGGCGTTTAGGGAGATAACGGTGATGCTGGGGCAGTCCCCGATGAACAGCATTTCTTGCGCCCGCCTGTGGCGGCGCTAAACGAATCGACTGGCTCACCAGCCCTTTGGCCATCACCAAGGCGTCGTCCAAACCAAGACCCTGATTTAATCCACAAGCAATCGCCGTGGCCATTGCACAGCCTGTCCCTCGCACGTTCTCTCTCTCAGGCCAACGCTCACCCCTCAATGCATACGCCTGATTTTGATCACAATAAATATCGGTGCTGGTTTCAGGCGCCGGATCGCAATGTCCCCCCTTTGCAAACACAGCTTGAGCACCCAAGGATAATAATATCTGGCATGCTTCTAGCATAGAATCTGGTGTATTCGCACGAGCCCCACTCAGCGCCTCTAGCTCAGCTAAATTCGGCGTGATCACGGTTGCACGGGGTAATAAGCGCGCCATCAAGGCACGTTTACCGTCGTCAGTAATCAAAGCGCCGCCACTGCTCGCGCTCAATACGGGGTCGAGAACAATTTGAATATGCTCAGGAATCGCCTCGTCCACTGCGCGAACAATTTCTGCTGAGCCAAGCATCCCTATCTTCACACACCGAATAAAGTCAAAGTCAATACAGCTGAGCTGTTCAGCCACCCGCTCAGCGCTGAGCAAGCCCTGACTGAAAACTGAGTGGTGATTTTGTGCCGTTACAGCCGTTACAATCGGCAACACTGTACAGCCTAAACTTTGCGCGACTTGAATATCAGTGCTTAAGCCCGCGCCACTGGGATCAGTGCCGCCAATACAGACTATCGGCAAGGACGCCGGCTGACCCTGCGCCAAGCTAGGCCTTTTTATCATGCCAAAAGGGCACCCCTACGGTGGGCGTGCTGGGCTGTGCAATATTGCGGGCAGGCATCACGCCCCCGACAAAAGCCTTGCGCCCCGCGACGATCGCTCCGGCAAATGCACTGGCCATTATCTCTGGCTCAACCGCTTGCGCGACAGCGGTATTGAGCAAGATGCCATCATAGCCCATTTCCATTGCGCGGCAAGCATCGGACGGCTTTCCAATCCCAGCATCGACCAATAATTTAACGTCTGGCAAGCGCTCGCGTAACACCGCTAGCGCGTATGGATTGACCAGCCCTTTGCCTGTGCCAATGGGCGCACCCCACGGCATTAAAACTTCACACCCCAAATCTTGCAATCGTTGGCAAAGCACCAAGTCATCGGTGCAATAGGGGAAAACTTTAAAGCCCGCTTTGATCAACTGCGCGCTAGCATCGAGCAAAGCAAAAGGGTCGGGCTGAAGATTATAATCATCGCCGATCACTTCAAGCTTGATCCAATCCGTCTCAAATAACTCGCGTGACATTTGCGCCAAGGTGATGGCTTCTTTTGCGCTGTGGCAACCCGCCGTATTGGGCAACAAATGGCAACCCAGCGATTGAATGATTTTCCAGAACTGCTCACCGCTTTGAGTATCTGGAGATTGCCGACGCAGCGATAAAGTCACCACTTGTGCCCCCGAGGCCACGATTGACGTTCGCATCACACTGGGTGAAGGATATAAAGCCGAACCGATAAAAAAGCGACTATTGAGCGAGACCCCATACACAGACCAACTGTCAGTGGCTGGATGCGATTTAGCTGACAGCTCATTATTCATGGCTAGCCACCGCTGATGGGTTGAACAATATCAATTTGATCACCGTCGTGCAGGATATGTTCCGCATAGCTGGTTTTGGGCACGAACGATTGATTCACGGCCACGGCAGCCGCAGAAGATTCATCATAGCCCCATTGCAACAAGGCAGCTGCCAAGGGCGAATCACCTTCGATATTTTGAGGCTGGCTATTAACACTAATACAGATCTTTTCGCGCATAAGCCTAGTGGAGCACCTGAGGAAAGTTAAGCGTTTGGCCGTTGATCAATGCAAGCACATCTTCAACCAATGCGGGGGTAAACAGATAACCGTGTCGGTACAAACCGTTCAGCTGGATTCGCCGATTGTGGTGTTGAATACGCGGCAAATTATCAGGATAAGCTGGCCGACAACCCACGTCCATACGTAAGATATGCGCTTCGGCAAACCCCGAATGCAAACTGTACAAGGCACTCAACAGCTCCAAACCAGAGCGCACCGTCACGGGTGACTCGTGCGCACTCTCAATTTGGGTTGCGCCGATAACATACTCATGATCAGGCTTGGGCACAATATATAGCGGATAGCGCGGATGCATCAACCGTACGGCCTGTGTGATATTGACCTCCGGGGCATAAACGCGGATGATCTCTCCCCGCACCGAACGCAATTCAGGCTGAGTAGGCCGCGCGCCATTTCCACGGCAGTCAAACACCCAATCAAAGGCCTGATCAACCCTCGGTAATCGACCGTTCTCATTGACTTCATCAATGGGAGTATCTTCAAACCACTGCACGCCCTTTAGATCAAAATATTGCGCCAATGCAACATACAATTGCTGATTATCAAGCACGGCTTCGTCAGGGAAATAGGCCGCCTTATCAAAGCGATGCGATAACTCCGGCGCTGCAACTTTCAATTGTGAATGATTCAAATGGCTAAAAGTAGCAGGCTCCAATTTTGTATCAGCGTGTTGTATAAATCGCTGCCAATCCGCATCATCTTGGGGATGCGCCACCACCAGTGTGCCGGGCTGATTAAAATACACTTGTTGCGAGATGCTTGCAGTCAATTGGTCTAGCCACGCTTTCCATAAAACCAGTGATCGTCGCCCGATTTGCTCGACCAAAGGCTCCGTCATCACCGCCTCGGTGCTCGGTGCAATCATCGCGGCAGCCACCCTGCCCGTGCCAAAATGATCGCGTTTCTTTGCATCAAACAAAGTCACCTTTGCCCCCAGTTCACACAAACGCCAGCCGAGCATTCGCCCAGCTAATCCCGCCCCTATGATCGCTGCCCGCATGACTAAATCGATCTAAGTCAATTCACACACTACTGATCAGTTTCAGCAGCATACAGTTTGCTACCACCGTCTAAAAATTCCTGTGACTTCTCTTGCATGCCTTGCATGGCTACTTGAAGTTCTGCTGATTCTGTGGCCTTAACTGGCTTATCGCCGTATATGTCCCGAATTTCTTGGGTGATTTTCATCGAGCAGAATTTAGGTCCACACATCGAGCAAAAGTGCGCCACCTTGGCCGATTCTTTGGGCAATGTTTCGTCATGATATGCACGCGCGGTGTCGGGGTCTAAGCCAATATTGAACTGATCTTCCCAGCGAAATTCAAATCGTGCCTTTGACATTGCATCATCACGATTTTGTGCGGCCGGATGCCCTTTGGCTAAATCCGCCGCGTGGGAAGCCAGTTTGTAGGTAATGATCCCAACCTTAACATCATCCCGATTAGGCAAACCCAAATGCTCCTTAGGCGTGACATAACATAGCATCGCAGTGCCATACCAACCGATTTGCGCCGCGCCAATGGCGGAGGTAATGTGGTCATAGCCCGGCGCGATATCCGTCACCAAGGGGCCTAGCGTATAAAATGGCGCATTGGCGCAATGCTTTTCCTGCATCTCCATGTTTTCTTTAATTTTGTGCATCGGCACGTGCCCCGGCCCCTCTATCATCACCTGAACATCATGCTTCCAAGCGACTTGAGTGAGCTCACCTAAAGTCACTAGCTCGGCAAATTGAGCGGCGTCATTGGCATCGGCAATTGAGCCGGGGCGCAAACCGTCGCCCAAAGAAAACGACACATCATACTGCTTCATGATTTCACAAATCTCTTCAAAGTTTGTATACAAAAAGCTTTCTGTGTGATGCGCCAAACACCATTTGGCAATAATCGATCCACCGCGTGAAACAATGCCGGTGGTTCGATTGGCCGTCAGCGGAACATATGCTAAACGAACGCCAGCATGAATCGTAAAATAATCAACGCCCTGCTCGGCTTGCTCGATCAAGGTATCGCGGAATAATTCCCAGGTTAAATTTTCAGCAATCCCACCGACCTTCTCAAGCGCCTGATACATGGGAACGGTGCCAATCGGCACGGGCGAATTGCGAATAATCCACTCGCGGGTGCCGTGGATATTTTTACCGGTGGATAAATCCATCACCGTATCGCCACCCCAGCGCGTGCTCCACACCATTTTCTCAACTTCTTCTTCAATCGAAGAGCCCAATGCGGAATTACCAATATTTGAGTTAATTTTGACTAAAAAATTACGCCCAATAATCATCGGCTCGGCTTCAGGATGATTGATATTGGCAGGAATTATCGCGCGGCCTTCTGCTACTTCTTGACGCACAAACTCAGGGGTAATTTTATCGGGCATCCCCATGCTATTGAGTACAACTGAACCCGTCGATGTACGACCTAAATTTTCCCGTATAGCAATATATTCCATTTCGGGGGTAATCACCCCTTGTCGCGCATAGTGCATCTGCGAGACGTTTTTACCTTTCAGCGCGCGCTGAGGCTTGGGCTTGTTGGGGAAACTTTGTTGAGCGTCCTCTTCGCTCACGCGTTGGCGCGTAAAATCAGAGGTGAAATTCGCCAACTGTTCGGTATCCCCGCGATCTGCAATCCATTTTGCGCGGACGGGCGCCAACCCTTTAAATAAATCGATCTTCGCATTCGGGTCAGTGTAAGGCCCTGAAGTATCATAAACACGAAGCGGCGCATTTTGTTCGTATTGCGCCAACGCGCCTTCACCCTTAATCAGCGTCGGGCTTAAGATGATTTCTCGCATCGCAACAGAGAAATCGCCACCCGCCGAATCAATATAAATTTTTTGGGAGCCGCTTAAAGGCGTACGCGTAACGCCTTCGACCACTGATTGAGAAATCGCCTTGCTTTTCGCTTGAGCGTTAGATTTTGACATATTAACCCCTGACGCAATGCGCCAACTATCTACAAAATTCAGGGGTGATTGAAACTGATATGACTACCCGCCATTCATGGACGGTCGTGCACTTTGTTTCCTGCGACGGTACTAACCGTATCAGGTTCAACGGGTATCAATCTCAGCCTGTAAAGGCACCCCGACAAATATATCAGCCGATCTTATCAGATACGCCCAGCAGATAACCCTTAATATGTCTGTATCATCTGGGCGCGATATTTTCTGCATAATATCTGCTCGAAGATTCGACTTCAAAACATCTATTTTTGGCATCGTGCATGGCAAGCCCAAAATATATTTCTACGTCGCAATGAGGACGTTCAGAAATATTCAGAATGATAGAAAATAGGATGTATTTATTCTCGCTACTTAAACTTTTGCACAATCTGAATTTCAATCTTACATTTCATGAGTCAATTAGATAAATTCCTAAGCGCTAGTCGAATCAGTGATTCGCACCACCTCGATCAAACAGCAAGTGCTTACCCAGTTTCTTTAGAAAACAGCTTCCCCCGAAAGTTGCTGGCAGACGCTCAGCGAGAAATTCGAAGCTGGGAAGCATATTCACCCACACCGTTGCTGGAACTAACAAACCTTTCAAAAGCATTGGGTCTTGCCACGATTTATTATAAAGATGAAAGTCGTCGCTTTGGCCTAGGCAGCTTTAAAGCCTTGGGCGGCGCTTACGCTGTACTGTCGATCGTAAAAACGGGTCTAGCGAATGGGTTTAAAACAAGCCAAATCACTGTCGCAACCGCAACGGATGGTAATCATGGTCGTTCGGTTGCCTGGGGGGCGAAACGTGCTGGCTGCGCATGCAAAATATTTATTCATAGCGCCGTTAGTCAAGGTCGTGAAGACGCCATGGCAGTGCTCGGTGCCGAGGTTATTCGCATAAACGGGGATTACGACGAATCCGTCAGGCAATGCGCGCAGCAAGCTGCCACCCACAAATGGGAAGTTATTTCTGATACATCTTGGGCTGGCTATACCCATACACCGAGTTTAGTCATGGCTGGATACACTGTGATGGTGAGCGAAGTGTTGGCTCAACTAGACACCCCTCCTACGCATATTTTCATTCAAGCAGGCGTGGGCGGCTTGGCCGCCGCAGTCGCAGCTGCATTCTGGCAAGCGCTGGCCGAGAAGTTACCCAAAATTTATATCGTGGAATCTGAGATGGCCGCGTGTTTGATTGAAAGCGCTCGCATCGGGCAGCCAGCCACGGTTGATATTCAAGAAGAAACGCTAATGGCAGGCTTATCATGCGGAGAAACTTCGCCAATCGCCTGGGAAATATTATCGCGCAGTGCGACGAGTTTTTTAACTATCTCAGACGACGCCATCGTATTGTGCATGCAATATTTAGCGTCGGGCGAAGCCGGGGCTGAAATCGAAGCGGGAGAAAGCGCCGTCACCGGTATCATCGCCATCGCAGGCGCGATGAAAGACGCCTCGCTCAGCCAAGAAATGGGTTTGGACGAATTTTCCCGCGTATTGGTATTCGGCACGGAAGGCGCGACCGACCCCGAGATTTATCGCCAACTCCTAGCAAGCTGATTGCCTTAGATGTCGGACAGCTCAAATCACACAGGCTTACAACGCGGCTTCCCCGAAATCGAATTCGAGAACCGTTGCGCCTTGGCCCAGGACTTAATGAAAGCAGCGGGTTTTGACGCATTGCTACTCACCAACGAGCCAGAATTTCGATACTTCTCTGGTTTTTTAAGTCAGTTTTGGCACAGCCCTACTCGCCCTTGGTTTTTAATCTTACCGCTAAGCGGCAAGCCAATTGCAGTGGTCCCCTCGATTGGTGCCTCTGCACTATCAAAAACTTGGCTAGAGGATATACGCACTTGGTCTTCTCCCTGTCCCGAAGACGAAGGCATTACATTGCTGACCGACACACTGAGGGAGTCGGTCGGTGGAAAAGCAACTATCGGCTTGCCGATGGGTGCCGAATCGATCGTCCGTATGCCACAACTGGATTTTCAGCGCTTGCAAACCAATTTGTCAAATTTTAACTTTCGCGATGCAAATGCAATCATGCGAAGCTTGCGGGTGGTGAAATCAGAAGGGGAAATCGAAAAAATACGCTTTGTCTGCCAAGCGGCCTCAACGGCGTTTGAACAACTCCCGGCATTCATCGTGCCCGGTATTAGCCAATACGCCTTAACCCAGCGATTTAAACAGCTCTGCTTAGATGCTGGGGTTGACGACATCCCCTATATGGTGGGCGGGGCTGATCAAGGCGGTTACGATGACATCATTTCACCCCCGAGTGATCAGTCATTGCGAAAAGGTGATGTGCTGATCTTAGACACGGGCTGTGTTTGGGATGGTTATTTCTGCGATTTCGACCGCAACTATTCAATTGGCAAGCCAAATGCAAAAACTAGACAAGTCCATCATCAATTATGGGACGCAACCGAAGCGGCCATAGATATCGCAATGCCCGGCGATACTTGTGCAGATTTATTTCATACGATGCAAAACGCCTTGGGCATAGAAACAACAGATGGTGGCGTCGGGCGTTTCGGGCACGGCTTGGGAATGCAACTTACCGAACACCCTTCAAACGCGGCATTTGACAAAACCGAATTAAAAGAAAACATGGTCATCACGCTTGAACCATCCTTAATCTATGGGGCGAATAAAATGATGGTACACGAAGAGAATATCGTGATCCGCGCCGATGGAGTGGAATTGCTGAGTCGGCGTGCGCAGAGAGATATCGTCGAGATTCAAGGGTTTGGATAATGCAAACGGCGCCTTACGAACTCGACCCCAGCTACTCAGAATCGCCCGCCATGGGCTTGATTGTGCTACAAAGCGACGAGACCATCGAATCCGAATTCAAACAATTGATGCCCGATACAGTGCGTCTATTTCATTCGCGCATTCCGATGGCTGCTGAGATAACAGCGGAAACGCTGTCGGAAATGCAAACTGCGATACCGCAAGCTGCGGGATTATTCCCTGCAAACGTTGATCTATCGGTTATCGGCTATGCCTGCACGTCTGCCACCACGGTCATCGGTGAATCTGAGGTGAGAAAATTAATTCAAAGGACGCAGCCAAATGCCCAGGTCACCAACCCCTTAACCGCAGTCAAAGCCAAATTAAAATCCATCGATGCACAACGAATTGGGGGTACTCACACCTTATACCCCCTCTATCTCACAGGCGCTGTTTGATCACCTCGAAACAGCAGGGTTTATACTGGCAAACACTGTCTCTTTTGCAGAATCAAATGAGCACAGAGTTGCCCATATCAGTGAGCAATCAGTGATGAATGGTATCGGGAGACTCGTCGAAAAAAATACTTGTGATGCGATTTTTATCTCATGCACCAATGTCAAAACCGCGCACTATTTACCCGCGGCAGAGAAGCATTTTAACAAAGCCATCATCAGCAGTAATGCGGCCTTGGCATGGCACATGCAAACGCTTTCGAGGCAAGATTAGACAAAATCCAGTTGCCACGATTCACAAGTAGAGACCGCAGCATAACTCACGATTTCAGCCTGATATTTCCGAAGGGGTCATTTTTTGAATCATATTTG
>CBDBQB010000028.1:0-41690 GCA_965209105.1 Candidatus Poriferihabitaceae bacterium | reverse complement strand
TAACCACCCTGGGTTTCTAACAAGGTTCACAGATACCACTCTTTATAAGCAAAATCAACGATATCAGACAACTTTCTACTCTTATATCTGAAGTTTCAGAATATAAATGCTCTGCCTTAGAAAATGACATTTTACGAGCTGTCAATTGCCTAAATACGGTAGCGTCCAGCTTAAAAGAGATCGAAGAAATTCCTGAAAAATATGCGCATTTTCTACCTAGTATGCAATTCATAATTTGTCAACTTGAGAATTTGCTCGTACCTAAAACACGTAGAACTTATGACCTTACAACTATGGTTCTCGCTCTCAAATGTCAAATTATACCTCCTTGTTATAATTTTCTTCAATCTCAAGAATGTCTCATTCTTCCTCACAACACAACACTCCATCGCCTCTATACTAGTATTGGACTTGACAATGATTTCATATCCTACTTAAGGATCTCTACACAAGATTTTAATAGCCAAGAGCGAAACGTTATTCTACACATGGACGAGATTCACGTTAAATCCGATTTTTCTTACACTGGTGGCAGGATTATTTGTTCTTCGATCACTCCTAACACTTCTGCAACTACGGTATTAGCATTTATGATTTCTAGCCTCTGTAGAAAATGGTCTACGATTGTTCATTTATTACCATGTTCAAAGACATCTGCATCTCAACTATTTCCTATTACTAAGCAAATTATAACAGATATTGAAAATTGTGACCTCATCGTTCGAGTATTATGTACAGATAATTATCCTCTGAATGTCAACCTATTCAAACTATTTTCTCCCTCAGGTATATTAGAACCTAGTGTTCCACATCTATCTGATCCAACCAGAACACTTAATCTCACGTTTGATTTTGTGCATATAATCAAAACTATCCGCAATAATTGGATAAATTAGAAAGATCCTAACCACACATTTACCTTTACAAGTTTCGATGACTTTACTCTTTCAAACAGCGCATCTTTCGAGGATATACGAGTTCTATATAAAGAAGAACAGCGTTCTGTTGCCAAGACTGCCCATCGCTTAACAGCCAAATCATGTTGGCCCTCTAATCTTGAGCGACAGAATGTTGGGTTGGCATTAAGAATATTTAATGACTACTTCTGCAGCGCTTCAACTCAAGAGATCTAAAAAATAGCTTTATGTGCAGACATCAGAATTTATTTCTCTGATTACAGGAATATGGAAAATTTTCAATGTCGGTACGCCAAACAAAGGTGTTCGACTCAATGATACAGACTCTCAACCTCTAAGAAACAACGACACAAGATTTATTTTTCTCTCAAGAGTTGTAGAATGGCTCGATTTCTGGAAGAGCATGTCCGGTAAACATGGTAAACTTACTTGTCAAACCTTCACTAGTTTTCAACACTCCTGTATATGTCTTCAAAATACAGTGAATATTCTTACTGGACCTTGCCAATTTTCTTATGTCTTGATTTCTTTCCTACAGAATGATCCAATTGAGCACCATTTCGGTTTATACCGAATGATGTCAGGAGCTCAATACAACATTACTCTATGCCAAATTTTAGAAACCGAAAGAAGAATAATGTTCTCGGGCATACTTAAATTATTTTCTAGTCTTACTAACCGTCCGGATTCGTTAAGAGAGTTCTTTGAATCTTTTTCTAATACGTCGTACGAAGACGATTCTTCAGTGATTGATCTAACATCATATAGTCACCTACTCGAGATTGATTTTAGCACTGCACCAGATCTAGCTCTCTTACAAGCTCCGCATTTATCGCAGGATATACAGTACACTCTATATAGAAAAACGAAGTATTTCGTAAACTCCGTCCAAGCAACGATAAGTCTATGTGTTCCAATTGTTTGGCTCTTCTAACAGAAGACAAAATCTTGGAATTTGAAGAATCAAACTCGGTTTACGTGTTAATCCAACTACAAGATCGGGGAGGGCTTAAATGGCCATCAGTACCAGTACTTGAGGCAGTAAGCATGATGTGGAGTTTATTTGTATACATTGAAAATGATCCAAATTGTTTAATCAATTTTTAAGTGGACCATCTCGCAGAATCCTTGTGACACTTACATCACTAAAGGTTGAAAATGATGACGTCGAGTTTTGGAGGAACACACGCTCCAATTGTGATACATTTGGTTGGGAATATCTCAACACTATTCACCGAATAACTGCCAACTGCATTTTATCAAATGCTGTAATTCAAACTCTTTAAAGTTGGCATTAACACCCCGCGATGATAATTGAAAAATAAAAAAGTTCAAATCCTCAACTTAAATTGTATACTTTTGTTTTAATCTTTATGCTTATTTATGCATTTTCTTTTACGTATACATCAAAAATGATTGATAATGATGTTGTTTATATGTCTAAAAATAGTTAAGAAAGTTATAGAAATACATGGTTCAGACTTTAAGTAATCCATGGTTCAAAATAGTAGTATGGCCTTATATAACGAAGGTCACGGCAAGTCATAATTTCACAATAACTTGACCAAACAATCTAAAACTTGCACATATCTAATGGTTGGATAGGTGCTTTCGACTCGCCAACTTTCAGACAAATCGGTAGAGGTTTATGTCGATCAGACGTTTGCGCTTAGTGTATTATCGCCCAATCCATGAATACGCCGACTTCATCTAACATCGAAACCACCCCCGACGGCAAGCTCAATCATTTTTTATCTACATCAAATCACTCCAAAGACACACTCACCCAAATACTAGACGTTGCCGATAGTTTTATCAGCTTTGGCAAACGCGAGATTAAAAAAGTACCGCTGCTACGCGGAAAAACCGTCGTCAACTTGTTCTTTGAGCCGAGCACCCGAACGCGAACTACTTTCGAGATTGCGGCTAAACGACTCTCCGCTGATGTAATCAATCTAAGCACCACACGAATGTCGACGAGCAAAGGGGAATCCATACTAGACACCGTTTATACCCTCGAAGCGATGCATGTAGACATGTTTGTAATTCGAGACAGCGCAAGCGGTACCGCTGAACTGGTTGCGAGACACCTTCCACCAGGCGTGCGCGTCATCAACGCCGGGGATGGCCGACATGCCCACCCAACGCAAGCCATGCTAGACATGTACACCTTGCGGCATTACAAAGGACAGTTCGAAAAAATGACCATTGCCATCGTGGGTGACATCTTACATTCACGAGTAGCGCGCTCTCAAATCGAAGCTTTGCGTACGCTGGGCGCGAAAGAAATCCGTGTTATCGGGCCCAATACGCTGATTCCGACCAAGATCGAATCTATGGGCGTGACGGTTTTCAGCGATATGGATAAGGGATTAAAAGACGTTGATGCGATCTTAATGTTACGCTTACAAAACGAGCGCATGGAAGGCCAGCAAATTCCGAGCGGACAAGAATATTTCTATCGCTTTGGCCTCACCAGCCGTCGACTCGCACTCGCCGCAAAAGATGCTATCGTTTTGCACCCCGGGCCCATTAATCGGGGCTTGGAAATTTCATCGAAAGTCGCTGACGGCGCGCAATCGGTCATCCTGCCACAAGTGACAAATGGCATTGCCGTGCGTATGGCCATCATGAGCCTGCTCATGGGTGGAAAAAACGTTGCCAAGGCTCGAAAATGACCACCCTTTCGATCATAAATGGTCGTCTTATCGATCCTAAAAACGAAATCGACGGCGCCTTTGATCTACATATTAAAAACGGCAAAGTACTCGCTATTGGCAAGCCACCACAAGGGTTCAAAGCCAAAAAGACCATTGATGCCCGCGATAAAATCGTCTGCCCTGGCCTGATCGATTTATGTGCACGGGTGCGCACGCCGAGCGCTGATTCTGCCCACGTACTGCACAAAGAATTACAATCCGCCGTGGCGGGCGGCATTACCCGGCTGGTCTGTCCGCCAGACACCATGCCGGTGATTGACATGCCGGCTACTGCCTTACTCGAGCAAGACCTTGCATCTGATACGGGCCTTGCGCGTATACATCCAATTGGCGCAATGACGCGCAAGCTTGAAGGCACGACCCTAACAGACATGGCGCTACTGAGCGAAGCGGGTTGTGTGGGGGTTGGTAATGCCTTAAAACCCATCGCCGACACGCTGGTGATGCGACGCGCAATGCAATACGCCTCTACCTACGATATTAAAGTTTTTTTAACCCCATTCGATCCTTACTTACTAGGCAATGGCTGTGTTCATGAAGGCGCACTCAGCACCCGACTCGGCTTACCTGCCATACCCGAAGCCGCGGAAACCGTGGCGGTTGCGCGCGATCTCGCCTTGGTCGAAACCGCAGGCGTCCGTGCGCATTTTCAGCTTCTATCTTCTGCACGCGCGCTTGAGATGATCGCAGATGCACAAAAACGCGGTATAAAAGTCAGCGCAAGTGTCGCTGCGCATCATTTGCATATTTCAGAAAATGATATGCCAGATTTCGACCCAAATTATAAAGTGCTTCCTCCTTTTAGAGAAGAAAGTGATAAACAGGCTCTACGTAAGGGTATCCAGAACGGCACGATAAAAGCGATATGCTCGGATCATCAGTCTCGCAGCAATGATACTAAACTGATGCCATTTAGCGAAGCTTCTTCAGGTGTGGTTGGCCTTCAAACTTTACTGAGTCTCAGCCTACAGCTTGCCGAAGAGAAGGTTTGCAGTTTGAGTGAATGTATTGCCCTGCTCACCTCCAATCCAGCCGAAGAAATTGGCATAGATTGCGGACACTTAAGCCTTGGACATCCTGCTGATATTTGTATTTTCGATCCGTCCGAGCAATGGGAACTGACATCAGATTCGCTATATTGTCGCGGCAAGAGCTCGCCTTTTATTGGCCAAATGCTGACGGGCAAAACCAGCGAAACGTTGATCAACGGAAAGCTGGTATATCCCTTCGAATAATAGGCAATTACAAGAATTATTGCGGCTTCATATCGAGGCTGGCAAAGCGCCTATTTTCCATAAAACGTTTATTTTCCAGCGGTATGGTTTTTTCTAACCATGCCAACATATCCGCCCACATTTGATGCGCTTGCTTAATCGAGATCGCTTGAGAAGCGCTCGGCAACTCAATCGTCACCACGGGAATGCCTCGTTTGACCCCTGCGTAATTCCCCAGAGAACCCGGGAAAGTGCCCAATAAACCGCCTTTTAGCTTGCCGAATTGTCGGGGTGCATTTTTTCGGCTGGGGGCATCGTAATCGATTAGGTTATGCGGCGCATGCACGCTGACAATCATATCGGGCTTAAAGCGGTCAATTTCCTCGACTAACCAGCGCGTTTCCGGCTCGCTGGCGGGTGAGAAGCCTGGGAACTTTCTCGGCGAACGCTTGGCGCGATTTCGCCAATAGCTCAATGCCGACCCTTGCCAATCGCGGGTTGGCATATTGCGATTCAAATCGACGCCGTTAGCATTGGTTCTGCTCGGTTTGGCGCGAAATAAACCGTCAGGGTTCACCACAGGAATCACATTCCATACGAACTCCCCATCGTGATGAACACGCAAAAATTTCAGCCATTCAAACACAATACTCACGGAGGATAATTCATCGCCATGTACCCCACCTAGCAAAAGTATACGCCCGGTCGGTGTAACGCCATTGATACGGCTAAATTTTGCGCGCAAAATAGGTGTGCGATTGACCGAAACATGCCACGTTTCACTCAGCTTGGCCGCCATACAATGCTGTTGATCGATACTCGATAAGCGCCTATTAATTTGCTCACAAAACTCGGTTTGCGTTCGACTTCGTTGCGTCTCAGACGGCGTAGGCTTGGAAGGTTTGACTGACGCGACGGTTGCAACTGGAGTATCTTTCTTTTTGGGGCTTCGCGACGCCTGCGGCAAAATCTTTTCGATAAATGATTTTATCTTGAATTTTGTCAATACTCGCTCTTCGCTCACTGATTTTTTGGCAACGATTTCCTTTTTTGGCTTCGCGCTCGCAGCAACCTCAAAGAAAGGACGTGGAATATCGTAGCGAAAGCTAGCCATCGCACGGCTTTCTTGCTGCGGCTTATCTTTGAAAAAACCAAAGGGTTTTAGCAACACGCAGGCCGATTGCGAAGCGCCAAATACAATTAGCAGGCCTGCGTAAATCCAAGTTTTAGCTGATCTCGATACGTTCATATATTTTGTAGGAGACGACAAATTGGCAGATTAAATTGATGTAATGGGAGTCTGGAAGCGAATACTAATTGAACACGGAAGTGCTTAAATAGCGATCACCTCGATCACAAACTATACTAACGATTGTAGCATTATTAAGCGATTGACCCAATTGCATTGCTGCTGCGAAAGCCCCGCCAGACGAGATGCCACAAAACAAACCTTCTTGAGTTGACATCGCCTTACACGTTGATTCTGCTTGTTCTTGTGAAACGTCGATAGTAGAATCTAATTGCTCTGCCGCAAAAATACTCGGCAAATAGGGCTCTGGCCAGCGTCGAATTCCTGGAATGGATGCTCCTTCAGTGGGTCGAACACCGACAATTTGTATCGCAGAATTAGCTTCTTTCAAATAGCGCCCCACCCCCATGATGGTACCCGTCGTGCCCATTGCGCTGACAAAATGCGTCACTTTCTGGCGGCTTTGACGCCATATTTCAGGCCCCGTAGATCGGTAGTGTGCGTCTGGATTATGGGGGTTAGAAAATTGATCCAGCAAATAGCCCTTACCCTCGGCATGCATTTTTGCGGCAAGATCACGTGCACCTTCCATCCCATCGCTCTCACTCACCAACTTCAATACTGCGCCATAGACGCTCATGGTTAAACGGCGTTCCTTGCTCATATTTTCTGGCATCACGAGAATAATATTGTATCCAAGCATTGCCGACACCATCGCCAGCGCTATTCCAGTATTGCCGCTGGTGGCTTCGATCAAGGTATCGCCAGGCTTGATATCTCCAGCCAACTCGGCTTGTCGAACCATATTCAGCGCAGGCCGATCCTTGACCGATCCTGCTGGATTATTTCCCTCAAGCTTAAGCAAATATACATTGCTATCATCGGGCACCATTTTCCGTACTTGAATGAGCGGGGTATTCCCCACATACGATTCAAGACTATCAAAGCGCGGGGTCGGTCTAGTCGTCATGCACAAATTTTACCAAAAGTAGTCAAAGATAGCGCCATCAGCATATCTAATAAACTCAAATAGGCTGCAGGTAAGCGAGGATAAGCTGTAAACTTTTTTGCCCTCGGAATTGGTTCACATCTAGGCGATACACCGCCTTAATGGCTCGAAGCTCTAAGGCCTGGCGCTTATCTTCACTTTCCGCACTCCTGATATATCGAAAATAAATTGCATCAATCGATACACTGCCGTGTTGCGGCCTAAGCACCATCTTTAAATGTACCCCACCCACAAAACGTGCGTTGAGCACCTCAAACTCACCAGAAAAAGTAGGTTCAGGGCAACCTTGCCCCCAAGGAATTAAGCCTTTCAATTTTTCTGCGAATTTTTGATTCAGTTCTTCAGCACTTAGTTCCCCATCCGTCAACAAAGTGTTAGCGGGCGGATGACTGGCCAGTATCGTTGCCGTTTCGCGTTCAAATGCTGCACTGAAAACATCTAGATGCTGCGGATGAATGCTGAGACCCGCTGCCATGGCATGGCCACCGAATCGAGTAATTATGTCGGGGTGCTTGGCGTCAACCAGTGCCAATACGTCGCGAATATGCACCTCTGGTATAGACCTAGACGAGCCTTTTAGCAAACCATCTTCACCCATCGCGAAAACCAAGGCGGGCACCCCCAACTTGTCCTTTATTCGCGATGCCACCAGCCCGACCACGCCCTCGTGCCAAGATTCGTCATACAAAACCACACCTTGCGAAGCTTGGTCTCCAAACGCCATGGCCTCGACTGCAGCACTGGCCTGTTTTTGCATGGATTGCTCGATATCTTTGCGTGCGATATTAATATCATTCAACGCTCGGGCAAACTCATCCGCCTTGGCCATATCTTCTGCTAACAAGCATTCAATTCCGGTGGAAATATTATCTAACCGACCCGAAGCGTTGAGCCGTGGCCCAAGCACAAAACCCAAATCTTGTGAAACCAAGCTTTCAGGTTTGCGTTTTGCAACTCGCATCAATGCTGCGATACCCGGCCGCAGTCGACCCGCTCGCATCCGAGCTACGCCCTGCGCAACCAATATCCGATTGTTTCTGTCTAGGGGCACCACGTCTGCAACCGTTCCGAGAGCGACCAAATCTAGGAGTTCCAGTAAATGGGGGTTAAGTTCATGCTCACTAAAATAATCAGCATCCTGCAAAACTTGACGACAAGCCAAAAGCACGTAGAACATAACACCAACGCCCGCCAGCATTTTACTTTCAAAGCCACAACCCGGCTGGTTTGGGTTAACTATAGAGCAGGCATCGGGCAAGGTATCACCCGCCAAATGATGATCTGTCACCACGACATCTACCGACTGAGCCTTAAGGTACGCTATGCCATCGACACTAGAAATCCCGTTATCAACCGTTATCACAAGATTGGGTGCATGCCGGCCTATCTTTTTTGCGAGCTTAAGTGATAAACCGTAGCCGTCACTGAAACGATTTGGAACCGTATAGTCAACATGTTGTGCGCCCATCGAACGCAAACCCAATATGGCTAGCGTAGTCGCCGTCGCACCGTCTGCATCGTAATCTCCCACAATAAGTATCGACTCATTTTTTTCTATCGCCCGGGCTATTCTGGCAGATGCTTGAGCGATGTTCTTCAAGCCGGCGGGGGGTAATAAATGCTTTAGGCTGTGATCAATTTCAGCAGCGGTATGAATATCTCGATTACTCAGCACACGCCTTAATACAGGATGCAAGGTGTCGAAACCTGCATCAGTGTGATTCGCCGATACGGCGTCTCGGGGCTGAACCGTTTGTTTAAGCACCTAGTGCAGTGTCCTGAACTGTATGCGTCTATCAGAACCCCCCAAATATTCCAAGACCAGGCGTCGCCTGCAGCCATTGGTTGCTTCCTTGGCAAAGTTGACAACGCCGAATTGGAGTATTTGGGGGATTCCCTTTGGGCGAGGCATACAGTTCAGGACGCTACACTAACTGCGCGACAGCGTCAGTCGAATATCGACAAGCCCGGGAGATTTATTAATGATACTCGTGCGTGAGACAAATACGTTTTGGCGCTTTAAAAAATCAAGCCAGACTAACCAGCGATCAAATTCCACATCATCCATCCAAATCTTAACGTCTTGATTTTGACTGGGTTGCATACGTCGGATTGAGGTGTTCACTTTGGCCATTTCTGCGGTTTGTTCGATAATCGTCAATAAGGGCCCTTCGATTATTTTTTTATTGCCCGACGCCCCTTGCGTCTTGGCACGCCCAAGCGCTTGTTTAACCCACGCTAAGGTTTGTTCTGATTGAGGGAGTTGTTGAGTGCGCAGCTGCTGTAGTTGGCGCATCTTGGGTTCCCAAAGATAAATATAGGCAATCAGGATAAGCCCAATAATAATCGCAGCGATTGTGAGCAGGCGTTCACGGGTCGATAAAGAAGAGAAATATTCAGCCATTGTCACCCAACGCTAGTTTAATTTGTCCAATGACACGCTGCGCTCGCGAGCCGGAAGAAATGAGCACAGCTCGCAAGTTTTCGTATTCGTTTATCTGCGCGGTCATTTGTTCTAAGGCCGCAAAACTTGACGCAACAACGCCGATTTGTAGCTGCTCGTCTCGAAAATTAATTTCTTCTATTTGAGACTGATTTTCAGGCACAACAATGGTCACCACCCCGAGCAAATATTGGAACACCTCGCTCGCAGGATTGCCCTCACTGATAGACAATAAACTTGCGAGCTGCCGGCGTGGTCGATCAAGATACTCTTCGTTTGGGAAGGCTTCTTCAAATAAAGCTCGGATCTCTTGTTGATTTTCATCCACTTGTTTTTGTAATTTGCTCGCCTCGACCCAATGACTTCCGCCAAGCAAAACCAGCGCACACGCGGCAAGACCCGCCGCAATATTTAACCAACTCGCACTCGGCTTAAGATGTTCTGGCTCGTAGTCCCCATGCAGTACCTGCGGAACTTTATCCACCAACTCGGGGGCTTGCTCTGTCCAACTGCGAAAATCATCTCCAATCGGCCAGTGACTCACATTATCTATGCCCGCCGATCTAAGCTCGCTCGCCAAGGTCCGGTCGTTGATAGACAGGGTTAATTTTTGTTGTTGCTGGTCTTCCCACCAATAATTAAACGCGTCTTGGTCACAAATAAACGCTTTATAAGGGCTGCTTTTCACCGCATAACTATCCGCACTTTGCTTGACGACACTCGCATCACAAACCGGATGAATAGGCAGCAATGATAATTCCGAAATAATATTATCGAACTCAACGCCCGCGTCAGAAAAAGTTTTAATCCATTCCTGAAGCAGTGCTTTGGCGATAACCATCACATGTGCAAACCCTTCTGGTGTCCAGTCCAGTACGGTGAAATGTAGCTGATCGACGTCCTCGCTGAGACTTTCTTCTAAAGCGTAGGGCACCGCAGCGAGCATATTCGCGCGTTTCTTTGCAGGTATTTCAACGCTATGAAAAGTGGTTGCATTGCCCGGCGCCACGCCAATAACGCTGCTAACATTCCTGGGAATGGTATTGAAAAACGCGGTCTGCGTGAATTGACCCTTTTCAACGGGTGCGCCCGTCTTATCGAGTTTGATCCACTTGTAAGGTGCAACAGTTGAGACTAGCAGCTTCATAGATTAACAATCAGGGTGAAGATTGAACAATACCGCAATTATACCGACGCTGGCGCGAGATAACAGTGACTTCTTGTTTGGCCTCGTCGCGTCGCAATAGGCTTTGCTGGGAATACTGAACGCGACCGAATTGGGCGCAGCTTTGGGCGCTAAAAAACTGACTATTCACCGTCGTAATTTCGTCAAAATCTCGACGCTGTAGACTTAATGACAAATCACTGTATAGCGCATTGGGATTACCGTAGGGCGTGGATATTCGAGACTGTAATACATTATTCAGCTGCGCTTGATCGATATTGTTGTCCAAACTTCTCAATACTAGTTCTGGTGCCGTATTGATATTGATCTTCACAAATTTTTTCGCTTGGTGATCGACGGGTAAGGCCGTAATGTAGGGCAGCAAAGCGGACAGCTCGGCTTGTCCAAAACCCGCCACCATCAAAAGTTCGGAGACACTGGTAAAGGCTTGGTTGGCCGCTAAGTAAGGTGTTTCGGCAGTGGAATACTCCGCATCTTCCGCGCCGTAATTTCCCACCGACTGGTCATCATCGTCCACCCAATCGACCACCGCTTCGGCTAAATCTTCATCCAGCCCTAGGTTGCTCAGTAAGCGAGTAAAATAGCTGTACCAGGGTGTTTGTACATACTTCGGAGTACTGGACGCAGTATTTGCGTCAGGATTTTCCATCATCTTGCCCATGAGTAGATTATTGAGGTTAAATTTTCCGGCTTCATCAACAGCTTGCACCGCCATTTCACCGTCCTCAACGGTCACCACCTGTGACTGCAATAGCGCCCATTCATCGCCCAGGTAATCAACACTACGCGGCGTGCTGATTAGATCCCTTTCCAATGCTTTGGCCACCCATAATTCACCGGCCAGCGCAACTTGGTAACTCTGCGCAACATCACGCTGGTTCTCAGCACGGCGTATCGCAATATTCTCATCTTCCGTGGTATACACCGCCAAGGTAGACAATAACACCAATATAAATAATACGATGAGTAGGGCCGTGCCGGCTTGTGCATGTCGGGAAATCATAAACTGACTTTAGCCTCCTTTCGCGATACTAAACACGCGACGATAGTGTTCGCCTGATTCCAAGGTCAAATTAACTTCAATGCCATCTGGAAACTCATTTTGGCTCAACTTAGATTTTATTTCGACGCCACGATTTGGATCGTACATTAAATAACTGAGCTCTATGTCGTCCACCTCCTCACTGACCACCAATTCGCTCGCCTCAATATCACCGTCATGATCCAACACATCCGAACTCGCTCGGATCATCTCACGATCCTCTAGACGCCACTGGACGCGTTTTAAACGCGTACCAGAGGCGCTATTGATATCGGCTTCTGCAACGGAAACGGTCAAGAATACATCACCCTCTCCGCTCATGACCGCGGGCAGTATAACGCTTGCAAGCCGTACTTTACGGTTAACAATAAATTGGATATCACGCTCCAGCAATATAAATAGTCGCTGTAATCGCTCTAGTTTTCCGTAATGGGTACTCAGACGTTGACGATGGTCAATATAAGTATCTAAGGTGGTATAAGACACGATTGCAATCATTGAGAACACGGAAATCGCGACGAGCACCTCAAGTAAGGTGAAGCCCGAAATTTTGCTTTGTTGCGATCTCATGGTTTGGGTTGACCAAGGAAACCAAATATTCTTGCGGCCGCTCGATCTTGCGTGCCAGCTTCAAAAACTTGCACATCCACCCTGACGATTTCATTGTCACCTGTTGGCGTATAATCCGCTTGAATATTCCATTTGCGCTCGGCCATTTCAACTGAATCACTGCTCGTTCCACCCGACAAATAGTCACGCCTAATTTGTAGCTCGGTTAAATAATTACTGGCCACCCAAGTGCCAATCATTTTTTGCCCTAGGCGATCAGCGACCTCTATATTCTGATACAAGGCCTTGGTCACCGCGCCTAAGCCTACCGCCGCAATGGCCAACGCCACCAGCACTTCAAGCAGGGTAAAGCCGCGTTGCGGAATCATTTCGATGTATCTCTCTTGATACCCGCTCTGCCAAATCGATCAAGCTCAATCACACTAACACTACCGTCTACACGCATGGTCAGTGAAAAGGGCGATATCAAGCCATTCGGCTCGATCAGTATTCGATTATTCGCTGCCTCATCTTTAAACAATCGGCTGGCCTTATCTAAAATACTTTCGTTAAGAATTTCGTGCACACGTTTGGGGACAAAGCGTGTGGCTGCAGAAGATTTGCTCGAAACAGGCTTTAGATTGAAACTCATCTGCACCACATCTGGCACACTGTGCGGGGCCAAGAATTTGTCTTTAAATACTTTTTCAGAACCCTCTAAATTTCCTTCCTGATCTGCTTGTGAGGCTTCGTTTCCTATAAGGGAAGACACATGCCTGGTTAGATCTAAAGGGCTAAATTGGTAGCTGTTTTCGCTGGCTTCAACCGTTAGATTTATCGGCCGCCCTGTCATGATACTTTCGTCCTGCGCTAGATTCATCAAGGCGACGAATCGCTTGGCCTCAAGCAGCCCAATCTTGGCGTCGGATTGTCCAACGTTAATGGATACAAACGTTGCAGTGAGTGCAATCAGACCCACGGTTAACATCATCTCAAGCAGCGTGAAACCGCGAAATGCTGGGCTAGAAACTATATATTTATCTGCAGAATACAATTCTCAAAACACTGAATGGCTATCGAATTTCATCCATATTCCAATTACCAATATCTTGACCTGCATCTGTACCACCCGCTGAGCCATCAGCGCCAAATGACCAGATATCAAACTCTAGGTGTGAGCCAGAACTGGCGTATTGGTACTCGCTTCCCCAGGGGTCTTTCGGTACTTTGTCTAAATACCCGCGCCCTTTTGCGCCACTTGTAGCGAGTTCGCTCAATGCCGATGGGTACTTAAAATTATCCAATTTATACAATTTGACAGAACTGGATAGTGCGCGAATATCACTCTTTGCCTTAGCAATAAATGCTTCATCTTGACGCCCCAATACCTTGGGCAATATCATCGTCGCCAACATCCCTATAATCACCACCACCACCATAATTTCGATCAATGTAAAACCACCCTGTGATCGACGTTCTTGCGCTAAATTAAGACACCCTTTTTGCATTGAAAACACCCCTTTGCTAACTAACTAACTGATTTAAATCGAATATTGGCAATAATATTGCCATCACAATCACTAAAACAACAGCGCCCATAATCAAAATCATCATCGGCTCAAATAAACTCACTACCACCGATATTCTCGACTCGGCTTCACGTTCCAAAGAGGTCGCGGATTTTTCCAACATTCTATCCAGCTGACCACTCGACTCACCGCTTGCCACCATTTGCGTTAATAAGGCCGGAAATACTTTACGTCTGGCCAATGCACGACTCAGCGATGCGCCTTGTTGCACTTCCTCAGCGGTCGAAATTAAACTTTTTCGAATCACTAGGTTGGTGACGACTTCTGAACTCGATTTGAGCGCAGAGATAAGTGGCACACCGCTACCAATTAAGATCGATAGCGTGCGAGCCATGCGCGAAGTATTTAGGCTGGTCGACAAACGCTTGCTCATCGGAAATGCCAAGACAAATTTATCAAATACCAATTGCGGCCCAGGGTAACGCATTGCAATTCTAAAACCGACCACTAACAAAGCAACGAAGATCGCCAAGACATATCCGTAGTTAACGATAAAATCACTGATTTTTATCATCACCTGAGTCAAGGTGGGCAGCGCTTGGCCGGTATCATCAAAGACCTGCACCACCTTGGGCACGACGTAGGCCATCAATCCAACCACAATCGCAATGGATACCAGCGTCAAAATGACGGGATAAACCAGCGCAGTGGTGATACGTTGTTGCAAGCCTTGGCGCATTTCGGTGTAGTCTGCCAAGCGTTCCAATACATTTTCTAAATGCCCGGTCTGTTCACCTGCAGCAACCGAAGCGATATACAGCTCAGGGAAAGCACGTGGGAACTGACGCATGCCGTCTGCCAAGGCACCGCCTTCGATAACCGAAGACCGCACACCGGTCAGAATAGATTTGATTCGATGTTGATCTGATTGCTCCACTAGGCCCGTCAAGGATTGCTCGATTGGCATGCCCGATTCTAATAAGGTGGCAAATTGGCGCGTCACCACCGCCAGCTCCATGGAACTCATTTTCTGGCGTCCGCCATGCTTGCGGCGTGCTTTTGTGCCGCCCACCTCGTCAGAGGCATAAACAGAGCTCACTTCCAGTGGTGTCAATCCCGCGCTTCGAAGCGCAACCCGCACCGCCTTAGCACTATCGCCCGTTTCAACGCCCTTTTGGGTTTTTCCCGCACGGTCTAAGGCGAGATACTCAAACGCCGGCATCGCTTACTGCCTATGCGTGTGATGGCGCCGCGCGAAGGAAAGATGAGGTTCGCCAAATACTCGCAGATAATGGTTACAAGGCTGCATGGCTTACTGATCTCGCGTCACACGAATAACTTCACTTAAGGCTGTTTCGCCACTTAAAACTAGCGCGAGCCCATTTTGAAACAAGCTTAGGGTCGTTCTACGAACGTGTCCAAGCATCTCATCTTCACTCTTGGCATCATGAATCATTCGGCGCACCTCTTCATCAATGGTGATTAGTTCGTAAATACCTTTACGCCCAGAATAGCCGCTATGATCACAGACTGTACAGCCAAGCGGTTCGTAAATTTTGACTTCTTTTTCGTCAGAAACTCCGAGTTGCTTGCGTTGCGCCGCATCAGGAGAAAACGCTTCTTTGCACTGCGGGCACAATATACGCACTAGCCGCTGCGACATCACACCGAGCAAACTTGATGCGATCAAAAAAGGTTCCACACCCATATCAATTAAACGGGTCATCGCACCTATCGCGGTATTGGTATGCAAGGTAGAGAGTACCAAATGACCGGTTAAACTCGCCTGAATGGCGATTTCCGCGGTTTCTAAATCTCGTATTTCTCCGATTAATACGACGTCAGGATCTTGGCGCAAAATGGACCGTAAGCCGGTGGCGAAGGTCAGGCCGATTTTAGGTTTTACTTGAATTTGCCCGACGCCGTCGAGATCATATTCAATGGGATCCTCCACCGTCAAGATATTTAACTTTTGACGATCCATTTCGCCGAGACCCGCATATAAAGTCGTCGTTTTACCCGAGCCTGTTGGCCCTGTGACCAGCACAATACCATGCGGGGAGCGCACCATTTCGTTAAAGCTCGCTTTGATATCCGCATCCATGCCAAGATTGTTCAAATCGAGCCGCGTACCGTGCTTATCCAATAATCGTAACACCACGCGCTCGCCATATTGAGTCGGTAGGCTAGACACGCGAACATCGACGGGACGGTCGCCAATATTAAGCGAAATACGTCCATCTTGGGGAAGGCGTTTTTCCGCAATATCCAAGCTTGCCATGACTTTTAGGCGTGACACCAAGGCGCCATGTAGCTCACGTTTGGGTTCGACTATATCTTTTAGCACGCCATCCGTGCGAAACCGAACCAGTGACCGCTTCTCAAACACTTCAAGGTGGATGTCTGAAGCGTTCTCGCCGATGGCCTGTGTTAATAAGGTATTGATCAGCTTCACTACTGGCGCGTCGTCTGCTGCTTCCAATAGATCTGTTGTGGTTTCCATTTCGGAAGCCAATAGGCCAAGATCTAGTTCATCGCTAATATCATCGACCATTTGCGTGGCCGCTGAACTGCCTTTGTCGTGAGCCTGTCTAAGCAGCGCCTCAAAATCGGATTGACCTAGGACATGGAATACCAGTTTTGAATTGGCGCGTCTTTTTAGCTCACCATATATTTCAAACACAGGACGTTGCACACAGACAATGTGGATACCTTTGCTATCTTCAAAAAGAGTCAATACCTGATGCCGCTTGGCGAAGGTATAGGGCAAAACGGAAACGACTTCTGGGTCAACACTCTCAACCCAATCTGAAACCGTCTTGAAACCGTCGGTATCGCGCTCAGCTATACGATTATCGTCGTCCAATCCATCCATAATATTTGGCGACTCAAGTTGTGGCTCCTTTCCTTGCGCGCCACCATCACCCAATGAAGGCGATGGGGATTTATCGACTTCATTCATCGCAAATCTATTAGTTGTCGCCGTTCTCATGATCAAACGAATACGATTTCAACTGCGCGGGTCGCTGCTTAATGAGTCGCCGCGTATCCGGCAAACTTTCTTCCTCTTCAGTACGCATAAATTCATAGCGATCACGCGTCAGTTTATCTAAATCCGAGGGCTGGCGAATTATCGTTGGGCGCAAAAAAACCATCAAATTAGTTTTGGTTTGCTTTTTAGACTTCTTACGAAAAATTTGTCCGATAAGCGGAATATCACCCAATAAAGGAATACGGTCATAAGTATCACCCTCATCATTACGAATTAAGCCGCCGAGTACAATAATTTGCCCATCGTCCACTAAGACCTTGGCTTTGATGGTGCGCTTATCTGTGATCAAATCGGCTGCACCCGCCACCGTTGTCGGCGATACACTGGAAATTTCTTGAGCAATGTCCAGTTGTATCGTCCCACCATCATTGATCTGCGGCGTAATCTTTAAAGACAAGCCAACCTCTTTGCGCTCGATTGTTTGGAAGGGATTAACATTCGCAGCGTTACTCGTGGTTCCATCTGAAGAAGTTGTTGTCGCATTGGTGGTGTACTGTCCCGTTATAAATGGCACTTCCTGACCCACCACAATTTCAGCTTCTTCATTGTCGAGTGTTAACATGCTCGGCGTTGAAATAATATTAGAGTTGCTATCGCCGCGTAAGGCATTTAATACCACACTTAAATCCGGCGTGATCCCGCCACCCAAGGTCCGAACATATTTATTTACAAAACCTAAATTGAAACCGCCTTCATCTGAAAAAGAATTATTGCCTTTAGTGTATTCCTGGCCGTCTTTGTTCCGATACGTTCCAGTCCAATCTACGCCCAATTGAGCGCTGTCGGTTTCTGACACCTCGGCGATAATTGCTTCGACAAATACCTGAGACCGACGAATATCTAACAACTCGATCACCTCAAGTAAATCCTTATAGTCTTCTTCCTCGGCTCGAATCACCAAGGCATTCCCCGTTTCATCCGCCTGAATGGAAATTTTAACTGTAGGCGCCGCACCGTCTTTAGCTTCAGATTGTTTATCTTGAACAATACCGTTCAGCAAGGTCACCATTTCCTTGGCTTGTGCGAATTTGAGGTACTTAACGTGCACATTACCCTTTTCTGGACGCTCGATATCCAGTTGCTCTATTAAAGCCTCAAGGACGGGAAAATCTTTCTCAGGCGCTCGAATAATCAGCGCATTCAAGCCCTCATCGACTTGTACCAATGTCTGCTTCACGGGCAAGCCCTTGGATGCCTCGTCCGAGTTAAGTGAACCTGCGAGCTGGCTGATGACCTGCGCCAATGCTTTGGCATCGGTATTCTTAATCGTTATCACTCGAATATCCTGCCCCTGCTGTTCTTTATCAATCCGCTCAATCAGAGACAACACTCGGCGGATATTATTTGCACGATCCGTCAGTATTAGGGTGTTACTGCCCGCATGCGGTGCAATATGCGCAGTCGGGGGCAGCAAAGGACGCAATATGGGCAGTATCTCGTTGACCGAGGCATGATCAAGCGTGACAATATAAGTAATTTCCTGCTCGTTATTGGGTAACTCGCCATCCGCATCCGTGATAGTGGGCGTTGGGTTTTGTTTAACTAAGTTCGCAGGAATAATTTTGGTCAAATTCCCGGAGGGCAAGGCGGCAAAGTTATAGGTCGCCAACACCGATAAGAAAATATCGTATAGCGTTTCTATAGGCACTGCACTTCCTGAGACCAGGGTCACTTTTCCTTTGACCCGAGGATCAACAATAAAATTCTTGCCCGTCACCTTCGCGACCAAAGCCACCAAAGCTGAAATATCCGCGTCTTGAAAATTTAGCGTAATACCCTCATCCGATTCAATAACCGCATTCTCGCCGGCTTCTCCCAAGGAACCCCCCGTAGAACTCGTGTCAAAAGGGTTGGTATTGCTCTGAGCGATTAAATTTTCAAATGACCTCTCGACATCAAATTCCGCCTGTAGCGGGTCGGCTAGACTCGCATTTTGAACGATCATGTCTAGGGTTGCCAATAAATCATCTTCGTACGCTGGGTCGGATTGAGCGCCGACGTTTGTCGCTAAAGACACACAAATGCCCAGTGTAAAAGAAACCGATCGAAGGCTATACTTAATCATGGTTTCTACGCGCGAAATCTTGCTGAGACATCAAAGGGTTATAGTCAAACTGGAGTTGCCCCAAAGTATCGCACACCTTGGCGATAGACTAAAGCGCAACACTTGTATTAATAATGAGTTGTTATGACAAAAATGCCAAATTTCGAAAATGCAAAGTAGTGGCATTCGCTAAGAAAGCGATTCGACTCTAAAACAAACCGGCGCCTCCAGCACTGCTGGCAAGGCTTCAATTTGCGCCAACACGCGCCTAAAATCTCCCTCTCGAACGACTTGAGTCAATAAGATCGCAGTTGCGGTCTGCGCGCCAGCCGGGACGGGCTTTTGTAAAAAAGCCTCGATGCTGATATTCCCCTCGCCCAGTAACTCCGTAATCTCCGCCAATACACCTGATTCGTCAGCCAGTTTTAGACGCAGGTAAAATCCGGTCTGGACATCATCCATATCGACGATTGAGGTTGGACTAATAGCATTCGGTTGGAAAGCCAAATGTGGCACTCTATTTTGAGGATCAGATGTCAATACGCGCACTACGTCCACCACATCTGCGACCACCGCCGAAGCCGTCGGCTCCGCGCCCGCGCCCGCGCCATAATATAGGGTTGAACCGACCGCATCGCCATTGACCACCACTGCATTCATTACGCCATTGACATTTGCAATCAAACGCGTCGCTGGAATCAGCGTAGGGTGCACACGCAACTCAATGCCTTCTAAAGTGCGCCGCGCAATGCCTAAATGTTTAATTCGGTAGCCCAGTTCCTTAGCAAATTCAACGTCTTGCGCACCTATTTTGGTGATCCCTTCGGTATAGACATGATCAAACTGTAGCGGAATACCATAAGCAATCGAAGCCAGAATCGTCAACTTATGCGCAGCATCGATCCCTTCGATATCAAAAGTGGGATCGGATTCCGCATAGCCTAGACGCTGCGCTTCTTTGAGTACATCGTCAAAATCCTTGCCGGGCGTATCCATCTCAGTCAGAATATAATTCGAGGTTCCGTTGATGATACCTGCCAGCCAGTTAATGCGATTGCCAGCCAAGCCTTCACGGATCGCCTTAATGATTGAGATTCCGCCCGCCACCGCCGCTTCAAAAGCCACCACAACGCCTTTCGCATGTGCTGCAGCAAAAATTTCGTTGCCATGTAGGGCAATCAAGGCTTTATTGGCGGTCACAACATGCTTGCCATTTTCGATCGCGCGTAACACCAATTCCTTAGATAAAATTTCACCGCCGATTAGCTCGACCACCACATCAATATCGGGGTTATTGACCACGACAAATGGGTCTGAAACCAGCTCTAAGGTAGATACATCACAATTTCGAGGCTTATTAAGATCGCTCACTGCCGCTTGAATGACTCTAATTTTACGCCCGGCGCGCCGACTAATCTCATCTTGATTTCGATTCAATACCGTCACCGTTCCACATCCGACGGTGCCTAAACCCACCAAGCCAATATTCACTGCTTTCAACGTCATACCTCTTGCACACATTATCTTTAATTATCACCCAAGCTAATTGCAGCACTTATCTGCCTCATCTTCGCGTTTCATTCAAGGCGACAAAGAAGCCCACAAAAGATTGAGTTTTTCTCAAGAATTGATCTGTTTCCATCTACCACTATGCGGTATATTCATTTCGATGGACATCAAATTAAACTTACACCAAGACGCCAACATCACGCTGATACACAGCTATTCAGATGGGAAAGTGTGGGTGGATAATACCTTATACACCGACAATTTGATTGTAACACCTGCCGGTATTTTCAAATGGTCTTTAAGGGAACCCACCGCTTTATCAACTCAAGATTTCGAGCCTTTATTTGAACTTGATCTAGCCGTTGAATTGGTCATCCTCGGCACGGGTAAAATCTTAACTTTCCCATCGGCTGATCAAACACGTCTGCTGATAGAGCGGCAAATAGGCATTGAAGTCATGGATACGTCTGCTGCCTGCCGCACTTATAATATCCTCGCTGGAGATGGTAGAAAAGTTGCTGCTTGTTTAATGGTCTGAGGCGAGCATTGTTTGAATAAGACCTCAGCCTAAGGTAGCGAACGCAGAAAAGACTAGGCATAAATGAGCGAAAAAGCGCAGTTTATGCAGCCCTGTGAACGGCAATAATTGACTCAGTAAAGGCCTGCCTGAGGTTTTAACAGCAAACGATCCAGCGCCGCACCCATGCTGGCGCCCACTTGCTTAGAAAAAGCTTCAAACCAATCCACTGCAGGCGTGTAGTCAACCTGCTCATCTACTGCCAGTAACTCTCGCATGGCAAAACCCATCGAGCCAATGTGATCGACCAAACCCAAGGCCATCGCCTCAGAACCATTCCATACTAAGCCCGAATAAATATCCGCGCGGTTGGCCAAGCGATCGCCGCGACCTTTTTTAACTGCCGCGATGAACTGATCGTGCACTTGATCGACAATTCTCTGCATATAAGCCTGCTGCGTTTCATCGTTGGGCGAAAAGGGATCCAGCATCGCCTTATTATCGCCTGCGGTGATTAACCGTCGTTCAATGCCCAGTTTTTTCATCGCATCGACCGCGCCAAACCCATTGACCACCACTCCAATCGACCCGACTAGACTGGCTTTTGAGGCAACAATTTCGTCTGCCGCTGCAGCAATATAATAGGCTGCTGAAGCACCGATATCTTCGATGACTGCGATGACCTTCTTTTCAGGATACAGTGCTTTTAGACGCAATATTTCATTATAGATTCGCTCTGCCTGTACGGGGCTACCGCCTGGACTATTAATCTGCAAGATGATCCCTTTCGCGTTTTGCGCTTCAAAGGCCGATTGCAACGCCAGCGTGACTTGATCCGCGTCAATCTCAGCGCCCGACATCACAAGGCCTTCCATGCTGATGACCGCTGCGTGAGGCGTGATTCCTGTCATCACAGCACTAAACTTATCTTTTATAAAATAGGGTAATACGAAAATCGCCAGTAGCGCCGTAATGAACAAAAAGCGCATGAACAACTTACTACGTCGAGCGCGCCGATTCTCCTTGATTAAATCCTGACCTAATTTCGAGATTGAATCTAAGCCCTCTCTAATCGTCTGCTCGCCAAGTTCTGTTTTATTGTTCATGATTTAATCCGGTTCATCGCCCTGGAAAATAGCTTATTTCACCTTGATCAAGCGAAACCACAAGGGGTTTTAAAGAATCCCCAAGGCAAGGGCCGCTCACACATTCGCCCGATTGGGGATCAAACATTGCCCCATGCGTCGAACACACTAACAGTGATTGATCTTCGTTGAAAAAGTCACCTGCTTCCCAGTCAAGTTCAACGCCTAAATGAGGGCAGCTATTCTCATAAGCATAGAGCTGCTCATCGAAACCAACCACAAAGCCGCTGGCCATTGGCTCGCCCGACGCCACAGCCTTTTTTAAGGCGCGCTTAGACAAATGCGCGGTGGAAAGATCAAATCGCAAGCCTTTACCATGGGCTATTTCATCCAGTTTGCCTATCTTTGTCGCCTTTTCAGCCATGTTGGTTTCTAGCTAACGAAATTGTCAAAAAATGACTTAATTTTATTTTTCCAGGAGCTGCTCTGCGGTGAGTGCTTTGCGCCGCCATCATCAAGACTCTTTTGCAAGGTCTTGAGCAACTTTTTTTGTTCCGCGCTTAGGCTCACTGGCGTTTCAGTCAATACCTTAATATACAAATCGCCGACATGCGCGGATCGTACATTTTTAACACCCTTGCCTTTCAAACGAAAAACTCGATTCGACTGTGTGCCCGCTGGGATTTTGATTGAACCACGCCCCCCTAAGGTCGGTACTTCAATCTCGCCTCCCAATGCCATCGTAATGTAACTAATGGGCATCTCAAAACTCAAGTCATCACCATCGCGACTAAATAAATCGTGTGCTTTTAAGTGCACTTGAACATATAAATCGCCCTCCAACACGCCTGCGCCCCCACCTTCTCCTTCGCCCGCCAAACGAACTTGATCTCCCTCATCAACGCCCGCAGGAATTTTTACTTTAAGGGTTTTCTCCTTACGCGTTTGACCTTGCCCAGCGCAATCAGTACAAGGATCAGATATTTGTTTACCCGCACCATGGCATTGCGGACAGGTCTGCTGGACAGAGAAAAAACCTTGCTGCATCCGCACCTGTCCTTGACCGCCACAGGTTTGACAGGTTTTTGGCTGCGTGCCCGGCTTTGCGCCGCTGCCATCACAGGTCTCGCACGCGGTCATTCGCGGTACGCGAATTTTCTTTTCGATCCCTTCGACAGCTTCTTCTAGCGTCAGATCAACGCGGATACGCAGATCAGCCCCACGTGCTTGACGCCGTCTACCGCCGCCGCCACCAAATATATCACCGAACATATCCCCAAACACATCGCCGAAGCCTGCGCCGCCCGCACCACCGCCACCCATTCCAGCAGAAGGATCCACACCCGCGTGACCGAATTGATCATAGGCGGCGCGTTTTTGCTCGTCGTTTAATATGGAATAGGCTTCTTGAACTTCCTTGAATTTAGCTTCAGCAGTATCATCACCTTGATTTCGATCAGGGTGAAACTTCATCGCCATCTTACGATAGGCTTTCTTTATTTCAGCTTTAGGTGCCGTTTTAGAGGCTCCCAAAACGTCATAATAATCTCGCTTAGACATTGATTCGATTCAGTTTTTCAGCGTATTCAAAAAAGAAGCGCGCCCAACTCTCGTCGAACACGCTCTCTCGACTGCTCTAATTTAATTATGCCTTTTTGTCGTCATCCATTTCTTCAAACTCAGCATCGACGATGTCTTCATCGCCCGCCGCTGAATCCGCCGTATCCGCGCCGTCTTCTTCTGCCGCTTGTGCATAGGCTTGTTCTGCCACCTTCTGACTGACCTGGCCCAAAGCTTCAGTTTTCGCGTCGATCTCTGCCTTATCTTCGCCTTTAAGGGCTTCTTCAAGCTCAGCCGAGGCGCTTTCAACCGCCGCTTTGGTTTCATCATCCACTTTATCGCCCAAATCATCCAGCGATTTTTTGGATTGATGAATCAAGGCTTCACCTTGGTTTTTCGCGTCAATCAACTCGCGCTTTTCACGATCCGCCTCTGCATTTTCTTCTGCATCGCGCACCATTTGCTCGATTTCATCGTCACTCAAACCCGAACCAGCTTTAATCACAATCTTGTTCTCTTTGCCAGTCGCCTTGTCTTTTGCCGACACGTGCATAATACCGTTGGCATCGACATCAAACGCAACCTCGATTTGTGGTGTGCCGCGTGGCGCAGGGGGAATTTCTGATAAATCAAAACGACCCAAAGATTTATTATCGGTGGCCATCTCGCGCTCACCTTGTAAGACATGCACCGTGACCGCAGGCTGATTATCTTCAGCCGTTGAGAACACTTGCGTGGCTTTAGTCGGGATCGTGGTATTTTTCTCGATCAACTTAGTTAAGACGCCGCCCAAGGTTTCGATACCCAATGACAATGGCGTGACATCCAAGAGTAAGACATCTTTAACTTCACCCGATAAAACACCGCCTTGCACAGATGCACCAACCGCAACTGCCTCATCTGGATTAACATCCTTGCGGACATCTTGACCAAAAAACCCAGACACCGCTTCTTGTACCTTCGGCATACGGGTTTGACCGCCCACCAAAATCACATCATCAATCTCAGCGGCTTTTAAGCCCGCATCTTTCAGGGCAATTTTACAAGGCTCTATCGAACGCTTGATCAAATCTTCAACCAAGGCTTCGAGCTTGGCGCGTGAAAGTTTGATGTTTAAGTGCTTGGGGCCACTTGCATCAGCTGTGATGTAGGGCAGATTGATTTCTGTTTGAGAGGTGGTTGAAAGCTCAATCTTGGCTTTTTCTGCGCCTTCTTTTAATCGCTGCATGGCCAAGGGATCACCTTTAAGATCAAAATTCTGATCCTTTTTGAATTCTTTCACCACATAGTCAATCAAGCGCGAATCAAAATCCTCGCCACCCAAAAATGTATCGCCATTGGTCGACAAGACTTCAAATTGTTGCTCACCGTCGAGATCAGCAATTTCAATGATTGATACATCAAACGTACCGCCGCCTAAATCGTAGACCGCAATGGTTTTGTCGCCTTCAACTTTATCCAAACCAAAGGCCAAGGCTGCTGCCGTCGGCTCATTGATGATCCGCTTGACTTCAAGCCCGGCAATTTTGCCGGCATCTTTGGTTGCTTGGCGCTGTGAGTCATTGAAATAAGCAGGCACTGTGACCACCGCTTCCGTGACTTCTTCGCCCAAATAATCTTCGGCCGTTGATTTCATTTTCTGCAAAATTTTCGCCGAGATTTCTTGTGGAGACATTTTCTTGCCATCGGCTTCGATCCACGCATCGCCATTTTTAGCCTTGATGATTTTATAGGGCATCAAGTCAATATCGCGCTGCACCACTTCTTCGTCAAAACGACGCCCAATCAGGCGCTTGACTGCAAAAATGGTGTTTTCTGGATTGGTGACTGCTTGACGCTTTGCCGCATCACCGACCAATACTTGACCATCCGCTGCAAATGCGACAACAGAAGGCGTTGTACGACGCCCTTCCGCGTTTTCAATGACTCTCGGCTTGCCGCCTTCCATCAATGCCACGCATGAGTTGGTCGTACCTAAATCGATTCCAATTACTTTAGCCATGTTTAATAACCTCGAAAATATATGTTCTAAAAAAACCTAAGTTTTATATGGGATTTGTTCAATAAATTTAAAGAGTCAAGCAAAATTAGCTTGATCCCGATCCGCTAGACACGATCACCATTGCAGGGCGCAATAGTCGCTCGTTCAGCATATAACCGACTTGAATGGTCGTGACGACATTGTTCGCATCAACTTCACCCGAAGGCTGCTTGGTCATCGCTTGATGTAATTCTGGATCGAGCGCATCACCCGCCTCGGGAGAGATGGCGGTAATTTTAAAACGCTCGAAAATGCTTTCTAACTGCTTGAGCGTGAGACTCAAACCATCCGCCATTTGCTCAATGATTTGCGCATTAGCATCCTGATCCAACTCTACCTGAGCAGCCTGATCTAAACTGTCTTTGACCAATAACAACTCTTTGGCAAACAACTCTAAAGAAAACTTACGTGCTTTTTCAACTTCTTTAACTGATATACGCCGCGTGTTTTCAGTTTCAGCTTTGGCACGAGTAAACTGATCTTGCAGTTCATTATTTTGCGTGCGCAATTGCGTGACTTCTTCAAGCAGTTCTTCGATGTCAGGAAATGCCTCTGCGTTCTTATCCTCAACGACCGCTTCTAGCACTTCTTCATCTTCGGACATGATCGCTTCTTCTGTTTTGGCTTGTTTCTTTTTATCACTCATTTGTTGGTTCCGCGGATTCTACTCCAGCACGCAAAAAGCGCGCTAACGACAAGCAATGTGGGGATCGGAGAAGCTATTGCAAGAGAAATAATTGCGAAATACCTGTCGAGTAATGGCGGGCTGAAATCCACGCCTCTGGCAACGCTAGCAATAAATCAAAATGTCTTCTATTAAACTTCTACTCGCTCAAGGCACTTGATAACAGCTTTGCCGTCACATCCACCACCGACACCACCTGGTCATATTGCATCCGTGTGGGCCCAATCACACCCAATACGCCTACCCGTTGCCCCTCCTTTTCATAGGGCATGGCGATAACCGAGCAAGATTCTAAGGCTTGGTAACCCGACTCCTCACCTATATAAATACTGATCCCTTCGCCATCTAAACTTTTGCTGACTAAATCCAGCAACACGCGCTTAGTATGAAAGGTATCTAACACCCCTTTCAATTGCTCGGTTTCGCTAAAGTCAGGCAGGCTAAAAAGGTTTGAGCGCCCCGACACAAACAGCTCCGAGTCATTCTCGTCGCTCAATAAGCCTTGCGCCATTTCAACCGCAGTTTGCATGGCGCCCTGCATTTCCGAGCTATCCTGACGCATCTTAGCCAGTAAATCTTGACGAACTTCATACATCGAACGCCGCGCGTAGGCGTCATTAAAGTAGTTCGAGGCGCGCACTAACTCCGCGTCTGAATATTCTTGATCCAAGCTGAGGACTTTGTTTTCGACTAAGCCATCCTCCGTAATGAGTATCGCCAGTATCCGACCTTTTTTAAGCCGAAGAAATTCAATTTGCTTGAAATGACTAAATTCGCTATCTGGCATCGAAACCACGCCAGCGAAAGAGGTTAGCTTCGACAGCATTTGCGAAGCACTCTTCAGCAAGGTTTTTGGATCATCGTAGTGAGCCAAAGCACTTTTGATCTCTCCACTTTGTTCGCAATGCAGGGGCTGCGTGTGCAATAACTGATTAATGTAAGTTCGATAACCCGCCGAAGTCGGAATACGCCCAGCAGAAGTATGCGGCGACTGGATCAAGCCCAATTCCTCTAAATCAGACATAACATTCCGCACAGTGGCCGAGCTGACTTTTAAATCCGCAGTATTAGCCAATGCCGTGGAGCTTACCGGTTGGCCGCTGCTCACATAATGTTGAATAATATGATTGAGCACCACGCCCGCGCGTGCATTAATTTGCTCGGCTTTTTTTGTCATCTATTTATGCGAAAGTCTCTTACTAATATACGTTGTGGTTCAGCGCGGTTATAATACCAAAATGATGCGAAAACTTTCAATTCAAAATGCGCAATAAAACTGTCGGCTTGTTTGGGAAATACGGCTCGGGTAAGGTCGAGTCCGCGCTTGACAGTGTCAAGCAAGTACTAACAAACTATGGTGCAACCGTATTGTTAGGCGACACCACTGCCGCTGAAATTTCCGGCGAGCGCATTTTAAATACCGACCAGTACCAAAGCCTAGATTTTGCTGTCATCGTCGGCGGCGATGGGACTTTGCTGCACGCCGCGCGATCATTGGCACCCTTTAACGTGCCCTTGGTGGGCGTCAACCTCGGTCGCTTGGGGTTTTTAACCGATATTCCTGCAAATGAAATTGAAGCGGGTCTTCGCGCGATTAAAAATGGCGATTATCGAATCGAAACACGCGACATGCTGCAAACCACCGTCACTGACAATGACAAGCAAACCAGTACATACCTTTCGCTCAATGACGCGGTGATTAGCAAAGGCGATACGGGTAGGCTTATCGAGCTTGGAATCCATGTCGATGGTGAATTCGTGTCTAAAACGCGCAGCGATGGTTTAATTGTCGCGACGCCAACGGGATCAACCGCCTACGCCTTATCCGCGGGGGGGCCAATTATCGAACCGACTGTTCCGGTATTTGTATTGGTGCCGATTTGCCCACATACCCTCAGCAATCGACCCATAATATTGAGCCAGCAAAGCGTGATTGCGATCAATGATATTCAGCTCAGCGATAATCACGCAACCCTGGCGGTTGACGGTATTATCGTTCAGACCTTAAGTGGTGGGGAGTCTGTCACCATCACTCGATCCGAGCACGCCCTGCAACTCATTCGTATCGACCAACACAATCATTTTGAAGCCCTGCGCGTCAAATTAGGTTGGTCTAGTTAGACCGCGTCTGCTTCCTTAATCACGTGCTAAGTTGGCTTCAAGTTAAGCAGTTCGCGATTGTTGAGCGTATCGAGCTTGAGCTCCAAGCAGGCTTAAGCGTGATCACGGGTGAAACAGGCGCGGGCAAATCCATCATTATCAATGCACTGGCGATGGTGCTCGGTCAGCGTGCGGACGCAGCCATGGTCAAACACGGTCATGCGCGCGCTGAGATCAGCGCCAGTTTCGATATTCACGCGCAGCCAAGCATTCTAAAATTGCTCGCCTCCTTAGATTTGGACGATGAACAGGAATGCCAATTACGTCGCGTCATCAACGCCGACTCGGGCAGTAAGGCCTATGTCAATGGCCGCATGGTAACGGCCAGCACTTTGCGCACGATTGGCCAACAGCTGGTTGATATTCACGGTCAACACGAACACCAATCTCTGCTTCGCCCTGAGACGCAAAGAGAGCTGCTTGACCGCTATGCCGGAATCAGCGCTCAAGTGGGTGAATTGGGCCAGTGCCATCAAGCCTTAAGCGAGCATATCCATAAGCTCGCTCAGCTTCGAACAACCGCGGACTCTGCCAAAGAGAAACTTGAATTTCTTAACTTTCAATATGAAGAACTGGATCGCTTTGCGCCCAAAGAAAACGAATGGAAATCTTTGCATAAAAATCATCAACGAATGCATCATCAGGCAGACATTGCGACATCAATCCAGACCGCTGAACTGGCCTTATTTGGAGATTCCAATGACAGCGCGAGCAAACAGCTCGGCATCGCTGTACAAGCCTTGGAAAAGGCAAATGCCTTCGCGCCAGAGCTAAAAGAGTTAGCCAGTATGCTATCGGAGGCGCAAACGCTAATTCAAGAAAGCGAAACAGGTTTACGCGCGGTCAGTGAATCAGCTGTGCTAGACGAGGCCGCGCTAGAAGCACTGGAATCGAGATACGCCGAAACCATGGAATTGGCACGCAAACATCGGGTTGAACCGCAAGCGCTATACGCGACTTATCAGTCTTTATCGGCGCAGCTTGAATTGGCCCAGCATCCCGAAGCCAATGAGAAAAAATTGGCTGCCCAGATTGACAAACAATCCGCAAGATATCGAAAACTAGCCGGAGTTGTTAGCCTCCAGCGTAAAAAATACGCTGACAAACTATCGAGCGACATCACCCGAGCCATGCAAACACTGGCCATGGAGGGGGGTGAGTTTTATATCGAACTGACCAAAACCGAACAGCCATTTAAACCCTTGCAGGATATCGAGCTAGGCGGTATCGGATCCCAGACGGGTCTAGAACGCGTAGCATTCGAAGTCAGCACCAATCTTGGCATGCCTAAAATGCCGCTTGCCAAGGTGGCTTCGGGAGGTGAGCTGTCAAGAATATCGCTTGCCCTGCAGCTGATTTTGTCAGATTTAGCAACAGTCAACACCCTCATATTTGATGAGGTCGATGTGGGTGTTGGCGGAAAGACCGCTGCCATCATCGGTAAGATGCTGGCACAATTGGCAAAGAATCGACAAATCCTTTGCATTACCCATTTACCGCAAGTTGCCGCACACGGCACACAACATTTTCGTGTCAATAAACAAACCGCGCAGGCGCAAAATTCCGTACATTTTAGTTTGGCTGCCTTAAGCAGTGAAGAGAAAATTGCCGAAATCGGCCGGATGGTCGGTGGCGAATCACTCACCGACGAGTCGCTCGCCCATGCGCGTACCTTAATAGAGAATAGCAGCTGATATGACGGATTATCCCTTACGAGAGGCCAAAATTAGGCATGCCCAAGGCATCCATGCGCTATTGTCGACTTATAGCGAACAAGAAGTGTTACTCGCTCGGACACTGAGTGAAATACTTGCCTTAATCCCGCAGTTTTTTGTCGTCGAACACAAGGATGCTGTCGTGGGCTGTGTCGCCATCGAGGTCTTTAGCGAAGAACTCGGAGAACTACGTAGCTTGGCGGTACACCCCAAGCACAAAGGACAAGATATCGGAAAACGACTTTTGCATCACGCAGAAGATTATGCACGCGAGCTCGGCTTAAGCAAGCTAATGGCTTTAACCTATATCGAAGCATTTTTTCATCAATTTGGATACCAAACCGTCGAAATGAGCAGCTTGCCGGAAAAAGTGTGGCGGGTTTGTGTAAAATGCCCGAACTTCCACAATTGCGACGAAATCCCTGTCCTCAAGCACCTCTAATGATATTTAAAAAATTACTCTTAATCAGCCTACTGTCTATACTGAGCGCCTGCATTTATAAAACAGATGTTTATCAAGGCAATGTCCTTGAAACAACGCAAATCGATCAACTGCATGTTGGTATGCGTAAATCCCAAGTAATTGACCTACTCGGCACCCCTCAAGTCACCGACCCCTTTCACACGCAGCGCTGGGATTACTTTTCTTTTAGTCAGACCGATAATCGACGCAAATCAGCGCGCAGGATTGTGACGCTAATCTTCGATAAAGATCGATTGATCGAAATCAAAAAGTAGCCCAACCCCAAACATTCAAGACACAAAAAAACCACCGCGAAGGTGGTTTTTTATTTTGCGCAGATTAACTGCCCAAACGTAAACTATAAACCTACCTAAGGCGCAGGCGTCGTTGCGGGCGCTTCTTCAATAGGTGGGTCTTCCTCAGCAGGTGTTTCTTCTTCTACTGGGGGCTCTTCTTCAGCAGACGGTGTCTCGTCTTCGGCTGGAGGTGTTTCTTCTTCTACAGGCTCTGCTGAAGAAACAGTTTCTTCTTCAGCTGGCTGGGTTTCTTCTTCTGCTGGCGATGTTTCCTCCTCCTCTGAAACTTCTACCTCATCAGTCGAAACTTTTTGCTCTTGGTTGGCGGGTGCACTGGCGACAATAAACGCTAGTGTATCGGTACCCGAGGTACCATCAGCACAAGTCCAATCGATCATAATATCAACATCTAACAGCGGTAGGCCATTCGCAACGAAGCCAGGATCTGATACCCAGAGAACCACTAATGACTGAAATTCGTGAATCTCTGCAGGCAGCACTGGTGTTGAAACGCCAAAGTCGCCTATATCGGGGGAAGTCGAATAGCCCGTGATAGTCACTGGCTCGGCAACTGGTGCAGTCGGCGCACTGATCTGTAGGCTAAATACACCCTGATTATTCGAGGGATTAGGGTCCGACTCGTTGACGACATCAATAGCTATGGGGTAGCAGCATTCTGTGCATGAAGCGTGCGCGGGCAACACAATTGCTTGCACCACTGGCTTCATCCAACTACTGGGAAGAGACGCAACCGCACCCGTCGCTGCCGTGCCAATTGTTAATTTCTTGAGTGCCGACCGTCGTGTGGACGATGCGTTTTTAATCTTGCTTTGCTCGTCGGAGACTGAATTTATTTTCTGGGTCATTTGTCCTGTCCGCTAAATTGATTTATTATTTCTATTGACGTAACTCTACTTACTTAAAAGTATAGCTTTGTCGCAAACTTAACACAAGCCATCTAAAGTATGGTTGTTTTAAAGCCCACATAGGCTTACAAAGACACCCTTGAGGATATAAACCCACCACGACCAACTAATTAGCCATGCAAAAAGACAACTTATTCGAGAAAATTATCGCTAAAGAAATCCCTGCGGATATCGTCTATCAGGACGACTTCGTGACGGCTTTTAAAGACATTGCGCCACAGGCGCCCGTGCATATCCTAATTGTTCCCAATAAGAATATTCCAACGGTTAACGCTGCCCAAGACCAAGACACTGAGTTATTAGGCAAGCTTTTTCTAGTCGCCAAGCAGCTTGCAAAAGAAAACAATATTGCAGAAAGAGGCTATCGCTTAATAATCAATTGTAATGAAGACGCAGGACAAGTGGTCTTTCATCTGCATATGCACTTACTCGGAGGACGACCTCTAGGGCCTATGCTGAGTTAAATTCGGATGCTTGATTTGTTGTGCACCGGTCCGGTAAGAAAAAATTTGCGCCTTATTTAAAGCGAATATCAACGACTTCAAATTCTTTCAAGCCCGCCGGTGCCTGAAAACTAATCTCATCGTCTATTTTCTTGCCAATCAGGGCGCGTGCCAAGGGAGAACTGACTGAAACTTTCCCCTTGTCTAGATCAGTTTCCAAATCACCTACAATTTTATAGGTCACTTCCGTTTCTGATTCAAGGTCAAACAATACAACTGTGGTGCCAAAAATCACCTTATTCTGAACACTAGATTTAGAGGCATCAATCACCTCAGCGATCGATAATTTCGACTCAAGCTCCTTGATACGTCCTTCGATAAAACTCTGTTGCTCGCGCGCCGCGTGATATTCTGCGTTTTCGGATAAATCTCCATGCGCGCGTGCCTCAGCAATGGCAGCGATAATTGCGGGGCGATCACCACGTTTAAGCTGCTTGAGCTCGGCACGCAATGTAATTTCGCCTTCGGGGGTCAGTAGTACTCGATCTGCCATGCTAATTTTTACTTTCAGGTTTTAAATCGCGTTTAGGGCGCCAAGCTTCGATGTAAGTCTTGTAAGCGATTAACGCTAATCTCTTCACCCGCGCGATGCGCCTCAACCGCTGCTTTTGCGCCTGCAATCGTTGTGTAATAGGTGGTCTTACGCAACAGCGCTTCTCGACGAATAGTATAGGAATCTTTGATACTTTGCTTGCCTGCTGTGGTGTTAATAATCAGGTCAAAATCATTGTTTTTGATCCGATCAACCACATGAGGCCGGCCTTCGCTGACCTTATTGACCGCAACGACTGTTAGCCCAGCTTCACTCAGTACTGCGCCCGTTCCCTCGGTCGCAACCAACTCAAAACCAGCATCGGAAAAATATTGCGCAATCGGCACGATCACAGACTGATCTAAAGTTTTTACGCTGATGAGTACTCGACCGCTTGCCGCTATTTTTTGTCCCGCAGCCGCTTGTGATTTACGAAAAGCCTCACCAAAGCTCTTCCCGATTCCCATGACTTCACCCGTGGATTTCATCTCAGGGCCTAGAATTGTATCGACCCCGGGAAACTTATTAAAAGGGAATACCGCTTCTTTGACTGAATAATAAGGCGGCACGATTTCGCCCGTCACACCCTGATCCGCTAACGATTGACCTGCCATGCAACGCGCCGCAATTTTGGCCAAGGATCGCCCCGTTGCTTTAGATACAAACGGTACGGTGCGCGAGGCGCGAGGATTAACTTCTAACACATACACCTCATCGCCTTTTATCGCAAACTGCACATTCATCAAGCCGATCACACCGATTTTCAGCGCCATCACACGGGTCTGTCGCCTTAGTTCGTCTTGCATGGTATCACTCAAGCTAAACGGTGGCAGAGAGCAGGCCGAATCGCCGGAGTGAACCCCCGCTTCTTCGATATGCTCCATAATGCCGCCGATCACCACCTCTTTACCATCGCAGATCGCATCGGCATCCACTTCAATGGCATCATTCAAGAATCGATCCAATAGCACTGGCGATTCATTTGACACGCTGATGGCAGTTTTCATGTAGTGTGATAAATCTTCTGGATTGTGCACAATCTCCATCGCTCTACCGCCCAAGACATAAGAGGGCCGCACTACCAAGGGATAACCCACTTCTTCAGCCAACTGAAGCGCCGTATCCGCATCGGTCGCCGTTCGATTCGGTGGCTGCAGCAAATCTAAATCATTGAGTAAGGATTGAAAATACTCACGATCTTCGGCCTTATGAATTGAATCTGGCGACGTACCGATAATCGGCACGCCTTGTGCCTCAAGTGCGCGCGCTAAGTTTAACGGCGTTTGACCGCCGTACTGGACGATCACCCCGTAAGGTTTTTCAATTCGAGTAATTTCTAAGACGTCTTCCAATGTGAGCGGCTCGAAATACAGACGATCTGAGGTGTCGTAATCAGTGGAAACCGTTTCTGGATTACAATTGACCATGATGGTTTCATAGCCATCATCGCGTAAAGCCAATGCGGCGTGCACGCAACAATAATCAAACTCAATACCCTGACCGATTCGATTGGGGCCACCGCCTAAAACTATTATTTTCTTTTTATCAGAGGGCTGCGCTTCGCAAAAATCTTCGTAGCTTGAGTACATATAAGCCGTCGTGGTATCAAACTCCGCAGCACAGGAATCGACTCGTTTATAAACGGGATGTACGCCTAAGGCATAACGCGCGTCTCGCACTGCGGTTTCGTCTCGGCCAAGCAAAGTGGCTAAACGCTTATCAGAAAATCCCTTACGTTTATAAGATTTAAACGCATCAGCTTTTATTTTGTCTAATGTTAGTTGCCCAATCTCCGTTTCGGTCTCAACTAAATCTTTAATTTCCGCTAAAAACCACGGATCGATCATGCACTTTCCAAAAATTTCGTCAATTGACATACCCGATCGAAAAGCATCGGCAACGTACCATAAGCGATCTGTGCTCGGTACGCGCAGTTGAGTACTGATATGTTCTTCAACTTGGCTGTCAGCACCATTGAAATCAACCATCGAATCCAAACCTGTACGGCCTATTTCTAGGCCGCGAATGGCCTTTTGCAGAGATTCTTGAAACGTGCGCCCGATGGCCATGACTTCACCCACCGATTTCATCTGCGTGGTGAGCGTCGCATCGGCTTGTGGAAATTTGACAAAGTCAAAGCGCGGGATTTTAGTCACCACGTAATCAATGCTCGGCTCAAATGAAGCAGGGGTTAGACCGCCAGTGATTTCATTTCGAAGCTCATCTAAGGAATAACCCACCGCCAACTTCGCCGCGACTTTCGCAATCGGAAATCCTGTTGCCTTCGAGGCTAAAGCAGATGAACGCGAGACACGCGGATTCATCTCAATAACGATCATACGGCCATTGTCAGGGTTGATCGCGAACTGCACATTCGAACCACCCGTATCAACCCCGATTTCCCGCAATACCGCCAAACTCGCATTGCGCATCAATTGATATTCTTTATCGGTCAAGGTCTGCGCTGGCGCTACTGTGATCGAGTCGCCCGTATGCACCCCCATCGGGTCTAAATTTTCAATCGAGCAGATGATGATGCAATTATCTTGATGATCGCGCACCACCTCCATCTCGTATTCTTTCCAACCGATGATGCTTTCTTCGATTAACAACTCATTGGTCGGCGAGGCGTCTAAACCGCGTTCACAAATTTCATCGAATTCTTCAATATTATAGGCTATCCCGCCGCCGGTGCCGCCCATGGTAAATGAGGGGCGAATAATGGCAGGAAGGCCCGTTTGTGCCAATACTTCGTGCGCTTGCTCCAGAGTATGCGCTATATCGCCCCCGACCGAATCCAAGCCAATTTTTTGCATCGCTATTTTAAATTTTTCACGATCCTCTGCTTTATCGATGGCTTGTTTCGATGCGCCGATCATTTCAACATTGAATTTGGCCAACACGCCGTGTCGATCTAAATCCAATGCACAATTAAGGGCGGTTTGCCCCCCCATCGTCGGCAACAACGCATCGGGGCGTTCTATTTCGATAATTTTTGCGACAGTTCGCCATTCAATCGGTTCGATGTATGTGGCATCTGCGAACCCCGGATCGGTCATAATGGTCGCGGGATTCGAGTTGACCAGAATAACCGTGTAACCCTCCTCTTGTAGCGCCTTACAAGCCTGCACACCTGAATAATCGAACTCGCAGGCCTGACCAATAATGATTGGCCCTGCGCCGATGATCAGAATTTTATTGATATCATCGCGTTTAGGCATGATCGCCATCCTTGTTTGCTGTCATCAGATCAATAAATTCGTCAAACAGGCCGACAATATCTTGCGGCCCAGGGCTGGCTTCAGGGTGCCCTTGAAAGGAAAATGCAGGGCAATCGGTTCGACGCAAACCTTGTATTGTTCCGTCGAATAGCGATAAGTGGGTCACCTCCAAGATGTTCGGCAAGCTTTCGTCCGAGACCGCAAAGCCGTGATTTTGGCTGGTGATCATCACTTTACCCGACACAAGCGCTTGCACAGGGTGATTCGCGCCGTGATGCCCCGTCTTCATTTTAAAGGTCTTTGCACCGCTGGCGACTGCCATTAATTGATGCCCCAAACAAATACCAAAAATTGGCATTTTTTGTTCAAGCAAACTCGCTATCGCCTCAATGGCGTAATCACAAGGTTCAGGATCGCCCGGCCCATTTGACAAGAACACCCCATCAGGATTCATCGAAACAACCTCTTCGGCTGAGGTTTGTGCGGGCACCACGATAATCTCGCAACCGCGATCTGCCAATAATCTCAGGATATTATGCTTAACCCCAAAATCATAGGCCACGACTTTGAATTTTGTTGCCCCTGCCTTCGCGTAGCCTGTTTCTAATGACCAGACCCCCGCGTTCCAATCGTATGATGATCCGGTGGTGACTTGTTTGGCTAAATCCATACCCGCCAATCCTGAGAACGCTTGCGCTTGCTGTATTGCATTGTCCTCAGCATCTGATGACTCAGCATCTCGGCCAGCCACAATACAAGCGGACTGCGCACCTTTGTCTCGCAAAATTCGTGTCAGCTCTCGATTATCGATATCTGCAATACCCACCACATCCTTTTGCTTTAAGTAGTCGTCCAAGCCCATTGACGATCTATAATTACTGTACTGACGCGGTAAAGTACGAATAATTAAGCCTTTAGCAAAAATCTTATCCGCCTCAACATCTTCTTCATTGCAACCGGTGTTCCCAATCTGCGGATAGGTCAAATTGATCATTTGCTCAGCGTAAGAAGGGTCGGTCAGAATCTCTTGATAACCCGTCATCGAGGTATTGAAAACAACTTCGCCGACCCGGCTACCCGATGCACCGATAGATTCACCGCGGAAAACGGTTCCATCAGCCAGCGCCAGAATTGCTAATTGTTTCAAAAGTCGGTCCAATTTGGTCGAGCCATCAGGCAAAAGTGCCTAAAAAAAGGGAGAAGCGACAGCTTCCCCCTCTGGGTAATTCTATCCGGCGGATTTTATGCCTTGCGAAGTTTTATATCAATCAAAATCCAGCGATATTCAAGGCGAAACCTAATCGCTTAATCCCAAGACATCATTCATATCATACAGGCCGGCGGGTTTCTCACTCAACCACTTAGCGGCCTTCAGCGCCCCATTTGCAAATATTTTTCGATCCGTCGCGCGATGCGTGATTTCGAGTCGTTTCGATGCACCGAAAAATATGACGGTATGCTCACCCGCAAGATCGCCACCGCGAATGGTTGAAAATCCTATTGAACCTTCCGCACGCTCGCCAATAATTCCTTCGCGACTGAACACGGCACGGTCTTCAAGTGAGGCCCCCAAGCTGTTGGCAATCACATTGCCCAACAATAAAGATGTACCCGAAGGTGCATCAACCTTATGTTTATGATGCGCCTCGACGAGTTCAATATCTGATTCCTCTCCAATAATTTTGGTCGCCATCTCAACCAATTTTGCCGTTAAATTGACGCCCACACTATAATTTGCAGAGTACATCACTGGAATGGTTTTCGCGGCTAGTCGCATTTTCGCCAGCACCGCATCGTTCATACCCGTCGTGCCGATGACTATCGCGCGTTTTTCATTTTGACAAAATTCAATATTAAGCAGCGTAGATGCCGGCGTTGAGAAATCAATCATGATATCGAAAGGCTGTTGCTTCGGACTATCAGCAATCGCGATATTCGATAAACCGATGTTGGCCACCTCACCCGCGTCTTTGCCCAATGCTATGGATTCGCCATGTTCGAGCGCGCAAGACAGAGAAAGTTCTTCGTCAGCGGCAATCGCGCGAATCAATGCGCCTCCCATTCGTCCTGCGGCGCCAACTACTGCAATATCAACCATTAATCTTAAACTATCTTATATTTCCAAAGCGCGAAGGATACTCTCTGCGCCGCAATATTCCAATCTACCAGTGCAACAATATTAATTTGTTTGGTCTGACACTACTTATAGAGACCTTTGCATAATTCCGAAAGGGTCGAGACATAAATGTTAAAATTCAAACAGAATTATATCGTTAGGAAATAGTCGCTATGTCTTGGAAAAACCTATCACAATATGGCCTTGCAGACGCCTTGTTATCGAAGCATGATAGTCTAAAAGAGCTTGATGATGTTCATCAAATTATCGATTGGCCTGAGATCGAAGGTCTTCTGAGTCCGTTATATTCCAGTAAACGAGGTAAGCCAGCCTTTCCGCCGCTGATGATGTTTAAAGTGATGCTGCTCCAAGCCTGGTATAACTTAAGCGACCCAGCGATGGAGAAACAACTGGCTCGGGATTTATTGTTTCGCCGCTTTGTTGGTCTGAATCTAAGCGATTCGATACCTGATCATTCAACTATCTGGCGATTCAGGAATCTTCTTCAGAAAGAAGGCTTATTGGATGCCATGTTAGCGCGTATCAATACGCAACTTGCCCGAGCCAGTTTGATCGTCACCCAAGGTTCGATCAGTATTGTGGATGCCACCGTGATTGAAGCCAAGCAATCTCGCCCGAGGAAGAATAAGAAAGGTAAAAATACGCAAGACCCTGAAGCGGCTTATACCTCAAAGATATCAGCCGATGGTAAACGTAAAACGACGTACGGATATAAGCTTCATGCAAATACAGATGAAGATGGCTTTATCAAGAAATTGGCGTATAGCCCAGCGAACGACCATGACTCACAGCATTTTGATGAGGTATTGACGGGCAAGGAATCTGCTGTCTATGCTGACAGTGCCTATGCTAGCCAGAAGAATGAAGAGCGACTCGGCAAGAAAAGCAAGATATTGTATCGAGCTTATCGGAACGCACCATTGAGTGATGCGCAGAAAGCGGCGAATAAAATACGTTCTGGTATCCGTTCGACAGTTGAGCGTGTCTTTGGCTTACTGAAACTTCACCACGGATTATCAAAAGCGCGTTATATGGGTTTGGAGCGAAACAAATGCCGAGCGCAGCTGATCGCGATGAGCCACAACATCAAGTGTGGCCTGTCGATATACCGGAAAATGCAGGTGAGTTGTGCCTAAAGGCCACGAAAGGCGATTAAACCAGCCTCTTTCCTTGGAAAAGGCGCCTCAAATGGTGTTAATTCCATCGAATCGGGTCGAAAAGCCCCTTTGCGAAGATAAATGCACATGTGTCGCTCAAAAAACGGAGTATTCATACGAAGCGGCGGAAAAGCTGTGATAATGCAAAGCTCTCTTATAATATAAGAATAACAATCCAAAAACGGAAGAAGATTAGAGAGCTTTGCATAAATCAGTAGCGAAAGAAAAATGAGGTGAAAACACTCTGTTTGATGCGGGAAATGCAGCTAATAGCAAGTTACTGGCAAGTTTCCCAACGAAAAACAAGGGGATTTTAACCATTTTTACTCGTTAACCTGATTTATACAAAACTCTCTTAGTATGTGATACGCACCTCACCCACTCAACTGCCCCTTCCTTATGCCACGTGTTTTTAAGAAAAGAGGTGTTATCCTGCCGGTATAGGTACTGGTAATACACTTTCTTCCTCAGCGGGCTCTTCTGTAGTCTCACCCACTTCATCGTCTTGCTCGGAAGTATCTTCAAGCTCTTCGTCACCAGCATCACCTTCTTCAGGCGAATCCCCAGCGCTTTCGCTATCTTCATTTTGTGAAGATGGATCTTCAACAGCATCTCCGGCAAGCTCATCCAGTTCTTGGGGCTCTTCACTTGTATCCGCAGCACTTTCATCTTGTTCTTCAGGCGTATCTTCGAGCTGATTGCTTTCAGCATCTTTCTGTTCCAACGGCGTGCTTTGTTCTTCAGCCATTTCGCTAATTTTTGGCGATGCGTTTGAAGCCTGACCCAGCAATATTTGCTCAACGATATCAATCGCTAACATCGATGATTCTGTATCAATGCCCACACATTGGTATTCAATCGTAATCACACCCGATTCAGCCGGATCGCATGTAAATGGGCTGGTAGAAGGGTAACCACTGATATCAATCTGGAATGTACCACCGGGTGCCAGGGTACTCGTACTCCCCACACTCAAGGTCGAGGTAAAACTCGCGCCGGAAGGTAGAATTGAATTAATACTAATAATTTCAACCGGCCCGCAACCCGTAGAAGCCTCACCACTTAAAACTAAAGGCTCTATTAGACTTGTCCCAGATGAGCACAGCAGGGGAGGCACCGCACGCCCCGTAATACTCAAGGTTACATCACAGAAAAGCGTGCATTCCGCATGTGCAGGTAAAACCACGATATCAACAACAGGCTTAATCCATTTAGCGGGCATGGCAGTCACCGCCGCACTTATACCGCCGCCAATGGCCAGCTTTTTAAATAAGGCTCGACGCTTAGGACTCGCCGCAGTCATTTCGTGTTTACCTATCATGTCTTTGCCATCGTTAGTTTTCATGTCTAATATGTACAGTATTCTCGTGTATTACGTTATCTTACTATACTTTACTATATGAACCTATTATAACTACTTATTTATTAAGGTTATATTAATCTCTATATTTGGGTGGCTCAGCGTAATATTGGAGCTTATTGTATCGTTATTCCAGGGAAACCCATCTCTGTAACCCCCAAGAGAATATCGAGATCTGTGCCATTTCCAGCGGCGTATTCCTGCTTTGCAAGCAACATTGCCTTACCTAAAGTTTTGCCTTGCTTTAGTTGGGCATAGAACAGGTTTGCGAATATTTTTTCGGCCCCTACTTTTGACACCACACTCGAGCCTAACACTGCCACGGCGCCCTGCTCCCCACTCAACAAGAACTGGTGACTCATGCTTTCCGTTTCAGGGTTTACATTGTAAGTATTCCAGCAGCCCCACTGAGTAATCACCGTCGGAGAACCAATATTGGTTAGACTCGCCGCATCATCACCATCAAAGAGGCCATAAAACGACAATTGATTGGCAGATGAATGCCCCGAATAAACAGCCAATGCAGTGCCCGCATTAATCGCACTCGACACCACAGCGTTAGCACTTTCAGCACTTAAATCATCGAGGTATGCGCGAGTGATGTCCCAACCACCGAAATGGTTGCTGATCAATTCATCGCTATCCTGCCCAAAATCATAAAGATCTGTTTGACTGGTTTTATCCGCAGCAAATACGGCGGTATTGGTATAAGTATTGTTAAGGTAAGCATTGCGTTTGCTTAACATCGCGTTGAGCTCAGCTTCGGTACGCACGGGTAATCGAGCAATCACCATATCAGGAATATTGTCTCCATCCACATCACCGTACTTAGGATCAGCAGGGGTATATTGCACGATATGGTTCGTGGG
>CBDBQB010000027.1:0-47180 GCA_965209105.1 Candidatus Poriferihabitaceae bacterium | reverse complement strand
GAACTCAGCGCGTTTCGATAAGAATTTAGTTTTAATCGCAGCAGTAGTAATGGGTAATTTAACTGTACTGGAAAGCGCCAGCTGGATGCCCCTTTTAAAGCCATTGAATGATCGAATGGTGGTCGAGCTTCGCGCACCCATCCAGTCAACATAGTGCGCGAGTGTTTCATTCGGCAAGACATGCAACGAGACCCCACCCGTGATCGGTCTTAGCGCCATATTGGGCAGCCTATCTATCTTTTCGATCCACGCCTGCTGCATCGGCGCTACATCCCTCGAAACAGTTTGAGCACCGACCGTGCTGGTGATTTTAAGCGTTTGGCCGACACGAATTTTACCGCCCTTACCCAGTCGATTGCTACGGATCAGCCTTGAGCAAGGAACATCAAATCGCTCGGCGATTTCGCAGGCCGTATCGCCACTGCGAACGCGATATTGACTCACCGAGACATTATTGGACGCCGTTTTTGAGCGCCCCGCCACGGTTAAGCTCTGCCCAACCCTTATTGTCGCTTTCGCGCCCAAGCGATTGTCGGCAATTAATCGACGGCACGACACTGCATAACGCTTAGCGATCTGACAGGCAGTATCCCCCGGACGAACGATAACCTTTAGGGATGTCTGCGTAGGTTTACTCGCATCACCCCCCCCGTTCCCACCCGGCACACGCAATATCTGACCAATTCGGATCGTTGCTTTTCGACCCAACTTATTTAATCGAATCAACTCTCGGCAGGCCACCCCATGACGGCTCGCGACTTTGCAAGCGGTATCACCCGCTTTCACCCGATAGCGCCCTGCCCCATTAACACTCGCGACCTGACGGAAAGCATTAGATGTGCTGGCTCGCCCGGGTATATCAAGCTTCTGGCCAATTCTGATGGTGGCACGACGCCCCAATCGATTTGCTGAAATCAGCGCCTTACAACTCACTTTAAAAGCATTGGCCACCCCGCAGGCAGTATCGCCCCTGCGCACTCGGTAAATCAACTTATCCAAAGATTGTGGCTCTGGGCGCAAGGCGGCGAGACGATCAATCTGCTTTATCCAGCGGTGTTCTCGATAGGGTAAGCGCAATCGATACCCCGCTGGCACCAAACGCCAGTTATTCCAAGCGAACCGTGTCAAAGCCGGATTGAGCGGCTTTAATGTCGAGTCTTTAAGATCAAATTGATGTTTAATTCGGTCAATCGATGTGGCGTTCGGCAGCACATAGGTTTGATACTTTAAGGGGGATTTGGGCTTAATATTGGAAAAATATTGCGGCGCGTTTCGAGCGAGGTGTCGAGCCGCCAAGAAACTGGCGTAAAAGTTTTTCACCGCAACTTGGAAGGCCGCAGATTTATATTCTTCCAATACTTTATCGAAATCAGGCCCAACGGCTCTCATCGCACGGCGCATTCCGCTGATACCATAGTTGTAAGACGTCACGATAAACGGGTTGATCTCGGCTTGTGAAATATTCGGCCGCGCCGCTTTAGCCAATGGAATGAGCTTTGCTTGAGCGTTTTTAAAATAGCGCATCGCACCCCGTGTGGCGGCTTCGGGGTCGAGCCGCTCGTCATATACCGCATTCAGCTCCATGCCTAGCGTTCTAGCGGTCTTTGGCATGATTTGCCACATCCCAGCTGCACCCACCTTCGAATAGGCATCGGGTCGATAAGAAGACTCAACAAAGGGTAAATAGAGTAAATCCTTGGGCATATTGTTTTCGCGAATCACGCGTTCAACCAAGGGGCGATATTGTGAAAATCTTGCCAGAGCCCCCACGAATTGATCCTTGACACCGAATTGACATCGAATATTAGCGCTGCCTTTTTTGACCGTCCTTGCACTGAGCGTATCAAATTGTTCTGCCAGCTGTTTTTGTACTTTTCCCGTCGGGGATTGCCCCTTTTCTAGTCTAGCTGCCAGCGCAATGAGATTTGCTTTGAGTCGTTTACGCGCTCGCTTAACGCCCCTATCAGAACATTTTTTAACATCGCGCAAGGTTTGGTAAACGCGCCAAGGTGAATCCGCATCATGCAAGATGGCGGTGTTCTTATCCCAACGACTAAAAACCTCGACCCAAAAATCGACACGTCGACGCAAAGCGTCGGAACAGGGGAAGTCCGCGCTACAGTCCAAGGCATGTACGGGCACATTCTTAGAAGCTTGTGCCGTTGCAGAGCTTACGCCCACGAAGGCTACAATGATAAAAATACAGAGGCCGTACACGCGGGCTATCCGCCCGCGAAATTGAAAATTCAAAAGCATAGGCGTATGCTAAACCTAAGTCATTATGCTGTAAAATTAAACTTTAAATAAATCACTCCAAACTGAACAGAAAATGGAACAAGCCGTCCACCAAACCTTGATCAACGATATTGAGACCATGCTCTCAATCAAAGCGGGGATCGACGAACATCAAGCCAAAACTTTGCGGAAATCGGCGCAAAAGTTGATTGGGGATAGTGAAGAGCACCCCCTCAAGCAAAACCTTAACGATTGTTTAGGGCAATTGCGTACGCGCGTGCACGCACAAATTGAAAAGCGTGATAAAGATCTTGAGCAAGTCATGGAGGAGTTAAGCACGGCGAACAAATCAATTAAAGCCGAAAAATTAGCCGACGCCGAGAAAGCCACACAGAGAGCCTTATCCATTGCGGGTCAGATCCCAGGTTTGTCGAATCAGCGGCGCAGCGAAATCGATAAACAGCTCGATAAAATTTATCCACGGATGCGAAAGCTCAGCGCGTGGAGACACTGGGGCACAACCCAAGCGCGTGAAAATCTCATTGATAAAATGAAAATGCTGGTGGAGAGCCGCCTCGACCCCAATAAAATTGCCAACACCATTCGTGAAGCCAAAGCACAATGGCAAGAGTGGGAAAAATCAGGCGATCGCAGCGAACACGCACTTTGGAAAGAATTTAGTGCGGCTTGTGATGCGGCCTACGCGCCTTGTAAAGTTCGCTTTAAAGAACAGAAAAAAGAACGTAAGGCAAACCTAGCGGAAAAACGTGCCTTGATTGAGCAAATTAAGCAGCGATACGAAGAAACTGATTGGAAAAAACCCGATTGGAAGGCCATCGACAAATGGGCTCGCCAAACCAAGGGACAGTTTTTCAAGATCGGGCATACCGATTACAAACAGCATAGCAAGCTGAAAGCTGATTTAGACCTTGCATTGGGGAAATTTGAAACCCACCTTGAACGCGAACGCGCGCGAAGCCTTAAAGCACGCCAAATGTTGATAGAAAAGATTCAAAAACTCGATGAGCTGGAGAATAATTTTGATGCGATCAAACAGCTCGAGACGCTCAGAAAAGAGTGGCAAGTTACCGTCCTAGAAAAACGCGGTGTTGAAAACAAACTGTGGGAGCAGTTTCAAAAAGCCCAAGATTTAATTTACGCCAAACGCAAGGCCGCCCGCAAAGACGAGGACCAAGCACGCAAAGATAATTTAGAACAAAAACGCGAGATTGTCGACGCCTTGCAGCAAGCGAGCAAAGTAAGCGCAGCAGAATTATTAGCCGGACACTCTGTGCTCGCGCAGACTCAAGATCAATTCAAAGCCATCGGCCATGTTCCAAAACCGGCAGAAAAGCGGCTAATGGACAGCTGGAAGAAGGCACAGAAAACCTACCAATCCGCACTTAAACTTGCCAAACAGGCAGAAAAGAATACCCAACAGCAGGCCATGTTAGATAAAGCACGCCTGTGTGCTCAATTTGAACAACACCAGCTAAAGGGCAAATCCATCGACGTGGATAAGTTGCAAAAAGCTTATGCCAAATTGGCCAAACTTTCTGATCAACTTGAAACGAGTTTTGGAGCACGACTCAAAGCCATTGCAAACGGCAGTGCCCAATCGCTAGATGAAAATACCGAAGCACAATTAGACCGCTGCCTTAAGCTGGAAGTGATGCTCGACATGCCCACCCCCGCGGAATACACCCAAGCTAAGATGGCATTCCAAATTGAACGATTATCCGCCTCGATGAAAAAACAATCACAGGCGCAGGAAACCCCTGAAACACTTCGAACCGCGCTGCTTAGCTGCGGCGCCATCAACGCTGATCAATTCGACCCAATATGGGCACGGATTGAGGCTATTTTCGCCCCGTCAGCATGAGCCAGATCAAACAAGAAGATGTGATCAGCAGCGTTGCGGATGCCTTGCAGTATATCTCCTGCTACCACAGCCAAGACTTCGTCGACGCCATGCACCAGGCATGGCAATTAGAGGAATCAAAAGCGGCAAAAAATGCCATCGCGCAGATACTCATCAATTCACGCATGTCGGCAGAAGGTAGGCGGCCTATTTGCCAAGATACTGGGATTGTGGTGGCCTTTGTGAAAGTCGGGATGCAAGTCAGCTGGGATGGTGAAATGAGTCTACAAGCAATGATTGACGAAGGCACACGTCGCGCTTACACACACCCTGATAACCCGCTGCGCGCATCGATCGTCTCGCCGCCCATTGGCGCACGTAAAAACACCGGCGACAATACCCCCGCGGTTGTTTATACCGAACTTGTGGAAGGCGATGGCTTTGAGATTAAGCTCGCCGCGAAAGGGGGTGGCTCTGAAAACAAAGCAAGGTTTAGCGTACTGAACCCCAGCGATAACCTGCTCGATTGGGTGGTGGAAACTGTGCCGAAAATGGGCGCAGGCTGGTGTCCGCCGGGCGTGCTCGGAATTGGCATTGGCGGCTCACCGGAAAAATCGATGGTGCTCGCCAAAGAAGCTCTACTTGACCCCATTGACATTCAAATACTGATCGAGCGCGGGCCTAATACGCCACTTGAGCAACTTCGCCTTGAGATTTACGATGCGGTAAACCAATTGGGCATCGGCGCGCAGGGCTTGGGCGGGTTGACAACCGTTCTGGATATTAAGCTGAACCCCTACCCGACTCACGCAGCATCTCTACCCGTTGCGATGATCCCAAACTGTGCAGCCACGCGACATATTCACTTTAAGCTTGACGGTAGCGGCCCCGTCAAGTTTACGCCACCTTCTCTCAAAAACTGGCCAATTATCGATCAGCACAATGGCGCAGATACTAGCCTAAAAATTAATTTGGACACGCTAAACGCCGAGCAGATTAAGCAATGGCAGCCCGGACAAAATTTGTTGCTCAGCGGCACCTTGCTGACGGGTCGAGATGCCGCACATAAGCGCATCGCTGAATACTTAGCTGACGGAAAACCGCTGCCCGTCGATTTTAAAGACAAATTTATTTACTACGTTGGCCCCGTTGACCCTATTGAAGGCGAGGTGGTTGGCCCGGCGGGCCCCACAACCGCGACCCGCATGGACAAATTTACCGACATGATGCTCGACGAGCTTGGTGTCTTAGGCATGATTGGAAAAGCCGAGCGCGGCGCGGCGACCATTGCATCCATTAAGGCCCATCAGTCAGTCTATTTGATCGCAGTGGGGGGCGCGGCCTATCTTGTTTCCAAAGCCATAAAAGCCGCAAAAGTTGTGGGCTTTGAAGACTTGGGCATGGAAGCTATTTACGCGTTTACGGTTGAAGATATGCCTGTAACGGTTGCCGTCGATGCCCAAGGGGAGTCGGTACACACATCTGGCCCCGCTAATTGGAAAGGCCGCTCTGTAAAAGTCAATATTCATTGATCCAATTCGCCGAGTTCTCTCAGAAACGCTGTGTCAAATTCGATTAATCTCGCCCACCCACGTTACTGGGTGAGTTGGTTTTGGGTCGGTGTATTGCGCATGATCGGCTGGCTTCCCTTTCCCATTATTTATGGCTTGAGCTGTGGGCTTGGTGAGCTGCTATTTATCTTGGTGCCAAAACGCGCACATATTACTCTGGTTAACCTTGCGCTATGTCTGCCCGAACTTTCACAAGCTGAACATAAAAAAATCGCGCGTCAGCATTTTCGCTTGTTGGTGTGTAGCGTTTTGTCTATTGGCATCCTCTGGTGGGGTTCTAAATCTCGCTTGCGTCGCGTGATTAAAATTAAGGGCTTAAAACATATCGAGCTAGCGCTCGAAGAAGGAAAGGGCATTATTTTACTCGCCCCGCATTTCGTTACCTTGGATGCGGGCGGGATCGCCTTATCGATGGATCGTGCACTGACAAGCATGTATCAAACCAACAAGAACCCCGTATTCGACCAACTCGCAATTCGCCAACGCAGCCGTTTTAATATTGAATTGTTTGATCGAAAAGCACCCTTAACCCGCCTCATCAGAAAAATTCGTGCGGGTCAGCCGTTTTACTACCTTCCGGATCAAAATGCGGGTGCAAAACACGGCATATTCGCGCCTTTTTTTGGTATCCCGGCCTCGACCTTTGCCAGCCTAGGAAAAATGACACAAGCGGGCAACGCGCGGGTGATCCCTTGTATTAATAAGATTATTGCTTGGCGCGGGATTGAAACCGAGTTTCGCGCACCTTTGGCAGATTTCCCGGTTGGCAACGCACTGGAAGATACCACTCGAATGAACGCTGAGGTTGAACAACTCGTGCGAGAAATCGGCGCAGATTATCTGTGGTCACACAAGCGTTTTAAACGCCGCCCCGAGGGTGAGCCTGATATATATAAGCGCTAGCGTTTCCCCGCCACTAAACAGGGTATAAAGCCCAGTGGTACGAAAGCGTATGCCAAGCTTGTATCAATAGAGTCTACCTCTGTGAGAGTGTGGGAATAGAGTACTTTTTACTACCACACGATTTAATAAGCGAATTTTGATAGATCCCGATCACAAGCTCTAAATCATGAGATTGTTCACAGCCAAAAATTCAGATACATTGACTTTTCACTCTGGCTCTACAATACTCAAAACCGTCATTCAGCAGTTTTTCAATTTGGGTGGAATAGGCAACAAACGGACATTCAAAAGCGCATTTCGCAGGCAATAAACGCGCCACCTACTTGGTGAACGAACAGGTGGTTACCCTGCTAAAAGTACCCTCACGCGTTTTTATGCATAAACAGCCAGCTTTATGAGCAAAAACCGTCTATACGACGTATTGGCGTGGTTATACAACGTTGGTGGCGCTGGGTTTGTGCGGGTTTACCTAAGGGTTGGGTGCGGGTTGAACAATGTATGTTTGTTAGACTGGTAATACCCGGACCGTTAACTTAAAGCGGAAATCTTCGGTAACGGTAAAGGACACGCGAACTGGGGTGACAACTCCGCTAATCAACGTCGAAGTAACGAGCGGCGATTCCGGGGGTGAAAGATGATCAGGGTAACTCCAAGCGTAGGAACCGGATGTGCCTCCGACGAAGGTAACCGTAGACAATGGAGAAAGGTCTGGGCAATTGGTGAACACCACATTAGTGAGTACGCCTTGACTACCGACGACAATGCGAGGGGCGGGGAAAACGTCGAGGCCGTACCCAAGTCCGTCGTCGAAAATTAACGTGCCCTTGAGCATGTAAACCTGAGCGGGTGACCCAATCGGCGCCGGGGAGAACGAATAACCGCAATCAGTGGCGGTGATAAAAATGCCAAATGACTCAGGAAAATCACAGGGAAATTCATAAACGAACTCGGCAGGCGATGGAGGGCATCTAGTAGTGACAGCGGGCGTAGTCACTGCAACATCACCAATAACTGCTTCAGTCGTTTGGGCGTGCGCGGGAATAACAACTGAATTAATAACGGGCTTTATCCATAAAGGGCTGCCCGCTATGGCGATAGCGGCGCTTCTACGTGCCTTGTTTACTGGTGACTTGCGCGGAGACTTTAACTTAATCGTGTCCATAACCAACTTCCAAAATTGATGACTAAACCTGAAGTGTACATTACATTACTTAAAAACATGGACTATCCTCCGACGAATGACCGCTTTGCAGAATAGGTTGTTTTGCGTTGACCAGTTGAGATCACAGCAACTTTCAGCCGTTCGCCTAATCCTTAGCGTACGTTTTCGTACCACTGGGCTTCATACCCCTAAGGTTTACTTGCGGTGCAATGCGCGCACCTGATCCAGTAAGCCTTCATCATCCCAAGGTCTACCGCCTATGGCTTGATATATAACCTGACCCTCGGCATCGACCACATAGGTAGTCGGCAAACCACGGATAGGCCATTTTTTCGTTACCGAACCATCTGTATCCAACAACAAGGGGAAACTCAGGTCATATTCAGCCCCGAAGGCAAATACGCTTTCATCGTCCTCGCCCACATTGATACCCAAGAGCACAATCCCTTCATTTTTCACCTTTTGCCATGCGCGTTCCATCGACGGCATTTCTTCACGACACGGCGGGCACCAAGTGGCCCAGAAATTGATAATGAGTGGCTGACCTTTATATTGCGCTAGACGATAAACTTGATCATCAATATCCATAAGTTCGAAAGCTGGCGCTTCAAAGGGCGGATCTAGCGGCTTCATCAATTGCGCTTGCGCAAACCCGAGCGCAGGCAAAATCACAAATATTGCAGCTATAAGCTGGCGGCTTAATTTCATATTGATATCGTTTGCTTATGCTTGGGGGCAATACAAATCTTTTACCCATTGTTGTTTAATCTCGTTATTGTGCTGCCACTCGGTCATTACACTAAAATTCTCAACCGTTCGGTCACCGAATACAATCATACCCCAGCCATAATCGCCGGATTGATCAAAATTCTGCTGCGACGGCAAAGTTGCCCAGCGAAAAGCCAATAGTGCCGTATCATCCGCGCCTTGGGCTTTCCAGTGATCCATCCAATCCCGTTTATCCTTTAGCTTTGCCTTACCCCGCAAATCAGACACACGCCAAGCCGTTAAATCAACAAATAAATTCGCCCTATTTCCTTCACTAGAAATATTCCTAACAATTCCTTGATAGACACAACGCTTGGCAATATCGTTCGCTATATCGTTAGAAAAACCTCGGCCTAAATAAAACCCTCGCACCTGATCTTGGGTCAGCGGATTTAACTGTATCTCAATGGCACCCTCTCTTATCACCCATCCCTGAAGCCCCGATGCAGTTTGATCATGTCTTGTGACACTGGCGCCGTAAGCCTTGGGTAAAACCAAGCTTATTAACACCAAGAAGAAAAGCGCAATGCAAGTTTCACAAGCGATTTTTAACATCTCACCAGTTTGCAGAATTGGGCGCAAAATATCAAAGTAAATTTGTATAGCGCGTATTGTTTTGAACACCCCGCTCTATTGCGGTATAGTGACGTGGTGTATTTGCACATTGAATTTAATTTATGGAGGTTATTATGGGTGTCGCAAGAGTGACAGAAATTATTGCATCATCAAATAAGAGTTTTGATGACGCGATTGAGAATGGTGTAGAACGTGCATCAAAAACCTTGAAGAACGTTCGGAGCGCTTGGGTGAAAGACCAAACTGTCTCGGTCAAAGATGGCAAGATCAGCGAATATCGAGTTAATCTCCACGTAACATTTGTGCTGGATGATTGATCGCTAGTCATTACTGATATAGCCAAAGAGGTGTTCAACACCTCTTTTTTATTGGTTGAGATAACTGAAGAACAATGAACTTTTTAGCCAATTCGGGTTCTTAGTTGAGTCTTAAACTCAAAAAGTCCGCATGAACATTCGACCCCTTATAGTCTCAATACCGCTGCTTCTTAGTCATACTGCCTTATTCGCATTCAACGTACCCTTAGATTTAAGCAATGGCAGCTGGCAAAGCCTAAATTATCAAAACATCCCTGCAAACAATGTCACACAATTAGAGTCCGGCCTGAAAATCTCAGTCGAAGCGTCGGCCAGCCCATTGATATATTTATTCGATCAAGCACAAACAATACAAGATGTTGTTGTGCGCGGAACAATGGGCGATCTCCCTAATATTCCGGCAGAAGATAATCAAGGCGATATCGGCGCCGATGATTTTCCCTTTCGCTTGGGCTTGGTTTTATCCGGCGATAAAACGCTGAGTTTTGGGCAAAAGTTGATCTCGCCGGAATGGGTGAAAACGCTGTTCAGCCTCGCACCGCAAGGCACGGGTATTGATCAGGTCATGTTTCTGAATCTCACTAACCCCGAGCCGATTGACTGGGATATGCGCGAGCACCCTTTTAGCAATGGACTGTTTAAGGAAATTATCGCAGGACACGTCAATGCAGATGAAAGCTTTGTAATGCGATATCAACTTCCACAGGAGAGAGAAGTTCTCGGCCTTTGGATTAGCGCTGATGGGGATGATACCAACTCAGCATTCTCACTAGAGCTAAGCGAAATCATGCTCAACTAGTGTAGTGTATTAAATAGAGATGCTCCCCCCGCTAACACTCTATTACGGGCATGACCCGATGTGTAGTTTTTGTTGGGCCTTTCGGCCAACTTGGGCGGAACTTAAGGCCACACTCAAAGCGCAGGCGCCGACTATACAAATTCAGTATGTCATGGGGGGGCTGGCCCCCGACACGGATGAAATCATGCCAAAAGGCTTGCAGGAGAAAATTACAAGCACATGGCGGCACATTGAAAAAACAATTCCAGACACGCGATTTAATTATGATTTTTGGACATCCCAACAACCACGCCGGTCTACATACCCAGCCTGTCGTGCTGTGTTTGCGGTCAAACTGATCGACCGTTCACTAGAGGATGAGATGATTCACGCCATTCAAGAGGCCTACTATTTGAATGCGCAAAATCCTTCTGACAACGAAACGCTCATTGGGTGTGCGCAAACTATCGGACTTAATCCTGACACGTTCTCCTCTATCCTAGAAGGTGAGGCTTGCTATCAAGGCTTCGAGCAGGAAAGGTTATTGGCTCAAAGTATTGGGGTCAGTAGCTTTCCGAGCCTGGTGCTTGTCCGAGACAACAACCGTTTTAATATTCCCATCAATTACAATCGGGCCTCGACAATCTTTTCAAGCATTGAACGGGCTTCTGGGCTTCTAAACAAGCAATAAAGCCAAGCGTAATCCCCTGCATTATTAGCTGAACACTCCCCGTTTTAAGGCTTGCAACGCGATATACCTGATATAAATGCTTGTAATCCCAGTTATTTATTAGAATATAAGATTTTTATTATTTTCTTAAATTATTTCTTGACTAATTCAGTCTTTGCTAATATAGTCTCGCTCGAGCTGGAAGGAGGACATTTTCCAACAGTACAAATTTTTTGAAACTAACTTTATAAATTAATTAGAGAGACAATCATGAAACTTAAAACAATGGTAGCAATGGCCGCGTTGGTAACGGCAAGCTCTGCACAAGCAGATTGGAACATGCCTTTTTTCGGTGGTGATAACAACGACTGGGACATGCCTTTTACAAATTCAAACAACGGCAGCGATGATTGGGATATCCCTTTCTTCGGCGACAACAGCAGCTTTGATTTCGATGACATGCCTTTCTTTGGTGATGACAGCGATTTCTTCGGAAACGGCAGTGGCAACGGCAAATTCAATTTCTCAATGAACTTTGATGCCGATATGGACACTGATTTCAACGCAAATGCTGATAGCAAATCTAAACATTATTCTGCACCCAAGACTGCACGTTTTTCACAGTCTCCAGAAGTTCAATCTAAAGTTGAAGCGGCTCAAGCTAAGGCGAGTGACTCAGTAGAGACACCTAAAGCAAAAGCTGATATTGAAGTCGCTCAAAATGAATACCGCCCTCGTCGTTATTATGACAATCGCGGATACTCGAACAGTCGTGGCAATGGCAGCGGACGTGGTAACGGTTCGGGCAACTTCGGTTTCAACATGAACGCTGATTCAAACTTCGACGGCGATTTCGACGGACGTAACAACGGTGATTATGATAGTCGTGGCAACAGCCGTGGCCGTGGTAACGGTTCGGGTAACTTCGGTTTCAATATGAACGCTGATTCAAACTTCGACGGTGATTTTGACGGAAGTAACAACGGTGATTATGATAGTCGTGGCAACAGCCGTGGCCGTGGTAACGGTTCGGGTAACTTCGGTTTCAATATGAACGCTGATTCAAACTTCGACGGTGATTTCGACGGCAGCAACAACGGCAATTATGATAGTCGTGGCAACAGCCGTGGCCGTGGTAACGGTTCGGGTAACTTCGGTTTCAACATGAATGCTGATTCGAACTTCGACGGTGATTTTGACGGACGTAACAACGGTGATTATGATAGTCGTGGCAACAGCCGTGGCCGTGGTAATGGTTCGGGTAACTTCGGTTTCAACATGAAAGGTAACTCTGATTTCGACGGTAACTTCGACGGTAACAGCGACAACAATTCAAATGGTTCTGGAAACAGCCGTGGCCGCGGTAACGGTTCGGGTAATTTCGGTTTCAATATGAATGCTGATTCGAACTTCGACGGTGATTTTGACGGCAGCAGCCGCTCTAACAGCCGACGTGATTACTACAAGCCACGTCGCGAAGCAGCAGCGCAACAACAGGCGCCAAAAGCAAACGGTCAAGCAGTTGAAAACTGTGAGCCTGGTGCAAAGCCTGCTGAATAAGCAAAGCTTTAAAAAATCTGCCACCCTCTGGTGGTCAAAAAGCGCCCGTATTAGGGCGCTTTTTTTATGCCTGACTATTCACTCACTGGACAATAATAGTTATGCATTTTTCAAATATTCAATCTCATGAGCAGTGAATTATTTATCATTGTTCAAAGGGCTGACTAGCGGTAGACTCTTCGGTTTACACCTCTAACGGTACCATGCGTTTCTCAAAATTTGCCAGCCAACTTAGCGGGGATGCTGGAATTATTAGCCTCATGGAAGATCTCGGCGCAGCGCTCGGCTCAGAGCAGAAAATGGCCATGCTGGGCGGCGGTAATCCCAGCCATATTCCAGAAGTCGAAAATTACTTTCGTGAACAAATGCTGGGGATTGCCAGCGATAAGAATCGTTTTGGCACGATGGTCGGTGACTACGATGGGCCACAGGGGAATGGTGCCTTCATTCGAATTTTGGCGGATTTTTTCACTGAAATATATGGCTGGGCGATCACCCCTAAGCATATCGCCATTACCAACGGTAGCCAAGCCAGCTTTGGCCTATTATTCAATAGCTTAGCGGGGGAAATGCCGGGGGGCGAAACAAAGAAAATATTACTCCCCTTAACCCCAGAATATATCGGCTATGCTGATGTAGGACTCGGTGATCAAGCGCTATTTACCGCGCGTAAACCCATTATCGATACGCTCGATAAGACCTTTTACAAGTATCGCGTCAATTTTGAACAACTTAATTTAGATGAACAAATCGGCGCTGTTTGCGTCTCGCGCCCGACCAATCCAACTGGAAACGTCATCACCGATGCTGAAATAAAACAACTATCGGTGCTCAGCAAACAACACAATGTACCGTTTATTATTGACAGTGCCTACGGTGTGCCCTTTCCAAACATAATATTCACCGAAGCAACGCCCATTTGGGATGAGCACATCGTCTTATGTTTTAGTTTATCGAAACTAGGCTTACCCGGCGTGCGAACGGGTATCGTCATCGCAGACCCAAGCATTATTGAGACATTGCGCAATGCTAACGCCATTTTTAATTTAGCACCGGGCAGTGTCGGCCCTGCCCTAGCGAGCCAATCATTTATCGACCGTGATTTAATCACTATCTGTGACCAAATCATCAAACCCTACTATCTGCGCAGACGCGACGAGGCACTGGCACATATCAAAGCACAGATGTCAGACTTACCCGTTCGCATCCATCAACCCGAGGGCGCGATATTTTTATGGCTATGGTTCGAGAACTTGCCCATTACAGTTCAAACGCTATATGAACGGCTCAAAGCGAAAAACATCTTGGTCATTGCTGGGCACCATTTTTTCCCCGGTCTGGAAGAAGCTTGGCAACATCAACACGAATGCATACGGATCACCTATTCTAGTGACCCGGCATCAGTTGAACGGGGCGTTCAAGCCATCGCCAATGAAGTACGTATCGCCTACGAGGAGAATCGTTAGGTAAGTAATACGAGAAACCCCTTGGCCAATTTAGCGACACACTACTAAGTTTTACTCAAACTCCGAGCTAGACACGCATAACTACTCACATCGAGTTGCTCCGCACGTGATTTTGGGTCGACCCCTAAGCGCGTTAACTCAGCTTCGTCTGTCCATTCGGATAGCGCATTGCGCAAGGTTTTACGTCTTTTTGCAAACGCGGCCTTCACTATTTTACTGAACACATCGCGATCCAATTTCGGATCAACATCTAGTCTCGGGCGTAACTTGACCACCGATGAGATCACCTTCGGTGCTGGAAAGAATGCGCCCGGGGGCACATCAAATAGTTTTTCGCTATGTAATAACAAACCAGTGGAGACGCTTAACCTTCCGTAGGTTTTATTCCCGGGCGATGCTGTGATTCGATCGACCACTTCTTTTTGCAGCATAAACACCATTTCATCGACGCGCTCTAAATGATCCATCAACTTAAACAAAAGGGGAGATGAAATATTGTAGGGCAAATTTCCGATAATCGAGAGCCGTTGCCCGCCCGCCAGTTGTTCAAAATCCGTTTGTAAAATATCGCCCTGTTCAACTATCAAACCTTGACTCGAAAATTTATTGTTGAGTAGCCTTACTAAATCTCGATCCATCTCGACCGCGTGTACAGCGCCAAAACGCTTCAATAAATGAGCGGTTATCGCGCCCTTGCCGGGGCCAATTTCAACACACTTTGCGCCGTCTCTGAGGACGATGCTATCCGCTATACGCTGTTGATAAACCGGATCTTGCAGAAAATTCTGACCGAATCTTTTGCGTGGTTTATGCGCCATCTCGCACCCGGCACATCACTTTAGCTTGTTCGATTGCCGCCAGCAAACTTTGCTCGCTGGCCTTGCCAGTACCCGCCAAGTCGAGTGCCGTACCGTGATCGACCGAGGTTCGAATGATGGGTAAGCCCAGCGTAATATTGACAATTTCTCCAAAGCCTTGCGCCTTGATAACGGGCAAACCCTGATCATGGTACATCGCAATAACGATATCGGCTTGTTTCAGCATAGGCGGCGTAAACGCCGTATCGGCAGGGACGGGCCCGATGGTCTCAATTCCCTCTGCGCTTAGCTTCGACAAAGACGGAATAATAATATCCAATTCCTCGCGCCCTAGATGCCCACCTTCCCCGGCATGCGGGTTTAAGCCGCACACCACAATACGCGGTGACGCTAAACCAAATTTTGTCCGTAAATCTTGAGATACGATTCTTATCACCTCGCTGACGGACGCTGGCGTGATCGCTGCGGCGACTTCACTGAGCGGCAAATGTGTGGTCACCAAGGCCACGCGCATTTTTTCATTCGCCAACATCATCACGGGCTTAGCATCATGACAAACCTCAGCGATCAATTCAGTATGCCCTGAAAACACCAGCCCCGCATCATTGATAACCCCTTTATGCACGGGCGCAGTGACCATTGCGTCTACCTCTTTGGACAAACATAATTGCGCAGCCGCTTTGATGCTCTCAAACACATAGACACTATTCGCTTGATTTAGCTCGCCGGTTTGCACTGGTACCGCAAGTGTATGCCCTTGCATAATTGTTAAGCGGCCAAATTTTTGCTTCTGTTGCGCGCTGTTTATGCAACGAAGACTGCTACCCAACTGCTGTGCACGTTGATCCAGCAGGCAAGGGTCGACCAAGACACTGATCTGGCAATCCAAGTCTTGCTCAGCCAGCTGAATCACGATGTCTGGGCCAATCCCCGCAGGCTCACCGACAGTCAGGGCAATACGTAGGGGTGATTTAGACATACATTAAGGTCTCGAGAGCTAACCGAAGCCGGGCCGATCTCGCCAAGCCGCTTCGTCAAAAGAGGGCTGGTCGTATAAAGTATCTAAATCAGGGTTCCAGCGGTAGCGTTCTAAATCAATGCGCCCTGATTGATTGGCGGCAATGCCCTCGGCCAGCAGCCTAGATTTCTGCTCACTGTCTCCAGCGGTATCGCTGCCCGAGCGTTGGCTTATTTCGCCCTTCGCATTGATCACGCGGTGCCAAGGGATTTCTATTTCTGCCGGTGTTGCTGATAAGGCGTACCCAACTTGTCTAGCGCCACTGGCGTTCACCAACGCTGCAATTTGTCCATAGGTTGCGACCCGTCCGGCGGGAATTTTTTCGACGCACTCGTAGATACGCGAATAAAGCCCGCTTAGTTGAGCAGGCATGGATTTACAATCTCAGGTTCGCTACTGACAGATAAGAGCGCTTTGGATAAGCCATCGTATTCCAAAAGAATCGCAGTACGAGGGGATTTGGGATGAATCAGACGCGCAATTAGGATTGGCTGTCGGCCGTCCAAACGCCAATCATATTGTTGATCCCACAGGGTTGCGCAATCAAAGTGCTGCTCGGTATAACTGGCCACTGCCTGCGCCAAAAATAACTGGCTATTAAACTGTGTTATCGGCCTAACTTTTTCGACATGAATGTTCGCGGTTCCACCTCTATCGGTCTTCGCCGTGCCCAATACAGCGATAAGTTGGCCTGCGTAGTGATCGGAAATATTTCCGTTCAAATGCGCTGTCGTATCGCGCATCCCTGAACTCAGCAACTGGTATTTTGAGCATTCCTGCGTTTGTGTACATTGAAGCTGCATCAACATCCCAACGCGCTCGACCTTAGCTGGCTGAGAAGAAACAAATTTATTGCGCAGGTCAGCGCATCCGGCAAGCGATATCAGCAAACTGAAAAACATTAAAAAACGTAAAGCTTTCATGGACATAATCATCAAAATTTGTTTGCCAAGCTTAACACAAGCCCAATTAATTAAGCGCCGACCGGGCTGTCCCAGACAGCCGCCCTAGGATTTAATCGGCCGATGCCCCAGCAGGCAAGTGATTGGCGATATCCTTGTGTGACTTCAAGCGCACGATGGGGGCGATTCGCCGGGAATAAAATAGCCTCCCCTAAATTCAAATAATCCTTGGTAGTTTGAGTACTTTCTTCATACAAGCGGCTTTCAATGCCACCGCCACGATAAAGATAACTCGATCACCAGGATCATCTAGATTAATATCTTTTAGTTCAATCATTTATCCTTTCTAAATTTTAATGGCCAGTGTCTAAATACACGGCTTAAAAGTACGCTACACGCGAGTTAATCAAGATTGGAATATATTGGCACAAAATCCTTTGTCTCTTGCTTTAACAGCGGTGGTTGACTGGCGAGACGGGGGTGCGTAATAAATCTCTTCAAGCGTTGATCAACCGCAAATTGCTGATCGATCGCTGGCATATTGTATTTTAAATGCTGTTCCATTAACGCTATGGTAGCGGGCAAAGAACCCAACACATAGTCGAAGCAAGAAGAATGATAAACAATCGCTTGAGTACAAGATGGCCCATGGGGCTCATCCTCTCGCAATCCGATTTCCCGCAAATACTTGCACGCCTCCGAGAATTGATAGTCAATATTCCAACAGTGCCCGCCGAGATACAATAGATGCCAATCTTTCTTGCAAAGCTCTTTTAAACTGCGGCCAAGATGCGCCAGTGTATCCGTCCTGAAAATCGCGTCATCTTCCAATACCAGCACATTTTTGAGCGTCTTATTTTTAGCATTTTGCACAATCGCTCGATGAGACAAAGCGCAGCCAATATGATGATTATCCGGCGTTTCAATCGCTGAAAATTTCTGTACTCGCCCCGCAATACCCAAGGCCTCATATTGCGCATGTGCACTTTGCCAACGCTGCTTGTCTCTATCCAGATTGATGCAATAGATCTGATCAAAAAAGTCAAAGGGGTTGTCGCCGTTTATATTTATTTCCATTGAGACTGGGGGTAATATTTTGACGCTGCGCCTAGAATAAACTTCCGTGCTCTATTTTAATACATCGATTCATCACAACAACTAAACCACCGCCCTGCGCAATTGCTTTCGCTTCCTCGTTTTCTATGCCCAATTGCAACCACATAACCTTAGCGCCAATCTTAACAGCTTGCCGTGCTATCTCGGGCGTATGCTCAGATCGGCGAAATACGTTGACAATATCCACCTGTACCGGAACAGCCTCGAGACTCGGATAGGCTTTTTCGCCGAGTATATCGCTATGCCCTGGATTAATTGGAATAATCGTGTAGCCAGCAGCCTGCAAATAACTCGCGACTACGTGACTCGCGCGATGAGGTTTAGGGGACAAACCCACCACCGCAACGACTTTGCTTTTTCCTAAAATACGCTTTATCTGCTCTCGATCCATACTAATCATTGCTCAACTGTACTGACGCCAGTACAAAGCTTAGCAGGCTTATCATCGTACCTAAAGAATATATCTTGACAGATCCTGATCTTTCACCAGCTCAAGCAAATGCTCGTCAACATACTCTGCAGTCACTTTCACCTTTTCGCCCGCACTGTCTGAAGCGGCAAATGAAATTGTTTCCAGCAGACGCTCCATCACCGTATGTAAGCGCCTCGCGCCGATATTCTCAGTTTGATCATTGACTTGCCAAGAAACCTCGGCGATGCGTCGAATTCCACCCTCATCAAACGACAAATCAACGCCCTCGGTCGCCAATAAAGCAATATATTGCTCGGTCAGAGAGGCGTGGGGTTCGGTTAAAATTCGCACAAAATCGTCGACTTCCAAGGCGCGCAATTCAACTCGAATGGGCAAACGCCCCTGCAGTTCTGGAATTAAATCTGAAGGCTTTGTGAGTGCAAAAGCACCCGACGCGATAAATAAAATATGGTCAGTATTGACCATGCCGTGTTTTGTACTGACTGTACAGCCTTCGACCAGTGGCAACAAATCTCGCTGCACACCTTCTCGCGAGACCTCCCCGCCACCGCTTTGCGAGCCACGACCGACAATCTTATCGATTTCGTCGAGGAATACGATGCCGTGCTGTTCTACACGCTCGATAGCATCTGCTTTGATATCATCCTGATTAATCAGCTTGGCAGCTTCCTCATCAATGAGCTGCTTGTAAGCGGCCTTGACGCTTAATTTTTGCGGTTTGGTTTTATGTTGACCAAAATTCTGGAACATTTCCTGTAACTGGCTGGACATCTCTTCCATGCCCGGCGCACCCATAATTTCTACCTTAGGCGGTTGTGAAGCGAGATCAATTTCGATTTCTTTATCGTCCAAATCACCCTCACGAAACTTCTTACGGAATAGTTGCCGCGCTGCGCTATCTTTGTCGGCATCTTGCTCTTCACGCGAGGGGGGAACAAATACATCTAAGATTCGTTCCTCGGCAGCCTCTTCCGCTTTGGCATTCATCCGCGCCATTGCCTGCTCACGCGTCTGTTTAACCGCTATCTCTGCTAAATCTCGAATAATCGAATCTACCTCGCGTCCTACATAGCCGACTTCGGTAAATTTAGTCGCCTCAACCTTAATAAACGGTGCATTGGCAAGTTTCGCCAATCGCCTTGCAATTTCAGTTTTCCCGACACCCGTCGGACCGATCATTAAGATATTCTTGGGCGTTATTTCGGCGCGTAGTGCTTCGTCGACTTGGCTGCGACGCCATCGATTTCTAAGGGCAATCGCCACCGCGCGCTTGGCATCATTTTGCGCGACAATGTGCTGTTCTAGCTCATTGACGATTTCTCTTGGGGTCATTTCACTCATATCGAGTATTCTTAGGATGGGTAAAGGATAAAGGCTGATTCACGAGGACTGTTCGCGCAGCCAACACATTATTGCAGCGCTATTTGATTTGCAGTTCTTCAATGGTTAAATTTTGATTGGTATACACGCAAATATCACTGGCGATCAGCAAACTTTTCTCTACAATTTCGCGCGCGCTAAGATCGGTATTGCCCAACAAGGCGAGTGCCGCAGATTTAGCGTAGGATCCACCTGACCCGATCGCCATGACATCATTTTCCGGCTCTATGACATCGCCTGTGCCAGAAATAATTAGTGATGCGGTCTCATCTGCCACTGTCAACAAGGCTTCTAATTTACGCAAGGAGCGTTCGGTGCGCCAATCTTTCGCCAACTCAACAGCCGCACGCACCAATTGGCCCTGATGACGCTCGAGCTTGCCTTCAAAGCGCTCGAACAAAGTAAATGCATCTGCGGTACTGCCCGCGAATCCTGCAATCACTTTATCGTGATACAAACGCCGCACTTTACGCGCATTGCCCTTCATCACCGTATCGCCCATGGAGACTTGCCCATCCCCACCGATCACCACGGAATCACCCCGACGAACGGATAAGATGGTCGTACCTTTAAATTGCGTCATGATGAATTATGCTCGTAACAATAATGTAAATGACATGAATCCTATCATGTTAGGGCTAATCACCTATTTTTCAAGCCTGCGCAATGTTGATAGCGCTTCAATCAACCAATTTAAGATGCGATTTGGTGGGCGAGGTGGTTTTTTTCTGGGCGGCGCTTGGTGGGCCATCTTTTAGATCAAGATCGAGCTCTTCCATCGCCTCTGCTGCCTGTTCAGCGCTTAGCATTTCAGACGCTTCAAAAGCGCAACCCATGCCATTTTCTTTTGCAAATACCGCACGGACAGCGGTAATGGGAACCACCACTTCCATCGGATTACCAGAAAAGCGAGCCTTAAACATTATCCATTCATCTCCAAGCTCGAGCAGCTTAACTGCACTGGCCTGAATATTGAGCACAATCACGTCATTTTCGACTAAGGCCCGGGGCACAAGCACCCCTTCTTCGGAAGCGTCTACCAGTAAATGCGGGGTAAAACCTTGGTCTGAACACCACTCATAAATCGCTCGAATTAGATAAGGCGTGGTGGAAATCATGGCTTAGCGCGCGCTAAATATCTTCGTTGAGCTCGACCTCTTGTTGACTCAAGCTCAACTCAAATTGTTCACGGGCAAATAGCCTATCCGCATAATCTTGGATCGGTTTGGCTTTATCCGGCAACTTGATACCCAAGATTTTTAAACGCCACAATAAGGGCGCAATCATGACATCAACTAAATTGTAGTCGTCACCCGTGAAGAACAACTGGTGGTTAAACAAGGGAGATAATGATGTCAAGCCGTCGCGAATGCTCTGCTTAAGTTCATCAGACAAAGGCTTGCCTGCGGCCATTTGTTGATCAACCTCAAGTATCCAATCACGCTGCATCCGTGCAATCGTCAAGCGTGCCTTACCACGGCCAATCGGATCGGGCGGCAATAAAGGTGGGTGCGGAAAGCGCTCGTCGATATATTCGACGACGGGGTAAAACTCATACAGCACCATCTCACGATCAATGAGCACAGGCGTTTCGCCGTATGGATTAAATTCAAACAATGCCTCTTGTTTCTCTGCACTATTGACATAGCGCATATCACATTCGACATCTTTGTCGCGTAACAAAATTCGCAAGCTATGCGAAGAGATACTGTTTACATCTGTATACAAAGACATGGCCGACTTTTTCGCGACATCACTATTCATCAAATTTTCCTCTTAATTAAGTCGAACGTACTCTTTTGAGTAGGTTCGGTAAAGCTTTCAAATCCCATTCTAAGCAAATGCAAGTAGACTGCTTGCGAGCACTCGCCATCAATGGCGTTCTCTCGCTAGGGCATATTCAGTGTTTAGTGCACATCTTTCCAGTAATCTTTTTTCAGCGCGTAGGCCAAAATAAAGAAAATCATCAAAAACAACATGACCCAGATGCCATATTGCTGGCGTTTAGCTTTAATCGGGTCGCCTACATACGATAAAAATGCCGTGATATCTCTGGCGATTTGATCATACTCATCCGTTTTGCTGCCCCTAGATACTAGCTTAAGCTGATGTGTTTCATCATCAAGCACTTGTACGCCTTGAAGATTCGCCAATACATGTGGCATCGCCGCGTTTTCAAAGATCGTGTTATTCCAGCCACTCGGTGCGCTGGGGTCTTTGTAGAAACTGATCAGATAATTGTATATCCAGTCATCTCCGCGTAAGCGGCTTGTTAGGCTCAAGTCGGGTGGTAACACGCCAAACCATTCTTCCGCCTTATCAGCCGGCATATTGTTCAGCATGGGATCACCAATTTTGGCCGCACCATTTAACAGCTCTTGCTTGGCCAAATCTTCTGGAATGCCCAGATCTTTAGCCAAGCGATTGACCCGCATGAATTGAAGGCTATGACAGCCCTGACAATAGTTCACAAAATATCCCACGCCGCGTTGCATCGAAACGTTATCACGCAAATCGACATTGACGGGCTTTAGCTCGATCTTCTTGCCCGATCCCCATGCATTAGCTGACAGCATCACTAAGCAGATTGTTATCGCTAATTTTTTCATGATGTCACCCTCTCTGGCACAGTCTTCGTTGTATCGGCTTTAATGAAGAGCGGCTTTGCCCCTAAAATTAATAGCATTAAAACGGATAAGACAGAATAGATCGAAACGAGCATTGTGATATCACTCTGACCCGATGATTGAACCGTCGTTGTCCACCAGTACCAAACCGTGCTGAAAGTCAGCAGCGCAGACGTCATAAACAAGGTGAAGGCAAGGCGTACACCCTGTCCTTTAGCCCGTGAAAATGATGGCATCAAAAAGAAAAACAAAAAGTAAACCAAGGTCAAAAACTGCGCTAACAACGTCAGGCTTGTGCTCGGGGCTTGTATGCCCAACCAACCCAAAATGATGAACGTGACCACAAAAATTGCAATGGCAAGTTTCGTGAGTATGCCTCGATAGCGAATCGATTTGACGGGGCTGGTATCTAACCATGGCAAGAAGAACATGATTAAAATGGAGCCAAACATTGCAAGCACACCCCAAACTTGGGTTCCCGCAAAACTTGGGACCGCTCTTAAAATCGCATAGAACGGTGTAAAGTACCATACAGGTGCGATATGGTCTGGCGTCTTCAATGGATTTGCCGGTTCAAAATTCGGCGCTTCTATAAAATACCCCCCCAATTCAGGCGCGAAAAATACCACCGCGAAGAATAGTATTAGGAACCCGACCACGCCGACGATATCCTTAACAGAATAATAGGGATGAAAGGGGATACCATCGGTCGGCGCGTCCTTATCCCATCGATTACCCTTTGGACCCTTTTTGATTTCAATACCATCGGGATTATTTGAACCGACTTGATGCAAAGCAACAATATGCACATAGACCAAGGCAACCAAAATAAACGGGACTAAATAATGAAAAGCATAAAAACGATTGAGTGTGATATCGGAAATAACGTAATCACCGCGTACCCATTCAGACAAAGCGCCGCCGATCACCGGAATCGCATCAAATAAATTGACGATCACCTGCGCGCCCCAATAGGACATCTGCCCCCACGGAAGCAAGTAGCCAAAGAACGCGGTGGCCATCATCGCAAGATAAATCACCACGCCGATAATCCAAATCAGCTCTCTTGGGGTTCGGTATGAGCCGTAAATCAGCCCTCGGAACATGTGCAAATACACCACGATAAAGAACGCCGAGGAGCCCGTGGAATGCATATAACGAATAAACCAACCACCCGGTACATCGCGCATAATGTATTGAATCGATGCAAAAGCTAAATCCGCGTCGGGTTTATAGTTCATGGCGAGTAATATGCCAGTGACAATTTGCATCACCAGCACCATCAAGGCTAAGGAGCCAAAGAAGTACCAAAAGTTGAAATTTTTCGGCGCATAGTATTGCGCTAAATGCTCATTCCAAACCTTGGTCGCCGGAAAGCGATCGTCAATCCAAGTCATCAAACTCATGCTGCACCCCCATCTTCACCGACTAAAATAAGCGTGTCGGTCAAATATTTATGCGGTGGCACGACCATATTCTTAGGTGCGGGCACGCCCTTATACACGCGTCCCGCCATATCAAAGCGCGAACCGTGACAAGCACAGAAATAGCCGCCCTGCCAATCTTCGCCCAAATCTGCTGGGGCGAGCTCAGGACGATAGGCTGGCGAGCAACCTAAATGCGTACAAATCCCGACCAGAACCAAAATCTCAGGTTTGATCGAACGTAGCGGATTGTTGGCATACTCCGGTTGCTGGTTAGCGCCTAATTGTGGATCAAGTAATTCATCATCAAGACCGGGCAAAGCATCCAATACCGACTGTGGACGGCGTACAATCCAAACGGGTTTGCCCCGCCACTCCACTGTGATTTGCTGACCGTCCTCGATCATGCTGATATCTACTTCTACTGGCGCACCAGCAGCTTTGGCCTTCTCGCTTGGGAGCATGCTCATGCCGAACGGAACAGCCATCGCAGCAGCGCCAACTGCACCGAAGCTCGCCGTCGCAATCGTCAACATGCGGCGACGCTTTAGGTCTACCGAATCATTACTCATCACTTAATCTCCAAATAGTTAAATACTGGAATGTCGAGCTGATTCATGACTGTCTATAGAATCAAGTCGAGCACTAAAATTTTGGCGGGCGATTATAGCAAAATAAAGCGCGTTTTTATTCTTTCTAACGAGATACTCAAAAAGAATTTTATGGCTAATCCGAGTTCAGCCAGAACACCACAAATTTATCGATTACCGCCTGAGGTACCAAAAGCCAATCACGGCGATCAAAACGATTCCCCAGCCAAGATAATCGACCCATTTTCTGAGCGATGATTCAAGCTTTTCACCCCCAAAATAAGCGATGGCAGCGACAATGAAATACTGCACACTTCTACCCGCTAGGCTGGCGAAAATAAAAGGCAACAGCGCCATATTTAAAACCCCTGCACTGATCGTAAATAGCTTGTAGGGGATGGGTGAAACGCCAGCGATAAATAATAGCAATACACCGTGTTTGGCAAACCATACTTTGAGTTGCTCAAATTTCTCTGCAGCATGATAAAAATCCACAATCGGTTGCCCAACAGAATCGAATAAGTAGGCGCCAATAAAGTACCCAGCAACGCCGCCTAACACTGAGAAAATCGTGGTTAAAAACGCCAGCCACCAGGCGCGCTCTGGTTTGGCAATGGCCATCGGCGCCATCATCAAAACCGTCGGCACCGGGAAAAAAGAGGCTTCGGCGAAACTGACTGCTGCCAGATATCGCTCAGCATACGGATGTTTGGCCCAGCTCAAAACGCGATCATATAAGGCGGTAAATATTTTCATTTCAATTTGAGACCTCAGCATAAGTAAAGTGCATAGGAAAATGAGATAATATTTTCAAGGTTTTTGACAAAATGGAGTGTAATAGCGCGCTATTGCGCGATCTTTTGCCGAAAAGATTGGAAATTATTAGGCATTTTATCTTGTGCTGTCGTTATGCTGAGTTCTCAATTTACTTATTCAGGCTTGTCCGACTAAAGGAACAAATTTAACCGCTGCGAGCGTTTGCTCAGAAAAACCCTTCGGCGTACGCTCAATCAAGCGCAACACCTGATCTTCGTCCAAGCCGACTGGAATGATAAGACGCCCACCCATACTGAGCTGCTGTTTTAACTGCTCCGGAATTTCCGGTGGCGCTGCGGCGACTATAATGGCATCAAACGGTGCTTTGTTTAACCATCCTTGATAGCCATCACCGGCCAAATATGAGATGTTCTTATACGCCAATGATTGTAAACGTTCGCGCGCGGAAAATGATAGATCTTCGATTCTTTCCACCGTAAACACCCAATCGACCAGCTGCGACAATACCGCCGCTTGGTATCCGCTGCCCGTTCCAATATCTAACACACGTTTGACTCGGTCACCACTCGCTTCGACCAACTGCGTCATCAAGGCAACAATATACGGCTGCGAAATGGTTTGTTGGTGTCCAATAGAAAGTGGCCTGTCCTCATATGCCTGATGTTGCAATGCCTCATCCAAGAACAGATGCCGAGGAGTGTTGAAAATCGCATCCAACACCTGCTCGTCGGTGATGCCTTGCTCGCGCAAGCGATCGAGCAAGCGTTGCCGAGTCCGCGCAGAAGTCATGCCTACGCCAGCCTGTTGGCGATTCACCAAGACTTACCTGTCAACCAATCCGCTAAATGCGCCACCCGCGGATGGTGGGTAAGATCAAATTGCAGGGGCGTGATCGATGCATAGCCAGCGATAATCGCTGCAAAGTCTGTGTTCTCGGTTTTATTCTTAGCGCGCCCGGCAGGGCCAATCCAATAGACCTCGCGTCCATTTGGATCGAGCGCTTTAACCGCTGGCGACGGGGGTAATCGGCTACCCAACAAGGTAGAACGAACCCCTTTGAGCTGATTGAGTGGCACGTCGGGCACGTTGATATTCAACATAATATCGTTTGGCAACGGCTGTTCTTTGAGTTTTTGTACCAAATCAACCACCACCTTAGCCGCCGTTTCATAGTGCGCCATCTCTCGACCCGCAAGGGAAGCTGCGATGGCAGGTAATCCTAAAAAGCGCCCTTCCATCGCAGCAGCGACCGTGCCTGAGTACAGGGTATCATCTGCCAGGTTTGCGCCGCTATTAATTCCAGACACCACCAAATCTGGCTGACCCTCCAGCAGGCCAGTGAGGGCGATATGTACACAATCGGCGGGCGTCCCATTTACCGAGTAAAAATCTTTCTCTATTTGTTGTACTCGTAGCGGCCGATCCAGGGTCAGAGAATTACTGGCGCCACTGTGGTTGCGTTCCGGCGCGACTACCCACAATCGAGCAATGGGCGCAAGGGCTACACGTAGCGCAAGCAACCCGGGTGCCAGATAACCATCGTCATTGCTTAACAGAATATTCATCGCCGTTCTTATACCGTCACCCACGTAAAATGTCACGAGAAACCGCAAGGGCTGACAGAGAAGCCACGAGGATAATGTGACGTTGCAGTCATCTAAGCTTCAGCTACAACCGCCAAAACTATACGATTAAGTAATAAAAGTTTAGCTGATCCTTGCCATCAATAAATTTTCTCATATCAAGCCCTAATATCGGGTAAAGTCGCCGCGCTTTTCTAAAAAATTACCTCGAAGAGGCCTCAATACAACGTAGCGAGCGCAGAAAAGACTAGACGAAAATGAGTGAGAAAGTGCAGTTTATACCTATGAACGCGCATTTTGAACGAATTTTTATCGACGTATTTTCAAGCGCAGTGCTTATGCTAAGGCCTCCTAAAACTTTAAATTACACTGGACTATCATCTAATGACCACTTTACTTCGTTTCAAATCACTTTCCTCCCTTAGCATAGCTATGCTAATCGGCTTTGGCTTGTCCGCGTGTATCGCCGACGGCGCAAACAGTGCCTCAGGCGGGGCGACTGGCTTAACTGCCAGTACTTCTACCGGCAGTACAGCAACCACGACTACAACAACCGAAACTGCCGCCGTAGAGACCCCCGCAGCAGTCGAGGCACCTGTAGCCACTGTTGCAGCAACGGGTAGTGCTGCTTATGACGCGGCCAGCCCCTTCCCAAGTGGCAGTTGTTTACTGTGGAAACCGCATTCAGAAATTGATGGTGGTTTAGTGATCTTGGTGCCAGCCGCAATGGGCGGTGCGACACCGATTATTAAGCGCGCAAACGGTGAAGTCTTCGCCACGGCTCGCGAGCACGTTGAAGCACGCGGACATAATTTATGTAACGGTATCCGTTATCATTATGTTTTTGGTCGAGGCACGGGTTCAGCATTCCCAATGCCGTCAATCCTAAGTATCGGCGGCGCTAACTATCAAATCCCTAATCCTGCAGGTCGCTACGAATAATTTAAGCGGCACTTAAATGCATTAAAGGCGACTCGAAAGAGTCGCCTTTTTTAATATCCCGTGCTTTGGGTGGTTTACGGCCTTATTTTAATCAGCACGTCCTGACCGCTCTCAACATTTGCACGCTGCCCAATGAGAGGTACTGCAATAATTTCTCCCGCAACGGGTGAAATGATCTGAGCGTTCGCAAGCTTTCGCTTTGCTGTTGACACGCCGGTTCTCGCCTGCGCTCGTTCCGCCTTTACCTGCTTCACACCCAGCTCAAGCTGCTGAAGCTCCACGGTCGACAAGGAGCCTTCGTCGTATAATTCTTGTTGCCTTGCAAAATTTTCCTTGCTTAATTGATATTGGTAATTGACAGCGTCGAGTTTCGCTTGCGCAGCGTTCAGCTCGCTTAGAAAATGTTCGGTGTTCAATTTTAACAATAATTCGCCTGCCTTGATCCGATCCCCCGCCTCAACGAAAAGCTCCGCCACCTCGCCGCTGATCCCAACGCGCAGGCCGATTGGCTCACCAGACCCAAGTTGGTCGCTCAAAGTTTGTGCGTTTACGATCGAAACTACAGCAAGGCTTAGGTATAAAATGAAGCTTGCTGCGATACATATAAAAGTTTTAATTCTCATTTGAACTCCACCAGTGGAGCGCCTAACATCGCATCAATCTGTTCCCAGATAATGCCGCGCTCAAATTTAATTTTTGCATCCTGCCATAACAATTTAGCCATGTCGGCTTGCGCTTGACCTATCCGTGCTTTGGCCTCCATTTCATAGAGTAAGCGACTTTTGTCCAATGCTCGTTCGCGGTACTCCAGATTCTGTGCATTCTGTTCGATTTCTTGCTTAAGAAATGTTAACCGCTGGACCCAAGCCAATGCCTGCTCACGTAGCTCGTAATCGAATCGGACAATTTGTGCCTGCTTGGCAGCTGATTTTGCTGCAATACCGGCGGATTCTGATGCCCGACGCCCTTTGTTCAGCAATGGGGCTTCAAAAGTAAGGGCGGCACGTAGTTTGTCTCTCGATCGATGACGCTGTTGGTATTCGAAGGCCGACAATTTAAGCGCGATGGTAGGTTTGCTCCCTAAAGTCGCGGCTCGCCCAGCCGCTTGCAATGCAGCGAAATCTAAATCGAGTTGTTGACTACGCGGGTTGGCTGCCCTCAGCGTTTTGAATAAGGCTTCAAATTCGGGAACTTCTCGGTCATACGTTGATAAATCTGGTTCAATCAATCCATCAGGCAAGGCATCAGGAAGTCCCATCGATAAGGCCAATCGATGCCGACTTGCACGCTGTCTCGCAAGAGATTGATTGCGCTTGCTCAATTGAGCGAAATACGCAGAGCGCTTTGCCATGACCTCAAGTTCAGAGAAAGTGCCAAAACGCTCGCGCCGTTCTCTTGCCCGATTAAAGGGGAAAAAAGCGAGACTCATCGCTTCGTTATCGGCAGCATATTGATAGTCCGCGGTAAGTACAGCAAAAAACTGCTGAATGATTTTTATCCTGTGTAATCGCTGTGCGTGCTGCACGGCTATTTCTGCGCTCTTAAGGTCTAGTTTGCTTGCTTCTAATGTTGACTCTGTTTTTCCAAAATCCCACAGCAATTTACTGATGTTGAGCTCAGCATAACTATCATTCTTAAGCCCATCGCCAGCATTAATTAATTCAGCAAAGCGCGCGTTCAAGCGTAGAACGGCGCGCCACTGGCTGTCTTGTGAAACCAATTGTTGTGCAGCCCGCTGGGCTTGCACACTCGCCGCTGTGCTCAACAAATTTGGATGCTCCGCACTCGCAAGCGAGATGGCCTGCCCTAAACTCATCAAACTCGGTAGTGTGAATGCTGAAATTTCCGCTGCCTGCGCTAATTCTGGTTCGCCCTCCTTACTTTGCGCAACACAGTTTAGCGATATGCAAAAAACTACCAACGCAACAATGTTATTACGTGACGGACTGAGAGCAATCATCAATTGGCGGGCTATCGTGTTTTTTGTACGACTGATTGTTCAGGGGAATTTACGAAGTCTTCTTCGCAACTTGCTCACGCCTGTATTGACTAAACTTCTGAGTTTTATAGTGATCGCCCACTACAAATTGACCGAGCAATATAAAATCGTCGGCGTTTTTAGTGGTGCCTGTGTATTTAGTTAGAAGCTCGCCTTGTGCACTAAAAAATGCAAAGACTGGGGTTGCGCGTACGCGCAGTAACTTCAAGGAGAACTGCGTTTCGCTGGTTTCTTCGCCCTTGAAATCTACCATGGGCGCCCCGCCCTCGGCATTGACTGCGATCACTCGAAAATGCTGCTTAAAGTAGTCTTGCACGCGCTGACGATTCAAAACAGTTTGTTTCATTCGCACACACCAGGGGCAAGTATCCGTTTCAAACATAATTAACAACGCTTTCTTTTCCTCTTCAATGACACTGACCAACTCGTCTTGCATATCCCCAAAGGTTTCATCAAAAAATGAGACATCCGGAGGAAGAATAGTTTCACCCTGCGCCGGAAGATTTGCGCCGAGTATTAGCGCAGCCATGGCGGCAATATAAGCCCTCTTGATCATGATGTTATTCCCGAGATAAGGAAATGCTCAATATACGCCCATCCAATACAAAAATCAAAATGCTACGCGCCCTCAGCCCTTGCGCCTAATGCCGCAGTGATATACGCACCAATGAGCACAACCAGCCAAGATAAGTATATCCAAATCAGAAAAACGGGCAGCACTGCTAAGGCACCATAAATCCGTTGGTAAGAGGTAAAGTAAACCAAATAGGTGGCAAAAGCATATTTAGCGAGTTCAAATAATATTGCCGCAATGACACCCCCACTGAGCGCGTATTTAAAGCGCACTTCGCAATTTGGCACGCTGATATATAAAAACACGAAGGCCAGCAGTTCCAAGGCAAAAGGCAAGCCACTTAATAAAAAAGACTTCACCCCGCTAATTGTGGGCTGGCTGTCGATAAAGCTCATTGATAAAAGGTAGGATGAGACGGACAAACTCATGGCGATGAGAATAGGGCCTAGCGTCAACATCGCCCAGTAAACCAGCACGCGCTGCCCAAAAGGCCTGCCTTTTTTAACTTGCCATATATCATTAAACGCATCTTCAATGGTGGCAAGCAGTGCAAGTGTTGTGATCAAAAGAAATATCAGCCCCCACAAGGTGAGTTGCCCGGCATTCGCACTAAATTCTTGTAAGGAAGCTTGTATCTGATCGCCCAACTGTGGAACAAAATTGCGATAGATAAAATCTTGTATATCCTCTGACCATCTTGTAAAAATTGGGAACAAAGACAAGGCAGAGAACACCACCGTAAGCAGTGGGACGAGCGCCAAAATGCTCGAAAAAGACAGCGCCGACGCCACTCTGAAATAACGCCCCGATGTCAATCGCGCAGGGATGGTTTTAAGAACAGCGGCTAAAACCGCCAGCGCTGGTAAATTAAAATTGTTGGTAATGCTTGTCACGCCTTCCTTCTACTTTTATGATACGCCCAACATTACTGGAAACCACTCAACGATGACAACTATATATCACAACCCGCGCTGCTCTAAATCTCGCGCGAGCCTCGAGATGCTCGAAGCCAAAGGGCTTAATCCGACTATTGTAAAATATCTTGATGCGCCACCATCCGCCCAAGAACTGCGCGAAGTGCTCGATAAACTGGGCGTCAATGCAGAGCAAATTGTACGAAAGGGCGAAGCCTTGTTTAAAGAACTCGGCTTGCACGAGCAGTCATTATCTGAAGATCAGTGGATTGACGTATTGGTGACCAACCCAAAACTGATTGAACGTCCGATTGTGGTGCATGGCAATAAAGCCGCCATAGGTCGCCCGATTGAATCCGTGATTGATATCCTCTAAAAGCTTCAAATGCCAAAAATTCTAATCCTCTATTACAGTCGCCATGGAGCAGTGAAACAACTCGCGCTGCAGATCGCACGCGGCGTTGAAAAAGCGGGCGGCGAAGCCGTTCTGCGCACGGTGCCAGCGGTTTCTACAAACTGCGAAGCGACTGCTGCAACGATTCCTGAAACGGGTGATCCTTATGTCACGCTCGATGACATCGAACAGTGTGATGGCCTGATACTGGGTAGCCCGACACGCTTTGGAAATATGGCTGCGCCGCTCAAATACTTTATCGACCAAACTGCTCCGATCTGGCTATCTGGAAATCTTGTCGACAAGCCAGCGGGTGTCTTTACCTCGACATCAAGCCAGCATGGCGGGCAAGAAAGCACCTTACTCAGCATGATGCTGCCGCTGATGCACCACGGCATGGTAATGGTCGGCATCCCGTTCACCTCATCTCCCTTAAATGACACATTGACCGGTGGCACGCCTTACGGGGCAAGCCATGTAGCGGGCGTGGACAACAACAACGAAATCAGCAAAGACGAGCAAATATCGGCTGGCATACTGGGCGAGCGCGTTACGCGTATCGCCCATTTGTCACTCAAGCAATAACATCAAAATCGGCGGCATGAAAAGGACGGGTGCTTGAACAAAACGCGTCGAATTAGACACATACTGTTCAATAAACCCAAGCAAGGCGGAAATACGTGCAAAGCCACTATACAGGCCGGCAAGCGCGCAACCCTGACTGAATGACGCAATACCCACAAGCACATCTTGCCCCGCCCGCGAAATAAACAAAGGGCCGCCACTATCGTGGGTACAAATACCCACGCCCCCGGCTGAATGGCCCCCGCAAACCATGGTTGAGTAAATTGTTTGTATGCCAGCATATGCCGCATCGCACACTGTATTGCTGACAATAGGCAAGGCGACTTGCTGCAAAATATTCGATTTTGGCCCGCCCGCTTGTGTATAGCCCCAGCCTACAGCCGTTGCGCTCGCGCCGCTTAAGCTATTTGCGTCTGCAAACAATAATGCTGGCGCCTGACTCGCGGCAGACGCGAGCTTGAGTAAGGCAATATCTGCTTTGAGCGGGGGCGAATCTGCTTCGGGATGACGAATCACTTGCGTCACTGCAATACGCGCTGTTCCGCTGGCTTGATTCAAAGCGTACAAACCCGTCACGACTTCGAGTAATTCTGCGGATGAAGTGCTAACGCAATGTGCTGCGGTCACCACCCATTGCGGTGCAACTAATACCCCCGCGCAAAACTGCCCAAGCGACACGCTTTGCCCGGATACTACTAAACCAACGATTGATGGATATCGATTGGCTAGTGCATTTTCACCATTAATGATCGCAGTGCTTATCTGTGACCATAACAACACTGGCAGACTCATTAAGAGCCATAATAAACACACACCAGATTTGAATGAGAAATTAATTTTAAACACGCTGTGCTTCGACCGCCTACCCCGCTAAAATCATAGCATATTGTGTCGCAAATAGAAAAACCCAAACTCATGTTAAAACATTTCGACTCTCCCCTAGCAGCACAAAGCTGGTGCCACACAATGCGAAAACAGGATAAAACAATTGGCTTTGTACCGACTATGGGCGCCTTGCACGCAGGACACTTAAGCCTTATTCAACGCGCAGCTCTGGAAAATGCGCTTGTCGTGGTGAGTATTTTTATCAATCCGCTACAATTTGATAATCCTGACGACCTTGAAAAATATCCCCGCGATCAGATCGCGGATTTTCGATTTTTAGAAGCGCATAAGGTCGACGTAGTCTTCACGGGTAGCGCCCTAGAATTTTTGGGTGATGCTCATAATGCAAAGACCTTAGACCTACCAGACCCTAGCATATATTCAAAAGGCCTTGAAGGTGCACACCGACCCGGACACTTTCAAGGTGTATTGGAGATTGTTTCTCGGCTTTTCGGTTTCGTTGGCCCTTGTCGGGCCTACTTTGGCGAGAAAGATTATCAGCAAGTGCAGATTATTCGCGAATTGGCCGCCCAAATCCACAACATTGAAGTCATCACTTGCGCTACATCACGTGAAGCCTCGGGCTTAGCACGCTCTTCTAGAAATCAGCGCCTGTCCGAGCAAGGCAAACAACAATCCGCTATCCTGTATGAAGCCATGCTGTCAGCAAAAACCATTTGGCAGCGCGGCGAACGAGACCCTGACTCTCTGCAACAATCGATGCTAGCCGTTCTTAAAGAGCCCGCTATAGAAGTTGAGTATGCAGAGATTCGAGATCCGACAAATTGGACAATTATTCAACCAATAAAACCGCTTAAGCAAGCCCGCGCGTTCGTTGCTGCAAAAATAGAAGACGTGCGTTTAATCGATACCTTGGCGTTAGCGCCATAAGATAAAGTGGATTAAAGAGCAGAGCGACATAAAAAAAGGCTGGCCAAAAATGACCAGCCCTGCATGATCACAGTGTTAAGTTTACCTTGGGATCGTGCTCAGGGTAACACTACAGTCTTCAACTTCACCATCAGGTGCAACACCCGTTGGGGTCAATCCTGCTTGCGTGCTATAACGCACACGCATATAAGAAGTCGCATTTAGTCCAACGGCAGGCACCGTACTCTCGACTTCAACCCAAAGATTGGCCCCGTCCAATACCCCATCCGTTACGATGCTTTCGCTTGGGTGATCAAATACGCCGTCAACGTTCCAGTCGATCCAAGCATTCAGATATCCCGCCCCTGATACTGGCACTAACATGAGTAAATCATTTGCTGCACTAGTATCAAATATGGCTCCACAACCAACGGTCCCAATTTCAGGATCGCCACTAAGATAGGCATCGGTTTCATCATCGACTCCGATATTGTCGTCGGTATCACCTACTGGCGTGCCTGCTTCTGCATCAGGCGATACGTCACCGATATATAGCGCTCCATCACCAATGACGTGAGACGCATCAGCATAACCCGGCGCATCTCCAAAATCCTCGTCTTCTTCAAGCAAACAGCCGCATACCGCACCGTTTTGGACACTAATCGCTTCACGTACCTGAAAACTGCCCCAGATCGATCCCGGCCCGATGGGCTTTGAACAAGAAGTATGTAGCTGCGCGTCTTCAAAGCCACCGACGTTAATGAAAACATCTTTTGTCATCTTCTCACCATCATCGGCGGTAAAACTAATATCTCCGTTCGAACCCACTATCGCAGGGCCAAATAGACTAATACCATCATCGTTAACTACTTGAACCATAGCGCTATCGCCTTGGTAACGCATCGTTAATGAAACAAGCCCGCCCTTACATTCAGCACAACTGCCATCAACAGGACAAACTTCCCCGCCTTTGCAGCTTATAGCTTGTGCAACAACAAAATCGCCCATAACTGTGCCTGGCGCGATTGGTTGAGAACAAGAAGTATGGACATCAGCATGTCCCGCGCCTTCAACATAAATCGTTAAACTATTCGGCAATCGGTCACACGATCCACCTTTACTGCCTTTCTTGCCTTTACTACCCTTCTTACCTTTGCTACCTTTCTTACCTTTACTACCTTTCTTACCTTTACTACCTTTCTTACCACTATTTTGCTCGCCCATGGTTTCAACCCCCAGCAAGCTAATATCGTCTCCGTTATTGACCGTGATGGGTCCAAAAATTGTATCGCCATTTTTATCGTCAATTTGAACACTTCCAGTTGGACCATTGTAGGTTAAAACCAGCTCTGTTAAGCCACCTTCGCATTCTCCACAACCCGTCGCTTGGGTCTCTGGATCATTTTCCGGACAAATCGACCCGTTCTGAACACTGTCAGCAGTGACCACCGTAAAGTCCCCCCACACAGCGCCCGGCCCAATGGGCTTAGAACACGAGGTATGTAATACCGTATTGACGATACTATCAACCGTTATCGTCACATCTTTAGTCATCTTATCACCGCTCAATCCGCTAAAACTAATCTCGTCGCCGTAAATAAGCGGAATAATGGAGGCGTACAAAACATTAGCGTCGCTGTCTTCCACCAACACTGTGCCAGCAGTGCCAGTGTATGTCATTGTAAGCGTCGTCACGCCCCCTTTACACTCAGCGCAACCCGCTATATCGCAAGATAATGGCGTGCCTTTTGAACCTTTTGAACCTTTTGCGTCTGCAACGCTTATCTGAAATGACAAAATAATTAGAACGAATAGCGTAATTAAACTAAATTTGACTATTCCAGATTGATTTCTATTGGTATTCGTATTCATAATGTCTTGCCTCGAAGTATTTTGTTGTTTTCGCCAGCTCATCAATACTAACGATAGTCGGCTTATCCCAAATATTAACCCTTTAACCACCCATTTGTAACCCTTTAAATTACAAAAACCACCCCGAAATAACATAAAATACCGCTTATGCAACACTATAGTATAGCTGGAAATAACTTTCCCCAGTGAAATATGCCCATAAACTAAACCAAATAGCCTACTAAGCTTATGAGCCAATTTCATTCTTTAGTATAGGTATATATCCTTTTTTTACGCCTTAACTTACTATTAGCCTCCAAATTTGTTGTTAAATTTTGTATGTGTGGTTCATCTGTCACATTATCATTTATAGTTATGTTTGGCATAAGCTATCACGATTATCTTTTCAGCCGAAATCGCATATCATTGACGCCCTTTTTTTCTTGCTGATACCTCCGGACCTAGGCCAAATATTATGAGCTTTACTCAACACTCTCCACGTCGCACAAGATTACAGCGTAGCGAATTAGCGGTGCCAGGGTCGAACCCTGCAATGATCGAAAAAGCGGCCGATTCCGCTGCTGACTATGTTTTCCTCGATTGTGAAGATGCGGTCGCACCCAATGATAAAGAACAAGCTCGACTAAACATTATCGAAGCACTGAACAATATAGACTGGAAGGCCAAAGGCAAAACAATCTCGGTTCGAATAAATGGCTTAGATACACATTATATGTATCGAGATGTGGTTGATATCGTCGAGCAAGCGGGCCAGCACCTCGACACCATTTTAATCCCGAAAGTCGGGGTGCCCGCGGACGTATACATGGTTGAGTGCTTATGCGCACAAATCGAAGAGGCAAAAGGCTACGAGAATCCAATCGGCTTAGAGGCACTGATTGAGACCACCCTCGGTATGGCCAATGTTGAAGAGATTGCCCAATCGAGCACCCGACTGGAAGCCTTGCATTTCGGCGTCGCGGATTATGCCGCGAGTTGTCGCGCCCGAACGGTGAACATCGGCGGTCTGAACCCGGACTACCCAGGAGACCAATGGCATGCCAGCTTACAGCGCATGCTAGTCGCTTGCCGAGCATACGGCTTACGTGCCATCGACGGTCCCTTTGGTGATTTTAGCGATCCAGATGGATTTAATGATGCTGCTCGACGCGTCGCGGCGATGGGCTATGAGGGAAAATGGGCGATTCATCCATCACAGCTAGAACTCGCGAACAATATTATGTCGCCACCGGAAGCCGAGGTCGCCCGCGCGCATCGCGTACTTGAAGAACTGGCGAAGGCAGCTGCTGAAGGACGGGGCGCTGCCTCACTAGACGGCAAGATGATCGATGCCGCTTCGGCGCGCATGGCTGAAAATGTGGTCAACACCATGAAAATTATAAACGGCGAAACTTAGAGGAAGTATCAAAGGTGGAAATTCACGAATATCAAGCCAAACAACTGCTTAAAGATAACGGCGTTATCATCGCTCGCGGCGGCGTCGCGCGCTCCAAAGATGAAGCCATGATGCGGGTGCGAGAAATCGGCGGCACCAAATGGGTGGTTAAAGCACAAATCCACTCTGGCGCGCGGGGAAAAGCAGGCGGCGTTATCATCTGTGATAGCGAAGAGAGCGTATCGGAACATACAGAGCGATTACTCGGAACGCAATTGGTGACCAATCAAACAGGTCCCGAGGGTAAGCCGATACACGAAATATATATCGAGGAAGCCACTGAAATCGAAAGCGAGTTGTATGTGGCGTTCTTACTCGATCGAACACAAGAACGTATTGCCGTCGTTGCCTCCTCAGAAGGTGGCATGGATATTGAAACCGTTGCTGAAAAAAATCCCGACTCGATCACCAAAATATTTATAGAGCCTGCCGCAGGATTTTTGCCCTTTGAAGCACGTGAACTTGCTTTTTCACTAGGCCTAAAACCGGAACTCATCAATCCTTTTTCTAAAACGGTAAAGAGCATTTACCGGACGATGCGCGATAACGACGCGACAATGGTCGAAATTAACCCATTGGTCGTCACTAAGAATAACCGCGTGATCGCCTTGGACGCGAAAATGTCTTTTGATGATAACGCCTTATTTAGACGACAAAATATCGTCGAATTTCGCGACCGCACCCAAGAAGACCCGCGCGAAACCGCCGCTGGCGATCTGGGCTTATCCTATGTTGGCTTAGATGGAAATATTGGTTGTATTATCAATGGCGCAGGGCTTGCAATGGCGACCATGGACATGATCAAACACGTCGGTGGAGAGCCTGCAAACTTTTTGGACATTGGTGGGGGCGCGTCGCCAGAACGCGTCGCACAGGCATTTAACTTAGTCAAATCAGACGCCAAGGTTAAAGTAATCTTAGTCAATATTTTTGCGGGTATCAACCGATGCGATTGGGTTGCAGAGGGTATTATTCTAGCCATGCAAGCTGTGGCTCTTGACCTACCCCTTGTGGTTCGCTTGTCCGGAACCAACGTTGATGAAGGTAGAAAAATTTTAGCCGATAGCGGCCTTCCCATCATGATGCCCGATACGCTCGCCGAAGCAGCGCAAATGGCAGTCGACGCCCTCACCTAAAAGAATACCAACATGGCAATTTTATTAAACGAAAATACTAAAGTACTGATTCAAGGCTTTACCGGCAAAATCGGCACTTTCCACGCCCAAGAAATGATCGACTACGGCACCCATGTAATTGGAGGCGTGACGCCGGGTAAAGGCGGGCAAACACACCTTGGCAAACCGGTTTTTAATACCGTCAAAGATGCCGTCAAAGCCACGGGTGCGCAGGCGAGTATTGTGTTCGTTCCCCCGCCGTTTGCAGCCGATAGTATTATGGAAGCGAGCGATGGTGGCATAGAATTTTGTGTTTGTGTGACTGACGGAATTCCTGCCCAGGCAATGATGAAGGTCAAACGCTACATGTCCCGCGATGCGAGCAAACAGTCTATGTGCCTCACTGGGCCAAATTGCGCGGGAACCATCAGTCCGGGCAAGGCCATGATGGGTATCATGCCCGGTCATATCTATATGCCTGGCCGTGTTGGTGTCATTGCCCGCTCTGGCACGCTGGGATACGAAGCCGCTTCTCAGATGAAAGCGAAGGGTATCGGCATCAGCACCAGCGTTGGGATAGGCGGGGACACGATCAATGGCAGCGCCTTTTTGGAACATTTAAAGCGTTTTGAGGCAGATCCCGATACGGATGCGGTGGTCATGATCGGTGAAATCGGCGGCCCACAAGAGGTACAAGCCGGTGAATGGTCGCGCGATAATATGTCCAAGCCGTTGATGGCTTATATTGCTGGCTTAACCGCACCGAAAGGCCGCACAATGGGTCACGCTGGCGCGATTGTTTCCTCAGTCGGAGAAACCGCCGCTGAAAAAGTAGAATTATTGGAAGCATGTGGCGTCACAATAGTGCCGAATCCATCAGCCTTTGGAGAAACCGTCGCGAGCGTGTTGGGCTAAGCCTAAGGAACTCGATTCAGATTTCAATCTAGGTTCGGCCTACAATTTGCTGAACGCGCTTCAAGCGCACAATAGCCTATGCTACTTTATTGAGCTGCTCCCTCATCAATCATTTGGAGTATTTTATATATCCAGAGCTTTACAAATATACAGTCGTTACAAGGGGTTTTGTCACCCACATCCAATACAAAATGGTGCCAGTAATCACATAACTGTGATTCAATTTAATGGATCAAACGGCGCCATGTTACGAGTTGCAAATTCGTATCTAAAGTAGAAATCAGCATCACCAGAAGAATGGTCATCAATAACGTATATCCGACCCATTAGAACTCCCTAGTTTTTTTTAACCTATAATATCCGATTGAAGAAATTTCCTTTGATTGTCGCTGTTAGGAAAATTTTTGTGATATTGCCACTAACGCTTCAAGTTTATCCAAAGCAGTGCCACTGCTTAACGTCATTTGCGCCTGACTAACGCCCGCTGCTAAATCCTCTACCATATCCCCCGCATATAAAGTAGCACCGGCATTCAGCGCAACCATATCGAATGCTGGCCCTGTATCACCCGCTAGCGTTGCGCGAATTATCTTTAAGCTTTCGGCTGAATCTTCAATAATGAGAGAATCAATCGATTGGCGGGTGATGCCGAAATCCTCGGGCTTAATTTCGTACTCCGTCACCGCGCCGTTTTTATACTCCGCGACCGATGTGGGGCTGGCCAAAGAAATTTCATCCAAACCATCATCAGAATGTACCACCAAGGCATGCTGACTACCGAGTTTGCCCAACACCTCAGCCATTGGCCGCACCCAATGCCTTGAAAAAACACCCGTTAGTTGATGCGTTGCACGGGCAGGATTGGTGATCGGCCCCAGCAAATTAAATACTGTGCGTACACCAATCTCCTTACGTGTTGCGATCGCATGTCTCATTGCAGAGTGGTGTGTCGGCGCGAACATAAAGCCGATTCCGCACTGCTCTATACACTGGGCGACTTGTTCGGGTGAAATCGTAATATTGACGCCCGCCGTTTCCAATAAATCCGCACTACCCGAATTCCCCGAGGCCGCACGATTTCCGTGTTTTGCGACGGTACCGCCTGCCGCTGCAACCACAAAAGCACTGGCGGTTGAAACATTAAATAGTTTCGCGCCATCGCCACCCGTGCCCACCGAATCAATAATCTTATCGGCTTTAATCTCAACTGGCGCAGCCAAACTACGCATTATCGTTGCTGCGCCGACGATCTCATCGACCGTTTCACCTTTAATCGCCAAGGCCACTAAAAATGCGCTGATTTGTGATGGTGTGGCTTCTCCGCCCATGATGGCAGACATCGCACCCTGCATTTGATCTTGGGATAAGTTTTCGCCTTGCATCAAGGCTTTTATTTCGGCTTGGAGTTTCATATTATTGGTTTGGCTTATCGGATTAATTCAGTGTGCGCTGTGGCAGCTAAATGAATTATGATTGACGGCAACCTAATGTCAAGCATGAAAACTCATCCCATATGAAATACCAAGGACAATGCCTGTGCGGGGCAATACGTTACGAACTTGACGCACTGTCTGAACGAATGGGGCATTGCCATTGTTCAATGTGCCGAAAATTTCATGGCGCCGCCTTTGCGACGTTTGGCGAAGTACGCCATGAAGATTTCCGCTGGGTACAAGGCGAATCCGATCTAAAGGCTTACATCGCTAAAAATGGTAGCACGCGGCAATTCTGTCAACACTGCGGCTCCAGCATGACTTTCAAGCCGAAGAATGACGATGGCAGTGTGATAGAAATCGCGCTGGGCACCCTCGACACGCCGATTCCCAATCGCCCCGATGCTCATATATTCACTGCCAATCGAGCCAGCTGGTATTCGATTGAAGACAGTCTCCCGCAATTTCCCGCCAGCAGAAATTCGACCCCACTTAGCGAGGTTTAAGCATGGCGAGCGCACTCATTCCTCTGGCACAAGGCTGCGAAGAACTCGAAGCCGTGACGATCATAGATTTATTACGCCGCGCGGGTGTAGCGGTCACCACGGCCAGCTTAGATGTTCAAACAATCACCGCCAGCCGCGGAGTAAAGCTGGTGGCAGACACCACATTAGATGAACTACTGCAAAGCACACCATCGCCGCACTTTGATTTGATTGCACTGCCCGGCGGCTTGCCCGGCGCCGATCATCTTCTGGCAGATACGAGGCTGCGCACCTTGCTATCTAAACAAATCAAGGCCGGGGATTATGTGGCAGCGATTTGCGCCGCGCCAAAGGTTTTAGCTTCTTTAAACTTGCTTAAAGGTAAACACGCAACGGCCTATCCCGGTACGCTAGAAAAACTAGATTTGCCCGATACGCGGATATCAACTGATTCCGTCGTCGTTGATGGGCAAATTATCACCTCGCGCGGACCCGGCACAGCGATTGATTTTGCCTTACAGCTGATCGATATATTAAAAGGAATAAGCGTTCGAGAAGAAGTTGAAAACGGTCTCGTTCGATAAAATCACAAATGAGTCTTATAGAGACCTCAGCATAACTACAGCACAAGATAAAATGCCTAATAATTCCCAATCTTTTCGCCAAAATATCGCGCAATAGCTCGCTATTACACTCCATTTTGTCAAAAACCTTGAAAATATTATCTCATTTTTCTATGCACTTTTTTATGCTGAGGTCTCTTATAGTTTCGACCGATTGATTGAGCCGATATATTTAGCCGCATGACGCGCAACAATTTGTTGATGGATTTTACGGAAATTTGGCCTAGGCACGTCGGTTACGATGAGCAAGCCTCGCTGAAAGAGCGAATCCTGAAACTTTTGCAGGCGGTTATCATGTTCATTCCCCGCCGCGATATGAAACATCACACCGCCCAGAACCGCCCCAACCACTGTCACGAGCACATACATGTTTTGTGAAATATTATCGTCTGCAAATGAGCGAAGATAGCCCGACATAAATCCAGCTAGCGCACCGAAAGCGATTCCCCATACTGACATTGGAATGCGGTGCTCACGTTCCCAAACGCTTTGTTCGGGCAAGGCCACCATATCCTCAGATAAGCTATCGTATACGAACACTCGATCTTCGTCCACGCCCAGCGATTGAAGCGTCGTTTCTATCCCTTTTACTTCCGATTCTTTGCGAACTAAAAAAAACAATCTTTGCATATTTTTTAACATAGGCCGATAGTATTACATCTGATCTTCGAATTCACGGCGGATTGCTGGCAGAGTCACTGATACGCACTACGCAGGCGCACAGCACGGATGTGCTGTTGAATTGATAAGGATTCGTCTTTGCAGAATTGTGCAACAGCTGGAATAAAACGTTCATCCGCCAACCAATGATATGACTGCGTAAGAACCGGCTCGAAGCCTCTGGCGATTTTATGTGGTCCTTGTGCGCCCGGCTCAAAAACCTCCAGGCCCTGCTCGATACAAATCTCGATTCCTTGGTAGTAACACGTTTCAAAATGTAACGCATCATAATATTCACTGCATCCCCAGTGCCGACCATACAAAGTCGAATCGCTTTTATACAATAAGCTCCCCGCGATGCAGTTATCTTCTTTATCCGCTAAAACCAGAATCATTTGCTCTCCCAAAGCCCTTGCAACAGCCTGGAAAAATGCTAGATTGAAAATCGGCGCGCCCCATTTGCGTTCGTAAGTTAAATTATAAAAATGCGTGAAATTTGCCCAGTCTTCCTCACTGGCTGAAAGCCCATTTAGGCGCCGAAAAGTTATCCCCGCATCGCGAATTTTTCGGCGTTCTTGCCGAATATTTTTGCGTTTTTTCCGGCTAAGCTTTTCCAAAAATTCATCGAAGTTTTGATAGCCTCGATTGCGCCAATGGTATTGGCAGTCACTACGCAATAATAGATTTTGCTCATCCAAAAACGCCTGTTCCTTGTCAACTGGAAAAAGTAAATGTAGCGAGCTTGCGTTCAGTTGCTTCGCTGTTTGCCGCAGTGCATCCAGTAATATCGGATATAAGCGGGCTTCATCGCCTTCTTGAAGTAAGAATTTTTGGCCAAAGACGGGTGAGAACGGTATTGCCGAAACCAATTTTGGATAGTACGCGACGCCATATCGTGCATAAGCATCTGCCCAGGCATGATCAAAAACGAACTCACCCCAAGAATTGGTTTTCTCATATAAAGGCACCGCTGCGATAAGCTGATCATCTTCGGTCACAACAAGATAGCGTGGCCGCCAACCCGACTGCTCGCTGAAACAACCGTGTTGCTCCATTGCATACAAAAACGCGTGACTCAATAAGGGATGATTATCTTGTCGTAAGGCATCCCAATCATCGGGCGCAATTGAACCCAAGGATTCGATACATTCAATTTTCATTAAAGTTTGGTATCAATCGCGCAAGGAGAAAATAACCCTATCGGGCAGTTCAATTTCTTTAACTTGCGATTCGCAGGTGCTCCATTCACTCACCGCAATCCCCGCCGTTTTCATGGCGCTACGGTCCCCTGCTAACAAGGGGTGCCAATCGGGCAAAGGCTTGTCTTCATGGCGCAGACGATAGGCGCAAGTTTTGGGCAACCAGCTGTAGTGCTCTGGATTGTTCCGGTCAATCACAAAGCATTCTGGTTTTTTATGCACACGATTTTTATAGACACCACACCTGCCTGTGGGCTGATCTAAAAATTGACAAACGACATCCGTGGCGAAAATTTCATCCGTTTCTTCATCTTGTAGTTTTGTTAAACAGCACTGCCCGCAACCATCGCACAAAGCTTCCCATTGCTCATCATCTAAAGACCCCAAGGGTAATTCCCAAAACGGCAAACTCATCTTATGCACATCACTCTTAATGGAAGTTAAAGCGCGGATTTAAACTCAGTGGCCGCTGCAATTAAGCGCTGAGTATAAACTTGAGTAGGCGAATCAAATATCTGCTCAGCGCGCCCGTATTCCACCACTTTCCCATGCTGTAATACCAATATTTCATCACTCAGGGCGCGCACAACCGTGAGATCGTGGCTAATAAATAGATAGGCCAAACCATACTTGGCTTGCAGGCTCGTTAGAAGGTCTATTATTTGCCCTTGTACGGTACGATCCAACGCCGAGGTTGGTTCGTCTAAGACGAGCAACTTAGGATGCATAATCATCGCTCGCGCAATCGCAATACGCTGACGCTGACCGCCTGAGAACTCATGCGGATAACGATGTCGGCTAGCAGGATCAATCTCAACTTCCGCGAGCATGTCCATCACATCTTGTGCGCGGCTGTCTGACGTGCCTATATCATGGGCTTCCAAACCCTCTGCCACGATCTGCGCAATGGTCAAACGCGGGCTGAGTGAACCATACGGATCTTGGAATACCATTTGCATACGCGGCCGGATGGCTTTTAACGCTTGATGATTAAGGCGGTCAATTCGCTCGCCTTGGAAGCGAATTTCGCCGTCACTCTTAAGCAACCTTAACAAAGCCAAAGCAAGCGTGGTTTTCCCCGAGCCACTTTCACCCACAACCCCTAGCGTTCTACCCTCAGCAATATTAAGCGTTACGCCATCGACCGCTTTGATGTGATCCACCGTTCGGCGTAATAAACCTTTCTTAATGGGAAACCAAATTTTAAGCGCCTTGCACTCAATGACGCGCTCAAGATCATCCATTGATTGACGATCTCGAACCCCCGGCGTTGCATCGAGTAGCATTTTGGTATAAGGGTGTTTGGGGCTCAAGAACAAAGCTTTCGTCTGACCTTGTTCAACCAACTCTCCCGCTTTCATTACCACCACACGGTCAGCAAATTTTTCGACCATCGCAAGATCGTGGGTGATTAGTAAAATGGCCATGCCCATCTCTGCTTGCAAAGTATTCAGCAATTCTAAGATTTCTGCTTGTACCGTCACATCCAAGGCGGTAGTCGGCTCGTCAGCAATCAAAATATTGGGCTTATTAGCCAGCGCCATTGCGATCATCACCCGCTGACGCTGCCCGCCGGAAAGTTGATGCGGATAACTTGTTAAGCGCTGTTCGGGATTGTGGATTTTAACTTTTTCAAGCAGGCTGATCGTCTTGTCACGCGCCGCCTCTGCTGACAAGCCTTGATGCAATACCATGACCTCGCCAATTTGTTTTTCTATGGTGTGTAGCGGGTTCAATGCGGTCATCGGCTCCTGAAAAATCATGCCGATTTGATCCCCTCGGATACGTTTTAGAACATTCTTATCCGCGCCGATAACCTCTTCACCTAAATAACGTATCGAGCCGCTGGGATGCGAGGCCTTTGGATAGGGCAACAATTGCATAATAGAGAGCGCTGTCACTGATTTTCCCGAACCACTTTCACCGACCAATGCGAGTGTTTCACCCGCATTCAATTCAAATGAAAGGTGTTTGACCGCTTCGACGATGCGATCCCCGGTATCAAAGGAGACGGACAAATCTTCCACCCGGAGCAACACTTTCTTCTCCACCTTGCTCACCCTAAATGCTTGCGTGGGTCAAAAGCATCGCGCACGGCCTCGCCGATAAAAATCAACATCGACAACATTGCTGCGATGGTGAAAAAACCCGTTAGGCCTAACCAAGGTGCTTGTAAATTCGCCTTTCCTTGCGCGAGCAGTTCGCCCAATGATGCCGAGCCGGGCGGCAAACCTATACCGAGGAAATCAAGCGAGGTTAATACCGTTACTGAACCCGCCAGCGTAAACGGCATAAAGGTTAGGGTGGCCACCATCGCATTGGGAAGAATATGTCTGAACATGATCTTTCGATCACTCACTCCCATCGAGCGCGCAGCGCGGACATACTCAAAATTTCGGGCGCGCAAAAATTCCGCGCGCACCACGCCGACAAAACCCATCCACGAGAACAGCAACATGATCGCCAACAACCACCAAAAATTAGGCTCCACAATGCTGGCGAGAATGATCAATAAATAAAGTATCGGCAAACCAGACCAAACCTCAATAAAGCGCTGGAATACTAAATCAACCCAGCCACCGAAATAGCCCTGCACCGCGCCTGCTGCGATACCTATTAGCGCTGAAATAATCGTGAGCGCAAAGCCAAATAATATTGATATCCGAAATCCATAAATCAAACGCGCCACCACACTACGAGCTTGATCATCTGTCCCAAGCCAATGCGTACTATCGGGTGATGAGGGCGCGGGCGTGGGTAAATCCCATGCAACGGTTTGATGGTCATATCGAACCCAAGGCCAAATCATCCAACCCTCAGCAGTAATTTTATCGACCATAAACGGATCTTGGTAATCTGTTTCAGTACCGAACTCTCCGCCAAAAGTTGTTTCAGGATAGGCTTTGAAAATCGGGCTATACAATTCACCCTCGTATGACACTAGAAACGGCTTATCATTCGCAATAAGCTCGGCAAATAAGGTCAGTAAAAAAACAACCGTGAACAACCACAGCGACCACCAACCGCGTTTATTTGCCTTAAAAGACGCCCAGCGTTTTTGGGTTAAGGGCGTCATCAGGCATCCTGCCTTTCAAAATCTATGCGTGGATCGACCACCGTATAGGCCACATCGCCGAGTAGATTCATCAGTAACCCCAGCAATGAAAAAAAGAACAAGGTGCCAAACATCACGGGGTAATCCCGCTTAAATGCCGCCTCAAAACCGAGCAAGCCCAGCCCATCGAGGCTGAATATAATTTCAATCAGCAATGAACCCGTGAACAATATTCCAATAAATGCCGCCGGGAAGCCTGCGATTACGATGAGCATGGCGTTGCGAAAAACATGCCCCAGCATGACCCGTTTTTCGTCCAAGCCCTTGGCACGCGCGGTTGTCACATACTGCTGGTTAATTTGATCTAAGAAAGAATTTTTAGTCAGCATGGTCAGCGTTGCAAAACCGCCTATCGTCATGGCCGTCACAGGCAAGATCATATGCCAGAAATAATCCGCTATTTTGGCAGTCCACGACAGCGTATCCCAATTTTCCGAAGTCAAGCCCCCCAAGGGAAACCAATCAAGATAGCTCCCTCCCGCGAAGATTAGCAATAAGAATACCGCGAATAAAAAGCTCGGAATCGCCGTGCCGATAATAATCGCCACACTGGTCCAAATATCAAAGCGGCTACCGTCGCGGGTCGCTTTTAAGATACCGAGCGGGATACTGATTAAATACACCAGTAGA
>CBDBQB010000026.1:0-19167 GCA_965209105.1 Candidatus Poriferihabitaceae bacterium | reverse complement strand
ACCACGGTCATCGGTGAATCTGAGGTGAGAAAATTAATTCAAAGGACGCAGCCAAATGCCCAGGTCACCAACCCCTTAACCGCAGTCAAAGCCAAATTAAAATCCATCGATGCACAACGAATTGGGGTACTCACACCTTATACCCCCTCTATCTCACAGGCGCTGTTTGATCACCTCGAAACAGCAGGGTTTATACTGGCAAACACTGTCTCTTTTGCAGAATCAAATGAGCACAGAGTTGCCCATATCAGTGAGCAATCAGTGATGAATGGTATCGGGAGACTCGTCGAAAAAAATACTTGTGATGCGATTTTTATCTCATGCACCAATGTCAAAACCGCGCACTATTTACCCGCGGCAGAGAAGCATTTTAACAAAGCCATCATCAGCAGTAATGCGGCCTTGGCATGGCACATGCAAACGCTTTCGAGGCAAGATTAGACAAAATCCAGTTGCCACGATTCACAAGTAAGTACTATTGGACTCAAAAGGGTTGCTTATCATGCTGTGGAATATTCTCGGGCACTTCATACCAGTCTTGTTTTTCACTTAACCAAATATGTGATGTTGGATTGACGCCTTTAGAATTTTCTAAGCGGCCTTTAAGTTTGATGATATTCGGCTCAAGCGGGTTGATGTGATAGATACGGTTTCCGCAAGTCGGGCAGAAATGCGCGCGATTTATATTTCCACTATCAGAAGACCGCTCCCATTCATGCGTTTCGCCAGAAAACCTGATCGACTCGGCTTCAACAATCGTGGTGATACTAAAGGCACTGGTAGACAGCGTTTGGCACTCTTTACAGTGACAGGCAATCACTTTGATTGGCGCAGCGAGTAATTCATAGCTTATCGTGCCACACTGACAAGCACCTTTGATTGGATAAGTTGTTTTGCTCATTACATCCCCACCTTTGAAAAAGTCAGATTATCATGCCGGAATCGACCAAAAACCATGCGATTGGTGAAATTTTGGACACTGGCTAAAGCCTGGGTCGGCATGAAGAATATCGATCTAAGCCTCCGCCGGAAATGCCGGTGATACGCCGCGTGAACTTATAAGGATATTAAAAAGTTTATCATGCTGAGGGGTGCACTTTAGCTGAGGCTCGACTACCATATGGCGCGAGCGAAAAAGAGTATTCCAGGCTACGTCTTTACGCGTATATGTCGCACAAACTGAGTCGAATACACTTTTATAAAGGCCACTTTATCGATGAATTCTAAAGGCTAGGGTGTTTCACTGGTACTCGAGGCGGGGTTTTCCGTCTTAATGCTTGGTTCAAAACAGCAACACAATTTGAGGAAATTTTAATGTTCATGACCAATCCCTTCGCCGAATTGTCGGCGTTCATAAGTCCTTCTGCAATGCAAGGCTATGTAATCTTAATGGTGCTGTTTGTGATCGGCGGAACCATACTTGATATGGTTCACAAGAAAAGTGCGAAGTATTTTTTCGAAAATTCGAAAAAGGCGGCGCTGGCAGCGAATAGAACTGTGGGTGCGGGCGAAAAAGCATCTCTTGCTGTTCAGACGCTGGCGAGCGAAGTTCTCACTTCTTCAGAATTTTGCGCCACTAAACGCAGAATTTCTCACCTATTCACTATGTATGGCTTCATCCTATTCGCGGCGACCACCGCAATCATGATTTTTAAATACCCTACGCTAGAGGTTGCAACACCGGCCATCCTGCCACAGCTCTGGCATATAGGCGCAGCGATGCTTTGCTTTGGAGGCTATTGGTTCTGGTTCTTCATCCGCGTTGACGTTGCATCAGAAGGGGTTTCTTGGTACCGCATTGAGCGAGCCGATCTATTCATCCTTTCATTGCTGACAACCGCGACATTTGGATTGATCTGGTCTTATTTACAATCAAACGGCGTTGCTGGCGGGTCAACCCTGGCCTTCGTATTGTTTGTTATTTCAAGCACAACGCTATTCACTACCGTGCTTTGGTCCAAATTCGCACACATGTTCTTTAAGCCTGCTGCGGCATTTCAAAAGCGTATTACGCAAGCCGATGGTTCCTTGGAGAACTTGCCGCATATCCCTGATCTGAACGACCCTGAATTACAGGCACAGTTTCCAGACATTCCTGAGTACATGGGCGATAACCCACCCAACATGGGATTGGGTATCAAGCGCGAAGCACCCAACCATTACTAATAATTAATTCACAAATTTAACCTTAAAATAGAGGGATAACATGCCTACTTTTGTATATATGACTCGATGCGACGGTTGCGGCCAATGCGTCGACATCTGCCCATCAGATATCATGCACATCGATAAAACCCTTCGACGTGCTTACAACATTGAACCGAACATGTGCTGGGAGTGTTACTCCTGCGTAAAAGCCTGTCCTCATAATGCGATTGACGTACGAGGTTATGCTGATTTCGCACCACTTGGCCATTCGGTACGCGTTAAGCGAGACGAGGAAAAAGGCGTCATCGCATGGCGTATCAAATTCCGCAACGGCAAAAAAGACATGACGCTGATTGCGCCTATTACGACCAAGCCTTGGGGTAAGTTCATTCCACAACTTGCTGATGAGCCAGAGCCTAGCGCGGATATGCGTGACAGCCAGTTGTTATTTAATGAGCCTAAATATATACGCCTAGACGATGGTGGTTTACACACCTTCGAAACCAATGGCTTGACCATGAAAGAAGGAGTCTACTACTAATGGCTTATAAAACTATTTACGAAGACGATATCGACATCCTCGTTGCCGGTGCCGGCCTTGGTGGTACCGGTGCGGCTTGGGAAGCTCGTTTTTGGGGCAAGAACAAAAAAATCGTTATCGCTGAAAAAGCAAACATCGATCGCTCGGGTGCAGTCGCACAAGGACTGTATGCGATTAACTGCTACATGGGCACACGTTTTGGCGAGAACAATCCTGAAGATCACGTACGCTATGCGCGCATGGATCTCATGGGCATGGTTCGCGAAGATTTGCTGTTTGATATGGCGCGTCACGTTGATTCCGCGGTTCACCAGTTCGAGGAATGGGGTTTACCCATCATGCGCAATACTGAGACCGGGACTTACCTACGCGAAGGTCGATGGCAGATCATGATTCACGGTGAATCTTATAAGCCGATTGTTGCTGAAGCCGCTAAGAAATCAGCGGATAAAACCTTCAACCGTATTTGTGTCACCCATCTTTTGATGGACGATTCAAAAGAAAACCGCGTCGGCGGGGCTGTTGGTTTCAACGTTCGCACGGGTAACTACCACGTATTCAAAGCAAAGACGGTTATCGTCGGTGCGGGTGGTGCATCAAATATCTTCAAGCCGCGTTCAGTGGGTGAAGGTGCCGGGCGTGTCTGGTATGCGCCGTGGTCATCGGGTTCAGCCTATGGCTTAATGATTGGTGCTGGCGCCAAGATGACGCAGATGGAAAATCGCATCGTATTGGCTCGATTTAAAGATGGTTACGGCCCAGTGGGCGCGTACTTCCTACACCTTAAGACCTACACACAAAACGGTTATGGTGAAGAGTACGAATCTAAGTGGTTCCCAGCGCTAACTGAAATGGTCGGCAAGGAATATCTGGATACAGAGAATCAGCACTTATCGCATAAGCCCATTCCAACTTGTTTGCGTAATCACGCATTTATCAACGAAGTGAATGCGGGTCGCGGCCCTATTCACATGGTCACAATGGAAGCCTTCCAAGATCCGCATCTTGAAGAGATCGGCTGGCATAACTTTCTGGGCATGACCGTGGGTCAAGCTGTCCTATGGGCGGCAACTGATGTTGATCCTAAATATGAGAACCCAGAGTTAACGACTTCTGAGCCTTATGTGATGGGTTCACACGCAACCGGTTGTGGTGCTTGGTGTTCAGGCCCTGAAGATCTTTCTCCAGACGAGTATTTCTGGGGTTACAACCGCATGACAACAGTCGAAGGACTGTTCGGCGCGGGTGATGCGGTCGGGGGTACACCCCACGCATTTTCATCGGGTTCCTTCACTGAAGGACGACTGGCAGCCAAAGCGGCTTGTAAGTATATTGACGATGGTAAAGCTGAAGGCATTAATGTTTCTGACCAGCAAATTGCTGACCTTAAAGAAACCATCTTCAAGCCGTTAGAAACTTACACTGTCGGGCGTAACGAAATCGTTGCCGGTGACGTCAACCCTAACTATATCAATCCTCGACAGGGCCTTGATCGCTTACAAAAATTGATGGATGAGTATTGTGCTGGCTTTGGCGTTAACTATGTCACCAACGATAAACTTCTGAGCATTGGTCTTAAGAAACTTAAGATTATGGAAGAAGACCTGGAAAAAATAGCAGCGTCAGATATTCACGAATTATTACGTGCTTGGGAGTTAAAGCATCGTCATCTTACCTCTGAGGCTGTGATGCAACACACGCTATTCCGTAAAGAGACGCGTTGGCCGGGTTACTACTATCGCGGTGACGCGATGAAGTTAGATGATGAAAACTGGCATGTCCTGACTGTTTCTCGTCGTGATCCAAAAACGGGCGAATATACGATGGAAAAAGCGCCTTGCTATCATCTCGTTGGCGACGACGAGTAATTCCTGCAAACAAGCGATGGGTAGGCGATGTCAACACATCCTCTACCCCGCTTAAGCGAAAGACCAACAAATTGATTGTTGGTCTTTTTTTTGCATAGAGACCTCAGCACAACGTTGCGAGCGCAGAAAAGACGAGTCAAAAATGAGCGAAAAAACGCAGTTTATACGTATTTGCCACTGAATGGCCCCGCGTTTTGAGCGAGTTTTTAACAACGCATTTTCAAGCGTAGTCGTTATGCTGAGATCTCGGATTGTTTTTGACCTATTTATCCCCATCATCTTGGGGCACTGTGTACGGAGTCTAATCGCTGTGCGGGTATCGAACGATACGACCCTTTCAAACAACCATCTTTATATACTGAGAATGCTTCAATGAATATTATTGAAAAAACAGACGACGAAATTCTTGAGATCGCAGACCCGATGTGGGACGACCTTGTTAAATACTCTAATGAAGAAAATTACGGCGCGTTTACGCGACACTTTGCCGCTGCATTTATGATGGGCGCAAATGAAATTGAGATGGGCAAACAGTTTGCGCGCAGCACGCTGACAAAAAATTTATCGGCTGAACGAGAGTATCTCGGTATGATACGCCGCGGTGAGCACGTCACCGTGCTGTATAAGCAGACCAATACTGAAAAGCCGGGCGAATGGTTGGGGCGATTAGTGCTAGGCCATGAAGATGAAAAAATCAAAATCTTCGGCGCAACTTTATTTTAGATTAGTACCCTCCCATGCCAGAATTCATTGAAGATGATAAATTTGTCGAGCTCACCTACAGAGTTATCGACAAGAAAACGGGGGATGTTTACTCAACCGTTGAGTTCCCTATCGGTTACGTACACGGCGCCAATGACGTCTTGTCAGCGGCAGTAATCGCCGAATTAAGAGGTAAAACTGTCGGGGATACCGTCGATTTGCCGATTGATTGTGACAAGCTATATGGACCCAGAGACGAATCTTTAGTTTTTACAGATAAAATCGATAACGTACCCGAAGATTTTCGCGAGCTGGGAGCAACAATCACAATGGAAAATGAGCAGGGTAAGGCCAAAGATTTTATCGTCACAAAGATCGATGAGAATAGCTTAACGGTTGATGGCAACAACCCACTTTGTGGCAGAGAAGTTGTCTTTACCCTCGAGGTGCTCTCTGTGCGCGATGCCACCGATGAAGAAATCGAAGCCGGTGGACCCACCGATGCAAACCCTGATATTAATGAAATCCTCCAATAGTTATCTGTTTTACCCAGACAACACTGCGCTTAGCGAAGCAATTGCCTATTGCACTAATTTAGACGCTGAGTCGACCTTTCAACGGGGCGAACCACAGCAGATTCTCACTAGAAATACACTGAGCTGCCTTGAACAACACTTATACGATGCTGAAACGATCGAGAATCTTCATCGCAAGTTAGCCGATATATTGTCGCAGCAAGATAAACAACAAGACCCCATCGCGTGGGCGGTCACGCAAACCCACCTCGGCCTAGTGCAAGCCACGATTGGCGCAAATGAAGCCAATTCTGAGTACCTCAATCTATCCATTGACACGCTTAAAGCCGCATTGGGCGAACTTAGCCAGGAAAACACACCCCAGCAATGGGCCGCGTGTCTACATCATTATGGTACCGCGCTACAAGTGCTTGGGCAAAAGGCGCAGAACGCTAAATTGTGTAAGGCATCGAGTGATGCGCTGACTGATGCATTATTAGAGTGCAAACGTGAAACAGAGCCCCTTAAATGGGCGCTGACGATGTTTAAGCTCGGTGTTTCTTTTCATGCCCATGGCAGCTTGCTAAAAGGCAATCGTACCTTTCAAAAATCGGTGGTGGCGTATAAGAATGCGCTTGCGGAGTTTGACGCTGATAATTCAGCCCTAGCCTTATCGGCTACCCATAATAATCGGGGTGCAGTGCTACAACATTTGGGCGAGTCTGAGCAAAACGCTGACCGCTTAAAGGAATCTATCCGCGCTTATAACAAAGCAATGTTGGTCGCTCAGGAACAACAACTACCCATTCATATCGTCGTGCTGAGCAAGGTCAATATCGCCACTGCGCGCGCGGTGTTGGCGGAGTTCACGCAAGATGCCGAGATGGCGCAAGAAACGGCAGATGAATTTGAAGTGATTATCGAAATTTTCCATGACGCCTGCCAAGCCCAGTGTTTAGCGCATTGCGAAAAACAACTCGCACATATGTTATCGATGGTAGAAACTTTTAAAGATCACCCTTCTAAAGTAAGCCGAGTTTAGACAAACTGTTTTCGCTACGCATTGCCGCCAAAGTTTTACCCTAATCTTAGCGGTTTAAATTCGCTGGGAAAGCTTGTAATCAATATTAACAAATGCGCCAATCTCCGCCAAAAAGCGGATCGTTCGAGCACCCAATCCAACATCGGGTGTCGACTCATCTTTGTCGACCGATAAAACCAACTCCACGCCTAAACGAGGGGACAGATTGTGACTCTCAATAACTTGCAGGAGCTTTTCCTTTAGCGGCTCCAATTGCTTAAGAATGATCTCTGTTAAGGCATATACATCCACGTCTTCCGTCATATTGTCTGTCGATATTTCCCATGAACTGATCATCGGTTTATCCATCCCACTACCCGCGCCAGCCGCATTCACAGAGGTCGGCTCAACCCCTAGGATGCGTGTAATGTCATCGGGATTAAAGTGGTAGCCCGCCAATGCAAAGTATGCCCGCCCTCTATTAGATGCCAAAATTAATTGCCTCGCGAATCAATCGTCAAAATGGCGAAGGAGTATAATATATGGACCCTGTCGATACATTGCTAAAGATTGAAAATACGTTGAGCCAAATAGGCGGTTGAACGGCAAGATCAACACATCTCGATATTTACAGCCCACGCTCAGACACAGACACCGACTTAAAACGCATACATCTGTTTTAAAACGTACCCAATATCAAGTCAAATCAATACAGCCAATCACAAATTTAATCTACATCGGTCAGCTTCTTTGACTAAAATCATGCAGTGTAGCAAAACTTCAAATAATTCAACCAAACATGATTGTCGGCATCCTTAAAGAAATCGCTAAAGGCGAAACGCGCGTCGCAAGTACGCCTGATATCGTCCAAAAAATTATCCAGCTGGGCTATGACGTCAGCGTCGAAAAAGGCGCCGGCAGAGCGGCGGGGTTTTCTGATGCCGATTACAAAAAAGCAGGCGCAACACTCGCCGCTGATGCAAAAGCAATTTGGTCATCTGCAGATATCATTGCCAAAGTCCGAACCCCCGACGCGGCCAAAGAACTCAAGCAGTTGGGCGCCGACCAAACCTTGGTAAGCTTCTTCTGGCCGGCTCAAAACGAAGCCATGCTTAAGACTGCTGCGAAAAATGGCGCGAACATATTGGCCATGGACGCCGTGCCGCGTATTTCGCGCGCACAAAAACTCGATGTCTTATCTTCAACCGCCAATATCGCGGGTTATCGGGCAGTGATTGAAGCCAGCCACGAATTCGGCCGTTTCCTGGGCGGGCAGATTACCGCTGCGGGCAAGATCGAACCGACTAAAATTATGGTCATTGGCGCAGGGGTAGCGGGCTTAGCAGCGATAGGTGCGGCCAGTTCTATGGGCGCGATTGTGCGCGCTTTTGACACAAGACCCGAAGTTAAAGAGCAAGTCGAAAGCATGAACGCAGAGTTTTTAATGCTCGAATTTGATGAAGATTCAGGCAGTGGTGATGGCTATGCCAAAACCATGAGCAAAGAATTTATTGATGCTGAGATGGCCTTGTTTGCAGAACAAGCCAAAGAAGTGGACATCATCATCACCACCGCATTGATCCCTGGCCGACCTGCACCGAAACTAATCACCAAGGCGATGGTTGAGAGCATGAAACCCGGCAGCGTGATTGTCGACATGGCGGCTGAGCGAGGCGGCAATTGCGCCTACACAGTACCCGGCAAGAAGAAAAAAGTAAAAGGCGTTACCATCCTGGGTTATACCGATTTAGCGGGGCGCATGCCCGCGCAAGCCAGCCAGCTATACGGCACCAATGTTTATAATCTTCTCGCGGAGATGACACCCGAAAAGAATGGCGAGTTGGTCATTGATATGGACGACGAAATGATTCGCGGCTTAACGGTTGTGAATAAAGGTAAAGTCACTTGGCCACCCCCGCCTATTCAAGTTTCAGCAGCGCCCGCGCCTAAAGCCAACCCTGCGCCAAAAGTCGACGTGGAAGTTAAAAAACCCAGCCCGTGGACCAGCCTAATCGGCATGGCAGGGGCGACATTACTATTGCTCGGAGTTGGCTCCGTGGCACCGGCAGATTTCATGAGTCATTTCACTGTGTTCGTGCTGGCCTGCTTTGTGGGCTGGCAAGTCGTGTGGAATGTCACGCCCGCGCTACACACTCCATTGATGAGCGTCACCAACGCAATCAGCGGCATTATTGTCATCGGTGCCTTATTACAATTAAACGCGCCCTCATCGCTCGCGGTTTGGCTGGCAGCCATTGCCATCTTAATTGCATCCATCAATATTGCAGGCGGGTTTTTAGTGACCCAGCGCATGCTCAAGATGTTCCAGAAATAACCTAGCAACCCATTTAACAAATTATGTCTACTGGCGTCACAGTCGCAGCCTATATTATAGCTGCCATATTATTTATCTTGAGCTTAGCTGGGCTGAGCCATCAAGAAAGCGCGCGTAAAGGCAATCTTTACGGAATGCTCGGCATGGGCATCGCGATCCTCGCGACCATATTTGGCCCCGGCGTACAATCGTATTGGATATTGATGCTCATGGTGCTGATAGGCGGCAGCATTGGCGTTAATCTCGCCCGAAAAGTCGAAATGACAGCCATGCCTCAACTGGTGGCGATCCTGCATTCCTTTGTCGGTATGGCCGCGGTATTGATCGGCTTTGCCAGCGCGCTTAGCATAAATGCGGATAGCAGCCACGCACTCACAGGCACGGCGCGCACCATCCATGACGTGGAGACCTATCTCGGCATCATCATTGGCGCGATCACCTTCACCGGCTCGATCATTGCCTACGGAAAACTCACTGGCAAGCTCGCCTCCGTTGCCTTAACCCTACCCGCCAAACATTGGCTCAACGCGGGCGGCTTAATGATATGCCTGCTGCTGGGCTTTTCCTTTATTGGCGAATCGCACAGCTTGTTCGCACTCAGCCTCGCTACCCTCATCGCCTTTGCCCTGGGTGCGCATTTGGTAATGTCCATCGGCGGCGCGGATATGCCTGTGGTGATCTCCATGCTCAACAGCTATTCCGGCTGGGCAGCGGCGGCCACGGGCTTTATGTTAAGCAACGACCTACTGATTGTCACCGGCGCCTTGGTCGGCTCTAGCGGTGCAATCCTGAGCTACATTATGTGCCGCGCGATGAACCGTAGTTTTCTCAGCGTAATCTTGGGTGGTTTTGGCGCCGCAGCGGGAGCTAGCGTCAGCGCTGATGGCGATGGGCTGCAAGGTGAAGCAGTTCCGATCAGTGCAGACGAAACCGCGAAGTTATTAAACCAAGCAAAATCTGTCGTGATCGTACCGGGTTATGGTATGGCCGTCGCACATGCACAACACCCCGTCTCGAGCCTCACCAGCAAATTACGCGATAAGGGCATTGAGGTTCGTTTCGCCATTCACCCCGTCGCAGGGCGAATGCCCGGCCACATGAATGTCTTATTGGCCGAGGCCAAAGTTCCCTATGATATTGTGCTTGAAATGGATGAAGTCAATGACGACCTCCCCGAAACCGATGTGGTCGTGGTAATCGGCGCAAACGACATCGTCAACCCTGCCGCGCAAGATGTACCCAATAGCCCGATAGCCGGCATGCCTGTCCTTGAAGTGTGGAATGCCAAAGAAGTCATTGTCTCTAAACGCAGCATGGCTACGGGCTATGCGGGCGTCGAAAACCCCTTATTTTTCAAAGACAATACGCGGATGTTATTTGGGGATGCAAAAGATTCTATTGAGCAGGTTTTGGCAGCAATGAATTAAAGGCCACGATTTATCAAATTGGCATCTACAACCAGTTTGGTGCTATTGCCTCACCCAGTGCCCATCCGATTACTTGCCATCATTATTCGCCCCTGGTATCTATACATTAGCATGAGTAATAAGATTGCTAAGATGGATATTAAGGCACCATATAGGACACTTTTGGGCTTATAGACTAATCTAACCTCGCTTCTCCCTTTTGGGATTGGGATCGCTTGAAACAGGTAATTTGCTTGGTATATTCTTTCTCTTTCCCCAGAGACCTTTGCTTCCCAACCTGGATAATATTGTTGTTTTACAAGCATAAACCCTGCTTGGTCACTTTCAATATCAACTGAGATGCTCATATCACTAATATCATAATTTACTATTTTCCACTGCGCTTCTTTTAAGCTGGGTGGTAGTTCGAAATTCGCATCTTCCAAAAATATTTTATGATTACCTTTCTCGAGGCTTTCTAGAATTCTACTCATTGATGGGCTGCTTTCATCGATTTGTGAAGAGGTGAAAATAGAGACTAAGGGGTCAACATTTCTCAATGTAACGAAATGATAATTATTGAATGAACCCGCGTAGAGCCAATTTTTATCTACGTTTTTTTGTAAGTCATCTAATTGCTTTTTAGACAATATAAGCGTATCTACCCCTATCCAGCGTAGCCCTTCTAAATAGATTTTCTCAGCATTATTCGAACATAATACAAAGTTATGCCAACATTTATGGTCTTTTTCGATGATCTTCTTAAAGACTTTATGGTATCGATCAACATGGGCAACTGAAATATCTCTAACATCATTTAGACCATCTGCTGACCAAGTTCGCGGCCCTCCGCCTGATAGAAGAAAAAACCGTTTAGAGCTAGATATTTTTTTTGCTGCAGCAACGATGTCATCGTTTAAAAACATTTCCATTCTTTTATCGAAACGAGTGTCTGTGTCGATATAGACCTGAAACAACACCATGCCACTACAAAGTAGAATAACGATAGAGGATGTAATGCTGAATTTGGAGTGTGAATACCGCCATATAATTAGCATTACGAATGGAAAAATGATCAGCAGTAAGTAAATAGACAAATCACGGCTCCACTCTAGTTGATATTGATAGATGTAGCCCATTAATAAACCTACAACCAACAATGATGTGACTAAGAACACCCAAATATTTTTGGTCGAAGATTTGTCAACTAAGTTTTGATATCCATAGCCTGAAATAAGATAAAACCCTAATGTATATATCCCTGTATATTTCTCATATCTAATATCTTGCAGGATGGGTATATCTTCAACAATTTGAATAAATGGGAAGCCATACACTTTGAGATGTTGAAGCAGGATTAAGACCAGTAGGCCAAGATAGAAATATTGGTAACGAGAACGCGTGGTCAATAATGAAAATAGGCCAAAAATAAATCCTGGCAGTGCGATGATCGATAGGTACTGCACTTGTTTCATGAACCAATGTGAATATTCTAGTTCGGTGTACATACTATTTTTAACAAACACGCCGAACATATACCAGAGATGATTATATTCTGCCAATGATCTCCCCGGTCTAGGAGGGATCGCTAACGCTCTTAGTTCGAGATAGGGAACAATCCATATTGCTGCTATCATGATAGATAATACTGAGATGAGTAGAATCATGCCTATATGACGCACACGGATAGCATAGGGTTCGCTATTAACAGCGGTACTTATAAAGAAGTAAATAATAGAAATAAACCCTGTTAACACTGAAAGCAAAATAACATCTAACAAGCCGCCACCAAATATCATCAGCGGTAGTGAAATCGCAATTAAAACAAGGCCTCGGCGATAATGTTTATCGATTATATCTAGTATTGCGATGAGGTACAGGGGAGCGAAAACCAAGGAATTAGTGTGGAAATGATGAAGAAATTGATAAATATGCCCAGAGAAGCCAAACAACACAGCGGCCCACGCGCTGAGCCATGGGTTTAGGTTTAGTCTTAGCGCAAGAAAGTATGAAAATGTGATGGTTAATATTGCTTTAGATAGGACGTATGCATCCCAGCCATAGCTATTTGGGAATAGGTATAAGATGAAACTAAAGGGAGAAAAGTAGGATAAATGCGGGTCTGCTAGTAAGGGTATGCCGATACCAACTTTATTTGTCCACAGTGGAAGCGTGGCAGTCTTCAGGATTTCTTGAATAATCTCTGCTGATGACCAGTTGATCCATAGGGGTGGGCCTGAGTCAATCCAGGGTCCTCTAGGAGAAGGAATGAATGATTCTCCCTCGAAGAATAATGAATACAGGAAGAACAGGGCAATACTTGAACCTATTACGATAAGAAAAGGTAATAAAAGTCTAAATCCTTTTTGAGTTATATCGGTATTCAATTTTAATATGAGCAGCTACAAACAAACTAAGGGCTAGCCGTTAATGGCCGACACAATAGCATTGTCCATGGGTATGGCGTACGAACTTCATCAATGGTGAAATAGTTAGAGATCATTTTCTTGAATGATTGCGTAGACCAATGCTGTAGATGTCCTGGCGTGTTACCCATGTCGCGTAGATATTTCAATCTTGCCATATTGGTAATGCGCCATAATGGCTCCCTTGGTACGCTAAAAACAATAAATTCAGGTGAAATATTTTGTATCGCTGCCAGTGCTTCTTCTGGATCTTCTAGATGCTCTAATACTTCACAACAAATAATTAATTGGGCACTGTCCTGTTCCGCGATATCATAAATTGATTTTTGAGAAAAAATCACACCTTGATCACCATGAATGCTATTGGCTTTTTTAATGATTTCAGTTGAGTAATCACTGGCTCGAAACGTTTTGGGTTTGATATGCGCACTAATGTATGCGGAAAGATATCCTTCACCGCATCCTAGCTCATGGATATCATCTGCTCCAGTTTGACGAATCAACTCGAGTAAATTTCGTTTGAAATTGGTGGTTAACCATTTGGCGATAGGGTTTTGGCTCTCATATTTATTGTAGTAATTGCCGGCGATATTGTCTTGGATTTGCTTCATTATTATTGATTTTGTGTGACAGATGAAGAGGCATTAATTCGAGTTTGATATTGAATTTCCTCGAGAAGTTTTCGGTTGACACTCATGAGGTCACCGATAAAAGCTAATACGCCTATTTGCACGCCTATAACGATCAAAATAGCGGAAAATATAAGTGACTGCACATGCCCTTCACCACTTCCTGTGAAATAATATATAAGGAAGCGTATGCCCAACATTAGGCCTAGAAATAGGAAAATCATTGCAATAGACATAAAAAATTTAAATGGTCTATAGATGGCAAAAACCCGCACAATCGTGAAAACACTACGCTTTATATACGACCACATAGAGGTAACTAAACGTGAGGGTCGAACCCAACTGTTGGTTTTAACAGGCACCCATGAAATGGCAAATTTCTTTTGTCCTGCTTGGATTATTGTTTCTAGCGTATAGGTATAATCACTGAAAACATTGACTTGATAGGCAAGCTCTTTACTCAATGCGCGGAACCCACTGGGCGCATCGGGGATATCGGTATTACTGGCAGCTCTAACAACCCAAGACCCGAGTTTTTGGAATAACTTTTTGGTAGGTGAAAAGTCATTTATCTCTTCAATCGGTCTTGCTCCAATCACTAAATCAGATTGTCCTTGTAGGATAGGTTTAATGAGATCGGGTATAGATGAGGCGGAGTATTGATTATCAGCATCTGTATTGACGATGATATCAGCGCCATTCTTTAAACAAGCATTCAGTCCCGTCATAAAACCATGCGCCAGCCCCATATTCTGGCTATGTTGTATGACAAAATCGACCCCATGCTCCTTAGCAACTGCCGCGGTGTTATCGGTGCTCCCATCATCAATCACTAGCCATTTTATTTCATCTACGCCGTCTAATTCTTTTGGTAGATCTGCTAAGGTGATGGGTAGAGATTCAGCTTCATTAAAGCATGGAATTTGGATAAAAAGTTTCATAGTGATTAGTGCTTATGAAGAGCGCCGAAATACTGCTTTTTGAGAATGATAATCTAGGATAGATAGCGCTAAAGTCGTAGGTATCGTAATAACTAGACATTTTCCATCGAATCAGCGCGCAATCTTTTAAATCGCAATATTGTAGCGATCATGTAGTGAAATAAATCGCCTAATATCGTAATGATTCGCATCAACATCGCAATTAAAGTTGCAACTTGTGTAGGAATTAGTATTGATAATATTAAAATTATCGTTGCCTCTCGTACGCCAAAACCTGCAGAGGCACCAGGGGTAATATAGCCTACTAACCAGCTAATGGGATAACAAAAGAACGCTAGCAGCAATGTGGAGTAATCTGAGGATTCTGACACCACGTATGTCAGAACGGTGGTGAGTAAACAGCATATGAAGAAGAAGCTCATATGTGCCAATATGATAGCAATTAGGCGCTTATCTATTCTCGGCAGTGTTTCAAATATTTTGAACTGTTTGAGCTTTCTTAATAATTTTGGTGAAGTGAGAAAAACGATTGAACAGATTATTAGAAATAGATAAATGGCCCAAGAAGGCAACTTTATATAAGTAAGTAATGGCACTTCGAGTACAAGGACACCCATTAGAGTAAAGACACTTGCCACGAAAAATAAACTTATTATTTCAACTGCTGCAGAGTAACTGAGAGAGAGATTGGAGAGCCCGAACTTTGCGCCTAAGGCATGGCGTCCAATGAAATGGAAAATGTTGCCCGGTAGATATTTGCCGATTTGAGTTATGCCATAAATTTCTATGCATAATTGATTTGTCATCTTGTTTGGTTCACAAATTTTGTTCAACATGCACCAAGCAACAGATAAAAAAACGCTGGCAAGGCTATATGTAACAATCAGCAAACTAAGGATGATGAATTCCTGAACCGAAGGGCGCCATGCAAGGATCCAAACTCGATACTGCCAAAATGCATTCGCAAGATAAGCAATCGATAAAAGGATAATTACGTAACCTAAACCGCGCAATAAAAGCTTCTTCCTTTTGCTGTCCATTAGCTTTATTTTATTTGGGGGGCAAGATAGTTGAGAGATTCTTTTGTTGTAACAGGGCCGCCAATAAAATGCTCCATGCAATGGCTAAAGGAATAAACATATAGCGCCCAATAAAAAATGCATGGATAACAGAATGATTCTGGAGAAAATATAGTCGCGCAATGACCGATAGAATAATAACAAAGCAAACCAGCATGCTCATCAGCGGTAGTCGGTTGCTTTTCACCAGGCTAATTACCCCTATAAATATCCCTGTAATCAGGGCGATAGTTGAACCCCATAAAACAACATCTTTTAATAGTTCATGTCTGAAAAGGCCTGTCCACCAATAGCCGATTCCCCATACAGTATCAATAACCTTTGTTAGCCCTAATTCTGAATTCTCAGGCCCCACACTTGAACTTCGGTTTAACACAGCATTAGAAAGTGGCTGCCATATTTCATTGAAACCTAAATAGTACATTTTAATTATTTGTCCGCCTATACATGCAACGATAAACCCTGATGCATAGGCAAACAGTAATTTCCAAGTATGTGAAACTGATTTTAGATAAGTATTCTCATGGATAGAGCCAAAATATCCAATCATCATCAGCCATGCGATCAATAAACTAATATGCCCATCTAGAAGCCAAACATAGGAGGACACCATACCAATACAAAAAGTTGTTAGTTGGATTTTGAAACGGCTTGCCTTGATAGCATGCAAGAAGGCGATGGCCATAGCGGAAATAATCGACCATAAATACGGGATACCTAAAACCACATCACTGTAATAGCTTAATCCTGAGAACAATATACCGAACACTATTAGGGGCGAACTAACCCAAAAAAGCATAGGTGAAACAAATAACAATGAGACGGCAAGTAATGTGTATGCCAGGGCTGTCGTATTGCGAATCAGTTCTTTAGTTTGGTACACCGAGAAGTATCTCAACATGAAACTATAGACTGGTTTAGCCCCCCACCAATATCTTGATCTCAAAGGCCTGATTTCTATTTCTTCACCTGCTTGGATAGAGTGAATGGTGCTTTGCAGTAAAGAGCAGAGCTGGCTATTACTTCTAACAACGGTAGTAGGCAATACAGCGTTCTTTAGTGATGCGTCTCCATCCGACAACACACTAAGTAAAACAGCGCATTCTGTATACTGATTCTGGCCTATGTTTGAAAGAATCGAGTGAGACCCGAATGAAGAAAAAGGATAATTATGCTTAGATAAATTATGAGCACGAAAGTCACTTGCCAACTTATCTGCAATAAATTTTTGAGGAACTTGATTGGCTAAATGATGGAAGCTAACAAATAAAAGTGTAAAGACTATACTGACAAGTGTGTAAATAAGTACGCCCGTTCTTTTAGAGGGCATTCTTGTTATATTCATAATGAAAAGCAGATTATATTTGATAGGCTCAATCTTATTTTTACTGCAATTGATAGGCGGGTTGTGTGCTGCAATCAGGGCAAATAGGATGACGGCCAAGTTTGATTGTATGCCAATCAATTGAATGCGCATTATAAAGCAAGACTTCACCAATTAAGCTACCATTGCCAAGCAGATTATGAGCAGGTATTTGTCCTTGAAGTCTGGAATGCCAAGGAAGTCATCGTTTCCAAACGCAGCATGGCAACAGGCTATGCGGGTGTCGAAAACCCCTTATTCTTTAAAGACAATACGCGAATGTTGTTCGGGGATGCTAAAGATTCTATTGAGCAGGTTTTAGCGGCGATGAATTAGAGGCTATGGCTTTTAAAGTTGGCCGAATTCTAGAATAGTCTTTAAAACCCCCGTGTGGAGCGCCGAGTATCGCAGACGGAAGTAGGTCAATTTTCAGGTAAGAAATTGAGTAAGCCCAGCGCAGGAAGCGCTGTGCACACGACCTGCTGGAGACGAGAAACGCAGAAAATAAGCGTAACCCGGTGCCGCCTTTTCTTTCCACTATTAATTACAATCTAGTTTGTCGCCAGCGCATTAAAGGGTAACGTCCCGTTTATCCGTCTGGCTGATGAGGTGCTTGGGTGCGGTTTCCATACTGGCTCGGAATGAAGAAAAGCTTAAATTCCAAACAGAAGCCGAATATACGACTGCTCATTTGCATTCCATGACACCATTCAAATTAAGGTTAGAAAAGAGAAATAATATGACTTATTTTAAAAGCATAATCGTGCTTGATTCTACAGGCGGGTTCATATATGACCCCTTGAATTTTTGAATGGCGTGGAAAACCTGAGGTTATTCGCAGTGATAACGGGTCAGAATATATTAGTGATCTTCCGCGTCTGTGAACTTAATTAAGTATCGCGTCCTCCGTACTCCCCCAAGATAACTATCAACGAACTAAGCGTACATACACACCAGTAGAAATCCGACTAGCACTGGTACCATATCCTCCGGTGAAACCAATGCCCCATGTATTGTTACTATCAAAGCCAGTAGGCGAGGAAGACCAAGCCAAACTGGCCAAGGTGTTAGGAAATGCGTTTAAGTTAATGCTTGGGGAGGCACAGTGATAAGCCACAATAGAGCGTAATTCTTCGATATTGGGTAGCCGCCAGTTAGCATGTCCAGCCAGATTGCTTGCGCCAGCAGCACTTAATGCGTCTTGCCAAGTAAAAAAAGCAATACTGCCGCCAGCGCAATCGCTGCCAGTTTGGCCTAGAGCGCAACGCGACCACATCAACCCTGTTTGCTTATCCAAAACCGTTCCATTCGTTGCATCGATTGTATATCGGTTGTCTGGCGTCTCTTCGGGTATGTATGACTTGCAGTCTTGTGCAGCGTAAGATGATTTAATAACAGAAAAAACAAGCACTAAACAGGCCATTAATATTGATGTTCGTGAGTAATTTTTCATTGTCTAATTTTGGTTCTTAAAAATATAGTGACATGGGGTAATAGTGAATTTTTTATGTATAAAGTAAAACCTGGCATCAACGAACCAAACGCACACGATAGTCATTACCACGACTATCGACACTATTCCCCCCAGCCCCGAAATACACAAACCACGCATAGTCGCTGTTACTAGCAGCGGGCGAGGCAGACCAATACCAAAAACTTGTATTATTTGGGAAATATGCACTGTCTATTGTCGGAAAGGTACGACCTCTATGGACAATTGATGTTAGCTCTTTAATACTAGGCACGCGCCAATCTGTAAACCCACATAAGTCATTACTGTTGGAATCGTTTACCAAGACATTCCAATCGTCATGATAACTACCCTCTTTTGATGGGTGATCAATGCCTTGTGCGGTCAGCCCACCCCAGCGGTATGTATTATCTTTATCATGAATTCCATCGTCATCGGTTTTCATCTCCCATATCAAGCCAGTGACATTATCTTGCACGCAACTCCATGCCAGCGCACTGGCAAGCAGCGCATTGCCATTGGTGTCTAGTTTGGTGAAGCTAAAGCCTGCGTCGCCATCAGAGTCGTCATTATGTGTCGCATCACGTCCGTGCGAGCAATCTTGCTGTGCAATCGTTTCACCTGCGCAAGTTGCATTATTACCTGATGGATAGTCTCCGCCCCAGTCAACGCCGGTATCATTCAACATGATCTTTTTAAGCGCATCCTCGTCCAGGATAAAC
>CBDBQB010000025.1:0-67974 GCA_965209105.1 Candidatus Poriferihabitaceae bacterium | reverse complement strand
CGCATGCGATAACGACAACAGTAAGTCGACCACGCCGGATATTGTCGACGACCAACAAACCTTGACTGAGATCGCGCCTGTTGCTACCTCTAGTTTGCCAGCGCAAAAAAGCCACTTTAGCGCCGAGAAAATAGCACTAGGCAAAGATATTTATGCTGCGAGCTGTCAAGTTTGTCACGGTCAAGATGCGCGGGGCGAGACCGAGCAATGGCAAACAAGTCGAGAAGATGGCACGTTTCCTGCGCCACCTTTAGACGGCAGTGCCCATACCTGGCACCATAGTCAGAAAGTCTTACTCAATACGATTAACCGTGGCGGTATCCCATTAGGCGGGAGGATGCCAGCGTTTAAAGATGTCCTATCAGAAGACCAGAAAAGTGCCGTACTGACGTATGTTCAAAGCCTCTGGCCCGAGGAAATTTATGAAATTTGGCTAAAAAATAATAGCTGAGCAAGTTAACGCTCACTATCGCCTATTTGAAATTGAAAGGCATTTTCTGCGCGTTTTAAAATAGTCAATTTATTCGGTTGGTTGATTGTTTCAGTACAAACGTCAGAATTTGCTTTGGTTCTATCCAACAAACCTTGCGCCAATAAAGTCCATCCGCCGGACGCGATGGCTGCGCCAATTGCAGCAGTACTTTTTATAAAAGAAGCACTGTCGACTTGAATAGATGGGTTCGCAAAATTGCCCGTTATTTTTGCGATATTAGCGATCGTCCCAGCGCTAAAACCCAAGCCTTTTCGTGCTTTAGGTTTAATCAACAACTGTAGTTCTTCAGCCCCTAAATCGACCCCGCCACCGCCTAATACGGTTACCTTGTCGGTTTTTATCGCGATACCTTGAGAGGCGACGGCGTCTCCTTTGACCACTGGGAAATGGATCACTCCACATTCAATGGGAAGAAATTCGGCTTGCTTAGTAAAAGGATTGATAACATTCAATACGCCTGTGATTAAATCTGCACCGAATAACTCGATCTTTTCATTTTTGAGCGATGAATTGTGCAATTGGAGCTGTATTTTTCCATAGGCATTGTCCATATAGTTCGCGAGACTATCCCCTATTCCACCTAGGCCAATATCAATATCAACAACACCACCTCGAAATAACTCTGTCTTGCCAAATAGATTGATGTGCTCCGGCTTAATATTCTTACCTTGAATTGTAGATATAATATTGTAGGGCTGTTGGGCTGTCGCAATCGTTAGCCATACGTTCAAGCTACCGCCCTCACCCACTGCTCCATGCATATTGGGAATATTGAGTAAGCCATCTTTAAGGCTGACATCAATATCCGCATTGTCTATTTGTGCGAGCGCGCCATTGAGCCGTTTTGCGCGGAGGCTGATTTCAGCATCAAATCGATTCAGCCAATCTAGCGATAATTTTTGATCTGAGAAAAGGCGTGTTCGCTTGGTTTTTGCAATCAGCGATAAAATATCAATATTGTTTGCGGTGAGTTTGCCCGTTATTAACGGTTTTAATTTATCCTGCTTTGAGCGGTGAATTAGCCCTTTGATGTCGCTCGTATCTAGCCTAAGGCTTTGTATATCAATATCCAACTCATCAATATGCCCAGATAGGCGCACGGCGCCCTGCCCTGTTAGATTCGGCTTTAATCCGAATTTTGACAGATAGGGCATTTGTCCTAAATCTGTGGTTGATATATTGGCGTTTAGGTCTATGCCTTGCATTTTTTTAAGATCACCGACCGAGCCAGATAAATTTACTTCTCCCCTTTTCTCTGCAAGCGTAAACTGGGCGTCAATATTATCGACCAGCAGAGCATCTTGACCAGAGGATTGCTGAATATCTGCGGCGATACGCAGGCCGTCAGGTGATAATTTCTCGAACAAAGGCCACTGCAATAACACCTCCTTCGAAATCTTGCTGATATCTATGTGCATCGCAATTTCTGCCGCCTTGGGGAAGTGTAATACCGAACCGCGAACTTCACCCACCATGCCTTCGCTTAAATTCGCCGAAAAGCCTGAAAGTGACCAATCATTGAGTGAAGATGACGTCAGCACTGCATTTGCAGTGCCTCGGGTCGAACCGGAGAATTTCAAATCCGAACCCATCATACTAGGTAGATTACTTAAGTCCGTAATCTTCGCTTCGATATTGAATCGTGCAGACAGCGCTTGACTCAAATTATCCGCTTTACCCCGTGCGGTTATTGACTGAAATTTATTATTAGATATCAAATTTATATCATTGATATTAAAAGAATTATTAAGAGAACCCTTGAGCACTCCCGTGCCTGAGATCGCCCCAAACTCGGGCAAAGATAAACCGAACTGCTGATTTAACGCAGCGCTAGAATCAGCCTTTAACTTGAGCGGGAGCCCGCTTAGCTTGAGAATTTTTAAATCGTCTACCGAACCTCGCGCATCGAATTGCAAGCCCGAATTTTTTAGGTTCAATTGCATATCGGGCGTGGAAAATTTAGTTTGTACCGATTCAATCACTGCATGAATATCATTTAACTCAAACGCTGGGAATTTCTTTTTGTTAAGCGCATTAATACGCTGCACATCCCTGGGCAATAATTTTGCATTTAACACATAGCGCCCCAATCGTTGTCCGGCAATATCATCGAGCAAGCCGCTGATTTTTGCGCGCCCCTTGAAGGCGCTCATACTAATGTCATAGATCGATAATCTACCGTCTTTCTTGCTCAGCAAGAACTCGCCGTCTATTCGGTCTGACTTCAGCCATTTCTTTGCTGTAATCCGTCCTAAATCGCTCAATGACGCCGCCGATCCGCTGATCCGTATGCCCTCGGTATTCGGATTGAGAATATGTTCTATGTTGCCTTCAGCAGACCAATCAAGACCAGAACCCATCAGGCTCGCGGATAAAACATTTAGACTTAACTTATCGTTTTTGTCGCCCTGCAAGGAAAAGCGCGCCTTTATCTGGGCATCCGTCTCCGTTGATATGCCCTTCCAATGCAGTATTTCAGACAATGGGTATTGAGCCATGCCATCCAGCACGATTCCTCGCAGGCCTTGTAAATAATCAACCCTACCGCGTAGCGAAGTGTGGCCGAGGAGCGCCTCACTTTGGATTTCTATGTCATCAAGTTGGGCACTGCTCCATTTTTTTTCCTGAACAAATACAGCCGTGGCATTTATTTTGGGGGTATCGATTAAGCGACTGCTTAGCCATGGCTGAAGATCCTTTAAGGAGGGGGTCGAAAAAATCAGTGCGAGCTGATGACCCTGCCACCTTAATAAATCTTTTACCTCTCCCTGTGCATTGAACTTAGTTTCGCCATGCTTGCCAGAAAGACTCAGGGTACTTGGCTCTCGCAGTAACATACTACGCAAATTGCCTAGGCTTGCACTAAAAGTAAGGGGTTTATCGTGTAAGCGACCCTGCCCACTCAAATCAATTGTTCTACTAACGAGGTTAGTCTTGGCGGCGACCTCATCGAGCTGGACTAAATGTTTTTTGGGGCCAAGCTCAAGCCTGATTTGTGCATCGTGCAGAAGCACTTCTGCAATGCGCAAATGCTCAGCAAGACTTTTAAAGGCCTTTGGCTCGCGTGGACGATTAAATGCCCAATTATTTTGCTTGCGCGTTTCGTTGTGCTCAATCAACCACTGTGGCCGCGTGGCTTCAATACGACTGAGTGAAAACTCCCCTTCCAGTAAACGCATTACTGAGAGGCTCGCTTGCAGTTTATCGATGCTTAACATCCATGGCTGGCTGCCCCACTCTGCGTTGGCCATTTTGATGTCTCTAGCAAAAAACGTCGGGCGAGGGGTAAAACGAAAGCCTAGGCCGCCTTGTATCTCAATATTTCGGCCGGTACTGAGTTCAATTTTTTCGACCAGCTTAGCTTCAACTTCGTCGCTGAAGACTGTTAGCAACAGGGTTAGCCCAAGCAAACAAAGGACCACTAGCGTGACAAAAAACCACAGGAGATAGAGTAAATAGCGCATTAATTTCGTACAATCCGGCCTTCAATAAACAGACTTATTGCATCGCGTGTCAAAATTGAAATTTCCTATTAATCGTCAAGGTCAGCGGCAGAATTTTGAGCAAAATAAATGCCAAAAACGCTTGCAGCGGCAGGTTGGTAAAGCGATTCAAGATTATGCCATGATTGAAGATAAAGATCGTATTATGGTCTGTCTGTCTGGTGGAAAAGATTCTTATACCCTGCTCGATATTTTGCTGGCTTTGCAAAAGCGCGCGCCTATTTCGTTCGAATTAGTTGCCGTCAATTTAGACCAGAAGCAACCCGGTTTCCCGGAACATATATTACCTGCCTATCTCAATAGTTTGGGCATCGCCTATCATGTGATTGAGCAAGACACCTACAGCATTGTCAAACAAAAAATTGCAGCGGGCAAAACGATGTGCGGTCTGTGTTCTCGACTGCGACGCGGTATTTTATATAACTTTGCCCATGAGCATGGCCTGAATAAGATCGCGCTGGGGCACCATCGAGACGACCTCGTTGAAACATTATTTTTGAATATGTTTTATGGCGGCAAACTAAAAGCGATGCCGCCAAAACTTAAAAGCGATGATGGGCGTAATACGGTTATTCGTCCGCTGGCATATTGCAAAGAAGCGGATATTCAAGCTTTTGCAGCTTTACAGGACTATCCGATAATTCCGTGCACCCTTTGTGGTTCTCAAGACGGCCTGCAACGACAAGTCATCAAAGCCATGTTGGGCAACTGGAATAAGACACACCCAGGACGTGTAGAAACTATTTTTAAGAGCATGCAAAACGTTGAGCTGTCACAATTGGCAGATCATAAGCACTTCGATTTTGCTGCGCTTTAAGACCCAAAAAATTTAACGCACTCATTATTCTGGCGCAATCGCAGCCAATAACTTTTACCGACTATGAAAAAGAAATCATCGAAGCTTGCAGACAGCAAACAAACAAAGGCAAGTCTTAATCCGCACTTGCATCAAAACGTTCGCTTACTTGGCGAGCTATTGGGTCGGGCTATCCAGACTCAAAGCGGTGCGGCGCTCTATGAACAGGTCGAGCATATTCGCAAATTATCGATTCAGTCGCGTACCGGGAAAAGTAAAACGGGCAATGCCTTACATAAACAGCTGGCTAGTTTATCTGCCGACCAAATGTATTCTTTGGCGCGCGCCTTTAGTTTGTTTTTACATCTATCGAATATTGCTGACCAGCACGAACAACTACGCTTACATAAGACGCTGGATTGGGATGGACTCAACGAAGATGCTGAACGTCCTGTTACACAAAACGCTTTTTGCAAATTGAATGAAAAAATCGCCGCCATATTGGCCAAAGATATTTCTCCTGAGGTTTTATTTAAGACAGTTTGTGAGTTGTCCATTGAGCCCGTATTAACCGCCCATCCAACTGAAGTGAGTCGACGAACGGTTTCGAATAAGTACTTACGTATTTCGAGTTTGCTCGCAGAATTAGACGCGCCTAATTTGCGTGAATACCAGATCGCACAAATACATGATCGCTTATATCGGGTGATCACCGAACTCTGGGAAACCGACGAAATAAGGCGTAACCAACCGACCCCCATCGATGAGGCGAAGTCAGGCTTGGTGGTGCTCGAACAAACCCTGTGGAATGCCATTCCAGAAGTATTAAACACCCTGTCTCGAATTTTGCGCAAGCATACAGATAAGCCACTGCCTCTAGATATCAGTCCATTACGCATATGTTCATGGATGGGGGGTGATCGTGACGGAAACCCAAACGTGACACCCGAGGTTACTCAGCAGGTGATTTATACCTCTCGATGGAAGGCCGCGGAGCTTTACCATCGGGAAATAAAAACCTTGCGTGACGAGCTTTCAATGAATGATTGTGACGAAACCTTGCGTAAATTGGTCGGCAATAAACACGAGCCCTATCGGGTGCTGCTTAAATCTTTGTTGAAGAAACTGTCGCGCACCATGCGCCATATGGAAAGTAGTCTTGAAGGCCGCAGCCAGAAATCAGGTGAAATAATCTCGCTTAAAGATGATTTACTCGGCCCTTTACTAATTTGCCATCAATCGCTCATCGCGTGCCATGACCACATTATCGCTGAGGGTCGTCTAAGCGATATCATTCGCCGCGTGTACGCCTTCGGTGTGATTGCCATGCCACTGGATATTCGCCAAGAAGCGGATCGACATACCCAGGCATTAAACGAGATCACACTGCATTTAGGTCTGGGGGCTTACGCGTCTTGGAGCGAGGCGGAGCGACAGGAGTTTCTGACCACCGAATTGGCGAACAAACGACCTTTGCTACCTGCCCACTTTAAAGCGAGTGATGAAGTTCAGGAAGTAATCGATACATTTAAACTATTGGCAACCCAACCAGCCGAGTATCTTGGCGCCTACATTATCTCAATGGCGACTTCAGCCTCGGATGTATTGGCAGTTGAAGTTTTACAAAAAGCCTGTGGTACGTTAACGCCCCAACGTGTTGCCCCCCTGTTTGAACGCTTAGACGATCTACAGCATGCTGCCGAGACCATGACTCAACTTTGGTCGAACTCCGTCTACTTTGACAAAATTGACGGGCATCAAGAAGTGATGATTGGTTACTCTGATTCGGCGAAAGATGCTGGGCAATTATCCGCGGCCTGGGGTTTATATCAAGCCCAAGAAGAGTTGGTCAAACTTGCTAAAGAATTTAAAATTAAACTCACCCTGTTCCATGGTCGTGGTGGTAGCGTCGCGCGGGGCGGCGGGCCGGCACACGGCGCGATTCGTTCGCAGCCCCCTGGTTCAGTTAACGGAACGATTCGGGTGACCGAACAAGGTGAAGTCATTCAGGCCAAATACGGCGTGCCTGGCTTAGCGGTAGAAAGTCTTAAAATTTATCTTTGCGCCGTACTCGATGCCACCCTAACCCCACCGCCAGAACCCCACCCTGACTGGCGAATCATGATGGACGCGCTGTCCGCGCATGCCCTCAAAGAATTTAGAGACACCACGCGAAAAGATCCAGATTTCGTGCCATATTTCATACAGGCGACGCCGGAAGCCGAGCTCGGATCGATGAAAATCGGCTCACGCCCAGCGCGGCGGCGAAAAGGCCAAGGGATTACCTATCTGAGAGCGATTCCTTGGATTTTTGCCTGGACACAAACGCGTTTGATGCTACCGGCTTGGTTGGGTATTGGCGCCGCCTTGCAGGCTGCTTTAGATGCGAATAAACAGGATCAACTGCGAGACATGCTAGCAAAATGGCCCTTCTTTGAATCGACTATCGATCTGATCGAGATGGTGTTGGCTAAAGCGGATCCTCAAGTGGCTTGTTTATATGACGAAGCCTTGGTCGATAAAAAGTTGCAGCCGCTTGGTCTAGCTTTGCGTGAAAAATATCAAAATATTGTCAACGCGATTCTAGAACTGACCGAGCATCAATACTTGGTCGAGCATGAGCCATTCGTATTACAAGGAATCGTGGTGCGCAATCCTTATGTTGATCCCTTAAATATTTTGCAAGTAGAAATATTATCGAGAATTCGCAAAGGCGAAACCGGCAAGATACAAGACGCCATGATTATCGCCATTAACGGTATTTCTGCCGGTATGCGCAATACCGGTTAATCATCATAAATGACGATAAATACACCCAGCAAACGCCGGTTCAATGGCGCTACTTTCTTAATTACTGGCGCTGGTTTTGATATTGGCAAAGCGCTTGCGATAAGGTGTGCGCAAAAAGGTGCGCATGTGATTTTGATGGACAACAATAACCGCGCATTAAACGCTGTCTATGACGAAATTATGAGCGGTGGTGGCGCTGAGCCAACGATCCTTAAAATTAAGTCTGAGGCCTTTAAAGAAGATGCTGCGGCGCTAGTACGAGAACAGATCATGTCAGATCATGGCAAACTCGACGGCTTAATCCATACGCAAAATGCGTCCTTTCCTTTGACTCCCGTAAACCTCGTTGAAGACGAGCAGTTGAGCGTGGCGGTGCGGATGTTATGCGGGCTACCGCATCAAATTACGCGTGAGTTATACCCTGTGCTAGAAGCCTCAGACGAGCCAAGTGTTATATTCACCAGTCATTTTTCTGCCCATACACACAAGCCTTTCTGGAGTTATCATTCCACCGCATTCGCAGCCCTAGAGGCGCTGAGTCGACAATGGGCGGCCGATACGAAGAATGTCGGATTTAGTGTCAATTCAATTGATCCGGGCAAGGTGAACACGGCGATACGGCGAAAGCACTATCCAGCCGAAAATCCCGCGGCGCTGCTAAGTCCCGATGATGAACAGGTGCTAAATTTGTATCTAAATTTATTAAGCGGCCTTGGAAAAAAGCGTACGGGTGAACATTTCGTTTTGTCAGATTACTAAATATGGCCGCGCAGAAAACTAATTTCTGGTTGACTAAATCAGTCTGCGAATAATTGATCGAATACGCAATGGAACCAGTGGTTTGATTCTTCTTTTTGCAGAATTCAGATAAGTCGTCCAGTATGAAAAAGGAATATCTCTGGGTTCTGACGAATAGTCGAAACATAAAAAATCTGTTTCGTAACAATCTTGCACAATCCGCCGCATAGACGAAGAATAATAAGACGCAACGGAGCGATGCTGCCAATCTTTAGAGCGATGTGTGTTTCGACATCCTAAAGCGCGCGTAATTTCCAACATTTTTCTAACCGGATCGATCGAATAAGGGAGCTCTTCAAATCTACCAACGTAGTCAAGAACATACTCTTGATTGATATGTGTATAGTCAGTTTGTGGGCTATGATGAGACCCTTTGTGAGGCGCGCCACCAAGCATTTTAGGCAAGGACTCTATGTACCCTTTGAAGCTACCAAATTGTTCAGTATGCTGATCAATCAAGTAATGGTATACCGACAGTAATCTTGAATACGGATTACGCACAATCGAAAATTTATAGTAAGTATCAAATATTTCTTCACCCACTAATCTCTTGACTGTTTTAGCATTGGCATGCTGTAAATATATCCCCTCTTCTTTATCGTAACCGTAAAGAATTTGCCTGTCCGCCTGCGATGAATTTAGCGGTGTTCGGCTCATCATATGTTCAACAGATGAACCCGCTGTTTTACCAATATGTAGGAAAATCGCTTTTAATTTGTGGTCGATCACGTTTGAAATGAATTAGTATGCCAAGATATAAAAATGGGAAATATCATCTCACTCGATGGCGCTTATAGCCAAGTCTTAATGGTTTGATAGGTATAAATGCTAAACTGAGGGAAACGATAGCTCAAAATATATCATAATGAACGCAACAACCAACGCATGGCTCGGCTCACTATTTCTGCTTTTAGCGGTAACGCTGACCTTTTTAATGTTTTATTTGTGGAAATTCCCATTCGATAAAACCAAGCATCAAAGCTCAGCGCCAGCACCGCTAATGCGCTTGCACCGAGGTTTGGGATACCTTTTCGTCTTGATCTATCTTATTTTGATGTGGGACATGGTGCCGAGGCTTTGGTCTTACCAAATCGAATTACCGGCGAGAACCGTTTTTCATCTTACCCTAGGGCTGACCATTGGTGCCGTATTAATCGTTAAGATCGCGGTGGTGCGGTGGTTCAAACATCTAGAAGCGAGGCTCGCGCCCATACTTGGCACGACTCTGCTGATTTGTACTTTACTGCTGACCGGGCTAGCACTGCCCTATTCTGCACGCGAAGCCTACTTAAGAATGACCGCACAAAACGGTCAAAACTTCAGCGAAGAGCGAGTGGATCGAGTCAAACAATATCTGCCAGAACTTGGTTTTAGCGATTCAGCAGGATTACTGGAGCTGGCCTCTTCAAGAGGCTTAAGCGATGGGCGTTTGGTATTGACCAAAAAATGCACACAATGTCATGATTTGCGGACGATTCTGGCCAAGCCAAGAACCCCCGAAGCATGGCACAATACCGTCAAGCGGATGTCTAATCGCTCGACCATTTTAACCCCCATCAGCGAATCAGAGCAATGGAAGGTGACCGCCTATTTGATCGCCATTTCCCCCACGCTCAGGAAAACCGTCAGTGATAAGCGCGCAATACAAAACAATAAAAACGCGAGCGAACGCGCGGCACTTGAAGCGGCGAACTCTATAGAGGAATCTTTTAAGACATTCAATATTTCGAGCGCACAAGTAGTCTTTGAGGGAAAGTGTGCCCAATGTCATCCCCTTAGTTTGGTCGAGGCAAAGCCACCCAGTAATCGCGATGCGGCGGTGTCGCTGGTCAAACGAATGGTCCGCAATGGACTCACGGCTAACGATGATGAACTAAGCCAGATAATGTTCTACTTGGATGCTGTGTATGTCGACTCAGACACTGCTCAATCAAACCTCAGCAACGTTCCAGAACAACCATCCGAGGCGACCCCCTCACGCTACTAATCACCCTGTAAGGTATTCTCTAGGAGTAAAGACTCGCCTAAAATGAGACTTCAGAAAAACATATGCTTAACTTTGCTGCTTTTTTATGTTTCATGATCGGAATGGTTCACTCTTTTCTGGGTGAGCGATATATATTAATACGCCTGTTCCGATCCGGTGAACTTCCTCATTTATTTGGAAGCGACGCCTTTACGCGGCAAACCCTACGTTTCGCTTGGCATCTGACGACATTCGCTTGGTGGGGCTTTGGTTTTTTATTGTGGCAGATATCACAAGGGCAGGAAAATATCACCGAGATAATATTGTGGGTCGTGGGTTCGGTATTTTTACTCAGCGCTTTTTTCGCCTTCGGCTTTACTCGGGGAAAGCATCTGAGTTGGATAGTTTTTGCAGCGATTTCTGTTATCGCATTCACATCCTTGAGGTTTGGTTAAACTGTATCACTCATTTATTCGCTTATTCTCATGGAGGTTTAAGGCATGTCAAACGCATTAGTATTTCCAGCAATCACCTTGGTATTTTGGACTTTTGCTATCCTAATTCGGCTTGGGAAATTACGCTTTCGCGCGGTTAAAACCAAGCAGCTCAACGGTCGGTACTTCAAACTTAATAAGGGTGCGGATGTTCCTGAAGAAATTGAAAAGACCAGCAACAACTATAATAGCCTCTTGGCGCTACCCCTACTATTTTATGTTGCAGTGGTATTGTTGATCGCAACGGATAAAAGCGAATTCACGCAAATAATTTTTGCTTGGCTGTTTGTCCTCTCTCGGGTAGCTCACAGTATCATTCATACCGGCAGTAACAAGGTAAGATACCGCTTCAAAGTATTTTCCTTTGGCTTGTTTATGCTCATACTGATGTGGGGATTATTCTGTGTAAGGATGCTGATCCAGTAGATGAATACCGAAGTCGAAAAGATATTGGGTAGCTATCCCATCGCAGCACGCGAACGCTTACTCGAAATCAGGAAATTAATTTATGCGGTTGCTGCCGCCGATCAATTAGGAGAGATTGAAGAAACAATAAAATGGGGTGAACCCAGCTACTTGTCAAAATACGGAAGTACCGTGCGCATTGACTGGAAGTTAAAGCATGCAGATAATGTAAATATATACTTTAACTGTAAAACCAATCTTATTGATGCTTATAGAATTTTATATTCTGACACGCTCATATTTCAAGGCAATCGCGCGATCGTTCTGCCCATTACAGCCCCCCTTCCTCGCCCAGAGATTGAACACTGTATAGCGCTGGCTTTACAGTATCATAAGATAAAGCATCTGCCGATGTTGGGTCTATCCCAACAAAGGACCAAACACGCCACAGGATTTGATGCTCCCACGCTCTTAATTCGTCGATGATATCACTGCCTGTGTTGGTTATATTCACGAGAGCGACCAGTTTTTCATTCCGTTGAGCTTCGAACCCCGTTCAAAACTGTATTCTATCCAAATGTCCTCGCTTACCCTTACTCTAACTTTTCGTTGTGTTGGGTCTCAAACACCTAAAACAACTCAGACCGTAGGTTTTGGTAAGAATGCTCCCGCTGACCTTACGTTCTGAAAACGCGTCACTCCAGTGGGCCTAACGCCGAATCCAAATGAAAATCCCTGCTATAGCAATAAGCAATGGCATTAGAAAAAGAAGTGCCGCAATCATTCGCTTTTGTTTGCTGGTCAAATCTAAGCGTTCAACTTCTGTGTTTTTCTGATTAAGAAATACCGTGTAATCCAATTCTGACAACCAACTAACGATATTAATACCCATGGCGGCATTGCTATATTGGTTGATATAAGCATTACTTAAAAAATCTGCATCGGTAAAGGCAATAATACGGGTATCTGATTCTTCGCCCTGCTCCTTTTCTTCCCAGATAACATATGCAATAGGAACTGGCCCAGGGATATCAAGACCAGCATCGAAATTAACTTCCATAGTTCTGTTTGTTTCAGCCCAACTTTGCTGTTTTGTTGCGCTGACTACAATTGGAGCCAACTCTATGGTTGCTCGACGATCTTGGAGGGCAGTAATAGATCGAGGACGAATATAAAACGTGTAATCCAGGCCCTCTGTTATCGCCTTGTGGGCAACATAATTTCGGGTCGCTGGGCTTCCAACATCTCCGCCTACGTGGCTATCTAAATCGACAATAGTATCGTTTCCAATATTAATTCCCCAATTATTCAGGATATAGTTGAGAGATGGGTTGTTGCCTTCCTGCTGCGCTGTCAACGCTACTTCTGGTCGAGCGATAGCACCATTTTCAATAAGAAATAAGGCGTCTCCGCCCTGCTCTAAATATCCTTCAACCAACGCTCTCTCTTGATCGGTTAGATCGGTGCGTGGGCCTGCAATAATAAGAACGTCACAATCCTCTGGTATGCTCTGCTCGATCCCTAGCATCAGACTATGACTGCTGATGTTATTTGAATTCAACAAGTCGGCAAATAAACTCAATCCTTCATTGTTTTGGTTCGAAGCGGAAAATTCACCATGACCACTTAAGAAGTAAACTTTTCGTGGTTCACGGGCAACACGTGCCAGTGCATTAGTCACCTGCTCTTCACTCAACGCAGCATCTGAAAAGTCAACATCCTTGCGCTCATTACCTGAAATCACGATCAGTTTTCTTTCTTTACCGTTGATGACATTGCCAAACTCAGCGGCATAGGCAATATCTTCTATGGGGTCGATGATCTTGGTGGTAATCACACCATCAGAAATTCGCTCGTATTCATTGAGCAAATCCTCCAAGTATTTTGGCGGCAGCCCCACATAAAATGCGGTGAGTTCGAGGGGTTTCTTGACGCCCTTAACAAAGTCGATGGTGGCTAGAGTCAAGGTATGTTGGCCGTGTTGTGTCACGTCCCATCGATAAGGAAAACGGCTAGAAAAATAATTTGATCCAAGCAAAAAGGCCATCGAAAGTGAGATAATGGTTACAAATATACCCCCCCTTTTCCATTGCGGCCCTAGTCTTTGGAGACGGTGCGAACTTTTATGATCAGATTTGCCTTTGATAAAGCAGAATAATAACGATAAAACGCCTAGGAACAATAAACTCATTGATAAAGAGCTGATGCTCTGATCGACGTATGAATAAATGCCTGCACAGATGATAGACACCATGCCCAATACGAATAGCAGGGAAGCTTTTTTTCTGTTGGTCTTCTTAATATTGACAGTGCGCATCTCAGAATAATCTCTTTTCAATGCTTAGCCGGGCAAATGCCAAACAAACCAAAATTCCACTTAGGTAGTACGTGATATCACTGATGGTAAAAATGCCTGAAGCAAAGTTCTCCAGATGCTTCCGTGAGCTTATTGTTTGGATAATCGATTCGGCCGATCCGGCGAAATAGCTCGAGACAGTGGCCGAAAAATACAACATGAATATAATAGCGAATGACATTATGGCGGCCACAATTTGATTGCGTGTCCACGACGATGTCATCGAGCCAATCGCGAGGAAAAGAGCCCCCTCCAACCAAATACCAATGTAGCCTGTCAATATGGTCATTCGATCAGGGTTGGCGAAATACTCAATGATGCCGTAATAGATATAGGTAAGGCTGATCATGATAGTGAATAGAATCAACACACCAATATATTTTCCAAGCACAATCGCTGTATTACTGACTGGCGATGTCATCAGAAATTCCATCGTGCCGGTCAGCTTCTCCTCTGCAAACAGTCGCATGGTAATAATGGGCGCTAAAAAAATTAGCATGAAATCCATCACCAAAAAAACATCCCTTAGCGATGCTTCTCGATTTTGATCGATAATCATGAAGAAGAAAATATTGAAGATCGAAATCATCAATACGAGGACAATGTAGGCCGTTGATGACTTGAAATAGGACGACAACTCCTTTTTAGCAATGAAAAAAATTTCATTCATGATGCATCGCCTCAGCACTTTCTTCATGGTAGTGCAGAAAAACATCTTCCAAGGATGTGGGTGCTTTCTTATCAAGACTATTTTTATGGAGACTGTGGGCTTTCAAAAGCGTTTCTAATGGCTCATCAACAACTATTTCTCCAGCCTTAATAATGAGTACCCGTTGAGCAATTTGTTCTATTTCTGACAGTATATGAGTGCTTAAAATAACGGTTCTACGATCCTTCAGACCTCTAATTAAATTACGCAATTGAAGGTTCTGTATCGGGTCAAGCCCGCTGGTCGGCTCATCCAGGATAAGAATTTCAGGTTCGTGAATAATCGCCTGAGCAATCCCCGTACGCTGTTTATAACCTTTAGATAGAGTGCCAATCGTTTTACCAAACACATCTTCAAGTTGGCACTCTTGTATCACTCTATTTAGCTGCTGCCGCCGCTCGCCGGCGGGAACACCCTTAATTTCAGCGGCAAAGTTTAAATAATCTTTGACGGTCATGTCGAGATAAAGCGGCGGTGTCTCCGGCAGATAGCCTATTTTTTTTCGAATAGCTAAAGAGTTTTTCGAGATATCCTCTCCGTCAATGAGTACCCTGCCTGATGACGCCTTGTAGTACGAAGTTAGAATTCGCATTAATGTGGTCTTCCCTGCTCCGTTTTGACCAATAAATCCAACAATCTCACCTCGCTTGATCTCGAACGACACTTGTTTCAAGGCCTGGAACGATCCGAAAATTTTATTTACGTTCTGGGTAATAATCATTATCGATGCGGGTCCAATGTTACTCGGCAAAGCCTTGGAGGAAAGAGGGTTTTTGAAGTGCTAGGGTGTTGGAGAGCTTAACCAATCGCATCCGAAAAATCAGTTGATAGCCGGAGTTTCAGAATGCTATTTGATAGGTAGAGATAGTTGGAGATGCCTCAACTGTCTAAAAAATATTAGCCGCCTCACTAAAATCGTCCGCGGTGTCTATCTCGATCCACTTCAAGCCGGTGATATCTAATGCAAAAAATGGCTTGGCGTATTCGATCAACCGTTCATAGGCCGCTTCGTAATATTCCTGATGATTAGCTTTTATCTTCCATCATTAGCGTTAATTCTTGAAACAAGCTCGCGGCAGTACTCCGCACTAATTTTTTCGATACCAATGGATTCGCCAATCGCGTCACGCGGGTCTAAGGTTTTGCTGGCATGTGTGATTTGCTGGTTCTCATCAATGGCTACTTTTATCTCTTCGGCATCAAGTTGAATATTTGTATCAACGCAGAGGCAAGTTTCATAATCGCTATCCATTAATTGTTGCAGTATCGTTTTGTCGAATACAACATCTGCATCAAACTTAATGAACCCTGCATCATCTATTAGCTCTTTGGTTAACATTAACGAATAGCCCGTGTTTGTCTCTGCGTAGCGCTCGTTGACGATAAACTGCGCATTTAGATGCGGGAAATAATTTTCCACATAGTCTCTAATTTGATCCTGTAGGTAGCCCAGTACAAATATCACGTCAGTGATTCCACAGTCCTCAATGTTACTTAGCATGCGGCCAAGGATCGTTCGGCCACCAACCATAAGTAAACATTTTGGGCAATTATCGGTTAATGGCTTGATCCGTGAACCTATGCCAGCGGCTAATATTATTGCTTTCATTGAATTTTCTTTTTTAACTTCATTTGTTCGTAACTCTATTTACTAATTTCAATTAATAGATTCTTATCAATTTTACGACCGCGTTGAATGGGCCGTGCGAGACCGTAAATAAGCTGGCTGCCGGCGAATACCCACAGCATTGGTGTCAAGACGTTAAAGAGTAACGCCGCTGACAACATAAATATGAATACCCCCTCCTTAAAATCCAATATCTTTCGTTGTTCTTTAAGTAACCACCAAGCGTTTTTTCGCAGGCTGAATCCCAGCCCCGCTGAAGCATTATCATCGACCCCAAGTTTCATTTTAGCAAGCTTTTCAAGGTGCTGATTATCTCGACCCATCTCAGTATGAAAGTCAACATATTTGGCGTAGCCACGCAATGAATAAAACGCCACGCCAATAAAGGCCAAAAAAACCGGCACCACACTGAGGGATTGGGCATACGCCGCATAAGCAATGGAACCAAACCAGAGAGTTACCTGTATTTGATCACTCAGCTTATCAAAATAGCAACCTGCCGCTGAATTGCTTAGTCGGTAGCGGGCCATTTGACCGTCCATGCAATCGAATACATGGGACAAGTGAATCAAGACTGCTGCAGCAATAAAATTACTCGCACCTCCAAGCACAATGAATATGGCAGATAGAATTGCCGTGAGCAATGATAGTAAAGTTAGACGATTCGGGTTTAACCATTGCCAGTCCACTACAAAATAGTTAAGGCCAATAGCTATTGGTGCGGTCACAAAAGATGACCACCATTCATCATCTTTTGTTTTAGTCTCCCAAAGCCGGTTCAGTTTTTTGTTCATTCGTCACTGACCATATGAGTGGGACTGGGTGTCAAGCACCACATCAGGGGAGATAGGTTCTATGATCAGACTTAAGGGCAAGGCTGTCGGCGCTATTAAATGAGGCAATGACCGCTTGTCTCTCCCATGCTTAACTTGTGCAAGCTTAGTGCCATCAAAGCTTAATAACACTTGACCCAGCGAAGTCAGAAAATAATTGATGTCTGAGTTTGACAGTGAACCAATATTGCCTACTTGAAAGTACTTATCTTTAAAGCAGCCTTTAGCCCCGTAAATAATAATGGCTTTATCCCTCAGTTTTTGACGCAGTTCGTCACCGCTGATGTGCTTAGGTAGCTTTACCGTGGTTAATACCGAGCACATATCTTCTTCTTTGATGAGAAAGTTAAGTCCGAGCTCTTGCATACCACGTCTGAGTAGGTTGGCTCTGCGACTAATTGCCGCGTAACGCTTAGCGACACCTTCATCGAGGATGTTAGCGAGTGCTTGATCGAGCGCGAATAGCAAATGAACTGCGGGTGTATTCGGAGTTTGAGAGTATCTTTTGAGAAACAAATAAGAAGTGTATAGGTTCAGGTAGCGAGTTTTTATTGGCTGGTCTTTTAGTTTCTCAAATTCATCTACTCGGCCGACTATGAATGACAGACCTGCATAAGAACCAATTGCTTTAGAACTGGAGCTGCTAAAAAAACCAATATGACACTTTTCCATGTCAATTATTTCTGCACCTGCACTGCTCACGCAATCAACAATGAACAGTGAACCGTTAGCTTTTGACAAAGCGCCTACTTGCTCAATAGGGTTGAGCATCCCAGAGCTGGTTTCATGGTGCACCATACAGACTACATCGATGTCGTGTTCGTTAATATAGGCTTCTATCTTCTTCAAATTCATCGATTTGCCCCATTTAAATTTTAGTAAATGGGTACGGCTATTGTAAATCTTTGATATCTCATGCAGTCGGTCACCAAACTCCCCATTTGAGAGAACAAGTATCTGTTGATTACCAACCACCGACGACAACATCGATTCATTGGCCGCTGTTCCAGACCCCGTCACCACCACAGCTCGATAAGCTTCTGGTTTTCGAATGGCAAACAAGGTAAGCAACTTGGTTTCTACTCGACTGAGCAGGAGATCGAAGTCAACTTCTCGGTGACAAATATCTTCACGACTAATGGCCGCTCGCAGGTTCTCTGCGACATTGACGGGGCCTGGTGTAAATAAGTGAAATTTATTCATGCTTATAATGCTCCTGATAACTTTTCGCTATCTAAATATAATTTCCCGCTGCAAACTAACTCGCTATGCAATGCGGGGTATTAATATGAATTTGCTCATTTCGTATCGCACAAATTTTCGTTTGCCAACACCAAGCTGGGGGTGTAATTGCATCCAAAAGGATCAATATCCTAAGGTACTGTTTCAACAGTCGATCATCCCAGAGAAACCCGAGTTACCCGAGTTACCCGAGTTACCCGAGTTACCCCTCTAGAAAATGGGGTGTTTCTCTTAAAAAACAACGTCTCAGGAATGTAACTACCTGTGAGAGACCTCAGCATAACGACAGCACAAGATAAAATGCCTAATAATTCCCAATCTTTTCGCCAAAATATCGCGCAATAGCTCGCTATTACACTCCATTTTGTCAAAAACCTTGAAAATATTATCTCGTTTTCCTATGCACTTTAGTTATGCTGTAAGCGCCTAAACAACGCCGTCATTGACATTGCCAGGCAAGAGCCGATCAACATCATCATAAGTCGTGACGTTTGGCAGCGCAGTGAATACCTGCTTTAAATAAGCGTAGGGTTCCAAGCCATTGGCCTTTGCCGTTTCAATTAAACTATAAAGGTTAGCGCTGGCCTTGGCACCTTGTACGCTGCTTGAGAACAACCAGTTTTTTCGTCCAATAGCGAACGGTCTGATGGCATTCTCAACCGCGTTGTTATCTATCGGATAACTGCCATCATCAAGATAGCTAACTAGTCTTGCCCACTGATGATCAAGATAATATAGCGCTTTGCCCAGTGCCAGCTTTGGCGCAACTTGTGGCCGCGTTTCGTTTAGCCATTTTCGCAGCTTGCTAATGATCTCTTTTGAGTCTTGCTGTCTGCGCTGATAGCGCACATCAATTGGCTCACCTTTGATCTGCTTTTCTATCGCATACAGCTTAGCAATCAACTTGATTGCATAATCTGCCTTGGGGCTTTTCTTGTTTTTACCGCCGGCCTTGCTCGCCTCCACAAACTTACGCCGCGCATGCGCCCAGCAACCAAGGCGGGTAATACCTTGTTCAGCACATACCGCATCATAACCCGCATAGCCATCCACCATCATGCTGCTATGATAATCCGCTAATAAGCGTTTCGGTACTTCACTGCTGCGACTTGGGTCGTAATCAAACAAGATAGCTTTGCCACCCGGCGGCCCCGCACTGCGCACCCACATATAAGATTTACTTTGTGCGCTCTTGCCTGACTCATTCAATACTTGAATGGGCGTCTCATCCATATGCAGATAAGGTTGTTCTAACAGCGTCTCTTCTAGGCGATTAATCAATGGTTGTACTAACTGCCCACATTTAATCATCCAGTTGGCTAGACTGGTCCTATCTATCTCAATACCAAAGCGACTTAGAATCACACTTTGCCGATACAGCGGCAAGCTATCAGCGTACTTGGCCGTGGCGATAAGAAGTGGACCCGCTTTTTAGGACAGGTAGCTTAGGAGTTATTTTCACCTGATTATGCAGCCAATTTCAGGCTGCGATATGGATCATACATCATGTCAGGCACCATGCCCAAGGTTTGATGTTTACGTTCTTGGTTGTAATAGTTTATCCAGGCGCCAATACCGTCTTTTGCCTCTTTCATCGATTGGTAGGCTTGTAGATAAACTTCTTCATATTTAACACTGCGCCATAAGCGTTCAACAAACACATTGTCACGCCAAGCGCCTTTACCATCCATGCTGATACGAATGTTATTCGCTTTGAGAACACCCGTAAACGCCTCGCTGGTAAATTGCGCACCTTGGTCGCTGTTAAAGATTTCAGGCTTGCCGTGGTAATGCAGAGCCTCTTCCAGAGCGTCTACGCAGAATGCACTATCCATGCTGTTGCTAAGCCGCCACGACAGTATTTTGCGTGAATACCAGTCCATCACAACGGTAAGATAAGCAAAGCCCTTAGGCATCGGAATATACGTGATGTCGGTAGCCCAAGCTTGGTTAGGACGATTAATAGTTAACCCTCGTAACAGGTAAGGATAAATCTTGTGCCCAGCCTTCTTCTTGCTGGTGTTAGGCTTAGGATAGATGGCTTTAATGCCCATCTTACGCATTAAACGCTGCACATGCTTACGGTCAACTCGGTGGCCTACATCTTGCAAGACATCCCGAATACGTCTGCTGCCGAGAAAGGGCCGATTGAGATGAATGCGGTCTATCAGATGCATGAGTTCCAGGTCATCGTCAGTATCTAGTGTGGGCTTGTAATAGACACTAGACCGATGAATATCCAACAGCTTACACTGGCGAACTAACGATAATTTATTGCTTTTATTAATCATTGCTTTGCGCTCGGGCCTGTTTATCGACCGAGCGCTTTGGACAAAAAATCGTTTTCCATGGTGATCTCACCGATCTTTGCCTGCAAGGATTTAATCTCTGATTCTCGATCTGGAGCCAAGCCTGTGCCTGAAGCAAAGACTTCAGATGAGCTATCAAGCAATTGCTTCTTCCACTTGACGATCAAGTTCGCACTGATGTCATAACGGCTAGCAAGATTGCTCAATGTTTCATCTCCTTTGATTGCTGCTAGAGCAACTTTGGCTTTGAATTGTGGCGAATGATTTCTACGTTTTCTACTCATTTTCTGTTCCTCGTTTTGAACAATTATAAAACAGAAAATAACTCCTTATTTTGGCCTTCGACCTGTCCTAATCATGGGGTCCACTTCAATATACGCCAACAAGCCCGCACTAGCTTGGCTTTTCTCTATGGCTTGTTTGGGTTTGGATGCTGTCTTGATTAAGCCCTCGCCTTTAGCCTGACAGCAAGGGCAACCATACTGCTTGCGAATGTGGCGAATTACCTGAATCTTCATCGGTACAATATCTAATTGCTCCGATACTTTGTCACTGATGAACTTAAGCTCATGGCCGTCATGCGGGCAGATCTTTTCTTCGTCACTTAGATCATGAATTACCTCGATACGGGGTAAATCTTCGGGCAAGGGCTTACGACCTCCGCGCTTGCGTTTATGCTCGGGGATAGTAACTGTCTCAGCATCAGCACTAATATCATTTGTTTCTGCGTCGACGTCAGATTGGGCTTGCTCGGCTTCGTTGAACAATGTCAGTTGCAAAGTGCGCAGTGCTTCGCTGTTCGATGCAAAGCGGGCATTACGTGCCAACACCAAGGCTTCTTGAAGTTGTTCTATGTATCTGTCTTTCGACTTTAATGCACTGTCCTTGGCCTCTAACTGGGTCTCATAATCCGCTTCCTGCGCCAATAATACCTGCCGTATTTGATGGTTTTCTTGTTCTAATTCAGCATGACTTTGCATGCCCGTATTTTAACAGATTGGCTAATTTACTGCCTTATAAACCAAGGCTTTATGCGGTTCTATCGATAGACCATTGAGCAGACAATTTAGCTGCTGTGCACTGATGGTGATGGTTATATCATCTCCCCGTTGCGGCCATCTGAATTTATCGGCTTCAAGACGCTTATACCACAAGGCAAAACCCGTCTTATCCCAATACAATATCTTCAACCGGTCTTTGCTTTTATTGCAAAACACAAACAGCCCATCAGCGTAAGGGCTTAAACTTGTCTCTTGTTCCACTATCACGCTTAGGCCGTTCACCGCCTTGCGAAAATCAACGGGTGCACGATGCAGATACACCGGTGGCAGGTCAGTCAACCATCTCACGATAGAACTTGATCTAACATCAGGCTTAACGCCCGAACATCTAGCGCATCGCCTAATTCAATATCAATCACCCGTATGCGCGGCTGCTTTGCTTGGGTCTTGGTGAGGCCACCATCAGGGCATGCCACGCGATTCACGTTTGGAGCAACGCGCACAAAATTTCCAGCGTTATCTCGCAACTGCGATTTACGCGTACTAAAGTACTTTGGGTTGATACCATGCTGTCTGCAATAAGCTACTGCGCTCAAACCACTAGATTGCTGGTTTGCAATCAACTCTCGCCACTGTTCTTTGCTTCGTCTTGCCATTGTTACGTTTTAATATAAAAACGCGACAATATACTTTTCTAATTCAGCTCGATAGAATGCCGTTTACTCGGCGCTTACGTTATGCTGAGGTCTCTGTGAGTAATAAAACTCCTCTTTCCTCAGACGATCAAATGGACTGTGAAAGTTCTAGTACGGATCAGAACGACTGATCTTAATTTGCACTCTCATTCAAGATGGTTTACATAAGACCCCCAAATGCTCCAGGAGTTAAAACTTGTTGCTTTCTAGCTTAGCTTGGCCAATTGCTCGTTCAAGTATTTAATCGCCGCATCAGGGTCGATACTAAAATCATTGTATAAAACTTCTCCTGTTGGCGAAATAAGGATCGCCCACGGCGTTCCACCGGTTCGATAGTTTCGCATGGTGCTAGGGTGCAGATTATTTGACTCATCTCCTGCATCGTGCCCCATCATGATGGGTAGCGCATAGCGCGTTTGCATTTGCATCAATTTATCTTGAGTATTGACTGAATACCCTTCGAACGTTGTCTGAATACCCACGGGCACAAAATGAGCATGGTCTTGAAACGCTCGAAAGATTTTTTGCAATGCTGGAAACCCATGACGATGACAACCCGGGCACCAAGCTTGCCAACATTCGAGCATCACGAATTTCCCATGCTGATCGCTTAAACTAAAATTGCTGGGCTGCCCTTTTCCATCGATCCAAGTCGCAACCTCGAGCTCGGGTGCTTGCTGGCCAACAATGCCGTAGCCTTTCGGCGCGGCGTTTAAGCTAGCGGGCATGAGTGCAGCAATACCTGCCGCGGATAAGAAGGCACGTCTAGAAACTTTAAAATTGTGTGACACGGTTTATCTCTGAATAAGGGCGCCATATCTAAGAGTCGTTATCCCTAAAAGAGTTCCTTGTGTCGGTATCAATCCGAGCCTGTCTCGATCAATCGTTTAGTTTCCTTCGGCGTCAGTTCTCGAAACTCGCCTTGGCGAAAATTTCGTTGCAGTGTTAAAAAGCCATAGCGTACACGGCTCAGTCGGCTGACTTGGCAGCCCACTGCATCCCACAACTTTCGAACTTCGCGGTTTCGGCCTTCCGATAAGGTGACGTGTACCCATTTATTACGTTGATCGCCGTCTATATTTTCAACATGAACGCGCCCAAATTGCATAAGGTGTTGATCAATTTCAATCCCTGTTAAAAGTTGTTGAATTATTTCCCTGTCTATATTGCCAAATACTCTACAACGGTATTCTCGTTCAATGCCCGATGAAGGGTGCATCAATCGATTGGCCAGATCGCCATTGGTGGTAAAGAGCAGTAAACCCGAAGTATTAATATCGAGCCGCCCAATCGCCACCCAACGGGCACCGCGAATTTTGGGTAGATTTCGGAATACGGTTGGCCGGCGTCGCGGATCATCGACTGTACAAATCTCCCCTTCGGGCTTGTGATACATCAAGACCTTGGTTTTAGATAGAGCGACTTTTTCTCGCAAGCTACGCCCATTGACCTTTATCTTATCTTTAAGTACTGCGCGTTGCCCCAGTTGTGCTGTGCGCCCATTAATCTCTATCCGCCCTTCCTTTATCCAGCCTTCCATTTTTCTACGCGAACCATAGCCTCTATCTGCCAATAATTTCTGCAGACGTATGCCTCGTCGCTTGGTGTTTTCAGGTGAATTCTGCCCTGATTCTTCTCCAGCAACGGCGTTATCTTCAGCCCCTTTAAAACGGTGCTCAAGGTCGTCTGCTGAGCCCTGCGTAAGTTTAGCCACCTTGGCTTTAGGGCGTATCGGGCTGTTGCGTCGTTTAGTAGCGCTTTTCTTGCGCGGCTTGCCGGTTTTACTGCTCATTGTTTCGTTCCGCATTGTCGAGAACAGATTCACTATGATCATCCTCTTTGGAGCTGGGCTCCCCGCCCCCAAAACTGCCCATATCTTTTGCTATTTCATCGAGCTCTCTTGGCTCATGTAATTCGGGAAGGTCTTTAAGTGACTCAAGGTTAAAGTAATCCAAGAAAGTCGATGTCGTGCCAAACAAGGAAGGCCGACCGGGCGCATCGCGTTCCCCGATCTTTTTAATCCATTCTCGCTCTAGTAAACGTTGCACAATCTCCGAGCTAACCGCAACGCCTCTAATCTCTTGTATATCGCCGCGCGTAACCGGCTGCTGATAGGCAATGATCGACAAGGTTTCAAGCATTGCTCTGGATAATTTAGGTGGACGTGCTTGAAACAAAGTATTGATCCAATGCGCATACCGGGCGCGCGTCTGAAATCGATATCCGCCCGCAGACTTCACCAACTCAAGTGCGCGATCACCGTAAGCCTCTGCCAGTGCTTCTAAGGCTTGTTCAATCGCTTGCGCAGTTGGACGCCCTTCTTCAGGAAACAAGTTACGCAGCCTCACTATTGTGAGCGGTGATTCGCTCACGCTCAAGACGGATTCTAAAATACCCGTCAAAGATTGTGTTTTGGCATCGGACTTAGCCGCTTTCATTACTTGGCCACCTTAATATGAATGGGCGAAAATGCCTCACTTTGCACAATGCTGATCAAACCATCTCGCATCAGCTCTAGTATTGCGATAAAGGACACCACCAGACCTTCTCGACCTTCGGTCTCAAAAAATAGCTGCTCAAAACGCAGGTGCTTACCATCTTGCAAGCGATCTAATATCGCGACCATTCTCTCACGCGTACTTAAGGTTTGTGGCTCAATCTTGATATGTTGGTTTTGCTGGGCGCGCAGCATGACACGGCGAAATGCCAGGGCTAAATCATTGAGGCTGGCCTGGGGTAAAACTGCATCGACCTTATCTTGCACAAAAAACGGTTGGCTAAGATGATGATCTCGCTCTAAGCGAGGCAAGTCATCGATTTCTTTCGCCGCCAGCACAAATTGCTCATACTGCTGTAGTTGACGAATCAAGGCTTGGCGTGGATCCTCTTGATCTTCCTCCGTTGCAGCGGCTTGTCTTGGCAATAACAGGCGTGATTTAATTTGTGCCAACATTGCCGCCATGACGAGATACTCTGCCGCGATATCCAGTCGAATCTTACGCATCAACTCAACATATTCCATATATTGTTTGGTGATCGCCGCAACGGGGATATCTAAAATATCGATATTTTGCTTGCGGATCAAATATAGCAACAAATCTAAAGGCCCCTGAAAGGAATCGAGAAATACCTCCAATGCTTCTGGCGGTATAAAAAGATCATCGGGTAGTGCCTGAATCGACTCACCATTTACGATAACTTCGGCGGACGTCGCTGCCTGTTTAATGAAATCGTTTTGGGCTGATTTTTCGTGCATATTAGAGTTCTGGATAACGTGTGCCGACGCTTTCTCGAACTTGCTCTAGGGTCACTTTCGCCACCGCTCTGGCCTGCTCATTACCACGCTCGATGACTTTGACCAATCGCGCTTTATCCTTTTCATACGGCTCAGCGCGTTGCTGAATCATCCTCTGCTCAGCCAATACCGCGTCGATCAAGGGTTGCTTGCAGTCGACACAGCCAATGCCTGCGCGTGGGCATTCCAGTTTTATCCATTCGTGTGTTTTTGCGTCGGTATAGGTTTGATGCAGTGACCACACTGGACACTTCTCAGGATCACCCGGATCAGTTCGACGTACGCGCGCCGGATCGGTTGGCATCGCTCTTAAGGCTTTTTCAACTCGCTTGGGATTATCTCTAAGCGCGATGGTATTGCCATAAGATTTCGACATTTTTTGTCCATCCAGACCCAGCATTTTCGCGCTTTCAGTGAGCAGTACATCAGGTTCAGGCAATATGATACGCCCCTTGTCGGACAGGTAAGCCTGTAAGTCGTCCCGATCTTGCGTAGAGATGTTTTGTTGCTCGTCCAGCAAGGCAATTGCGCCTTGATAATCTTTGTCCACACCGCCTTGTAAATAAGCTTGGCGTAATGTCTGATAGGTTTTTTTAGCTTTCTTGCCCATTTTAGATAAAGCAGTATCAATCGCTTTTTCGAATATTTCGCCACGCCCAAACATATGGTTAAAGCGGCGAGCCACTTCGCGGGTTAACTCTACGTGCGGCACTTGATCCTCCCCCACCGGAACGCCTTGGGCGCGATAGATCAGAATATCCGCCGATTGTAATAAGGGATAACCCAAAAAACCGTAGGTCGATAAATCCTTTTCTTTTAGTTTTTCTTGTTGGTCTTTAAAGCTGGGGACGCGCTCGAGCCAACCCAGCGGCGTAATCATGGACAGCAATAAATGTAACTCGGCGTGCTCAGGCACGCTAGATTGCAGAAAACAACTCGCCTTCTCTGGATCAACGCCTGCGGCCAACCAGTCGATCACCATTTCCCACACGTGCTCGCCCATCGTGGCCGGTGCATCATAGTGAGTGGTTAAAGCATGCCAGTCCGCGACAAAAAAGAAACACTCGTGAGTTTGCTGCAAGGCCAACCAATTCTTGAGCACACCGTGATAATGCCCAAGGTGTAGCCGCCCGGTAGGACGCATACCCGATACAATACGTGATTGACTCATAGTATTAATGCTTAGCCCCTAAAGTTAAGACGGATTAACGCGAATTAACCCGATTCTAGATTTTTTCATATATTAAGACCTCGATCTATGAAGTTCACAAAGTGTCACTTGCACAATACGAAAAATGTACTAAAAATCTACCTTCATTTGAGCAATAAATATACCGCCGACATTGGGTAAGACGCAATGCCAATTGAAGCGCTATTTGCATTGTTTTAGCTTGCTTATTCAAATAAGGCCACCGGGCCTTTACCTTGTCGCCTAACTTCAACCTTGCCTTGCTCAATTTTAAGCACGGTTGTTGGCTGCATATCACAGGGCCCGGCATCGATAATGAGATCAAGTTCGTGACCAATTCGGGCATTGATGAGTTGCGCCTCATTCAGGGGCGTGGCATCCCCGTCTAGCCATAAAGTCGATGACATGATTGGTTCGCCGAGCGCAATAAGTAAATCACTGACAATCGGAAAATCCGGCACCCGTAAACCGATGGTTTTGCGCTTGGGATGCTGCAAGCGCCGCGGCACTTCTCGCGTCGCGGGTAATATAAACGTATAAGGGCCGGGGGTCAGGCTTTTCAGTAATCGATAATCTTGGTTATCGACCCGTGCGTACTTGGCCAATTCGGACAAATCAGCACAAATTAAGGTGAAGTTATGTTCTTCGCTGGTTTGGCGTATACGCCGAATCCTCGCCAAGGCTTTTGCATCACCTATATGACAGCCCAAGGCATAACTCGAATCCGTTGGATACGCCATGATACCGCCTTGCCGAACAATCCTGGCCGCTTGCGTAATCAGCCTTCCCTGTGGGTTTTGGGGATGAATCTGAAACAGCTGCGCCATGGGCGTATTTAACTTTTCTTTTTAGGGCCATTGCGGCGTCTGCCCCGCGTTGACGCTTGTTTGGGCAAGGCTTGAACCATTTCACGCACGCCCGCCTCGTTTTGATTCTGTATGCGTGTCCACCACTCTGTCAGGTCTGTTTCGACCTCACCGATCGATTCTCGCAGTAAGAGAAAATCATACGCCGCCCTAAAGCGACGGTTGTCCAGTATTCCATCGATTGATTTAACGCGCCGCATCGCCAAATGCCACTGCATATCCCATATTTCAACGATCACAGTCGAGACGCGCTTAGGGATGGCAATGGTGGGCATTTGCTTGCGAAACACTTGCTCAGAGGCACGATAAACACCCTCTTTACCATTGGGCAGATTGGGGTAATTATTGCGCTCATCCTGATACGCATGCCATAAAACCACAGCGAAAAAGAACGCGGGTATCACGGGCTTGCCCTGCCCGACTCGGCGATCGGTATTTTCCAAGGCGCGTAAAATAAACGATTCGACTTGCTCGTCCCGTTCGATTGCTTGGGCAGTCAATGGAAACAAAATCTGAATAAAGCCGTGATAACTCAGAGAATCCCAACTGTGGATCGCGTGAGCGTGATGAAATAGCTTAAACGTTTCATCAAATAAACGCGCGTTCGAGACTTCTTTAAACCGATGTTTATGCGATTGAATCAAATTTTCGAGGTCTTCGGGAAGCTCAAACCCTAATTTTGCTTCAAACCGGATCGCGCGTAACATTCTGACGGGGTCTTCCGCAAATCGTTCCGCTGGGTCACCAATCACTTCTAGTCGATCATTGCGAATGTCTTCAACCCCCCCGGTAAAATCGATCACCTCCAGCTTGATTGGGTCGAAATAGAGCGCATTGATAGTAAAATCTCTGCGCTGCGCATCTTCCTCAAGATTGCCGTAAACATTATCCCGTAATACCCGCCCAGTTTGACTTTGCTGATGGTGTTGAGAACTGCGAGTTGGTGATGCGCGATACGTCGCGACCTCAATCATTTCACGTTTATGATGGACGTGAACCAACTTAAAGCGGCGGCCAATGATTCGCGCGCGCTTAAATAATGGGCGAATTTGTTCGGGCGTGGCATTGGTCGCCACGTCAAAATCCTTGGGGTGCAAATCCAGCATCCAATCGCGCACGCAACCACCGACCAAATAGCCATCGTAACCCTTTTGCTGCAAGGTTTTGCAAACCAACATCGCCGCTTCAGACACCTCTGCGATCGGAATGCCCAAGGATTCTGCCGAATAACGTTTTTCAGTGTGTTGCTGCGGCGCGTCGTTGCTGTCTTGTTTCGCCGAGGAAAAACCTGACTTTAGGCGTTTAATAATGCTCAATAGTCTTCCTCGATCATGCGCTTCGCTCGGCGCATCACAAAAACGCTATAAGCGATTTGTAGTAATAAGAACGGTATAAATACGAATACGCGCTGAGAACCCGGTATGACCACCATCCACATTGCGCCCAGCCCTTGTAGGAATACCATGCAATAGTGTATGAGAGACACTTCTCGATGGTTAAATTCTGAGCGCACCAATAGCTGATATAAATGACCTCGATGCGCTTGCATCAATTTGTCTCCCTTTAGGGCGCGGCGAATCAAGGTAAAAGTGGTGTCATACAATATATTGAACATCAGCAACGGCATGACTAAAAATGAGGTATGTGAGGCATCATACCGCGCGGCGATAATAGCCAATGTTGCGAACGTAAAACCAATAAACGCGCTGCCGACATCGCCCAGAAAAATTTTCGCGGGATAAAAATTCAAACACAAAAAACCCAAGGCACCCGCAAGCAAGGTGTAGCACGTCACGTATACAAATGAACTCCCCTGATAGAAGCTGATCGCCATAAAGAAAATACTCGCGATCACGGTACAACCCGCGACCAGTCCGTCAATCCCGTCCATAAAATTGACGGCATTGGTCAAGCCCAATATCCACAGAAAAGACACGAGATAACCCCACATGCCTAGCTGAATATAGCCAACACCCGGCAGCGCAAGATGGTCCACCACGATGCCAGTGGCGAGCACAATGCCCACGGCGCCGACATGGGTGATCAATTTAAAAATCGCACTCTTATTGTAGATGTCGTCGACCAGAGAGATCACCGCAATTAACATCGCAGACACCACAAAACCCCACATATACTGCTTATTAATAAGGGTAATATCGCCTTGGGTAATGATAAATATCATACCCAACAGAAAAGTGAGCACAATGGACACGCCCCCTGATCTAGGCAAAGGCCGAACATGCGAGGAACGCTGATTTGGACGATCAATTATGCGTCCATATCGGCGCATCAATTCGGTGCCTAATAGCGCAATTGCGGTAAGAACAAGACCAAAAATAACATGCGTGTAAAACGCGATGTGTGTCATCTTTGATGAATCCGTTTAAGCCCGTCTTTAGCGTAGTAAGCAGTTGAAATTTTCATGCGCTGATTCTAATCGAAAATGGCGCTTTACGCTCGGTCTAAGCACTTGTTTAGCGTGATCATTAGTAAAGAATAAATAGCCAAGCCTAGGCGTGAGGCATCTCGATCATAAATCGCATTCCGCAAAGAAAATCAACGCGCTCCGCCGCACTGAACAGATTATTAATCGCTGTATTCAGGGGTTTAGCTTGTTCTAAAGAGCAGGCTTGTTTATGATGTGCTCAGGATAAAACAGATAATAATTACATGACTTTCAACAATTCAGCTGGCCTCGATACTTGCCAATCAAACAGCCCTGACAGAAAAAGCCTTCAGCTTTATATCAACCTAAAGCTTGCCTCCACCGGCCAACCCATCGCCAGTAGCGGGGATACCGACTTTATCGATTCTGCGCAAGATTTACTGAAGAGCTATAACCAAAAAAATCGTTTGCTGGGTCGCCACCTCTGCCCCAGTGATCAACGTATTCAAGATTTCCTAGACCGCTACTTGCTTGATTGCCAAGGTGATACGCCGAGACTTCCGGGCAACAGTTTTATTCTTGATCGATATGGCCTTGCACGAGAGCTGTCTCTACCACACGATGGTGACACATTTACCTCAGATATTGTTTCAAGTTACCGCACCCGTCAGGGGGTATTGAACAACCCCAGCAATGATCGCCGTACCACGCAAGGCGTGTTTCATATTGCTGATGGTGGCCTGCCTATCCAAGGCGATAAGCTGACGGTACCCAAAATCACCTATCAGGCGCTATTGACTGAGGCCTTCAAGGCGCCTGATGACCTGCTTGCCCTGCCCTTTACGTCCAATCAAACTGAGCAAGCGAAACTGTTTGTCTCTTTATTGATGCGACCGGTTGTGGTGCCAGAAATCCCGGGAACCTCTCCTGCTAAAAGTCTGGAAGTGAGATTCTTTGCGCCTGGCAATTTAGTGAGCAATTTAGATTTTGTCGAAAGTATCTTTGGCAACGCAGGCAACCCCTCATTGCCAGAACACGATGCGGCGCTTGATATTGAACATTGGACAGGTCATACGGGCTGTGTCATTTTGGCGCCCCATCTGACACGTGTCACGAAAAAGTCCGTCGGTCTTCCGCATATCGACAAAGCCACGCCAATGCAAATCAAACAAGGCATGTGTTGGAAGGACGATGCCGATTTATATAACGACGGATACGCATTTAAAATCACTGCGCGCGATGAATCGGGCGTGATGGTGACGGTTATTGCCGATAACTACTACGGTTACTGCAAAAAGGAAGTTAAAACTCAAATCGGCTACGCCGCAAATCTTTTCGGTCTTGCCGAAGAAGAGCATGCTGGCGGTGCATTGGCCTTTGTACGGCGTAACCATGCAGAAGAATATGGGGTAGACAGCAAAACCCGTCTCGCACACCATACCTTTAAAAGTATGTCTGAGCGCATGGGCGACAATTTAGACATTCGCACTGAGGGCTACGCAATTGATCGGCAGTATCCGGATCTTATTTATATTCCCCGTGATATCCGTATGCGTATACACGGGCAAACCATCTGTTGGACAAAAGACGGTGCTAGGCAAAGTATTCGATTACAGCCTGGCAAGGTTTATATGCAGCCCAATGGCTATAAAATCGAAATGCAAAAGCACCCTGATGCACCGTCTTGGCGGCTAATAGGTACTGATCCAGAAGGCGTGTTTTGTCACAAACCGAGTACCGTCTCGGGGGGCGGAAAGTCTGAAATTTCCAAGTCCTTGGACGATGCCATTATTTATGGACCTATCTTTGTTAATAATATTGATGAAGATTTAGATGCCGTCGCGCAAATCATGGAGCACGACTATTCCGCGCGCCTAAAAGAAGAATTCCAAGACGAGGATCACGACCCAAGCCGAAAACCTTTATCAGAAGATCGAAGTCTTGGTTCAGTGATCAAGTTGCTGACACCTTCGCTGAGTAACACCGAGGCCTTTAATCACTGGCTATCGGAGATTCCTGATCGCATTCTTTCTTTGGTGTTTGTGATTAAACGCATGCATCAAAGCGAGTGGGGCAATCATTGGCGCGAGCATTTTACCGTCGATATCATCAATGGTGAATCTGGGCACGCGCTGAAACACGATGGACGCAAGCTATCACTGGCCTACTTAAGGGTTGGCCTCGATAAACATGGCGGCTGGCACACCTATAAACTGCGTCAAGATTTCATTGCCTGTGAGAAAATTCAAATGGAAGACGATATCACTGCATCGGTGGTAGTGCCCAGAGAAAGCCTTGCAAACCACTCTCCCAACTATTCGGGCGATAGCGTCAAATTAACGCACAATTGTGAATTCCGTTTATTTCAACGACCCGATGAAGCAATACACCGCGGATACGATAAACAAACTGAATATGATATGGCCCAAGCATCGACTTTTATGGCCAACTATGAGCCGCTAGAAGGCAAGGCCTTACAAGACATTGTAGAAGATGTAGTGGATTTTCAAGCCTATACACCACCGATGCATGCTCTGCTAAAGGGCGCATATCAGGATTCTCAAATCGTTGTTTCATCCGCGCATCCGCGAATGGTTAATGGCAAGCCAAGCAAGAACCCACGTTACTTACAGATTAGACCGGATATTCAACAACCCTTTCGAAAATATGTCGCCGCCATGGGCGCGCGACTCAATCGAGAACTACTCCCCGATGCACCGGTGATTCAGTCCGTAGATGCTGTTCTCACTGGCAGACGTAACAATCCAGCGGAACCCGGAATACGCCCGCTGGCAATTTACAATCCTATTCATTATCAGGAATTACCCGAGTTGTTCATGGATTTTATCAGCAGCTTGACGGGGAAATCCCCATCGACCACCGGCACCGGAAGCGAAGGCGCACTCACCAAGGGCCCATTTAACGCTCTGCGTACCACCAGTGATCTAAACAATGCACTGGTTTCGTATATTTTAACGGGCTACGATGGTTTTTCCAGCGCCGCAGGTTATATAGGCCCCAAGCTCCGCGTTGATCATGATATTAGCCTGTTAATACCAGAAATTTGGGCACGACTGGATCCCGATGAACGCACCGCAAGTGCGCTCATTGAAAATCAATTCCTTGAAAAAATTGAGGATTTTGAACATCAGGGCGAACTCGTTCTGGGGAGTCGATTGGGCTATCGAATCACTGAACGCTTCGTGACAAGTTTTATGGGTAAGATATTTGACAGCCCTGCGGTCGCCTTTGATGAAGCGCTTTTAAAGCCCGAGACGCAAGATTTTGAGATGTTTGTCGACGGCATCAATAATGTCGTTGAAACACAGCAGCGCGTTGCCCAGCAATATATTGATGACGAAAGCGTAGAGTCTGCCTGCCCGCCACTGAAAGCCTTGTTGTATATCATGGCAGAAGGCGAATATCAGGGCATGAATGCGCAGAACGCAGCCTTTCGCGAAATGTTCAGCAAAAACGCTTTACTCGAATCCGATTGGTATCGAGCACGCCTCGACAGGCAGCAATCCCAAGATAAAGCCCTATGGCAACGCCATGTTGATGCAATCGAAAAGTTTTCTAAAGACGACACCTATGCGGACGTCGCACAGTCCATGCGTATCGACGAAAAATTGGCATTGGCAAAAAACATGCTGGCAAAAACGAAAGCCAGTGGGTATGTTAAAAGCCTTAAGGGTATGATCGGCGCGGATACCTTATAGACATTTTGCAAGCAATAAAAAAGCGCCAATTAAGGCGCTTTTAGCTAAAACGGAAAACCGCCTTATCGCTTAGTCGTCAGATAACTCGCCGACTTCTTCCTCAGAAGGTAGTTGAAAACCTTTAAGGTGATGCGCATCCGCGTCTTCATCGATAATCTCTAGCCCTTCAGGTGCTTCACCCTCTTCGCCGACAACATCGACCGAAATATTGAATCGTACCTCGGTATGCAAGATAATCTCAGCGGTAAACTGCCCGACTTCTTTAAACGCGCCATCCGGCAAATAGATTTCAGATTTTTCAATCGTCACATCGTCGCTAGACAAGGCCTCAGCAATATCTACATTTGCAACCGAACCAAACAAATGTCCTTCTGTGTTTGCAAGACGAGTGATAGAAACGCTGCGAGGTGCCAATGCGGCACGCGCATTTGCAACATCGAGTCGATCCGCCTCTTGCTTGGCCAAATTAACGCGTGCTTGATCAACTTTCTCTTTTGCATCGTCAGAGGCAAACATCGCCTTTTGTTGAGGAATTAGGAAATTCCGCCCATAACCCGGTTTAACCGAGACGAGATCGCCGAGACTGCCCAGATTACGAATATTTTCAAGTAGTATAAGGTCCATGCGATGCTCCCTTAGTTCTTGTGGCTATCGGTGTAAGGCATCAAAGCAAGGAAACGCGCTTGTTTGATGGCTGTCGATAGCTGACGTTGATATTTGGCTTTGGTGCCCGTATTACGCGCGGACATCATTTTGCCGCTTTCAGTCACAAAGCCTTTTAAGATTTCTAAGTCCTTATAGTCGACGGATGTTATCCCTTCAACTGTGAACTTACAAATACGCGCCCGCGTAAAACGAGGACGATTGCCCTTACGCTGTTTCTTTTTCTTTCTTGCGGCCATTATTCTGCCCCCTCGTCTGTCTTAGCGTCTTTGCTAGGTGTGTCTTCTACTGTCTCAGATTTAGTCTCTGCTTTAGCTGTTTCTTCCTTTGCCTCAGGTTTAGTCTCTGCTTTAGCCGAATCTTCCTTTGCCTCAGGTTTAGTCTCTGCTTTAGCTGTTGCTTCCTTTGCCTCAGGTTTAGTCTCTGCTTTAGCCGAATCTTCCTTTGCCTCAGGTTTAGTCTCTGCTTTAGCCGAATCTTCCTTTGCCTCAGGTTTAGTCTCTTTTTTGGCTGCGGCTACTTTGTCAGTCGTGGCTTTATCGTCATCTTCGGTTTTTGCCAAAGGCGATGGATCGCTAATCGCATTCTTCTTGCTAACGATTAAGTTACGAATAATCGCATCATTGAATTTAAAGCTGGTCTCTATCTCTTTAAGCGCATCAAGCCCGACTTCAACATTCATCATCGCGTAATGGGCTTTGTGAACATCTTTAATCATATAAGCCAACTGACGTCGACCCCAATCTTCTACGCGGTGCACTTTGCCTTTGGCGTCTGTGACCATCGCGCTAAAGCGCTCGATCATCGCCGGTACTTCTTCGCTTTGGTCGGGATGGACCAAAAACACTATTTCATAATGTCGCATTTTTCTCCTCTTGGATAATTTCCCTCTGATGCTTTCAATGTCAGAAAACCCAGTAGAGAAAGGAGTGATTGAAAACTACCTTTGATATATACAGTAGCTATTTAAGGGCGCGTATTTTATTTCGTATGCAAGGCGTGATCAAGGCAAATTTTCAGTTTTGTTGCTCACCGATATGCCATCAGCATAAATAATGGTATCAATAAAATATATTAATGACTTCTTATATACCTCCAATGAGGAATAATGCCTTGACAGCAACCACCCCGTTAGGAGTACACTTCTCCCGTTCCATCTGAGAACGGTTCGTAAAGAACTTAATAAATTAAATCACATAAACCAAGTAAACCATTGAATATCGAGGATATTATGAAATTAACTAAAACTGCGGCCATGGCTGCGACCCTCTCGCTTGCGAGTATGGGAATTGCCCAAGCGGGTACTCTAGAAGACGTTATGGCCAAAGGTGCTGTCACCTGCGGTGTGAGCCAGGGCTTACCTGGGTTTTCAAATCCAGACGCTGATGGAAAGTGGAGCGGACTTGATGTTGATACCTGTCGCGCTGTTGCTGCTGCTGTTTTCGGTGATGCAACTAAAGCTGAGTTTAAGCCATTATCGGCGAAGACACGTTTTACGTCGCTAACATCAGGTGAAATCGACGTGTTGACCCGCAATACGACTTGGACATTAAGTCGTGATGCCCACCACGGTGATTTTATTGGCGTTAACTACTACGATGGCCAAGGTTTTATGGTGCGCAACGATTTAGGTGTTACCAGTGCGGCTGAATTAGGCGGCGCTGCGATCTGTACCAACACGGGTACAACAACTGAACTTAACGTTGCGGATTATTTCCGTACCTTGGGTTTAGAGTACACAGTGGTTGCATTTGAAAAGGCCGACGAAGTTGTCGCCGCTTACGATGCAGGCCGTTGTGACGTGTATACGACTGACCAATCAGGTATCGCGGCACAGCGTACCAAATTGGCTGATCCATCAGCACACAAAATTTTGCCTGAGATCATTTCTAAAGAGCCACTCGGCCCACTTGTACGCCACGGCGACAGCCAATGGGGCGATGTCGTTATGTGGTCATTGAACTGCATGATCAATTCTGAAGAGATGGGCATCACCAGCGCTAATGTTGATGAGATGGCTACTTCGGATAATCCTGGCATCCAGCGTCAATTAGGCTCAGCGGGTGATTTGGGCGGTCTATTAGGTATCCCTAATGACTTTTGTCATCAAATCGTTAAGCAAGTCGGTAACTACGCCGAAAGCTTTGAGCGCAATGTTGGCCCTGATACACCGCTCGGTTTAGCACGCGGCTTGAACGCCCTGTGGAACGCCGGTGGATTGCTTTACGCAGCACCTGCGCGATAGTCGCAAGCAGTGATAAGAAGGCACCTAGAGGGTGCCTTCTTTTTTATTCCCTCCCCTCTTACATAGTTTGAATCAATAAGAACAACGAGGAAAGATATGGCAAAGCCCACCACAGCGCCAAGGTCTAAGCAAAGCTTTTCATTAAGCGATCAAAAAACACGGGGCCAAGTTTTTCAAGCCATCACCCTAGCCGTCATCGCTTGGTTCATCTGGACACTCATTGACAACACCGCAACCAATATGCGGGATCAAAACATCAAGTTTGGTTTTGATTTTCTAAGTACACAATCAGGTTTTGCGATTATTCAATCGCTAATCGGTTACAACGAAGAGTCGAGTTACCTTCGAGTATTCTTCGTCGGGCTGCTGAACACTCTACTGGTTGCATTCGTCGGCTGTGTTCTCGCCACGATAATCGGATTTCTCGTCGGCGTCGGACGTCTGAGCAGTAACTGGATCATTAACAAAATTTCAACCATCTACGTTGAAACATTACGGAATATTCCCCTACTGTTACAAATATTCTTTTGGTATCACGCGGTATTAAAGCCCCTGCCCGGACCTAGGGACGTGCACGCAAAGGGCGAAGAACTTTGGTACTCGCTCACCAATAACGGCCTATTGGTCGCCAAACCCATCCCCGAAAGCGGTTTTGGCATAGTCGTCGGCGGCTTAATCGTGGGTATTATTGCAACAATTTTGATTTCTCGTTGGGCGAAGAAACGCCAAATGGAGACGGGTCAACAGTTTCCGGTACTTTGGTCTGCTTTAGGCTTGATTATCGGCTTGCCATTGATTTTATTCATGTTAATGGGTAGCCCCATTACCATGCAACCCGGTGAAATGGGCACGTTTAGACCCAGAGCAAATTTTGGACTCAACATCATACCGGAATTTATGGCCCTGGTCGTCGCCTTGGTTGCCTATACCGCCGCGTTTATCGCTGAAATTGTGAGATCAGGTATCCAAGCAGTGGATTATGGTCAAACCGAAGCGTCGAGCGCATTGGGGCTACGTAAAGGTTCGACCCTACGTTTAGTTGTTATTCCGCAAGCCATGCGCGTCATCGTGCCGCCGCTGACCAGCCAATACCTCAACCTCACGAAGAACTCCTCGCTTGCGACTGCGATCGCCTACCCTGATCTGGTCGCCACCTTTGCAGGTACGGTGTTGAATCAAACCGGTAAAGCGGTCGAAATCATCTTAATGACCATGTTGGTCTACTTAACCATTTCATTGGTAACCTCTATGTTTATGAACTGGTATAACGCCAAAGTTAAGTTGGTGGAGCGATAATCATGACAAATAAAACGAAAAAATTGGGCGTGGTCAATAGCGTCGCTTTACCAAGCTTAGATCCCCCTGCGAATACAATCGGCGCGGTCGGTTGGATGAAGCGAAACCTATTTAGCAGCCCTTTTAATAGTATTTTAACCTTGCTGGGGGCGGCACTGCTTTTGATTGTCATCCCGCCAATTTTAAATTGGACTATTTTTGATGCCGTTTGGTCTGGCGGTAGCGAAGCATGTAAAGCAGCACCCACTGTCGCCTGCTGGCCATTTGTAGGGTCGTGGTGGGAATTCTTTATCTATGGCTTCTACGATAAAAGTGAGCGCTGGCGCATTGATATCGTACTTTGGTTTTTATATGCTTGGGTCGCGTTTATTGTCGTTGACGATGAGACGCGCGCGCGTCGCCCCACCTCAAGCATTTTAGCCTTTGTCATAGGTGCGATTTCTGTCATCTTCGTTGCGCTGCTGCTGCGTCATGGCGCGCCAACACTATGGCTATTGGTAGCGACATTCCTCATCATTGGCCTGATTTTATGGGCTTGGAACTTACCCAATGGTCGAAGCCGAATTGGATTGCTATTATTGTTCATCTTTCCGATTATCGCCTACTTCATATTGGGCGGTGGTGTGCTGGGCTTGAAGGAAATCTCCACCAGCCAATGGGGAGGCTTTTCATTGACCCTCGTCATCGCGATTACCGGTATTGTCGCTTCTTTGCCGCTGGGTATTTTACTTGCCTTGGGGCGCCGCTCAGAGTTGCCCGCGTTGCGCATGGTTTGTACGCTGTTTATAGAATTCTGGCGTGGCGTACCCCTGATCACGGTATTGTTTATGGCGAGTTTTATGCTGCCCCTATTCATGCCCAAGGGCGTTCAATTTGACCAACTTATTCGCGCGCTGATTGGTGTCGCCTTGTTCTCCTCTGCTTATATGGCAGAAGTTATCCGAGGCGGCTTGCAAGCCATACCCAAAGGTCAGTACGAAGGCTCACAATCCTTAGGTCTGTCGTATTGGAAAACCATGGGCTTAATCGTGATGCCCCAAGCCTTAAAAATCGTCATTCCGGGTATCGTCAGTACTTTTATCGGGCTGTTTAAAGATACCACCTTGGTTTTGATCATTGGCCTGATCGATTTCTTGAACTCGGTACAAACCGCATTTACCAATCCAGAATGGTCGATCAAATCAGTGCCCTATACGGGTTATGTCATTGTGGCCGTGGTGTTTTGGTTCCATTGCTATGGCATGGCATGGTACAGCAAAAATCTTGAAGACAAACTACACACTGGCCACAAGCGCTAGCACATCCAAGAGGATATTTTTATGAGCGACAATACAAATAATGCCGAAAATGGCAGCAAAATGGGTGTCAGTGATGAGGTCACGATTCGCGTAAAAGACATGAATAAATGGTATGGCACCTTTCATGTTCTTAAAGACATAAACCTCGAGGTTAATCGAGGCGAGCGTATCGTCATTTGTGGTCCATCTGGTTCCGGTAAATCAACTTTGATTCGTTGTATCAACCGGCTAGAGGAACATCAAAAAGGGAGTATTTTTGTAGACGATATTGAGTTAACTAATAATCTGAAGAATATCGACGCAATTCGTCGTGAAGTTGGGATGTGTTTCCAACATTTCAACTTATTCCCTCATTTGACCGTCCTACAAAACTGTACACTTGCGCCGATTTGGGTCAAGAAGACCAGTAAAAAAGAAGCGGAAGAAACCGCCATGCACTTTCTAGAGCGTGTGAAGATTCCGGAACAAGCGAATAAATTTCCAGGTCAACTGTCAGGCGGGCAACAACAACGTGTTGCGATCGCGCGCAGCCTATGTATGAATCCAAAAATCATGTTATTTGATGAGCCAACGTCTGCCTTGGATCCAGAAATGATCAAGGAAGTGTTGGACACTATGGTCGAGCTGGCGCAGGAAGGCATGACGATGCTAGTTGTAACACACGAGATGGGCTTTGCTAAAACCGTGGCTAACCGCGTTATCTTTATGGACGAAGGACAAATCATTGAAGAAAACGAACCCAATGAGTTCTTTGATAACCCTCAGCACGCGCGCACGAAATTATTCTTGAGCCAAATTATCGGCCATTAATCCGCGCAATTTTATTGTGTTTAAGGCGGCCATCGAAGCCGCCTTTTTTGTGGCGGTATTATTTGCTGACCACCCTCACGGCCAAAGCAAAATGCGTGGGTGCGGGACTTGAAGTTCCGTTAAAGAAGTCAATCTGCATGGCCATTTCTGGGTTGTTATCGAGTTGGGTTTGTGTCCAGTATGATGCGGCGGTGGTTTGATAGAAAATCGGCTGATTGATCACCGGATTGAAAAAATCTCTGTCGAGTAGCGTTTCCAACTCCACAAAGGTCGGCAAGCGCCACCTTTTCGAACCACACAAGCCGAGACGATTCATTTCAATTGTATAAGCATGGGTGTCGCAATCTATTCCAAAACAGTGACCTTTGGCCTGATGGCCGGGTGTCTGCCTAGTGGGATCGAACCAAGTATAGCGATGCTCAACATCACTCACACCGGCATCAAACAATTTGGTTTCCCACAACAAGCCTGTTTTAGTATCTCGCGCACAGGACCAACGCACGGCTGGCTCTGATAAAACCCGACCCTGGAAATCTATTTTCTCAAAGCTGGTTTTAACTTGTTTTTTTTGACTGCTTTGCATGAGCTCCGACTTGATCAGACGCGTAACCGCCGTGTTCCCGCCATATATCTCTGTGGGATACAAAGGCGCTTCTTCAATTGGCTCCGGCTTGGTATCCTTTTTAGGCTTCTCACTTTGTGTGGATATAGCTGGCTTATCCGGCCGATCTCGAGGCAACGGGCTAAAAATAGACTCTCGCGCGAGATCGGATTCATTAGCTTGTCGCTCCTCTACGGTCGGCAATTGGACCGTCAGTTTTTCTACGCTGAGACTCGGCAACAGCCAAATTTTAAGTGCAAATGCCAGCGATGCAAGCAACAATAAGCCTACAACGATCAAGACTTTGAAGTTTACACGCATATAAGTCCCCGCTGCTTATGCTGGAATTTACAGTTTACCTCAAGCTACTCACAGAGAGAAAAATATTGCCTTCCCCGCCTAAAAACGATGTGAAATACTCGGCTAACGCTTATCTTTGTCCCAACAGGGGTTATGCTCGTCATCCTGATGCCATGCCCAGGCACAATCCACCGTGGTTCTTATTTTTACCATGCCCCGCCGTCCATCTTGAAGTATGCATTGAATGGGGGTTCTCCCGCGCAATTTTCCGTTACGCTGCGCCATCCACGCTGAGCCTGCTTCAGGTCGCGAGGGGTAGCTCGTGTGCAAGGCGTGGGCGATGCCTAAAATATGCTCAACACGCGCATCGATATCTTCTGATTCTGGCAAAGATTTCATCCCGTCTTGAAACTTCTTCATGTCCCGCGGTTTAATATGTTCCTGGCAGCCCAACACCGCGATCTGCGCATCCGCGTTTATGCCCCAGCCTTCTAAAATTCGCATGACTTCTTGCGTTTTTAGGTTGCTTGGATCTTGTTCGGGTGCTTGATTAGGTGCGTCAGACATAGAAAATATTGAACAGTTAGCTTTCAGCCCCACATATTACTACGACCCAATCGCAATCAACAGCCTCTCCATGGGAGTAGACTTGGCTATGCATATTTTATTCATTGAAGATGATCATCAGACCGCCCAGACGGTCAAACAAGGGCTTATTGCACATGGGTATAGCTGTGATCATACCCCCTCAGGTGGAGACGGATTGGCGCTCGCCCTACAAAATGACTATTCACTATTAATCGTTGATCGAATGTTGCCAGTCATGGACGGGCTCAGTATCGTCACAAAAATCCGCGAAGCAGGGAGTAACACAGCGATACTATTTTTAAGCGCCTTGGGCGAGGTAGATGAACGTGTGCAAGGTTTAAATGCAGGCGCAGACGACTATCTCGCAAAGCCCTTTGCGATGACCGAACTCATTGCCAGAGTCGAAGCACTGATTCGTCGGCAATCCGAGCCCCCACAAACTTCGGAGCTATCAGCCGGTGATTTACAACTCGATTTACTGTCTAGAAAAGTAAGTCGCGCCGGCATTAAGATAGACCTGCAGCCAAGAGAATTTAAATTATTGGCCTATTTGATGCAAAATCAAGATCATGTCGTCACACGCACCATGTTGCTTGAGAAGGTTTGGGAGTATCATTTTGACCCGCAAACGAATGTCATTGACGTTCATATCAGCCGCTTACGCGCCAAAATAGACAAACCCTATGATAGCCCCCTGCTCCATACGATCCGGGGCGCGGGTTATCGCTTGTATACGCCTGCTACATAGCCCATTACTCATAGACCTCAGCATAACTACAGCACAAGATAAAATGCCTAATAATTCCCAATCTTTTTGCCAAAATATCGCGCAATAGCTCGCTATTACACTCAATTTTGTCAAAAACCTTGAAAATATTATCTCATTTTCCTATGCACTTTAGTTATGCTGAGGTCTCTCAAAATTAGAAGAAATGCGCTACCCTCTCAATCGCATACTCAATAGCTATAGCTTTCGGATTGCCTTGACCTATGTGATGTTTTTCCTGGTCTCGACCTTTATTTTATTCGTATTTATTTATTACACCGATACGCGCAGCGTCAATGATCAGCTCGAGCGCGCATTGACCGAAGATAAAACCGATTTTTCTGAACGATTCGCGCAATCCGGACTCAACGGATTGATTCGATTGGTCAATTTACGCACCCAAAGCCAATCGGACAATGCCGCGTATTCTCTTATCAACGCCGAACGACAAATTGTTGCTGGGAACTTGGCGCAGTGGCCAAGCGAGACTATCCAGACAGCGGATACCAAAGACCATCAAATTAGCTTTAAGTATTCCTTAGATCCCAGCAGGCTTTACACCTACCATGGTGAAATCATCGAGCTGCCCGAGGATTATCGTTTACTGGTTTCTCGCTCTGATCAACCACTGATACACGCACAGCGAAAATTAATCCAAACCTTCTCTTGGGCGGCATTGATCACCCTGGTGCTGGGCTTGCTCGGTGGGTATTTAATGTCCACACGCGCAGTACGAAGAATTGCCTCGATTAACCGACTGTGTCGAACCATTATTGACGGTGATATTAGTCAGCGTCTAAGCATCAACCAAGCCGAGGATGACTTAGATGAGCTCTCACTCAATATTAATTCTATGCTCGACAAAATTGAATCCCTGATGCAGGGAATTGTACAAGTCTCCGACAATATCGCTCATGATATGCGCACCCCACTTTCGCATCTACGCTTAGAGTTAGAATCTTTACAAAATGAATCACAGTTGGATGCATCAACAAAAAACCGCCTGACAGAGGCAGTGCAGTCTACGGATAAAATCATTGATACCTTTAACGCGCTGCTGCGCATTTCAAAAATGCAAGCCAAGCATCGGCCACTAGAATCCGAAGTACTGGCCTTAAACCCACTTCTCGATGACATTATTGAATTTTACGCCCCCATTTTCGAACAGCGTCATCAAACCTTGGCATATCGTGCAAACAGCAAGCTGTCTGTTAAAGGCGATAAAAACCTGCTCTTTCAGGCAATCGCTAACTTACTGGATAACGCGACTAAGTACGCGCCTGAGAACAGTGAAATATCAATTTCGCTCAATCAGGAAGATCGTGCAATTTCACTGAAAATCTGCAATGCGGGAGACAATATTTCCGACCTTTCAATAGAGAAACTTAGCCAAAGGTTCTTTCGCTTAGATGCCGCGCGATCCTTGCCAGGCAGTGGATTGGGCCTCAGCTTGGTTGAGGCCATCGTTAATCAGCACCAAGCGGAACTCATTTTGCAAAACCCAGTGGACGGTGGCCTGTGTGCGATAATAAAGTTCCCCCTCACAAGTACACTGTCCAGACTAAATTGATAGATTCAGTGAGCTTGTCCGCGTTCATGTCAAGACGCGTCTTGCTGCGAAACGCCATGATAACGCTGAATCCATCAATTTAGTCTGGACAGTGTACTAGCCTAGCCTCCTATTTAAATCTCAACATGGGTTTTTCCAGCCAATGCCATGAGGCGATAGCGAGGAGCATGGTGATCGAAAAAGCGGTGACAAACAGACCATAAACGGACAAATCAGGAAATAATTGCATCACCGATTTTTGTGTGGGATAGCCAAAAATATAAAGGCCGTAAGAGTAATCGCCCAGCCGATTAAATTGTCGAAGAAACCCGCTAGGAATGTAGGCTAAATACAAAATAGCGTAGCCGAGCAATCCATACGCCAGACTCACAAATACGATGCGCTCCATTGAGCTGAGCGCAATCACCAACAGCAGCAGCACGAAATACCGAGTTTTAAGGACGAGTTTATCGCGCAGAAAATACATTGATACACCGATGCCGAACATGGCGAAAAACCGTAAATAGTAGCGATCATGCCCTAAACCGTAGCCACCAAAATTAAACGCATAGTCGGCGAAATAAAACGCGGCGGTCAGCGCTACCGCAATAAAATATATCCCCCACACTATTTTGCCTTCAAACCATCGCAGCTTGAAGGCTAGGCCGCTTGCGAGCGCCAGTATAATATACATATGTAACTCGAACGGTAGCGTCCAAAGGGTGGCATTAACCGTGCCCCAAGACGTTAAACCGGGCAATACCGTCGTCGTCGCGTTGTCAAGTTGCAGCATATTGTCCAACGTGTACTGCCAAGTCTGGGGGTCTTGTAAATACGCGAGAGGGGCGAGGTTCGAGAATGTCAGCCCCACGACAAACACCGTATATAAAACCGCCAATATCAAGGCAGGATACACACGCAATATTCGTGCCCGAAAAAATCGAAATACATTTTGCCGATCGTAGTAGCTTTTAACCACTAGGAAGCCACTGATCACAAAAAACACGTTTACCGCGACATAGCCCAGTAATGTGGTGATCGAAATGATCCCTAGGCCCGCAACCGGTGGACAATGGCTAATAAATACGGCTAGCGCAGCACCAAAACGCAGAAGATTGAAATTGTTGTCTCGGTCAACAAGATATTCCGAGACATAGCCACTCATCGAAACGCCCGTGCAAAGGTCAAATTAAAGCCAACCCCTTTGCTAGATCAGCTTGAATATCTTCGACCGCTTCCAAGCCCACAGACAGTCGAATGAGATTTTCTTTCACTCCCGCGCGTTCACGTTCCTCAGGGCTCAGTCGACCATGCGAGGTCGTTGCTGGATGGGTAATAATACTCCGGGTATCGCCCAAATTGACCGACAAAGAGATCATCTCGCAATGATCCATCACCCTCCACGCAGCGGCTTGGTCACCGTTCACTTCAAATGACAGCATCCCGCCGTATCCACTTTGTTGTCGAGTGGCCAGTGCGTGTTGCGGATGGGACTCCAGGCCAGGGTAGTAAACGCGTGCAACCTTTGGCTGCGCCGCCAGCCATTTCGCAATCGTCATTGCATTCTCGCTATGCGCTTTTATCCGTATAGGCAGGGTCTGCAAGGCTTGATTCATCATCCACGCATTCATTGGACTTAAACTTGCGCCTGCTGTACGCAATACCGAAAATACTGCATCGAATATGGTTTCATCATTGGTCAAAACCGCGCCCGCAAGCAACCTGCCCTGCCCATCAATATACTTAGTGGCGGAATGCACGATCACATCTGCACCCTGCGCCAAGGGATTTTGTAACACAGGCGTGTTATAGGTATTGTCGACCACAAAAACCGCATTCGCTTGATGGGCTATGCTGGCAATGGCTTCGACATCGCCCAGTTCGCACAAGGGGTTTGATGGGGTCTCAAGAAACACCAATTTAGTATTGTCTTGGACGGCATTCTGCCATGCCTCAGTTTCCGCAATCGGGACAAAACTCGTATCGATGCCAAAACGTCGGAAGATTTGATCCATCAAAATAATGCTCGAACCAAACAAGCTAGATGATGCAACGACATGATCGCCGGCACTCAGCAAGCCTGTCAACACGCAGTTAATCGCCGCCATGCCTGTGGCAGTCGCGACGCCAAACTTAGCTCCTTCCATTTCTGCCAAATGCGCCTCAAAAGACTGTACAGTCGGATTGGTTAGTCTGCCATATATTGCACCGCTTTCATCCCCAGCAAAGCGTGCCGCGGCCTGCGCTGCGCTGTCGAAGACATAGCCCGAGGTAAAATATAAGGGCTCGGTGTGTTCGCCATGAGCGGTTCGTTCTACCGCGCCGCGCACTGCGATTGTTTCGATATTTTTGCTTTGTTTGCTCATAACTAATGCTCAATAAAAAACCCGCCAAGCCAATACGAAGACTAAAGCAGGTTTAACAAACTAACGCATCTTTAGCCGAATTTCTTACGCGCTCGCAAGCTTGGATCAAATCAGCGCGGTAGCAAGCATTATGCCCAATATATCAATGCTGTCAAGACAGCATAATGCTCACGGATTTTATTCAGGTTAGGAAAGAGATAGTCTACCCAGCGCTTCAAACGACTTCCTGCTTTTATTTGCACTCGCGGGTTTAGCTGCTCACCGCTTGCATCTGCGCATCCACCACCGCAATCGCGGTCATATTTACGATGCCGCGAACTGTCGCTGAGTTTGTCAGAATATGAATGGGATAGGCACAACCCAGCATTACCGGGCCGACTGATGCACCGCCGCCCAGCATTTTAAGCATATTGTAGGCGATGTGTGCGGCATCGCCGCGGGGCATGATAAGTGTATTCGCCTGCCCCTTTAAAGGGCTGTCGGGCATACTGTAATCGCGTATTCGTTGTGATAAGGCCGCATCGGCATGCATTTCACCATCAATTTCTAAATCAGGTGCAATTTTACGAATTTGCTCAAGCGCAGTTCTAATTTTTATCGATGATTCCGTTTTTGAACGGGAGCCAAAGTTCGAGCGGGACAGCATCGCTATCTTGGGCTGAATACCAAATCGGCGAACCGCATTTGCGACTTCGAGTGTTAATTCCGTTAAAGCCTCAGCGGAAGGAGAAGCTGCGACATGCGTATCCGATAAGAAAAATGTGCCGGTCGGCAACAATAAAACCATCATAGACGCAAGCTGACTGGCACCTGCTTTAAAGCCCGCTGTCCCCCTAACCGCATTGAGATGCCTGGCAAACGGCCCGACAGTTCCCGCCAACATTGCATCGCTTAAGCCCAAACGCACCATGACGGCGCCCAATATGGTTGGATTAACTGAAATAATATGTTTAGCCTCAGCAGGCGTCATGCCATCCCGCCCCATAATATGATGAAGCGCTTTCCAGCAGGCTTTAAAATGAGGATTATCAAGCGGATAGATAATTTCGATGTCATTCTCGACATCGAGCTTCAAGCCAATTTTTTCGATTTGAGTTCGTATCATCTCCGGGCGACCCAGCAATATGGGTTTTGCCAGCCGATGATTGACGACTTGTTGGACAGCTTGTAGGGTAGTGCGTCGTTCGCCTTCTGCAAAAATAACCCGCTTTGGGTCTTGACTGGCTTGCGCGAATATCGGCTTTAGCAGGGAGTTTGATCGATAAACAAAATCGTTTAATTCAGTTTTATATTGCTCAATATCCTCTATCGGACGTGTTGCGACGCCAGAATCCATCGCTGCTTTCGCCACGGCAGGTGCTATTTGTAGAATGAGCCTAGGATCGAAGGGCTTCGGTATCAAATTTTGCGGCCCAAAAGAACCGCTAATTCCCCCATACGCCATATCAACTTCTTGGGTTGGGGCTCGGCGCGCTAAGGCTGCAATCGCATCAACTGCGGCGATTTTCATTTGTGCATTAATCGTTGTCGCGCCAACATCTAAAGCGCCTCGAAATAAATAGGGGAAGCACAAAACATTATTCACCTGATTGGGGTAATCTGATCGTCCTGTCGCAATCACAGCATCTGGGCGCGTTTCGATTGCAAGTTCAGGTAATATTTCTGGGGTTGGGTTTGCCAAGGCCATAATCAAGGGTTCCGGCGCCATGGTCTTAAGATATTCAGGTTTTAGAATCCCACCCACCGACAAGCCTAGAAATATATCCGCGTCTTTAAGTGCTTCTTCGAGGGAACGCGCTTGCGTATTTTTTGCGAATACTTCTTTATATTTATCCATTCCCTCTGTACGCCCTTCGTACACCACACCACCACTATCCAGTACAGTGATGTGCTTAATTTGCATGCCCATCGAAACCAATAAATTTAGACAGGCCAATGACGCAGCACCTGCTCCCGATGCACACAGCTTGACTTGGCTAATATCCTTGCCATTTAAAAACAAAGCATTGCGAATTGCGGCGGCAACAATAATGGCAGTCCCGTGTTGGTCATCATGAAACACGGGGATATTCATCTGCTCTTTTAAGGCTTCTTCCACAATGAAGCATCCCGGCGCCGAGATATCTTCCAAATTTATCCCACCGAAGGTAGGTTCTAAGGCACGAATAATTTCAATCAATTTTTGCGGATCTTTTTCGTCGATTTCGATATCAAATACATCGACCCCCGCAAATTTCTTAAACAATACGGCCTTGCCTTCCATCACCGGCTTAGCCGCCAAAGGTCCAATATCACCCAGTCCCAAAACCGCCGTTCCATCGGTGATAACGCCGACCAAATTTGCGCGTGAAGTGAGGGTTGCAGCTTCTTCAGGTTGCACAGCAATAGCCTCACAGACGGCTGCAACACCGGGTGAATACGCGAGCGATAAATCTCGTTGATTCAGTAACGGTTTCGTTGCTGCAATTTCTAGTTTTCCGTAAGGTTTTTTACGATGATAAGCGAGTGAGTCTGCTGAAAAATCTTCGGGCATGATATGGGAAAAGATTCAATATAATAGTCGGTGACCTATTATATCCATCAGCAAACTTGATGATAATAATATGTTGAATTAATAGAGCGCTTTGCATTAAGCAGATAATGAGTAAAAATGGTTAAAATTCCCCTGTTTTTCGTTGGAAAACTGGCTAATAGCCTGCTATTAGCTGCATTCCCCGCCTCAAACAGAGAAATTTTACCTCATTTTTCTTTTGCTACTGATTTGTGCAAAGCTCTCTAAAATTACAAAAAAAGCCAAGTGGTCATTTGGATAGCTTTCGCTTGCGTGAGCGTTGCCACTGGGCATCATAAGCATAATTAACCGTCATGCCTTGATTGATGAGGGTTTCCAGTTGCCTAAAGATGTTGTAGCTGAGGTGCTTGTTTTGGTAGTCGGTGAAATTGGAGTTCTCTCAGTTTGAAAAGATATGTTTAGGCAAAATATGAATCTGATTCAAGTCGTGAAGTAGATTTCAATTCCCTTATCAAATTGAATTAATATTGATGCCCCCCCGAATAGCCTTTAATTCCGTGCCGATCTTCGTCACACTGTTGGAATTTAGTGCGGTGTTCAAATCTCGAATTGGTTTTTTACTATGAGTGCCCTACTGCATTTGTTTATTGATTACCTCCTGCATCACAATGATGCCCACCGCCACTTTTTACCGTTCAACGATTGACGTTTTTCCAGCTCGGTCTCTTACTGGGATCCGCGTTACTTCGGCAACATCTTCTTTAAATTCGAGCTGGTGTAGACGGTGGTTACAAGTGGGTATGTGGCCCTGAGTGCAGACGCGCACCCAATGCGTATCATTGCCATACTAACATTGCTGGTATATTTTGGTTTTAGCGTGTTCGCGCTTCGCTATTGGGCTTAGATGATCAGCAATAGCGAGATATCATGCTGAATCTTTGTTACTTCAAGCCTGCAATAATTTGAGCGTTGATGACTTCTCCAGCGCTTGATTGTGTAAGCTCAATTTTCCCCCAACAATCGTTACGCCCACATTCACAACCGGAGCCTTCTTTGAGAATCTCCTCAAACCGAATTTCATAGATTGAATTAAGGCCTTTTTGTTCAAGCAAGGTGATTTGCAAACTGTCTTCATCTATCCACCCGTTTTGATCACATAGCGTGGCTAACAAGTTCGTATTGAGGAAATAGTGTTCAATATTCGGCTTCATTCTAGTTCGTTTGGTTTGTAATACAAAATACCGAAGCTATTCGTGCGAGTTCAAAGAGTCTAACATTCTTCCCAAGTTTAGATAACTCACCGATGGCTTGATCTTCTGGGATACCGGGCTTGATACCCACTAATATCTCTTCTGCCACAGCTGGAAAAACTATCTGCTGAGGCGACCAATCATTTAGGCTTCTAATTTCTGCTTTTGAAAAGTCCGGAAACGTAGGATCTCCAGTACCACTAACCCTATAAGGAACAACAATACCAGCAAGTGCTGGCAAGCCAAAGTCATAGATAAAAACAAATTCAGGTTGATATATCACCTGCTTACCAGAAACACCTCTAATCTCCTTAGAGCAGTTTTTCGCCCGCTTCTAAAAGCGTTTAAAACAAAACCATGAATCCCTGTTCAGATGCTCTCGCTAATCCATGTTGGCTTGCTTCTATTGCTATTGCGACAGGGTATCAGTCGAAAGGATGTTTAAGCACAATCGTGTCATCTCGTTCTGCGCTGGTCGATATGATATCGATACTCACCCCGAGCAATGCATGCATACGATCCAAATAAGCCTTGGCGTTGGCAGGAAGCTCGCTCATATCTCGCGCCCCTACAGTGGTATCGCTCCAACCTGGCAAAGATTCATAGACCGGCTCACAACGTTCAAATTCATCTGCGCCATACGGAGGACGATCAATCAATTCACCATCTAATTTATACTGCGTGCAAATTTTTAATTCCTCCAAGCCGTCAAGCACGTCTAGCTTGGTTACACAAATGCTGGTCAAACTATTGACTTCGCACGATCGCTTTAAAGCAACAGCATCCAACCATCCGCATCGCCGAGGACGTCCGGTGGTCGCGCCAAACTCATGTCCGTTCTCTGCCAAATAAGCGCCAACGTCGTCGAAGAGTTCTGTCGGAAAAGGCCCTGCGCCCACGCGGGTGGTGTAGGCTTTGACAATACCGAGGACTTCATCAATATGTTTCGGCCCTACGCCAGTGCCACTGGCTGCCGCTGCCGCTGTGGTATTTGAAGAGGTAACATAGGGGTAGGTACCGTGATCAATATCGAGCAACATGCCTTGTGCGCCTTCAAACATCACTGACTTCCCCGCTTCACGCAGCTCGACCAATCGACCCGCAACGTCGCCGACCATCTCCTTGATTTGCTCCGCAAGCGCCAAGGAAATCGCCAGCGTTTGTTCAAAATTAACGGCTTCATCTTCAAAGAAGTTTTCCAGCGCATAATTGTGATAATCCATCACGACTTTGAGCTTTTCAGCGAAATCATCTTGGTACAAATCTTGTACTCGAATTCCGCGGCGCGAAACTTTATCTTCGTAGCACGGGCCAATGCCGCGACCGGTTGTACCAATCGCTTTCTTACCGCGCGCTTTTTCCCGCGCCATGTCTAGCGCAATATGATAGGGCATGATTACTGGGCACGCCGGGCTAACCATTAAACGAGAGCGAATAGAAACGCCTCGTGCTTCCAAAGCATCGACTTCTTTTATTAATTGTTCGGGGCTGAGCACCACGCCATTACCGATAAGACAATCCACGCCCTCCCGCAAGGCCCCTGATGGAATGAGGTGTAATACTGTTTTCTCGCCATTGATCACCAAGGTATGCCCGGCATTGTGACCGCCCTGAAAACGTGCTACTGCGTCTGCCTTTGAGGTCAACAAATCAACAATCTTTCCCTTACCTTCGTCACCCCACTGGGTACCAACTAGCACGACATTCTTAGCCATAATTCTCTCTTAGAGCACCTAGCGTGCAAAATATAGTAATACCAGACCAAGCAAAATAGAGACCGCACCAATCGTTCTCAATGTCGACGAGGGCATCTCAATGATTTGCTTTAGTAATTGTTTGAATGCGTCGGGAGACGCGAAAGACATCAGCCCTTCAAACACCAAATACAGGCCGAAAGCGGCGATAAATGTATTCCAATCCACCGCTTAAATTCGGGGCGCTGATTTTAGCTGAATATAGGTCGAATTAGCAGTTTCAAGCCGCCCTTAATTCGGCGAAGAATTGCGCAAATACTGCATAAATTCAGAGTTTGGATCAACGATAAACAAATCCGACTTATCGTTAAAGGTGTTCTTATACGCATCAAGGCTTTTATAGAATTTGAAAAATTCTTTGTCCTTGTTAAAGGCCTCAGCGTAAGTACTGGTTGCTTTAGCATCGCCCTGACCTTTAATTTGCTCCGCTGTACGATTGGCTTCAGCGAGCAAGATCGCACTCTCTCTATCTGCATTGGCACGAATCTTTTCTGCCTGCTCTTCACCTTGAGCGCGCAGTTCTGTGGCCACCCGTTGACGTTCAGCACGCATGCGTGCATAGACTGTTTCGCTAATCGAAGGATCCAAATCAACGCGTTTTAGTCGCGCATCCACGACTTCAATCCCTAAGCCTGCGGCCTCTTGATCCGTTGCTTCACGCACCAAACCCATGATCAAGACGCGATCACCCGACACAACATCTTTGACCGAACGCTTACCGACTTCATCACGAATCGCATCGTTCACACGCTTAGAAAGACGTGCGCGTGCACGCGCCTTTGAACCGCCTAGACGGATATAATATTCCCGCACGTCGCGAATCCGCCACTTTACAAAGGAATCAACGATTAAGTTTTTCTTTTCCAAGGTCAAATAACTCTGTGGGTCAGCATCCATGGTTTGAATTCGATCATCGAAGAACTTAACCGTATTAACAAACGGCATCTTAAATTTAATACCGGGCTCGGTATCGGCGCGAATAATCTCTCCAAATCTAAAAACCAGCGCCTGTTCGCGCTCATCAACGGTATATATCGACATACTGACAATCGCGATGGCGATCAAGAGGATCAAACCACCAAACATTTTAAATATTTTCATCGGCTGGTGCTCCTGTTAAGCGCGCGTGATTGAGTATTGAGCGCGCGATTGCTAGCGCCTTGGGATATTGATGATGCCGTAGAAGAATTCGTATTAGCTGCTTGATTTCGGCTATTTTCGATCATCTTATCCAAGGGTAAATACATCACACTATTGCCGCCTTGTGTTTGGTCTATCACCATTTTGCTGGTACTGCCTAAGACTTCTTGCATGGCATCCAAATACATACGATCCCGCGTTACCTGAGGCGCTTTCGCGTATTCTTCACGAACTTGATCGAAGCGCGAAGCTTCGCCCTCAGATTTCGCCATGACCGTTGCCTTATAGGCCTCTGCCTCTTGCGTTACCCGCGCAGCAAAACCCCGCGCTTTAGGAATAACATCATTGGCATAGGCTTCTGCCAGATTCTTCAAGCGCTGTTCATCTTCACGCGCCCGAACCGCATCATCAAAGGCATCTTTAACCTCTGAGGGGGGCTGCGCATCTTGCATTTCAACAGAGCGCACATTAATGCCGGTTTGATATCGGTCTAGAATCTGCTGGAGCAGGGTTCGTGTTTCACTGGCAATAACAGAACGCCCTTCTGTGATGGCGAAATCCATGCTGTTCTTACCAATGGTTTCGCGCACTGCACTTTCAGTCGCTTGACGTACCACTGTCTCGATGGGATCAGCGACATTAAACAGTAAATCAGTGGGTGATTTAATATCGTATTGCACAGCAAACTGGATATCGATGATATTCTCATCTTTGGTCAGCATCAGTGCTTCACGAGGGAAAGAAGTATTGCGGGCACTGCCCTGCGAACGAAAACCAACCTCAACCGTATTCTCGCGCGAAACATTTACAATATTGATCGTTTCAATCGGGGTCGGAAAATGCCAATGTAAGCCCGCTTCGGTGGTCCGCTTATACTTGCCGAGTTGTAACTCAATGCCTTGTTCGCCTTGGGTGACGGTATAAAAACCGCTGGCCAACCAAAAACCCAGCGCCACTAAGCCAATAACGAAGAACATGCCAAATCCAGCACGACCCGCGCCGCCACCATCCGCTCCACCGTCTTTACTTCCACGGCCACCGCCAAAGGAAAGACCGAGTTTGTCTTTAATATCTTTGATTACTTTATCAAGGTCGGGCGGACCTTGCTGCTTATCTCGCTGACCCCATGGGTCTTTTTCTCCACCTGAACCAGGTTGATTCCAGGGCATAATTTTTCCTCAGAAATTAAATTTGACGTGATGTAGTGTATCACGGGTAAATGGCAGCCAATAGCCAGTATTCTATCGAAACCAACATCGCTTGGGCTGTTTGCTTGCCGGTTTAATCAAGCCATCCAATCGAACAGTTTTCGCGCCTAGCGTCTATATAGGTGTCAATTATCACTTCTCAAGGCGTATTTAGATTTAAGGCGCATCACCGCGCGAAGTTTATCGTGATCTTTAATCCCCGGCGCGGTTTCTATCCCGCTATTCACGTCAATACTGGATAAGCCGGTTTGCGCAATCGCGGAATCGATGTTATCGAGAGAAAGCCCACCCGCCAATATAAGTTCTGGTAAATCAGGATCGTTTTTTGCGCCTATCAGCTTCCAATCGAAGGTCTTGCCTGTTCCGCCTGCTAAACCTTTATCGTAGGTGTCGAGCAATAAGCCACGTGCTTTGCGATAGCGCATGCTTTGCGCTTCAATGCATACGTCTGGCCTCATCGCCAGTGCTTTAATGTAGGGCGTCCTAAATTGCGCACAATATTCAGGGCTTTCATCTCCGTGAAACTGGATGAGTTGTATCGGCAAAGTGTCTAACAATTTTGCCATCTCACTGACACTGGGATTGACCACCACGGCAACGGGCGTGCAAAATGGATGCAGCACAGCCACAATCTCTTTGGCCTGCGATAGCGAGATTGATCGCGGACTTTTTTCGTAAAAAATCATGCCAATCGCATCCGCACCCAAGTCAGAGGCAAGCGCGGCATCTTCAGGCCGCGTCATGCCACACAGCTTTATTCGTAGCGATTTATGATCGTGGGTATTCATGCCGGCCAGTTTACCAAAATCTCGGTGGAGAAATCGCGTCGGGCAAGCCAAATTTGGCATCATACTCTGCCTGCACAAAATACAGGCCATTGGGCAAGGCGGTGGTCGCTCCTTTAGCGCGATCCCGGCTATCCAATACCTCTTTAACCCAAGATTCATTGCGTTCGCCCGCACCGATTTTCAGTAGTACACCAACGATATTTCTAACCATGTGATGCAAAAACCCGTTCGCACAAATATCCAGCCATATCCAATCACCGGATTGCGAGAGCTCTAGCGAGTGAATGGTTTTGACAGGATTCTTGGATTGACACGCACTCGCTCGGTAGGCAGAAAAGTCATGGGTGCCGATTAATGTTTCAGCGGCATTTTGCATCGCTGAAACATCGAGTTCCATGGGGTAACAGCTAACCAAATCTGAATAAAGACCCAGCATTGTCCTGCGGGTATTGATGATATAACGATAACGTCGAGAGTTGGCTGAAAATCGTGCGTGAAACTCGTTGTCGACGGGGCTAATCCAATGGATTGCAACGCCTTTCGGGAGTTTGGTATTGGCACCGCGCAACCAGTTATACGCGGGTCGTTGTTTATCGGTATCGAAATGGATGGCTAGTCCGACAGCATGTACGCCAGTGTCCGTGCGACCCGCGGTATGCACCCTTATCTTCTCATCCGCTACGTGTCCGAGGGCTATTTCCACGGCAGCCTGAACGCTGGGAGAGTTTGATTGAATCTGCCAGCCACAAAATTGGCTGCCATCAAATTCTACGAGTGCTGCGTATCGCATGGTTTTATAGAGAGCCATCTAATAGCGTAAAAACAAAAAAGGCGGCAACCCGCCACCTTTTTTGTACAAATAATAATTGAAGTCACCCATCGCGCGGGTGAGCTCAATATCCAACTCAGATTGCGATCCTAGTACTTGTAGCCTGCTTCAAACAATGTATCTTGTGAAGACGGCTGTGAACCCGCCACATAATCGCCAGTAGAGGCTTCAGAGTTAGCTTGCGCACGCGCCATCAATGCTTTCTGGCCAGCTTCAAGATCATTGCCCTTCCATGCTTGCAAGCATGATTGTTGTAATGCACGACCGTAAGAGAAGGTCATGCTCCACGTACCTTTTCGATCCATGCTGTTCATGGTATTCAAATAGACCGAAGCATCTTCTTCATTCAGACCGCCCGAGAGGAACATAATGCCGGCAACTGCCGCTGGGACACAACGATCCATGGTTCGAACCGTTACCCTTGCCACTTCTTCAGAGCCTGCTTTGTCAGCGCAATCTGCACCAGAAACAGTCATAGACGGCTTCAGTAAGGTACCTTCAAGAAAGACACCGTTTTCAGCGCAGGCCTTATACACTTCTACTAGAACTTTTTCCTGTACTTCAGCGGTTTTTTCTATCGTGTGACTACCATCCATCAAAATTTCTGGCTCAATAATGGGGACTAAACCCGATTCTTGGCAAATACGCGCATAACGGGCCAGACCCCATGCATTTTCTTTGATTGCAAGATCAGTCGGACAACCATCGTCTGTGATTTGCAGAACAGCGCGCCACTTGGCAAAACGTGCGCCACGCTCATAATATTCGGCGGTACGATCAGCCAAACCTTCAAGACCTTGGCACCAAGTCTCAACTTCACCCGCACCGGCCAGAGGACGCAAACCTTTATCAACTTTAATCCCAGGGATGATACCCGCTGCGTTCAATTTAGAAACCATGCTATCGCCATCAAGGTGATCTTGATATAGCGTCTCTTCAAACAAAATGGCGCCACTAATGTATTCGCCAAGCCCGTCAGCTGTGAATAACATGCCTCTATATGCCTGACGATTCTCTTCAGTATTTTCAACATCAATACCTGCAAGACGCTTGCCGATAGTTGGCGTAGATTCATCAACCGCCAGTAGGCCTTTACCTTTTGCGGCCAAACTATTAGCCGTTTCTCTCAATTCATCGTGTTTTGTAATCATAGTGTGTACCATTTGATATGTAGATAATTAATAATAATTTAAACCGCGCTGGCTACTGCAGCGCCACTTCACCGACGCGCACAATTTTCATCGTATTGGTGCCGCCTTCAACATTGGAATCTCCTTTTGTAATAATAACTCGGTCGCCTTCCTCCACTAATTCGGCCTCTTTCAACCATTCAATGGCCGCGCGATTAATACCCGATGTAGCGAGTTGCGTGATATCAAATTCAACCGGCTTCACACCGCGAAAAATGCTCATTCGGCGCGCAGATGGGCGATTACGCGTCATCGCATAAATCGGTATTCTAGCGTTCGCGCGCGACATTAACAAAGCGGTACGCCCAGACTCGGTCAAGGCTAAAATAGCCGCCACAGGAAAGTGGTTAGCCGTGTACATTGCAGCCATTGCTATGGACTCTTCAGCATTACCAAATTCCACGTTTAGATTAAAACGCTTTTCTCGATCAACTTCAATTTCAGCTGCTTTACATATCCGCGCCATCGCACTAATTACCTTGGCTGGATGCTTGCCGACCGCAGTCTCGGCGGATAGCATGACCGCATCAGTCCCATCCATGACCGCATTGGCCACGTCAGAGACTTCCGCCCGCGTCGGTATGGGGCTTTCGATCATCGATTGCATCATTTGCGTTGCGGTAATTACCACGCGGTTGTTCTCCCGGGCAAGCTTTATAATGCGTTTTTGGACGCCAGGTAAATTTGCATCACCGATCTCGACGCCCAAATCTCCACGCGCAATCATGATGACATCCGACGCACGAATAATCTCTTCGATATTATCTAAGGCTTCTTTGCGCTCTATCTTTGAAACAATGGCAGCCTGAACACCTTCGGCCTGGATCAAACCACGCGCTTCTTCAACATCTTTGGCACTGCGTACAAATGAAACCGCGAGAAAATCAATGCCTAGTTTGGCGGCTGATTTAATGTCCTTTTTATCCTTGTTTGTTAAAGAGCCGGCTGATAAGCCACCGCCCTGTAGATTGATGCCTTTATTATTTGATAACTCTCCACCGACTAGAACCGTGCTATAAATCTTTGTTTTGTCGACTTTTTTAATCTTAAGGACGACATTTCCATCATCTAATACCAGCACATCGCCTGCTTTAACGTCGACCAGCAATTTTTTGTAGGATATGCCCACCGACTTTTGATCACCCTCGTCTTTATTGAGAGCCGTATCTAAAATGAATTCATCATCATCTTGCAGCATGATTTTTTTATTTTTAAAACGTTCAATGCGTATTTTAGGGCCTTGTAGATCGCCCAATACCGCAATGGTTCTGCCCACTTCCTCGGCGGTTTTTCTGACCAAGGCAACCCGCGCCTGATGGTCGGCCAAATCGCCATGCGAGAAGTTTATGCGTACAACATCAACCCCCCGCATAAACATTTTTCTGAGCACCGCCGGGTCATCCGTTGCCGGGCCTAATGAAGCGACGATTTTGGTTTGTCTAATCACGAACTTTGCTGCTCAAATATAAATACAGATATATATCGGTTACGACGCACGTTTTTCTAACATCTCCACCACCGGCAAGGCCTTGCCTTCTAGGAATTCCAAGAACGAGCCACCCCCCGTCGAGATATACGAAATCTTGTCCGAAATATTGTATTTATCCACTGCGGCCAAGGTATCCCCGCCGCCGGCGATTGAAAAAGCATCTGATTCAGCAATCGCCAAACCTAGACCTTTAGTGCCTTCACCGAATTGATCGAACTCAAATACGCCTACCGGGCCATTCCAAACGATCGTTCCCGCTGATTTCATCATCGCTGCGAAACGCGCAGTGGTGTCAGGACCGATATCAAAAATCATATCATCATCCTCAACATCTTCGACGCGCTTAATCACTGCCTCTGTGGTTTCAGAAAACTCTTTTCCGCACACAACATCCGTCGGTACCGGAATTTCACCGCCCTTAGCTTTCGCCTCTGCCATCAATTTTTGCGCTTCAGGAATCAGATCAGGCTCATACAGTGATTTACCTACATTGTGACCCGCTGCGGCGATAAATGTATTGGCGATACCGCCTCCGGGGATTAATTGATCCACGATTTTGGATAAGGCACCCAATACGGTCAATTTTGTTGATACTTTCGCGCCACCGACAATCGCAGCCATTGGTCGAGCAGGCTTATCCAAGGCTTTCCCCAAGGCATCTAACTCGCCTGCTAATAAAGGGCCCGCACAAGCAATCGGTGCAAACTGTCCTGCACCATGGGTTGAAGCTTGGGCACGATGCGCGGTACCAAAGGCATCCATCACATATACATCGCATAATTCTGCGTATTGCCGAGAAAGACCTTCTTCATTATTCTTTTCACCACGATTAAAGCGAACGTTCTCCAATAAGACCACGTCGCCATTGTTCATATCAGGAGCATTATCTAAATAGTCTGTGACTAGATTAACTTGTTTACCCAATGCATCACTTAAATAGTCAGCCACAGGCTGCAAAGAAAACTCAGCAGCTGGCTCACCTTCAGTTGGACGCCCAAGATGCGACATCACCATCACTTGTGCGCCTGCATTCATCGCGTGCTCAATGGTTGGCATTGATGCCGAGATGCGCTTATCGGATGACACCTTGCCGTCTTTGATCGGTACATTCAAATCTTCTCGAATCAATACGCGCTTGCCCGAGAGGTCAAGGTCAGTCATTTTGATAATGGCCATTACTCGTTTCCTAAATCAATAATTAATTCGATAAAACCCAGTCGCTTCGACGGGTCATATTCAATTAGTTACTACGCTATAAATGTTTTCGTGGAGTTAAAAATGAAAACTGCCCACCCAGCGGGTAGGCAGCTTAATCAACAGGATGAGCAATTATGCGTTCATCAATGCAACGGTAGTATCGAGCATACGGTTTGAGAAACCCCACTCGTTGTCATACCAAGAGCAGACCTTAACCAAGGTACCGCCGGTCACACGCGTCATGCCTGCGTCGAAATTAGAAGTCGTAGAGGTATGATTAAAATCGATAGAAACCAATGGCTTATCGTTATAAGCTAAGACTTTACCATCGGCCGATTTTTCCATCAGGCTGTTGATTTCTTCAACCGACGTTTCACGCGCTGCCACGAAAGTTAAATCAACCAAGGAAACGTTGATGGTGGGTACACGAACTGAAAAGCCGTCTAACTTGCCATTTAAATCAGGCAGCACCAAACCAACGGCTGCAGCAGCACCGGTTTTAGTCGGGATCATAGATTGCGTTGCCGAACGTGCGCGACGCAGATCACTGTGGTAAACATCCGTTAGAACCTGATCATTTGTGTAGGCATGAATCGTGGTCATTAAACCATGCACCAAACCAATTTCTTCGTTGATGGGCTTGACCATGGGTGCGAGACAGTTGGTGGTACACGATGCGTTTGAGATAACGGTATCGCTGGCTTTTAGAATGTCTTCATTCACACCGTAAACAATCGTTGCATCAACATCTGCACCACCCGGCGCAGAGATAACAACTTTCTTAGCACCGGCAGTCAAATGAGCGCTGGCCTTTTCTTTTGAAGCGAAAAAACCCGTACACTCATGAACGACATCTACACCAAGCTCAGCCCAAGGTAATTTTGCAGGATCACGTTCAGCACAGACCTTAATACGGTCACCGTTGACGATCATATCCTCACCATCAACCTCAACCGTGCCTGGGAATTTGCCGTGCGCGGTATCGTATTGTGTTAAATGTGCATTGGTATTCGCATCACCCAAATCATTGATCGCAACGATTTGTACATCGTCACGACCCGATTCGTATAGCGCTCGCAATACATTGCGACCAATTCGGCCATAGCCGTTAATAGCGACTTTTATTGTCATTTCATTTCTCCAAAACTTGGGGTTAAATTTAAAAGGTTAAGCAGTCACGCGATTGACCGCGCTTAAAATATTCTCAGCGGTAAAGCCAAAATGTTTAAATAGTTCAGGTGCGGGTGCAGATTCGCCGAAGCTCGACATACCAATCACTTCTCCTCCCATACCCACATACTTCCACCAGCCATCGGTCACCGAGGCTTCGACCGATACACGCGCGGTTACACTCGCAGGTAGAACAGACTCTTTGTAGGCAGCATCTTGCGCATCAAAGGCGTCTGTAGACGGCATGGAGACAACGCGAACAGCTTTATCTGATTGCTCAGCGGCTTCCATCGCAATACCCACTTCGGATCCCGTTGCAATAATGATCGCATCGGGTGTGCCCTGTGTGTCTTTGAGGATATACCCGCCTTTGGCGATATTGGAAATCGTCGCCGCATCACGCTTTTGGAAGGCGAGGTTTTGACGTGAGAAAATCAGGCAAGTAGGCCCGTCTTGCTTCTCGATGGCCGCTTTCCACGCCACCGCTGTTTCAACCGTGTCGCAGCTGCGCCAGATCGACATATTAGGGATCATGCGTAAGGTGGGAATTTGCTCTACCGCTTGATGCGTGGGGCCGTCTTCGCCTAAGCCAATTGAATCATGGGTGTAAACAAAAATACTCTGAATTTTCATCAATGCCGCCATGCGCAGTGCATTACGGGCATACTCTGAAAACATCAGGAAGGTCGCGCCGTAAGGAATAAATCCGCCGTGTAATACGAGGCCATTCATGATCGCGCTCATGCCAAACTCACGCACGCCGTATGAAATATAGTTACCGGTAAAGTTCATCGTACTATCACCATGATCGTCGTTTATCCGAACGCTGGTATCATGGAAAGTATTATTAGAAGGTGTTAAATCTGCGGAGCCCCCCAAAAATTCGGGCAACATCGGCGCATAGCCATTAAGCGCGCCTTTTGAGGCAACCCGTGTGGCAGGCGATTCTTCTTTGGTATTGACCTCGGCAATAAACTTATCCGCCTCGGCAGCGAAATTAGCGGGCAATTCACCCGCCATCCGCCGCGACAATTCAGCCGCTTTGGCTGGAAAAGCAGATTGATAGGCGGCATATTTATCGTTCCATGCGGATTCCGCAGCATTGCCAGAATCCGCCGCGTTCCACGCAGCAGCGATCTCATCTGGGATCACAAACGGTGCATGCGGCCAGCCGATGTGCTCACGCGTCGCGGCAACTTCATCATCTCCAAGCGCCTCGCCATGCACATGATGACCGCCACCTTTATTGGGTGCGCCCATTCCAATCGTGGTTTTGCAGCAAATCAGAGTGGGCTGTTCAGTATTGGCAACGGCTTGCTCAATTGCGGCTTTCACCGCTGCTGAGTCATGACCATCCACATCCGCAATCACCTGCCAATCGTAAGCTTCAAAACGCTTGGGGGTATCATCTCCAAACCAGCCATCCACGTTTCCATCGATAGAGATATTATTATCATCATAAAAACAGATTAGCTTGCCCAAGCCCATTGTGCCGGCGAGGGAAGAGGCCTCATGAGAAATACCTTCCATCAAACAACCGTCGCCGAGGAATACCCAAGTTTTGTGGTCAACCACTGCGTGTCCGTCTTCATTAAACTGTGCAGCCAATACCTTCTCAGCAAGCGCCATACCGACTGCATTAGTAAGACCTTGCCCTAAAGGCCCGGTCGTGGTTTCAATGCCGGGCGCATAGCCGTACTCAGGATGCCCCGGTGTTTTAGAATGTAATTGGCGAAAGCCTTTAAGATCATCAATCGACAATTCATAGCCAGATAAATGTAAAACTGAATAGGGCAACATTGATGCATGACCGTTAGACATCACGAAGCGATCTCGATCCATCCAATCAGGGTTAGTGGGGTTATGCTTCATGAAATCGCTATATAACACCTCAGCGATATCCGCCATTCCCATTGGCGCACCGGGATGCCCTGAATTAGCCTGTTGGACAGCATCCATGCTCAAAGCACGAATGGCATTCGCTTTATCACTTCTTGATACTGACATTGGTGTCACCTCTAAATTTAAATTTGTTATTTGAAGAGATTGAATGTCTTACTTTCAATCTGATCAATCGTTATATTTCATCTATGCCTTTCTCGGCATCGTCGCGTATGCGTATTTTGTCCCAGTACTATGCCTGTTTTTAGCGTGTATAAATAATCAACTTAATTGATCCAACTAACAGGCAGATTCATGCAAACTAAATTGGACGGCGGATTATCCTCGATATCGGTCAAAAACTACAACCCTAAGAAGGGATATTTAGCGCGATATATCGCTACAAGCTAGTTAAATCAATCTTCTTACCAATTTCCCCTAATGTGGTGCTAAACCCTAGATTCTTTTCGATTGTTTTTGCAAATGAGGCACGCGTGGCCGCTTCACCATGAATGATGCAAACATGTGGCTTGCTTTGGAAATTGCCTAACCATTGCAATAAATCATTTTTGTCTCCATGCGCCGACATCCCGCCAATCGTATGAATGTTAATTTTTACTGGGTATTCTTTGCGATGGATTTTAATCGTATCCGCACCGTCGACTAATAAGCGACCTAAGGTTCCCCTGCCTTGATACCCTGCAATCACTAAATGACATTCTGGGCGTCCAACATTGTGCTTAAGGTGATGCAAGATACGCCCGCCATTCATCATTCCGCTGCCCGCCAATATGATTGCACGTCCACGGTGTCGATTAATTGCTTTGGAATCTGCAACACTTTCAGTGAAATGAATATTATCGAGTTTCGGCATAGAATCTGCCAGTTTGCGTAATCGACTGGCCTCGTCATCATACAAATGCGGGTAGTCCCAGTACACGCGACTGGCCGCGATTGCCATTGGGCTATTTAAAAATATCTGCCAATCAGATAATTCCCATTTAACGTAATGTTTGCCCAGTTCGTACAATATTTCTTGGCTTCTCCCCAAGGCAAAGGCGGGAATCAACACATTACCGCCCTCAGCTTTGGCGCTGGCGATAATCTCACCCAGTTCATTGATAGTATCGCGACGTTCGCGGTGTAAGCGGTTACCGTAGGTACTCTCAATCAGCACTAAATCCGCTTTTTTGATCACAGCGGGATCATTTAAAATGGGCTTATCGTACTGACCCAAATCACCACTGAAGACAATTTTGCGTTCGATCTCGCCTTCGCTCAACCAAATCTCTAGCGATGCTGAACCAATAATATGGCCCGCATCCACAAACCGTACCGTGACCCCTTTGGCAACTTCGACCTTCTGCTCGTAGGGATGCCCCTTGAATCGTGCTAAACAACGCTTAGCATCCGCCTCGGTGTATAAAGGTTTAACGGCTGATTTCCCGCGTTTTTTAAGCCAGCGATTTTTATTCTTAGCATCTTCTTCTTGAATTCTAGCGCTGTCTTGCAAAAGGATGCTGGCGACATCTCGACTCGCGTTCTGCGTATGGATCGCGCCTTTAAACCCGCGCCGTACCAACAAAGGTAATCGCCCGGAATGATCGATATGCGCATGGCTCAATATCACCACATCTATCGAATCCGCCCTAAAGGGAAAGGCCTCGAAATTGAGCGCTTGCGCGCCTTTACCGCCTTGTATCAGGCCACAATCTAATAATATGCGCAGGCCATTGACGTGCAGGATATGACAAGATCCCGTGACACGATCCGCCGCACCGTAAAATTCAAGTTTCATTTATGCATTCTATTTTAAATTTAGCTTCAAGTTCTCATAAGAATTATATACCCGTCCAATGGACGCCCTAGCCATAAGCACGGCGGCGACCCCAGATAACAGCAAAGCACAAACTGAACCAGCCCCAAAGCGGCCACTGACCGAAACGCATATAGGGCGTTTCGCCTTGCATCGGCAAGACCGGCGAGTTAAACAAAGCGGGTTGGAATTGTGGGCTGACCGCGTCTGTTGATCCGTCAGCATTGATGATCGTTGATAAACCACTATTGGAAACGCGGATGACCGGCCGGCCAAATTCTACCGCCCGCATACGCGCCATTTGCAATCGTTGATGCGGCGCGAAGGAATCACCAAACCAAGCGTCTTCGCTGATATTTAGAATAACATTGGCCTCCCGCGCGCGCTTTCTCCAATCTTCGGGAAAGGCGTCTTCATAACAAATCGTGGGCAATATTTTAAGGTGTTTAAGGCTTAAATTGTCTTGCAATGCAGCACCACTGTTGAAATTCGACATCGGGATATTTAAGGACTCAAATATCCATCCCAAGGCAAATTTAAAGGGGAAAAACTCTCCAAAAGGAACCAAGTGATGCTTGCGATATAACTGCGGCTCCGCCCCATTTAGCAATGCTAAGGCGTTATAAACCTTGCCCTCTCCACCACCCTTGTCGCGCTTGACTACGCCAAAAATGAGGCTCGCTTCTAGCTCGTTAAGCTGCTCAAGATAGGATTTTGGAATCTGATCATAGGCCATGGGCAACGCCCCTTCTGGCCAAATGATTAAATCGGTATCAATTGCCGCTTGGGATGCCGCAAGATAGGTCTGCATGATTAGCGGGCGATTTTCAGGCTGCCATTTCTCGGATAATGGAATATCTGCTTGGATTAAAGTGACGTCTAAAGGCGCCCCCGCTGTTTCGGTCCAAGCTATTTGTGATATTAACCAGGAAACAATCCCTAACCCGAATAGCGATATAGCGCTACTAAGCCACGTTTTGGATCGGCGGTCGACATAACATAAGGCGATTACCCCAGCGATTACACTCAGCACATAACTCGACAGCAACACGCCGGAAATACTTGCCCAGCCGGCAAAGGATGTGCCCACAGTAACGTAGCCCAATTGCAACCAAGGAAATCCTGACAGCACCACGCCACGCAGATACTCAAACATCACCCACAATGCCGGAAGACAAAACAGTAGACGAATTATTTGGCGGTAACCAGAGAATAGCGTGCGCTCTAGCCAAGCTAAGGCGACGATAAAGCTGCTTAGAATCAAGGCAAATAACAGCACGGCAATGGCCGCCATAATCGGTACCATATTGCCAAAATTCACCATGCTGACGTATACCCACGATACCCCAACACCAAAAGCCCCAAGCCCGAACAACAAGGCTGACCACATGGCTGTTTTCTTTCCCGCGTGCAACCATACAAGGAAAATAATGGCCAGCGATACAATCGAAATCAGCCACGCATTAAACGGTGCAAACCCTAAGGGATATGCTGCGCCCGCCGCCAAGCTGAGTATCAGTTGCCGCCAATTATGACGCATAGGGGTCTGGATAACCTAAGGCCGACATAATCTTAATTTCCATCGATTCCATGACGCTGGCTTGCGCGTCTTCAAGATGGTCGTGGCCGACCAAATGCAATATGCCATGCGTCACCATATGCGCCCAATGGGCTTCAATCGATTTATTTTGTGCCAGGGCTTCTGCTTCCACAATATCTGCGCAAATCACGATATCTCCCAAGTAAGGCTCGTCTATATCGTCGGGTAATTCAGATGGAAACGATAAAACATTAGTGGCCTTGTCTTGCTGGCGAAATTGCAGATTTAGCGCCCGAGCTTCCTCGATATCTACCACTCTAATTATAATATTATTATTATCTTTAATATCAATAGTTTGAAATATACTCTTAACCCATTTTATTATCTTATTTTCGATGGGGATATGTATATTATCTGTGGCAAGCTGCAACATGATAACTCACTAGCTAGATTTTATCGGCTTGACAGGCGTCAGCCCTTGATCCGTATCGTAAGCTTCGACGATCCGTTGTACAAGGCGATGGCGCACCACATCCGCCGAGACAAAGTGTGTAAACCCAATGCCTTTGACTGCCTTTAGAATTTTTTCAACGTGCAACAGCCCAGAGGGAACATGCTTGGGTAAATCAATCTGGGAGGTATCGCCCGTGATAATCATTTTTGAGCCCTGCCCCATTCGAGTCAAAAACATCTTCATTTGCTCAATCGTGGTGTTTTGGGCTTCATCTAGCAATATAAATGCGTTATTGAGCGTTCGACCCCGCATATAAGCCAGCGGCGCTAATTCAATGACATTACGCTCAATCAGTTTTTCGACCCGATCAGTCCCCAGCATCTCATATAAGGCGTCGTACAGTGGGCGCAAATACGGATCAACTTTTTGTCCGATATCGCCCGGTAGAAACCCCAATTTTTCCCCTGCTTCAACAACCGGTCTTACCAAAATAATTCGCTCAATCTCATGGTTGGCTAAAGCGTGTGCCGCGCAGACCACCGCCAGATATGTTTTGCCCGTTCCGGCCGGGCCAATTCCAAAACACACGTCATGCTTGGCAATCTGCTCGAGATAGTTCGCTTGTGCAGCATTGCGCGGACTCACATGGTTTTTTCGAATTTTTATAACCTTTTTAGGCGTATCCTGCGCATGATCTCGCGGGGTTCCCAGTAGGGCAAGGTGCACGGTTTTAGCGTCAATTTGGTTATTATCAGGGTTTCCGGATTGTTCATATAGCTGGCGAATAATTGATTCGGCGATATCCGAATTTGCTTCGGCGCCCTCAATATAAAACACTTCTGAGCGGTGACTAATCTTCACACCCAAGTGCGCTTCAATTTGCTTTAAGAAAACGCCGCGTTCGCCCGTGATCGCCGCCAGCCTTCCATTATCCAGTGGGTCAAGCGAAAAACTAATACCCTGCTTGGCGGTTTTCAAGGTTTAAGCCACCGCCAATTTATCTTGTTTGGTCACCCGAACCGCCTTCCCACGTAAGGAATTTACCATCCCATGCGTGATGTCTACCCGCATGAACTTTCCTATCCAATCTTTATTTCCGCGAAACGTCACTGAACGGTTATTTTCTGTTTTGCCAGTCAAGTCGAGCGGATCTTTACGTGAGCAACCGTCAATCAACACAATTTGCTGCGAGCCCACCATCGACGCACTGATCTGGGTGGCCATTTCGTTAATACGCGATTGTAGGCGAGCCAATCGCTGCTTTTTAACGGTAAGTGGAACATCGTCTGGTAATTCAGCCGCTGGTGTGCCAGGACGTGCGCTGTAGATAAAGCTGAAGGACTGATCAAATTGAATATCTTCAAGCAATTGCATCGTCTCTTCAAAATCTTCGTCTGATTCACCCGGAAAACCGATAATGAAATCCGAGGAAATCGAGATGTCCGGGCGAACCACCCGCAAGCGTTTGATGATATCTCGATACTCGTCTGTCCGATAGCCACGCTTCATCAACTGCAAAATTCGATCTGAGCCGGCTTGCACGGGCAAATGTAAGTGATTCACTAACTCAGGCGTGTCGCGATAAACATCTATTAAGGCATCGTCAAAGTGGACGGGGTGGGAGGTGGTGTAGCGAACACGATCAATACCCTCAACTGCTGCAACATAACGCAGTAAGTCAGCAAAGTTGACCGTGCCGACCTCATCCGAAGCACCAGAATATCCGTTGACATTTTGGCCCAATAAATTAACTTCTCGAACGCCTTGTGCCGCCAATTCAAAGACCTCTGTTATCACATCGT
>CBDBQB010000024.1:0-14582 GCA_965209105.1 Candidatus Poriferihabitaceae bacterium | reverse complement strand
TTTCTTTTATAACCTACGACGCTTGGCCATTCGACCTCACAAAGCCCTTCTAGTAAATGACGATGAAGGAAAATTCCGGTAGTAGGCACATCCCACCTATACCGGATTCCCTCTGCCTCTAAACCAACAATATCGTTATACCATGCATCAGTCACAACTTTCCCATAGCTGAATTTTCCATAATAACAACCAATTATATTTTTCTTTGGCAAAATAGTTTTCATGCTTTTTATAATTGACCCGCTCCATCCTGTATCCACTGCCAATAGATTTTTACGACCAAAGGTTTGTTGTTTCACATGCGTTTGAAAATAATTTTGATGCTTTGCTAATGCCAAATTCAAAATACCCTTCACATCATTTTCACCAGAAATAACATTTAATATATGCTGGCTAGTCATATGCTCTTCTAGAAATCGACTGTTTTGTTCAATCGTAAGAGATTCAGTCCATTGTTTAGTAATATTCTTTCCAAAAATTGCTGAAAAAGCATCATAAACACATAACCATTCGAACTCACTTGCAATTAACTGTGCACTAGTTTCTGGGGCGCTTATTAGTGCTGCCTTATGTATAGATATACGTGATACAAATAAATCATTGTGAAGCAGGTTACTTGAAATGCCGTATTTCAACAAAAACAGATCGTAGTAGTACCTTAATCTTAGGCCTCCACGTGAAAGAAACATTACAGCAGAGTTATTTTCTGCATAGTAGCCTTCACTTAACCATAACTTAAAGCAATACCTCTCAATTAACGGACCAAGTATTTCTCGCCCGAAATGGGCTTGATGATGCCTGTTTAACAAAACTATATTTCAACCTAAAGATAATTTATATCGAGTCTAATTTTTGAAACTATATTTCTAATGCGAATAACCAACCTCCAAATCATTGGCCTAGGCAAGTAAAATGCATTGATCCCTAATATTTTGGCTTTACTAACATCAGAATCATAGTTGTCTCCACAATGCACCCAACCATTATATTGCTCAACTTTCTCATCCTCTTTAACAGCCTCATACAACAACCCCGACGATTTACCAAAACCATATTCTGAACTACTATAAACCTTTTGAATTAGGCCTGCTGGGACGTGCTGATCTATTAGGGCAAAAATATCTCCTGATGAATAATACATATCAGAAATAGCTATAATTCGCTTACCAGAATGCCGACACATCTCGAGAATTGATATTAACTTAGAGTTGGGCTTCAGAGATTTTTTTTCATAGTCCAGTTCGAGCATGAATAATGTATCTTGGAATGATTCTGGAATACTTGCACCTCGCATTACTGATCTCAATATTGCCTTATAATCTGCCTCTCTGCAATCATTGACCTTTGTAGCATGTCTATAAGCTAATCTTGCACCGACATAACGCAAATAAAAAAGATCCTTTATAGTGCCAGAATACACGCCCGCCAAATGATCTTTCCACAAAGCGGCTATATCTAAGAATCTTACGATCTCAGGTTTAGTATCGCGTAATAACAAAGTATCAAATACATCTACAGAAACAAGACTAACCTCATCATCGAAAGCTGCCTTACTGATAGCTTCATAATCAGAAGATATTCTTTGAAGTCTTTGAAAAACCTTATTAAATGTTTTAACCATAAAGATGGGAATAATTAGAATCGTAACTTCTTTTTAATTGATTTATATCGACCAGCTAAATTTGTAACCAACTCAACCTTACTAAACACTTGCATATTCAATCGGCCAAGCAATAATAAGTGACCCAAGCCATACCTGTTTTCAGATAAATCCTTTCTTAATTTAGCATTCCTGTATTTCGCGTCAAACTCTATGTGCTTATCAACACCTTGTGTCACAGTATTACCATATGTTGTTTGCCCCTCTTTGACCTCTATTCTGAAGTGATAATTCGCAAGCTTCATAGGCAACAAACCAATATCGCCGTCCATTAAAACTTTTAAGTGAAAATCCCAATCACCTAGTACGGGTAACGACTCATCAAACCCCCCAATCTCATTCCATGCCGACCTTCTAAATAAAAATGAAATTGGCGGGAAGGGATTATTTATCAACATATCACTAAACTGAATCGACATCAGCCAGTCGTTATAAGGACGATTATTAACTTGAATTATAGAGTTCCCAATTATTTTTTCATCTATTCGTTCACTCTGAGTAACAACACCTAGGTACCCTACATTTACTTCAAGAAACTTGATTGTTTCAACTAAAAAATCTTTATGCCATGTATCATCATCATCATGAATAACAACATACTCACTTTCACTAGAAGCCACACCGTTATTACTAGCTGCCTCCATACCGATAGATTTTTTGCGATGAATCAATAATGTATTGACGCCCTCATCCTTTGCTTTTTTTACGATATCGTTAACAGGACCTTCGTCTCCAGCATCATTAACAACTACCCACTGAAAATTTGTAAAAGATTGCCCTTTAATACTTTCATAAACTCTAGATAACATAATGGGTCGGTTTTTTGTGCGAGTTATTACTGCTACTTTTATCATTTTATTAATTCACATCTCCGCATATATATTTAATTATTAACGTCGTCGTGACTCCATAGCTTAACTAAAAATTTACCTGCTAAATAAGCCACGGATTATGTCCATTAAAATATCTCCTAAATAATTTTGTATTGTCTATATTTGTCCATTCTATAAAAATATCACTATCCACCTCTAGTGCTTGCTGATCTTCTGTCTTCGGATTTTGGCTTACTAAAATATCAAGCAATAGTTTTCTATTGACATCTGATATTGGAAATTCATTTATCTCCTTTAGCAAAGGCACATATTCTCGAGGCACTCTCCGGTTCTCAAAAATAGACAACCCTGAAGGTATCATTTTCGATGCTTCGCCTAGCTTTAACTGCTCCATCAAGTCTTTGATAACGTTGAATTTATTTCCTATTTTGAATGGTCGAACTATTATATTATTTTCGCCGAAGGCTTGTCCCCACTCATCTAAAATCTCGTAATAATTCAACAATTCTAACTGTGGAAGCTCAGAAATTTTACCAGTATATCTAAAGTAATTATCTTTTATTAGTTGATTGTAAATTGCGTCTATCCAACTCCACTGCGGCCTAAGATAAATTATCACATACATATGTTCAAATATTTTTCCTAGTCTATTCGAGAACTCTATTGGTTCTGTCCATTCATAAAAACACTCAGAACTCATGACAAAGTTACTACATTGAGAATTCATCACATAATCTTTTAGTTCTGAATATACACTTACTCGAGAATCCCTATCGATATCTCTATAAGGAGAGTTGTCCCAATTAAAGCTTTTCGATAGAGCCTTCATCGCCCGCTCCCGACGGGGGAAATACAACTCATTAACAAACCTAGCGTGCGTAATCCCCGATAAACCTACCCTAGGATAATCCATCCCTAGTGATCTGAGATACTCCCTATTTTCCCATAAAAAAGACTGGACGGACGTTGTCCCCGTTTTATGCGTTCCTATATGCAGATATAGCATTTTGCTATCACACTTATTCATTAATTCACTACCGTCCTGATAACTTTCGCTATATCGACAATTAATAGGTTTGTTTTATGGATTATGTTTATGGCTGTTTCGTAGTAAAACTATTATGTCGCATTTTTTCAAATAGATCGAATTCAATGCTCAGAGTAATTGCTCCGTCTTGTGTATTCTCTACTACTATTTGACGAAGATTATTATTAGAAATACACGTAATACTACCCTTACTTATCACATTGGCAAACCACTTAAAATTCATTTTTGTAAGTAGGGTAATCTATACGTGAGATTTTAATTAAAATAGTTCGTTCTAAATGAGGGATCAATTTTTGGGCAAAATCTCCATACGGTGTACGCGCTCTTTTGCTATAGTATTGCCGCACTCACCTTATTGTTAGTATGAGTTGCAACTAAACTTAAATAATCTAATCCTACACCTTAATAGCCCGTGCCGAAGTGGCGAAACTGGTAGACGCGCTGGATTCAAAATCCAGTGGTAGCAATACCGTGCCGGTTCGATTCCGGCCTTCGGTACCATTTAATATTTTCTACATTTTATGGTAAGGCACAAAGACTTCGCTTTATGCGAATCTCAACAAAGCAAACTAAATCCTTGCGACGCGGATTTTACACCACCTAACTTGGCTACAACGAGCCATTCGCCAATATATTTGAGGTAGGCACTGTTATCTCCTAGTACTCCAGCCAAGTTGCCCCTAGATAGGCTTAGCCATTTTGATACCCCGCGACGACTAACTTCGTCTGATACTGCTAGGCGATCTCTCTGAATAAGTTCAAGCTGCTTGTCTGGCTTATACCATTCAAATGTAATGTTTTTATCTCCCTTGACTGCACGATCCATTTGCAATGTCGCATAAATCTTGTCACGGCAATCAAACTGGTTTGTGATTTCTTCCGGCTCAATACGCCCACCTATATAGTGGGAGACTGACTTTGATAGAACTAACTGTGGATTTTCCGCATGGCACAGCGAGGTAGCAAGTAGCGTCATTGCGCAGATTAGCAAAAGTGCCTCCCGATTGAGAAATATAATTCCGTTCACTACTTATATTTGAGCCATGGATATAGCGAATGCTGTTGGATTGCCGCGTCGCTTTGCTCCTCGCAAAGACGTGAGGCTGGCGGTTATCTGCATGATCCCACCGTTATAAGAAAACTCACCTAAACAACTACTTCCGACACTGAAACTTGCCGTTCGAGCTTTTAATGTCCGGCTCGTAAGGCGAAAAACACGCAGCCATACTCGTTATCGCGGCAAATAAAATCAAATTCTGTTCGCCTTTAGCAAGCAAGGTAAAACGTTGTTCCGTAGATTGCTCCAATACATTAATTTGTTTATCGCAGCTGTTGCGAACGGTATGTCGGTAACCACCCGCCAGCTGAACTGCCTGACCAAAGGACAAACACTGGGTTGCAACTTGATCGTCGCCGCCGATGGAGGAAATTTCATCACAGCCCGTTAGGCTGGACATGAGGCATGCAGATAATAAGGCTGATAGTGTGAGTTTCTTATTCATTGTTGGATTAGTCTTTTTTAATGGGTGAATGGCATTGAGCAATTATTCTCATGCCGCCTGAATTGCCGCGTTGCTATGCGACTCGCATTGACTGGTTAAGCATTAAATCGAATGACCACTTAACGCGGCATTCCCGGGAAACCCCCTCCCCCCATACCACCCCCCATGCCTTTCATCATCGCCATCATCTTGCGCATACCGCCTTTGCTTTTCATTTTTTTCATCATTTTTTGCATCTGGGTAAATTGTTTCAATAAGCGATTAATATCTTGAACTTGCGTGCCGGAACCCGCGGCGATTCGCTGCTTTCGGGTGGCTTTAATCAGCGCAGGAAAGGTACGCTCTTTAGCTGTCATCGAATTAATAATTGCAACGATGCGCCTGGTTTCTTTCTCGCCTTGGCCAACCGCCCCTTGGGGTAGTTTATCCATGCCGGGTAACTTTTCCATCATACTCGACATGCCCCCCATCTTGTCCATTTGTTGTAGCTGATCGCGAAAATCATTTAGATCAAAGCCCTTTCCTCTGCTTACTTTACGCGCCAATTTCTGCGCTTGTTGCTTATCAACTTTTCGCTCTACTTCCTCAACCAAACTAAGCACGTCTCCCATGCCCAATATGCGCGAAGCAACGCGGTCAGGGTGGAAGGCCTCAAGCTTATCTATACCTTCCCCCACCCCCATAAATTTAATGGGCTTGCCCGTGACCTGCCGAATAGAAAGCGCAGCGCCGCCCCGCGCATCGCCATCGGTTTTTGTCAACACCAGCCCTGTCAATTCCAGCGTTTCGTTAAATGCTTTTGCCGAATTCACCGCATCCTGCCCCGTCAAACTATCGACCACGAACAAGGTTTCGGTGGGCGAGGTTGAAGCATGAATTTGTTGAACCTCTTCCATCAGCGCCTGATCAACATGCAAACGACCAGCTGTATCAATAATCAATACATCCGCGTTCAGGCGTTTCGCCTGCAAAACAGCTGCTTGGGCAATATCAACAGGGTTTTGATCCGTCGTGCTTTCAATAAATTGCGCCTCGGCGGTGTGCGATACTTGCCTTAATTGCTCAATCGCGGCGGGTCGGGATGTATCCGTACTCACCACCGCTACCGTTTTCTTTTCGCGTGTTTTTAGAAAATAAGCGAGTTTCGCAACAGTGGTGGTTTTACCCGCGCCTTGTAAGCCCGCAACCAACACCACAACAGGCGGTTTTGCAGCCAAGTTAAGCGCGTCGTTTTGCGCGCCCATCAGTTCAATCAACTCATCATGGACGACTCTTACCATCGCCTCCCCGGGGCTGAGGCTATCTAAAACCTCAGTGCCAATCGCGCGGGCACGAACCTGCTCGATGAAAGGCTTAACCACGGCCAAAGCCACGTCTGCCTCTAGCAAGGCAATACGCACCTCGCGCAGAGCGTCTTGAATATTTTCTTCGCTTAAACGCCCACGCCCTCTTAGGGTTTTAAAGGTGCGTTTAAATCGATCGCCTAATTGTTCAAACATTTCTCCTCAATCATCATCAATTATTTTCTCAGGCCGTGTATTTTATCCGCATCGCTTGAGATGGTCACGTACCATACATCAAATTCCACTATACTTTGCTTGGAAGTTTTTGCTAACCGTATTTTTATGTTCTCAGCGCTCACCTGGCTATCTTTAAGTTGCTATCTCGTGGCTTTAGTCTTGCTTTGGCAATATACAACCGCCTCGGACAAACACACTCCGAGCGCCCGGTCTCGAATTATCAGCCTTAGCCTTATCGGCCTGATTGCACATTTCGTTGACCTCTATATCCGCGTTGTCAACCAAGCGCCCATCGCCGATCAAGGCAGTTTGAGTTTAGGACAATCTATCTCAAGTGTCGCTGCATTTGCAACGCTGTTATTCATCCTGCTATCAATGGTTCGCGCGACGCTGAACCTTGGTTTGGCTATTTTACCCGCCACCATTCTAGGTTTGCTCGCTGGCCGCTGGCTGAACCCCATCAACGAATCCGTTTCGATCGCCCACCCTAGTTTCGAGTGGCATATTGCATTAAGTATTATTAGCTTTGCCCTATTAAGCCTCGCCTTTGCGCAATCGATTCTGATCCTCATTCAAGATAAGCAACTTCGCACACACAGCAAACCGCAAAACAAGGTATCTTTTATCTCTTTACCCGCCTTACAAAGTATGGAAACCATGCTATTTCAATTCATCACGCTGGGTTTTATGCTATTGAGCCTTACGCTCGCGGCGGGTTTGTATGTTAATCATGCTCAACATGGCAGTTTATTTAGCTTCAATCACCACATCGTTCTCACTGTCTTAACATGGCTTGCCTACGCTATCTTATTGTTAGGACGGTATTTTTCAGGTTGGAGAGGGCGACAAGCGTCAATTTACACTATAATCTGCTATAGTTTGTTTTTGCTTGGCTATTTCGGCACAAGAGCCGTTCGAGAGCTTATTATCCATTGATCACCTACCTATGAAATTACACAATATTCTTAAAGCCTTCACGGGAGCTGGCCTACTCATCAGCCTCCTAAGCGGATGCAGTGGTGGCACAACAGCCGGTGGCCTTGGGCTTAGCGTTGGGGGAACTTGGTTCGGCACCTTAGCCCGAAATAATGTCGCCTATGCTTCGTTTTCGATGGGCCTATCGCAGGCAGCTGATGACACGAATGACCCTTTTTCGGGTAATACCTTGGTTGGCGTTTTTAGCTCGAATAACAACTGCATCGGCGGTGGCGCCCTGACGGGCACCCTGAGTGGAAACAGCATAAATATCACGGCAACCACAGCAAATGGATCCATCATCCTCACCGGCTCAAGCAATAACAGCAGTATGGGTGGCTCTTGGTTTAATACTGGGTCCGTCTCAGAGACCGAAACCGTGGGCGAAACAACCACCACCACGGTAGCCGAAACCTGCAATCTTGGCGGCACTTGGAACGCCAGCCGTTAAGCCCCTTTTATGCTACAAAAATGGAATTTCGCGCTGCGTATCGTTTTAGTCTGCGCTCTGGCTTTCAGCCATATTTCTATCGCTCAAGATAAAGCAGTTACGGCCAGCCCAAGTTTCAATACCTTCATCACCGCCCGCGCGATTGATGACATCCCTGGCTCTACACCCGAAAAACACTTCGATTGCTCAGATAAAATTTACACGGTGATTGAGGTCACCGCACCTGAGCGTCAAACGCCCAGCCAGCACGAGCTTATTGTCGATTGGTTAAATCCGGGCAACAAACTAGAGCAAAAAACACGCTATGCATTCACCTCTTATGGCAAAGGCACCCGCGTTTGGGCGTGGCTGAGATTGTCCGGCCCTACGGGAGCTGCTATCGCACAAATTTTTGACCCTGCTTTTGGCATGGGTGAATTTATTGGCCAATGGCGCGCAGAAGTTCGTATCGACGGAAAGAAAATTGTCACGCACCCCTTTGATGTGTTGTGTTAAGTAGGGTCTAAGTGTTTAACCGCTTTCTGACTGACCTTCGCAACATCATTTCTTAGATAAATAGGCATCAATTCGCCCGCCGATTGCCATTCCGATTTGGACGCCTCAAGCGCGATGCTTATCGCATACTGCGCCAACGGAAACTGCTTCTCGACTATTTCTAGTTGCTGACATCGCGAGGAGATTTCATCAGTGTATGCATCGATACCACTGCCTAAACCCAGCACATTTTCTTCCGCTAAATTAATTTCTTCTGGATTGCTCAAATGCAGTTCATCGCTCAATTTAAGCCCGTCTGCTTGCCTTACATAATGCGCCCAATACACTTGCCCCATTCGCGCATCAATCGCGGCTAGGACGTCTTTATCATTGTCCTTGGCTACACTCTGGGCAAGCAGCGAGAGTGCATCCACTGCCAAGATAGGAATATCTGCCCCATACGCTAAGCCTTGCGCCACCCCCATGCCAATTCTGATACCCGTAAAGGATCCGGGGCCCACATCGGCGACGATTAAATCTATGTCGGACAAGGCCACCTTGCTTTCAAGCAATAACTCATCGACCATGCCCAATACAATATTAGAATGCCGCTGCGCAGCTAATTCTTGCCGCGTGGTGAGCGCACCCTCTACCCACAAAGCCACCGAACACATCTCGGTCACGGTATCAATGGCTAGGATTCGCATCGCTCTCAAGCAACTTTTCGATTGGCAAAAAACGTTTTTACATCTTGTATGCGGCTGCTTCGGCGCATCGGCGGCAGCGCATCTAGAAACTTCGAGCCATAGCCTTTCGTGCGTAAGCGCACATCACAAATCATCAACACGCCTTGATCGTTTTCATCTCGAATCAGCCGTCCCGCCCCCTGTTTGAGACTGATGATCGCGCTGGGAATTTGAATATCAAAAAACGGTTTGCCACCGGCCTGTTCAAGCAATTTTAGTCGCGCGCTCATCACCGGATCATTGGGCGGCGCAAAGGGTAATTTATCGATAATCACGCAAGATAAATCATCTCCTTGAATATCGACCCCTTCCCAAAAAGAGGCTGTGCCCATTAATATTGCTCGATCAGCCCCACGAAATTGTTCGATCAACTCCCCGCGTGGTGCTTGACCCTGAACAAACAAGTTCCACTCAGGGTATTCACGCATTTTCTTCGCGGCACGATGCAGCATTGCGTATGACGTAAACAACATAAAGGCGCGGCCTTCTGATGCGTTCAGCACGGGCAAACTCGCTTTGACCATCGCGTCAACGAAGCGCTTATCCTGAGGTTCTGGCAAATCTTCCGGTAGATACAGTAGCGCGTGTTGTGGGTAATCAAAGGGGCTGTCGTAGCGCGCGGTTTGTACCTCGTCCACGCCCAAGTGTTGGAGATAAAACCCGAAATCCTCGCCCGCCGCCAGCGTCGCCGACGTGAGGATAGCGCTCTTACCGACTTGCCCCAATATTTCACGCATCTGATCACTCACGCTCAAGGGGCTTGCCGTCAGGCGCGTGGTCGCGTTGGTCGTTTCAAACCAACAGACCAATTCTCCCGCACGTGCGCTATGCTCCAACCAATCAAGTAGCTGCCCCTGCAATTGCAAGACCCGCTCGTGACAGCGTTGCAAGCCATCTCCTGCGCTGCCCGCATTGGACAGTAACGTTTCTAAATCAGCCAACGCATCCAGTAAATCATTAATCGAACTCAAACAAGCGGGATCTTCAACCAGTAACTGACTAGCGCCGCGACCATGTTTTGAGGCGGCGAGGTGTAAGGGCGCGACACCGTTTTTCACGCTATCGATAGCGTCTTGCATGGGCACGCCGCTTTTCTCCTTGGCTTCGGTGACCAAAATATCTCGGCAGAGATCATTGATTTGAAAGGTCGAAATCGAAAAACCAAAGAATCGCGTTGCGATCTCCGGCAGTTGATGCGCCTCATCAAAAATCACCACCTCGTAATCTGGCAATAATTCCCCAAAGCCCTGCTCCTTCAAACTCACATCTGAAAAGAACAAATGATGATTCACCACCACTACCTTAGCCTTAATCGCGCGTTGACGCGCCTTATTGACATAACAAGCCTTAAAATCCGGACATTCGCTGCCCAAGCAATTATCGGCGGTGGACGTGACCTGACGCCAAATAGGGTCTTGTTCGTCCAATTCCGACACTTCCGCTATTTCCCCACGGGCGGTCATAGACGCCCAGTTTTCCAGTGTCGAACGCTTTTCAGCGATTCCCTTCTGATATTTGAGCGCCGGGTCTTGAGCGAGCTGCTTTAAGCGAAACAAGCACAAATAGTTAGAACGACCTTTGAGTAAAGCCACGTCTGGCGAGACACCGAGCGTTTTACGCACCATCGGTAAATCTCTGAAAAACAGCTGATCCTGTAAATGTCGTGTGCCCGTAGAAATCACCACTTGCCGCCCCGACAAAACAGCGGGCACAAGATAGGCAAAAGTTTTGCCTGTTCCCGTCCCAGATTCCGCGACTAAGACGCCACCCGAATCGATCAGGTCTGCAACATTTCGGGCAAATGCCTGCTGCCCTTCCCGAGGATTAAAGCTCGGTATCGCTTGCGCAAATGCACCGTTCTCTGCCAGCGTAAGCGCGCTTTGATCAGCCAGCGATTGATCAGGCATACTTGTCCCTTAACCAGTTAATTAGGCGAGCGTTTTTTCCAGAGACGCTTGCCAATCTGGAAGATTCACCCCGAATACGCGGGCAAGTTTTGCATTCGATAACACCGAATAACGTGGGCGCGGTGCAGCCGTCGGATAGTCTTTCGTGGCAATCGATTTCAGCCGAACATCCGAGCCAGTAAGCGCCAATATCTGCACAGCAAAATCATGCCAGTTAGTTTCTCCTGCGCCGGTTGCATGGTATAAGCCCGCCACCTTTTCCACCTCTTTCACGGGCGTTTTTTCAATAATCGCCACGGTACCCTCAGCCAAATCAAAGGCGAGTGTCGGCGAACCAAACTGATCCGACACCACCCCAATCTCATCGCGTTCGGCCGCCAAACGCAACATCGTATTGACAAAATTGGCACCTTGTTTGGCATACACCCAAGCGGTACGCAGAATGATCGTATTGGGATATGCTCGCGCCACCGCGACTTCACCTGCGAGTTTGGTGACACCATACACGCTTTGAGGATTGGGCGAATCCGTTTCAACATACGGCTGCGTGGCTTCACCATCGAACACATAGTCAGTAGAATAATGCACGAAGCCGCATTGCAATTGCTTGCACGCCTTGGCCATTGCCTCTGCCGCCAAATGATTGACGGTATCTGCCAGCACAGTCTCTTGTTCTGCGCGATCAACGGCTGTATAGGCCGAGGCATTGATCACCCAATCCGGCTCATGATCAATGATGAGCGGCGCAATGCGCTCGGTTTTCCTTAAATCTAGTTCAGCTTGATCGAAACCCAATACCGTGTGTTGCTGACCCAGCAGCGTCATTAAACCACTACCGACTTGGCCGTTTTTCCCAAAAATGATTATTTTCATGACTATACCGTAATTCGAATTTCAGCTAACTTAGGCGCTCGCGCATCTTTGTCAGAAATTATTGGCTTATCGACCCGCCAATTAATACCTATTGCAGGGTCATTCCATGCGATACCAGCGTCGTCCTCAGGCTTATACAAACTCGTACACTTATAAGCGACGTCAGCAAAGGCTGATAGCGTTGCAAAGCCGTGCGCGAAACCCGGCGGGATATAAAGCTGCAAACGATTCACATCATTTAACTCAATCCCAAACCATTGGCCGTGCGTGGGTGAATCCGGGCGAATATCCACCGCCACATCATAAATAGCGCCATTAATCGCGCGCACCAATTTTCCCTGCCATTGCGGGAACTGATAATGTAGCCCCCTGATCACGCCTAGGCTAGATCGCGAGTGATTATCCTGCACAAACTCACCTGGCAAACCAACGCTTTCAAATTCTCGTTGATGGAAGGTTTCCATAAAGAACCCACGTTCATCCCCAAACACTTGGCTCTTGACAATGACCACGCCGGATAAAGACGTTTTTTCGATTTCTATCACTCGTACAACCGGACTAATTCAATCGGTCGATTTTAACGCAATTAGCCAGACAAGGTTTTATAAGGCGCGTATTTTGGCAAGATAACTTGCCTTCATCGCCGACTCGAGTGCCAAATTGCTGTCATAGGCAGTTTGCCCAAACACGGGTGCCCACAAATGCGCCGGCTCCATACATAAATAATAGAACACTTGATCATGCCAATCAGACAGAGCGCTATACATATAGCGAAACATTTCGATTTTAGTTTCTTCAGGGTAAGCATATTTTCCCGCCACCTGCTCTAGAGGCATTTGCAATATTTTGCTTTTAAAATTCCGCGCGCGAATCGTTTTCATCACATCTTTGGTGTAGGTCAAGCTGCCCATCGAAATCATCGCGACTTCATCTGGCGTGAAGGTTTGAGTGATTGTCTTGGCAATATCCCCGTAGTTTCCCTCAAAGCCTTCATGCGAAATCATCGGGTGAAAATGAAAGCCTATTAAGCGGCCTTTATCGGCTATTTTACGCGCACTGGCAATTCGATCAGCCAAGCTCGCGGTTTTGTGCTCCTCATGGTCAATAATGACTTGTGGATTTAGCGACCAAGTACAAACAATGTTAGGCGGAAAATCGTTTTCCAATAACCAGCCGATATTTTTTGATTTTGTTTTGAACTCCAAAATAACATTCGGATTGTCGGTGGCGAAATCGCATAAGGCTTGTAGATTTCCATTGTGATTGCCCCACATTAGCGAATCGGAGGATTGCCCCGTTCCGATATGGTAGGTCTTATCTGGGTCAAGAGAAAGGCGCTTTAGTTTATCCGCAAAGTCTGCGTCGAAGCGCACTTCGTTCTCATGGTAGAACGACTGAATACTGCAATAACTGCAATCAAAGCCGCAACGCTCGACCGCGTCAAGCGTGAGCAAATTACAGCAGCGTGTTTTCTCCGATGCCACGGGACAAGCACCCAGCCCAAGGTCAGCTTTGGGTTTAGAAACCAAATTGGGTTTTTGCGTTTTGGGTTTATCCTGAACGGAAAACTCAACGTAAGTTTTGGGCTCAGTTTGAACTGTTTGATAGCTTGCGCGTAATCGCGCGAATAGCGCCTTTTTATCGCGCTCACTTGGCCAGATCATTTCTAACTCTGGCACCTTCCACATGATCAGGTCATTCGCGATCAAACACACCTCGCGTAGCTCTTGCTGGGTAAAGCGTAGTGTCTCGGCCTGAGTATTGACGAAGTCTTGCGTAGCATTCGGTAGATTCGAGAATAATGTTTGCGGCGCAATGTTGGCAAACTTATCTGAATAATCTTGTTGAAGCTTCGCCATATTTAAAGAGTAGTGGATGAATTGGGTATGATTCTAGCAAAAAAATGGCCCGACACATTGGCGCCTGGATAAACTATTATAACCAAGAGCGTAAACATCAAGCCTTGGGCATAGTGCCTGACATGATGTATGATCCATATCGCGGCCTGAAATTGGCTACTTAAGCCGGTGAAAATAACTCCTAAGCTACCTGTCCTAAAACGCGGGTTCATTTCTGCACAGCAGAATAAACACGACTACCACCCAATAGTTAGTATTGGTAATTTGTGAAGAAGAAAAGCCCACAACGCTAAGCTTGAATACGTGGGCTAATAATTTTTCATTCTGAGGCGATTAATTCTGTAGAATACGTTAGGGATAAATAGAGGGTATAAGGAAATGATTTATATACGTACTTTAGTTGGCATAGCGGTTGGTTTGCTATGTTTAATTGTGAGTCAGGCCATTCTTGCGAACGATTGGTTGTTAGCTCAAACGACCAAGCCTATGCTTTACCTTTCTGAAACAGCAACATCTACACCGATAGTGTCTGATGATAAGCCTGTCAGTGAGCTTGACACTGTACGCATCGGGTTCCGAAAGTCTATGAATAAGTATGAGCTTGAGCACTTCATCAGAAAATATGAAGTAAAGCCTGTGGCTTTTTACTACCATATCAATGGTCGTGGTGGGTCTGTGAGAGAATTTAACTCGGTTGAGGATCGTACTCACAACCAGATTGTTTGGACAGCACT
>CBDBQB010000023.1:0-21769 GCA_965209105.1 Candidatus Poriferihabitaceae bacterium | reverse complement strand
AAATATCTCGTGAGCTGGTTAAGAATAGCTGCTCATTGATACCGAGTGTCGACTGCCAATCACCTTTCTCTGTGTGCAAAACAAAACCAGCTTCGGGCTGCACCGGCCCCCCAGCAAGAATAGCTTGTTGCGGGTTTCTTAGGTGATCAACGGACAAATTCATCTGCTCGAAAACCTCGCCCATGGTCTGCGGTAAGGCTCTGTTTATGACTAAAGCAATCGCGCCTTCCTTGCTGTGTTGACAGACCACGGACACAGTGTCACCGAATACAGAGCCTTTCAGCTGCGGCATCGCAATGAGAAATTTGTTTTCTAAGCCTTGATCAATCATATCTAGCATTGTCAGAATATCTTACCTTAAAATGCGGTTGTCAGCGAAAATATCAATCAATTTTGCGTAATAAACTACCTGGTACACTGTCCAGGCCAAATTGATGTGGTTCAAGGGTGGCTGACCAGCGTATGATTGTTAAAGGCCCACGTGCGTATGATGTGTAATACGTCGATTTCTTTAGCCATTTCTTCGGGCAGTGGCGCATAGGGACTGGCCAACATTGCAATTTCTATCGCCGCGTTATCAATATCGATATTTCCCGAAGATCGATGAACCTCAACATTGCGAACGACGCCTTGTTTGTCGATAGATATGTCAAGTTCCAAATCCCCATTGAGTTGCTTTTCAATTAAAACTTCAGGGTAGTGCTGGGTACCAAACTGGCTGACATAGCGCTGCCAGTACTCCTGATACTGCCGGTAAGAGGGGTGCATTTCGTACACGCCCAGAAAACCAATTCTCTCAGCGGCTTGATTTTGCGTGTTGTGCTCATTTATTTCATTCAGTAAGCGTTGTTGCTGCACGAGGAACGCACCATGATCAAACTTATCATCGCCTTGATCGGCGTGAACGATGCGTTTATTTTCTGCGGCTTGCGGGCTAGTTTTTGCGGCAGGTCTGGCGTCGGTTTTACCTGCGCCAATATTGCTTGATTCGCTGAGTTCCGCAGCGGGTAAAAGATTGATTGAAATGGTGTGTTTGAGCGGTTTAGGTTCGGGAAAGCTGATATAAAAACCGAACCCCAGTATCAATACGATATGCACAAACGTTGAGCCCGAAAGATTCCAAAGCAAGGATTCATTCTGACGCCGCGCTAACAGTTGTTGAAAAATCAGAGATTTGTCAGCGAGTGCGGTGGCCAATGATCAATCGTTGGGGTTAATTTCGGAGCTTCAATTATAGCTTTTAGGCACAGCCATGTGGGTATCAAAATTGAGAGGGTTCGATATATAATTCATCGAATATAGCTCGGAATTAAGCCAGTGCCAGATATTAAAACCTTACAATCCATCGTCATTGAGGCCGCGCGAACGCAACTGCCTCTACAAGCCCATGCTGGGAAGGTCTCTCATACTGCTAAAGTGGATGGCAGCATTGTGACGCAAATTGATATTAATTTGCAAAGCGCCATCCATGCGGAGCTGATCGCGCATTGGCCAGATATCCCCTTACTCGGTGAGGAAATGTCGCATGACGAGCAAGCCGCATTGCTGGCGAATTCAGCAGCAGGTTTATGGGTATTAGACCCGCTAGATGGAACGACAAACTTCGCGACGGGTTTTCCAATTTTTGGCGTGTCATTGGCTTACGTTAAACACGGACGTGCCCAGCTTGCGGTTATTTATGATCCTGTCCGAGAGGAATGTTTTAGCGCAGAATTGAATAAGGGGACGACCTTAAACGGCCAGTTTATAAACCAGCGTCACAGTAGTCCGGACGCGAAAAGCGCGGAGGATAAATTAATGCTAGGAGATTGCGTTGCCAACATCGATTACAAGCGTTTGACCGAGCATTTATCGAATCGCTTAGTGGTCTGCCCGCCGTATCGCTCGCAACGCAATATCGGTAGTTGTGTGTTGGAATGGTGTTGGTTGGCGGCAGATCGTTTCCAACTCTATTTACATGGCGGTCAACAGCTTTGGGATCACGCTGCGGGGCGTTTAATTTTAGCCGAAGCAGGGGGCTGGGCGAGCCGGATAGATGGGTCGGAAATATGCGCAAATAAACTGACCAAGCAGTCTGTGGTGGCGGCTTCAAATGCTATGTTGTTTAAATGGTGGCTGGAATGGATTCAGCATGAAAAATGAAAACAATATCCTGCTTTTAGTTTGCTTTTAGTTTTGACTGAAAATACTTGATGCGGTATGTTCTTACTTATATTAAATTTGTGCAAATAGATAAATTCTTAGCCAATCGACAGAGGGTATTGAAGAGATGAGTAATAAAAACACCAAAAATGAGCAGAGACGTAAGCTACTTAAATCTGCCGCTATAGGGGGTGGTATTGTAGGGGCCAGCGGGCTAAGGCCCGAAAAATGGGCGAAACCGATCGTCAATAGCGTGATCTTACCTACGCATGCTTCAACCACTGACTCTGACACTTCGAGTACCGAACCCACATTAGAAAAATTCTCACTCGTTCAGGCTGACCCATTCGGTCCGAGCAACGCAGCGATTGGCGCGCGACTCGCCCAATCTAGTGGCAATCCTCCACGTGGTCTTTCGGATAAGGCCGCGACACTGGCTCGAGCGATGGGGGAAGTGCTGCTTCCATCAGCAAAGGCGGACTCCTCTATGAGGCTCGGTCAGTTTTATCTTGAACAGTTGTCCGGTGATACCTATCGATTTGTGCTGCTGGTAACAGTTAAAATTGATGGGAGGATTACTGAAGTAACTTTCTTAGATGTCGAGCTGACAGCGGGTGGCGCACCGGTTATGTCGCTCTATTCTCATTGTAGTAGCTATGGCGAAGATTCTAGCACACATGACGATGGGCCTGAGCCCTTCGAATTAATAAGTGTGACACCGGGTGTCAGCGCCGAAGTCAATGCTTATGAGACCACGTTTACTTTATTCTTCGACCCTAGCGCTGTGCCGCCGTCGAATGTGGGTTGTGAAGAAAATACGACCACGACCACGACCACGACAACTCCTGCTCCTACCACTACATCTGAGTAAGCTTTGTGACGATTTAAGAACGCTCTTAAGCACGTGGCTTGGCTTAAATGCTGGTAGCAGTTCTTTTAAAGTGTTTCTCGTTTCTTTAGTAATAACGGGAACATTCAAACGCCTGCGCTAGACGAGTGGTTGTGCGGAAGCATGCATAGCGTTTTAATTCACTTACTTTAAAATTCGTGCCAATACAATTTCCGATCATTTTACTGATCCAAATAATGGCGGTTGGTTTAACTGCTATCGTCTATAGCATCTCAGCCAAGATGACATGGTTATTGATTGTTTATATCGTCGGTTTTAGTCATTACTTCTTAGCCACCTACTATTCTAAGCACAAAATTGTCAACACCCTAGTCTCACCCAAGCAGTATTTTCCCCTGTTGGTACTCGCCATGCTGGCCTATGTTAGCTACACCTATTCGGCTTCCTCAATTTTGCTGTATTTTGGTTTACACCATGCACTAAGCGAGGGATATCTATACCAGCGGCGATCTAAACTCTCTCTCAACAATACACGCATTGCCCAAATTCAAACAGCGAGTTTTGTCGTACACCTGAGTGGTTTTATACTATTGGTTCGACAAGATAGACTGTATGATTTCGATGCTTTAAATCTCCCCGCAATCATTCTATTCATCGTTTCTCTTTCTATTTTTGTATCGCTAATTTGGCGCTGTAGGCGACAGATCAGCCCTGCACAGTTCGGATTATTGGCCGGAAGTGAGGGCTTGCTCGTGGCAGCATTACTTATCACCTTGGTCTATCCCATAACTTTCTTACACGTGGTTTTTTACCACTTTATGTTTTGGGCATTGATGCCCTTTTTGAGGCTGTCAACCGGATTTCAAGTGAATATTAAATCACTCGTGATTTATATTGTCCTGACTGCTATTTCCCTGCTTGTTATTGTAAAGATATCTCCACTTTATCATCCGACCTCATCAAGGTTTTTCAAATTCGAAGACTGGTTTTATATTTTGTCTTACGCCCATATTAGCCTTTCTTTCGCAACCTCTAGTGCAAACCCACGATGGATAAATTCCTTATTCAATCAACGGCCGTTTCGAGTTTGAAGATATCTTTCCGGTATAGAATATTTAAGGGTGGTATTCCTGCGGTTAGAATTGAAAATAGATGAATTGCTCTGTGATATCTAATTGTAAATAAAATATCGCAAAGCACATCAGCATCCAAAAACCTGCTCTTACCGGTGCAGCGAGCGCGACATCTTTACAATACTGCGGCATCATGCCTCTGGCGATATGCAACGCTGCAGCAACAATGAGAAGGCCGAGCGCAATGTAAAATTGAGGGTGCCACGCGCTGTCAAATTCGCCTAAGCGATTAACGATTATCCATGCTTTGGGAATCGTCTCAGCCCGGAAGACAATCATTATAAAGTTGATCCAAATAAACATGATTAACCAAGAACCTGTGGCAGCTAGCCAATGATTACCGGTTAATTTTTTCCTGCCAGAATGTAACCTTAATTGAGTGTATAGAATCACACTCAATGCACTGATAAAACCAAAGGCAATGTAATTCCACGCTGCACCGTGCCAGAACCCCATGAGTGTCATTACAAACAGCATTGCTAGCATGGATAAAATTGGCTTAGAACGCCTGTTTCCACCCAATGATCTAAACAGGTAATCGCGAAACCATTGGGTCAAGGTGATATGCCAACGCGCCCAAAAATCGGCTGGATTTCTAGCTAAAAATGGATAGTTAAAATTTTCAGATAATCGAATCCCTAGCATTCTCGCTAAGCCAATTGCGATATCTACATAGGCACTAAAATCTAAATACAGTTGAAAGCTAAAACAAACCACTGCCAATGCGATTTCTAATCCGTTATAGCCAGAAGGGTTGGCGAATACAGTATTCACCATCAATGCCAAGCGATCAGCAAAAACCAGCTTTTTGCTTAGCCCCCATAAAACTCTTTGGAAGCCGATGGATAGATCGTCCCAATCTACTGACGGTTTACGCTCAAACTGTGTCAACAACGAACGTGCTCTTTCAATTGGCCCTGCAACCAGTTGCGGGAAAAAAGAGACGTATAGCGCGAAGCCAATAAAATCCCGAGTCGGCTTTTGAACACCACGATATACATCGATGGTATATGACATCGTTTGAAAGGTATAAAACGAAATTCCGATGGGTAAAATCAGGTCGAGATTGTCGATGGGTGTTATGCCAACAAAAGCTAAGACAAAATTGAGATTTTCGATACCGAAATCCGCGTATTTAAATATCGCTAATATCGACAAATTGGCAATAATGCTGAACCTAAGCCAAGCTCGACGTTGGGCATTCGAATGGGAGTGGCTGATCTTCAATGCAGCGATATAGTCGATCAAGGTTGAGCTTAATAAAAGCAAGCAATACCATGCTTCTGCGGTGCTATAAAATAGATAGGACACCAACACCAACATGACTCTTCCCCAGCGCCAAGGCAGAACAAAAAATAGTGCTAAGACCAGCGCAAAGGCGACGTAAAATGCGGCGCTAGTAAATAGCACGCTGCAATATCGGAGAAATTATTCTGGCCAGTGCTCGATGGCCTTCCAGTGTCAAATGGCTGGAAAAAATTGAGGGGATAAATAAAGATTGCTCGAGTGCTTGGCTTAAGTCTTCACATATCCAACCATCTAGCCGAACACCTTGACAGTGAGTATCCACTATCTCTTGCTGGCCCGACACTGCCTCTAAATTATCGGCATTTCTACCCACCGGCACCCATATCCAAACAAGCTTGATGCCGCTTTTCTTTAGCCGTGTTCTAAGTTTGCTATACACCGCCTTTAATCTAGGTTCATTACTAATCTGAAAAGACTTTCGCCACATTGAAGTGGTCATTCGATTAGTCAATCTAAATGCTTCCACCTCTATTTCAGCCGCGCTTTCTGGCGCAAGCTGCTTGATACTTTTCAAGGCGTCGCGCGTTCTAACGTGACCAAATAAAGGTTGATGCCATTTTCTTTCTATTTTTTCAGCGGCTAAGTCAAATGCATATATTTTGGCGCGAAATGCTTGACTATAAAGGTGAAATAGACGTGAAATTTTAGCATCCCAGTCGACGTATTGACCGATAAATGTATCGGTCAATGCCAGCCAAAAAGAGGGTTTGCCCACCAATAAATTGATATCGGTAGAATCCGTGTTAAACCGATAATTCCTTAGGGAGTCAAAGTTCAACATGGAAACAGCCAATACTAAATATTTCGCATTGCGCTGTTGTGCTTGTAATACTAATAGCTCTATGTGCTCAGCAGTTAATCCCGAAACAGACCAGTTTTCCATTCTTACATTAGGATTAGACTGCGCCATTTTACTGCGAACAAAGCTAGGATAAATAGCCGAACTGTCTCTGATTTCCGTGCCGACTGCCTGTGAATTGCTGATATATACAAGTAAATCTTCCTTGTTATTCCTAACTGAATCAGTCAGGTATTCTGGCCAATTTCTCTTTTGTGTTTCGTTCCGGGTTGGATTGGCAACAAGCTCAAGTCGAGGCCCAAAGGCCATAAAAGTCGCTTCTGTGATAATGCACAGGAACACGAAGCATAAAAATACTCGAATGCCTTGTTGTTTAGCCAACGGTTGATTGACAGGTTTGTTCTAAAGGAGTTTGTTCGTTCTCTTTGAATTCCATTTGGTGGGCGGGTAAACTTGCGATTACCAACGAATCAATATTGTTGTTTGATGTGTTAAATTGGCGTTAGTTTCTCATCAATGGTGAGCTATATCGTTCTTTTTTTGGAATTATTTATGGCGCTATGATTTAGTCCTGCGCGCTCAAATGAGCACTTTGGAAGGTTTGTTTAAATACCAAAGGACAGATATTTCAACCTTGTATTCTTCACGATACATAAGGGACCAAATATATTTAATCTTAAAGAGGTACCATCACGGAATATGCCAAGAATTGGGGTCTGTTAATAATCACGAATAATAATGATATTAGCTGAGATCTCTGCACGACTACAGCACAAGACGAAAAGCCTAATAATTACCGATCTTTTTGCCTAAATGTCGCGCAATCGTCCGAGAGCACACTTAATTTTATTCTAAAAACCTTGAAAACAGTATTTCATTTTCCTTTGCACTTTAGTTATACAAAGGTCTCGAGGTATAATTATAAATTAACTATTTACTATAAGAAAGACTTATGAATTCCTTCGGCTCAGAAACCACGCTTGATGTAAATGGACAGTCTTATCACTATCATTCGTTGGAAGCCTTGGCAGACGAGGCGAAACTTTCGCGATTACCGTATTCGCTTAAAATATTACTGGAGAATTTGCTGCGCCATGAAGATGGGGAGAATGTTACACGCGAGCATATTCTAGCTTTAGCGAATTGGGAGGCAAAAGCTGAGCCGAGTATTGAAATTGCATTTACACCCGCGCGCGTATTGATGCAAGATTTCACGGGCGTACCCGCCGTGGTTGATCTGGCTGCCATGCGCGATGCGATGCAAGCGCTGGGCGGAGACCCCGATAAGATTAATCCTTTGAGTCCGGCAGATCTGGTGATTGATCATTCCGTGATGGTTGATAATTTCGGTACGAATTTGGCATTGGAACAAAATACCGAACGGGAGTATGAGCGCAATGCTGAGCGTTACGCATTTTTAAAATGGGGGCAAAGCGCATTTAAGGATTTTCGAGTCGTGCCGCCTTCTACCGGGATCGTACATCAAGTCAATTTGGAAAATTTAGCGCAAGTGGTATTCAAGCGCGCGCAAGCGGATGGTTCATTCAGCGTTTATCCCGACACAGTGGTGGGTACAGATTCACACACCACAATGATTAACGGAGTCGGCGTGTTAGGCTGGGGAGTTGGGGGGATAGAGGCCGAAGCTGCGATGCTCGGACAAGCGATCACAATGCTGATTCCGCAGGTCGTCGGGTTTAAATTATCAGGCGCGCTACGCGAAGGGGTCACGGCGACGGATTTGGTGTTAACCATCGTTGAAATGTTACGCAAGCGCGGTGTAGTCGGGAAATTTGTAGAGTTTTACGGTGATGGGCTGGATGATTTATCTCTGGCGGATCAAGCCACCATTGCCAATATGGCACCGGAATACGGAGCAACTTGCGGTATTTTCCCGATTGATCAGGCAGCACTCGATTATTTATATTTATCGGGTCGAAGCGAAGAGCAGATCGCATTAGTCGAAGCCTATGCGAAAGCACAGGGCATGTTTCGCGGTACCGGCGCAGTGGAAGCTGAGTATTCGGATACCTTAAGCCTTGATTTGTCGAGGGTTGAACCGAGCATTGCTGGCCCTAAGCGACCGCAAGATCGAATTGATTTGAAAAACGCGAAATCAGCCATTCTGGCCGCGCAATCTGAAATGTCAGGCAGCGATATTCCGCGCAGTGCTGCAACGGTCATTAACGGACAAGATGTCGACATGCACGATGGTGATATCGTTATCGCTGCCATCACCTCTTGCACCAATACCTCGAACCCCAGTGTTATTATGGCTTCGGGCTTACTGGCGAAGAATGCGGTTGAGCGTGGTTTAAGTGTTAAGCCTTGGGTAAAAACGTCTTTGGCACCGGGTTCTCGTGTGGTCACCGAGTATCTTAAAAATGCCGATTTAATCGAGCCTCTCTCTGCCTTAGGATTTAATGTGGTGGGCTATGGTTGTACCACCTGTATCGGTAATTCAGGGCCGCTACCTGAACCTGTGGTTGAAGCGATACATAAGTCAGATTTGGTGGTGAGTTCCGTCTTGTCGGGCAATCGAAATTTTGAAGGTCGGATCCATTCTGAAGTAAAAATGAATTTTCTGGCTTCCCCGCCCCTAGTGGTGGCCTATGCCTTGGCGGGTAGCACCAGCGTTGACATTACGACTGAGCCATTGGGGCAGGGCTCGGATGGTCAGGACGTTTACCTTAAGGATATTTGGCCAAGCCAAGCTGAGGTAAATACCGCGATTGAAGCGGCACTTTCGCGCGAGTTGTTCTTGGAAAAATATAAAGATGTGTTTAAGGGGGATGCACATTGGCAAGCGGTTCAAACAACCGAATCCAATCTTTTTAACTGGCAAGCGGATTCCACGTACATCCAACAACCTCCTTATTTTGAGGGCATCACGGCAATTCCGCCGGGCTTTGGCGATATCATAGGCGCACGCGTGTTAGCGCGTTTAGGCGATTCAATCACGACTGACCATATTTCACCTGCGGGTGCCATTCAAGCGGATTCGCCGGCGGGGGCATTTTTGTCAGAAGCGGGAATCGATCCATCTGAATTTAACTCATACGGCTCGCGCCGCGGTAATCATGAAGTGATGATGCGCGGAACCTTTGCCAACATTCGCTTACGCAATGAATTAGCGCCCGGTACCGAGGGTGGATGGACCACGCATCAACCCAGCGGTGAAGTGATGAGCATTTTTCACGCCGCGGAACAATATCGCGAAGAAAATACCCCGCTTATCATTATTGGGGGCCAAGAATATGGCACGGGTTCTTCACGCGATTGGGCCGCCAAAGGGGTTAATCTGCTCGGCGTTAAAGCCGTGATCGTTGAAAGTTTTGAACGCATTCACCGCTCCAATCTCGTTGGAATGGGGGTGCTGCCATTGCAGTTTAAGGCTGGCGATAGCCGTGAATCACTGGGGCTAGACGGCACCGAAACCTACACTGTGGAAGGCGTGGTCGTCGGTGCGAAAGAGGTAACACTTCGTGTGACCTCGGCGGCAGGTGACGAGAAAACATTCATCGCAGATGTACGAATCGACACACCCAAAGAGTGGGAGTACTTCGAACACGGTGGTATTCTGCACTATGTTTTGCGGCAGCTCGCGAGCTGAGCTTCTGCGCAGAAATTATATTTCGCACGCTTTCAGGGAAGCGCTAATGTGGGTCTAGCCCAGCGCTTTTTCAGCCTGTAAATCCGCATGATAGGATGAGCGCACCATCGCACCCGACGCGACGTTCTCAAAGCCCAAATCTTCAGCGATAATTTTAAGTTGCTCGAATTCTTCAGGGGTGTAGTATTTTTCGACGGCTAAATGATGCTTGCTCGGCTGCAAATACTGGCCCAACGTGAGCATGTTGATGCCATACTCGCGCATGTCTCTGAGCGTTTGAATCACTTCTTCTGTGGTTTCTCCCAAGCCCAACATAATGCCCGATTTGGTCGGAATGCCTGGCATGGTTGATTTCACGTTCAGCAACAGTTCCAGCGAAACGACATAGTCCGCGCCTGGTCGCGCTTGTTTATATAAACGCGGCACAGTTTCTAGATTGTGATTAAAAACATCGGGTGGATTCTCAGCCAGGATATCCAGCGCCTTGTCGCGCGTTCGCCCACGAAAATCAGGCGTGAGAATTTCAATTCTGATCTTGGGGCTGGCTTCGCGGGTTGCCTTGACGCACTGCATGATGTGTTCTGCGCCACCGTCGCGCAAATCATCGCGGTTAACGGAGGTGATAACGACATACTGCAAACCCATTTGCGCAATGGTTTTGGCCAACTGCGCGGGTTCATTGACGTCTAAAGGATTGGGTCTACCGTGCGCGACATCGCAAAATGGACAGCGTCGCGTGCAGATATCACCCATTACTAGAAAAGTCGCTGTGCCTTTTTAAAGCACTCTCCCAGATTTGGGCAAGCGGCTTCTTCGCAGACCGTTTTGAGCTTGTTTTCGCGCAGTACTTTTTTAAGCGCGATCACTTCGGGAGAGCCCGGGAAGCTTGCTCGAATCCAACTGGGTTTGCGCAATATTTGCGCTTTGGGCTGGGGAATAATCTTGACCGGAATGCGCGCAGTTTTTGCCTCGCCGCGCAGTTTTTCACCCTGAATAATGGGAGATTTATTCATTTCTATAAGTCTTTAAGTGTCATCTGCATAATCTTCTGGACTGGGGCAGCTACAGTGCAAATTTTTGTCGCCGTAGATATTATCAATGCGTCCGACCGGTGGCCAGTATTTGTTATATTTACTTTCAGGAGCCGGAAAAAATGCTTGCTGACGAGTATAAGAGAATGGCCATTCATCTGAATCGATGAGTTCGGTGCTGTGCGGCGCATTTTTCAGTGGATTATTTTCTTTGTCCATCTTGCCCGACTCAATTTCAGCGATTTCTTCTCGAATGCCAATCATCGCGGCGATAAATCGGTCCAGTTCTGATTTAGGTTCACTCTCAGTCGGCTCGATCATCAGCGAATCGTGAACCGGCCAAGACATGGTCGGTGAATGGAAGCCGTAATCCATCAAGCGTTTGGCGATATCCTCAACCATCACGCCGCAGCTCTCTTTAAATGCCGAGCAATCCACAATACATTCGTGTGCGACGCGACCCTTTTCGCCAGTATATCGCACCGGATAGTGATCGCTTAAAGCAGTTGCGATGTAATTTGAGCTTAATATCGCCATTTTTGTCGCTTGCGTTAAGCCTGCGCCACCCAGCATTTTAATATAGGCCCACGAAATCGTGAGCACCAAGGGCGAGCCCCACGGGGCTGCGGATACACTGCCTAAGGGTTGGGCGTTGGGGTGTGGATTTACGTTTTTAACCAATACATGATCGGGTAGAAAAGGCGCAAGGTGTTTCTTAACACCAATGGGTCCCATGCCCGGTCCACCACCACCATGTGGAATGGCAAAGGTTTTGTGTAAATTTAAATGCGACACATCGGCGCCTAAATCGCCCGGGCGAATTAAGCCGATCATCGCATTGAGGTTTGCGCCATCTAAATAGACTTGTCCACCGTGATTATGAATGAGCTGGCAAACCTCTTCAACAGTCGCTTCAAACACACCATAGGTTGATGGATAGGTAATCATCAACGCGGCTAAATTGGCGCTGTGGGTTTCCACCTTTTGCGTGAGATCCTGGAAATCAATATTGCCTTCGTCATCACAGTTTATGATCACAACTTTCATGCCCGCCATAACCGCGCTGGCAGGGTTTGTGCCGTGCGCAGAGGACGGGATTAAACAAATATTCCGATTCGAATCTCCGCGCGAGTGATGATAGCTGCGAATCGAAAGCAGGCCTGCAAATTCACCTTGAGAACCCGCGTTTGGCTGCATGGAAAAGGCATCGTAGCCGGTAATCTCACAGAGATCGTCACATAAATCTTGGATAATTATACGATAACCCTTGGCTTGGTTCAGCGGTACGAAGGGATGCAAGGCAGCAAAATTTGGATTCGACACGGAATCCATTTCAGTCGCCGAGTTGAGTTTCATCGTACAAGACCCCAGCGGGATCATGGAGCGAGCAAGTGTAATGTCCTTTCGAGCCAATCCCCGTAGAAAGCGCATCATTGAGGTTTCGTTGCGGTGCTCGTTAAATACGGCGTGGGTAAAGTATGGCGTTTTCCGAATCAGGTTTTCCGGCAGGCTTTGTGTGGGGGTTTGGTTGTCGATAATATCCGATGAACCTCGGAAAGGTGACGCAAAGGCATCGACAAGGTTCTCGATATGTGATTCATCATGGGTCTCATCCAAGGTGACGCTGACATGATTTTTATCAACATATCGGATATTGACGTTTTGTTGTAATGCCGCTTTAACCGCTTTTTTCGCCTGGCCAGGAACGTGTAAGAGCAGGGTGTCGAAATAGTGCGGGTGAACCAATTTAACGTCTATTTGGATGAGCTTATCTGCCAATATCCGTGTCAGCTGATTAATCCGCCCTGCAATGTGCTGAATCCCATCTTTGCCGTGATAAACGCAGTACAAGGCCGCGATTATCGCAAGTAGGGCTTGCGAGGTACAGATATTGCTGGTCGCTTTTTCGCGACGGATATGTTGCTCACGCGTTTGCAGCGCCATGCGATAAGCAGGCCGGCCATGGCTGTCGATAGATAGGCCGATGAGCCTGCCGGGCACGGATCGCTTGTGCGCATCAAGTGTGGCGAAATAAGCAGCGTGCGGTCCGCCATAGCCCATGGGCACACCAAAGCGCTGAGTGCTCCCAATGGCGATATCCGCGCCGAGTTCAGCGGGCGATGTAATCAATGCCAGCGCCATGATATCTGCGGCGAGGGTGGCCATTCCCTTGTTTGAGTGTAGCGCGCTGATTTGTTCACGATAGTCAACAATGGCGCCCGTTGAACTTGGGTATTGGAACAAGGCACCGAACACATCATGATTGACTAACTCGCTCGCAGGGTTGCCGATAATAAGGCTGATGCCCATTGGCTCAGCGCGCGTTTGCATGACACGGATGGTTTGGGGGTGGGCGTCTTGATCTACAAAATAGACCGAGCTTTTATTTTTTGATAGTCGCTTCGACATTGCCATTGCTTCCGCGGCTGCCGTCGCTTCATCAAGTAGTGAAGCATTGGCAATCTCCATTCCGGTTAAATCCATGACCATCTGCTGAAAGATCATCAAGGCTTCAAGTCGACCCTGACTGATTTCGGGCTGATAAGGCGTATAGGCAGTGTACCAATCAGGGTTTTCTAGTACGTTGCGTCGAATCACCGCGGGCAGTCGCGTACCGTGATAGCCACAGCCGATCATAGAAATCTTAAGGTTGTTTAAATCCGCTAGGCTGGTGAGGGTCTTTAGTGCACCTTCTTCGCTAAGTGTTTTGCCCAATTTAGGTTCGCCCGCGCGTGGTAAAGAAGCCGGAACGGTTTGATCAATCAGCTGATCAATCGACTCTAAGCCGAGCGCCTTCAGCATTTGTTGTTTTTCGTCAGCGTTGGGGCCAAGATGTCGAGCGGAAAAAGGCTGGGGCACTAGAAATACTCCGTTAAATTTTTTGGAAAGTGGTCAAGGCCAGTTAAGCCAGAAGCAGCCGGCAAGCGTCGGTTGCTCAAGCCACAATTTATTAGGCGAGAACTCAGCATAAGCTTACGAGCGCAGAAAAGGCTAGGCAAAAATGTGCAAAAAAGCGCAGTTTATAGTCATAAATGAGCATTTCAAGCGAGTTTTTTCGGCATATTTTCATGCGCAGTGGGTATGCTGAGATCTCTAGGCGAGTGACTCAAGTAGTGCGGCATACGCTTTGGTGTCATGCAAGCCCGCGAATTGCTCGGCATCAGACATTTTTATCTTGAAAAACCAGCCCTCAGCTTCGGGTTCTTGATTAACCATTTCTGGCTCGTCGTTCAAAGTGTCATTGACCTCCACAACTTCGCCGGTGACCGGTGATTTGACATCGCCTGCGGCCTTGACGGATTCAACCACGGCGGTTTCTTCACCTTGGTCTACCGTACGCCCAACGTCCGGTAGTTCGACATAAACAATATCGCCCAATTGGCTTTGTGCGTAGTCGGTCACGCCAACCGTAAGGATGTCACCGTCGAGTGAAGCCCATTCATGGTCATCTGTATATCGTGTTTCGCTCATAATTATGTTCCTCTAATCTTCAAATTCTATAAAAGTTATTGGGGACGAAGTCAGTCTTGCTGACCGTCAACTCAAGTAGCTTGCCACGCAAGTTCGCGTAGACCGTGTTGCCGAGCTTGGCATTTTGCTTGTTTACATAGCCCATGGCAATAGGCTGATTTAAACTAGGGCTAAAGCCTCCGCTGGTCACCGCGCCGATGCGTTGCTGATCCGCGTCGAATAGCTCGGTGCCTTCTCGTATGGGCGCGCGGCCATTTGGTTTAAGACCAACGCGTTTGCGAGATATATTTGCGGGCATTTGCGCAAGAATAATATCGGCGCCTACAAACCCCCCTTCGCGGTCACCGCCTTTTCGTCGTGCCGGGGAGATCGCCCAGCCAATGGCGCCTTCGATAGGGGTGGTTGTGCTATCTAAATCGTGTCCATACAAACACATCCCGCCCTCTAGACGCAGGCTGTCGCGCGCACCGAGGCCGATCCATGCGCAATCTTCATCGGCTTGCAGACTACGGGCTAAACGTTCCGCATGATCATTGTGTACCGAAATCTCAAAACCGTCTTCACCGGTATAGCCACTACGACTGACACGACAGGGTATCCCTTGAATATCTAATTCACGGCAATGCATAAATTCAAGATCGCTAAGGTCGTGCCCCAAACGCATCATTACGTCCTTCGCGTGTGGCCCTTGTAGGGCAATCAGTGATAAGTTTTGTTGAATATGTAGGTTCGCGTCGCCCTTTAAATTAGCGTTTAAGTAGGCGAAATCAGCATCCTTGCAGGCGGCGTTAACCACGATCATTAAGCCGTCGGGCCAATGAGACACCATTAAATCGTCTTCAATCCCGCCGTTTTCGTTGGTAAAAAAGCCATAACGCTGTTCGCCGACTTCAAGGCCCAGTATGTCAATCGGTATCAGGCGCTCTAATGCAGTCCCTGCATCATCGCCCAAGACCATGGCTTGGCCCATGTGTGAGACATCGAACAGGCCCGCCTTAGTGCGCGTATGCAGATGTTCTGCTTTGACGCCATCGGGGTATTGAACGGGCATGCTGTAGCCCGCAAAGGGCACCATTTTTGCGCCATTTTCAATGTGTAGCTTAGTTAAGGCGGTACTGAGATCAGGCGGGGTCATATTGAATAATTCAGTCGAGGATATAGGCAAATAATACTGCATGGCAATCAATTAGGAAAATGAATAGTTGAAATTTTAGTATTTACAATATAAATACTACGTAGTCTCATTTTTTTGTGAAACACGCCCATGCTTAATTTCCCTACTGAACTCTTGCGCAGCTTTGTTGCGGTGGTCGAAATGGGTGGTTTTAGTCAGGCTGGGAATATCATTGGTCGCTCACAACCAGCAATGAGCTTGCAAATAAAACGTCTGGAAAACTTGGTCGGGGCAGAATTAATCCGCCGTTCCAACAGGCAGATCGACTTAACCGAAATTGGAAAAGTTGTGTTTGACTACGCGCATAAGATATTGGATTTAAACGATGAGCTAAATAGTTATCTACACCAATCTAAGCTTTCTGGAATGGTTAGTCTGGGCATTCCCAATGAATTTGCGATGTCCTATTTGCCGACCATACTCGCGGGCTTTACGCGCCGTTACCCTGAAATCAAACTCAATGTGGTCAGCCAGCTGTCGCAGGATTTGCTCAAGGCGCAAAAAGAGCAATCCCTCGATTTAGTCATTGCCTTTGATAAGGGCGGACGCGCAGGCCGCTCCTCGATTTGGTCAGAACGCTTGGTCTGGGTGCAAAACCAGGATAAAGAGTTTGACCGAGCGAAAGCTTTGCCTTTGGTGGTTGCGCCGTCAGGATGTACTTATCGAGACAGGATGCTCAAAGCCCTTGATGCAGCGAAGCTGGAATGGGAAATCGTTTATACGGGTACCAGCTATGGCGGTATTCGCGCTGCAGTCATGGCGGGGCTGGGTGTGACCGCCTTAGCGAAAAGCACTGTGCCAGAAGGCTTAAAAGAGGTCGAGCACTCGGACCGATTGCCGCGCCTTAAACGCGCGTCAGTGTCAATTTACTACTTGAGCAAGCATCCCGACGAATTAGTAAGCCGATTGGCGGAATTTATTGTCGAGAGCGTTAAATCGACCTAGTACCCTGATATTAACCACCAATTTGTCTGTAATTTCGTCAAGCCAATGGCATTTGCTGCTTGCCAATTCTACTTTGCGCAGTACTATAAGCGGCATGATTGAAAACAATATTCTTGGAGTGTTATTCCTATGATTCAGCGCGACAAATCCGCCCAGTTGCTCACTGCCAAGGATAAGCCAGCGTTTTCTGTCATCCACCCAAATCAAGTCGATACACCGATCTTATTGCTTTGTGATCATGCCAGCAATGATGTACCGCTTAAGTTAAATGGCCTAGACATTGATCAGGCGTACTTCGAGCGTCATATTGCCTACGATATCGGAGCTGCAGATTTGACAATACAGCTCGCACAGCGCTTACACGCGACAGCAGTTCTTGCTGGGTTTTCGAGGCTGGTGATGGATGCGAATCGGTTTTTGAGCGCGGATACTGCGATGCCTGAACTTAGCGACGGAGTAGAAATACGCGGGAATCTGGCACTTTCAAAGTCCGATGCCTTGCTGCGCATAGAAGAGTTATTTGTTCCCTATCATCATGCCATTGCGCAGCAAGCCGCTAGAATCAGTGCACTTTTTAGTTCACCCCTGATCGTTGCAATTCACAGTTTTACCCCTGTTTTTAAAGGCTTTGAACGTCCATGGGACATTGGAATTGTTTGGGAAGGCAAAAATGAAATTGCCAAAGAATTGATTCAATACTTAAGAGACAATACAGATTACAGCATTGGCGACAATGAACCGTATCACGCCTGTGACCCGCTGGGCTACACCATGAGAACGCACGCCCAATCCAAGGGGATTCCAAATTTGATGTTTGAAGTTCGTCAAGACCTAGTCACCACCGCAGCGGGGCAGCGGCACTTTTCAAAGGTACTTGCACAAGCCATTACGGCAATTGAACAATCAGCAAATTTTCAAATAGGAAAGCGATCATGACGCATATTGCGGGTTCTTGTCTGTGCGGTGAAGTCGCCTATAAAGTGGATACAAGAGTAAAGCAGTTTTACTTTTGTCATTGCCAACAATGTCGGAAGCTGACAGGATCCGCGCACGCGGCAAATATTCTCGCTGAACCGGTCGAAATTGATTGGTTGAAGGGGGCTGAAAACGTCCTACGTTATGATGCGCCTAAAGGGCGGAAATTTACCCATGTATTTTGTGCTAAGTGTGGATCAGGCTTGCCGTTTCTAAATGTCAATGGCTCGACTTTGTTTATTCCTGCGGGTTCTATTGATTCCGATTGTGGCTTTGAGGTGACACGTAATATATTTTGGGGAGAAGCCCCCGAGTGGTACGAAAAAGGTCTCGCCGCGAAACGGTGTACGGCATTCTCCAGCTAAATTCTTGGCAATGCGAACGTTTTCTCGTCTGTAGGATTCCCCTCCTTGCGTGGTAAACTACAGGCCCCTGCAAATGTGTATGACTTGCTTCGTGAGCCGATCTAAATATTTAACCATTTTTATCTTAGTGGCACCGCTATTGGTTGGTGAGCCGCTATGGGCCAGAGCGCCCAGTGACTTCCCGTTTGAGAGTTTCTCTTTCGGTAACGACGCCTTGTTTGGCCAAGAACCCACGGCGCCTAGGCTAAGGAAAGAAAAATCCCCGTCCGACCCACCAAGTGAACGCGCGGAGGCGAAACAAATCGATGACTTGCTCGTCGAGCCTCAAAAAAAGCCCAAACAGCGCGTAACCCAAGACGACTTCTTTCAGATACAGATAGCTGTCGACAAGGCAATATCTCGAATTCTTAAATTGACCTTGGATTACGAATCTTTGCGCAATCAAGTGGCAGGCTTAAGCCCCATTTCTACGGAACAACCCGATGCTGGATTTCATATCGGGGAATCGGGTGAGCAAAAGCTGAAAGAATTATTTGAGTTAAACCGAAAACAACTGGTAGCGCGCGATAATCAGTTGAGAGTGGTTCAGACGAGGTTGGATGCGGTTCAGGAGCGTTACGACAATGAAAATGTGTCGCGCTTATTGCTGGAGAAAAGGCTCAAGATTCAAAAAGATAAGGAGAAAAAGGTTAAAGCGCACAGTCGAGGGGTGAATGACAAAGTAAATTTTTTGGCCAGGCAGCTGGAGATAAATCAAGCAACCATTCGCGGGCTGAAAGTCGATATAACCAAAGAGCAGCTGAATTCGAAGATGCTCGCGGCCGAACATGCCTTAGAACTTGAGACGAAAAAGTCGGTGGTTTCTGCCTTAAAATCTTCGAGTAATACAGATTCAAATGAAGGTATTGAACAACAGGCTTTGGCCGCAGAGTGGATAATCCAAGGCTTGAAGTTCGCAGAAGGATCCACCGATATACAAGTCGATACAACAGTAAATCTAGATAAGCTCGCCAGTCATCTCGTGCAAAACAAAGATTTAAACGTTCAAGTAAACGGTTATACAGATAGCATCGGTTCAGCGGCTTCCAACGAAGTTTTGTCTCAACAACGCGCAGAGGCAGTATCGGAATATTTGCAAGAAAATGATGTTGAGTTTTATCGTATTAAAGCCTTGGGATATGGTGAACGGAGACCCATCGCAAGCAATGATACCGAGCAAGGCAGGGAGAAAAATCGACGCGTCGCAATACTATTTCTTAACTAACGATAATTCGATACTACGCGCAGCTGCACCTTGAGAACGGAAGATTTCGATTATGTGTTGCCACCGGCGCTCATTGCGCAGACGCCTGCGCCACGGCGTCGGTCAGCCAAAATGCTGGTGCTTGGGCACCCCAAAGCCAGTTTGCTGGATCAATGTTTTTCGGATATAGAACAGTTTTGTGCGCCGGGTGATTTGTTGGTTTTAAACGATACGCAGGTCATACCCGCACGTTTACATTGCCACAAACCGAGTGGTGGGCAGGTCGAGCTAATGCTTGAGCGCGTGGTCAACAAAACTGAGTTTCTGGCTTTGACTCGTTCAAATAAGAAGCTAAAAGTAGGGCAAATACTATGTGTAGGGAATAGCGATACCTTCGAATATTTGCGACGCGAAGGAGAATTTTTTCGTTATAAATTGCTTGCTAAGGCAGGGGGCAATGTCTCGAATATATTTTTGAATCTTGGCAAAGTTCCTCTGCCACCGTACATTAAGCGCCAGCCCAATAATGAGGATGCCGATCGCTATCAAACTGTGTACGCCAATGTACAAGGCGCGGTCGCGGCACCGACCGCTGGGCTGCACTTTGACCAGCAAATGCTCGATCAATTAAAACGCCGGGGCGTGGGCCATGAAGTCATTACCCTGCACGTCGGCGCGGGCACATTTCAACCGGTAAAGGTCAATGAGATTAGTGCGCACACCATGCACCAAGAGTGGATTAACGTTAGCCCAGAGACCGTGAATAGAATCAAGCAAACTAAAGCAGCTAACAAGCGTGTTATTGCGGTTGGGACGACGACAGTACGTGCTTTGGAGGCCGCGGCGCTTGACGGCGGGCTTAAGCCTTATCAAGGCGACACCAATATTTTTATCTATCCAGGATTTAAATTTAAGGTGGTGGATGCTTTGCTGACAAATTTTCATTTACCCAAATCAACCCTGCTGATGATGATCTCCGCATTCGCCGGATTGAATACCATTCGTGCTGCCTACGCGCACGCGATCCAACAGAAGTATCGATTCTTTAGTTATGGTGATGCTATGTTGATTTTTCCGCCACCGGGCGGTGCGTCTAAATGAAGTTTACCGTTCACGCAAATGACGGACGAGCGCGGCGCGGACAGCTCGTGTTCAAGCGAGGTCGCGTCGACACGCCCGCATTTATGCCTGTGGGTACAAATGCAACGGTTAAAACGCTTACCCCTGAAGAGGTTAGCGGCACAGGGGCGCAAATTGTGCTCGGCAATACCTTTCATTTAATGTTGCAGCCAGGCACCGAAGTCATCAAGGCGCATGGTGATCTACATGACTTTATGCATTGGTCTGGGCCGATCCTCACAGATTCAGGCGGCTTTCAAGTATGGAGCTTGGCCAAGCTTCGAAAGCTCAGCGAGAAAGGCGTGCAGTTTCGATCGCCGATTGATGGCAGGGAAGTATTTCTCGGCCCCGAAGAGTCGATGCAAATTCAGGCAGAGCTAGGCGCTGATATTGTCATGGCCTTTGATGAGTGTACGCCGTATCCGGCCACCCACGAGGAGGCAGAGCTTTCTATGCAACTTTCCTTACGCTGGGCCAAACGTTGCAAAACAGCTTATAAAGGAAGCGGCACATTATTTGGCATCATTCAGGGTGGAATGTATGAGGACTTGCGTATCGCTTCCACCCGAGGCTTGATAGATATTGGGTTTGATGGCTATGCGCTGGGGGGGCTATCCGTGGGAGAAAGTAAAAGTGAAATGGCCGAGGTGTTAAATTTTTGCACGCCTTTGCTCCCCGTCGGCAAGCCACGCTATTTAATGGGCGTAGGAACACCGCAGGATTTAATCGATGGCGTCGCTTCAGGGATCGACATGTTTGATTGCGTGCTGCCGACACGCAATGCTAGAAATGGATGGTTGTATACTTCTGAGGGCGTTGTGAAAATCAGAAATGCCGTGCATCGTCTGGATACAAAACCGTTGGATTCTGCCTGTGATTGCTATACTTGCCAGCACTATTCACGGGCTTATTTGAGACATCTTTACCATAAGCAAGAAATGTTAGTTTCGCGCTTGTGCACACTCCATAATGTCCACTATTATCAGCAGCTTATGCTAATGATGCGAGAAAAAATTGAAACTGGAGATTTTGACTATTGGCGCAACAATACTGAGGTGACGGCTTGATGTTGGCATATACACAGCGCCGCTTTAACAGACGATTGTGGGCATTTGTTTACGCTGTTATGTTTGCGCTCGGCGCAGTGATTTTAGACCCTGCTATTTCCAATACGGCGAGTGCACAATCCGAAGACGGTAGACCGAGTCACTATTCAGTCGGCGTCGAAGCCTTTCAAGCGGGCGATTATCGGCTTGCCTTTGATTCATGGAGTCTCGGCGCATACGAGGACAGCACTGATGCGCAATACAATCTAGGCGTTTTATATATCGAAGGATTGGGCGTCGAGAGAAACCTCGAGCAGGCGCGGTTTTGGTTTTTGCGCGCTGCCGAGAAGCTTCACGTAGAGGCCTTGTACAATTTAGGCCACTTGTCCTTAGACGGCTTAGGTGTTGAAAAGGATATTCACAAAGCCTTGGATTGGTGGAAGCAAGCAGCAGAAGGCGGTTATGCCCCCGCTCAATTCAACTATGGTCGTGCATTGTATTTGGGTATCGGCGGGCAACATGATATCAATCAAGGGCGCACATTATAGAATTAGC
>CBDBQB010000022.1:0-6123 GCA_965209105.1 Candidatus Poriferihabitaceae bacterium | reverse complement strand
GCTTGACCCTGCGATGCGAGAACATTCAACGCTAAACAATATTTTTCGCAACCCACTGATCATCGCAAGCTTGACAGGTTTAGCATTGAGCTTTACAAAAATTCGCCTGCCTGATCCTTTGCACGACACTATTTATTTCTTAGGCCAAACTGGCTTACCACTCGCCTTACTGACGGTCGGTGCAGGTTTGAAATTAAACACCTTCTCAGGAAAGTTCATCGCCATTGGACTGCCTTTATTTGCCAAGTTGCTCGTCATGCCCGTGCTGGTATACCTCGCTGTTCGATGGCTAGAAGTAGACACCAACAGCGCGGCCATTTTTATCTTATATGGCGGCTTGCCTACCGCCATGTCGGCTTACGTATTGGCTAGCCAGCTCGGCGGAGACAAAGAAATCATGGCGCAAATTATCAGCTTACAAACATTAGCCGCTTCGCTGACTCTGCCTATCGTACTGTGGGTCATTCAAAACTTGAGCTGATTTTTCAGCCTGCCTATTAATTTTGGCAGATAGCCCCCTCCCCATTGGCACGGTACACTCGAGCTTTAAATTGACTCATTCAGTTTGATATGTGTAACTATACGAGCGCTTTACACATTTCAGCTAAGGAGTAAAAATCGAACACCGCGAGCAAGAAATACTCGCATAATCCTTTGATCAAAAAGAACGTAACCTTATTTAACCATGCCAAGAAAAAACACAACAGGAAATTACCAATTGGAGCTTGATTTCAGTGAACATAAGACCCTCACGCTGGGTATCGTATCCGACACCCACGGAACGATCAGTCCCGAAATTGTCGCGTTTATCGAGCAGTGCGATATCGCGCTCCACGCGGGCGATATTATGGGTGCTGAGCCGCTGACGGCGTTACAACCCAAGCTCGGACAGACCATTGCGGTCAAAGGCAACAATGATATTCCCAGCACTTGGGCAGCCGACACGCACAAGCAGCTCGATGAAATCCCTGATACGGTCGAGTTAAATCTGCCGGGCGGCAAACTTGTCATGGAACACGCGCACCGCGTTTGGGATGAAGACATCAAGAACATGCACCGAGCGCTACGAACGCAATACCCTGATGCACAATTGATCGTGTACGGCCACACCCACATTCGTACGATAGACGACAGCGATACGCCCATGATTGCCAATCCCGGCGCGGCTGGGCAAGTTCGAAATCACGGCGGCCCGTCCTGCCTTGAACTAAAGGTCAGTGAAAGCAAATGGGAGATACAGGAACATATTTTCTAGAGCCCTCCTAGCATTGAGCAGATAGTGCTAAGATTACTTAATGATAAAAACAGTCGCCTTATCCAGTGTATCAGGAATTTTTCGGACTCAATAGCAAACCCTTTAGCATCGTTCCGGATACTCGATTCTTATTCCTAAGTGATCGCCACCGAGAAGCCATCGCACATCTGGTCTATGCCTTAAATGAAAAAAATGGCTTCGTTCAATTAACCGGCGAAGTAGGGGTAGGCAAAACCATGGCCTGCCGATACATTTTAGCCAATATTCCTGACGATATTGACGTCGCGCTTATTCTCAATCCACGCGTTGATGAAATTGGTTTACTCCGAACCTTGTGTCAGGAACTTGATTTGCCCTTTGGTGCAAAACAAAAGATTAACGAGCTCACACAGCTGATCAATCGCAAACTCCTCGATACACACGCAGCGGGCCGGCATACCATCTTAATTATCGACGAAGCGCAAAACCTTCCCAAGCAAACACTTGAACAAATACGCCTGCTCACCAATCTTGAGACAGACATACAAAAACTACTACGGATAATTTTGATCGGCCAACCAGAGCTCGGTGAACTTTTATCTCGCTATGATATGCGTCAAGTCGCACAACGCATCACCAGCCGTTATCATTTGGGCACGCTCGCACCAGACGAAACTGATGAATACATTTCACACCGGCTGCAAGTCGCCGGTTGCCAGCAGCGAATCTTCAGTAAAGCCGCGACCCGTAAAGTACATCAATTAACCGATGGCACACCTCGACTCATTAATCTGCTGTGCGATCGCGCACTGATTGGCGCGTATAGTCAAAACACGCGCGAAGTCAATCCGGCAATGGTTAAAGTCGCCGCCAAAGAAGCTTTGCCATTTATCCAAACTTCCCAATCCCGGTGGTTGAGCTGGCTTCCATTGTTTGCTTTGCTTGCTTTATTAATCGCTTTAGCAGGCTACAAAAAAGAGGTTTGGAGCGGCTGGTTGGGCAAGACGTTTGCTCGGCAATCCATTACGCATATCGACCCCAAGCCAACAATGACCGAGAAAAAAGACGGTATTGATACGGTTGACCTACGTATAAAAACCCCTGTGGAAACAAAACCCAAGACACGCAGCAGTTCTAGCGCCACTGAATTGAGTGAAGCAACACAAAAGCTACCAACCCCAACCCCCCTATTAATCGAATCTGTCAGAAAACAAGTTGATCTCGATTTTAGATTGGGGATTCCGAGTCGGGCCACGCAATAGCCCACAAGCGAGTCGGCGCGATCACGGCTTTCGAGCAACCATAAAAGAGAAAACGGATTCGTGATCACTGGCGTTATCCTCAACGATTTGTAAATCTGAAAATAAGGAGGTTAATTCGTCCAGTTCTATGGTGTATTGCAATTTGAAATTGGGGCGCTGGCATCGAATATTTTTATTATAGGTCTTATAAATCAATTTGGCGCCGGGCTTCATCGCGGCTTGAAGCATCGAAAATATCTGGCGATTTAGATAGCGGACGACAAGGATTACATCATACTGAGAGGCCGCTAAATTTAGCGTATCGATATCCGTTTGATGCGTGGTAATTTTCGACGCAAGCCCTTGCGAAGCGGCTGCTTTGTTGAGTCGTTTAAGTCCAACTATCGAACCATCTAGCGCTTCAACTGTTAAACCGCATCGCGCTAGGAATAAGCTGTTTTTTCCCAAACCACAGGCCAAGTCCAAAGCCAGTCCTTTTCGCGGTAACTGCTTGCTTAACCGAACCAGCTCCTCATCCGGCGATTGATCTTGGAGATGTGCCGCCACGAGGTATTTAGCATTCCATTTTAGAATGTCCGCCTTAGACATCGAGGTAAGTTATTAATAAGACCGATTATACTTTCTGGCGTTGGCCGCGAAAACGCCCTGCACTGGGGGGCGTGTTATTACTTTAGATATTACTAGAGAAAGTGTCACAAGAGGTCATCTGGCCACTTTTGAAACCTTCCATAAACCAATAGGCGCGTTGTTGTCCCGTGCCATGGGTAAAACTATCTGGCACCACAAAACCTTGGGTTTTGCGTTGAATGGCATCATCACCAATCGCCGCTGCGCCGCGCAAGGCTTCCTCGATATCGCCCTGCTCTAGGGTGCCAAAACGTTTGTGCGTATTGTGCGCCCAAACACCAGACAAACAATCCGCTTGAAGCTCAAAGCGGACGGATAGGCGATTTTGTTCTGTCTTTCCTGCCCGCGCCTTCATTTTATTAACGCGATCAGACAGACCCAGCAAGGTTTGAACGTGATGGGCAACTTCGTGCGCAACCACATAGGCCTGCGCAAAATCGCCCGTCGCGCCGAACTTGCGTTGCAGCTCATTGTAAAAACTAAAATCGATATAAACTTGATGGTCGCCCGGGCAATAAAAAGGCCCCATCGCCGCTTTTGCATAACCACAGGCTGAGGGCGTAGACCCTGAAAATAAAACCATTTTAGGCGCTTGATACTGCTTACCAATTTGGCTGAATAACTGGCTCCAAATCTGTTCTGTCTCACCCAAGACTTGCGAAACAAACGCCTTTTTCTCATCATCTTGGGCAGGCGTTGAAGGACCCGCCTGCTCTGTTTTTGAGCCACCCCCTATGCCTAAAAACGATAAGGGATTAAATCCAAACATGAGTGCTGCCACCAATAAGACGATGGTCCCCAATCCGCCGCCGGTAAAGCTTCTACGCATTCGTCGACCGCGCCGATCATCAATGTTTGTACTACGAGTGGAAGTTCTTTTCATGTTAAAAATTATTCATTTGATGTGTTGAGATTGCAGCATAATAATCGGGTCTGGGTCATATCGCCAGTATTTTATTGGCTTGAATCTAATGATTGGGCGGCGCCTCTGTTTCGAGTGCCGCCATCTCTTCTTCAGCAATCAACGACAAGACCAGCCACCCCACTTCGACCTCTAAACGCCCGTCGAGATCAGCCACTCTGATTTTACCATCGGGATGCACACCGAATAATTGCACGGCGCGCTTGTAATATTGCTGATAGTAATCTTCGCAGGTAAATTCGTCAGTGATAAGCGTTGCCTTTATTTGCGCGCCCTCGCTCAACATCTTACTCAATACTTTATATGTTTGAGAAAACGCCACCTGCCCCACATTTTGCGTAATCTCTCGTGACTCATCAACATCCTCATCTTGCTCGATGGTCGCGATGGAAAAAGTTCGCGCCAAGCCAAACTCGCGCCCATAGCGTTGTGCCGATAAGGTGTTGAGTTCTTGATGACCCGTGATCGCCAGCAAATGACCCACACCCACCAAATCAAGATGCTCATCAGCGTGACGGGAAACTGGATTCCCCCGATAGACCTTCAAACCCTCCATGAGGGCGGTACGGGTATAGGCGCGACGCGTATCTACCAATAGACTAGAAATATTTTGCGCTTTAAGCGCGGCCGCTACCGCGCGCGCCAAGGGATTGGCGCCGACGATCAAAAAACCCGTCGGCTCCGGCTCGGCCACACCCAGCCAAGTTGCGAACAGGCGAGATGTTGCACTTTGCAGTACCACCGTTCCAATAATCACTATAAACGTTAATGGCACAATCAATTCTGCCTGAGGATCGCCTAAGTCAGTTAAGCGAATGGCGAATAGCGCTGCGACCGCTGCTGCGACAATTCCGCGTGGCGCGATCCAGCCCAACATGGCTTTTTCTTGCCATGTTAAATCTGAGCCCGTTGTCGACACCCATACTTTCAAGGGGCGAGCGATAAACTGTATGCCCAGAAATACCCATAAGGCCGGCCAACCGAGTTGCTGCAATTGTGCGAAATCTAATCGTGCAGCGAGAATAATAAACAAGGCAGAGATCAATAAGATGCTCAGGCTCTCCTTGAAATTTAAGATGTCCTCCACGTGCACGCCTTTCATGTTCGCCAACCACATTCCCATGATCGTCACCGCCAGCAAACCCGATTCCTCAGAAAGATGGTTCGCGCCGACAAACACAGCAAATACCGCCGCCAATACCGCCATATTGTGGAGATATTCCGGCAATAAATGTCGCTTTAAAATTTGACCACATAAGCTGCCTGCCAAGCAACCCGCCAATGTACCGACCAATATTACTTTTCCAAATGCTTGCGCGCTGTGTGCCCACGCACTCGAACCATGCCCCGATGCAACAATCCACTCAAACACGAGCACTGCCAATAAAGCCCCCAATGGATCAATCGTGATTCCTTCCCAGCGCAGTATGTTTGCTATCCGCGCATTTGGACGAATGGTGCGCAGCATCGGTACTATCACGGTGGGCCCAGTAACTACCGTGATCGCGCCAAATAATAAAGCCAAGCTCCAACTAAAATCGACGACATAGTGGGTAATCAGCGTTGTTACCGTCCACGTCACCAATACCCCGACCGTGATCAATCGCTGTACCACGCCCCCGAGACCCTTTATTTGATTGAACCGAAGGGTTAAGGCTCCCTCAAATAAAATAATGGCCACCGACAAAGAGACAAAAGGAAACAGCAAATCGCCAAACAATGCCTCGGGATTTAACCAGCCCGTGACCGGGCCCGCGACGATGCCCGCCAATAATAAAAACAGTATTGCCGGCAACTTGACCCACCACGCCAACCACTGACTGGCAATCGCGATCACGCCAATACTGGCGAGGGAAATTAAAATGGTTTCTTGCATCAACTTAGGTTTCCTTTTAAAGCGCTTACATTTACATACGGCTAATCAGATTAACGAAATTGCACGGCTTTGTTCTGGCATCCAATTGAGATGCGATCACCTTGTCCCAAGCCAAGGTACAGGCATTGGTTGACCCGGGTAAAGCAAAAATAATGGTCGCATTTGCCACCCCCCCAAGCGCTCGGGATTGAATGGTTGACGC
>CBDBQB010000021.1:0-41527 GCA_965209105.1 Candidatus Poriferihabitaceae bacterium | reverse complement strand
CCGTTACCGCGTAAGTCACATCATACGATCCCGGTACCGTAATACTCGCTACCGCACCTACAAAAGTCTTAGTGATCTTTACCGCAGGAATATCAGGACACTCATAATCCGTCTTCGTTACATCGCCCGGTAACGTGATCGTCGCCTCGTTATACAAGCCCTCTCCTGATAACGGCGTCGTGATCGTACATGCCGTGTAATCGTTATCGCCCGCGCCCGCAACCAAATCGATACTCAACGTCGCCGTCACTCGATAGACCTCGCTGGTACCTGCCGCTATGGTACCGCCCGAAACTATCGGCGTCGCCGGTGCGCCAAGACCCGTTAATGCTAAATTCTGTAAAGGCTCCGCGTTCGTTACACCTTCTATCAACGACGATACTAATATCACGTCATCATCAGGCGTCAGCGTATCATCTAAGTCATAAGCACTCGAAGCTCCACCGTTATTCGTTACCGTCAATAAGTAACTCACCGTATACGTGCCATCTGCATTCGCAACCACCGGTCCATCAAGCGTCTTCGCGATCTCTATGCTCGGAATATCTCCACAAGCATCATCCGTCAAATCTTCTCCATTAACCGTCACTGTCGCTAAGTTATAGACACCATTATCCACTGTCGGCGTCGGCGTCGTACAAGCATCATACGTGCCGTCTCCAACTGGCGGAGCTGCTGACAAATCTATACTCACCGTCGCGATCACTTCATAAATATCTGTCGATACCACTACGCGGCCATCCTCAACATTGCCCGCAATCGGTTGGGGTAAGTCAACACCTACCGCACCTTCTATACTCGTCGACGTGCCACCCGAACGACTTACCGTCAGCGTACCTACTACCACATCATCATCAGGTGATAACGCATCCGCCAAACTATACGCCGTCGCCGTACCTTCATTACTCACCGTTACCGCGTAAGTCACATCATACGATCCCGGTACCGTAATACTCGCTACCGCACCTACAAAAGTCTTAGTGATCTTTACCGCAGGAATATCAGGACACTCATAATCCGTCTTCGTTACATCGCCCGGTAACGTGATCGTCGCCTCGTTATACAAGCCCTCTCCTGATAACGGCGTCGTGATCGTACATGCCGTGTAATCGTTATCGCCCGCGCCCGCAACCAAATCGATACTCAACGTCGCCGTCACTCGATAGACCTCGCTGGTACCTGCCGCTATGGTACCGCCCGAAACTATCGGCGTCGCCGGTGCGCCAAGACCCGTTAATGCTAAATTCTGTAAAGGCTCCGCGTTCGTTACACCTTCTATCAACGACGATACTAATATCACGTCATCATCAGGCGTCAGCGTATCATCTAAGTCATAAGCACTCGAAGCTCCACCGTTATTCGTTACCGTCAATAAGTAACTCACCGTATACGTGCCATCTGCATTCGCAACCACCGGTCCATCAAGCGTCTTCGCGATCTCTATGCTCGGAATATCTCCACAAGCATCATCCGTCAAATCTTCTCCATTAACCGTCACTGTCGCTAAGTTATAGACACCATTATCCACTGTCGGCGTCGGCGTCGTACAAGCATCATACGTGCCGTCTCCAACTGGCGGAGCTGCTGACAAATCTATACTCACCGTCGCGATCACTTCATAAATATCTGTCGATACCACTACGCGGCCATCCTCAACATTGCCCGCAATCGGTTGGGGTAAGTCAACACCTACCGCACCTTCTATACTCGTCGACGTGCCACCCGAACGACTTACCGTCAGCGTACCTACTACCACATCATCATCAGGTGATAACGCATCCGCCAAACTATACGCCGTCGCCGTACCTTCATTACTCACCGTTACCGCGTAAGTCACATCATACGATCCCGGTACCGTAATACTCGCTACCGCACCTACAAAAGTCTTAGTGATCTTTACCGCAGGAATATCAGGACACTCATAATCCGTCTTCGTTACATCGCCCGGTAACGTGATCGTCGCCTCGTTATACAAGCCCTCTCCTGATAACGGCGTCGTGATCGTACATGCCGTGTAATCGTTATCGCCCGCGCCCGCAACCAAATCGATACTCAACGTCGCCGTCACTCGATAGACCTCGCTGGTACCTGCCGCTATGGTACCGCCCGAAACTATCGGCGTCGCCGGTGCGCCAAGACCCGTTAATGCTAAATTCTGTAAAGGCTCCGCGTTCGTTACACCTTCTATCAACGACGATACTAATATCACGTCATCATCAGGCGTCAGCGTATCATCTAAGTCATAAGCACTCGAAGCTCCACCGTTATTCGTTACCGTCAATAAGTAACTCACCGTATACGTGCCATCTGCATTCGCAACCACCGGTCCATCAAGCGTCTTCGCGATCTCTATGCTCGGAATATCTCCACAAGCATCATCCGTCAAATCTTCTCCATTAACCGTCACTGTCGCTAAGTTATAGACACCATTATCCACTGTCGGCGTCGGCGTCGTACAAGCATCATACGTGCCGTCTCCAACTGGCGGAGCTGCTGACAAATCTATACTCACCGTCGCGATCACTTCATAAATATCTGTCGATACCACTACGCGGCCATCCTCAACATTGCCCGCAATCGGTTGGGGTAAGTCAACACCTACCGCACCTTCTATACTCGTCGACGTGCCACCCGAACGACTTACCGTCAGCGTACCTACTACCACATCATCATCAGGTGATAACGCATCCGCCAAACTATACGCCGTCGCCGTACCTTCATTACTCACCGTTACCGCGTAAGTCACATCATACGATCCCGGTACCGTAATACTCGCTACCGCACCTACAAAAGTCTTAGTGATCTTTACCGCAGGAATATCCCCACAAGCCGTACTGGTTACAGGTCCATCAACATCAGTCATTGTAGCGCTGTTGAATAAACCTTCTCCACTATTACCTGTTGCGTTGCTACAAGCCGTATAGAGATCGTCCCCTGGTGGTTGGCCATCGGTCAGATCAATACTGACCGTTGCCGTTACAGTGTATACATCCACTAAGCCGGGTTCAATGATGCCATCGAATTCTTGTATGATAGTCGGAGCGCCTAAAGAGAAACCGCCATCAATTGTTTCAATTGAAGTAGATGTAGAGGTGGGTGCACCCTCGCGTACAGCACTAGGGTTAACTACAATCGTTACATCTGAGTCGGGCGTTAAGGTATCCGTTAAGCCATAAAACCCCGTACCAAAGCCCGCATTTTGTTCAGTGGTGCCACCGGTAATGCCATTGCCTACGGTGACCGTATAGGTCACTAAGTATTCACCATTTCCTTGAGCAACAGCCGAAACGAATTGTTTATCAACGGTTATATCTGAAGGTAAGAACACTTCTAAATCTTCTATCTCTCCATCAGCCACACCGCTTGTAGGCGCAGGGCCTGTGACGGTAAAAAAGTTACTCGCAGGATCGTTATCCGCGGTGACCCTGAAGCGAGCAAATGTACTGGAATTCAATGCCATACCAGCTTGTCCGCTGGCATCGAGCTGAAACACTAGAACGGTAGCCTGATCGGTAACGGGGTTGACTACGTTGGCTGTCGTGAAAGTTCCATCATCTACCGCAGCGTCACTGACAGGCACGGATCGCTCACTACTGTCAAAATCGCCGTCTTTATTAAAATCGATCCAACCTACTAACTGCGCAACGCGCTCACTGGTGTTGGTTGCGCTAATCACCACACAGTACTCATTTACTAATGTTACATAGGTACCAGCATCGCCTGTACACGATTGGCCGCCCGCCGGATTATAGGTTGGGAAGTCCCCTCCAGTAATATCTTCATCGTCGCCACCAGTAAATACAGGAGGAACTTCGGTGGAAAAATCGTTATCAGTATCATCTTGCGTTCCATCAAACGGTGGGGTTCCTGGATTTAGGTCGCGATCAGGTGGTGTTGCGCCTATAAATACATCCGCGAGATAGACGGCCTGAAGTATATCGAATGGTATTCTGTGAAACGGCCCTGAGCCATCTAACCCCGAAGTACTATTACCAATTGTTAGGTCTGTACTATAGGTGTCTGGTGCATCACCAAAATCTATTTCTTCGAGGTCAAGTGGGTTTATTCTAAAAATGATATGGTAGTCATTGCCGGTCGTGGGCGTGGCACTTTTAATTTGGTCAAAGGTGGGAGGGGTATCTACAGGTATCGACCCGGGTCTACCTATTATGTCTGGGGTTACCGAGGCAGTACTACTATGACCCGTGGTGGCTACCCATAGCGCTTTAGTATCATCCGTTACAAATACGTGATTAGAGCCACGCGATTGGCCCGTTTGACCTAGATAGTCAGCACGGTCGCCGCCTGCATAAGTTGCATACTCTAATATTTCCAAATCAAACTCTATAACCGCGAAGAAAAAATCAATACTATCAAGCGCATTAGCGCTTGCAGGAGCATGGATAGCATCCGCATAGAACGTCCCCGCATCGGTATTAAGTGTAGGTAAATCGGTCGATGTTGTGGTTCCAAATAAAAACGCACCTTTGGAAAAGGGTATGTTTACAGTATTAATAATATCGTCACCATCACCGCCATAATAGGTAGGCTGCCAATCGTCCGCTGGGTCGCCAGTCGATGCTGCGCTGGCTGTACCGTCAATAGGTAACTTGGCTAAATATCCGTCTAAACCCGTGCCTTTAGTGCCTTGAAGGGGCGCAAAACCGGTTGAAGTATCGATATTCATGTCCGTGGCATTTGTCGAGCCACCCACATACAAGAAATCGCCACCGTCATCGATGCCGATGCCATCGGTGTCGCCATTGGTACAAATCAAACTCAAATGATCTAACTGGCCATCGGCTAAATCAATAACGCCCACAAATGGATTTCTTCCAGTACAGGTAGTCCCCGTTCGATAACCAATGTCATTTACCTCTGCGGTGAACGTGCCCTTACTTCCATTTGCAACATCCGTCGTACCGGTAAATGCTATCCGACCATCAGGAAGTATTTCAATGGCGCTAAAATAATCTCCACCATTACTGCCTATATAGGTTCCGTAAACCAGATCGCCGCCAGCAACGCCATCGACCGTCAACTGTCCGATCCAAGTTTCATCTCCGCCAGCATGACTGGCGTCAGCGGCATCACCCGAAATATATGTACCGGGTAAGGCCTGTCCGACAATCGCGCCGATCACGACCGTATCAGCACTGGTCGCAACCACTTCAAACACCACTTCAGATGGGACGGGCGTGGTTCCATTTGGGTCGTTACCGTCATTGGCGGAGCCAATATAACTTGAGTAGGTTAAGGCGCTTAGGGTATCGTTAAACTGAGCAACAAAACCGTCTCCAGCGCCATTCATCGCCCCGTCAAAAGCGTCAGCAGTCGTCGGAAACTCCTCACCACCTTCATTGCTTTCAGTATATCCGCCAATCCAAACCGTGGAGAGGTCAGGCGAAACCGAGATATCATAAATAATGTCATCCTGCGTACCACCAAAATGACTGGCATAGAGTACCGTTGTGCCGTCGGCACTCAAGGCATATAAAATACCATCGGTGTTATTTCCCAAGGTGGTATCGTACGGCGCTACCAGAGTGTCCATATAGGCATTTCCGACTCCCATCGCAATCTGTTCATCTACCGCTCCCGCGACATAGGCTACGAATTCAGTGGTCACATCTACCGCATAAAGATATTGATCAAACGTACCCGTGCCTGGTGCATCACCTGAATCCATATAGGTTCCCCAGTCTACATCTGGATCGATAATTAGCGGGTAATCTGGGTTTATTTCCTCGTCAATCCCATAGCTTATCGCGCCATTGCTCACATTAAATTTTGCGGTAAGCAATTGTTTACCTTGATCCGTTAATTGATAAGTCTCTGGCAAACTCATCGTAACATCTGTATGGCGTAGCCCTACCAATAAATCTCCGCTAGCGAGCACATCAAGGTTGTCCATTCCATTTGCGCTAAGCTGAATGTTTGCGTGATCTATTCCAGGGCCGACTATCCAGTCAAACTCCAATTTACCGTTTTCTCTGCTGTAAAGTCGCAAATCTATGCCTTCGTAAACCTCACGCAAAGTAATCTCTTTTACAGCGGGCACCTTGCTTACATGATTATCTGCTGAACCCGTAAAATAGTTGTATTGGGTTTCGAACGCTTCACCTTTTTCAACAGCTGAGATTCCGTTTGAGCCGTCAAAGTGTAATTCCCACTCGTGATAACCTACTTTCTCATCTTGCTGCCCAAGACTGGCTTCATCGTTATGTAGATATTGGGGGGTACTAAAAGCAAGCTTGTCGCGGAAAATGGACACCGACCCAGTCGAGGATTTACCCACGTACAAAATATCCTCTGGCCATTGGCCATTATTTTTCACGAACTTAATAGTATTTAAATTCTCCCTGAGTACTGCGTTTGCCGCGCCTTTTTGGGTCACGTTTGCAATTGCTTTCCCCCTTGAACTTGCAATTGCTGCCTGCTCAACGGCTTGAAACTGATTTGTTGGTGTCGCAGAAGAAAACGAATTTGATGAAACTTTAGCTTCGGATAGGCCTGTGTGCGTAAATCCAACGACAAATACAAGCATTGCTAAAACGAAGGTATAGATTTGTGCGCTTATTTCCTTATTAGCCTTACCCCTTATCGTTTTGTTTGAGTCCTTTCTTCGCCAAACAAGCGAGCGATCCTTATGCGTTACTTGATTAGATTTATTGTTGTTGTACGCTATCATTTTTACATAACCTCTATTTAGGCTAAATTAAGCTGGGTAAACAAGGACTTTTACGAATGTTGAAAATCAATTTTAGTGGCGGTTTTTGGGGGTATCTGTCCTCTTATATTTCCTGCTTGAGAAATACATTACACGACTAAAAAATTCTCTTTTGGAGGTGCGAGTTCAGCAATCACTAAATCCGATATTTTTAACGAATATCTATAAAAGTATCTCGTTCATACAATAGTTACTCAAAATATTAGCGCACTCCTTCGTAACGAGCAATACAAATCGGAACAAAAACGCGAAAGACTATACTATAGAGTAGCCGAATTCCGTCTAATCGAAAAATCGACTTGCTTGTGTGAGCAATTTAAGTTTATGGTTCAATTTAGACTTGGTATTCCCAACACGCACGCTAAGCCTTGAGTAGAAATGGTTTAATCACAAATCATCGCAATCAAATCTTAGCTTAAACCTTCCAAGCAACCCTAAAAGTTAAAAATAGTCTCGCCTGAAAAACAGTTCTTTTGCCTATGGAGCAGCAAGCTCATGTCACTGTCTTTTATACCGAATTAGTGCAGAGAGAGTACAGGTTAATCCAAGTTCATTGACTGGCTGATCGTAAAAGCGGTCGCTTAATTTCTATTTAAATTACAGAGAAAAATAAAAGCCATCGGGCCTTGCTCGCGTCCGTTCATTACCTCTGTGATTATCGAAATTCTAGTTTACATCCCCAATTCTTGCATTTTCCGAGTGAGGGTATTTCGTCCCCAACCCAATGCTTTAGCGGCATTTTGTTTGTGACCCTCATACTGATTTAAGGCGGAGGTAATTAAAATGCGTTCTATTTGAGGCGTTAATATTTTGCCAATGTCTTGCTGACCCACGTTCAGTAGCGAATCGACATGTTGGGATAGTTCTCGTTCCCAATGTGCGCGTGCGCTGATTTGCATAAGTTTGGCATCTTGCCTCGCCGGATTGGCCTCTCGAATGGTCGCACTTTGCCCTATCGCACGCTCAACAACTGCTTGAACTTGCGTGAGATCAAACGGCTTAGCCAAATATTCAAACGCCCCTTTGCGATAGGACTTGATCGTGGTTTCAAAATCAGAGTATGCGGTCATAATAATCACTGGAATCGAGGGGAAGTTTTCGTGCATCAATTCCAGCAACTTCAAACCATCAACGCCGGGCATTTGAATATCCGATAACACCGCATCTGGGTGCTGGTTTTTGAGTGCGAGTAATAAGGGTTTAACGCCTCTAAACACGGCAACTTCATAGCCTTTGCGCTTTAATGCTCTTTCTAAAACCCAGCCGATTGACACATCATCGTCAACCACCCAAATCCTTTTTTTCTTCGAGGTCATATTACGCTCTCGCATCCGTTTGGTAAGGGAGGTATAGAGAAAAACTCGCGCCCGAACAATTCTGGCTTTCATCTAACTCAATAAAGCCACCATGGTGGCGCGCAATCTGTTGAGAAATCGACAAGCCCAAACCTGTTCCACCTTCCCGGCACGACACCAACGGCATATACAATTGATTGATAATTGATGCTTCCACGCCAGGGCCATTATCCTGAATCTGAATCCGCATGCCTTGCTGTGGCATTGAGGTTCGTCGTGGGTCAGGAAATGCTGTTCGCGTTTTCAGCCTCACTTCCCCGCCATCTTGAGATTTCTCAGGTGCCGCAAAAATTGACCACTGAGCAGCGTTTTTAAAGAGGTTTAAGAGGGCTTGTTGGACAGCCTCAGCATCCACACTAATCCACGGCAAGCTGGTGTCGAAGTCGAAATTGAAAATGACAGAATCACCAAACTCGGCTTTCAACAGATTCACTACCTGCACGATAAGTTGATGTACATCAATCGACGTTGGCGTTCCCAAAGCGCCGCCACTGGACATTCGATCAAGCAAAGCTGTCAATCGATCAACCTCATGGGTAATCACCTCTGCGTATTCCCGTAATTCTGCTTGATCCGCTTCCAAGGACAATAGTTGTGCGGCGCCACGAATCCCGCCCAAGGGATTCTTTATCTCATGACTTAGACCCCGAATAATATGCGTGGCAGTGCTAAACCGTGCCGCGGTTTCAGCATCGTGTGCGAGCTTAGCAACGTCCTTACGATCGATCAGCTCTAACAATAGACCTCGATTCGATTCAGTCGAACGGGGCGTGACGACAAGATCCAACAGTAAACTGGATTGCCATTGCGGCAAATGAACCTCTATTTCCCTGAGCACCACACTGGCTTGACGTAATAGTGCTTGCTCACACTGAGCACTTATCACTGGGTTAAGCGGAAAAATATCTCCAATCGTTTTAGATGTAAATGTGCTCGCGCCTTTTTGCAGCAAACCTTGCGCCGCTTCATTGGCATACTCACACCGCCCCTTGGTGTCAAATAATAGGATGGCGGTGGTTAATAAATTGTCAATTTCCCGTGAAACATTCATCAAAATTTAGCCCTGTAAATGCACCATTATGGTGCACCGATATTCAAAATAAAGCCTCGATAAAACGAGGCTCTATTCATAATGCTAAATGAATTAAACGCTGTAATACATTTCAAACTCAATGGGATGAGTGGTCATGCGCATACGCTGAACATCTGCCATTTTAAGCGAAATATAGGCGTCTATGGCATCATCCGTAAACACGCCCCCTGCGGTTAAGAATTCACGATCTGCATCCAAGGCAGCCAAGGCTTCTTCAAGGCTGGTTGCCACTTGTGGAATCTTGGCTTCTTCCTCAGCAGTTAAGTCGTACAAATCATCATCCGAGGCATCACCCGGATGAATTTTGTTCTTAATTCCATCTAAGCCAGCCATCAATAATGCAGCAAAACACAGATAAGGATTAGCCGTTGAATCAGGAAAACGAATCTCAATGCGACGCCCCTGCGGATTAACTTCGTAAGGTATTCGGCACGACGCTGAACGATTACGCGCTGAATACGCCAGCATAACAGGTGCTTCAAAACCCGGCACCAAACGCTTGTAGCTGTTGGTCGAGGCGTTGGTGAATGCATTCAATGCTTTAGCGTGCTTAAAAATTCCACCGATATAATGCAAAGCCGTTTCACTTAAATCACCGTATTCATCGCCATGGAATAAGTTATTACCATCTTTAGCAATCGACATATGCACGTGCATACCCGTTCCGTTATCACCCACCACCGGCTTGGGCATAAAAGTCGCCGTTAAACCGTGCGCGTGTGCGACATTGTGGACGGCATATTTGTATATCTGAACTTCATCGGCTTTCTTGACTAAGGTGTTAAACCGTACGCCGATCTCGCCTTGACCCGCGGTTGCAACTTCGTGGTGATGGACTTCCACTTCCAAGCCCATGTCTTCCATTGTCAAACACATCGCGGATCGTACATCTTGTTGTGAGTCAACGGGGGGCACGGGAAAATAACCGCCCTTAACACCCGGACGGTGACCGGTATTACCGTCTTCGTATTCTTTACCTGAATTCCAGCTGGCTTCAGTTGAATCGACCTCGCAAAAGCTGCCGGATAAATCAGAACCAAAATGGACGGCATCAAACAAGAAAAACTCATTTTCAGGGCCGAAATAAGCGGTATCGCCAATGCCCGTACTTGCCATATAGTCTTCCGCCCGTTTGGCGATGGATCGAGGATCTCGGTCATAGCCTTCACCGTTTGAGGGCTCGACGATGTCACATCTTAAGATAACCGTGACGTCCTGCATAAAGGGGTCTACCACGGCGGTGTCAGGGTCAGGCATTAAAATCATGTCTGACTCATTGATACCTTTCCAGCCAGCGATGGACGAACCATCAAACATCTTGCCATCTTTGAAGGTACCCGCATCAACCGTTTTAGCGGGAACTGAGACGTGTTGTTCTTTACCAAGGGTGTCAGTGAAACGAAAGTCGATAAACTTTGCGCCACTGTCTTTAATTAATTTTAGTGCGTTTGCTGCGGACATTTAATGGTCTCCGATATGGAAGGGAATTGAGTGCTTCGACAGCACTCGCTCGTATAATTTCGGGTGAGTTTACCAAACTCGGTGCGAACTCGCTAAGGAATGCATTGATAGTGCAATAAAAATATTGCCACAGCCGCCCGTATTCCTGTTTAGAAATGATCAGTATGGTATTGTTATTAAAGGCTAACTATTGGAAAACTGACTCATGGTTAAAAAAAGAGCATACTTCAGATTGCACTAAAATAGTGCAATCTGAGGCTTTATTCAGGCCTTTGCGCTGTTTAAATGCCTACTTAATTTCTAGTAGTTCGATTTCAAATACCAGGGGTTCATTGGCACCAATGCTGGCGCCCGCACCGCGTTCGCCATACGCCAATTCCGAAGGGATGGCAACTTCCCATTTTGCGCCAGTTTTCATCATCGGTAAAATTTCTTGCCAACCCTTGATCACGCCATTGACTGGAAATTCCGCCGGGGTCCCCCTCGCGTAAGAGCTATCAAATTCGGTGCCGTCTTTTAAGCTTCCCTTATAGTGGACTTTGACGGTATCGGTGGCGCTGGGTTGAGCACCTTCGCCGGCACTTAATTCACGATAATAAATACCGCTATCGGTTTTATTGACCCCTTCTTTCTCAGCATATTGCGCTAAAAATGTGGTTCCGGCGGTCTTCGCATCAGCCGCAGCATTTTGCGCTTTTTCGATTTTTTCTTTCTGCTCGGCCGCGAGAAAAGCCTGTAATTCTTCGTTAGTCATCAATGTTTCCTGTTGGGTAATGGTATCGGTCAAAGCACGCAGCAATAGTTCGTGATCAATTTCAGCCTTCGCTTGCGTTAAATTACCGACGATTTGCTGGCCAAACACCATGCCCAGTGCATAGCTCTGCTTATCATCATGCGAAACTAAAACCGCCTTATGTTCGGCCATGTCTTTGGATTTGTCATCCGACATTGCAGCCGTCGCATTTGCAGGCTTCTCATCAGACACCGCCTCGACCAGCGCGTCTGCAGATGCTTTAACTTCATTTATCTCTGTAGACATCTCTTTGCTTGCTGTCTCCGCTGCCTCGCTAAGCGCATCGCTGTTCACAGTGTCTCCATCACAGCCAACCATCTGTAAAACCAACACCGCGACCACGCCGCGCAAGCAAAAACACGACTATTTATTCATCTTTAATCTCTTTATTTATCAATAGGAGACCCTTGCATAACTAAAAAGCAAAATAGGCCTGAAAATTTAATTATTCTCTACTTAACTTTGCAAATAATCCAACAACTGTTGAATGTGTTTCATGGGAAGCAGTCGAATTTCGCTGGCGATTTTATCACGATCAGCTGGTTTTGGCATGTTCGCTTCGGGCAATATCACCGCATCAAACCCCAATTTCTGGGCTTCACCTATGCGAGCTTGCCCACCTTGTACTGGGCGTATTTCTCCTGTTAGTCCGAGTTCCCCGAAGGCGACAAGTTTACAGTTGATCGGCTTATTTAACAAACTCGAAACAATGGCCAGCGCGAGTGGAATATCTGCTGCGGTTTCACTCACCTTTATGCCCCCCACTACATTGGCAAATACGTCTTGATCGTTCAAAAACAATCCTCCGTGCCGATGCAATATTGCCAATATCATCGCCAGACGATTTAGCTCTAAACCGACACACAATCGACGCGGGTTTCCCAGCACGCTTTGATCGACCAAGGCTTGTACTTCTACCAGCAAGGGTCGTGTTCCTTCTTGCGTCGCCAACACAACGCTCCCAGGGGTGTCCGCTTGATAGCGCGTCACGAACATCGCAGAAGGATTATTCACGTCGAGCAGGCCTTGCTCAAGCATCGCGAAAACGCCAATCTCATTGATCGCACCAAAGCGATTTTTGATCGAACGAATCAAGCGATAACTACTCGAGGGATCGCCTTCAAAGTATAAAACTGTGTCGACCATGTGTTCTAGCACACGCGGACCGGCTAAGGCGCCTTCTTTGGTCACATGCCCAACCATTATGACCGCGCATTGTGTTTGTTTAGCATAGCGAACCAAGCGCGCGGCGCATTCGCGTATTTGTGAGACGCCTCCTGGTGCCGACTCCAGCGCGTCGGTGTACATCGTTTGGATAGAGTCCACCACCAATACCTGACACTGAGTAGACTGTGCGGCGCTCAATATCGCTTCCAATCTATTTTCAGCCATCACCGCCAGTTCATTTGTTCGCCCCCCTAGACGCTGCGCACGTAAGGCAATTTGCTGGGCTGATTCTTCGCCGCTGGTGTACAAGACCGAGAGTCGCTGATTGAGCGATGCCGTGTATTGCGTCAGCAAGGTAGATTTCCCAATTCCAGGATCGCCGCCGAGCAAGACCACCGAGCCCATGACCAGCCCGCCACCGAGTACCCGATCCAATTCTTTACTACCCGTAGAATATCGGGCAGTACTGTCAATATCGATGTCTTTAAGTACCTGTACTTTCGAGTTAGGCGCAACCCCCGCGTGGCGCGCGGTGACCGAAGTTCCTGGTTTGATTTTCTCCACCAAGGTATTCCACTCGCTGCACTCGCCGCATTGCCCCGCCCATTTTGGCGACCCCGCACCGCAGGATTGGCAGATATAGACTGTTTTAGATTTTGCCAAGAGACTTGTGTTTAGTGAGTTCGATGTCTGGGTCTGCATGCGCCGAAATTGCCCATTGTTATACGTTTCAAAGGACTAAACTTCGACGCGTTCCACGCGATTTGAGAGCTTGCACATTAATTCATAGCCGATTGTATTGGCCCAAACAGCCGTTTCATCTATCGATATATTTTCTCCCCATAATTCAACGACATCACCCACGTCAACGCGAGTAGAATGATCAAGCAATACGGTTAATGAATCCATCGATACCCGCCCGATAACAGGGTGCCGATGACCATTGATATATACCATTGCCTGGTCAGACACCCCGCGCGGATAACCATCCGCATAGCCTATCGACACAACAGCCACTCGCGAAGGCTGGTCTGCTATCCATCTAGCCCCATAACCGACGCTATCCCCTGGCATCATTTCCCGGATAGTCAACACCTTGGCATAGAGCCGCATCACCGGATTCAAGCCCAGCGATTCGGCACTTTTATGCGCTAAGGGCGAGCTCCCATAGAGCATAATGCCCGGCCGGATCACATCGTGGTGATCATGTGGGAGACCCAAAATTGCAGCTGAATTCGCAGCACTGCGCGGACAATTATAGGCCTCTGTCGCCTTGGCAAAGACCCTGTGTTGTGTTTCGTTTAGCGCTGCGCTTGGCACATCAGCACAGGCAAAATGCGTCATCAATGATACTTCAATATCGGCACTCAGCAACCGTGACATTACCAAGGGCACATCGTCGGGCGCTATGCCAAGGCGCCCCATGCCCGTATCAATCTTTAGCCATACATGGGAGAAATTAAAGGCCGATGCTTCAAACCATTTGACCTGCACCAAATCAAATATGACTGGCGTAATTTCACTCGAATACAAATCTGGAAGCTGATTGGAATTCATCAAACCACTCAGACAGACTATCGGATGATCGTTGATGCTTTTTCGTAGGGTCTGACCTTCTTCGAGGGTCGCAGTAGCAAATGCATCGACATGCGAAGCCAAGGTTCGAGCCGCAAACTCTAAGCCATGACCATAAGCATTTGCCTTGACCACGGCCATTATCGAAGCGCTGCTATGCTCGCGGGCTCGTTTAGTATTGTGAATTAAGGCAGATTGACTAAATTCAGCCCAGGCACGAATTTGCTTAGACACGCGCGGTGGGTCTAGCCTTTAGAGACCTCGGCATAATGTCGCGAGCGCCGAAAAGACCAGCCAGAATGAGCGCGTTTTTAACGATGTATTTTCAAGCGCAGTAGCGATGCTGAGGGCTCCTCGGGTAATTAAAGCGATTAGTGATTAAAGCTATCAAACTCAGCGGGCGCGAGATTCTCAAAGCGAGTGAATTCGCCGATAAATGCAAGCTTGACTCGCCCGATAGGCCCATTTCGTTGTTTACCAATAATAATTTCGGCAATGCCTTTATCGGACGAATCCTCATCGTAGACTTCATCACGATAGATAAAAAATATCACGTCAGCGTCTTGCTCTATCGCACCCGATTCGCGTAAATCTGACATCACCGGTCGCTTATCAGGCCGAGATTCCAAACTACGATTGAGCTGCGATAAAATAATCACCGGCACTTCTAGTTCTTTAGCGAGCATTTTTAAAGAACGCGTCATATTGGATATTTCGGTCGCTCGATTCTCACTGTTATTGTCACTGCCTTGCATCAGTTGAAGATAGTCAATAATAACCATGTCTAGGCCATCTTCTTCGCGCGCCAAACGCCTTGCATGGGAACGGATTTCAATGGCTGATAAGCCCGCCGAATCATTGACATGAATTTTGGCTTTTGACAATAAGCTGACGGCATTGGTAATCCGCGGCCAGTCGTCATCTTTGAGTTGGCCGGTTCGCAAGCGCGTAGAATTGACCCGCCCCAAAGAAGAAATTAGCCGGGTCGATAACTGCTCGCCCGGCATCTCCATTGAGAACACCGCCACCGTCATCTCCTCTTCGATTGCAGCATACTCCGCGAGATTCATACAAAAAGATGTTTTTCCCATCGATGGCCGACCCGCCACCACGATCAAATCGCCCTTTTGTAGGCCGGATGTTTTTTCGTCCAATTTAGCGAAACCCGTTGAAATACCGGTAATCGCATTGCCGCTTTTATCTAGCTCTTCAATCCGATCTAATGAACGGGCGACCAAAGCGTTCATTGGCTCAAAGCCATCTCTAGCCTTGTCGTCACTCTCTGAAATACTAAAAACCAGTTGCTCGGCGTAGTCTAAAACTTCACGCGGTTTGCGTCCTTCAGGATGATAGGCCGAACTGGCGATATCGGTTGAAGCATCGATCAAACGCCGCAATATGGAGCGCTCACGAATAATTCGGCTATAAGAAAGAATATTGGCGGTGCTCGGTGTATTGTTGGCCAAGGAACCGATATAGCTCAGGCCACCGACTTGTTCCAATTCATCATTCCGCTCCAGCACTTCTGACACCGTCACAACATCTATCGGTTGATTTGCTTCCAAGCATTGCTCGATCGCGGTGAAAATTCGGCTGTGATTTTTATTATAAAAATCAGCCGCTTTTATCTCCGAGGAGACTTCATCATATCGCCTGCTGTCCAGCAGCAACCCCCCTAGCAGGGATTGTTCGGCTTCAATAGATTGCGGAGGCAGACGCGGTGATTGCCTTAGTGACTCGACGTTTGAAGCCATTGCGTATTTGTTCAGTTGTTAATAGTGCTCGGGATATCTATTGACCGAGTAACTGGGTTTTTAATTTTTCCGCAATCGGATTATCTGACAGCCAAATGCCAAACAGTGCTTGCTTAAATTCTAGGCCAACAATCGTCGTAAGTTTGGTGCCATTTTTATAAATGGCTGTACCCGCATCGGGCATATAAACGAAATCAAATGCGTCATTTTTTACGACTCCTAGGTCGAACACCGCAAGAAATGAATTGATTTGAGTCTGAATCGAACCCGTATCTCCACCGGTAGACTGATCGATTCCTTCCGCAAAGGCGACACTGATCCGCTTGGCCGTTGCAAGCTTGGATTTAACCTTAAGGCGAACCGCCATGGGATGATCTGCCGAAACAATTGCGGTAGCATCGCTACCCTTCTCGGTTAAATATAAAGCGGTATCGTAAACCGTGATAAAGGATTTCTTACGCGGCCCCTGTCCATTCAAATACAAGGATTGCTCATCGAAGGTCGCTTGATCATCAAATCCCGCGGCCAGTGCGGCAGGCGTGCACAACAATGCCGTTATAAAACTGACAGAAACGAACGCCTTGTATGCAAAATATTTCTTTAACATTATAAAATAAACCTATGTTTTAATTAACTTATAAATTTCCTTATCTAATAAATCAATCTTCTGCCGAATCAGTGATATCAGCCATGATTTGTCAAAATTAATTGACGGAAAAACACTGTTTTCGTATTGATTATCGGAGATAACTTTAGCACAAAAAAAGTCCTCGGACACATATTCCCGAGAAAATTGTGTAATGCTTTCCAAACACTGCTGCGCCTCCATATCAAACAATACCTTAGCTAGATATTGATCGCTCGGCGCAGACAAGGACACCACGTCAATTGAGGGGCCACTTGGCATGTCATCGGGAAAACCTATCACTTGCCCTGCAACGGTATTGACCCACACCAGCGATCCTATGGGCAGATCCAATGTGCCTGCTGAGCCAATATTTAGCCACCGCTTTGGCAGATCATCCCCCGCCGATTGATGGTATGCATTTAAGGCCTTTTTCACTCGCCTAGCGCCTATACCGCAGACAATTAAATCTAAGGTATCACTCTGATACAAATGAAACCCCTGCTGCCCAGTCTGCTTAGCCAAGCGGTAATGATCAATCAACGGGACCGCTTCAGACTTTAAAGCAGTGATAATAGTCAGGTGTGGCACAGCTGTGGGGAGCGCCTGTCTGCGCCCTGTGCAATGGCCGTATATTCTTGGGCGAGCTGTGTGTTCCCACGTTTTACCGCGCCCTGTACCAAAATTTCGCATTTTTTCTTAAGCACGGCCAAGGTGTCTTGTGTCTGCTCTTCATCCAATACGCCCGAGGCTAAAATTTTATCAAGCGCCCTCACGCGAAATCTATCCATTCCCCAATATTGATGCGACAATTGATCTGCATGACCTCCGTATTTATAGACCAGCGCCTCGTCAATGAGTTTAATCGGATACCGGCTAAACAACCTCAGCCATAAATCATAATCTTCACAGGCTGGAAGTTCCTCGTCAAAATCTCCGCAGCTTGTCAGCACCGAACGATGAAACAATATCGACGATGGCGATACACAGCATAATGCCAGCGAAGCTTGGTAGATCCAGCCATCGGGCTTAGCGTGTTTCTTCATAGGATTCACTCGTTTGCCGTTGCGTATCCATATCTCGTCGCAATGAAATATCTTCAAATCCTGAGACTCTGCTTGCGCGCGAATTTGTTGTTCCAACTTATTCAGCGCCCAAGCATCGTCAGAATCGAGCAACGATATCCAATCATTGCTCGCGGCGGCGATGCCGCGATTACGTGCCGCACTGACACCCCGGTTTTTTTCTAAGCTAATGACTTTGACGGTTGGATACGCCTGGAGTAAGTTGCTAGTATCATCCGTCGAAGCATCATCCACCACAATGATCTCGTCGGCTAAATAAGATTGTGCCAGCACAGAATCCAAGGCTCGCGCAAGGGTATGCGAACGATTATAGCAGGGGATAATCACGCTGACTTTCATCGCTTAAGCTTAACGATAAGTATTACAAAAAATCTAGCTTTTAAAACGTGGATTTCGACTGAAAGTCGCGGTTTCATAGGCTTTGACTTAAAATATCATGGCTATCAGGAAAGTGAATACAGCTGGGTATCAGCTACACTCAGCATATTGTACACAGGAATAACAGACAGCGCTTTCCACCCAAGGTCAAAAAACACAAGAATATTCATGTTATTTCTCCAAAATTTACAACTTGTATGCTCCTGATATGCATGTAAAAGATAGACCATCTAGTTGAGTGCTGGGTTAATAGGCAATGAAACTTTCGAGGAGAAAGCTTTTGGGCAAGATGATATTTCGTATCCGCAGTTAGACTAGATTAGGTATCGTTAGACAGTACATCATAAATCAAGAAAGCAAAGGCCAATAACTTGATCAAATGAAGCTGCCAATGTAGTTCGTCATCCGGCAAAATAAAATCACTTTGAGGGCGTGTCCTTATAAGTCTCCGCTTTTGCCGAAGGTCAATTTAACTCAAATGCAGCTGCCATGAGAGCCTTGGTATAGGGGCTTTGGGGCGAGCCCAAGACCTTTGCCGCTGATCCTGCTTCGATAATTTGGCCATCTTTTACGACGATGATATCGTGGCTAATGGCTCGAACAACCTTAAGATCATGACTGATGAATAAATAAGCCAGATTGTGTCTCTCTTGTAAGCCTTGTAACAGCTCAATAATCTGTGCTTGAATAGACATGTCTAGAGAACTTGTCGGTTCGTCAAGGACAATAAAACTGGGTCGCAAAACCAAAGCGCGAGCAATGGCGATGCGCTGCCGCTGGCCTCCAGAAAACTCATGTGGATATCGCGTTTGCATGGCTGGTCTGAGGCCCACCTCTAACAGCACATCCTCTACCAGTTTACGGCGTATTTTAGGGGTGCCAATTCCGTGAATAATCAGTCCTTCTTCAATTATTTGTCTGACCGATAGGCGCGGGCTTAACGATGCAAACGGATCCTGAAAGACAATTTGCATTTTGCGGCGCAGTGGGCGCAAGGCATTGCTCTTAATATCTTGTATATTTCCCCCTTTAAAAATGATGTCACCCTTACTGTTCTCGAGTCGTAGTAGTGCACGGCCTAAAGTCGATTTCCCGGAACCGGACTCACCGACGACGCCCAAGGTGCGCCCTTCACAAACCCTTAGACTGATATCGTTGACGGCCTTTGTATGGCCAACGATGCCATGAAAAATACCTGAATGTATTGGATACCAAACCTTAATGTTTTTCCCTTGCATAATATCGACGATCTTTTTAGGAGAATGTCGAGGGCCCTGCCCTGGTTCGGAGGCCAGAAGTTGGCGGGTATAATCATGTGTAGGTTTGTTGAAGATTTCTGAAACCAAGCCCTGTTCAACAATTTCACCCTCCTTCATGACACAAACCCGATCAGCGGTGGTCCGTACAATACCAAGATCATGGGTAATAAATAGGATTGCCATGCCAAACTTTTTCTGCAGGTCTTTTAATAATTTAAGCACCTGAGCCTGAATCGTCACGTCAAGCGCGGTGGTTGGTTCATCAGCAATTAACAGATCAGGTTCATTGGCCAGAGCCATGGCAATCATGATGCGTTGCTGTTGACCTCCTGAAAATTCATGAGGTAATGCGTTGAGACGCAGTGTGGCCTGTTTAAGGCCAACCAGGTGTAGTAGTTCGTTGACCCGCACGCGTACCTGCTCTGGCGATAGTTGCTTATGCAGATACAGAACTTCTGAGATTTGTTTTTCGATCGAGTGTAATGGGTTCAGAGACGATAGCAGCTGTTGGAATATCATCGACATATGATTACCGCGTAGCGCTTGCATTCGAGCGTTTGTGCTGCCGATCAGTTCTTCACCATTGTAGCGAATGGAACCGCCCGGATGATGCGCCAGTGGATACGGCAGCAGTTGCAAGATCGACAGTGCACTGACTGATTTCCCACAGCCTGATTCCCCCACCAGAGCCAGAGTCTCGCCTTTATTGATTGTAAAAGAAATTTTTCGCACCGCATTGATCTCAGCAGAACCGCGGCCGAAAGTGACGGATAGTTGGTCCACTTCTAACAAGCTGCTCATCGACGTAAGCCACTGGAAGTAATAGTTATTTGACCCGATATGTCAGTTGAGCGCCCCATAACCATCCGCAATGTTTGTAGTTTCACTTTGTTCTCAGAGAATCAACTATCAGGCCAATACCCAGCACCGTGATACTAATCGATACACCCGGCAGCACAGACAGCCACCAGGCTCGGTGCATAAAGTTCTGTGCGTTACCGATCAAATAACCCCAACTCATCACGTCGGGATCACTCAATCCAAGATAACTAAGACCGGCCTCTGCAAGTATTGCACTGTTAACAACCAAGGCAGTGGTCGCCAGTAACGGCCGCCATACATGCGGAAATATATGCCGAAACAATATTCGACCTGTTCCACATCCAAGCGCATAGGCAGAACGTACGAATTCTCGTTCTCGTAACGACAATGTTTCAGCGCGCGCAATGCGCGCGAGTCCGGACCAAGATGTTAATGCCAGCACCATGATTAGATGGAAGATGTTTCCTCCGAACATGCTGACCACCAGCACCGCTAGAAAAAACCGTGGGATGACCTGGAAAAACTCAGTTATACGCATCAGTATTTCGTCGAAAAACAGCCCTGAAAAGCCGGCAATCAGTCCAATGAAAAGACCCAGCGAGAGCGCAATCGCCGCCACGCTTAAACCGACTGTCAGAGAAGTTTGGGCTCCGTGGATCACGGCGCTGAGCATATTGCGCCCAAGATCGTCGGTACCGAGAGGAAAGGCCAACGAAGGCGGTTGAAATGGCTCGCCCACGCTGGCGAACGGATCCCCAGGCGAGATGAGGGGTGCCGCCAATAGTGAGATTAATGCCGGCGCCAGCAGAGTTAGTCCCAGCAATAATGTCCACGTGAGATGAGACTTTTGCAGCATTAGCCGAACAAAATTGGGCTTGTTGTTGTAAGTCTTAGGCACGTATCGCACCCTTTTTTCGGGTTCTCGGGTCGATAAGCATATAGCTCAAATCCGTCAGCAAATTGGCAACTATGGTGACAAAACTGATGCCAAGAAACAGCCCGAGAATCAACGGAAAATCGCGATTGAGCGAAGCCGTCACCAGCAATCTGCCCAGGCCCGGCCACCCAAAGACATTTTCAGTGAGCGTTGCGCCAACCAGTACAGAACCGAAACGATTGCCAATCATGGTGACTACCGGCAACATTGAATTACGCAAACCATGGCGGATTTGTGCCTGCCGCACCGACAGACCCTTGGTCTTCGCGGTGAGAATATAAGGCTTGCGCATTTCGTCTTCCAGACGTGCTCGGGCAAGCACAGCGACAAAGGCTATTTGGTGTAGCGTAATAGTAGCAAGGGGTAACACCAGGTGGTGTCCCACGTCTATCCATAGGCGCCATCCGCTGTACTCGTATCGTAGATTGCGAAACCCCTGGATTGGGAAAAGGTCAAGCCCAATTGCAAGGCTCAACATCAATAATTGACCCAACCAGAATACTGGAATGGCGTTGGTGCTTAACAATACTGAAGTAATCAGCGTCGAACGTGCTGAATCTGGCCGCTCCGACATGACAACACCTAACCACACGCCGAACAAACTAGACAGTATGATTGCTGGCACTACCAGCATCAGCGTCGCTGGCAGACGCCCCAACACAACATCTAGAACGGGGGATTTGTAATAATAGGATTGACCCAATTCGCCACGAAAAACATTGGCGATATAGGTGAAATATTGATCGATAATGGGTTGATCCAAGCCGTACAAGGCCTCGATTCGGCGCCTATAGTCCGCCGTTGCAAATTCGCCGCTCAGTGCGACGATTGGATCACCCGGTGCCAGATGGACCAGCATGAATGCTACCGTTACCAGTCCAACTAGCATTGGAACCAGCAACAATAATCTTCGAAAGATAATGGTTCTCATCGGGTAGCACAATCAGCAGGGGCAACGATAGCCCCTGCTGTAAGGTCAAGAAACCAGTAACAGACTAACGATCTGTTCCGTTTCTCACCTTAAAACTAAAGAGAGTCAGTAAACCTCGCTTAATTTAGCTTTTCTGCGCGCTCGGCGAATTGGCCGGTCCAGGGAGAGAACCCAGTAAAAGCTTTATCGTGAGCCGAAATGAAGTGACGCTCTACCAACCACCAGTAGGGCAAGTCATCCGCCAGTTTCGCTTGCACATCGGTGTAGAGCTTTTTCCTGACAGCCGGATCAACCGTCTCTCCGGCAGAGGCGAATAATTTGTCTACAGCCTCATCTCGGTAGGCTGCACCATTTGAAAATGGGATGTTACCAATATTGTTGGAAACGTACATCCGGCGTACGCCGATATCCGGATCGAGACCGTTACAATAAGAAATAATATTGGTATCAAAGGTACGATTTTTGAAGATTGTCTCGATAGCCGCGGCACGATCTAGCGGGCGGGAATCGAGATTGATACCTACTTTCGCGAGTTGTTGTCGCATCACTTCAGCGTATTTGCTGAAAGCCGGGAAATGCACCACGTCAAGTTTTAACCGTACTCCATCAGCATCAGGCTTGAAACCAGCATCTTCCAGTAAGGCAGTGGCTTTTTCCGGACTATAATCATATTGATCCAAAATACCCTCGGCATGCGCCCAAGGGATGCCGCTGGATATAGGCGCATCGGCTACTCGGCCTTGATTATAGATTACCCGTTGCAGTATTTCGTTTCTATCTATCCCATGGGCAATCGCCTGTCGAACGCGAATATCAGCCAAGGCTGGTCGATCAAGATTGAATGTCTGCGTAACAATACAGTTCCCGCCGCCTGCGCCGGTGGAGGTACTAATGACGGCTAACTGATCGCTTTTCTTGAGACGTTCTACCTCGGATGCTGGCACCCTGTTCAGATAGTCTACCTCACCATTTTCCAATGCCAACAGGCGAGTCGCTTTGTCGGGAATGATACGAAAAACTAGCTTATCTAGCTTGGGTAATCCTTCCTTAAAATAGTTTTCATTTCGCACCAGCACAACGCTCTCGCCCTTATTATAAGATTTGAACTTAAATGGGCCGGTACCCACCGGTTGCAAATTAGCCGGGTGGTCGTTCGGCTCACCCGTAGCGAATATGTGCATCGGTAATATCGCGGCCTCGGTAACATCAAGACGCTGTAGCAGTGGACCATAAGGTTTTGTCAGATGGAAGACCACGGTCAGATCATCAACTACTTCAATCTCCTTGACCACGTTGCCCAAGCCAGCCTTGGTGCGCGAGTGGTATTTAAACAATACATTATCGAAGGTGAATTTTACATCCCGGGCGCTGAACTTTTCGCCATCGTGCCAAAGCACGCCGGGTTTCAGTTTGAATGTGTAAGCGGTATTGGTTTCATTCGCCGACCAAGAAGTGGCTAGATCGGGAACCGGCTGGAGATCGGCACTCAAAGCCACCAGTCCATTGAACATTGAATCAGCAACGATATGTACGTTGTAACCCGTTGTGATTGCAGGGTTAAAATGGCCTGGGTCACTGCTCGAGCCGAACACCGCGGTGGCGTCACTAGCCGCCTGAGCGACATTGATTGCGGTGCCCAGCGACAGCATTAGACCTAAGCCTAAAGTCGCGACAAATTTTCGTTGAGAACTATTATTATATTGAGATGGCATATTGATTTTCCTTTTGGTGGCGGTTAAATCTAACCGTGGTGCATTATAAATTTATTAGAAAGGTTTGCATTAATCAGTGGCGAAAGAAAAATGAGGTAAAATTATTCTGTTTGAGGCGGAAAATTCAGCTAATAGCAGGCTATTGGCCAGTTTTCTATCAAAAAACAGGGGAATTTCAACCATTATTACTCGTTAGCTGATTAATGCAAAGCTATCTACTAATTAAGAAAATTGCTCTCAATTAAATCAGCAACTTAATCGGCAGTTATAACAAAGTATTAGGCCGATTGCACCACATAGATTCAAATAATGATTTTCTGCCCCGTCCACCTCGCTGCGTTCATGCTGAGCTGTATAAAGGTGAGCCGCGCAACGTGTTTGCCAGAGCAATATTCTTAAATTCTTTGAGCGAGATTCGTGACCGTAGCTTTGAGCGACAAAGATACAGAGTGAGTGGACTAAACCTCGTAACTGCGGCTAATGCGTATGGGGCACCGTTTGTCTTGAGCGAGCAGTTACGGCTTTACGGGCTAGCGGGCAAGGCTGTAAAGGATACCCTGCTCCAACACTTAATCTCCGCTAGGCTGGAAACATATTAACTTGACCGGGAATTAGCGTTGACCTACCACCAAGCTTTGTGAGCTAGAGTTTAGACCGCTACAATCTTTGATCAACCCTTAGCGCACAGTTTTTCCGTTTCCTGTAAGTGACCCATATAGGTTAGGTGCTTTCGTTGAAAAATATAATGCTGGGATACCCGCTTATTAGAGTAGGTGGCGTACCGCATCGCGCTCTTCGATCAGCTCCTTTTCACTTAATCTAATCCTTTGCATAGAAAAATCATTGATCTGTAAATCCTGTACGATCTGATATTCCCCATTTTGACAGAGCAAGGGATAGGAAAAAATTAAATCATCATCAATGTCATACGCGCCTTGGCCTTTCACGCTCATACTGACCCAATCTCCGTGCTTTGCGCCCAAAGACCAATCACGAATATGCAGGGTTGCGGCAATGGCAGCGGATGCTGCGCTAGACGAGCCGCGCGCATTTATCACCGCTGCACCTCGATCTTGTACGCTAGGTATAAGGTCATTTTCAACCCACTGATGCTCGATTCGATTGATGACCGATTGACCATCGGCCAAGGCATGAAATATGTCTGGATACTGGCTCGATGAATGATTCCCCCAAATTGCTACTTGGGTAATTTGAGTATGGTCTATCTTCAATTTCGCAGACAGTTGTGCGAGCGTACGCTGGTGATCCAAGCGTGTCATTGCAGTGAACTGGTTGGCTGCGATGTTGGGGGCATTGTGCTGAGTAATTAAGGCATTTGTATTCGCGGGATTACCGACGACCAAGACTTTAACCATCGATTTAGCAACGGCATCCAATGCCTTGCCCTGAGCACTAAAAATTTGCGCATTGCCGAGCAATAAATCTTTGCGTTCCATGCCTTTACTTCGCGGCTTCGCACCCACCAGCATTGCGTAATCTATGTCCTCAAATCCTATATGCACATCGCTGGTCGCTACAACCTTCTGTAACAGAGGAAACGCGCAATCCTCAAGCTCCATCACAACGCCTTTTAGCGAATCTAGCGCACCGGGAATTTCAACAAGATGAAGAATAATCGGCTGATCTTTGCCCAACATATTGCCTGAGGCAATATGAAATATCAGAGAATACGCAATATTACCGGCAGCACCCGTAATCGCGATTTTGACAGCTGGTTTCATATTTTAGCGTCTATTGTCTGGCCTAAAAGAATAAGGAAATGATCTTAGCCGATCTAAAGCATCAATTTCTGTTATCCATATTATAAGTCTTTGTTTATACATTTACGCGAATAAATAAGCATTATTGATCCTCTTTTTCGAGCGTTTCGCGTTCTTCAACCTCGTCGATAATGTGTTCCCACTGTTCCTGCCCTTTTCGGTACCTAAAAACCCAAGCGACTGGCCCAGACAAGGCAAATACTGCCGCCATTAGGAACAGGACTCGGGGCGGGTCAAAAGAAATCAACGCGAAAACAAACACCACGGCCAAAAGCATTACAAAAGGTACACGACTCCTTGGATCAAAATCTTTAAAACTGCGATATTTAATATTACTGACCATCAAAAACCCAGCGAGTAGCACAATCAAAGCGCTCATCACGGATATACTGGCACCGTGAATCTCAAACTCATGCATGCTCCAAACCCAAAACGTGACGAAGGCCGCAGCAGAGGGCGACGGCAATCCGGTAAAATAATGTTTGTCGTCGTCGATTGATGAATTAAATCTAGCCAACCTTATCGCCGTCGCGGCTGTGTAAACGAAAGAAACCAACCAGCCCGTTTTGCCTAAATGTTGCAATGACCAAAAATACACCACCAAACCTGGCGCCAGCCCAAAGGCGACTAAATCGACCAATGAATCATATTGCTTGCCAAAATCTGAAGCAGTGTGCGTCAGCCGAGCAACACGCCCGTCTAATCCATCCATAATCATCGCAATTAAAATACCGACGGCGGCTTTATCAAAGGCGCCGCGCGACGCGTAAATAATCGCGTAAAAACCAAAAAAAAGGCCTGCCGTTGTAAATAAACTTGGCAGTATATATATGCCTTTACGTGGGGTGGATTGACTCATTTTTTTTCAGCCGAATATAATTTCAAGAGGACAAGCTTGCAATCTTATCATTGCCAGAATTAACCCACTGACCTAACGTTACGTTCACTTGGGCATCGCTGGGTAGATATAGATCCACACGCGAGCCAAAGCGAATAAACCCATATCGATCACCCACCTCAACCTCTTCACCTTCATTGACATAGCATAATATACGGCGCGCGATCAGTCCGGCCACTTGAACAAATACCACGTCTTGTTTGTCGGGCGTTTGTACCCACAAGGCATTCCGCTCATTTTCACTCGAGGCCTTATCGACCGCAGCATTTAAAAATTTTCCTGGGGAATACCACTGCGTTTTAATCTTGCCACTGATGGGCACCAGATTTGAATGCACTGAAAACACATTCATAAAAATACTGATCTTTAAGCTTGGGCGATCTAGGTAGGGATCATCAACCTGCTCAATTTTGATTATTTTGCCGCTTGCCGGGGCGACAATCTCGCCGTCTGCAGCCATGATCTGTCTAGGGGGATCGCGAAAAAACTGCAGCATAAAAGCGAAGGCGAGCCAAAATATTATTGACCATGCGCCGATGGTAAAACTTGCAATGAGGCTGACTAACAAAGCGATTGCTAATCGCTCCCACCCCTCTCTTGCAATGATTGGATAGTGTTTAGATTTATTCATCGATCAGCGCTCCACAAAAAAAGGGCGGTTTGCACCACCCTTTGTATATAGCCAGTCATACCTTAATTCTTGGCTTTATCAACAATTTTTCCTGCTTCAATCCAAGGCATCATCCCGCGTAATTTGGCACCCACCTTTTCGATTTGATGATCCGCTGCTTTAGCGCGCAATTCTGGAAAGACCTTCCCACCCTGCGCATTGTCTTCCATAAATTCTTTGACAAATTTACCCGACTGAATTTCGTGGAGAATCTTTTTCATTTCGGCCTTCGTTTGTTCATTTACCACGCGCGGGCCACGCGTTAAGTCGCCAAATTCTGCGGTATTTGAAATTGAGTAACGCATATTCGCGATACCCCCCTCATACATTAAATCGACAATTAATTTAAGTTCGTGCAAACACTCAAAGTATGCCATCTCCTCGGGATAACCCGCCTCGACCAAGGTTTCAAACCCTGCTTGAACCAGCGCCGTGGTGCCTCCGCAAAGCACGGCTTGCTCACCAAATAAATCGGTTTCAGTTTCATCTTTAAAGGTCGTCTCGATGATGCCAGCACGTCCGCCACCGACTGCAGAGGCATAGGCAATGGCAAGTTCTAAGGCTGTTCCCGAGCTATCTTGCGCCACCGCAACTAAACACGGCACGCCGCCGCCCGCTTGGTAGGTTGAACGAACCAAATGCCCAGGGCCTTTGGGGGCGATCATGAAGACATCGATATCTTCGCGTGGTTGGATGTAGTCAAAATGGATATTTAAACCATGCGCAAAGGCAAGGCCTGCACCTTGCTTTAAATTATCTTTTATCTCTGAAGCGTAAATACTCGCTTGATTTTCGTCGGGTAATAAAACCATGACAATGTCTGATTGCGCCACCGCTTCGCCGACTGAGGTCACGGTTAAACCTGCTGATTCAGCCTTCTTAATCGAATTTGATCCTTGACGCAGCCCCACGACAACGTCCATGCCGCTGTCCTTTAAATTATTTGCATGAGCATGACCTTGCGAACCATAACCTAAAACCGCAATTTTCTTGCCTTGTAGCACATCAAGATTTGCGTCTTTGTCGTAATAAACTTTCATTGTGTCTCCAAATTTTACAGCGTAAAAGGGTAAATAAATATAAATTTAAATAGTCAACGAGCAAAGAAAGGGTGAGTTGTTGCTCGATAAGTTTGTTCGTTGACGGGATACTTTGTCTATTGTCTGGATCACGCTCACAGAGTTTTTTTCCCGCGGCTAATGCCGGTAATACCAGAACGCACCGTCTCCAATATTTGGGTGTTCTTGAGGCCCTCCATAAACGAAGAGATTTTAGCTGAATCACCCGTCATCTCTAGGGTATAAGTCGTTTCGGTAACGTCGACTATTTTACCCTTAAAAATTTTAATTAGGCGCATCATTTCTTCGCGTGCGTCGTTTGTTCCAGCGTTTACTTTAACCAGCACTATTTCGCGCTCTAAGTGCGCGCCTTCGGTAATGTCCACCACTTTAACAACTTCAATTAACTTATTGAGTTGTTTAAGTATTTGCTCAATTTTTGCTTCGTCTCCATACGAGACAATTGTCATCCGCGACAACGTTGGGTCTTCGGTTGCGGCCACCGTTAGGCTTTCAATATTGTACCCTCTGGCAAAAAACAAACCGGAGACTCTAGATAAAGCGCCGGATTCATTTTCCAGCAATACGGAAATTATCCGCCTCATGTCTTCACCTCTGGCGACATCACCATCTCGGCATGTCCAGCGCCCGCAGGAATCATCGGAAACACATTTTCTCCTTGATCGGTAATAATATCCATAAATACCAAACGATCCTTGAGCGCAAAGGCTTCTTTAAGTGCGCCGTGAACATCACCTGGCTTATCGATCTGCATGCCAACATGGCCAAAGCTCTCCGCCAGCTTGACGAAATCTGGCATTGACTCCATATAAGTTTGAGAATACCGCCGCTCGTAGAAAAACTCCTGCCACTGTCGAACCATTCCCAAATAACGATTATTCAAACAAATAACTTTCACGGGCAAACCATATTGCAAGCAAGTCGCCAGTTCTTGTATACACATTAAAATACTGCCATCCCCCGTCACGCAGGCAACTTCCGCACCCGGATTACCAAATTGAACCCCCATCGCAGCGGGCAAACCGAAGCCCATCGTCCCTAAGCCACCTGAATTAATCCAGCGCCTGGGCTGATCGAAATCATAATATTGCGCCGCCCACATCTGATGTTGACCCACATCCGAGGTGACAAAGGCTTGGCCTTGGGTCACTTCACATAAGGATTTAATGACCTGTTGTGGTTTGATTATCTCTGATTGGGTATCAAAGCATAGACTGTCCAAGCCCCTCCATTCGTCCACTTGCTGCCACCACGGCGCAATCCGCTTCGGGTCGGGCTTGGGCATTGTTTTGAGTTCAGTCAAGAATTGTCCGATCACGACTTTCACGTCGCCAATAATCGGTACTTCCGTCTTAACGTTTTTGCTGATGGAAGAGGGATCAATATCAATATGAACAACACTTGCCTTGGGAGAGAATTTTTTTAGGTCGCCAGTTACTCGATCGTCAAAACGCGCGCCGACTGCGAAAATCAAATCCGCTTCGTGCATTGCCATATTGGCTTCATAGGTACCATGCATGCCGAGCATCCCGATAAACTGAGGGTCACTCGCTGGAAAGGCACCTAGGCCCATCAGCGTATTGGTCACCGGGGCGCCGATGGATCTAGAGAATTCTGTTATTTCTTTATAGGCGTTTGAGAGCACTGCGCCACCACCGACATATATAATTGGCCGCTGTGCGTCCAGCAAAAGCTTAAGCCCGCGCAGAACTTGCTGTTGATCGCCTTTTACAATCGGCTGATATGAGCGTAGAGAGACTTCTTTGGGATAAATATAATTCGTTTTTTGCGCGGTCAAATCCTTGGGTATATCGACCAGCACTGGACCGGGGCGTCCGGTCTCAGCGATATAAAACGCCTTTTTAATAGCTGTTGCAATATCTTTAACGTCATTTACCAACACGTTATGCTTCACGCACGGCCGTGTAATCCCCACTATGTCCGCTTCTTGAAACGCATCATTGCCGATTAGACTCGTCATGACTTGGCCGGTCACTATCACCATGGGAATGGAATCCATATGGGCGGTCGCAATCCCCGTTACTAGGTTGGTGGCACCTGGACCTGAAGTGGCCAACACCACGCCGGTTTTGCCCGTCGAACGCGCATAACCATCCGCAGCATGCGCCGCCCCCTGCTCGTGACGGGTCAATATATGCTTAACCCCATTATGGTTATAGATTGCATCATAGATATGCAATGTTGCGCCACCGGGATAACCAAAGACGAATTCTACGCCTTCATCAACCAAACTCTGCACCACAATTTCCGCGCCAGTGAGTTCCAATTCCGACCTCATGTATTTATATTACAACTGCTTATTGAGCGATCGAGCAATCGATGTTGTGGTGCAGCCTGAGTGAGCCTAACCCAACATTCGATAAATCGACCAAGACACGCGTTTTTACCTTAAAACAAAGCCAACATCAATGACCCTTTATGAATGCCCCCCAAATGGCCCACAGATTTTGACTATTTAATGTTTTTGCCACCCTATCTGATAAAGAATTTGTCTATAATCAATCCTTAATATTTACCACCCTAATTTCCCCGCACACCATGAAATTTAAACGTGTTGGCTTCGTCGGATGGCGCGGCATGGTCGGATCAGTTTTACTCGAACGGATGCGCAACGAAAATGACTTCTCGTTTATTGACGAAGCGACATTTTTCACGACGTCGCAAATCGGCCTAAAAGCACCGGACGTTGGCATCACTTGCCCCGATCTCGTCGATGCTTATGACCTAGACACGCTCGCCTCAATGGATGCTATCGTCACTTGCCAAGGGGGGGATTACACCCAAAAAGTTTTCCCACAATTGCGCCGAGCAGGCTGGAAAGGCTATTGGATCGATGCGGCATCCACGCTACGAATGAACGACGATGCATTAATCATTTTAGACCCGGTTAACAGAGATATCATTGACCAAGGTTTGGATCGCGGCGTCACCGAACTCATTGGCGGAAATTGTACGGTCAGTCTGATGCTGATGGCGATGGGTGGCTTATTTCGCGCGGGTGAAATTGAATGGATGAGCGCCATGACCTACCAAGCGGCGTCAGGTGCAGGCGCGCAGGCCATGCGTGAATTGATCAGCCAGATGGGTGTTTTAAGCGATTCAGTATCGGATTTAATGTCAGACCCCGGCGCATCAATTCTGGAGATCGACAAAAAGGTGACCGCCACCTTAAACAGTGAAGACTATCCGAATGAAAATTGGCCAGTCCCCTTGGCCGGTAGCTTAATTCCTTGGATAGACAGTGACTTAGACAATGGCATTAGCCGTGAAGAGTGGAAAGCGTCGACGGAAACCAATAAGATTTTGGGTCGTTCCGGCGAGCAACTCATTCCCATTGACGGCCTTTGCGTGCGTATCGGCGCAATGCGCTCTCATGCACAGGCGCTCACCGTAAAATTGAAACGTGATTTACCGCTTGATGAGATAGAAGATATCCTGCGAGAAGGCAGCGAATGGACCGAAGTTGTGCCCAATGTAAGCACAGCCTCTCAGCAGCGATTGACACCCGCTTATGTGAGCGGGTCTTTGACGGTTCCTGTTGGGCGATTGCGTAAAATGCAAATGGGCAATGATTACTTAAGTGCCTTTACCGCTGGCGATCAGCTATTGTGGGGGGCTGCCGAACCCTTGCGCCGCGTATTACGCATTTTACATGAGCGCTCATGAACATAAATTCTCGCACCAAGCGATGTTAAATGGCGGGTAAATTACTTCTTGGCGTTCTCATTCTTGCTGGCCTCATGTGGGCGATGTCGTGGTACGCCAAGGCACCGGATGCCAGACGAAATAGCGCGATAAAATCGGCATTGCTGTACGGCATCGCAATCGCCTTACTGCTATTGGTCGTGACGGGCAGAATTCCGCTCATATTTGCGGCGATCTCGGCAGCTATCCCGTTTATCCATCGCCTCATCGCTTTCAAGGGTTTAATCGGCATCGTCGGACGATTTGCCGGTCAAAAATTTGGCCCAACCACGCTGACTACCCAGTGGCTTATCGTTGAATATGACCTCGGCACACGACGCTTAGACGCTCTGGTTACACGGGGAGAATTTGAGCATTCCCGCTTGTCAACGCTTAATGAAGCGCAGCTCAATCGCTTGTTGATTGAAGTCAAAGAAGATTTTCAAAGCCGCGCAGCGGTCAATGCCTATATCTTATCTCAACACGCCGGTGGCGCGCCGGGCGCAAACCAGCATTCGTCCTCTGCCCCCCACTCAGACATCAGCGTTGATCAGGCCTACGAAATACTCAATTTGAAAGTCGGCGCAACAGCTGGCGAAATCAAAAGAGCACATAAAAAACTGATGCAAAAGATGCACCCTGACCGGGGTGGTTCTGGTTATCTCGCAGCACAAATTAATGCCGCTAAAGATCTACTCCTTAATCATCATGTTTAATCAATCCAAGGAATTCATCATCGCAACCCCCAGCGCTATTTTGCGTCGAAAGCGCCAGCGCAAAGGACTCAATATATTTGCGGGCGCATGTCTGACACTTGCTGTTGTTTTGATCGCCAATCAATGGCGGCCAGGAGAACAAGCCGTACTTATTCAAAGTCAAACCTATCAGCCTGATCAGATCGATGTGCGTACCGGTTTTATTCGTCGACTTTTCACCCGCGAATCCGCGGAAATATCCAAAGAGCTAAAGCTTAATAAAGCCTTCCTGCGCGATGCCCTAAGCGATTACATTGAAGCAGGAGAGTTCCCCTCACACCTTGGATACAACAATCAGGATTTATTCATTCACTACACGATTGATCAAAATCTGCAGCAATGGGCAGACGCCCGTCTAGCTCGCTACAACCCGGACTATGGTGTTTTCGTCGCCATTGAGCCCGATACCGGCAAAGTATTGGCCTTGTCAACCAGTCGCAGAGACCAGCAGCAAAGCGCAGCACTGGCTTTTCGCGCAACCTATCCCGCCGCTTCAACATTTAAAATGATTACTGCGGCAGCGGCGCTCGAAGAAGGTATTGCAAATCCCGAGACGGTATACGCATTTAATGGCAAGTCTACCTCCTTGTACAAGCGCCAAGTGTTTGATATAAAAGAAAATAAATGGACGCGCCGGATGAGTCTTAAAACTGCTTTTGCTAAATCTGTGAACCCGATTTTTGGACGCTTAGGCGCAGACCAGCTCGGGGGTGAAACGCTACTCGCTTACGCCGAGCGATTTGGCTTTAATGCTAAGTTTGTCGCAGATTTCGACTTTGATAATGGTCATTTTACGATAGACCCTAGCGACCAATGGCAAGCTGCTGAGGCAGGTTCTGGATATACACGGCGCAGCACGCTCAGCCCAATACACGGTGCAGTGTTGGCGGCTGCCATCGCCAATGGCGGCAAGCTGATCGCGCCCAGTCTAGTTGAAAGCGTAACCAATTCAGATAAGGAAGTGCTGTATTCATTTGATAAGCCGCGAACCATCAGTGTGCTGAGTGATAAAACTGCCAATGCAATGCAGAAATTAATGCGCGCGACCATGACCGAGGGTACCGGACGAAAAACCTTCCGCACTTTCGTCTCGAAAAAATACAGTGACGTTATTATCGGCGGAAAATCGGGGCATTTAAGTGGCACAAGCCCCAAAGGTAGCTATGATTGGTTTATCGGTTACGGTGCAAGAGGCACAAAAAAAATCGCCTATGCTATGCTCTGTATTAATAAAGAAAAATGGTACGTCAAGTCCGTCCGATTTGCACGAGAGGCCTTAGAGCATTACTTTAAAGTGGAACCCAGCAAGATGGCCACTCAAGCGCTATCAGACCGCCCCAATGAGACTTCATAAATGAAACAATACCTCGACGTGGTTGAACGCGTTATCAATACGGGTACACGTAAATCAAATCGCACTGGCGTAGACACGATTTCTAGGTTCAATGTGAACTACGAAGTCGATCTAAAGGCAGGCTTTCCCTTGCTCACCACGAAAGAAATCTCGTGGAAAAATATCGTGATCGAAAACTTATGGTTTTTGTCCGGGAATACTGACATCCGATTATTACAAAAGCATGGCTGTAAGTTTTGGGATCCATGGGCGGATCCAGAAACTTCTAAAGTACCCAGCGCCTACGGTAATTTCTGGCGTCATTTCCCCACCACATCAGCCGATGGAAACGATGCCGAACTAAGTCTCAACGATCAAATCGCTTGGGTCATTGCTGAAGTCAAGCGAAATCCAATGAGTCGTCGTTTAGTGGTCTCTGCTTGGTCGCCCGGCAATGCACAAAACTCCCAATTACCTCCCTGCCACGCATTTTGGGTGCTCAATACCCAATACGATGAAAGCGGTCAGGCACGACTATGCTTGCATCTTACCCAACGCAGCGCCGATGTTGCGCTGGGCGTGCCCTATAACATCGCGGGTTATGCTTTTTTACTGCATTTAATCGCGCGTTTCACCGGAATGGCCGTCGGACAATTCGGACATACGCTGATCGACGCGCATATATACACCGGAAAACCCGATGGAACAATGACTGACTACGATCATATTCCTAAACTTAAAAAGCAATTACTGCGCACGCCGCGCGCCTTGCCCACTTTAAGCATAGACACCCGAATACAATCATTGGCAGATATTGAAGCATTACTAGAACTTGAAACTGAGGAAATCATGGCATATTTTCCCTTAGCAGGCTACGAGCCCTACCCTAAACTCGGTTTTAAAGTCGCTGTCTAAAGGGTTCAAACGTGCGTAAAATTGCTGCCATTGTGGCCATGACAAAAGACCGCGTGATTGGCGTGAAGAATAAAATTCCTTGGCACTATCCTGAGGACTTCAAACGCTTTAAACGCGTCACGCTGGGCAGTATTGTCATTATGGGGCGCAAAACTTGGGAGTCTATCGGCAGTAAAGCCTTGCCCGAACGCCGGAATATCGTGATTAGCCGATCCGAGCTTAAAGACGTTGAACACTATCACAGCATCCAAGACGCCTTGGAGGCTTGCGAAAATTCAACAATGCCTATTTGGTTTATCGGGGGTGGCGTTATTTACGAGGCGGCGCTGGAGTTCTGCAACCATCTAGATATCACCCTAGTCCCCAATGAGATTGACCCTGAAAATGCAATATTATTTCCACCCATCGACGCGAGTGAGTGGATAGCAACCCCGCCGACAGCTTTAGAAGAAGATCCACGCCTAAGTGTGCAAACTTACACTCGACGTACTTAACCGTAACCGATGGCCTACAAACTTTTTCCACTTCGTTATGTACCGGAAGATGAGGCCGAGGAAATTCGAGCACTCATGCGCGAACATGAAATTGACACACATGAAACCAGTGCTGGACTGCTGGGCATTGGTGAGCCGGCGATCTGGGTAAATGATTCTGTACAGTTTATTGAGGCGCAGTCATTGATTGAACAATATCAGATCGAACGGTATACGCTTGCTAGGCAAGCGTATCGAGAACAAAACTCATCGAACCTACAAGAAAACATGATAGATCGATTCAAACAACAGCCTGTCAAGATTAGCGCGGCGATAATCGTCGCGCTCGGACTACTTGTTCTGAGTACTGCGCCGTTTTGGACTTAAATCACTGCCTTTTTTCGTTGATCGTGTGAAAATTTAGTGACGTCGCTCATATTTTATAGATGAAGATATAAGGGCACTTTTCGATTATAAAACTCCAAAATTGCCTAAAAATATCTTGAAATAGAAACTTTATTTCATCAAGGCGAGGCATCCCTGCAAAACAATATTGGCAAATACAGCAGCCACGACATCGTCAATCATTATTCCCAGTCCGCCTGATACGCGACGATCTAAAAAGGAGATTGGCCACGGCTTAAAAATATCAAATAACCTAAAAAGTATAAAAGCGAGCGCAAGATTGGTCAGTGTAAACGGTATCCATAACATAGTGATCCACATTCCAACAAACTCATCCCATACAATACCCCCATGATCATGCACGCCTAATTTGACGCTGGCCGACTGACAAATCCAAACACCCGCGAGAAAACCTAATCCACAGACCCAAAGCAACGGCAATCCGGTATCGTGTAAAAACACAAACAACAGTAACGATACCAAAGAGCCTACCGTGCCTGGCGCGTACGGACTGAGGCCACTGCCAAAACCCGTGGCAATCAAGACACTAGGAGATTTAAGTAGCGCGAAGGGAATAGTTTTCATGATCGATAAAGCGACTTACATTTAGGTACGCTAGACAATGCACCCAGCCGTTAAACCTGATTATTTTTCGCCTTGAGCACTTTATCCAGAACACCATTGACAAATTTGTAGCCATGATCAGAGCAAAATAACTTCGAAATTTCTATCGCCTCATTCACCACTACATTGGGGGGCACATCTAACTCGAACAACAATTCATAAACGCCAACGCGCAAAACGGCTTTTTCTAAAGGATCTATTTTTGAAACCGGCCGATCAGACTGTGCCTCGATGGCATCGTCAATCAATAATTGGTGCTTGGGTATCGCCTTGATGAGTTTCTCAAAATAATCCAGATAACGACCTTTTAAGCGATCATCATCGATAAAACTTGCCCGAATACTACTGGCTGCTTGCCCCGTCATATCCCACTGATACAGCGCCTGCACTGCAGTGCGACGGGCGAGATGTCTTCCGCTGGTGGCCATTAAAATGAATGCGCGTCGGAAAGCTTAGGCGCTTAAATTTCGCCGATCAAATTGATCATTTCCAGCGCGGCCAGCGCCGCGTCCGCACCCTTATTGCCCGCTTTAGTGCCGGCACGCTCGATGGCTTGTTCAATGGTATCGACTGTCAGTACGCCAAATATCACCGGCAAGCTGTATTCGGTTGCAAGGCGAGAAATGCCGCTGGCGCACTCTCCCGCAACAATATCGAAATGCGGCGTCGCACCGCGTATCACAGCGCCGAGTGCGATAATCGCGTCGTATCGACCCGTTTCAAGCATCACCTTGGCTGCCGTCGGCATTTCAAACGCGCCGGGCACCCAAACGCAATCAATATTATCGGCGGAGATGCCCTGTCTAAGGAGCGCATTTTCAGCACCTTTAAGTAAAGATTCCGTGATGAACTCATTGAAACGCCCAGCGATAATGCCGAATTTATAATCACCCGCGACCAGCGAGCCTGTAATTGTTTTCATGCCAGTACTCAAATTTAATATGGAATACGCCGCAGCGCATCGTAATTCCTAAAACTCTATGCCAATATTATCATGGACTTAATCGACAGACATTAAGTAATTCATGAGTATACTAACTTAGGCTTGGCGCCCTATCCAGGCCATAAAATCATCCATGTCCTGCAGATATTGCTCAATTTCTAAACCAAAGCCCGAAATCCCGAAAGCTTTTTTCTCTCGACCCAAGGCAACCAATTTTGACACGCCTTGATCAGCCAAAATCTGCCCGCCCGCCCCTAACATGCGCAAGGTATTCTCAGCCGGTTCATGGGGTTGCGGTTGATCTGCATTTAGACTGTCACTGTCACTGTCACTCTCGCCCTTCGCCAATCGTTCGACTCGACTGACCAATTCGGCTTTTCGTTCATTGTAAGCCAGCAGTACCAACACCCCTTGTCCCGCCCTGGCAATGGCCTTTAAAGATTCATTGATCGTCCACGTAAGCTCGCCGTGAGACGGCGCAACCATATCAAATAAGCCACGATGGACATGCACGCGCACCACACTGGATTTATTTGATTTTGGGTCACCGTAAGACAAGGCCATATGAATATCGCCTTCGACTTCATCCTCATATACCGTGGCGTTAAATTCGCCATGTTGAGTATCGAGTTTGTTATCACTCACCCGCACCACCGTCGGATCGAATTTCATACGATACTGAATCAAATCGGCAATCGTGCCGATTTTAAGCGCATGTTCCTTGGCGAAAGGAATCAAATCACCCATCCGCGCCATGCTGCCATCGGGTTTCAATATCTCACAAATGACGCTCGCGGGAACATAGCCTGCCAATCGCGCCATATCGACCCCTGTTTCGGTATGCCCCGCGCGCGTCATGACGCCGCCCGGGCGTGCAACGATTGGAAAAATATGCCCGGGTGTCGCGATATCTTCTGCACTGGCATTGAGCTTGACCGCAGCGCGTATGGTGGTGGCTCGATCCGCAGCAGAGATACCCGTCGTGACGCCTTCAGCGGCTTCGATTGACACGGTAAAGGCCGTTGAAAAACGTGCGTTATTGGTACTGACCATTAGCGGTAAGCCAAGCTGCTGGCTGCGTTCTTCTGTTATCGTCAAACAAATTAAGCCCCGTCCGTGCATCGCCATAAAGTTGACGTGATCGTCTGTAATGCAATCCGCCGCAATCAGCAAATCACCTTCATTTTCACGGTCCTCGTCATCCACCATAATGACCATTTTGCCCTGTCGATAGTCGGCCAAAACATCTTCAATATTGTCTATCTTTAACTCTGACATTAAACGTTTCTATGAATTTTTAAAGTTTGAACCGGCATCGTAACGCTGCATTCTATCCAAATAGCGTGCGATAAGGTCTATCTCGATATGCACTGAGTCGCCAACTGACAATTGCTTCAGCGAACTCATGCGCAGGGTATGTGGCACTAGGCTCACCGAAAAAGTGGTGCCATTTGAGGTATCTTCAAGTATTGCATTGCTGGTTAAACTGACACCGTCAACACAAACGGAGCCTTTTTGCGCGATGTATCTGCCCAGAGGGGCAGGCACTCGAAACGTCATGACCACTGCATCGCCGTCAACCTCCTTGGCGTTCAATTGGCCAAGGCCATCGACGTGGCCCGTCACGAGATGTCCGCCCAAGGGCGTGCTTAAAGTCAAGGCTTGCTCTAAATTGAGCCAATCCCCGACTTGCCATTCTGCAATACACGTTTTGGAGAGTGATTCTGCAGACACATCAAAAGCGCCACGGCCTTGATCTAGCGTAACGAGCGTCAGACATGTGCCGTTAACCGCAATGCTATCACCTATAAGGCTTTCTTGTTTAAGCGCGCTGATATCAATTAACAACTTGCTACCATCGGCTTCAAGTTGATTTGAAAGCAATTGGCCGAGGCCTTGGATAATACCGGTAAACATAAGGATTAGTGAGCCGCGACGGGGCGCAAGACAAGTTTTAAATCGCGATCAATTTTACGCACATCTTGGTAGGCATATTCGATTTTCTCGCACATCTTGAGTAGCTCTGGCAAATCGAGCATTGCCTGAGCGCTGGCGCCCATGATGTCTGGCGATTGATAAACGATGAGTTCGTCGACTAAGCCAGCCCGCACAAAACTTGCCGCCAATTTACCCCCTGTTTCGACCATCACATTATTTAGTTTTTGCGCGCCGAGATAATCTAGTAAGGCGTTTAAATCTAGCTTCTCGTCCACTACAGGCAATCCAACTACGCGTGTCATCGCTTTGGTTTTTTCTAAGACTTGATCTTGGTCTACGAATTGCCATGTCTCAGCGTCTTGCTCGCACACATTAGCCTTTGGGTCTAAGCGCGCCTTGCGGTCTACTATCACACGAATAGGCTGACGCCCCGTGACAAAATATTCTGCAGCCAAATCAGCCTCATCCAATCGAGACGTCAGGCGGGGATTATCCATCTCGACGGTATTGATCCCGGTGATAACCGCACAATGCGCTAAGCGCAGTCGATGAACATCTTTACGCGCAGCAGATGAGGTGATCCACGCGCTCTCGCCGCTAGACATCGCAATTCTGCCATCTAAACTGGTCGCGAGCTTTAAACTGACAAACGGGCGCCCCGTCAACATACGCTTGGCAAAACCGCGATTCAATCTTTGAGCATCCGCTTCGCAGATACCAAGCTTTGTTTCAATGCCACGCGCCTTTAAAAATGCCAAGCCTGCGCCTGCCACTTTGGGGTTGGGGTCTTCCATCGCCACCACCACGCGTTTTACGCCGGCCTTGACCAGAGCATTGGCACAGGGCGGTGTTTTGCCTTGATGATTACAAGGCTCCAAGCTCACATAAACATCAGCATCTTTGGCATCAGCGCCCGCCTGCTCAAGCGCATACAACTCAGCATGGGGCTTACCTGATTGTTGATGAAAGCCCTGACCAATCACCTTATCGTGCTTGACGATCACGCAGCCGACCCTAGGATTAGGTTGGGTGGAATAACGTCCCAGCGCGGCTAATCGCAGTGCTTGAGCCATGTAGAATTGATCAGATTTCATTGTGCGCAGCGCGCGCTTAGGACGATTTCTTTTGCTTTTGTTTTGGCTTGGCATCGGCGATCAAAGACAAACTCGCCTTTTCATCCGATGTTCGATCTACCGGCAAGACTTCACGCAATCGCTGCACCAAATCATTAAATTCATCTAAATCTTGAAACTTTCGATACACCGATGCGAACCGCACGTAAGCCACTTCATCTAAATCACGTAATTCGGTCATCACGGCTTCTCCAATCTCTACGCTATGGAGTTCGTCATTTCCGGAGAACGAAAAGCGTCTCAATAAGCGCTGGATAACGTTTTCGACTTGCTCTGAATTGATCGGGCGCTTTTGCAAGGCGATTGAAAAGCCATCGCGCAACTTAGATTCGTCGAAGCGTTCGCGTGCACCATTGCTTTTCACCACTTGAGGCATATGCAGCTCGATACGCTCATAGGTTGTGTATCGCTCATCACAATCTTGACAGGCGCGGCGACGACGTACGGTTTCGCCCTCATCGCTTTCACGCGAATCAACCACGCGGGTATTTTCAGATTGGCAAAATGGGCAACGCATAAGCGCCTTAGACGACCGCCTTCATGTCGTCTTCTTTCTTTTCGACTTCGAGCATATGCTCGCGCTGCAAACCCAAAGCAAGCACTGATGGACTGGCGACGAAAATAGACGAATATGTTCCAATAACCACACCAATCATCAAGGCGATGGAAAATCCGCGCAGAACTTCGCCGCCGAAAATCAGCAGGGTCAGCACCACAAAAAGTGTGGTGAGCGAGGTTAAGATGGTGCGTGGTAGGGTGTCGTTTATCGCGCTATTGACGATATGGTAACGATCTCCCTTACGTATTTTACGAAAATTTTCGCGTATTCGGTCAAACACCACAATCGTGTCGTTCAAGGAATAACCGATCACCGCCAATACTGCCGCCAGCACAGACAAAGAAAAATCAAATTGGAATATCGCGAACGCGCCGAGCGTAATGATCACATCGTGCACCAAAGCAATCACCGAGCCCACCGAGAAATGCCATTTAAAGCGAAAAGTGACATAAATTAATATACCGATCAGCGCGTACAACATCGCCAACCCGCCTTGGTTAGTGAGCTCGTCACCCACCTGAGGCCCAACGAACTCGACGCGGCGCATTTGCACCTGACAGGCGCTGGCTTCACCCCCTCTAATACATTGCTGCACGGCACTTTGTCCTTCCACCGCTACTGCTAAGAACTCACCCACGG
>CBDBQB010000020.1:0-83712 GCA_965209105.1 Candidatus Poriferihabitaceae bacterium | reverse complement strand
GTTACTGCGATTCAATTCAACAGGACGGCTGGTTTTACTCATCCTTTCAAGCAGTACCCAATTTAGAGCAGATGAACGCTCAAGATCAACTCGTAGTAAAATATGAAGATGCGGTAAATGATCAAGCAGGCTTTCTTAAAAAAGCCAGCCTATTTCTAGATATAGAATATTCTGAAAATAGTTTTAGATTTTGGGAGTGGGAACACCACGTTACTAGCGGCAACCAAGGCCCAATTGCAATGATAAAAATGCACCAAGGATCTTTCGTAGGAACCTTTGAAGGTAAAGATATATACAAAGAGCAATTAGATCGTTTAAAAGTGAATCCCATTGAGGCATTCAAGGATGAACGTTGGAAGACACAACTAACCGTAAAAGAATTGGCTGCGTTTGACAGCTTGCTCGGAAACAAGAATGCTCAGCTCGGATACCAGCGAAGTCATCAACCTATTTCTCCCAAATTCACTCTTAGTAGGGTTGAACAATATGTAAGAGTCATATTCAGGACGATAAGGTCAAAATTACTCGAAAGAAATTAGCCAATGCTACTTAACTCCCTTTGTAAACTTTCCAAGTCCTATTTATCAAAAATATCAAAGAGACTTAAGAGAAAAACATCTGTCCTAGGCCAAGAACCACTTCAACACCAAGGCACAGATTACTTTGACGAAATTGATATCCGTTACTCTAGCAAGCTTGCCAAATATACAACTACTGAGACAGACCAAACACTTGAAACCACCTTTTCTAATGTCAATTCTCAATTTTTTGCTGCTTATGGCCCAGAATATGAGAATAAATTAGCGGAGAATGTAAGCATTGATCCCCCGTGGTACTACCAAGACCTCTTGGAAAGAATTAAAGCCTTGCCCAATGTAAGCTTCAAAACTTGCTTAGAAGCTTTAAAACATACTCCGACTAACAATGAAATCATATGCACGATACGTCATGACGTTGACGGTGATATTGTGGCTGCACAACAACAAGCTGAAATGGAAAAAAAAACTAGACATAAAAACTAGCTTTTTCTTATTACACAATGCACCTTATTATGGGCAATTACACCAAGTTGGTTCATCTAAAACAGCTCAAGATACCATTTTTTCCAGACATAAATCATCGTTAGATTGCTATTTAGATATCCAATCGATGGGGCATGAACTAGCTTTGCATACAGATGCAATGGAATATTATCAAAAGTATGTAACAGATGGCGCTCAGGCGTTGACCTCCGAAATTAATTGGCTAAGGGAAAACGGATGTGACATAAAGGGAACGACCGCACATAATTCATTTTCTGTCTATGGCTGTAATAACTATTCAATCTTTAAAACTAGGCCCCTCGGAATGAGCACTCCATGTTCGTCAAAAGGCAGTTTTGCACAACGGCAAGTGGGCTCCATTACAGATATTAGATGAAAAGGAGTTAGGCTTAGAATACGAAGCAAATGATTTCTTCTGGCAAGACCATACACCGCTTCTATACGGCTGCCTAATGACTCAAAACAACTGGTACATAGCGGAGAATCAATACGGTTTACTTTCGCCAGAAACAAAAGCTTCTCGCCCCCCCTTACGAGGCAGATATGGCACCCATGAAGATATTATTGATGCAATAGCGCACTTAACCGGGCCCGCCTATGTAAAGTTAGTAGTACATCCTATGCACTACGGATTAAGAGCACAAGAAACGGAAAAGCCATGGTTAGCTAGCGAGCCGACAGACCAACTCAACGGCAAGGCGCGAATTTGGGCGGGCGGCGGAATAAATGGAACGATTAAGGGAAGTGCTATCACCTATTTAAACGAATTTAAAACGCCTGATCGAGGCCTTAGCTGCTATGGAAACAGTGATTTTAGAATAGCTATATTTGGGGGCCCAAATATAGCCACTCACACACGGTAAATGTGGACTCAAAATTTTCACAAGTTGCCGCGCGACTGATTCGAGGGCCGCTAGGCAAGCATAAATCAGCAGCCATCTCCGCATCTAACCTCGCTGGCGACTTAAAATGGTATCAACAAGCTGTCCGGAATATATTTAAAGTGGGTCACCCTGATGTCATCATCATCAGCAGCACACTAGATAAATCTACTACTCTAAATTTGGCGTCAAATAGCAAGTCGAATAACGACCAGAAGGTGACCTTAATAGTTCTTCAGGAAAATGAATTCAAAAGTGTTGACCTACATAAAGAATTACAAGAGCATTGCGACGTGAGCTTTATTGATCCGCATCCAACATTATTAGATCAATCAAAACAAGGTGATCTGTACTGGAGTGATACCGGTTTATGGACACCACACTCGCATACAATTGTAGGGAGGGTTATCGCCGATGTGATAGTGGCTAAACACGCTACGTCGGCATAGAAATATAATGAGTGCAATCAGCCAACCTATTAAACACATAAAGAGCTTTGCGCTCACTATCAAAAAATTAGTGAAGTTTGCAGCTGCAAACCACCCTAAACTATTACTCTTGATTGCCACACTGGACTGCATTTGTGCAACAGCAAAGCTCTCAGTCGTGATATTAGTTGCGCTATTTATTAGAGTAATTAGTTCTGATGTCCCATTTATTCTATATGGAATACATCTGTCTCCGTCCATTAAATCTATACTTAACTTCGCAGTAGCGATAGCTATCGCCGCTCTTATTGCAGCAATCACTGACTACTACTCAATATATTACTCTCGAAAACTTGGTAGGAGTACAAATCAAGAGGCCATGAGACTGGTCAGAAAGGTTTTAGCCCAAAAGCCGCTTGATGCGGCCGATGTAAAATTCAAACCACCAGCAAACCTCAACATCCTACTCACTCAATTGCCTTTGCATACCGGTTTAGCTTTTGAAACACTAGCTCGGATGAACAATCCAATATTGTTAATGTTCATTTCTTGTGGTTTCTTGATTTACCAAAAACCAATTTTTGCAGCAGGAGTGATAGCTGTAACCCTTATTACTCTCCCTATTTTATTAAAACTGGGTTTAGTATTCAACGTAATGCAAAGACATTCTATAGTGACAATGCGCTTGAATTAGGTTCAGGCGTCAGTATGGAAACTTTGATGTTAAGTAACCAACATGGTGTCATAGAAAAATCGGATTCACTCTCAACTGAGTTTAGCTTTGCAAGGAAATTTTTTGACTCTTTCGATAAGAATCTACTTGCTAACCATAAAATCGGTCTAATAATGGCCATTCTTGAGGCGACATTAAGGCCTATCCTTCTCGTTGGGCTTGGTTTACTAGTCTTCACTGGGACATTCACCGTAGACACCGCTGTCGCTTTCTTTGGGAGCTTGGCTTATCTACTATCATCTATCAGAACAACTTTTAGCTACGGAACCAATCTACTTCGATTTCAGCCACAAGTAAATTTATATCATAACTTTATTGATTCGCTTTACAAAATAAAATAGCACCTCCTAAGTTGGAATCAACAAAAACTTTGAGACCAGATCAGTTAGTGGTACTAAATGCACCTGTTGTACTGATACCAAAACCGCTAAACATCCTAAATCTAGGCTATTTCTTGCCGTCACTGTTAGAAAGATTAGAATTCAAGGTGAAACCAGATGACGTTTACTTTGTATCATCAGGATTTAGATTTTATAAAGACATGACTATTCGAGATCAAATAACGGGCACTAGAAAAAGTAAGCGCCTATTTGACCAAGCTTTAGATTTTTGCCAACAACTTGGAGCAATTGAAAAATATTGAAGCTTTACAGAGTGGATTTTGACACTCCTTTGTCCAGAACACACGTGGAGCAGACTTGATGGCCCCGCGCGGTTAGCTGTAAGAGTTATTCCCTTACTGATGCGAGAAAATGCGATCATCCTTCTAGATCATGGTGTCATTAAAAGTGTTTCACCTGCTGTAATAGAAAAAGTATTTATGCTCAATAATTGCTCTCAAGTAGTAGTTACTTTATACGGCGAAAAGCTATCTAAAAGTTTAATTGCGTCAAACTTTATGGCAATAACCATAGATGGCATATTGACAGAAGGAGATCAAAATTGGTTTCTTAATAAACAGTTAACTGCCCTTCAAATAGCAAATAGCAATTCAAGCTCAGATTTGGATATGGCTACAATAATGTAACAACGCCTTTCGTTTGACTAGACCTGATTTTTAACGATGACATAACATAAAACAGATCAGAACCGACAGTACAACTGGGTTTCAATGGCAGTAAAGCAGCGACGATAACTTTATACCCCTTACTCTACAAGGGTAGAACCTGCATCTGTGGATACAGTACAGTTTACTAAAGCTATGTCCAAGCAATCACACACCACCGGCATACGGTTTCCGTACCACGGCGGTTCATGCCGTTTGGCTAATCGTTCCCCTTATCGGGCCGATAGAGGACTTTCACCTCCAAGTCATCCGAACACCACCACGCGGTTCGGAACAACGCCAATCAAGGCCTTCAGATGAGGAGCTTTTAATATTCATATTAAAACTAGATTAGTCCAGTCTAACTTGTTCCGCAGAAAAGTAAGTTGCGTCCACACAGGTGCCAAATACTGAAATTTTGGACCCACTCGCTTTAGCTGTTAATATTTCTGCCATTAAGATTTTATATGCTGCTAAAGAGTCATTAAGAATTACGTATTGAGCTGCCGGGCAACCAGCAGGGCCAAAACTACCAACTGCGCGTACATACGTGCTATTTACTGCAGTTGCACTTTGAATTGTCCTAATTGAAGAACTCGCGGTCCATTCGCTAGATGTTGCAGGAAGAGCTACAGCGGCGAGTACTGCAGCGAGTAATAATTTTTTCATATCTATGTCCTTTATGTAAATTAGTGGTTCATCGAACGCCAATCCTACCAAGATGATACTCAATGCGCAACTGTATGGTATTAATCCGTTAGCCTCAAGTACGTCTTTAACCCCCAATAAGCTACTATGTGTGCCTTCTTCATCCACAAAGCGCATCGAATAGTGCTTATTGGTGGCATCATCCATGGTGACGATCAAATCCCAATAGACGCTCGGAACCCATTGATGCGTGCTGCCGTCTTGATGAATCATCATGCCAGGCAGGGCACTGGCTAAACGTTTGATACGATGTGGCCCACGTGTCTTGGCCTTACGTACCAAACCCGCATTTTGCAGGCTGCTCTTAACCCAGCTATAGCTACGTGAGCCTTCATGCTCACGCTGATACCAACGATGGAAGTGACGCACATTCCAGTCTCGATAACGGCTGGCGTACAGCTCTTGTAGTGCGATCACTTCATCAACCGGTGCACGTCGGTGTGAAGGCTCGTTTAATCGACGATCTAAAAGGCCCATTCATGCCTACATCTTCGTAGCGCTGCATATAGCGCCTGAAACTACGATCACAGACGCCCAATAGTGTCGCTGCTTCGCTTTGAGTGAGGCGTTTACATTGATTGAAGTGGACCCCATGATTAGGACAGGTCGAAGGCCAAAATAAGGAGTTATTTTCTGTTTTATAATTGTTCAAAACGAGGAACAGAAAATGAGTAGAAAACGTAGAAATCATTCGCCACAATTCAAAGCCAAAGTTGCTCTAGCAGCAATCAAAGGAGATGAAACATTGAGCAATCTTGCTAGCCGTTATGACATCAGTGCGAACTTGATCGTCAAGTGGAAGAAGCAATTGCTTGATAGCTCATCTGAAGTCTTTGCTTCAGGCACAGGCTTGGCTCCAGATCGAGAATCAGAGATTAAATCCTTGCAGGCAAAGATCGGTGAGATCACCATGGAAAACGATTTTTTGTCCAAAAGCGCTCGGTCGATAAACAGGCCCGAGCGCAAAGCAATGATTAATAAAAGCAATAAATTATCGTTAGTTCGCCAGTGTAAGCTGCTGGATATTCATCGGTCTAGTGTCTATTACAAGCCCACACCAGATACTGACGATGACCTGGAACTCATGCATCTGATAGATCGTATTCATCTCAATCGCCCGTTTCTTGGCAGCAGACGTATTCGGGATGTCTTGCAAGATGTAGGCCACCGAGTTGACCGTAAGCATGTGCAGCGTTTAATGTAAGCGCCTAAACAACGCCGTCATTGACATTGCCAGGCAAGAGCCGATCAACATCATCATAAGACATGACGTTTGGCAGCGCAGTGAATACCTGCTTTAAATAAGCGTAGGGTTCCAAGCCATTGGCCTTTGCCGTTTCAATTAAACTATAAAGGTTAGCGCTGGCTTTGGCACCCTGTACGCTGCTTGAGAACAACCAGTTTTTCGTCCAATAGCGAACGGCCTGATGGCATTTTCAACAGCGTTGTTATCTATCGGGTAGCGGCCATCATCAAGATAGGCTACCAGCCTCGACCATTGATGATCAAGATAATATAGCGCCTTGCCCAGTGCTAGTTTTGGCGCAACTTGTGGCCGCGTTTCGTTTAGCCATTTTCGCAGCTTGCTAATGATCTCTTTTGAGTCTTGTTGCCTACGCTGATAGCGCACATCAACTGGCTCACCTTTGATCTGCTTTTCTATCGCATACAGCTTAGCAATCAACTTGATTGCATAATCTGCCTTGGGGCTTTTCTTGTTTTTACCGCCGGCCTTGCTCGCCTCCACAAACTTACGCCGCCGCATGCGCCCAGCAACCAAGACGTGTAATGCCTTGTTCGGCACATACCGCATCATAACCCGCATAGCCATCCACCATCATGCTGCCATGATAATCCGCTAATAAGCGTTTTGGGTACTTCACTGCTGCGACTTGGGTCGTAATCAAACAAGATAGCTTTGCCACCCGGCGGCCCCGCACTGCGCACCCACATATAAGATTTACTTTGTGCGCTCTTGCCTGACTCATTCAATACTTGAACGGGCGTCTCATCCATATGCAGATAAGGTTATTCTAACAGCGTCTCTTCTAGGCGATTAATCAATTGGTTGTACTAACTGCCCACATTTAATCATCCAGTTGGCTAGACTGGTCCTATCTATCTCAATACCAAAGCGACTTAGAATCACACTTTGCCGATACAGCGGCAAGCTATCAGCGTACTTGGCCGTGGCGATATACGCCAACAAGCCCGCACTAGCTTGGCTTTTCTCTATGGCTTGTTTGGGGTTTGGATGCTGTCTTGATTAAGCCCTCGCCTTTAGCCTGACAGCAAGGGCAACCATATTGCTTGCGAATGTGGCGAATTACCTGAATCTTCATCGGTACAATATCTAATTGCTCCGATACTTTATCGCTGATGAACTTAAGTTCATGGCCGTCATGCCGGGCAGATCTTTTCTTCGTCACTGAGGTCGTGAATGAATCTCAATGCGGGGCAAATCTGCTGGCAATGGCTTACGACCACCGCGTTTGCGTTTATGCGCGGGGATGGTCACTGTCTCAGCATCATCTAATTCAGCATCGACGTCAGACCGGGCTTGATCTTGTTCGGCTTCGTCAAACAACACCAACTGCAAGGTGCGCAGTGCTTCGCTGTTCGATGCAAAGCGGGCATTGCGCGCCAGCACCAATGCTTCTTGAAGTTGCTCTATGTATCTGTCTTTAGACTTTAACTTTGTTAATGCTGTCTGATAGGCGCTGTCCTTAGATTTTAATTGCGCTTCATAATCCGCTTCCTGCGCCAATAATATCTGCCGTATTTGATGGTTTTCTTGTTCTAATTCGGCATGACTTTGCATGCCCGTATTTTAACAGATCAGCTAATTTACTTCCTTATAAGCCAAGGTTTTATGCGGTTCTATAGACAATCCACTAAGCAGGCAATTTAGCTGATCCGCACTGATGGTGATGGTTAGATCATCGCCCCGTTGCGGCCATTTGAATTTATCCGCTTCAAGACGCTTATACCACAATGCAAAACCCGTCTTATCCCAGTACAATATCTTCAACCGGTCTTTGCTTTTATTGCAAAACACAAACAGCCCATCAGCATACGGGGACTTAAACTTGTCTCTTGTTCCACTATTACACTTAGACCGTTCACCGCCTTGCGAAAGTCAACGGGCGCACGATGCAGATACACTGGCGGTAGGTCAGTCAACCATCTCACGATAGAACTTGATTTAACATCAGGCTTAACGCCCGAACATCTAGCGCATCACCTAGTTCAATATCAATCACCCGTATGCGCGGCTGCTTTGCTTGGGTCTTGGTGAGGCCACCATCAGGGCATGCCACGCGATTCACGTTTGGAGCAACGCGCACAAAATTTCCGGCGTTATCTCGCAACTGTGATTTACGCGTACTAAAGTACTTTGGGTTGATACCATGCTGTCTGCAATAAGCTACTGCGCTCAAACCACTAGATTCCTGGTTTGCAATCAACTCTCGCCACTGTTCTTTGCTTCGTCTTGCCATTGTTACGTTTTAATATAAAAACGCGACAATATACTTTTCTAATTCAGCTCGATAGAATGCCGTTTACTCGGCGCTTACCGTTTAATGCGTAAGATGGGCATTAAAGCCATCTATCCTAAGCCTAACACCAGCAAGAAGAAGGCTGGGCACAAGATTTATCCTTACCTGTTACGAGGGTTAACTATTAATCGTCCTAACCAAGCTTGGGCTACCGACATCACGTATATTCCGATGCCTAAGGGCTTTGCTTATCTTACCGTTGTGATGGACTGGTATTCACGCAAAATACTGTCGTGGCGGCTTAGCAACAGCATGGATAGTGCATTCTGCGTAGACGCTCTGGAAGAGGCTCTGCATTACCACGGCAAGCCTGAAATCTTTAACAGCGACCAAGGTGCGCAATTTACCAGCGAGGCGTTTACGGGTGTTCTCAAAGCGAATAACATTCGTATCAGCATGGATGGTAAAGGGTAAGCGCCTAAACAACGCCGTCATTGACATTGCCAGGCAAGAGCCGATCAACATCATCATAAGACATGACGTTTGGCAGCGCAGTGAATACCTGCTTTAAATAAGCGTAGGGTTCCAAGCCATTGGCCTTTGCCGTTTCAATTAAACTATAAAGGTTAGCGCTGGCCTTGGCACCTTGTACGCTGCTTGAGAACAACCAGTTTTTTCGTCCAATAGCGAACGGTCTGATGGCATTCTCAACCGCGTTGTTATCTATCGGATAACTGCCATCATCAAGATAGCTAACTAGTCTTGCCCACTGATGATCAAGATAATATAGCGCTTTGCCCAGTGCCAGCTTTGGCGCAACTTGTGGCCGCGTTTCGTTTAGCCATTTTCGCAGCTTGCTAATGATCTCTTTTGAGTCTTGCTGTCTGCGCTGATAGCGCACATCAATTGGCTCACCTTTGATCTGCTTTTCTATCGCATACAGCTTAGCAATCAACTTGATTGCATAATCTGCCTTGGGGCTTTTCTTGTTTTTACCGCCGGCCTTGCTCGCCTCCACAAACTTACGCCGCGCATGCGCCCAGCAACCAAGGCGGGTAATACCTTGTTCAGCACATACCGCATCATAACCCGCATAGCCATCCACCATCATGCTGCTATGATAATCCGCTAATAAGCGTTTCGGTACTTCACTGCTGCGACTTGGGTCGTAATCAAACAAGATAGCTTTGCCACCCGGCGGCCCCGCACTGCGCACCCACATATAAGATTTACTTTGTGCGCTCTTGCCTGACTCATTCAATACTTGAATGGGCGTCTCATCCATATGCAGATAAGGTTGTTCTAACAGCGTCTCTTCTAGGCGATTAATCAATGGTTGTACTAACTGCCCACATTTAATCATCCAGTTGGCTAGACTGGTCCTATCTATCTCAATACCAAAGCGACTTAGAATCACACTTTGCCGATACAGCGGCAAGCTATCAGCGTACTTGGCCGTGGCGATATACGCCAACAAGCCCGCACTAGCTTGGCTTTTCTCTATGGCTTGTTTGGGTTTGGATGCTGTCTTGATTAAGCCCTCGCCTTTAGCCTGACAGCAAGGGCAACCATACTGCTTGCGAATGTGGCGAATTACCTGAATCTTCATCGGTACAATATCTAATTGCTCCGATACTTTGTCACTGATGAACTTAAGCTCATGGCCGTCATGCGGGCAGATCTTTTCTTCGTCACTTAGATCATGAATTACCTCGATACGGGGTAAATCTTCGGGCAAGGGCTTACGACCTCCGCGCTTGCGTTTATGCTCGGGGATAGTAACTGTCTCAGCATCAGCACTAATATCATTTGTTTCTGCGTCGACGTCAGATTGGGCTTGCTCGGCTTCGTTGAACAATGTCAGTTGCAAAGTGCGCAGTGCTTCGCTGTTCGATGCAAAGCGGGCATTACGTGCCAACACCAAGGCTTCTTGAAGTTGTTCTATGTATCTGTCTTTCGACTTTAATGCACTGTCCTTGGCCTCTAACTGGGTCTCATAATCCGCTTCCTGCGCCAATAATACCTGCCGTATTTGATGGTTTTCTTGTTCTAATTCAGCATGACTTTGCATGCCCGTATTTTAACAGATTGGCTAATTTACTGCCTTATAAACCAAGGCTTTATGCGGTTCTATCGATAGACCATTGAGCAGACAATTTAGCTGCTGTGCACTGATGGTGATGGTTATATCATCTCCCCGTTGCGGCCATCTGAATTTATCGGCTTCAAGACGCTTATACCACAAGGCAAAACCCGTCTTATCCCAATACAATATCTTCAACCGGTCTTTGCTTTTATTGCAAAACACAAACAGCCCATCAGCGTAAGGGCTTAAACTTGTCTCTTGTTCCACTATCACGCTTAGGCCGTTCACCGCCTTGCGAAAATCAACGGGTGCACGATGCAGATACACCGGTGGCAGGTCAGTCAACCATCTCACGATAGAACTTGATCTAACATCAGGCTTAACGCCCGAACATCTAGCGCATCGCCTAATTCAATATCAATCACCCGTATGCGCGGCTGCTTTGCTAGCGCTGTGGCGAACGCTGTATCTGGGCGCGGCACGTGAGTCGCACTTGGCGTAACTCGCACAAAATTGCCACCAATATCTCTCAACTGAGATTTACGAGTACTAAAGTACTTTGGGTTGATACCATGCTGTCTGCAATAAGCTACTGCGCTCAAACCACTAGATTGCTGGTTTGCAATCAACTCTCGCCACTGTTCTTTGCTTCGTCTTGTCATTGCTACTCTTCAATATAAAAACGCGACAATATACTTTTCTAATTCAGCTCGATAGAATGCCGTTTACTCGGCGCTTACGGTAAAGGCGCTTGGCGTGACAATGTGTTTGTTGAACGTTTATGGCGCAGTGTTAAATATGAGGAAGTTTATCTGCAGGCATATCAATCGATGAAAGAGGCAAAAGACGGTATTGACGCCTGGATAAACTATTACAACCAAGAACGTAAACATCAAACTTTGGGCATGGTGCCTGACATGATGTATGATCCATATCGCAGCCTGAAATTGGCTGCTTAATCAAGTGAAAATAACTTCTAAGCTACCTGTCCTAAAAAGCGGGTCCACTTCTGATAGCCTTCGTATGCTTCTTTAAATCTCATCTGTTTTACCTTTTCGTGAAATACTGTCAGATTCATCTAGCCTCCAAAAAGGCTCTAGGATAAATCCGGACAGGTAATGAATTAATTCACAGGACAGGTAATTTACTCGTAACACTGTATGGTATTAATCAACAAAAACTCAAGTTTGTCTCCCATGCGGTTACGCGAACGGAACAAATGGCGAGTTATCGGGCTTTTTAGGCTTCATAGTTTGCAAGGAAACGAACGAATCGATCAATTAACTTGCAATCTATTTTACCAGAAGTGGTGAATATTCGCAGTAGTATCAGTATGTTATGAATTCTTCAGGTTCGACTAAATAGCAATTCAGGGATTAAAAGGGGATTTTAAATTATATACTTTAAGTCAAAAGCACCCCACTTGACCTATAACCCCAGTAAGTCTACGTAAAAGGATTTTATTGGAGTGTTCTTCCTGATACCACCGCTTGGAACAATTTTGTATATTTGAGTAATATTCTTTATCAGAGTAAGTAAGCCTCAACGAGTTAAATACTTCACCGTCATTATTTGCAGGCAAGAATGGTGGCATACTATCAAAACACCATTCATGTATTGCTGGGTCGAAAGAACTTAAGACTGGCCTACCGTGCATAAATGCTTTAGCTGGAATTCCGCCGAATGTACCAAGCAAAAACTGATCGCTTACAACGTCACTAGCTATTATGTATTCAATCATCTGCTTGTGCGGCACCGGTTCTACCCATATGACATTTTTCTCTATCCTAAAAGAAGCTATCAACGATTTACTTGCCTCAACAGACTCGCCCCAATTAGTAAAAATAGCCAGCGTGTTTTTATTAACCTCATGTATAAATTTTGCCAATCCAGTAATCAATATATCGTTACCCTTCTCCCACCCCCCATCCTTTTTTTCTGTCCAATGTTGCCTACTAGGGTTATACAATATGAAGTTCGCATCATGTGCTTTACAAAGTCTTTTTCTGATTTTTAGCCCATTTTCTGGAGGCACATCCATTTCGTTAATGTAATGCGGTATACAGGTGTAGTTCTTCAGACCAAGTTTTTCAGCTGCCACATTACAATCAAAATTTGAAATGATTGTTGAATTTGCATTTTGGTATACAAGTTTGCATATCCTCCCTTGCGCGGTATCTGAAAATGGTATGGTTCTAATTGTTCCATGTTCATATGCAATGTACTTTTTACCAGCGAGTAACGGCCATATCCCATCTGTAGAATAACCAATCACAACATCGTAAAACTCAAAAAGTGGCTTTAATTGATTCACTAACAACCTATGCCCAAGCAAATCTTTTTCAGTTTCATCGTCGGAAACTAATCCTTTATCGTGAGCTGTTTGAACCTCTGAACTTCCATTGCCACTGGCTCTTTCTTTTATCTTTTCTCTATTCCTCTTTCGAAGCCAACGGTATATTGGACGCGTTAGCTCATATTCATTTAGCGTAGAGGCTATCAAGTCGATAGCTTTTTTTCGACAATGGTATTGTAAAAGATAAATGTTGTTTCTCATTTGCCATAAAAAAAGACCACCCTTAGCTATCAATAACCTAGGGCTTGTAACAATGTTAACCAGCCCAACTGATTGTTGGTCAACCGCAAAACGATGAGTGACCTCTAACAGCTTCCAATAAAGTTTAGCCCTAACTAAGTTCCCTCTATTCTTATTGAGCAAGTACTTTATGCATATCTCCCAGGAGCCTTGTGCAGCCCACTTCGGCCGTATAAAGCCATTAGTTATTTTGACATTATGCCACTGAGGGTAAAATTGATCTCCAATCTCTCCATCAAACTCCGAGTCCTCCCATTCCGGACACCCAGCAATATGATAATAAGGGCCGATAATTAGGTCACTTTTAACTCCAGCTTGATTTAACAAGTTTGCGATGTTGTAACCATTATTCGCAATATTACCTATATGTAAAATTCGACAATTCCTTGCGTCGGGGTGCACAAATTTATGCAATTCATCACTTGGATTCATAAAACTCGCGCACTAGCTATGCGACTCTAACCAACTCTGGACATTTAATAACGACCAAATCAATAATCTAGAATTAGATTGGTCATTAAAATGAGAGTCTAGAACTGAATCAACTGTCGTGTAATCTATATAATTATAGATCGCCGCATTTTTATCCTTAAGCTGTTCTGTTATGTAGCCAGCACTTTCTCGCTTAAACCAACTTGCATCTGGGCCAGAAAAGCCCTGCTTCTCTCGTTCAGCAGTTGACTTAGGCAACTTTTTTTGCATTGCTTCTCTAAATATCAGCTTACCGTCTTTGGTTTTTTTGAAATGGGCTTCCACTTCTTTATGCCTACGCTGTTTTGTGAGTGATACGATTTGATCAACACTTTTAAGTTTATAGCGAGCGGGTATTTTCATCGCAAAATCAACTAAATCGTTATCGAGTATGGGTACTCGCGACTCAAGTGAATGAGCCATACTCAATTTATCTTCCAACACTAATAGTCCATGCATGAAAGTTTTTGCTTCAAAATACAAAGACTCGTTAATGTAATCCTCAGGCGTAGAGGCTTCACTGAGGCTATCTTTATAGATTGATTTAAATGTATCACGCAGATTTTTTTGTTTTATATTCGACCAAATAGGTTTGAAGAACTGACTTTGCTCACTACTTGAAACTAAGCGCTGCCAATATTGATAATATTTATCTAAGTACTCTTCAGAACTAGAGTTAACAATTGCTCGATAATATCTCCAAGGATAACCTGCAAAAAGCTCATCTCCCCCAGCACCCGATAGCACTACTTTCACTTCTGTACGAGCTAATTCAGCAGCATAATAATTTGGGTAGCTCTGTCCGACACGAGGCTCATCAAGGTGCCATGCAATTTTTTCGATAGATTGCTCCATATCAACATGATTTATGAGTTTTTCGTGATGCTGAGTCCCGAAAAAATCCGCAAAGTCTTGTGCCTGATCTCGCTCATCAAACCCAACCTCCTGGGCATTCGCAGATGTCATATCAAAGCCGCATGTAAACGTGTGCATACTTTCTATATTTGTGGCAGCAACGGCCGTAATAGACCCTGAATCCATTCCACCACTTAAGTAAGAACCTAATGGCACGTCAGACATCAATTGCCGCTTTACTGCTTGCTCAAACAGATAATCTAACTCTTCTGCGCACTCCTGCTCGGAAACAGGGTCGTCAGGCTCACGAAAATTAAAATCCCAGTATTGGGTTAAGCACAATGGCTTATTGCTTCTCAAATCTAGCGTCGCCCAATGGCCTGCCGGGAACATCTCAACACCTTTATTAAGCGTTTGCGACGATAAAAAATTCTGAAAAGTGAAGTACTCTTTTAGACCGAATTCGTTTACTTCAAACTTATAATCCGAATGCTGTTCAATAGACTTAATCTCTGAACCAAACAAAAACGTATTATCAAATTCTCCAAAGTACAGGGGTTTAATGCCATATCGATCCCTCGCAAGAAATACTAGCTGTTCTTTTCTATCTAAAATGGCGAATGCAAACATTCCATTGATTTTTTCAACACACTTAGCGCCCCACTCCACATAGGAGTAAAGTAGAACTTCAGTGTCAGAACTGGAAACAAACTTGTATCCCTTGCTCTCTAGCTGAGTCTTAATATCCTTATAATTGTAAATTTCTCCATTGTATGTGAGCGTATATCTACCATCAACGGTATGCATCGGTTGATGCCCGAGCGTCGACAGATCGATTATCGACAATCGAGCATGACCCAACGCTACGTTTTCGTATAGATAAGTATCCTGATTATCTGGGCCGCGATGCTTAACCGCGCCAATCATTGCAGTGATTTCAGTTAGAGCGGCCTCCCTTCCGTCTCTATTTATATAACCTACAATACCACACACAGTTTAAGTTACGTTGAGCCGAATTATAAGCCGACTTCTTCTCTGCGTTTTCTCACTTCTTCTTTGTGAGAGTCGCGCCAATCTATAAGCCGTTGCAGTCCTTCTTTGAGTCGAACATCTCCTGAGAAGCCGATTTCTTCTCTAGCTTTAACTGCTGAGCCAATTCTATTTTTTACAAATGTTGTACCTGCAGGGTTGTACTTCACACTAAGGTCACTTCCCGTCATCTCAATAATCAGTTCTGCTAATTCTTTAATCGTTGTTTTAATGCCAGTACCAACGTTATAAAAAGTATCGGTTGTATCACCCTGCATCGCTTTAACATTCGCCAAACCGCAGTCAGAAACAGCTACAAAATCATATGCTTGCGAACCATCGCCGTAAATTTCCGGTGCAATTCCGTTATCCAAGTTGTCTAACATCTTCATAATCACGGCGATGTAGGCGCCGTGATAGTCTTGACGTGGGCCATACACATTCATATAACGCATTCCGACGTAATCAAACTCTTTGTCTGACCCTTTATGTCGATGATACAAAGATCGGCATATGTGCTCACTTGCGATCTTAGTAGCACCGTAAAAGTTAGTATTAAGATAAGGATGGTCTTCAGTCATGGGTTCTTCAATAGCATCTCCGTACACTGACGCAGATGAAGAGTAAACCAAACGCTTAACATTGTTATCAATACAAGCCTGAACGACGTTATATGATCCACGGATATTTACTTCAAACGCAGAATCTGGAAAATCCCAACAATGTAACAACCAAAGCGCAGCGAGATGAAAACAGCCATCAACACCTTCCATAGCCTTATTCAGAATATCCCGATGAGTTATATCCCCACCTAATTCAAAAATCTTTACTCGTGGGTCTTGCAATGCTGCGGCAATATTCTCTTCACGCCCTCTTGTGAAATTATCAAAAATAATAATCTCGGCAACGTCTGTTTTTATTAACTCATCTATAACGTGCGATCCAATTAATCCAGCGCCGCCGATTACTAACTGTTTAGTGCCATTTATATTCATACTAACCTCTAATTTTATTATCTATTCTACGCCCGCGTTACCGTGGGATTGGTCTCAGGGTAAACTCCCCGAGTATCTATAATGATTTTTGAATGTTGCTCAATCAATTCCCAGTCAAACGCATCATGATCTGTAGCTATAACCACTGCATCCTGTTGCTGTAAAAGCTCTGGAGTGAGGTTATGACTCGACATATTTAGTTCGGACATTCTCATCGGCGGTAGCTCAGGTACATGAGGATCAGAATAGATTGCGTTCGCATGCAGTTCTATTAGTTTATCCAATAACTCTACGCTCGGTGATTCACGCATATCGTCTACATTCTTTTTATAAGCGACGCCCAACAATAGTATTTTAGCACTGTGTACCGACTTTCCTGCGTCATTAAGCGAATTCATTAGCTTTGCTAAAACATATTTGGGCATTCCAGCGTTTACTTCACCAGCTAACTCTATAAACCGTGTATGCAAACCATACTCTCTAGCTTTCCATGTCAAATAAAAAGGATCGATTGGTATACAGTGGCCTCCCAGCCCAGGACCAGGATAAAAAGCTTTAAAGCCAAACGGCTTGGTTGCCGCAGCATCAATGACTTCAAAAATGTCGATCCCCATTCTATCAGCGACGACTTTAAGCTCATTGACGAGCGCAATATTTACCGCTCTATAAGTGTTTTCTAAAATCTTCGTCATTTCTGCAGCTTTAGTTGAGCTAACAGTAACCACCCTATCAATTATTGTTGAGTAAAAAGCCTCTCCAACCTGCAAACATGCTGGGGTGGTTCCACCACATACTTTAGGAATGGTATGCGTATTAAAATCAGGATTACCGGGGTCTTCGCGCTCAGGTGAATACACCAAGAAGAAGTCTTCTCCTACAGTCAGACCTTGCTTCTCAACGCGAGTTTCAAGTTCTTCTTCAGTCGTACCAGGATAGGTAGTACTTTCAAGTGAAAGCAGCTGACCCGCTTTTAAGTAGGGCAATAGCGTTTCTAGCGACCCAACCACATAACTTAAATCAGGTTCTCTATACTTATTAAGAGGAGTGGGCACGCAAAGTATAATAACATCTGCATCAGACGCTTCAGAAAAATCTGTGGTTACTTTGCATTGCTTACCAGTAATTGCTGCCTTTATATCGTCAACTTCTATATGTTTTATATAGACTTCACCGTTCGTTAAGGCATCTATTTTTTGTTGATCTATATCTAATCCGATAGTAGGAAAGCCGACTTCATTTAGTCGCTTTATCAACGGCAAACCAACATATCCTAGTCCAACGACACCAATTATTGCTGTTTGATCTGATATCTTTTTAAGTAGCGCTTCTTTCATAATTCAGTGTCTTACAACTGCTTTTTTTAGGAGGGTTAGGGTGGAATATAATACCGCTCTATTATCTATCCAACTACACTGCGAATAACGCCCGCTATCGTACTGGTCAGTTCAGGCTTAACATAAGGATGCATTGGTAAACTAAATATTCTCTCTGAAATCGACTCTGAAACTGGCATATCTCCCTTTGTGTAACCTAGACCAGCAAAGGCTGTAGATAGATGGCAAGGAACAGGATAATAAACAACACTAGGAATGCCAGCATCTTTCAGCGCAGCTTGAATTGCTTCACGATGATCTGATAAAACAGAGTACTGAGCCCATACGCTTTTATAACCCTCAGGCACATATGGTGTTTCCACTAATCCATCAAAACTCTCGGTATATCTGTTCGCAACCTGCTGCCTTAACTCTATTTCTTTAGGGAAGATTGATAGCTTTGGCAAAAGAATCGCAGCTTGCAACGTATCCAAGCGGGCGTTCAATCCAACTCTAACATTGTCATACTTGTCAATTCCCTTACCATGCACACGTAATGACCTCATTTTATCAGCTAAAGCATCATCATCAGTAAATACAGCTCCGCCATCACCGTAACAACCCAAAGGCTTAGCAGGGAAGAAGCTTGTTGAAGAAATATCCCCTAACGTGCCTGATATTCTACTTTTGTATTCACCACCGAAACCCTGTGCGGTATCTTCAAGCACGAATAAGCTATGTGTTTTAGCAATCTGATCTATCGAATCAAAATCGGGAGCCAAACCAAACAAGTTCACGGGTATCACACCCTTAGCATTTAGCTTACCTTCAGATTTTACTCGGGCCACTTCTTTAGCTAATTGCTCAGGGTCAATATTAAAAGTACGTGGATCTATATCTACGAATACTGGAGTTGCACCCAACATAGAAATCACTTCTGCAGTCGCAAAAAAAGTAAACGGCGTAGTAAAAATTGCGTCTCCCGGACCCACATCATAAGCCATCAGACCGAGTAGTAATGCATCTGTGCCATTTGAACAACTAATAGCGTGTTTTGAACCGCAAAAGTCAGAAAGCTTTTGCTCCAATTCTCGTACTTCAGGACCCATGATGTAAGCACCATGCTCTAAAACACTCTGTATACCTTTATCAATGTCAGCTTTTACATGCTGATATTGAGTTTTTAAATCTATAAACGGGATATTCATTTATTTTCTACAATTTTTAAAACTGATTCATCTAAGGAATAACTTGCATCGCACCGATCACAAGACAATGATGCAGGCAATCGTTCGCCGCATTTACACATCCATCCAATTTGTTTTGCTGGATTACCCACCATCAACGCTTGAGAAGGTACCGACTTGGTAACCACTGCACCAGCACCAATAAATGCAAAAGCACCAATTTCGTTACCGCAAATTATGGTGGCATTTGCTCCTATTGTCGCGCCTTTTCGGACTGGCGTTGGCAGATATTCATTTTTTCGAGAAACATGGCTACGCGGAGTAAATACGTTTGTAAACACCATGCTAGGGCCACAAAATACATCGTCTTCGAGCTCAACCCCCTCATAAATTGATACATTATTCTGAATTTTACAACCGTTACCAACTCGAACCCGAGCGCCTATGACTACATTCTGCCCAATATTGCAACGGCTTCCAATTTTCGTACCTGAAATTATGTGGCAAAAGTGCCAAATGCTTGTATCGGCACCAATTTCCACGCCTTCATCCACATAAGAAGACTCATGTACAAAATAGCTCTCAGAGGTGATGGAATTCATGCGCACAATTTTAACTTATGCGTCCATTGCTCGCTGTAATTTATTAAGCACTGTCAATACGGCTAAGCCTTCTTTTCCGTCCGTGCGAGGAGCGCTATTTGCTTGTAACGAATCTAAGAAATGTTGACACTCATTCTTCAAAGGTTCCGATTGTGGCAGCTCTATAAACTCTGGCTCAGCTTTAACAGCAACTGGTCTTGTTCCATCCCAATCAACTGAATGAGAGTACTTCGCAAGTTTCTGCGACCAAGGCAACGTATCATCGAAAACCAACATTGCATTCTCAGCAATAACGACCAATTTTTGCTCTTTAAATGGATTCAACCAAGAAACGAAGACATGTGCACTCACGTTACTAGCAAACTTCATAATACCAACGGCTTGATCTGCAATAGTCGGGTTAAGATGGTTGGAACCATGTGCCTTTACTTCAAGGGGTTCAGAACCGACAATACCCAAGATCATCGATATGTCATGTGGCGCAAACGACCACAATACGTTTTCTTCATTTCTTAGCAAGCCCATATTAAGACGGTTTGAATAGATATATCGAAGCGGCCCTATTTCACCCGCCCTCACCAATCGTTGGATTTCCAATACCATTGGGTGATACCAGAGTAAGTGGCCTACCATCAGCGTCAAATTTAATTTGTCGGCTAGCGCAATACACTCCTTTGCGTGCGCTTCATCTAAACATAGCGGTTTCTCTACATATACATGCTTACCAACTTTTAATGCTTGTTTGATTAATTCAAAATGAGTTTCTGCAGGAGTAGCGATAGAGACTGCTTTTATTGATTCATTGGCTAACACACTATCGAGTTCAGTAGAAAATTCAACCTCAGGGTATTGCTCAGTAAACTTGGATACAGTATCTTTATTTCCATCGCAAATTGTATGTAAAACACCTAATTGATGGAAATTTCTAATTAAGTTTTTACCCCAATAGCCCGCCCCTATACAGGCGATATTTGATTTTCCCATCTACGCCTCTCGCGTGTAAAATTCTGGCGCGAGAAGGTACTAATTAAGCGCAATCATGTCAAGACAAATAAAGATGATGTGGAGTATTATACTTCGCTCTAAACTATAAGATTTAGCACCTTCTAGAATGCCCATCACGCGCACCCCATTCGTTTCAATATTGATCCCAACATTTAATGAAGAAGGGTTTATTTCTGAATGTTTAAATTCCATATTCAACAATAACTTCCCACATGACAAGTTAGAGATATTAGTAATAGACGGCGGCAGCACAGATAACACGATAAAAGAAGTTGGGGCATTCTGCTCGTTAAACCCAGAGGTGAAGTTAATTCACAATCCTAAAAAAATAGTCCCAGCCGCCATGAATATTGGCATTTCTGAAGCAAAGCACTCTATCATTCTTTGGTTAGGGGCTCATGCTATCTACCAAAATAGATATATTTCTAATTCTGTTTCAACCCTTCTCGAAGAAAAGTGCTCTTCAGTAGGAGGCGTCATTTCACCCATAGGGAAAACCCTTGTCGGTCAAGCAATAGCAGCAGCAACTACCAGTAAATTTGGCATTGGAAACGCCAAATACAGAAATGCTAAAAAAAGACAAGAAGTAGATACCGTTTTCGGTGGGTGCTGGCTAAAAGAAAATATATTGTCCATCGGTGGGTTTAATGAAAACTGGGTTCGGAATCAAGATTATGAATTAAATTTTCGGCTACGCAAAAGAATTGGCCCCATCATTCTTGAGCCAACAATCCAATGCCAGTATTACTGCCGAGAGACCATTCCATCTTTAGCTAAACAATATTTTCAGTATGGGTTTTGGCGTTTTAACACTCTGCTTAAGCATCCAAAATCATTCACTCTCCGACAAGGAGCGCCCTTATTTCTGTTAGTAGGTCTTCTACTTTCCTTAGTAATGTGCTTAACAAGCTTAAAGTACGCGTTGGTTATTCCGGTTTTGTACTTACTTTCCACTATTATTTTTTCTGCAAAAATTGCCTATGAAAAGAAGAGACCCACATACTTACTACTACTACCTTTTATCTTTCCGTCAATACATTTATCTTGGGCTTTTGGGTTTGTAATTGCATCGTTAAGCCGCTTAAATAATTTACAAAAAATATAGGTTAATGAGATTAAAAATTTGCTGATACAAAGTAATTCTCCGCTTAAATACATAAACCCGCACAAGCCAGCCTAAAGGTAAGCCTTTCAATAAATAAGTCCCTCAAAAGTAAAATATAGGCTTGCCAAAAGTTACCCATCTGCTATATCTTACGCCCCCCGTGCCGAAGTGGCGAAACTGGTAGACGCGCTGGATTCAAAATCCAGTGGTAGCAATACCGTGCCGGTTCGATTCCGGCCTTCGGTACCATTTAATATTTTCTATATTTTATGGTAAGGCATAAAGACTTCGCTTTATGCGAATCTCAACAAAGCAAACTAAATCCTTGCGAAGCGGATTTTACACCACCTAACTTAGCAACAACGACCCATTGGCCAGTATATTTGTTGTACGCGCTGTAATCTCCGAATATTCCAGCCATGCCACCTCTAGATAGACTTAGCCATTTTGATGCCCAACGACGGCCCATTGCGTCTGATGCTGTTAAGTGGTCTCTTTGAACGAGTTCAAGCTGCTTGTCTGGCTTATACCATTCGAATGTAATGTTTTTGTCTCCCTTTACTACACGATCCATTTGTAATGTCGCGTAAATCTTGTCACGGCAATCAAACTGGTTTGTGATTTCTTCCGACTCAATACGCCCACCGATATAGTGGGAGACTGACTTTGATAGAACTAACTGTGGATTTTCCGCATGGCACAGCGAGGTAGCAAGTAGCGTCATTGCACAGATTAGCAAAAGTGCCTCCCGATTGAGAAATATAATTCCGTTCACTACTTATATTTGAGCCATGGATATAGCGAATGCTGTTGGATTGCCGCGTCGCTTTGCTCCTCGCAAAGACGTGAGGCTGGCTGTTATCTGCATGATCCCACCGTTATAAGAAAACTCATCTAAACAACTACTTCCGACACTGAAACTTGCCGTTCGAGCTTTTAATGTCCGGCTCGTAAGGCGAAAAACACGCAGCCATACTCGTTGTCGCGGCAAATAAAATCAAATTCTGTTCGCCTTTAGCAACCAAGGTAAAACGTTGTTCCGTAGATTGCTCCAATACATTAATTTGTTTATCGCAGCTGTTGCGAACGGTATGTCGGTAACCACCCGCCAGCTGAACTGCCTGACCAAAGGACAAACACTGGGTTGCAACTTGATCATCGCCGCCGATGGAGGAAATTTCATCACAGCCCGTTAGGCTGGACATGAGGCATGCAGATAATAAGGCTGATAGTGTGAATTTCTTATTCATTGTTGGATTAGTCTATTTTAATAAGTGAATGGCATTGAGCAATTATTCTCATGCCGCCTGGATTGCCGCGTTGCTATGCGACTCGCATTGACTGGTTAAGCATTAAATCGAATGACCACTTAACGCGGCATTCCCGGGAAACCCCCTCCCCCCATACCACCGCCCATGCCTTTCATCATCGCCATCATCTTGCGCATACCGCCTTTGCTTTTCATTTTTTTCATCATTTTTTGCATCTGGGTAAATTGTTTCAATAAGCGATTAATATCTTGAACTTGCGTGCCGGAACCCGCGGCGATTCGCTGCTTTCGGGTGGCTTTAATCAGCGCAGGAAAGGTACGCTCTTTAGCTGTCATCGAATTAATAATTGCAACGATGCGCCTGGTTTCTTTCTCGCCTTGGCCAACCGCCCCTTGGGGTAGTTTATCCATGCCGGGCAACTTGTCCATCATACTCGACATGCCTCCCATCTTGTCCATTTGTAGTAATTGATCGCGGAAATCATTTAGATCAAAACCCTTTCCTCTGCTTACTTTGCGTGCTAATTTCTGAGCTTGTTGCTTATCAACTTTTCGCTCTACTTCCTCAACCAAACTGAGCACATCTCCCATGCCCAATATGCGCGAGGCAACTCGGTCTGGATGAAAGGCTTCAAGTTTATCTATGCCCTCACCCACGCCCAAAAACTTGATCGGTTTACCAGTGACCTGCCGAATCGAAAGCGCAGCGCCGCCCCGCGCATCGCCATCGGTTTTTGTCAACACCAGCCCTGTCAATTCCAGCGTTTCGTTAAATGCTTTTGCCGAATTCACTGCATCCTGTCCCGTCAAACTATCCACCACAAATAAGGTTTCAGTGGGTGAGGTTGAAGCATGAATTTGCTGAACTTCTTCCATCAGCGCCTGATCAACATGCAAACGACCAGCTGTATCAATAATCAATACATCCGCGTTCAGGCGTTTCGCCTGCAAAACAGCTGCTTGGGCAATATCAACCGGGTTTTGATTCGTCGTGCTTTCAATAAATTGCGCCTCGGCGGTGTGCGATACTTGCCTTAATTGCTCAATCGCGGCGGGTCGGGATGTATCCGTACTCACCACCGCTACCGTTTTCTTTTCGCGTGTTTTTAGAAAATAAGCGAGTTTCGCAACAGTGGTGGTTTTACCCGCGCCTTGTAAGCCCGCAACCAACACCACAACAGGCGGTTTTGCAGCCAAGTTAAGCGCGTCGTTTTGCGCGCCCATCAGTTCAATCAACTCATCATGGACGACTCTTACCATCGCCTCACCGGGGCTTAGGCTATCTAAAACCTCAGTGCCAATCGCGCGGGCACGAACCTGCTCGATGAAAGGCTTAACCACGGCCAAAGCCACATCTGCCTCTAGCAAGGCGATACGCACCTCGCGCAGGGCATCTTGAATATTTTCTTCGCTTAAACGCCCACGCCCTCTTAGGGTTTTGAAGGTGCGTTTAAATCGATCTCCTAATTGTTCAAACATTTCTCATCAATCATCATCAATTATTTTCGCAGGCCGCGTATTTTATCCGCATCGCTTGAGATGGTCACGTACCATACATCAAATTCCACTATACTTTGCTCGGAAGTTTTTGCTAACCGTATTTTTATGTTCTCAGCGCTCACCTGGCTATCTTTAAGTTGCTATCTCGTGGCTTTAGTCTTGCTTTGGCAATATACAACCGCCTCGGACAAACACACTCCGAGCGCCCGGTCTCGAATTATCAGCCTTAGCCTAATTGGCCTGATTGCACATTTCGTTGACCTCTATATCCGCGTTGTCAACCAAGCGCCCATCGCCGATCAAAGCAGTTTGAGTTTAGGACAATCTATCTCAAGTGTCGCTGCATTTGCAACGCTGTTATTCATCCTGCTATCAATGGTTCGCGCGACGCTGAACCTTGGTTTGGCTATTTTACCCGCCACCATTCTAGGTTTGCTCGCTGGCCGCTGGCTGAACCCCATCAACGAATCCGTTTCGATCGCCCACCCTAGTTTCGAGTGGCATATTGCATTAAGTATTATTAGCTTTGCCCTATTAAGCCTCGCCTTTGCGCAATCGATTCTGATCCTCATTCAAGATAAGCAACTTCGCACACACAGCAAACCGCAAAACAAGGTATCTTTTATCTCTTTACCCGCCTTACAAAGTATGGAAACCATGCTATTTCAATTCATCACGCTGGGTTTTATGCTATTGAGCCTTACGCTCGCGGCGGGTTTGACCGTTAATCATGCTCAACACGGTAGTTTATTTAGCTTCAATCACCACATCGTTCTCACCCTCTTAACATGGCTTGCCTACGCTATCTTATTGTTAGGACGGTATTTTTCAGGTTGGAGAGGACGGCAAGCGTCAATTTACACTATAATCTGCTATAGTTTGTTTTTGCTTGGCTATTTCGGCACAAGAGCCGTTCGAGAGCTTATTATCCATTGATCACCTACCTATGAAATTCCATAATATTCTTAAAGCCTTCGCGGCAGCTGGCCTACTCATCAGCCTCCTAAGCGGATGCAGTGGTGGCACAACAGCTGGTGGCCTTGGGCTTAGCGTTGGGGGGACTTGGTTCGGCACCTTAGCCAGAAATAATGTCGCCTATGCTTCGTTTTCGATGGGCCTATCGCAGGCAGCTGATGACACGAATGACCCTTTTTCGGGTAATACCTTGGTTGGCGTTTTTAGCTCGAATAACAACTGCATCGGCGGTGGCGCCCTGACGGGCACCCTGAGCGGAAACAGCATCAATATCACGGCAACCACAGCAAATGGATCCATCATCCTCACCGGCTCAAGCAATAACAGCAGCATGGGTGGCTCATGGTTTAATACTGGAACGGTCTCAGAGACCGAAACCGTGGGCGAAACAACCACCACCACGGTCGCCGAAACCTGTAATCTTGGCGGCACTTGGAACGCCAGCCGTTAAACGCCTTTTATGCTACAAAAATGGAATTTTGCGCTGCGTATCGTTTTAGTTTGCGCTCTGGCTTTCAGCCACCATTCTATCGCTCAAGATAAAGCCGTTACGGTCAGCCCAAGTTTTAACACCTTCATCACCGCCCGCGCGATTGATGACATCCCTGGCTCTACACCCGAAAAACACTTCGATTGCTCAGATAAAATTTACACGGTGATTGATGTCACCGCACCTGAGCGTCAAACGCCCAGCCAGCACGAGCTTATTGTCGATTGGTTAAATCCGGGCAACAAACTAGAGCAAAAAACACGCTATGCATTCACCTCTTATGGCAAAGGCACCCGCGTTTGGGCGTGGCTGAGATTGTCCGGCCCTACGGGAGCTGCTATCGCACAAATTTTTGACCCTGCTTTTGGCATGGGTGAATTTATTGGCCAATGGCGCGCAGAAGTTCGTATCGACGGAAAGAAAATTGTCACGCACCCCTTTGATGTGTTGTGTTAAGTAGGGTCTAAGTGTTTAACCGCTTTCTGACTGACCTTCGCAACATCATTTCTTAGATAAATAGGCATCAATTCGCCCGCCGATTGCCATTCCGATTTGGACGCCTCAAGCGCGATGCTTATCGCATACTGCGCCAACGGAAACTGCTTCTCGACTATTTCTAGTTGCTGACATCGCGAGGAGATTTCATCAGTGTATGCATCGATACCACTGCCTAAACCCAGCACATTTTCTTCCGCTAAATTAATTTCTTCTGGATTGCTCAAATGCAGTTCATCGCTCAATTTAAGCCCGTCTGCTTGCCTTACATAATGCGCCCAATACACTTGCCCCATTCGCGCATCAATCGCGGCTAGGACGTCTTTATCATTGTCCTTGGCTACACTCTGGGCAAGCAGCGAGAGTGCATCCACTGCCAAGATAGGAATATCTGCCCCATACGCTAAGCCTTGCGCCACCCCCATGCCAATTCTGATACCCGTAAAGGATCCGGGGCCCACATCGGCGACGATTAAATCTATGTCGGACAAGGCCACCTTGCTTTCAAGCAATAACTCATCGACCATGCCCAATACAATATTAGAATGCCGCTGCGCAGCTAATTCTTGCCGCGTGGTGAGCGCACCCTCTACCCACAAAGCCACCGAACACATCTCGGTCACGGTATCAATGGCTAGGATTCGCATCGCTCTCAAGCAACTTTTCGATTGGCAAAAAACGTTTTTACATCTTGTATGCGGCTGCTTCGGCGCATCGGCGGCAGCGCATCTAGAAACTTCGAGCCATAGCCTTTCGTGCGTAAGCGCACATCACAAATCATCAACACGCCTTGATCGTTTTCATCTCGAATCAGCCGTCCCGCCCCCTGTTTGAGACTGATGATCGCGCTGGGAATTTGAATATCAAAAAACGGTTTGCCACCGGCCTGTTCAAGCAATTTTAGTCGCGCGCTCATCACCGGATCATTGGGCGGCGCAAAGGGTAATTTATCGATAATCACGCAAGATAAATCATCTCCTTGAATATCGACCCCTTCCCAAAAAGAGGCTGTGCCCATTAATATTGCTCGATCAGCCCCACGAAATTGTTCGATCAACTCCCCGCGTGGTGCTTGACCCTGAACAAACAAGTTCCACTCAGGGTATTCACGCATTTTCTTCGCGGCACGATGCAGCATTGCGTATGACGTAAACAACATAAAGGCGCGGCCTTCTGATGCGTTCAGCACGGGCAAACTCGCTTTGACCATCGCGTCAACGAAGCGCTTATCCTGAGGTTCTGGCAAATCTTCCGGTAGATACAGTAGCGCGTGTTGTGGGTAATCAAAGGGGCTGTCGTAGCGCGCGGTTTGTACCTCGTCCACGCCCAAGTGTTGGAGATAAAACCCGAAATCCTCGCCCGCCGCCAGCGTCGCCGACGTAAGGATAGCGCTCTTACCAACTTGCCCCAATATTTCACGCATCTGATCACTCACGCTCAAGGGGCTTGCCGTCAGGCGCGTGGTCGCGTTGGTCGTTTCAAACCAACAGACCAATTCTCCCGCACGTGCGCTATGCTCCAACCAATCAAGTAGCTGCCCCTGCAATTGCAAGACCCGCTCGTGACAGCGTTGCAAGCCATCTCCTGCGCTGCCCGCATTGGACAGTAACGTTTCTAAATCAGCCAACGCATCCAGTAAATCATTAATCGAACTCAAACAAGCGGGATCTTCAACCAGTAACTGACTAGCGCCGCGACCATGTTTTGAGGCGGCGAGGTGTAAGGGCGCGACACCGTTTTTCACGCTATCGATAGCGTCTTGCATGGGCACGCCGCTTTTCTCCTTGGCTTCGGTGACCAAAATATCTCGGCAGAGATCATTGATTTGAAAGGTCGAAATCGAAAAACCAAAGAATCGCGTTGCGATCTCCGGCAGTTGATGCGCCTCATCAAAAATCACCACCTCGTAATCTGGCAATAATTCCCCAAAGCCCTGCTCCTTCAAACTCACATCTGAAAAGAACAAATGATGATTCACCACCACTACCTTAGCCTTAATCGCGCGTTGACGCGCCTTATTGACATAACAAGCCTTAAAATCCGGACATTCGCTGCCCAAGCAATTATCGGCGGTGGACGTGACCTGACGCCAAATAGGGTCTTGTTCGTCCAATTCCGACACTTCCGCTATTTCCCCACGGGCGGTCATAGACGCCCAGTTTTCCAGTGTCGAACGCTTTTCAGCGATTCCCTTCTGATATTTGAGCGCCGGGTCTTGAGCGAGCTGCTTTAAGCGAAACAAGCACAAATAGTTAGAACGACCTTTGAGTAAAGCCACGTCTGGCGAGACACCGAGCGTTTTACGCACCATCGGTAAATCTCTGAAAAACAGCTGATCCTGTAAATGTCGTGTGCCCGTAGAAATCACCACTTGCCGCCCCGACAAAACAGCGGGCACAAGATAGGCAAAAGTTTTGCCTGTTCCCGTCCCAGATTCCGCGACTAAGACGCCACCCGAATCGATCAGGTCTGCAACATTTCGGGCAAATGCCTGCTGCCCTTCCCGAGGATTAAAGCTCGGTATCGCTTGCGCAAATGCACCGTTCTCTGCCAGCGTAAGCGCGCTTTGATCAGCCAGCGATTGATCAGGCATACTTGTCCCTTAACCAGTTAATTAGGCGAGCGTTTTTTCCAGAGACGCTTGCCAATCTGGAAGATTCACCCCGAATACGCGGGCAAGTTTTGCATTCGATAACACCGAATAACGTGGGCGCGGTGCAGCCGTCGGATAGTCTTTCGTGGCAATCGATTTCAGCCGAACATCCGAGCCAGTAAGCGCCAATATCTGCACAGCAAAATCATGCCAGTTAGTTTCTCCTGCGCCGGTTGCATGGTATAAGCCCGCCACCTTTTCCACCTCTTTCACGGGCGTTTTTTCAATAATCGCCACGGTACCCTCAGCCAAATCAAAGGCGAGTGTCGGCGAACCAAACTGATCCGACACCACCCCAATCTCATCGCGTTCGGCCGCCAAACGCAACATCGTATTGACAAAATTGGCACCTTGTTTGGCATACACCCAAGCGGTACGCAGAATGATCGTATTGGGATATGCTCGCGCCACCGCGACTTCACCTGCGAGTTTGGTGACACCATACACGCTTTGAGGATTGGGCGAATCCGTTTCAACATACGGCTGCGTGGCTTCACCATCGAACACATAGTCAGTAGAATAATGCACGAAGCCGCATTGCAATTGCTTGCACGCCTTGGCCATTGCCTCTGCCGCCAAATGATTGACGGTATCTGCCAGCACAGTCTCTTGTTCTGCGCGATCAACGGCTGTATAGGCCGAGGCATTGATCACCCAATCCGGCTCATGATCAATGATGAGCGGCGCAATGCGCTCGGTTTTCCTTAAATCTAGTTCAGCTTGATCGAAACCCAATACCGTGTGTTGCTGACCCAGCAGCGTCATTAAACCACTACCGACTTGGCCGTTTTTCCCAAAAATGATTATTTTCATGACTATACCGTAATTCGAATTTCAGCTAACTTAGGCGCTCGCGCATCTTTGTCAGAAATTATTGGCTTATCGACCCTCCAATTAATACCCATTGCAGGGTCATTCCATGCGATACCAGCGTCGTCCTCAGGCTTATACAAACTCGTACACTTATAAGCGACGTCAGCAAAGGCTGATAGCGTTGCAAAGCCGTGCGCGAAACCCGGCGGGATATAAAGCTGCAAACGATTCACATCATTTAACTCAATCCCAAACCATTGGCCGTGCGTGGGTGAATCCGGGCGAATATCTACCGCCACATCATAAATAGCGCCATTAATCGCGCGCACCAATTTCCCCTGCCATTGCGGGAATTGATAATGTAGCCCCCTGATCACGCCTAGGCTAGATCGCGAGTGATTATCCTGCACAAACTCACCTGGCAAACCAACGCTTTCAAATTCTCGTTGATGGAAGGTTTCCATAAAGAACCCACGTTCATCCCCAAACACTTGGCTCTTGACAATGACCACGCCGGATAAAGACGTTTTTTCGATTTCTATCACTCGTACAACCGGACTAATTCAATCGATCGATTTTAACGCAATTAGCCAGACAAGGTTTTATAAGGCGCGTATTTTGGCAAGATAACTTGCCTTCATCGCCGACTCGAGTGCCAAATTGCTGTCATAGGCAGTTTGCCCAAACACGGGTGCCCACAAATGCGCCGGCTCCATACATAAATAATAGAACACTTGATCATGCCAATCAGACAGAGCGGTATACATATAGCGAAACATTTCGATTTTAGTTTCTTCAGGGTAAGCATATTTTCCCGCCACCTGCTCTAGAGGCATTTGCAATATTTTGCTTTTAAAATTCCGCGCGCGAATCGTTTTCATCACATCTTTGGTGTAGGTCAAGCTGCCCATCGAAATCATCGCGACTTCATCTGGCGTGAAGGTTTGAGTGATTGTCTTGGCAATATCCCCGTAGTTTCCCTCAAAGCCTTCATGCGAAATCATCGGGTGAAAATGAAAGCCTATTAAGCGGCCTTTATCGGCTATTTTACGCGCACTGGCAATTCGATCAGCCAAGCTCGCGGTTTTGTGCTCCTCATGGTCAATAATGACTTGTGGATTTAGCGACCAAGTACAAACAATGTTAGGCGGAAAATCGTTTTCCAATAACCAGCCGATATTTTTTGATTTTGTTTTGAACTCCAATATAACATTCGGATTGTCGGCGGCGAAATCGCATAAGGCTTGTAGATTTCCATTGTGATTGCCCCACATTAGCGAATCGGAGGATTGCCCCGTTCCGATATGGTAGGTCTTATCTGGGTCAAGAGAAAGACGCTTTAGTTTATCCGCAAAGTCTGCGTCGAAGCGCACTTCGTTCTCATGGTAGAACGACTGAATACTGCAATAACTGCAATCAAAGCCGCAACGCTCGACCGCGTCAAGCGTGAGCAAATTACAGCAGCGTGTTTTCTCCGATGCCACGGGACAAGCACCCAGCCCAAGGTCAGCTTTGGGTTTAGAAACCAAATTGGGTTTTTGCGTTTTGGGTTTATCCTGAACGGAAAACTCAACGTAAGTTTTGGGCTCAGTTTGAACTGTTTGATAGCTTGCGCGTAATCGCGCGAATAGCGCCTTTTTATCGCGCTCACTTGGCCAGATCATTTCTAACTCTGGCACCTTCCACATGATCAGGTCATTCGCGATCAAACACACCTCGCGTAGCTCTTGCTGGGTAAAGCGTAGTGTCTCGGCCTGAGTATTAACGAAGTCTTGTGTGGAGTTCGGCAAATTCGAGAATAATGTTTGCGGCACAATGGTGGCAAACTTATCTGAATAGTGTTGTTGAGGCTTCGCCATATTTATAATAGCTTGGATATATAGGGTTTGATCTTAACAAAAAAATAGCCCAACAAATGTCGAGCTATCATTGCAAATCACTAAAGGTGGGCTTAAAAGAAATCGCCCGTTGCGCCCGCTGACATAATTTTCTGAATGGTATCTTTGACCCGATTTGCCTCTGCCTTCAGTGCAGGGGGCAGTTCTACGCCTCCGTGAATCATTAAATCCATATTCAGGGAAAACAATCTGAATTGCCCATCTTTACCTTCTACAATAGCGATCCGACAAGGCAGGTAAGCCGCGAAAGCATCAGAATACGCGACCATCTTCATCGCCGTTTCGGGATCACAATACTGGTATATCTTTAAGAAGCGCTGCTTCTCTCCAGTTTGCAATTCAACCTGCTCTGACAAAGGCAATTCGCCCACGCCGCGAATATTCATATCATTGGCGACAATTTTCATCGCTTCTTCTGCATCGTCAGCCGTGACACCTTCTTCTAATGGAATAACCCAGACCGTTGCTTCCGCAGAATTACCCGTTTCCTTGAGCTTTTCCCACATACCCATAAAGGTCGGCTTAAATTTATCGTCAAATTGGTTGATTGCTTTAATATCTCCGCCAAATTTTTGATAACCATAGATAAAGGCCACAATCGCCAACACACCGATCAGCGCCAAAATATTTCTAAGAAAGTAAATTTTCTTCATTTCCAGTCCACTTTATTATTGAATGTTCATTCAAATGATTGACCGCCCAGCCATTATATTGCTGCGCGAATCGCATTAATGTCGTTGTTGAGCGCGCGTGCTGCCTTGCCCGCAGCACTTGCATAATCTTTTGATCGACTCGCATAGATGATGCCACGCGAAGAATTAATCATCAAACCAGTTTTATTTATGGTTAAACCGTTTTTCAATACCGCCGAAAGCGCGCCACCTTGCGCGCCAACACCCGGCACCAAAATCGGCATGTCGCCGACGATCCCGCGAATTTTGTCGAGTTCCTCAGGATAAGTGGCGCCCACGACCAGCATAATATTGTCATTTTTATTCCACTTTACCGCGCGCGTCGCGACGTGATGCGCCAATGGGAGTCCATCACTTTGCAGGGCTTGAAACTCAGCGCTGCCGCCATTTGAGGTTCGACACAATACCACCACGCCCTTGTTCTTGTAATCCAAAAACGGCTGCAAAGTGTCGCCGCCCATATACGGGTTAACCGTCACTGCATCCGCGCCATATCGCTCAAAGGCTTCGCGTGCGTACATTTTCGCTGTCGCGCCGATATCACCGCGCTTGGCATCCAGAATGACCAGGTGTTGGGGATAATTTTCTTTTATATAAGCGATGGTTTTCTCTAGCGAAGATTCTGCCGAATATGCCGCATAGTAGGCAATTTGAGGCTTAAAACTGCAACAATACTCGGCAGTCTGATCAATAATATTTCGATTAAACTCGAAAATTGGATCGTCGTATTCTTGCACGCTTTTCGGAAGCTTTTGTAAATCAGGATCCAATCCCACGCACAGTAAAGACTGCGTAGATTGCCAAGCGGTGCTGAGTTTCTTGCTAAAGTTCATGCGCGCTATAGTGATTTAGACCTCAATAAATATTACGCATGAATTGTAAGCAATTCACGCAACACTGTGGTGGCAAAAGCACCGCGATGCAAACTAAATTTAAGTTTCAGCCTATCCTCCTCCAACCACTGGGTTTGCAAATCTTCTACAACTAATCGCATCGAGCGGCGTTGCTGCTTCAGCCCAAACGCCTCTAATCCGCGCACCAATGCCGGATGTTTGTCCGCGATGGTTTGTTCAAGTTTATTCACCGCCCCACTAGAAGCTAGCGCGCCCTTGCCCCAAAGCGGCGCGGAAGGATGGACATCACTCGACCTTACTCGCCGCTCCAGCGTTGCGTCTATTTCGTCAGCTTGAAAAAAGCTATTGCTTCCCGCAAGCATCATCACATCACCCGCCACGCCGCTATTCCAATCGCCCCGTTCGACACGCGCCGACAATACCTCGTTGAACAAAAATGCCCGCGCGGCAGAAAGGTAAAAGCCACGTTCTTGCCGAGCGGGGCTTATTTCAGATTCAAACATTGCCAGCGCGCGATCGATATTTTTAGCCTCTCTGCCAAATCGTTGTTCGCCAAAATAGTTGGGCACTCCGTCCCGCCCGATCCGTACGAGCGCCGCATTCATTGCATCGCTGCTTGGAATACCTCGAACCACGATTTCAAATCGATTCGAGCGGTGCGTGCCCCGTTTTAGCTTACGCGTATGGCGTATGGCACGGAGTAACTTACACTGTGGTGATTCCAGCCCTTTAGGGTCGGCGGTCTCTTTCGACCAAACGCTAAACCATTGGCGCGTCACCGCGTGCTTGTCTTTTAAGCCGGAATACGCAATATGCTTGGGCAGCACGCCAAGTTGTGACGACAACAGCTTGACCACATCTGCTGTATTCAGCCCGATCTTTTCGACAAATAGGTAGAGATGCTCTCCCGCACCGTTCAATTCAAAGCCCAGCACTTCCTCGACAATAAAATCTTCAGGATTTGTTTTAATGCTTCCGTGGGCGGATGGCGAAACAACGTGCGCCCACTGCGCTAAATGGTTGGTGTATGAAGATTTAACTTTGGTCACAATACAAATCAGAATAAACTAAGCAGCCCATTGTATTCCAATTGCGTCAAGCCACATGCAAGAAACCCAATTTTTGATCGAACCCACGCAAGCCGAAGCGATGCTCGCCGAAGATAATTTACTCATCATCGATCTGGGTAATGCGGAGACATATCAGCAGCACCATATCCAAGGCGCGATTAATCTGAACTATGAACATCTCGTCCACGGCCAACTCCCCATCCCGGGCGGCCTACCCGCCACCCATCGATTGCAAGCCTTGTTCGATGCACTGGGATTAACGCCTGAAACCAAGGTATTGGTTTACGACGATGAGGGTGGTGGCAAAGCTTGCCGCTTTATTTGGACATTAGACATGATCGGGCATCAACACTATCGCTTGATCAACGGCGGTATCCATGCATGGGTGAATGAAGGGCACCCCACCACACAGTCGCTTCCGCAGCCAAAGCCCGGCCAAGCCACGATTTCGATGAGCTACGACGGTTTTGCCGACAAAGCATATGTCTTGAGTTGTTTGGGCAAGGACAGCCATCAAATCCTCGATACCCGCACGCCACAAGAATACGCGGGCGAACGCGGCGGAATGCGCAAAGGACACATCCCCGGCGCCATTAATTTTAATTGGCTGGACGCCATTGATCGAAATCGTAATCTAAGGTTTTACGCCGACGACGACCTGCACACCGCATTCGAGCAACTCGGCTTAAGCAAAGACAAAGAAATCATCACTTACTGCTACACCATGCACCGCGCAGCACATACTTACGCCGTGCTTAAACATCTTGGTTATGGCAGGGTTAAAGGCTACGCAGGATCTTGGGCAGAATGGAACAGTGATCCTGCAATGCCCATAACGTGATTATTGTAAAAATTCGCTGAATTTGTTTAATCCTCTTTGCCATTCATCATGTTTACCCCTTTAAGAAATTCATTAATTTTTTTGTTTTTTGGCTTGATCTATCTCTTCCTGATCCCGCCACTACAAACTCCCGACGCGCAAACTCATTTCTATCGAGCATATCATGCAGTATCTACAGGGGCTTGGTTATCTGAAAAAAGAGGGGAAAGAACGGGAGGGGAAATCGCCACGTCGCTTGCGAAATTTTGGTCTCATTTCGCACACCTAAAGCATTCAAATAAGAAATCTAGCCTGCAGCAAATCAAAGATAGCGCTCACATACAATTGGATGCTGGAGCCACTTCATTTATTGGCTTCGAGAATACCGCTGTTTTTTCACCCCTTCCTTACCTTCCTTCGGCGATTGGAATACTGATAAGCAAATCATTCACAGACGCTGTCTTAGTTATATATTATTCCGCGAGCTTCTTCACCTTACTCGCGTCAACCGTGTTGATCTTCCTTGCCATGAGTCAAATTCCGAATTGGTCAGGTTTTATCTTTGCCGTTTGTATGTTGCCCATGTCACTCAACCTTTTCGCAAGCCTGTCTGCGGACAGCCTATCTAATGCAATCAGCATATTGTTCGTAATGGTCAGCCTAAAAATATCCTTAGCATCATATGATCAGGATCTAACAAAACCTAGCTTGTGGCCTCTAATCTTGCTCGGGGTATTGCTTGCGCTAAGCAAACAAACCTACGCGGCCGTGTTAATACTTCCGCTGGCCATACCATACGCACGTTTCAGCTCTACTGGCAACTATCTCAGATGGTTCTTTGCTTATAGCGCCCTGGCTGCAATCGCTTTATTTGGTTGGGCGTATTTAGCGAACTCCGTCTATTCGCCGTTAAGCTGGATTAACAACGCAAACCCACAAAAACAAATGCTTGCGGTACTGCAAGACCTTCCTGCATATGGACAGATCGTTTTAACCGATTTAAGTTCGAAATGGCAGAAATACAGTCTTTTGATGGCCGGCGCACGACTAGGCTGGGAAGATGTCCCTATTCCCTTCTGGCTAATGTGGTGCGTGCTTGCGACAACAACAATGATCGGAATTATAGAAGGGCCAAGCACCCTGACGACTAAGCGATCAATTCAGCTCTTTTTACTCGGCGTTATTATTACGATAGTTGGCATAAATCTAATCGAGCTAGCGCTTTATCTACACGCAAACAGCGTAGGGAGTAACCAAATCACTGGGGTTCACGGTCGATATTTCTTAATCTACTTTTGTATTTTTACATTGGCGGTTTCAGCTCTAATATCGCGACATATAAATCTAGCGTTAGGTAATAGCCGCGCCATGTTGCGTTCTGGACTGATTGGCTTTTCCCTATTTACAATGTCTGCTTCGGTGTTTTTCATCTACAGCCGATATTACGTTGCTTGATCGTAGTTGAATCCGTGTCTGTTTTCCGATGATATTCTAAAAGTTGAACTGGACAAACCAAGCCTAAGCAAAGATAAGAAAACCAACGGGTAATCGGGGTCAGGTCTATCTTTATAGCGGGTAATCGGGGTCAGGTCTATCTTTATAGCATAAGTTAAATGGCTTCAGCTTGGGGGGTGCTATAAAGATAGACCTGACCCCGATCGTTTGACCCCGATCGTTAAATGACCCCGATCGTTATCGTTTGCATACTGTCTCAAGATTTAGCGAATATCTCAGAAGAGTATATAGCAGCCAATAATTGATATCAGCCCAATAATTTATTGAGTGCTATTTCAGAACACTCGGATGATGTTTTCACTCTACCAAATGGCATTGACATCCCACGCATCATTGCACAAGCTAATATTCAATTCGTCGCTCAATTTTTAGAGCCACACAATAAATTCTGAACTTTTTAGCATCGACCTGCTCTTAAGTTCATGCGAAAACTAAATGGTGTTTCACGCTCGCTTGCAGGAGTATCTTCAAAACAAGTTCGCCAGGCAATCACGCTTGCCAAATCAGGACTGGTCAGTATCGCATTATTTTTTTCATCCGTGGCCTTAGGCAACACCTCTGACATTCAATGTCAATTCACGCCCTATCTTAAATGCAGCGATGGCGCGCATATCGATTGGATCAACACTAGATTTACCATTTCTGAAATAGTCGTTGCTGGCGGAGATCAAGTGTATTTTAGCCAAAACAATCGCGTGATTGGTCTCGATTCCGCGACAGGAAAATTGCGTTGGCAACACGCCATCGACAAAGCGCATCGATATTTTCAACCGGTTTACCAAGACGGTTCGGTCTATTTGGCGCGTTCTGATGGGCGTTTAGAGAAACGCGAGGCTCAAACCGGAAAACTGCATTGGGTTCGTTCGCTTGGTAAAGGCTGGGTTTACCCGCCTGTTTTGATCGGTGATCGGGTGATCACGGGCGGCCAAATCCGATTGATCTGGCAGCTTGACAAGGATACTGGCGCTATCGAACACACCGTTTCGCTCTCCCAAGAGCTAGTCGCGCCTTTAATCGCCAACGATGATATTTTTGTTGCCAGCACATTCGATGGCTATCTCAACGCCTTTACACCCAATCAAAATAAATCTGCTTGGAAAATTCGAGCCAGTGCGCCAAGCTTTTCAATGCTGGTTGACGAGAACAAACTGATCGCTGCCAATATGGACGGCCAAATTCAATCTATTTCACTGGAAAGTGGCGAGATTCATTGGACTAAAGCGCTATACAGTGATGCGCGTTATTGGATCATGCGCCAAAACGACACGCTGATTACAGTCGATCACGCTGGGTCGATATACGCCTTGAACACCGACACTGGAATGCTTCTATCTCAGCATATGCTTAATCACCAAATCACCCAAGCCCCCATTGCACAACATGATTCGCTCGTGTTGTTTGATACCAACGGCTTTCGCAAGCGTATTCAATACGATGTGCTTGAAATAGACCGCCGACCTTCTTCTCAACCACCAACCAACGAGGAATTGTAATGAAGAAAATAGCACTGATAACCGCGCTCAGCTTAAGCATGGGCATTGCCCTGAGTGTTAGCGCAGCTTCTCATGAAGAGAAAGCAATGATGATGGATTTTAGCGGCGCCGACAGCGTGGAGTATTCCCAAGCGCTATGGGCAGCGATGAGCTCCGCAAATTTAGTCGGATCAGGCTCGAAAAATTCCGCCCCATATAAAGGGGTTCACCCGCATGGCGCCGTACTCACCAATGCCAGCAGTGAAGTCATAGTGGGCGGTCATTTAGGCAAACTTATCGTCAAAAAGAACTTTGGCGGCGAAGGTGTCTCGACTGACAGCGTTGCCAGCGACCCTGCCAAATACCTTAAAGCCGTGACAGTCATGTTCCAACGCGAAGCGGGCTATGATGCGGATAACCAGAACTGGTTCTGGGCTAAATATACCGCTGACGGCGGATTACATAAGAACGACAAGGGCATGCAATTAGCCGGACGCGTCGCGAAAGGTAAGCCTGTCGGCTGTATTTCATGCCATACCGCTGCACCGGGCGGGGATTACATTTTCACCAACTAGATTTTGTAAGGTGCTCGACTAAATCAAAAAGTCGAGCACTGCTGCGAAACTTGATACACAGCCTTGTGTAGCCAAAGGGCTTAACTGCGCCTTCGTATGTACGCCATAGCTCACCGCTAAACCCTCAACACCTGCATTGGCCGCCATTTGCATATCGTAAGTGGTATCACCAATCATCAAAACTTCTTCCGCCTCAAGACCGCTAAATTCGAGGATATCGAACACCATTTTCGGATGAGGCTTCGAAAATGCTTCATCCGCACAACGTGTGTACACAAAATGTTGCTGCACGTCCGTTTCTGCCAGAGCACGTACCAAGCCGCGACGCGCCTTACCCGTCGCGATGGTTAGCAAATATCCCGCCTCATCAAGTAATCGAAGCCCTTCTTCCACGCCTTCATAAAGAGGCATCGGTGTTCGATCTAGCGCTAAAAAGTAATCTCGATAACGCTCATTGAGGCGCTCGATCAAGTTTTCTGTTTCTACAAACTCGAGACTGGATAAAATATTCCTCCAGGCGCGCTCAAGACTGAGGCCTATCTGAAATTCTATCAACTTAGCTGGAATTTCGGGCAACTGATTATCCCTTGCCGCTGCTTGAAAACACGCCACGATCTTGGCTGCTGAATCCATCAAGGTACCATCCCAATCGAAAATGAGGAGAGGGAACGCCTGATTAGTCATTCCCACCAGCAGTCAGGTTTTCTATTACTTTTTCAAAATCTGCTGGCAAGGGCGCATTGAATTGTAATAATTTTTCCGTCAGTGGATGCTTCAACTGGTAACGTTCCGCGTGCAGCATACATCGCTTCACACCGAACGACTTGGCCGCTCGATTCACTTCCCAATTACCGTATAGTTTATCGCCCAAAATGGGTAAATCACTGCTCGCGGTGTGGACGCGCGCTTGGTGCATCCTCCCTGTATACAACTGAATCCTGACGTATGTCACCGCACCTAACTCACCGTCAAAATGGCCAATGGGTAGGAGCGTACTTTTCGCGGCTTGACCCTCAGGGTCCACAGCCGAGCGTTTCATTCCTTTGTGATCTCGCGTGGCGAGCAAGGCAGTGCTTACCGTTTTAACTTCGTCAAGTATCCCGAACAACAACGCGAGATAAGCCTTTTCAACCGCACCTTGCTCGCGCCTAAATTGTAGATGCAAATGATTTAGCGCGGGTCGCGACTTCGCCAGCACCACACAACCTGAAGTTTCACGATCAATACGATGCACCAATTCTAAAAATGGCCAATCCGGTTTTAGCTGGCGCATCGCTTCGATTAAGCCGTATTCGATCCCTGTGCCCCCGTGCACTGCTAGCCCTGCTGGCTTATTCACCACAATCAGGGTATCGTCTTCGAAAATTGGTTGCTCGATAGCCTGCCTTACCCAGTTCGGTATATTGATCTGTGCGTTTTCAAGCTGGCAGTTCGAATGGGCGGTATCCTGACTTCATCGCCTTTTTGTAATTTGTACTCGGGCTTGATCCGCCCCTTGTTCACCCGGACTTCGCCTTTACGCAAAATTCGATACACGCGACTTTTCGGCACGCCTTTTAAATGCCGTAGCAAATAATTATCGATACGCTGGCCGTGATGATGCTCGCTAATCGTCACCCATGTTACGGAATTGAAGGAGACTTCGGGTTGATTCTGATTGACCATCTGGCTTGCTTGTTTTAGCCTATGAGCCTTAAATTAGTAAAGGGCGGCAATATTATCAAGTCGCTCTGTTAGGTTTTACACAAATTAACGAAATTCATGGCAAAACCCATCATCGCACGCTGCAACACTCTGCGCCCATTTAGGACGCGGCAGCGACCCACACTCCGGCTTCGTCAACCCACCCAGCACACGCGGGTCGAGTTATTTATTTCCCAGCTTAAAAGCCTTTCAGGATAACGCGGGCTATGCTATGCGACCCGACGGCTTAGGCTACGGCCGATACGGCTCAGAAACCACACGAGAACTCCAACAGTTGCTCTGCGCATTGGACGGCGCCTATGGCGCGATGATTACCTCCTCCGGTTTCAGCGCAATCAGCACAGCGCTGATGGGCCTTGTATCTGCGGGCGATCATGTATTGATGGTCGATACAGTTTACGAGCCTACGCGTCACTTTGGCGCTCGAACGCTAAAAGAACTCGGTGTCGAGACAACATTTTACAGCCCTGATTCAGGGTCAGAGATTGAAGCGCTGATTCAAGCGAATACCCGCGTCATTTATTTAGAATCCCCCGGCTCACTGACCTTTGAAGTGCAGGATTTACATACCCTAATCGATATCGCGAAAAAGCATAACATTGTGTCGATGCTAGATAATACCTGGGCGACCTCGGTTAATTACCCTGCCATCACGCATGGCATCAATATTGCCATTCAGTCCGCCACAAAATATATCGGCGGTCATTCAGATTTAATGATGGGGGTCATCACCACCGATGAAGCAAACTGGGCGCCGGTCCGAAAAAGTTATATCGCGTTGGGCCATTCCCCCGGCACCGAAGAAACCATGCTCGCACTAAGGGGTTTGCGCACGCTGCCCTGCCGCTTAAAGCAACACGGTGACTCAGCCCTGCGGATCGCGAAATGGTTATCCAACCATCAAGCCGTCAAAACAGTTTACTTCCCTGCGCTGGAATCTAGCCCCTATCATGCCTTGTATCAACAACACTTTTCCGCCACCAGCGGCCTGCTGTCCTTCACACTTAAAACCACTGACTTGGCAGCAATGACGGAGCTTACCGATAACTTAAACTTGTTCTCTATCGGCGAAAGCTGGGCGGGCTACGAAAGCCTAATTCTTCCCGTCAATCCAAGTAATATCCGAACCGCAAAGCCGTGGACAGAATCGAACCCACTGATTCGCCTCAGTATAGGTTTAGAACACCCCGATGATTTAATCGCAGACCTCAAGGCAGGATTTGAACGACTGGCCGCGCACAGCGTACCGTGAAGTCCCCGCTACAAACTGCTGATCAAGCGAAAATTGACGAGGCCAAGACGTTCATTGCGTCCTTTTCCAGTTTAGTTTTAAGCACCGTCGACGAGAGCAGCAGGCCACATGGCTCATACGCACCGTATATATCCAATCAAGGCAAGCTGTATGTGTATGTCAGTGGGCTTGCCCGCCATGCCGAGACACTTAAACAGGGCTATGCCAGCGTTTTGTTTGTCGAAGATGAATCCAACGCCAAGTCTTTATTCGCCAGAACTCGGCTGACAATGGATTGCGAAGTAGAACGAATCTCACCCCAAAAGGCCAATCATCGACCTTTGCTGGATCAGTTTGAAGCCGAGCGTGGCGCAACCATTAAAATGCTACGCAGCTTGCCTGATTTTGTTTTGTTTGAACTTCAGCCGCAACGCGCACGGTTTGTAACGGGTTTCGGCGCTGCCTTTGATTTAAGCGACGCGATTGAATATTTCTTGTAAAAACATTCAGCGTTACGCTAGATAAACGCCGACTGAGACTTTAAAGGCATCTGCATGCGGGTGCCTTTTTAGTGAGCGTTTGTTAGACTCGCTGGACTACCCTTAGCTTTAAGCAGCCTATACATTGACATTAGCTTCCCATGCCGCGCAGTAAAATAATATTCAATAACGATAAAGGTGAGCCGCTGGCCGCCTTACTCGAAACTCCCAGCAGCCCCCCCTCGGCCTACGCATTATTTGCACACTGCTTCACTTGCTCGAAAGATATTGCCGCCGCTTCAAGAATTTCACGTGCCTTGTCTAAGAAAGGCATTGCGACCTTGCGCTTTGATTTCACAGGCCTCGGCAACAGTGATGGCGATTTTTCCAACACTAATTTTTCATCCAATATACAGGACCTACTCCAAGCAGCAAGGTATATGACGGAACAGGGTATGGCGCCCGATATTCTCGTCGGGCACAGCTTGGGCGGCGCAGCGGTTTTAGCGGTTACCCCGCAGTTAGCCTCTGTTAAAGCAGTGGTGACGATCGCCGCGCCAGCAACGGGCAAGCATATCGAGCATTTATTCATCGACCATCGAGATTTGATTAACGAACGAAATGAAGCGATGGTTGATTTAGCGGGACGACAATTTACCATTAAGAAACAATTCCTCGATGACGTCGCTCGTTATAACGATACAGACCACATCGCACATTTGGGCAAAGCCTTGCTGGTCTTCCACTCCCCGCTTGATCAAGTCGTCTCTATCGATGAAGCGGCTAAAATTTACCGCGCGGCCAAACATCCCAAAAGTTTTATCACGCTGGACAAAGCCGACCACCTTTTGAGCAAGGCCGCCGACGCTGAATATGTCGCAACGATGATTAGTACTTGGGTGAGTCGATACCTAGACTTGCAAGCCAAACCCACCCAAAACGCTTCAAAAGTCGAGCCTGGCGATGTCAGCGTTCGAGAAATCGACCACGCCTTTACTTGCCAAATTGATACCGTTGATCACCAACTAATCGGTGACGAGCCGTTCTCTGTTGGCGGTCTCAATAAAGGCCCCGGTCCGTTTGAATTTTTAAAAGCTTCACTGGGTTTATGCACCGTCATAACAATCCGAATCTTCGCCAAGCGCGAAGATATTCCACTTGAGGACGTGCAAATTTCTTTGCACCAATCTTCCGGCGAACCTGATAGTGATGGTAAGCGTGCTCTAATAATCGCCCGAAAAGTCAAACTGATCGGGAAACTGGACGATGCGCAACGTCAGCGACTCATGCAGGTGGCTGATCGCTGCCCTGTTCATAAAACGCTCAGCGGCGAAATTCAAATCACCACCACCGGAGCGTAATTCATGACCCGAAAATTGATCAGTAGTGGATCGGAGTTTGAGTCAAAAATAGGTTACTCACGTGCAGTCGTCGATGGTGACTATGTGTTTGTCTCCGGCACCACTGGCTACAATTACGAGACAATGTCGATTTCAAATGATGTCGTTGAACAAGCCGATCAATGTTTCCAGAATATCCAGAAAGCACTGCTCGAAGCGGGCACGAGTTTAGACAAAGCGGTTCGCGTTCATTACATATTTCCCAACAAGGATGATTTCAAACCTTGCTGGCCAGTGTTCAAAAAATACTTAGATATCGCACGACCCGCTGCGACCGTATTCATCGCTGGCCTAATGGACGATGATATGAAATTAGAAATCGAAGTGACCGCGAAAATATAATGGGTGTCTCACTTTATGCATAAAATTTAAAAAGCAGCACTCAATCACCGCTTATTATTCTTTATAAGAACATTAGATATTGTTATGTAAAACAGCCGAGCACTGACCGCTTACTCTGTATAATATGACTTGCGTCACTGGCGGGTATTTTTAAGAAAAATACTCTACAGACGAGGCAGTTGATTAATAATAAATTTTAACTATATGAGGTAACAAGATGAGTTCATTATCACAAGCAGGACGTTGGTTGTTTCTAGCAGGTATCGCAATTTGTGTCATCGCGGGTTTAGGTTTTAGCCACGCAATGGTCCCTGTAGCGCTTGCAGTGCTAGGTTTAATCGTAGGATTTTTGAATGTAGACGCTAAAGAAGCTCAGCGCTTCTTGGTTTCTGGTATCGCCCTAGGTGTTTCTGCAACGGCAATAAGCAGCATTCCACAGTTAGGTGGCATCTTAGCGCCTATCATGAATAATATTGTCGCATTTGTTGGCGCTGCAATGTTAGTGGTTGCCTTAACGTCTTTATTTGGTGCCGCTAGCGACTAGCCCTAGAAAAATCACTAGCAACTCGCTTGCTAGTTATCAAAAGCCCTGAAAGTTCAGGGCTTTTTTTGTAATAACTTATCCTGTAAAAATTTCACTTATGGCTCTTTGGCGAACTTAAAATGTGCTCGCTAACTAGTGTAGTGTATTAAAGATCGTATATAACAGAGCGCCCCAAATTATCCAAGACAAGGCACAGACCGCAGTGAATGGTTGTTCCCTTCACAAGGGTTGTAACGCAGTATTGGTTTATTTGGGGAGCTCCCTACGGGCGAGACAATAAACGGCCATCTACGTTGTTGCATTTCTTGCAAAGGACTGGCCATTCACTGCGAAACGCGCCTAGTATCTGGCCGTTTCTTGTCTCGCTGATACATACGATCTATTTAATACACTACCCTACGGTAAGCGCCTTGCCTAGGCAGATTTATTCAGACACCAACACCCCATCTTTCAATCTAAACTGACGATGCATTTTTGCCGCAAGTTTGCGGTCGTGTGTCACCACCAGCAAAGCGGTGCCCAGTTCTTGATTGAGCTCCGCCATCATGCTATGAATGTAGTCAGCGGTTTGAAAATCTAAGTTCCCGGTTGGCTCGTCGGCCAATAGACATTTGGGCTGGGTCACCAAGGCCCTTGCGACCGCGGTACGTTGTCTTTCTCCGCCAGATAGCTCGCCAGGTTTATGCTCGAGTCGTTTGGATAACCCAGTTTGGTCAAGCAAAGTCTCAGCACGCGTGAACGCGGCTTCCGCATCACCCCCTCGAATGAGTAGGGGCATCGCAACATTTTCCAATGCGCTAAATTCTGGCAACAGATGGTGAAATTGATAAACAAACCCGAGGGCGCTATTTCTTAAATTACCCTGCGCCTTACTTGAAAGCGTCGAGATGTTTTGTCCGTCCACCCATACTTCCCCCTGTGTAGGTTGGCTGAGCCCGCCAAGCAGATGCAGCAAAGTGCTTTTCCCAGAACCCGATGTCCCAACAATTGCAATTTGTTCACCTGAGCGCACTTCAAGATCGATTTCCTTAAGCACTTCGACATTCAAACGGCCATCGCTGAAGGTTTGTGATAGCCCCTTTGCTTGTAAAACCATCTCGCTCATTCGTAGCGCAAGGCCTCGGCCGGGTCTAATTTTGAAGCGCGCCATGCGGGATACAGGGTTGCCAAAAAACTCAATGTCAGCGACATCAAGATGACGCCTATCACATCGCTTAAACGCATTTCGGAGGGAAAGCCACTGATCACATACACATCACTTGGGAAAAACTCTATCCCGAAAGCCTGCTCAATCACCGCAACAATATCAGCAATATTGATTGCGGTAATGACCCCAAAGAGCGCGCCAATTAATGTGCCAATCACGCCGATGACCGTTCCTTGCACCATAAATATCTGCATAATGCTGCCCGGCGCCATGCCCAGGGTGCGTAATATTGCAATATCAGATTGCTTGTCCGTCACCAGCATGACCAGCGTTGAGACTATATTGAACGCAGCCACCATAATAATCAGCGCGAGGATGATAAACATCACGCGCTTTTCTATCTTCAAGGCGCTAAAGAAGCTGACATTGTCTTGCGTCCAATCGCGAATATAATAGTTGCCTTCAGTCTGCCTTATCAAATCATAGCGAATGCGCGGTGCCTCAAAAGTATCCGACAAAGCCAAACGTATCCCGCTGACACCCTCTTTAATGCCTAGAAATAATGCCGCATCATCGATATGCATAAGCACCAGCGCGCTATCGTATTGATACGCACCGATTTCAAATATGCCCACCAAGGTAAAGCGCTTCATTCGCGGCAATAAGCCCGCCGGCGTCACACGCCCTTTTGGGGCGACCACCGTTAATTTATCACCGAGTTGCGCAGCGAGCTGATCGGCCAGCGCTTTGCCAATAATCACGCCGAAGGAACCGGATTGCAGACTATCCGCATTCCCTTCTACTAATCTGGACAATATTTGTGACACCTGGGTTTCGCGTTCAGGCTGGACGCCACGAATCAGTGCGCCGTGCACTTCGTTTGAGCGCGTCACCATACCCTGCCCCAGCACATAGGGCGCGCTGGCAATAACCTCAGGATTTTGCCTCAGCGTTTTATCAAGCGCCTGCCAATCCATCAGCGCACCCTTATAATCTGTGACGGTTGCATGGGATGCAACAGCAAGGATCCGATCGCGTAAATCATTGTGAAATCCATTCATCACTGACAAAACCGTGATTAGCGCCCACACGCCGAGCGCGATGCCCAACATCGACACCAATGATATAAACGAAATGAAATGGTTGCGACGCTTCGCGCGCGTATAGCGCAGACCAATATTCAGGGCTAAGGGTTTGAACACGCCAGAAACCCCTACACTTCAGCTCGCATCAGTGGAAACAGCAATACTTCACGTATCGACGCGCTATCTGTCAGCAGCATCACTAAACGATCAATGCCAATTCCTTCGCCCGCCGTGGGCGGCAAGCCATACTCTAATGCGCGAATATAATCCGCATCGAAATGCATGGCCTCATCATCCCCAGCTTCCTTTTCAGCGACTTGTGCAGCAAAACGTTCGGCTTGATCGATCGGATCATTTAACTCTGAAAATCCATTCGCCAGCTCGCGCCCCGCAGCAAAAAATTCAAAACGATCACTGATCTCTGGGCGATCATCATTGCGCCGTGACAATGGCGAAACTTCAACCGGATACTCAGTGATAAATGTTGGATTCATCAAACGATGCTCCACTGTTTTTTCAAAGATTTCTGTTTGTACTTTACCCAAGCCAAACGATGGCTTAACTTCAATTTTCATTTGCTTCGCCACGGCGCTGGCAGCGTCTAAATTATCCACGTCGCTAAGGCCAAGATCAGGATTAAAGTGCAGGATAGACTCCACCATGGTCATGCGCGTGAAGGGCGCTTCGAAATCCAATGTGTCGCCTTGATAATCTATTTTTGCGCTGCCCGTCACGTCTATCATTAATCCGCGTAGCATCGATTCGGTAAGATCCATTAAATCTTCGAAGTTAGCATAGGCTTGGTAAAATTCGAGCATGGTGAACTCTGGATTATGCCGTGTGCTCACGCCTTCATTTCGAAAATTTCGGTTGATCTCAAACACCCGCTCGTAGCCGCCGACCACTAAGCGTTTTAAATATAGTTCCGGCGCTATGCGCAAATACAGCGGCATATCCAGCGCATTGTGATGGGTTTCAAATGGCCTTGCCACCGCGCCCCCAGGAATTGGGTGCATCATCGGGGTTTCAACTTCTAAAAACCGCTGCTCAAGCAGGTAATTACGAATGTATTGAATGGCCGCCGCGCGCTTTTGGAAGATATCACGCGTCGCTTGGTTCATCATTAAATCAAGGTAGCGCTGTCGATAACGCGTTTCAGCATCGGTTAAGCCGTGAAACTTCTCCGGCAAGGGGCGCAACGATTTTGTTAGTAAGCGTAAAGAGGCCACCCGAACCGAAAGCTCGTCAGTTTTAGTTTTAAATAAGCTGCCCGATACGCCAACAATATCACCAATATCATAGGTTTTAAATTCGGCGTAAGGCGCCTCACCCAAGGCGTCTCGTTGTAAAAATAGTTGTATACGCCCCGTCATGTCTTGGATTGTCACAAAGCTTGCTTTGCCCATCACGCGTCGCGTCATGATTCGACCTGCGACTTGTACCTCAACAGCTGATTCGGCCAACACTTCTTTTGACTGCTCGGCGTACTGCTCGCTTAAATCACCTAAAAAGTCTTTGCGATCAAAATCATTGGGGTAGGCATTTCGCACCGCTTTAATTTTATCGAGCTTGGCTAATCGCTGCGCGAATTGATCGTTTTCTTCGGGGGTGGTCATGGTCACTTAATCTAATAAAGTTACAAACCAGCTTTGAGACTGGCTTCGATAAATTGGTTTAAACTGCCGTCGAGAACAGCTTGAGTATTGCCGGTCTCGACACCGGTTCTTAAATCTTTAATACGCGACTGATCCAACACATAAGATCTAATTTGACTGCCCCAGCCGATGTCAGATTTTTCATCTTCAGTGACTTGCTGGTCATCGCGCCGACTTTGCATCTCGCGTTCGTATAAGCGGGCTTTCAACATCGCCATGGCAGCATCCCGATTGCGGTGCTGGGAGCGATCATTTTGGCATTGAACCACAATTCCGCTGGGTTGGTGGGTAATTCTGATCGCTGATTCAGTTTTATTTACGTGCTGCCCACCCGCACCACTGGCACGATAGGTATCTATTCGCAAATCAGCTGGATTCACTTCGACTTCAAATCGATCATCAATTTCAGGATACACATACACCCCAGCAAACGATGTATGGCGACGATTGCCCGAATCAAAGGGGCTTTTCCGTACCAAGCGATGAACCCCGAGCTCAGTCCGCAAATAACCATAGGCATAGTCGCCCGAGAATTTTATGGTTGCGCTCTTTATCCCCGCCACATCGCCCGGCGATTTTTCAATCAACTCTACCGAGTAGCCCTGCGCCTCGCCCCAACGTAAATACATTCGCAACAACATTTCGGCCCAATCTTGGGCTTCTGTTCCGCCTGAACCCGATTGGATATCCAAAAACGCATTATTGGCGTCGGCCTCACCCGAGAACATACGCCGAAACTCAAGCGCTTCAACGCCAATCACAATCTCTTTACAATCTTGCGAAATTTGCAGCAACGTCTCTTGATCAGATTCGAGCTGCGCGAGTTCCAATAGTTCTAATGAATCCGTCGCCGCAACGCTTAATTCATCAATACGGCCAACAATCGATTCGAGTTCAGCTTTCTCGCGCCCTAGCGCTTGCGCTTCCTCCGGTTTATCCCACACACTCGAATCTTCCAAACGCAAATTGATTTCCTCTAATCTTTCCTGCTTGGTATCGTAGTCAAAGATACCCCCTGAGCGTTATTAATCGCTCACTTGCATCGGCCAGGGAAGCTTGTATTTCGTTTGATTCCATTGATTTAACCCAGTGTATCACTAGGCTTTTCAGACAGTAAATGAAAGACCGCGTAGGATACCCAAATTGCCGAAGTCGAACAACGATATTTGTACCCTATAGTGCAATAAATATACCCAACCTGTAGTGGACAACGACAATCGGTTACACTATTTTGCTTCGCACGATTTATCTAAAAATAAGTATTCCTATGTTATCCATCCGAACGCTGTATCGCAGCGCCGTCGCGCTGGCATTTCTATTTTTCAGTGGAATATGCGCTGCCGATGTCTTGGTGCTAGTACATGGTTATATGGGTTCTCCCGCGTCATGGGAGAACAGCCGTATTAATGAGCAACTCGAACGCTCGGGGTGGCAACGCGGCGGAATTATCGTTCCAGACACCTCAACTTTGTATCTCGATCGCTCACGCGACCCGAATCGGGCGGTAGAAAACATCGTATATGTCGTCGATATGCCATGGATGCGCCCCATTGATATTCAGGCAGATTATTTGGATGTCGCGATGAATATGATTTTTAAGCTTAGACCAAACGAGGAGATTAGCTTGATCGGGCATTCAGCGGGCGCCCTAGTGTCCAGGTTATGGTTAGTCGAGCATTATGATCCCGCCGTGGTGCGTTTGGTGAGTATCGCTGCCCCTAATCTCGGCACAAAGCGCGCGCGCGATGCGCTGAATTTAACCGATTCTACCTTTGCACCATTAGATGCGGTGCGCAATATGTTCGGTGGAAAGCTGTATAACACGGTCAGGCGTTCCCGCGATCTGGTGCATGACTTCACCCCGCCCAGCGAACGTAACCCCACTGTATTGCATTGGCTCAATCATCAGAAACATCCAGACATCGAATACATCTCTGTGGTACGAGAAGATCGGCGCGGAGTCGATAAAGATTGGCTCAGCAGCGCCGATAGCCAAGATTTAAATAACGTTCCAGCATTGCACGGCAAGGCAACGACCTACACCGTGCCTAGAAAGCACCCTCTTCATTGGGAAGATGGGTATTTATTGGTTGCGATATTGTCGGACTATTAGAGAACTAACGATAAAGCTTGCGCTCGACGATTTGTAATGTCTGCTTATTCACACGATAGCGCATCGACTGACCAAACGTGGTGCGAAGTAAGCCTGTTATGTCACCGGCATCATCAATTTCTGGCAATAACAGGGCGCGAAAGATGACGAGAAAGTCGTCGCCGTCTTCTGCAAAGCCAATTTTGTAATGTTTAAAATCTTTCTGCGCCTCGCTGAGCAATTCTATCGATTTAAAATCGACGTAAACGGCCGGCCACGCGCCGAGGTATTTGGCAGGTACCATTGTCTGCTGATTGAGCTTAATCGTAGATTCTGATACCGGCTCGCAACGATAAGCATCACCAACGACGCAATCATCCTGTAAGGAATTAATATACTGGATCGCGCGTTTCGTTGGATCATCAACCGCATATGCAAACATTGGAAAAAGGCTAAAACACAGTGCCAACGCGACACTTTGACAATAACGCCGCATTAGTTTGCAATTCTGCCGAGGTTCATGACTCGGCTCGTACGGTGATTGTGCCAGAGCATTGATCCTGCTGGCGTGCCAAGATAACCATCGACTTTTGTAAATTGATCAGAAGCAATATCCGTCGGTGAAAATTGCTCATTAACATAAGCCGGATCATTGCCTCCGTGCGTATGATACGAAGCAAGCGCCTGCCCGCCTGCTGGAATCAAGGTCAAGGGCAAGTTAATACTCGCAATCTCGCCCTTTATAGGCGTGGTAGATGTATAACGATTATCGGGCGTGCGATATATCCATCCTCCATATTCGCGGTTTTGTCGCACTGAAGTCGGGTTGATTTGGTTCAATACTTGTCGTGCGGCGGCGTGTTGATCCGCCACCCGAAAGTTTGAATCTTGACCATCTGAACCTGAACTGAGTGCCACCGCAGCACCCACTGCAATACCCCCGAGGACTACGTATCGACTTCTAGCAGGCTTAGCTTCAGCTTCGCTCTGCTCCGCACCCATGCGATACGCACCACCCAACGCACGGCTGAATCCAATCATAATTCTGGATTGTTCGGTTTGCTCGATCAGTGGATTGTGTTGGCTGGATGCTTCAATATGATACTGAATTCGCGCATTGGGCTGATAAGCATAAGACAAGGTTTGAATCTCACCCCCTGCGGCATGTCTAAGCGCAGACCAATTGAGTCCTCCACGCATGGTATCAAAACCCAAACTAAGTGCCTGCCCCGCCGACGCCCCGCCGCGCTCGATTTGCATAATATGTGCGTGGGCGCCTTTATATTGACCACCAATATACTGCGTATTACGATCTTCCAAGTTGTCCGCTTTAACGATAGCCTTGCCGAATTGAAGTGCAGCATTAGTGCCAATTTGATGCGCCAATTCAATGGCATTGAATTTAAACTCCGCGTGCGTCCCACCATGGAAGTAATAGGGATCAAGCGAAGCATATTGATTCGCTAATCGGCTAAATCCAATTCCTTTCCCCGTCATAATGTTCAGGTGGCTGTCGCCAAATTGCAAGCCTAAACCAAGTTGTTGTTCCTGACTATTCAAGCGCGTGAAGCCGTGTATCGAAACTCCCTGATCGAAACGCATTGTTGGTAAATAGCTATCTAATGATAAGCCTTCCGTCATCAATAGTCGCCTGTTCTGATTCGCGCTGATGTGCTGAATTGTTGACGGGGCATTAAAGGCAGCCGCATCAGCAGTGTTAGCCTGAAATTGCGAGTCACCATACGTATTTACTTCACTGAACGTATTTGCTTGCACCGTATTAAGTGCAAACATGCTTGACAATCCCATAAATAAATATTGATTAAAATTCTTCATTGAATCCCTCATTGTAAGTACAAATTAGTCCAGCCATTCTATCACCAAATAACGCCATATTCTCCACCAGCAAGACGCTACGATCACTTGGTTTATGCCATAATCCACGCCCTTTATTTTAAGCCCTACATACGCCGTGTTTTCCACCGCTAACATCACCATTCAGTTCGGCCCCAAGCCATTGTTTGAAGACATCTCAGTCAAATTTAACGAAGGCATGCGCTATGGTTTGATTGGTGCCAACGGCTCGGGAAAATCAACCCTGATTAAAATATTAGGCGGCGACCTTGAGCCGTCCTCAGGCAATGTCACCCTAAGCGAGAATGAGCGTTTAGGTAAACTGCGCCAAGATCAGTTTGCTTATGAGGCGCATAAAGTCATCGATGCTGTGATCATGGGCAATGAGCGCTTGTGGGAAGTAAAAGCGGAGCGCGATCGCATTTATTCTCTGCCTGAGATGAGCGAAGAAGAAGGTATGAAGGTCGCTGATCTAGAAATAGAATTCGGCGAGATGGATGGTTACACCGCCGAAGCACGCGCGGGCGAATTATTACTTGGGTTAGAGATAGATGAAGCCGCGCATTTTGGCTTGATGAGCGAAATCGCGCCCGGCCTTAAATTACGCGTCTTGCTCGCCCAAGCCCTTTTTTCGGATCCAGATATTCTACTGCTCGACGAGCCGACTAATAACTTAGACATCAACACCATACGCTGGTTGGAAGGCATTCTTAACCAACGTAAAAGCACCATGATCATCATCTCGCATGATCGGCACTTTCTAAATAGCGTGTGTACGCATATGGCCGATTTAGATTACGGCTCACTCACCCTGTTCCCCGGCAATTACGACGAATATATGCTTGCAGCAACCCAAGCACGCGCAAGTATGTTATCGAATAACGCCAAGAAAGAATCACAGATTAAAGAATTGAAAGCCTTCGTCGCACGCTTCTCTGCCAATGCCTCCAAAGCGCGGCAGGCCACCTCGCGCGCGCGGAAAATCGACAAAATTCAGCTAGAGGAAGTCAAAGCCTCGAGTCGTGTTAATCCCTATATTCGCTTTGAACAAGACAAGAAACTGCATCGCCAAGCGCTAGAAATTAAAGATATGACGCAAGGTTACGGCGATGAACCATCGCTGTTTACTGATTTAAATTTAATGTTAGAAGTTGGCCAACGCATCGCCATCATCGGCCCCAACGGTGTGGGTAAAACAACCCTACTCGAAACCTTGTCGGGTAAGCTTGCACCGAGAGATGGAAAAATGAAATGGTCTGAAAACGCGCATATCGGCTATTACGCACAAGATCACGCCGCCGAGTTTGAACGCGACATCACGGTATTCGATTGGATGTCAGAACATACCCAAGCAGGCGATGATGAACAAGTCGTGCGCAGCGCATTGGGGCGTATGCTATTTTCCAAAGACGACATCATCAAAAAAGTCGGGGTCTTATCGGGTGGAGAACAAGGCCGTATGATTTTTGGTCGCCTTATGCTGCAAAAACACAATATTTTATTGATGGACGAACCCACCAATCACCTTGATATGGAATCCATCGAATCACTCAATATGGCGCTGGAGAACTTCCCCGGCACTTTGATTTTTGTTAGCCATGACAGGCAGTTTGTCTCGTCGCTCGCCACACAAGTTTTAGATATGAAGCCCGAGGGGATCAATCATTTCATGGGAGATTACGAATCTTATTTGGCGAGCCAAGCATAAAAACTAGATCACCGCGCTGCGCTCGATGTAATGGTCTCCTCCCTCTTTTTTATCGGCATCTAAAGTGCCATGATGGAGAGACTAAACCTAACACGCATAAGAGAGGAAGAAGACCATGAAAGAGCTTAATACAATTGGCTTAGATACCGCAATGACAGTATTTTCATCATCACAATAACCCCACCTTCATCCTTCTTAATCGCACAATCGACGTCATCGCGAGGAGCATAGCGACGCGGCGATCCATTCTTTAAAATCACATATAGATTAGCGCGCTGATTATCTCTAGTTAAATTTTTATGTTTTAATAAGGCATCCTTCACAAACACCGTCAACGGCCATCGTGTATGAACTAGCCGCGCTGGGCGCAGCTCTCGCATGGACATTCTCCGCATTGCTTGCAGGCGATCTAAGCAAGCAACTCGGTGGAATTACCTTTAATCGGCTACGCAACGTTGGCGTGTTTTTTGTCATGTTGGTGATTGTCTCGATAGCAGGGCTCTGGGAACACTTTAACTCTGCCGACCTAGCCGTCATTGTTTTATCAGGGTTTGTTGGTATCGCAATCGGCGATTCCTTTTTGTTTAGCGCGATGCAACGCCTTGGCCCGCGGCGCACGCAAATTCTTTATGCCTGCAATGCGCCAATTAGCGTCATTCTTGGCATCGCAGTACTCGGCGAAAGCTTAAGCCTAAAAGGCGTGCTTGGCGTGGTCATGGTTTTTGCTGGGGTCGTCGCCGCCATCCGCTGGGGGCGGCCTAAAGTCTCTCAGGCGAAAATCCATCGCTGGGAAGTCACCGAAGGTAAGTTATTGATAGGCGTGGGTCTTGGGCTCGCTGCGGCTTTGGGTCAATCACTCGGCGCAATCATCATCAAGCCCGTGCTCGACGAAGGCGCAAATCCCTTATTAGTTTCCACATTGCGCATCGGCGTATCAGCCCTATTTCTGACTGCGATAGTTTACATTCGAAATATTGAACCACCACAAACTATTACGATTAAACAACGTTTTCTTTCAACCTTTAACGGCGTACTTGCAATCGGTGTAGGCATGTCGCTATTGCTTTATGCGTTTTCGATTGGTGATATCGGCGTGGCCTCTATCCTTTCCTCAACACAAGCGGTGATGATGTTGCCAGTCATCTGGCTGAAAACGCGCCAACGACCCGCCTTAGGTGCATGGATTGGCGCAGTATTGGTCGTCAGTGGAGTTGGGTTTATGTTTGGGCGATGAAACAATGAAAAAGTGGCGGAGAGGGGGGGATTATTCGACCCGTCCATGGGTCTCCCCCTTTGGGCTCGCTATCGCTCGTGAAAAATCGTTCCCAACGATTTTTTCAAACCGGTCAGAACCAAGTCCACACGTTATATTCCTTTTATTAGTAGGCTTAAAAGCCTACTAATAAAAGGAAATGGCGGAGAGGGGGGGATTCGAACCCCCGGTGCCTGTGAAGACACACTTACTTTCCAGGCAAGCCCATTCGACCACTCTGGCACCTCTCCGCATTTATCGCTCCCTTGAAAAAGGGACGCGAAGGGTAGACTAGCTTTGCAGCAGAATCAATGCCTAGAAATGAACTTTACATAAAGCTCAGATTAATCAGCTAGCGCGGCAATCCGTTTTTCTAATGGTGGATGAGAAGCGAACAAACGGCTGAACTTGCTCGGCACCCCAGCGATGCCGAAGGCAGCCATTTGCTCGGGTAAGTCTGCTGGAGCATGCGCTAACTGCAAACGCTCTAAGGCCGCAATCATATTGGCCTTATTTGACAATTCGCCCGCACCCGCATCCGCGCGAAACTCTCGGTATCGACTAAACCACGACACGATCATCGTCGCAAATACGCCGAGCACCATTTGGGCAACAATAACCGTTCCAAAATACGCCATGCCTCCACGACCATTTCGCCCGCCTGAGATAGCACCTGCAATGATACGCGCGAAAAACATGACAAAGGTGTTCACCACGCCTTGAATCAAGGTCAAAGTCACCATGTCGCCGTTGGCAACGTGGCTCACTTCGTGCGCCAGTACCGCTTCCGCTTCGTTTCGTTTCATCGTGTTGAGTAGCCCAGTGCTGACGGCAACCAAGGCATCATTTTTCTTCATGCCGGTGGCAAAGGCATTGACGTCGGGGGAATCATATATCGCGACTTCTGGCATGCCGATTCCCGCTTTTTCAGCTTGCGCTTTTACGGTATCAAACAACCATTTTTCTTGCGCATTGCTTGGCTGCTCAATCACTTGTGCGCCGGTTGAGCGTTTCGCTGAACTTTTAGACATCGCGAGTGATATAAATGCACCGCCCATGCCGAAAATAGCTGTCATCACCAACAAGCCGGAGGTATTTTGGCCGAGCGCCTGATCAATACCGAAAATTCGCATCACAATACTGAGCACCGCGAGCACCGCGATATTGGTCAATGAAAACAAGACTATGCGACTAAACATGAGATTCCTCCAAGGAATTTGATAAACTAAAGTTCTCGTCTAAATATGCCTGCTTCGTAGCAATTTTCAAGCCAATGATCGAAAAACGTCAACAAATTCGCCAAATGCATGCGCCATTTATACATGCAATGGTCAAGGCCTGCCAAAACGAACAAGAGCGTCTTGCGTTTGAACCTCAAATTAAAGTGTTACAAGAACAGGGATGGGATCAGCTCGCACTTGTTGCGCAGCGCTTACTCAACGGCGAACGTAGCGAAACCTTACTGCGCGGTTTGGATGATGAAGATGTGATTATTATTGGCAGCGTGCTAGAGGGCATTCAAAATCCCAACACCCTGCCTGATATGCATGCGCAGCCCAAAGCCTCAGAGGCCGCGCCAGGCTTAGCATCAATTATTCAGGCAGCTGGCAGTGGTGATGCAGGCGCGCTGAATGCGCTATCGGTCATGGCAGAACAAATGTCACAAACAGGCGGCGCGATGGCTGAAATCGCGGGTGCGATGAAGCGATTGGTCGATGGCGAACGAGATGTTGATGTGCTGAGTAAAAAAATGCGCGGGGAGAGCAAAGATTTATTGATCGGTATTTTGAACGAACTGGGCAAACTCACGCCACAATAAACATATTCTGCTGGTCATTGGCATCAGGAAAATGAATTAGCGCTCTTGTCTCCCTCAGTTCTTATATTGATAGGCAATGTTCAACGCTTTTGCCGCTTTGCTTAAACGCTTGTCGCGGGTCCAAAGCGGGACAGTATCCAGTTTTGCGGATGCCAATAAATGACAGTCAATCCACCCTACCCCTATACCCATCAACTGAAACTCTTCAATAAATAGTAACACTTCATCACTCCTTGCATGGCTTACCTTGGGCAAGGCCTTGAGTAGCATCAACACTTGGTCTCGCTGATATAAATTACCGCAAGCCAACTCCCCTATTATGTAGGGATGAATAAGTACCTTCGTTTTTAGGAGGAGTTGCTCAAGATGAGCATCACCTGTTCTTAGGTGATCCACCCAAATCGACGTATCCACCAATATCACTTTTTAGTGATCTTACTTTGCCTACGAGGTGATGCACTAAGGCTTGGGTCACTGCCACCCAATTTTGCTAAGCGCCTCGCGCTTTCACGCGCTATCAATGCTTCCAAACCTGCGTGCACCGTAGCAGTTTTACCTTTTAAGCCAGTCAGCGCCTGAGCTTTTTCGACTAGATTTTCATCAATATTAAGTGTTGTACGCATTGTTAGCCCTCAGTAGTTACTTCCTATTATGCATACTAATATGGCTTTATCAATGCCTTCCCTAGCTAATAGCTCGCTCTAGAAACCAAAAAAACCCGCGTTAAGCGGGTTTAGAAATCAATAATTTCGGACTTATTTTAGAACGGAATATCGTCATCAAAATCATCATACGCTCCGCCTTGTGCTGGAGCACTGGCAGGCTGGGCTTTTGTTGCGGCTTGTTGTGGCTGTCCGCCGCCTGCGGCTTGCGCGGGTTGTGATTGATCCATACCTTGATCAAAGCCACTGGCAGCGCCGCCGCCAGAACGACCACCTAACATTTGCATTTCATTGGCGACGATTTCTGTGGTGTATCGATCTTGGCCGGTTTCTTTGTCCTGCCATTTACGCGTTTGGATACGTCCTTCGACATAAATTTGTTGGCCTTTTTTAACGTACTCTGCCACCACTTCAGCCAATCGATTAAAAAATACAACGCGGTGCCACTCGGTTTTTTCTTGCTGTTCGCCGGTTTGCTTATCCTTCCATTGCTCACTGGTCGCAATCGTTACATTTGCCACCGCGCTGCCGCTGGGCGTGTAACGTACTTCAGGATCTCTACCCAAATTCCCAACCAATATCGCTTTATTTACACCTCTAGCCATTTTTTGCCTCAATCAAATTTAATCTAATAATCAACCAGTGATCCTACCATGATTGCTACCTAAATACTTTCGCCGGTTACCGCTTGAACATGCCGTGGATCGAAATCGTCTGGGTCGGTCTTGATATAAGCCAAAGGCTCGTCTTCTAGTAAAACCACTTCCTTCACCCCTTGTATGTTCCCGAGTAATTCTAAGCGTTCGCGTAAGAGAACAGGGTCATCACTGCCCATCTTTATTAGGTGACGCTCATGCAATATAAATGGCTTGGTGAACAGGCTCACTAGGAACCAGATCAGCAATAAGGAAAAACAGAATATCATGACGGCTTGATAACCATAGCTGCCACTTAAGCCGCCACTCAGTGCACCACCGACGAACACCCCAAAAAATTGCGCACTGCTATACACCCCCGTGGCGGTACCTTTACTTGAGATCGGCGCGATGCGTGAAATGAGCGACGGCAACATCGCTTCCATGGTATTAAACCCGACAAAGAATATTGCCAAGCCGATCAGTACGCCCCACCATGAAGTATTAATGTTGATCGCCAATACCAATAGCGCCGCACATAATATGAAAACCGCGCTTCGCATTGACGCTTGAACTTTTTCACGTTGATGACTGATAAGCAAAAACGGCACCATACCGATCACCCCCAACACCATGACTGAGCCATACACCTTCCAATGCTGGGTTTTTTCAAGGCCGCCCAACTCTATCAGCGTAAAGGGAATAACAACAAACATCGCTGTCAGCACACAATGTAAGACAAATATCCCGAAATCCAGTTTCAGCAATTGCGGATTTTGTAGCACTTGTATGAGTTGATCCTTAATCGTTTGCTGGCCTTCTAGCTGGCTGACCCGCTGCGGGTCTGGCGTTATCATAAGCAGCACAGGGATCGCCAAAATTGCCGCCACGGCAGTGAATAAAAATATCCCATTAACACCCACCCACTGCTCAAAAATTGGCCCCAAGATCATCGACGCCATAAAAACAAAGCCAATTCCAACCCCAATGATCGCCATCGCTTTGGTGCGTTGATCTTCGCGGGTTAAATCAGCCATTAACGCGATCACCGCAGCGGATATCGCGCCCGCGCCTTGCACCAGGCGCCCTAACAACACGCCATAAATAGAATCAGATAAGCCGGCGATCAAGCTCCCCGCCGCGAATATCAACAAGCCCAATACGATGGCTTTCTTTCGGTGCCATCGATCCGACAATATGCCAAAGGGGATTTGCAGTAAAGCTTGCGTTAAACCATAGGCGCCGAGGGTCAAGCCGATCAAAAATGGCGTCGTATGCTCCAAGCCCGTGGCATACAGGGCGAACACAGGAAGAATGAGGAAAAGGCCAAATATTCTTAATCCAAATATGCCCGCCAAGGAGAACACCGCACGTTTTTCAAACGCATTCATCGGTTTTGAATGGCCGCGACGCTTGGGCATGAATAATTGTGAAAATGAATTGAATTAAGGCTAATTGGGCGCGTATAGTATCAGGTTTGTTTTTCAATTCGTAAGAGTATTTATTCAGTGGACACCATCAAATTACGCGGCGTCAGAACGCACAACTTAGCCAATATCGACGTCGATTTACCGCGCGATAAACTGATCGTTATCACCGGCCTTTCAGGCTCCGGAAAATCATCTCTGGCCTTCGACACACTCTACGCCGAGGGACAACGTCGCTATGTAGAATCGCTTTCCACCTACGCGCGCCAGTTCTTATCAATCATGGCCAAGCCCGACCTCGATTTGATTGAAGGTTTGTCGCCCGCCATCAGCATCGAACAAAAATCCAGTTCACATAATCCGCGCTCAACGGTCGGCACTGTCACAGAAATATACGACTATTTGCGCCTGCTATACGCGAGGATTGGCGAGCCACGCTGCCCCGAACACGATATTGTCTTGCAAGCCCAAACGGTCAGCCAAATGGTCGATCAAGTGATGATGTTACCCGAGGGCACCAAAATCATGCTGATGGCGCCGATTGTTCGCGGCAGAAAAGGCGAGCATCAACAACTACTGGCGGAGATGCATGCCCAAGGCTATATACGCGCGAGAATTGATGGCCAAGTCATAGAACTCGCAGAGCTTGCGCCGCTTGAGAAGAACATCAAACACAATATCGAAATTGTCATTGACCGTTTAGTCTGTCGAGCGGGCAATGAACAACGCCTTGCGGAATCGTTTGAGACCGCCCTATCGTTGAGCGACGGTTTAGCACAAGTTTATATTTTAGATGATGCGTATGAGGGCGAGACCGAACAGTTGTATTCCGCCAAGTTTTCCTGCCCACACTGCGGTTATAGCCTGCCAGAACTAGAGCCCAGAATGTTTTCATTCAATAATCCCCACGGCGCCTGTTCGGACTGTGATGGCTTGGGTAAGCGGCCTTTTATGGACCCGGAAAAAGCCGTGATTGACCCCGCCCTAAGCCTTGCAGAAGGCGCGATACCCGGCTGGGATCGGCGCAGCGGTTATTATTTTGCGATGATCGAGGGCGTCGCAGACGCCTATGGTTTCGACATTAAAACGCCCTACGAAGCACTCACGGACGAACAGAAAAAACTGCTTTTATACGGAACAGGAAGCAAACGCGTAAAGTTTGTGTTCCACCGACGCGGCAATAAACGCGAAAGCTCGCGCCCCTTTGAAGGCATCATCAATAATCGGCAAAGACGTTACATGGAGACCGAATCTTCGTCGGTGCGCGAATATCTCGGCAAGTATTTCAGTGAAAAGGCCTGCGACACCTGCAATGGCAGTCGCTTGGGTGAGGGGCCGCGCCATGTATTTGTCGATCAGCGCCCGATCCATCACATCACAGCGATGCCGGTGACCAAAACCAAAGCCTTTTTTGAGGATTTACAGCTCAGTGGACATCGCGCTGAAATTGCCGAAAAAATCATTCAGGAAATCAACGCGCGGCTGGGGTTCTTGATCAACGTGGGGCTGAATTATTTAACGCTTGATAGAACTGCCGACACCTTATCGGGTGGCGAAGCACAGCGCATTCGACTCGCTTCGCAAATCGGCTCAGGCTTGGTGGGCGTGATGTACATACTCGATGAACCGTCAATTGGCTTACACCAACGCGATAATTGTCGATTGCTCGAAACCTTGAATCACCTTAGAGATATCGGCAACACGGTAATCGTTGTCGAGCACGATGAAGAAACCATCGAAGCGGCGGATTTTGTGCTGGATATCGGCCCCGGCGCGGGCAAACACGGCGGACAGATCATCGCCCAAGGCACCCCCAAACAAATCAAGGCGAACGCAAAATCGATCACTGGGAAATACCTGTCTGGCAAACTAAAGATCGATGTCCCGAGCAAACGCACCGCGCCGCAAGATGATCACTGGCTATCGGTTTCTGGTGCAACGGGAAATAATCTTAAAGGTATTGATCTAACACTACCCATCGGTTTGATGACGTGTATCACGGGCGTTTCGGGTTCCGGAAAATCCACACTGATCAACGCAACCTTACAACCCGCAGTCGCCGAAGCCCTGGGCTTAGTCCACCAGCCTCCCGCGCCATTTGAATCCGTCAGCGGCTTGGATCATTTCGACAAAATTATCGCTATCGACCAAAGCCCTATCGGGCGCACACCGCGCTCAAACCCCGCGACCTATACCGGATTATTCACGTATATCCGCGAAATTTTTACCCAAACCCAAGAGGCGCGTGCGCGCGGCTATAAGCCGGGTAGGTTCTCCTTTAACGTTAAAGGTGGGCGCTGCGAAGCTTGCCAAGGTGACGGAATGATTCGCGTTGAGATGCACTTCTTGCCGGATGTGTATGTCGCCTGCGATGTTTGCGAGGGCAGTCGCTATAACCGTGAAACGCTGGACATCAAGTTCAAAGATAAAAATATTCACGATGTCTTGAACATGACCATCGAAGAAGCCGCTGATTTTTTCACCGCGATTCCACTCATCAAACGCAAGCTCGACACGCTTTTGGATGTGGGCTTGGGCTACATCACCCTCGGCCAAAGTGCGATCACGCTATCCGGCGGCGAAGCCCAGCGCGTTAAGCTCTCTCGCGAGTTATCCAAACGTGATACTGGCAGGACGCTGTACTTGCTTGATGAACCCACCACTGGCTTGCACTTTCACGATATTAAACAGTTGCTTAAAGTCATCCATCGGCTACGCGACGAGGGCAACACTGTCATTATTATCGAACACAATTTGGATGTCATTAAGACAGCCGATTGGGTGGTTGATCTAGGGCCTGAAGGCGGAGATGGGGGCGGCGAAATCATCGCCAGTGGCACACCTGAAACCGTTGCAAAGGTTAAAGGCTCGTTCACTGGCCAGTATCTGAAGACCATTCTCTAAAAAAGCTCAACCAGTACGCTGTCTGGCATTTGCATTTGATTGAAAAAGAAACAATTTGTTACACTATTTCAAACAAGTAAGCAGAAAATTGGCGTAGAATATTTTGTTCTAACACCCTTCACAGCGGATGAGCAATAGCACCAAAACTGCCTTCACAATGACTTGCAGCATTCTGCTCGGCGCCTGCGCTCATTTTGACCGGCCTGGGGTAAACACTGGTTTTGCCGCCGAATCAGTGGCCACCCTCTCACGCAGTGCACCCGCTCATTGGCTGGAGGGAAATCCAAACAAATCCGACCCGATCAAACAAGCTTGGCTAGAAGACTTCGGCGACAAAGCGCTCAATCAACACGCCCAACAAGCGCTAAGTGGGAATTTCGACTTGCAAACAGTGGCAAATAGGCTCAAGCAAGCAAGCATTGAGTTGCTCAAAGAAAGGGCCAATAAGCGGCCCAATGCCAATCTTGGTTTTGATGCAAAACGCACAAAAACCCAAACCGACCCCAGCACGCTCTCAAACGACTTCGGGTTAGACGCCAACATCAGCTGGGAGCTGGATTTATGGGGGCGACTCGCGAAAGCGAAGCAAGCCGCTGACTATGATTTATTGGCTGCTCGGGCTGATTTTCAAGCAGCGCAGCTATCTCTGGTGGCTAATGTTACCCAACAATGGTTCGCCACCATTGAAGCGCGCCAACAAACTGAACTATCGCGCTTAATAGTGGACACTCTTGAACAAACCGTCGAGACCATCGAGGCACAATATCAAAGCGGTTTGAGCAGTGCATTGGATGTCCGCCTTGCGCGGGGAAATCTCGCCAGCGCCCAAAACACCCTGATCGGACATCAACGAACAGCCCTTGCCAACGCGCGTCAATTCAATGTATTGCTGGGTGATTATCCTGACACAGCCTTGGACACACCGAACGAACTACCCACTATTCATCATACAGTTCCAGCCGGACTGCCCTCAGCGCTATTACTCAGACGGCCAGATATTTTAGCTGCTGAACGTCGCCTACGCAGCGCAGGACTCACGGCCAAGCAGGCTAATAGCAATCGATTGCCCTCCTTTAAGCTCACCAGTAATGCGGGCTTAAGCAGCAACCTACTGCGTGACTTGCTCGATTGGGATCTGCTCGTGTGGAATATTGTCTCGAGCATCACCGCCCCATTGTTTGATGCGGGGAAGCTTAAAGCCGAAAGGTTGCTCGCCCAAACTGGGCAACAAGCCGCTTGGATAGACTACGCAAAAACAGTTCAAAATGCATTTCTAGAAGTTGAAAATGCCTTGTCGGCTGATCGATTTTTTAAAGATCAAATACAAGCCCTAAGCCTCGCCAAGGAAGAATCTGAGCTGGCCGCGACGCTCGCAAGTAGCCGTTATCAAAATGGTTTGGAAAATATTACCACCCTGCTGGATGCGCATCGACGCCATGTTGAAACCGAGCGAAACTTGCTGACGTTACAGCGCCAGCAATTAATCACCCGTGTTCAGTTATATTTAGCCCTTGGTGGCGCGTTTAGTGTGCCCCCTTCATAATCGAATGAGACCCATGCTTAGTCAATTCAGACTCACCTTAAAGTACGGCTTACCCACCTTACTCATCATCGCTGCCTTGCTCATCGCCAAGCAAATGATGGACACCGCGCCCAAGCAAAAAACACGAAGCGCAGCGCTATCCGCACAGATTGTTGAAGTCGATCAAATTCAAGCCAGCGATTATCGTACTTATATTCATACCCAAGGCACCATCGCGCCGCGTACACAAACTCGGCTGATTGCTGAAGTCAGCGGGCGAATTACCTCGGTTTCGCCGCAGTTTAGGGCGGGCAGCTTCGTTGCAAAAGATGAAACACTGTTGGAGATTGATAATCGCGATTATGTGCAATCCCTCACCATTGCAAAAGCCGAATTAGCCCAAGCCAGATTAAGCTTAAGCCAAGAACAAGCCAAAGGCATTCAAGCGCGTGAGGATTGGGATAAATTGGGTTTTGAAGGAAGTCCCAACGCGCTGACTTTACGCAAACCGCAAGCTGAAAGCGCCCAAGCACGGGTTGCTGCCGCCCGCGCCAGTGTCGCCCAAGCGCGCACCAAACTTTCGCGAACTAAAATAATAGCACCCTATGCAGGACGCCTACTCAGCACCGAAGTCGATATTGCTCAATTTGTCAGCGCAGGCGCGTTGCTCGGGCAGTTATATGCGACGGATAGCGTAGAACTGCGCGTCCCCATCAGCGAGCAAGACAGCGCCTTTTTGCAGCTAGATGAAAGCTACCGAGATAGCAGCGAACCCACCCTAGGCCCCCGTGCTGATATTCGGGTTGAGCAAGGCGGCCGTGAATGGCATTGGGCTGGCAAGGTCGCTCGTGCCGAGGGCACTATCGATATACAGACGCGCCAACAGTTCGTGGTGATCGCCATTCCCGACCCTTATCTTCAGTATGAAGACGGGCGACCCCCGCTTAAGATTGGTCAATTCGCGCGCGTAAGTATTGAAGGCATTGTGCTAAAGAATGTCTACACTATTCCCCGTGAATACGTTTACGGTGATCAGGAAATTCAAGTCGTCGATATGGATAACCGCGTTGAGCGGCGCAAAGTGGACAGAGTTTGGCAGGATGAAAAGTATCTTGTGATTGCCAGCGGATTGTTGCCCGAAGAGCGCATCATCAAAACACCGCTAGGATTCGCGACCAATGGAATGCAAGTTAGCATTATTGACAGCGCAAGCGCTGAGCATTCATCCAAACGGGGTAAGGGCAAGAAAGGGAAGAAAGGTGGGAAAGCTAAGCATAGAAACAAAGGCAAAGACGGAAAAGACCGAGACGCTAAGGCAAGCAGCAAATGAATGGCCTGATAAATTGGTTTGCGCGAAACAGTGTTGCTGCCAATTTATTGATGATCGTCATTCTAGGCGCAGGTGCGTGGTCGATGACCTCGCGGATTCCCCTAGAAGTTTTCCCATCATTTGAGCGCGATGTCGTCAATGTCGGGTTCAGCTACCGCGGCGCATCCCCTGCCGAAGTCGAACGCGCCGTCATCATTCGCGCGGAAGAAGCCATCGCCGATATCGAAGGCATCAAAAATGTGAGCTCAACGGCTTATGAAGGCTCGGGGCGATTACGCATCGAAATCAATAAAGGCTTGACGCCGCGCGATATGCTTGACGATATCAAAAATGAAATCGAGCGCATTTCAAGCTTCCCCGAAGGCGTCGATAAGCCCAATTACAGTGTGTCTCAATTTCGCCGGGAAGTGATTACCGTGTCTGTTTCAGGTGATTTACCCGAATTAGCTTTGCGCAAATTGGGTGAGCGCGTCAGAGATGACTTATCTAGCTTACCCGACATTACCTTTACCGAGCTCAATGGCACGCGTGACTACGAAATGGCCATTGAGATCAGCCCCGAAAAACTCGATCAGTTTGATTTAAGCTTTGCTCAAATTGCCGCCGCGATTAGACGCGGGTCGGTCGACACCCCCGCTGGCTCGATCAAAACCCGTGGCGGAGAATTATTACTCCGTACCACAGGCTTGGCTAACTCAATCGAAGATTTCGAAAATATCACTATTATTTCGCGCGCGGATGGCTCCCAAATCCGCTTAGGCGATATTGCGAATATTAAGGACGGTTTTGAGGAAGACCCTCGCTCCACCTACTTTAACGAGAAGCCCGCCGCGATCATTGAAGTTTATCGTAGCGGCCAACAAAGCGCGATCACAGTAGCCGATGCCGTCAAGCAATACGTCGATGAAAACCAAGCGAATATGCCGGCTGGCGTGACGCTCAATTACTGGCGAGACCGGTCGAGAATCGTCAAACTACGCCTACAAACCCTGCTTAAAAGTGCTTGGCAGGGTGGATTATTGGTGTTGATTTGCCTGACGTTATTTTTGCGTCTCTCCGTCGCGCTTTGGGTTTGTTTAGGCATCCCCATCAGCTTCATGGGCGCGATGATTGTGATGCCGGCCTTGGGCGTTAGCCTAAATATCCTAAGTCTGTTTGCCTTTATATTGGTCTTGGGCATCGTGGTCGACGATGCGATCATCACTGGCGAGAATATATACTCCCAACTTAAAAAAGGTAAAGAGCGCATTAAAGCCGCGGTTGAAGGCGCTCAAGAAGTGGCAGTGCCCGTAACGTTTGGTTTGCTTACCACCATCATGGCATTCATCCCCCTGGCATTTATGGGTGGGCGACGGGGGCCTTTGTTCGCCCAGCTGACGCTCATTATCATCCCCGTTCTACTGTTCTCTTGGGTGGAATCTAAACTTATTTTACCCGCACATTTGGCGCATATCCGCGTAAACCGTGGCAAACAGCTCAATGCTTGGCAACGGTTTCAACGCCTCTTTTCAGATGGGCTTGAACGCGGTGTTGAACGTTACTATCGACCGACCCTTAACCTAGCGCTGCGTTATCGTTATTTAACCGTCGCAATATTTTTGTCGATCTCTATCATTATCGCGAGCTTTTTCTTAAGTGGGCGATATGGGTTTACTTTCTTTCCTCGGGTAGAAAGTGAAACCGCTCGGGTCACCGTTAGAATGCAGGCCGGTACAGCCGTCGAAAAAACCACCGAGCATGTTCAAGCCATGAGCAAGGCGGCACGACAACTGCAAAGCAAATATACTGATCCCTCCACTGAAGCTTCCGTGGTGAAAAACATTTTGACTAGCGTGGGCTGGCAAAACATTGGACACAACCCTAATTCCGGCGGTAGCGCTGAGATTGGCCAAGTCAGTTTAGAATTGATGCCACCCGAGGAACGCACGCTAGACATCGGCACGCGACAACTGGTTAAAGAATGGCGCAGGCTCATTGGCAATATTGCTGGCGCGAAAGACCTTAATTTTAGAGCAGAAATCGGACGCGGTGGCGAGCCGGTTGATGTGGAACTTCAAGGCAATGATTTGGCTCAAATGCGTGAAGCGGCCGCCCTTATAAAGGCTCGATTACACGAATACCCCGGTTTATTTGCGATCCAAGATACATTGGAATCGGGCAAAACTGAGATACAGCTGAGCATCAAACCCGAAGCGCGCTTATTGGGTTTATCTTCACAGGATCTAGGCGAACAAGTTCGGCACGCGTTTTACGGCGCCGACGTTCAACGACTTCAACGGAATCGCGATGACGTGCGCGTTGTCTTGCGTTATCCAGAAGAAGCTCGAAGCTCGCTGGCAAGTTTGAACAGCCTCACTATTCGCACACCCGACGGACACAAGGTGCCGATCAGCAATGTGGCTAATTTAACGATTGGACAAGCCGCTGCCAGCATCGAACGCGAAAACCGGCAACGCGTAATTAACATCAGCGCCGACGCCAACAAGCAAGAAGTCGACCTCAATAAAATTGCTGCGGATTTGTCCGATTACCTTGCAATTCTAATGCAAGCATACCCCGATCTGAGCTATCACTTTTCGGGCGAGCTAGAGGAACAAAAGGAATCTTTTGATAGTTTACAACTAGGGGTTATTTTTGTTTTGCTAGCGATCTATGCGCTATTGGCCATTCCGCTACGCTCGTATATCCAACCCATCATTGTCATGATCGTTATCCCCTTTTGCATTATTGGCGCATTGCTCGGCCATATGATCGTGGGAATAAATCTAAGCCTGATGAGCATCCTCGGGATGCTCGCCCTTGCAGGCGTTGCCGTGAATGATTCTTTGGTCTTGATGAGCTGGATCAATAGACAACGCGCTGCTGGTATGGGCAGCCAAGACGCGGCGAAAAAAGCCGGCGCTGCCCGATTTCGCGCAATCTTGCTCACCTCACTGACAACTTTTTTCGGCCTAACCCCGTTGCTACTTGAAAAAAGTACCCAAGCTCAATTTCTAATCCCGATGGCAGTGTCCTTGGGTTTTGGGATTCTGTACGCGACGCTGCTTAGCCTGATTCTAGTGCCCGCTACCTACATGATTGTAGAAGATGTTAAGCGGTTTTTTCGCTGGGTTTATGCGAGCTAGTTTCATAAATTTGCTCTCGCCGAGTAAATTTCCTGAACAGGAAACATACAGAGTCACCTCCTGCTTGCAGTAGCTGATTGTAATCTTGGTATAGAATGAAACGCTTACTAATTACATTGAATAGCAAACGCGAATTGCTCACTAATGTTTTCCACATCCTTAAGATCATGAAATACTTTCGCTTCGGAATTATGCAGCGGGATCAACTCGCCCCAACTTATTGAACGAACCTTATCTTTGTTATAGCCAAATTCTTTGACTAGCAAGCTTTTTAACCAATTCGCACGCACTTCTCCCAGTTTAAAGTTGTTATGTGGAGTGCTCGTTCTGCTTGCAAGCCCTATAACATATGTCTGATTAGCTCTCTTGTCTCGAATTTTGGTTGAGAACGCTTTAACCCTAGCCACAATTTTTTTATTCTTACAGTCTTTTGATTCTTCTATTCCGCAATTCTTAAATTTAGACAGAGACGAAACATCTGGCCACTCTAGCAAGGATTTTGGTTTGTTAGCCACAAATACGGGAGATATCGCAATCACTTTAGGTTCGTCCTTTGGCCCGCAAACAAAGCCTTTGACCCTTTTTTGTAATATTGATCCAATATCGGTTTCAGAGCTACTTGGTCTGCCCAATGATACGACGATACTATCTATCTTTTTTTGAATTCTACTTATCTTAAGTAATACCTTTTCGATTTGTCCAAGAGAAGTTTCATCGAGCGGGTTTGATCCTGCTGTTTTCCAATATTTATCCATACACTGGAACTGCTTAGTTATCGGGTCGCTTGGTTCCAGATAATTGCAATCTTCGATAGAATAAATTTCATTAATTGAAAAATCTGAATCTTTACATCCCCAAGCGGATCTATTCCGACTGCTATTATAGGGCAGCTCGCATCTAATCGCATCGCTTTCTCGTACGGATAAATGCCAACTCAGTGGTAATTCGGCGCTTGATTCCGGATACCTAAGCGTAAAAGTTTTAATATTGAAGTTTCGAGATTTAGCTTGGTAGATGTCGTTTAAATTTGTATGATATTGAGCAGCCCGTGTATTCATGATTCCTGCAATAGGAGAAAATAATTCGCTCACAATTGCGCTTCGCTTACTGCCAGGGGGTTTTTCTTTATTTGGGGTGTATGCCTCAATTTTTATATGTAGAATAGGGCGCCCGTCCTGAGTTAGTTCCTGCTTATTTTGTTTATCAAACTCAAACAAATAGTCCAATGCAGATTGGATGCCACTATTGTCTAAATAACCCCCGTCGATTAAATTCATATCGTTATATCGGTAGCACTTGGATTTTTTACCCAATCTCCCAGGCGGTGTAACGTATGGAAAGGTCGCTGAAAATCGCACTAATTCAACGACCTTAAGGTCTTCCGCGCAATCAGACAACAACTCCACGTCGCTACTACTGAGTTCACCCTTGAATCCTGATGATCCATTCAGATTTGGCGGCACAACTGCCTTATTGGTAAAAACCACTCTCCTGCCCAACTGTTCCACAGTTGTATTGAATAAAAACGTAGGCAATTCCCCCCACGCATTCCATTGAGCTAACGTAGCGTCGAGTATAGATCTAAATTCTGCACAAGGTTCAAAACTTACGGGCCATTTAGACTTTTTTGAATCCTCCTCCTCTTTTTCACAATCAATCGACGACCAGCGTTCTTCTAAGGCACGTTCTCGGCCACGATGAACCCACGGAAGGAAGTAACTTGCCAATTCATACGCCGGAATCCCCCAAGCGATGGAGCCAAGACTAGACCTCGAAGCTAAATCAAACACCGACTTTATATTTTCCTGATGACTAAACCAAACACCCATACTGTCTCGGCAATTGACGCTATCGGGAGTATTAGTTTGATTCCTTTCACATTTATTGATTAGGAGCTCTTTCGCCAAATAGTAATAAACCCCTAAGGAACCGCCAGAGACCCCACTGAAAGCTGAGATATTCTCTGAAATCTCCGAGAGAAAGTTTTCCGAGGGCCATTCTATTTCAGCATCTTGGTTCCCATCTCGAAATTTCGAGAGTTTATCCAAAACCGCAGCTGTCCAAGCAGAAGCGGATATTCCTCCGCCCGCTGCCGTAATCACCACCAAAGGCTTCTTCTTTCTGGGCAAATATACATTTGCCTTTTTCGGTGTGCTTGATAACGCAGGAGTTGAATCTAGGTCGGATATTAAATTGAGCTTGTCTTGGGGCGCGTCCTTCAGAACCAAAACACTCGTCAACAAAAGTGCGAATATCACGGCCTTATATCTATTCACAAAAGCAGTGAACCCCGAAAACACTTTAAACAAAAAGCGTCCGGTATCTTTAAGAAAGGCCCCGGTCGTTCTCCGGTCTACGATCAACTGAATAATCAGCAATATAAATATCGATAGAAAAGTAAGATAAAAAATAACTGGATATTTACTATGCTCCGGCTCTGTAGGGGCATACTTACTCATTAAGTAAACGGTAACCACAGCGAGTAATAATAAACGCTGCCAAACAGATATAGCGTAAGCTACGTAGGCACTGTGTTCTTCTGCGTCATTCTGATTTGCTTGCCCAATAAAAAGTTTACGAGACAGATTATCTATTGTCTCTCGAGTATGCTTATAGCTTTCACTATAATTATCTTTCAATGGTTTGGAAATATATTCGGTGAACTTGTCTGCCGAGCCGGAGATATATTCCTTGCTTTTCAATGCCGAGATATCATTGGCAATCTTATGAAAAATTTTCGCCGCCTTCGGAGATTTATCTATCCAATTCAAGAAATACCGAACGCTCCAGCCGCCCCACTTAAGTAATTGTCCATAAATCGTTTCAAGGTGAGTAACTGACCAAAAAACAAATAAACTGATGGTTAGGGCTTTCAGGCCAAAGATCCATATTTCACCTATATAGTCTTCCTTATTTAGAAAAATAATTTGAACAATAAATATAACCACCAGAATTATTGCAATCTGGAAATGATAATTTTTAATTTTGCTTATCGTGATTTTTGCCCTGTCTTTGCCAATATCCTCGCCTGACTCCTTATCTCTATTCCGAATTACGGCACTTCTCAACAAACACGAGACCATCAATACATCTACGTAGGCGGAGATAAAAAAAGATATTACGATAAAGGTTACATATAGTGTCAGCCCCGAAAGATCAGGAACTAGATACCAATTATTGAAAACTGACCAATCAAACCAATAACTTAGAATAGGTAGACATACGAACAGCAGCAACAAAAAGCAAGCAAAAATCGGTATTGGATAGACAGGACCAAACCGGTATCTATTCACACTTGAATTTATTAAAGAAAAGCCTTGAATAGCCATTAACCTGAACTGTTTATTTTTATCTTCATAATCAGGCTAACAGCATCTGGCCCGATCTGACCATAAGAGGAATGGCGCGAGATAATCTCCATAAGGCAACAAAAACTCACGACTTGATTGAGTGAAGACACCTTCCTGAGGAATAAGCCTAAATGAGGGGCTGGATCAACCAACCACCCAAGAACACGTCACCAAGCTTTCGCCATTTATTACTAAGGTGAATGATTCGGTATCGCCCGCTGAACCACCAGAACCTACTTCGGAAAAATGTGTCGCCGTATTGCTAGAAATAATCCCATTTGGAATAGTCGTAGATGTTGCTCCACCTACAACTTCAATGACTTGAACTATATTTGAACCTATTAAACTCGGCGTTATGGAGAATAACGCTTGCACAAAATCACCCTGAGATATCGTACTACCCTCTGCAACAGAAACTGGCGGTGTTGTAGGCGTATATGATTCTAATGTACAGGTAACTAAGTATCCCCCAGGGCTGGTAGCTGCATGTGCAGGCAGTATCACTGATTGAACAACTGGCGGCATCCACACTAAACCAATAGCTGCATTTTTGATTACCTCTCGTCTTTTCATCTTCTACTCCTGGATATATTGTTAATTTTTATACGAATAAGCCTACGCTACTGTACTGATCACTACGCTTCGCATCAATTTCCCGACTAGCGCTCAACCAGACGCAAAAATATTACTAACAATCTATTTTCTTTGAAGTGGGAAATACCACATTGAGGTTTCCTTTCGCTTTGAAAATTAAACTCCTGCTCCACGACCTCGCTTAAGAAACAGCGAACCAGCTTTAGCCAAGATAATTCTTAACATTCTGAACAAAACTCTCGCTCAGGCACTCCGGTACGTGCAGTGGGAATTACCACATCCTTACTCCACTGCTTGTGAATGTTTGAGTTCTAAATTATTGAACTTAAATAACACTATGCAAATAATAAGAACGCTACGCTGGTGGACTTTTTCCCTTTTGGCTTGTTTCAGCTTTACTGGGCATGCTATTGACACCATTGATAACTTTTCAACACCCGTATTAGATTGCTCTAAATTTGACTATGGGACAAATTCAAACACTGACATCTACGCAAATAGTAGTCGACTACACTTAACCCTAGAGCCATATTCTTCTGCTCCAGGTAAATGCCGAGCTCGGGTTTTATTTGAACAAATCATTGCCAGAGAAGCAGCGAACGCAATCTCAACAAATGTGAGATTAACGTCAGCTATATTGAAAGGCGAAATGAACTATACGGCGTTTGAACTATCCGGATATTTCTACAACACTCGCTCAGATGAAGAACGCGCAGCTTTTGCCAGCTCACCCGCCGCTACTGGAAATACGGCGCAAGGTGAAGTCGGTGCATATATACGCTTCGGTAATCGAGGGAGCGGCTTAGAAGTTTGGTATGAAATTTGGGAGTCGCTAGACAAATCTGAACACAATACGGCGATTCGAGCACAAGGGGTTGTGGTTGCGCCGGGAACGCTGACTCTAGGAGTCGATTACCCAATATCTATCGTGTATTGAAGTGGACCCCATGATTAGGACAGGTCGAAGGCCAAAATAAGGAGTTATTTTCTGTTTTATAATTGTTCAAAACGAGGAACAGAAAATGAGTAGAAAACGTAGAAATCATTCGCCACAATTCAAAGCCAAAGTTGCTCTAGCAGCAATCAAAGGAGATGAAACATTGAGCAATCTTGCTAGCCGTTATGACATCAGTGCGAACTTGATCGTCAAGTGGAAGAAGCAATTGCTTGATAGCTCATCTGAAGTCTTTGCTTCAGGCACAGGCTTGGCTCCAGATCGAGAATCAGAGATTAAATCCTTGCAGGCAAAGATCGGTGAGATCACCATGGAAAACGATTTTTTGTCCAAAGCGCTCGGTCGATAAACAGGCCCGAGCGCAAAGCAATGATTAATAAAAGCAATAAATTATCGTTAGTTCGCCAGTGTAAGCTGTTGGATATTCATCGGTCTAGTGTCTATTACAAGCCCACACTAGATACTGACGATGACCTGGAACTCATGCATCTGATAGACCGCATTCATCTCAATCGGCCCTTTCTCGGCAGCAGACGTATTCGGGATGTCTTGCAAGATGTAGGCCACCGAGTTGACCGTAAGCATGTGCAGCGTTTAATGCGTAAGATGGGCATTAAAGCCATCTATCCTAAGCCTAACACCAGCAAGAAGAAGGCTGGGCACAAGATTTATCCTTACCTGTTACGAGGGTTAACTATTAATCGTCCTAACCAAGCTTGGGCTACCGACATCACGTATATTCCGATGCCTAAGGGCTTTGCTTATCTTACCGTTGTGATGGACTGGTATTCACGCAAAATACTGTCGTGGCGGCTTAGCAACAGCATGGATAGTGCATTCTGCGTAGACGCTCTGGAAGAGGCTCTGCATTACCACGGCAAGCCTGAAATCTTTAACAGCGACCAAGGTGCGCAATTTACCAGCGAGGCGTTTACGGGTGTTCTCAAAGCGAATAACATTCGTATCAGCATGGATGGTAAAGGCGCTTGGCGTGACAATGTGTTTGTTGAACGCTTATGGCGCAGTGTTAAATATGAAGAAGTTTATCTACAAGCCTACCAATCGATGAAAGAGGCAAAAGACGGTATTGGCGCCTGGATAAACTATTACAACCAAGAACGTAAACATCAAACCTTGGGCATGGTGCCTGACATGATGTATGATCCATATCGCAGCCTGAAATTGGCTGCATAATCAGGTGAAAATAACTCCTAAGCTACCTGTCCTAAAAAGCGGGTCCACTTCTTATGACGGAGATAACAATTTCAGCTTTGGGTTTAATGGCACGACTGTAAACGCTGTGGGTCCAGCGCGAGGTTCAAGCGCTGACCCATATTATGGGCATAAAGGAATGGAGCTTCGTACAGATATGAATAGCGCGCTGACAACAGGTATCGGAACGAATACGATATCAGGATCCATTGGATCGGTCACTGTCGACGGTATGCTATTCGATAATTTTCAGGCTGACTTGCTAACGCCAGGACTAAATTCAGCCGTCTGGCGGCGAGGCGAACGAGATGCTGCTGTGAACACCACAGATGACGATATTCGAATCAACTTCAATACCGTGCACGCCACCCCAAACACCTTTAGCGCATTGATTGGCGCCGGCGGAGATAGTGTTGGCAACAAACATCTACTCAATTTCCCGCGCGAATACGCTAATTCAAATAAAGTTCAGTTTAAAGCAAAAATCAATAGCGCGGCCTTGGTCGGCGTAACCTCGAGCGATAGGGCCCGCGCACGCACCACTGGGGTCTGGTACAACGCAACGCAAGCCAACGGCGAATACAATGGGAAACTAGGTGACGTATTCGCACAACTGGGCTTGGAGGCTAGAGGCGATGGAACATTCCGCGCATTTGCCTATATGGAAACCATCGCCGACCCTCTTTGGGAAACCTCTGGAACGCAAATTTTTTACCATAAATTCGTGACGGCTATCTCTCCTAGCACCTACTATGACTTTTCAGTAGAAAGAGCAGGAAACCAAATGATTTTCAAGATCGGTGCTGAAACCTATATCCATACAATTACCACGCCAATTTATGCACTTTCACCCGGATCAGCATATAAATCAATACAAGGTGAAATAAGGCCTGGCACTTTGGGTCTGGCGACCATTAGTTTTGACGACATCATGGCCGAGCCAACTTCGGTGGGTAGCGAAGATTCCGCGGCTACCGCCATCTTACTGCAAGGCCTAGTAGGAGGCTTCCAAGTCACGAATCGAGATGCAACAGCTGAACTCAACGAGCCTTATCATGGCAATATTGGAGATAGTGGTACGCCGCTTAAATCTGTCTGGTTTGATTGGGTTGCACCGGAATCAGGGTCATTTACATTTGATACCAACGGCAGTAATTTTGATACCCTACTCTCGATCTATTCAGATGTCGCCCCCGCAGCGCTTGAAGTACCTGAAAGCGCTATTCAACTGGCACCTTCGGATTTCACAGGGCTAAATAAGAACGCCGGGAACGACGACGCAAACGGAGAAGTACTTTATAGCGAAGTCACGTTTGAGGCCGTAAAAGGTACAAGCTACTATATTGCAATTGACGGCTTTGGCGGGGCAACGGGCGATGTCGTCTTAAACTATCGCAGCCTTGAATTAGTAGATGATGGTTTCTGCTTTCCGATTAAAAGCAAATCGGGGAAAATTGCTGTGATTTGTCTTTAAGCAAGGCAGCCGAACAAGATGGCGTTGAAGTGTGTCCTTTGAGATATTAGCCAGCTCTTAGCGTTCAGATTTTATCCAAAAAATACTGCCCGCTATTAACTGGCATCAGCTAAAGCATCTAGATAACACTCTCAATAACCGTCGCCGAAAGCGCATTAACATCCGGCACTACGAGCGTTTTTCCTTTTTTCTCAATTAAGCCCATCTTCGTTAAATAGCTAAATTCCTTGGTAACCGCCTCGCGGTGAGAGGCAATTCGATTAGCAATGTTTTCGTGCGTAGGCATATCTGTAATAACTGCATTCTTATCGTCAATCATATGCTTTTTCGCCAAACGTAAGATTTCTACGCGGGTTCTTTCTCGTGTGCCTAGCGCACCGTACTCATAAACCCGCGAACACAAAAACCGCACTAAAGAAGTAAGCCGTTTTAACACTGCCGCCATCACAGCAGGGTATGTTTCCATTAACGTCCAAAGTTGTTGGGAATCTATCACACCCAACACGCATTCTGTGTCTGCGATAATGCTCGTGGTTCTAGGTAAACCATCAATCGCAGATAGTTCACCAAACATCTCCCCTTGCTCCAGATGCTGAAAGCAAATCTCTTTACCACTAGAAGAAAATGTAGTCGAGCGAACAGCCCCACTCATCAAAATATATGCCGTTGAGCTACTTTCACCATGGCTAAGAATCACTCCTTCCGGGACATAGATACTTTCATGTATCGCAGGCTGGATGAGTAATAACTCAGGCTCCGATAATTCGCGAAATAATTGTATTTTCTTTAGCTTCTCAATAGAGATCATATCAGAGCTTTACTTGTATTTAACTCAAGTCAGATTACCACAACCGAACCAAGTTTTAGTAATGCAACGCAACCGAAAAGAAAACACTAAATCATTGGGGAAAATTGAAAGCGTTAATTGACATAAGTCTCTATTTGAAAAGCCGACATAAATCCGCCGGGGATGCGAGTCTTAGCTTCTTAAGCAAACGATTTAGGCCGACTAGAAAATTGATTGAGCACAATCAACAAAGCCGAAAGGTTTACACTATTTTCAACAACCGTCGTGAATTTTTTTCAGAGGATTGACAGTTTAGGTCATAGCAATTTTGAACGATTTCCCTTCAAAATCAAGGGGAAGTCAGTGATGCAGCGCTGCTTATCGTTCTCTACAAAATCTGGCTCTCGAAATCAGGCCCTTTATCCCAATCAGGACGACTAGTGCCGCGTCGGAGAGGCTTTAACAAAGTCTCCAAGCTTCTATGTTTTCTTTAAATCCCTTCAATTCTAAATTTTCAACTTTACTAATCTCAATATCTGGCGCTATCCATTTGGCTGCTTGGCAATTGAATATAATATCATTACTATTGCCTGCATGGTTTAGTCGATCTGCAATAAATGGTAATTTCCCAAACACAACTTCTTGATTAAATTGCGTTAAAAAAGTTGGAATGCCATAACCTGTCACAATACTGATTCTAAAAGATAGAGTTTTTAGCTTGGGGGTGAGATTTACTAACTCTTCAGTAATGTGTGATTTCAATTTAATAGCGCATTTCATCGCATTTTTAGTGCAAGCTTCGGGGCTAATAGTATCCTCAAAAATAGCTAAGACACCATCTCCAATACAGCGAATCACTCTCCCCTCATTTCTACTAATTTCTTTGGAACAAATCGCGTAATACTCTAATAATAGATAACCAATTTCACGAGATGATAACTCGTTTGATAGGGCAGTGGAATTCACTAAGTCGACCATCATAACAGTCAGCAATTGCTCCTTCGGTAGGTCTTGCACAGTATTAATGCAAATACCTGAAAAAGGAAAAGGCTTGTATTCTCTGTATTCTGTCAAAGGTTTATTCATATTTCCACAGATCGCTCTTTACAAAGTAAAGTATTTTCGAAGAACAAATAGTAAGCGCTCAAAAACTATCGTAACGGGAATTGTGGGGGAATCTTCCGTGAATCTTCCGTGAAAAATACAGCTAGCTCTGATTTTATACAAAAATACCTGCTATCATTTTCTCAAATCAAATACTAATACAATCATCATTAACTAATACGAGGAATGATTGATGACCAGAAAGCCAATAATACATGACCCCGAAGGAATTGAGCATTCTTCAGAAGATTCCGAACTTAAAACGGACGAAGTTGATCCATCAGTAATTGAGCAACTTACTACTGACTATGAACCATTTCCTGCATCGAGCAGTAGAAGTAGGAGCAGGAGCAGGAGCAGGAGCAGAAGCAGAAGCAGAAGCAGGAGCAGAAGCAGGAGCAGGAGCAGAAGCAGAAGCAGAAGCAGAGATTTCGATAATGATTTTTGGTTTGATGATAATTTTGATGAAAATCAAGAAGAGTCGGTAAGATTTGGTTTCGTAAGAACAGACATCCGATGGATCGACTACTACTATTTAAATAAATTTATATTAAAAGCGTCGACAGGCCAAAAGCCCTTGCTTTCATATAAAGAAGCTCTACCGGACGTAAATCATCTGCCCGGATTACTTAATTTAAGTTCAATTAACAACACTAATGATTTCCAAATCGCTGCATTGAAATTTGCTGGAAAAAGATCTCATCTCTATAGACGACACGCAGTAGCCATAAACAAGAGGTACAAGAAAGTAGTCGAAAAAGAAATCGAAGAGCTGATTCGAAAACAAGAGCACCCTCAGTTACAAGAACGAATAGAGGATATCAACGATGAAGCCTATGATTACATCCCTAGAATTTTGGATACCTGTGGTATTGACCCTCAAATGCACCCTCAAACGGTAAGGCTAATTGATACACTTTCTCTTATCGCATACAGTGTGGTCGCTCATTATAAATTTGGGTTTAAGCGTCCAAGGCCGTCCCAAGTAAGTCAATTTATCTACCCTGAAATAGCCATTCCGGCGCATTACTCTTTCCCAAGCGGCCATTCCACGCAAGCACACTTGATAAAGGATGTTCTCATAGTACTTTTCGAACAAACCAAGGATGCTACACATCTTAGTGAATTGGAGCCTCATTTAAAACAGATGGCCAGGGATGTTGCAGAGAATAGAGAATGGGCAGGTGTTCACTTTGATTCAGATTCAGAGGCTGGAATTGAACTCGCTGATGCAATCAAAAAACTAATCAAACCAGGCACGAAAAATGATCTTTTAATAGATATATTCTCGGCGGCAAAACATGAATGGTCGTAACCACTCAGTTTGCAAATCACCATTTGACTTTGGGATAAATAAAAGTGGCTAACATAAACATTATTGGGTTTGAGGTTGTTCAATCTATCCAAAACTTCCACAATGAGATTCCTCTAATCCAAGGAAAGCCCACTTATATACGTGTTTACTTATATGCAAGTTGGCGAAAAACTCAAATCGAAAACATTGAGATGGATGGAACGCTGTTAGTTAAAGTTGAAAACTCAAAATTAAGAACGCGACTCAACTCTTTAGCGACGGTTTCGCAACCTAAGCTGCATGCTCAACCTAAATTAATTGATCAACGTCTTGATTGGAATCAGTCGCTAAACTTTAAACTGCCGGACAATTTCTTCGACGATCATGTAAATAAAGATAGAGTTGCAACAGTGAGCTTGAGCAAAATCACTGTTAATGGCTCCTCCACGGGACATACTACCCAAGAAAACAAATCAGATTTCCTTTTCAAGAAAAAAGTTGAGTTGTACTGTAGAGCAGTTGCCTATAGGTATCTAGATAGACGAAATCAGGTGATAAACACTCCATCGCCTGGTCAGCTTGACGTGATTAGAAGCTTTATTGAAAAGGCTTTCCCTATCTCTAAGCTTCATTGGAGTACCGTAACTATAGATGCCCCAAGAAGGTTCAACCGCTTAAGAAAAATTGCACAGCGCAGTGAAAGATCAGAAGAAAAAACGGATTTAGTGTATTCCTTGTTATTTCAGAATCTCTTGGCTATTCGTAATCAAGACATTTCTCGGGGAAAGTTTGCGCTGTCAACATCCCAAGGCTCTACTGAAATTAAGGAATTAAAGGGCAATACATGGCATCCCAACACATTATATCTCGGGGTTATTGATGACCCAAGTGGTCGCTTTGGCGGCGCAGCGATGGACAGCCCACAGTTTCCGACGCCTCACATGGTGGCATTCGCAGTGGCCGAGTCCGATGGCGCATTAGGCGCACATGAATTAGCGCATTTACTTGGAAGACTACATCCAGGCATACCCGATAAAAAGATTCACGGGAAGTATATTGGCCAGACAAATCAGTATCTTCGTGCAAATTGCACGTCCAAAGATAGCTCCCCACCAACTGGCCCTAACAGAAGCGAAGTTCAAGATTATGGATATATTTCTATCCACACAGATGCCGATACCGATACACAAGCAAAAAAGATATTTTTAGGCTTAGATTGTCGAAATGACGAAAGATCACCTAGCATACTGGCATACAACGAGTATTTTGATTTAATGACTTATCAATATCCGCAATGGGTTTCAGACCACACCTACAAAGGCTTACATGAAACCATTTCCAGTATTTCTGCTCAATCATCGCCGAAAACCTATAAATATTGGACAATCATAGGGGAGTATAATCTGCAAACTAAAACCGCTCACTTCAGTTACGTTTTACCTTCTGTTGTAGATACTAACCCTCCTGCTTCAAAGGTAGAATCATCGCCGCGGTTAAAACTTGACTATGAATGGTACAACAGCAAAAAAGCCAAAGTACTTTTACCAGACGAACTACCTAAAAGCGTTCCCGATTCAGCAACAATACATATTCGATCGAGTACAACAGATGCTAACGCTTATATTGGCGTATTTCAACATACTGTAAAAGTACTCATATCTCATAATTTAGAGCCGGAGAAAATCGTACTCAAATTAGATAATATTGAAGTAGATATATACAGTTTCAGCAATAATGAGAATTCCATTTCGCAATGGAAAGAATCCAACAGTTCCCTTATGACTCAGGATTCCCGACCCCAATCAACGGCAGACATTGGATTCACCTATTCAGTTGACGACGGGGCTTACTATTTGGATTTTAATCTACATCCTGCATTAGAATACCTTTCAACACTCGGGGTTGCAATCACCACCACAGTACAATTTAAACGGGAATGGAATTCCGATGTCAATTCAAAAAAGAGCGAACTCGGTATCGGCGACTGGGAAACGGTTACAGTCACAAATCGCTTAAAGGAAAAGATTTGGGTTAATCCTATATTTATTGCTCATCTAAAGCCTTATCGGCCGACTAAAGACTCGGAACTTGAGCTTTACGATATAGAAGATAAGGAAAATATCTTTAGTACCGAAGATACGTTTCAGGCTATAAAACTCAACTGCAGATTAATTGTCAACGCTGGTGATATCGTGATGGGAGAAATGAAAATCGAAGACGGTACCATAATTTCACTAGAACCCTACTTCAATTTCTCTATTCAGAGGAACATTGATTGCCCTACCCAAAATGATTCAAATCATCATCCCGAAGCGCAAACTTACGGCAGTACTGGTTCTAAGGGAGAAAACTATTTCGCCCCCGCATTTACAGACGATGATCCAACAACCCGCGAACACTCCTCAGCCTCAACACATCAAAGTAATAGACAGTACTACCGGCCTTCGGTGAATCCTAAAAACCTCCCTTGCAAAAAAGGTAAAAAAAGTCCTTGTCCTTAGCCTAACTTGACAAAGTGTCGTGCCCAATTTTCAAGAACTCTGATATTTCTAGAGAAGGCGAAACATGCTCAAACTCTAGCGGCTTGCTAGCTATTTTATCGTGAGATTCTTGCAGTATCGTCAGCAATTTACTTGCTTGTGAATATTTTCCAATTTTCGCATAGTTAGCGGCTAAGTATCTAAGAGTAGGAGAGTACGGCCTATCAGCTTTTGACGGAATTAATTGCAACGCACGCTCGCCCGCATAAATTGCTGAATCGGGATTACCACTTAATCCATCAATCATACATAAAGACGTAAAAAAACAATAACGATAAGATAAGAACTTTCCTAACTGGGCCGCTTTTAAAGCTGATGCCCTAGATTGTTTCATATTCCCCAAATACAAATTTAACAGTGCATCTCCATCATATGTCATCACATGATCAGATTTTAGCGACTTCGCCTGACTCATCAGTTCTCGTGCAGTACTTAAATCACCTAGCGCAAAGGCATACACTTGTGTCAACAGTGACAAAGTTAAAGGGTTATATCGATCGATCTCTAGCGCGCGCGCTGCGCAGTACTTTGCTTCATCTTTATATTGCTGGTAGTTCGTGGTTCGGGGATCGTCAATATAGTGATTTGCTAAATAAGCCCGCCATGCATAAATAACACTTTCATTGTGAATCTCACTTGCCATTTCCAAATGAATTCTGGCCGTATCTAAGCCGTTATACGATAACTGAAACATCCCGTCGACGGCTTCATGAACCAACTTCAGTGCGCTATGCCCGTCATTTGGCACCAAATTTTGATTTCGGCTAAGTTTATAGAGCATCTCGTCGACAGCCTCGGCAACGAAAGTCTGAGTCACACTCTCATCGTAATCAGGCAGAAAAAGCGTATCATAATCAAGTTCGCATCTCGGAGCGCATATAACCAGCAAAGAATCATTCAAAATTAGTTGCACTACAACGACTATTCCACGACTGGTTTCGCTAATTTTGGTGATCAATTGAGCTTGAGGACTGGTTAAAGAATCAATAGTTGTAATATTTGGTACTACCAACGCTACCCTATGATCAACTAAGTCGACCCCACCACTACAAAGTAATAGCTTACCAATTCGATCAACTAGATCCTCTACTTTAGCCATAACACGGTTATCTTTGAGGTAATCTGGAAGCTGTATTGGCGAAATCCCGATACAAAATCTAGATGGCGATGCGTGGCGCATTATTTCCGAAATTGGCACATCCAATGTCGCGCCGTCATCGCTAGATAAATTTGGAACCATGCCCTTCTTTAAACCGTTATAGGTCTCCCTAACCTCCTTTAACCATTCTACAAATTTCTGCTCAGAAGATAATTCAAAGCCTTCAAGAAATTCTCCCTTTAAACTTGTTTCAACATCAAACAAATCAACGTCGAAAAAACTCAAGTCAAGTCGAACGAGATCACGTGGGATGTTTCTAGGAATTATTTCTAAGCTATACCTGTCAAAGATTGTCCTTAATTTCGAAAGTTCTTTTCGCAAACTGTCTTGCGACGACCCTCTTCCCCAGAGTTGCGCTTGGAGCCATGATCGAGCTCTTTCTCCATTAGGCGCAATCGCTAGTATCGCAATTAAGGCTCGACCTTTTTTACTCGCAATTTCAATACTTTTCCCACTGGGATCAATTATATAAAAGCTGCCAAATAGATTCAATTTAAGCTTTTTCTTAATTTTAATGCCTTTCTCCATAAATCTAATTCCGCGTCTTATATAATTATCCTGCATCTAACTCATTCGTTAAATGGGTTCGTTTATGCCTCAGAGAACTTGCTTGTTTGACCTTCTTCTAGAATTCTATCACGAATAATTGAAT
>CBDBQB010000019.1:0-48604 GCA_965209105.1 Candidatus Poriferihabitaceae bacterium | reverse complement strand
CGCATCGCCTAGTTCAATATCAATCACCCGTATGCGCGGCTGCTTTGCTTGGGTCTTGGTGAGGCCACCATCAGGGCATGCCACGCGATTCACGTTTGGAGCAACGCGCACAAAATTTCCAGCGTTATCTCGCAACTGCGATTTACGCGTACTAAAGTACTTTGGGTTGATACCATGCTGCCTGCAGTATGCTACTGCGCTCAATCCACTCGATTGCTGACCCACTATTAGCTCACGCCACTGTTCTTTACTTCGTCTTGTCATTGCTACTCTTCAATATGAAAATGCGACGATACGCTTTTCTAATTCAGCTCGATAGAATGTCGTTTACTCTGCGCTTACGATGATTTTGACCAAATGATAAATCGAATTAATATTGACGGTTATTTAGATGGACCTGTTCCAGGTGGTACACCTTATAACGCGCCACTACAAAATAGTTCTGGCGAAGCAGTAGTCCTGCAAACTGAAACGGTACTGCAGTCTGGCGAGGTATACACCCTTACTAATGACTTTACTGTGCCAGATAATGTGGTACTAAAGATAGAATCAGGTGCCACGCTTAAGCTCGAAGGCAATACGAATTCGGATTACAATTTAAATATATTGGGTTCTTTAATTTTGGAAGAAGGCGTTAGGATAGAGCTCGGAGCTGATTATAGTATCAACATTTCAGGCGCGTTGGTTGTTAATGGTTCTTTATCGCAGCCTGTGATTTTTACTTCTGTTCGGGAAAACCCAATAAAGCGCGATTGGTCGGGTATACAAATTGATGAGGGAGCTTTTGCTGTAATAGATTCTGCAATCATTGAATACGCAGCATCGGCCGTAACGTTCGCTTATTCGAGTGGAACAGTGAGTAAATCCCTTATGCGGAATAACGGAGATGGTGTATTAATGGAAGGCGATTCGAAACCATTTCTTTCGAAGAATACATTTACAAAAAATGAATACGGAATACGTATAACAGGGCCTGGTTTCTCGGCTAGTGATATATACCCTAAACCCGTAGTAAACGGAAATAACATGGGTGGAAACTTATACAACGCAGTGAAGACCTCATCGTTTTATGGAAGTGAACCGCTGGATGATACTATTGATGCGACGAGCAATTGGTGGGGTACTAACGACGCAGAGTTGATTGAAGCTGATATATATCACCACCCCGATGATGCCAGAGCCCCATATGTAAACTATAGCGGATATTCGGATATACCAATGAGCGGAGCGCCCAATGCGACACCGGTAGCCAATGCAGGCGTTGACCAAAATGCATATTTAGGCCTTCCTGTTATATTTGATGCCTCAAATAGCGTCGATAGTGACGGCTCAATCGTAGCGTACGAATGGACAGAAGGAAGTACGTTACTAAGCCAAAACCAAAGCTTTGCTTTTAGCGATTTAACAACTGGTGTACATCTCGTAACACTTGTCGTTACGGATGATGGAGGTGCATCAAGTAGTGACGAAATTGAAATCACAGTTGAAATACCTTCGAATTATCCGCCTATAGCGAATGCGGGTGTAGACCAAAATGTCATAGTTGGACAGACAGTAAATTTTGACGCGTCAAATAGCACAGATAGCGACGGAACCATAGTTACTTATAAATGGAAAGAAGGCAGTAGTGTACTGAGCCAAAATCAGAGTTTTTCGGACAATAGTTTTTCAGTTGGCACGCATATAATTACACTTACCGTAACAGACGATGGTGGTGATTCGGACAGTGATGAGCTTGAAATCACGGTAGAGCCCCTCCCCAATGTTCTACCGGTAGCCAATGCGGGTGAAGATCAATCGGTGCTTGAGGCTGGAACGGTTACGCTTGATGGTACAGACAGCGTTGACAATGACGGCTCGATTGTGAGTTATCAATGGGTACAGCTCCAAGGGCCAACGGTTTCAATAGATCAAGGGTCATCGTCAATCGCCAGTTTCACAATGCCGGCGTTACAAGCCTCGGAGTTCATAGATATTGAATTAACCGTAACTGATGATCGCGGGGATAGTGAGACAGATATTGTTAGGATCACCATGACAGAGCAAAATCTAGAGCCAATCGCTTACGCGGGCAGTGGTACACAAGCTAACGAGGGAGAGCTGGTTACGCTTGTTGGCTATGGGCTAGATGAAGATGGCTCTATTGATGCCTATACATGGAGCCAAACGGTCGGTTCGCCAGTTGTGCTTACTGGTGCAGCAACGGACACACTGTCTTTTACAATGCCAAGTTTGGTATTAAATGACACGCTGACCTTTGAATTAGAAGTTACAGATAATCTCGGTGCCACAGCGTCGGACACGGTCTCAGTTGGCCGCGTAGAAGAAGTAAGTATCTATGCGAACGTAGTGAGTGGTATTGCACCGCTTGATGTGTACTTTACGATCGATACAGATTCATCCAACAATATTACAACTTATGGCATGGATTATGATGGCGACCTCACGCTTGATGTGAATGGGTCTACTTACGACGATTTTTCATATACCTATAACGACGTTGGCACATATACAGCCTATGTTTCGGTGTTGGATGATCAAGGAAATCAGTATGTAGATAGTATAACCATCGAAGTGTTATCAGTTGAAACCGAGCAGGCCACGATGAAATCGCAATGGGATGCAATGGTGAATGCGCTATTGCTTGGCGATATCGATACCGCCTTGAACTCGTTTGTAGAGGAGAGTAAAGAGGAGTACGCTGTGATTTTTGGTGCGATGGATAGCGCGAAAATAAATACATTATTTTCAACGGTAACCGATTTAAAACTCTTTAGTCTGAACGATGGTGTCGCGCAATGCGGCGCAATTAGGTCGGAAGCTGAAGGTGTCATCGCATATCCCGTTCGATTTGTGGGAACACAAAACGGCAGTTGGAAAATAGAGGGCTTATAAAATGCGTAGGGGTATAACGTTTTTCGGCGTTGGTGCTGTATTGTTTTTGTCTCTGTCAGTCTCAGTAATGGGCGGATGGAAGATAGACCCCTTTGCTTTACTCATGACGCAAGAGGTAAAAGAGTTCGAAAAAACTAAGCAGGCTGGCGCACCTAACCGCAGCCCAATTGCAGGGCCATTAGGTGTTCATACAGCCAAGGCCGGTGGTGTAGTGCGTATCATTCCGATCGGGTTCGATTCGGATGGGACGATTGATCATATCAGTATCGTACAAATCGAGGGGCCATTAGTAAATCTAAATAAAGTCTTCGATGAAAAAGGGGTACACGCGCAATATCTTCGCAAAAAATACCCTAATATGAAATCGTCAGAGTACAGTTTCATCATGCCTGTTTTATCAGATGGCGAAACGATCAAATTTGAGACAAACGTGACGGACAACGAAGGCGCAACATCAAGCAATATAGTGAGTTATTCGCGCATAAAAGAGTTAAGCGTCGTGACGAACACAGAAAAGGGAATCCCACCGCTCAATATCAATTTCCGTCTGGAAACTCATGCCAAAAATCCAATCGTATACTATGCGATGGATTATGACGGCGACGATAAGGTTGACACTTTTACCAACGAATCCGATGAATTTGAATTTACATATGAAACGGTTGGTAAGTTCCGACCAAAAGCTATCATACGCGATACTCAGGGTAATCAGTATGAACATAGTTTTGATATCGAAGTGTTATCTGTCGAGGGCTTGAGTGAATCAATCGAGCTATCTTGGAATGCAATGGCAAGCCAGTTCTTAAATGGCAATATTGAACAGGGGATACGTTACGTCGCCGGAGAGTTATCTCAAGATGATCATCGTCTGAGGTTTTCTAAGATGGATGAGGCAAGTATTCGTGCACGATTTTCAAGTGTCAGTAATATTCAAGTGAATTCTGTAGCATGGCCTTATGTGTTTTGTCTGGTTATTGCTCCAACCACGGAAGGCTTATATGGCCGCCCAGTAATAGCATTGAATAATGGTAAGAGAGGGTGGAAATTTGACAATTTTTAACCATGCTGGCGATATTGTTTTTTCGAGATGGGACAGTATTTTTTCGGTTGCTTCGTTATGCTGATAATGAAGATGCTCAACATAGATACTGACCGAAATGCTTGCCTTAACAACAAGCAGAAGGAAGTGTGCAATATATTTATAAGGGCCGTAGGGCGATGATAAAACACAGAACCTTTAAGCGGTGGGGTTGTTTGTTGAAAGGCTTGGTATTCCTTTTGGGGCTGTTTGTTGTTTTTAAGATTTGGGTTTTTATTTCAAATAATTACCACACGATAACGGTTGATGTAATGGATGCTGAGACTTCTGAGCCAATTGAGGGTGCTGTGTTATTAGCGCAATGGACAAAAACAGCAATGACGGTTGAGCGTTCCAGCGTGAACTTTAAGGTAATTGAAGTGTTAAGTGATGAAAAGGGGCAATTCACTATCCCAGGCTTTTATGAGTCTGGCGTGGATAAGCCACGATTAGTTGTCTATAAAAAGGGCTATGTCGCTTGGCGGGATGATTTTAAGTTTATGGACTATAAAAACCGCAAGAAGCCATTCAGATGGCGCAGTGGTAATGTGGTTGAGTTGGAGAGATTTAAAATCCCGCGTAGCCGCGACATAATTAATAATCATCACAGTTTTATAACTGGCGGTTATGGTTCAGGTGTTCCGAGCGATGGCGTTTTTAAGAAAGCTTTATTTGGAGAGTTATAATGGAAATTAATAGAAATCGAATAGCTAAGAATACCCAAACTTCAAATTGTCAATTGCTACTAGCGTGTTTGGTGGCATTTTCGGTTACTATTGTAAACGTAGTTTACGCTTACGATAATAATATTACTCATAGAGCTCTCACAAAATCTGCCTATGAAGGGTCGCTACTCTCTGAAAATAGAAATTATCTGGTTAATAATTTCGGCGACTCGTTTGTTATAAAGATAGTAGACGGAAAACCTGTAACGATAATCAAAGGAAAGGAAGTGTTTGAATGGATTAAAGAAGGCTCTGACTTCGAAGATGGCGGCCCCGATACCAACGATTGCCGTGCTTCCAACCACTTCCACAATCCGCTCAAGCCATGGGATCAGGCAATGATGACAGATGCCCGCTTGACGAGCGTAGGTTCATACCTCATCAATGTGCATTGCGTGAAAGAGGGGTGGAAATTTGCTGATCGAAGATCTAGTCTTACATGGGGAACAGAATATATTGCACCATCGCCTGACGGCGGAAAAATTGAGGTTAATAATCAAGTCTGGAGCTGGGATCATGCTCGATTTGATTACCTAAGGGCTTTAGAAGCAAATGACAAACAAGATCGAGACGAGCACTTTGCGAGTATGTTTAGAACGCTTGGGCACGTTGTCCACCTCATCCAGGATGGTGCACAACCTGCGCATGTGAGAAATGATATGCAATCGCATTTAGAAATCACGCATGCTGCGTTTGAAAACCCAATGAAATGGGGCGGAAGTTTCTATGAGCGGTACGTAAACAATCATACCAAAGAAGAAAGGGGGATATCATGGGCAAAGACCTAACTGCTAGTTGGAAAAGCAAGCAGAATGTTGTGTGTAATAAAATTGCAAGCGTAGATGAGCAATGTTGAAAAGAGGATTATTCAAGCGTTGGGGCTGTTTCTCGAAGGGTTTGGTGTTTCTTTTGGGGCTGTTTGTGGTTTTTAAAATCTGGGTTTTTATTTCATTTAATTACCACACGATTACGCTAGATGTAATAGACGCTGAGACATCAGAGCCTATTCAGGGTGCTGTGTTATTAGCGCAATGGACAAAAACGTCGATGACGGTTGAGCGTTCCAGCGTGAACTTTAAGGTGATTGAAGTGCTGAGTGATGAAAAGGGGCAATTCACTATCCCAGGCTTTTATGAGTCTGGCGTGGATAAGCCACGATTAGTTGTCTATAAAAAGGGCTATGTCGCTTGGCGGGATGATTTTAAGTTTATGGACTATAAAAACCGCAAGAAGCCATTCAGATGGCGCAGTGGGAATGTGGTTGAGTTGGAGCGATATAGCGGTTCGAAAACGAAAGAGCTTATCTTTAAGCATTATGATTTTATTACAGGCGGATATAGTTCAGGAGTTCCAAGTGATGGTATTTTCAAACAAGCATTGAGAGGGGATTGGTAAATGATTAGGATAATACGAGGCCAGAAGTTAGATCAAAATAAGGAGTTCTTTGGCATAGGGTTCCTGAATGTTAAAGAAAAATTAGTGGTTATTCTAGTGGCTATTATGGCATTGGCGCTAAGCCAGATAGCGCATTCGTATGATAATAAACTCACCCATAGAACGTTAACTAAATCAGCATTTTATTCTTCTCTACTAGAAGATAACCGACAATACTTAATAAAGACGTTTGGGGATACATTCACTGCAGATTTAATTTCTGGCACGCCTATTACATCCATAAATGGAAAGACAATACACGAATTATTCCAAGACGGCTCCGACTTCGAAGATGGCGGCCCCGATACCAACGATTGCCGTGCTTCCAACCACTTCCACAATCCGCTCAAGCCATGGGATCAGGCAATGATGACAGATGCCCGCTTGACGAGCGTAGGTTCATACCTCATCAATGTGCATTGCGTGAAAGAGGGGTGGAAATTTGCTGATCGAAGATCTAGTCTTACATGGGGAACAGAATATATTGCACCATCGCCTGACGGCGGAAAAATTGAGGTTAATAATCAAGTCTGGAGCTGGGATCATGCTCGATTTGATTACCTAAGGGCTTTAGAAGCAAATGACAAACAAGATCGAGACGAGCACTTTGCGAGTATGTTTAGAACGCTTGGGCACGTTGTCCACCTCATCCAGGATGGTGCGCAACCTGCGCATGTAAGGAACGATTTTGAATCACACCTTAAGTTTGTAGACGTGGATTTGAATGATTTTGAGGATATTTATGCGATAGGGGTAAAGGGGGTCTTAAAAAGATGGGGGGGTAGTCCGTATGAGGAATACGTCAAGAGAAATACCGCAGCCCTTATTGCAGAGAACCCCCCTATAAAACCGACGTTCGAGAATCCTAGCCTGACAGATTTTTGGGACACCGATATATACGATGGCACGAATCCCTCTGAGAATTTGACGCAAGGTATTACTGAAATCACCAATGCGAATTACTTTAGCAAGAAGACGATACCTAAAAGCGCTTGGCCTATAAAACGACCGTTGTACCCGTCTCCACAAGAATACGATGAAGCTGACTATCACCAGTTCCCACACCCTACGATTACATCTCAAACAGCGAGAATATGCACGGGCCAACTGGAGGGAAGCGCAGCGGTATCAGCGTATTTATTTCGATTTATTTCCAGAGGGGGTACGGGTGATTGCGAAGAAGGTGATTATCTTGCGCTCGGGGATTTTTGGGGGGCAGGGAGTATTCTAAATACGCCTGCTTCATTTAATAATGAAGACATACAAGATATTCGTTTTTCTCTAGATAATTACGTGTATCAGGCATACGCAGAGAAACTTTTACCGCTTGCAGTAGGCTATTCAGCTGCGCTGATTGATTACTTTTTTCGCGGTGAATTGGGTGTGTTGACTCACCCAGACGGATTAATAATAAAAAACAATAGCGCTGAAGCCTTAGATAAGTTCACTGATGAAAACAATAGCGAAATTGGCGATTTTAGAATCTATTATGATAAGACTGGAGGGGGCAGAACCCTGCTGGCGAGTTATACATTGGATGCGCCTATAGTTCCTGGCGATAAAACGCCAGTTATCCAGTTTACGGTACCAAGCGACAATATAACTCCCGGTCGATATATTGCGGTTTTTAACGGTAAGTTGGGCAAAGAAGAGGGCGCTGTTATTGGCAAAGTCGTTAGCCCAAAAATATATTATGTTTCGACCCGAAATACCCGACCCGATGGTTCTGGTGATGAGATTGATAAGATTGTTAGAATGGAGCCAGATGGGAGCGATAAGACAATACTGTTTGACAACATTGATCCGGATTTTGGAATAGGAAAATTGAGCGTTTCGCCAGATTCGAAACAACTCGTATTTCAAGGGAATCAGGCGATTGGATCAGAAATACAAGAACCATTTTCGATTGATTTTTATTATTCAGGTGCGCCTGGAGAAAACCCTTATACTTTTTCTGTTTCTAACAATAGTGGACAGATTATAGATAAATATACGGACTTAGATAGCAATGAAGTCGGAACATTTTATATTTATAATAAGACGGTTTTTACTAAGGAAAAACGAATAATTGCGGAGTTCGATTTGAGTGCGCCTATGTTGCCTGGCGAAAAAACGCCGTACATAAGATTTACCCCACCAATCAATTTTGATGGCGACTATTTGGTCGATTTTAGCGGAAAAATCGGTAATGAAGAAGGTTGGTTAAGCAGAGTTGTAGCGCCTGTAGAGCATCAAGATTATACAATCCCAGCGGGCGCTAACGTAGTAGACAGTAATGTCACTTCAGGATTTAAAGCTAACGCGGCCTATGTTGATACTGTTCGATTATTTTTATATGATTTATCAGCAATAAATATCGAACCAGAGCCTCTGCCAGTCGCGCTAACCGGCGGTTTTTTCCCTGACTGGTCGCCCATCGAGAACGTGATTGCATTTCAGCGTGGCGAAGCAGGAGACATGACACAACGCGGCCAATCTTCCATTTGGACAGTTGATCTTGAAAGCACTGTTATTACACAAATAACAAATTCAACGCTAGCTGACCCCCGAAACGATGCTCATCCCGCGTGGTCTCCTGATGGAGAGAAAATTGCTTATGTAACTAACTCATATCTTGAAATGCCTGAACCCACCCCGGAAAATTATTGTGGAAACAGTCAAGTGAGCATCGAGCTTATGGATGCAAATGGAAGCTATTCTGGCGACGGTACCGTATGCTTGAATAATTTTGGATATCAAGCAGATAATCCCAGATTGCCTGTTTGGAGACCTGATGGAAATGAGATGATGTACATTGCACGATGGGGAGTACTAAATTCAGAAGGAGGAGAACTAATTAGATTTAATAATCTTCCTTATAAGGTTTCCACCAATAATGCTGTGCAAACTGAGACTGCACTTTTTAATCATAATGCGATTGATCAATATCCATTTCCTTATGTTTCTCTTTCCTCTTGGGCGTACGCAAACCAAGATATAATTGCGATCACCTATGTGGGTTCTTCAACGATAACCTCAGTCGGCGGCGAGTCGCAGCCGCCATTTGCGTATAGTACTAGCGTGGGTAATGTGCCAAGAGTCATTAGATTGATGAACTCAGTAAACGGAGATATAAGCGACCCATTAACGAATAATACTGATTCTGATGATTTCTATCCGGTGTTTGCGTATTAAAGGAACACCGCTAACTGGTAGCGGGGAGCTTGGATTTGTTTGACCGTCTTAGATATTTGCACTGTAGATTTGAAACTTACATGGCTGAGGGTTTCGCCAAACGAAACGCGATGATAATGTTCTGTCACTAACTTATTTCCGCGCGATGGGTGCCCGTAGGAAAGGTCGCTTGGGAGTACCTTTTGGGTTGTTGCCGTAGAGGATTTAGCTTGTTTCGTATGGCGAACATTGATTGATTTGTATGCACTTTGCTGATAGGCATGTTAATTCTCTTGCTTTTTTGAGCGTTATTTCATTCAATGAGCCGAGGCCGATTTTCGTCTTTTTCCATTCATTTGATATCGGAATATCCACGATTTAGTGCCCCATTTACTGATTTGAAAATAAAGGCCGTTCCCATCAGCATTTTTTCCCGTATTTTTCTTTCTGTACTCTTTTCGAAGTTAGATGTCTACCCACCACTTAGACTCGGATTTAGTGAAATACTATAAGATGCCAGTGTACATGTTTACTGAAAACCTTATATTTGTTGGATTGCTGTGAATTAGGTTTGGTTCTAAGTGGTTCGAAAAAATCATCTGGAACGATTTTTCACGAGCGTAGCGAGCCCGGAGGGTGAAGCTCAGGATGAGCTGAATAATCTCGCTCTCCGCCATATTCAAGATGTATTATTGTCTATCCACCATTTTACCCACCAATATGTCAATCCATACTGGAGACAATCAGCCATCGTGGTCTGCGCCCCAATGCTATGGAAAGCGTGGCTACAAGTATGTTAGTTAACAGGTTTTAGTTCTCAGCGTTGACTTTGGAATTGAATTCAACATTGATTCTGGCGGGCCAGTCCTCGAAAATACGCGCTTGTAAGCACGGTTGGCTGAGCGAGATATTAGCCATACAACAACATGCTAAATAGCTTACGCTGCAGGGGTGGTACCACTGAAACCAATTTAAGTCCCGCAAGAACAAATGAACGTGTCAGCGGATTATCTGAGGTAACTATTTTGCGCATGCGTTCACTCCCTTCGATCACACGTTTTGCGTCTTGATGACGATCTTTGCTGTAGCCTGAGAGACTTTCTTCTGGGTTTTTACTCGTCAAGCGTGCAGCGAGATCAGCAGCATCCGCGATGCCCAAATTCATTCCGCGCCCGCCAACCGGGGAATGACAATGCGCGGCATCACCCGCGAGAAATACACGCCCTTGCATATAGTCAGTAACTTGTTTGACGGTAACGGTAAACTGACCTTCTCGCCGAATGCGACTGATTTTGAGTGCAAGCGGAAGCGTTGCTAAGGTATTTTCCGTGTTAGAAACCACTCTAAACCGAGGCCCACCCAGGGGCACGATTAACAGCATAATACCGCGCTTTATGTAGAAGATAGAGGCACTATTATAATGTGGGAAATCTTCAATATTTACATCTGCTATAGACCACGTTCCCGCCAGTTCGATACCTTGTTGCTGAATTCCAAGCGATTCTCGTGTCGCACTGCGAACGCCGTCGGCTCCGATTAGATAATCGCATTGTATTTCGCTACCGCCGGCTGTATCCACTATCACCTGATTAGCATTTTGCCGAACGTGAACCAATTCCGTGCCGTAGTTGAGTACCCCCCCTAAACCGATAAAAGCCTCGCGCAATATCGCTTCGGTTTTATCTTGTGCTAAACCGAGCATAAAGTCATAACCATACTGCACCTTACGGGGCCGTATGGGCAAATCTACCCAAAGCTTATTCTGACGATAAAATCGGAACGATTGATATTTTGCACCCTGCTTCAATAAGGTCTGGGTAGCCCCTGAAGGTTCGAGTATTTTCAAGCTGCGGGGATTAATACCGACAGCGCGAGATAAGCTAGATCCTGACTCACGTCGATCAATAATTTCAGTCTTAACGCCTCGTCGCACTAATTCCAGGCCCGCTGTTAAGCCCGTTGGGCCAGCGCCCGCAATGAGCACTTTCATTTATTGATCACTCCCATCACCATATCATAGCGAAACCGCCTATTCATCGCTCATCATTTTCGCTATATAGTGTTATTGTTTATCCATGATACCACCCTTAAGCGCAGCGCAACCCTTCCCCCACTATCCGAGCCCATTACGCTTGCCGTTCTCAGGAAGATTTCGGGGGACTGAGTTCGGCGGACATCAACATTAATTCAATCTTCCAATTCCATCATCCAACACCTTTGTGATAAGTGACTTCAAGATTAAGAGCAGCATACTCTAGCAAGAATAAGCTGGTTGGTTTTGGCTCAAAAGCCTATATAACGGCTAAAGCCATAGAAGATTATGTCGAGCGTAATAGCTGGAAAATTGAGGCTTTAAAGAAGGACAAACGAGAGGCTACAAAAGGCGAATTCATCTCGCATGACGCATTGGGTGCATGGATCAACTCACTGGGAAAAGATGACGGGCTCTCGCCTCCAGCGGTAGATGTCTTTAACAAGCCTGTATGAAGCGTATAGTCTGGCTTGAGTCCGCTAAGCTGGACTTAATCCAGATACAAGCTTACTACGCTGAAAACGCCTCGCCTGAAATCGCGAACAAATTACTGAAGCGTATTTTTGAATCTGCAAGTACATTGATAGGCCAACCTTTGATCGGTGTGGGAACAATGGACGACGATATACTTGAATGGCATCTGCCCGGGCTCAATTACACCTTGCCCTATCTCATTCATGGGGACCACATCGAAATCTTGCGTGTGTGTCACCTCGCCATCATTAGCAAGCTCAAAATATTGATCCAATTTAATCCAAAGTATACGGCTGCTTTTTCAGTACAATTCAGCCCCTTTTCTCTTGCCATACTGAAACGATTTGAAAACAACAGACTTTTCAACGCTTAAGCTACAAGCTCAGTTGCTCAACAACTTGGCGTCTTTAGATTACATATCAATGACCCCTATCCAAGTAGAGAGTTTGCCGCCGATTTTAGCGGGTAAGGATGTGATTGCTCAGGGAAAAACAGGTTCAGGCAAAACAGCGGCTTTTGGCATCGGCATCCTCGAAGCCATTAAACCTAAGGCGTTTGAAATACAATCCTTGGTGATTTGTCCGACACGAGAATTGGCCGATCAAGTATCAAAGGAAATACGCCGATTAGCACGCGCAATGCCGAATATTAAAGTTTTAACCGTCACGGGCGGAACGCACTTTGGTGGTCAAATAAGTTCTATCAAACATGGCGTGCATATAATCGTGGGCACACCTGGCCGCATCGAAGATCATATTAATCGTGGCACGCTTGCGCTTGATACGGTTGGATTATTGGTGCTCGACGAAGCCGATAGAATGATGGACATGGGGTTCCAAGAAACACTGGATAAAATAGTCCAGCACACACCCAAAGCGCGTCAAACTTTATTGTTCAGCGCAACTTATCCCGAAAAAATTCAAGCGATCACCCAGCGTTACTTAGATGAACCGACCATGGTTAAAGTTGATTTAACGCATGACCAAACCACCATCGAGCAACACTTCTATCGAATCACCAGTGAACAACATCGAATAGATGCCTTGCGATTGTTGCTGCTGTCAGTTCGACCTGAATCATCCCTGATATTTTGCAATACCAAGAAATCCGCACAGGCCATCGCCGATGAGTTACAAGCTTTCGGCTGTAGTGCGCTGGCGTTACACGGTGATTTAGAGCAAAGAGATCGTGATCAAACTTTGCTACAGTTTGCCAATCAAAGCATTGCTATATTGGTCGCCACCGATGTGGCAGCGCGAGGCTTGGATATTGAATCGATTGAAGCGGTGTTTAACTTTCATATCGCAAACGATCCTGAGGTACATATACACCGTGTCGGGCGCACAGGTCGTGCAGGCAAGCAAGGGGCTGCCTATTCATTGTTTAGCGAAGACGAATTTCATAAAGTCGTTCTACTCGAGGGTGATATCGATCCCGTCACTGCTGGTGAATCTTTACCGCCAATAAAGGCATTAGATGCGCCTCCCTTGAAAGCCAAAATGGCAACCCTGCATATCGATGGTGGTAAAAAACAAAAAATCCGTGCGGGCGATATCTTAGGTGCATTAACCGGCAAAGAAGGCATACAAGGCGATCAAGTTGGGAAAATCACCCTCACAGAGCGATCTGCTTATGTCGCGGTTAAACGTGAAGTATTGTCGCTGGCATTCAATAAATTGAACAAGGGTAAGCTCAAAGGTCGATCATTTCGGGTCTGGATACTTCGAGATTAAACCCAACATGCAAGAACAAGCCAACAATCCATTACACGGGATCACGCTAGAACGAATCATCACTGAGCTGGTCGAGCATTACGGTTGGGAAGGTTTGGCAGAGCGCATCAATATTCGTTGTTTTGCACACGACCCATCGATTAAGTCGAGTCTTAAATTCTTAAGAAAAACACCTTGGGCAAGAACCAAAGTAGAGCGCCTGTATCTGAACACTCAGAGTAGTGTTTGGATTAAATAGGCCCATTGATTCACTCACAATCCAATCATAATTCACTAGTTTGGGCTTAAAATGCATTGCTGAATCAAGTTATGGGCTGAAAATGGTGACAGACCGCGACGACTGATAATTCCCAGTGTGATTTCACCTATCGTTGAATTCAAGTTCCAAGTGCACCACCTGAAATTAAGTTAAAGCCCTCAAAAGGTATTCTGTACTTTAAGACATTTCCGAAAGCATTAGAAGTCAGTCAGCGGTAATGCCCTCACAGCCACTCTAATTAGTCGGGTTGGCTCGGCTCATCTGCCCCACTATCCAATGGCATGTGAGTGATGAGCGGCTCAACATCGATTTCGTCACCGTATTTTTCTTTAAGCATTTCAATGGCGGTAATGCGTTTATTGAAGAAATGGTCTTCGCCGATCTTGTCAAATAGGCCAGAGCGTTTGAGCACATCCGTTACCATGAATTTAGCGCGGGCAATGTAAAAATCGATGCCTGCCGAGCGAATGCGTTCAGATAAGTGAGATAGCATTTCTTCGCCGGTGGCATCAATTTGCGCGACCGCTTCGAGGTCTAGAATGACGACCTTTAACTTGGGTTTGTCGGCAATGGTGTTGAGTATTTGCTTTTCTAAATAGCCGGCGTTGGCAAAATAGAGGTCGCCGTCATAACGGAAAACCGCGATGGTTTCACTGGTGTTGAGATCAAATAGTTTGGCATCGCGGTACGAGCCGTCATGGTAAAGGGAGACTTCAGCGAAATGTGGGCGCATGGTGTAGTAGATGTAAAATAACATCGACATCCCGACACCAATAAAAATTCCTTTTTCTAAATGGGGCGCGAACCACAGCGTGGCTAAAAATACTGTAATGGCAACGATGCCGTCATGTTTGGTGACTTTCCATGCGCGCACAATCGCCTGTGGGTGCAACAAGCCTATCACCGACATGATGATCACCGCTGCTAAACTAGCGATTGGTAAGGGCGCAAGCAGCGGCGTAAAAAATAACAGGGTTAAGCCGACAAGTATGCCGCTGACGATGGCAGTAAAGCCTGTTTTAGCACCTGCTTCAAAAGCCACGGCAGTGCGTGAAAAAGAGCCCGAAACGGGGTAGCCACTCATAAAGCCAGCGGTCAGATTTGCAAAACCTTTGCCGACCATTTCTTGATCAGCAGAAATACGTTGGCGCGTGCGTGAGGCCACCGCTTTGGCAATTGAAAAGGCTTCAACGAAGCTCAAAAGCGCAATCAATATAGCTGGTACTAACAGCTGGGGCAGATACTTAAATTCGAAATCAGGTATTGAAAAAGAAGGCAAGCCTTTGGGTATATGCCCGACTACTTTGCCACCCATTGCTTCAAAGCCCAGCAGCCAAGAGGCCAGGGTTGCCAATACCATTGCGACAATCATACTGGGCAATTTAGGCGCTAGTTTTTTAACCCCGATCAAAATGGCCAATGTAAACAGCCCCATTAATAGCGTGGGTAGGTGGGTTTGGCTGGGTATCTCCTTGGCAAGCGTGATTAAGCCATTAATCAAATGGTCGCCACGCGGCGTATCCAGGCCAAATAGATGGCCCAATTGTAAACTCGCGATAACGATCGCCGCTGCATTGGTAAAGCCGATCACCACCGGGTGAGATAGGAAATCAACTAAAACGCCTAAGCGTAAAAACCCCAATACCATTTGTATCATTCCTGCCATGAGTGCAAGTACTGCGGCGTAAATAATCAATTGTTCGGGTTGTAAACCCAGTGGCAGTAAGGCCGCCGCGGTCATTAAGGAAATAATCGCGACGGGGCCGTTCTGAAGTTGCCTAGATGAACCGAAAATGGCAGCGACGATGGGCACTAAAAACGAAGCGTATAGACCAATATACGTCGGCAAGCCCACTAATTGCGCGTAGGCCATGCCCTGGGGGATGAGCACCAAGGCAACGGTGATGCCCGCAACAATATCTGCGCGCAAAATATTTGGGTTTTTAAGATCACCTATCCATGAGCGGAAGGGAACAAATCGACTGGCGGCGTCTAGGAAAAAGTGTTTTAAATATGTTTGCATGCTTGATGAGCTTCGGCGGTCATGGCCTCTCTATAGTCGGCTAATAAGAATCAAGGAGATAGCCAGTTTGATATGCAGAACTCGAAATATCATTACTGGCTTGAGTAATTTCGACATTGATGTAAGGATGGCATTCGGAGTTTATTCTAATTGACAAGAGGTGGAAATATCAGCCAATCATATTCATGGTAGCTCAATAAAGCTATCTGTTAATTTAGAGTGGTAAGAAAGGCGGTAAATATGGTTATGGCAAAACTAAGAATGTTGCAATGCGGGTATATTAAATCAAGTCAATAGGAAGTAGTCTAAGGTCGAATTTTTACAAAGCCTCGCGCCCGTAGTAAACTAAGGAGTCTGTACTGTTAATATATATGGAGAGGTAATGACCTTATTCACAAAGGCAAGCAGTGGGTGTTGAGCCACTGCGTTTTACCCAATTATTGGGGGAGTGGTCACGAAAAGCGCGATGTCAGTTTCTTATTTATTTGATGACTGGTAAATCGACTTGCTTAAACAACGCATCTAAATTCTAGTGAAAAAAGGCATCAAAAAACTGGTCAAAGCTGCCCTTAAGGAAGATGTCGGTAGCGGCGATTTAACGGCGGCGTTAATTCCCAAAGAAGCGGTGGCGACAGCCAAGCTGATTTGTCGTGAGGAAGCGGTATTGTGCGGCACCGATTGGTTCGATAAGACCTTCGCAGAAGTGGATGCTGACGTGAAGTTAGTTTGGCAGCTTGAAGAGGGCGCGATGATGTCTCCGGATCAAGCGGTTTGTATGATCCAAGGCAATGCGCGCAGTATATTAACTGCCGAGCGTACCGCGATAAATTTATTGCAGAGCCTATCGGGAACGGCGACGATTGCGCATCATTATGCCGAGCAGTTGTCTGGCCTTGAAACAAAAGTGCTGGATACGCGAAAGACCATTCCTGGAATGCGTCTGGCACAAAAGTATGCGGCCAAGCTAGGGGGTGCCGAGAACCATCGTATCGGTTTGTACGATGGCGTGATAATCAAAGAAAACCATATTCGCGCTGCAGGATCGATCCAACAGGCCGTTGAGCAGGCGATTGCCAAGACGCCCAAAAACACTTTGCTGGAAGTTGAAGTAGAGAGCCTTGATGAAATGGAGCTGGCCGTGGCGGCGGGCGCAAAGCGTCTTTTGCTGGATAACTTCACGCTCGCACAAATGCGTCTAGCCGTGGAGAGAAAACCCGCAGACGTAAAGTTAGAAGCATCTGGAAATGTCACGCTAGAAACTTTACGCGAAATCGCTTTAACAGGTGTAGACTATATCTCTGTCGGCGCGTTGACCAAACATTTGCGCGCGGTAGATTTCTCACTGCAATTTAATTTGGATAGTTAGGCATGCCCAGCGAATCGTTTAACCGACCCCCATTTCGACAATTCCCAGCAACGCGAATGCGGCGTTTACGCGCGCACGATTTTAGCCGTCGACTGGTACGCGAACATGGCTTGTCGGTGGATGATTTGATACTGCCAGTTTTTGTGATCGAAGGGCAGGGCATGACAGAAGCAATTCCGAGCATGCCGGGCGTCGAAAGAATGAGTATCGATAAATTGCTCATTGCGGCGAAAAAATGGCAAGCCTTGGGTATTCCCGCGATTGCGATTTTTCCGGTGACGGTGCCAGAAGCTAAAACTGAGTTTGCAGAGCAAGCCTACAATCCCGATGGTTTGGCGCAACGCGCGGTGCGTGCACTTAAAGATGCATTGCCAGAACTGGGGGTGATGACGGATGTTGCGTTGGATCCGTTTACGATACACGGGCAAGATGGCTTGCTGGATAAATCGGCTTATGTACTGAATGACCAAACTGTCGAGGTATTGGTGAAGCAGGCTTTATCGCACGCTGATGCGGGTGCGGATATTGTTGCTCCGTCTGATATGATGGACGGGCGTATTGCTTCAATACGCGATGCTTTGGAGCAAGCCGGGCATAGCAATACCTTGATTATGGCTTATGCTGCGAAATTCGCTTCGAGTTACTATGGGCCATTCCGTGATGCGGTGGGTGCGGCGGAAAATTTGGCAGGCGGCAATAAAAATAGCTATCAAATGGACCCAGCTAACGGCGACGAAGCCTTACATGAAATCGGGCTCGATTTAGCCGAAGGCGCCGATATGGTGATGGTCAAACCCGGCATGCCCTATCTGGATATTATTTGGCGCGCAAAGCAGGCTTTTGGCGCGCCGACTTTCGCCTATCAAGTCAGTGGTGAGTACGCCATGCTAAAAGCTGCAAGCCAGAACGGCTATATTGATGAACAGGCGGCTGTGACCGAAGCGATGCTCGGGTTTAAACGCGCGGGCTGTGATGGTGTGTTGACCTATTTTGCTGAAGAGATCGCGAACTGGCTAAACCCCTGATTTCCAGTATATCCTAGCGATCATCCTCGGTGATCGCTCAAGGGTGAACCCTAACAGAAGCATCTAACTGCTCGCTCCATTTTCGATTCCTTTCTGCTACAATGACGCGACAATATTAGAATATACAATAAACCGAGATTACAGCCTAGTTGCAGCGCTTGGAAGTACGCCGTTAAAAACTCGCTCAAAATGCTCATTTTTGCCTAGTCTTTTCTGCGCTCGCGACAATATGCTGGGGTCTAAAACGAACTAAAGAAGATTGAGGCGAGCGTATGTCTGAACGTACCCACGGCACGGTTAAGTGGTTTGATCATCGCAAGGGGTTTGGCTTTATCGAAATGAGCGATCAGGAAAAAGAAGTATTCGTTCATTATCGTGAAATTCAGGGCGAAGGTTTTCGTACTTTGTACGAAGGTCAAAAAGTCGAGTTTGAATTGATTGAGCGAGATCGCGGTTTGGCGGCTGAAAACGTCGTTGCTGAGCCTCGCGACGAAATTTCTGCACCGAGCGAGGAGAGTTAGTCTATTCTCCGTTTAAGATTACGGATCAAGAATCGAGCGGGGTGCAGCGCATAAAGTTGCCGCTTCGGCGCGGGTGGCGTACTCCCCAATATTTGATGCGCGAGCAGATTGGCGCAATATCCAGCGCTGGTGAATCCCCGCGAACCTAAGCCGCTTAAGACAAATATTCCATCGCGATATTTTCCTTTCCTAAAATGCTTAGTAGGCTTTCCTTTGGCAAGATTGGCATAGTGCTGTTGATAGAATGCCTCATCCGGCACCTGTCCCATTATCGGCCATCGATCAGGCGTACTCGCACGAATGCCAACATGGCCAGGTTTAATTTGAGAGAGTTGGCTAGCAAGTTCGGGTAGATTTTCGCGTAGAGCCTTAAGATTGCTGACCGTGTCGGCGTCTGATTTTTCAGTCGAGGCGTTGTCTCTTAAATAACTCGCGCCAAAGATGACGGCTGCTTGTCTGCCGGGCACGCTCAGGACAGTACCATCGTAGCCATACGCGTAGGGCAAGTTCTCAAGATTTGCTAGGGTCGCACGCGTGGTTTGCCCCCTGACTGGACGCAGCGTCAGGGCATTGCAGAAGTCGCTGGCAAGGTGCGCATTGGCTAGAATAAGGGCGTCTGCTGTAAGCCTGTCTCCCTTATTCACGATGATCGAATTTTGTGTCTTACAAGTCGAAATTTCAGTCGCTCGGGTGTTGAGTCTAAGATCAATATTGGGATGGTCTAAGAGAGCGCGGCATAAGCTCTTTGGGTTGATGCTTCCGGCAGAAGCGCAAAATAAAACTGACCCCTTCAAAGCTAAGTTAAATTCTCCCCCGGCCTCCACCTGGTTGAACACTTGTCCTAATTCGGCTGGAATATCCCTGCGATTTGAAATCTTTTCAAAGCGTGTTTTTGCGGCGGTGTTATGCGCCAATTGCACTAAACCGCTTTGCTCAAACTCGACGAGTTGGCCGCGTAATTGCAGCTGCTTTATCTGCCGAAGTTGGTATAAAAATGCACTGCAATAGAAACTTTCTTCTAGGCTGGGCGTGGCGCTTAGCTTTGGCGCGATGATGCCGGCTTCAATACCGCTGGCACCTGATGCGATCGTTGATGCCGCGTCAATCACGATCACCTTTACCCCGTGCTGTGCTAAATGAAAAGCCATTTGCGCGCCGGCAATCCCGGCGCCAATGACAATTGCAGAGGCCACGTCACTGACTCTGCCCGGTGGTGCGAACCAAGGCAAATAATCATTTGCATAATTGCCCGTTGTTTCGGCAGGTGGTGCAGCGGATAACTTGGTCGCGCAAAGCATTTCTCGTTTGCGGCCAAAGCCTTTGCGTTTGGTCACCTCAAACCCCGCCGCCATTAAGTTTCGCCGTACATCGCCCGCAGCGGTAAAGGTCGCAAGCAGTGTGTGGGGTTTGGATAGGTTGCCGATACGCCTAAGCACCTCAGGCTGCCACATGTCGGGGTTTTTGGCGGGCGCGAAGCCGTCGAGATACCAGCAATCCGGCCGCACATGGTAATCAGCCAAGGCAGTGGCGATGTCCTCGAAAATAAGATGTAGCTGGACACGCCCAGCTTCAAAAATCAGGCTGTGGCAACCGCTTGATATGGGTGGGTATTGCGTAATCAATTCGCTAGCAATAGTTTTCAGTTCAGGCCACATCGATAGCGCGCGAATAAGATTTTTTGGGTTTAAAGGAAAACCTTCGATGGAAAAATAATCCAGCGTTTCGCTGCGTTTCGGGTCCTTTATCCAAGCATTCAGCGTGACTAGAAAATTAAGCCCGCTACCAAAGCCCGTTTCGGCAATGCAAAATTGAGGCTTGTATCGCCATTGATTCGGCAAACAGGTGCCTTGCAGAAAAACATATTCGCTTTCCTTTGCGCCGTCATCGCTGCTGAAATAAATATCGTCAAACTGTCGAGCGTAGAGTTGTCCGCCGCCAATTTCGACGTCTGCATAGGGCATTAGGTGCGCCGAGATGACTTTCGTAGGCGGCACCAATAATACGGATGATCCGACGCGACGGAATTTTCCACGCCTGCATCAATGACCTCAAATCCTTTGCACAGTATCCAATCTATGCGCGCTTGATCCTTGTCAGATGGAACCTTAGACAGCGCGTCTTGAGCGCCACTTGTTTGGATCAATTCTTGAAGTAGTGGAAAATCAGCATCCATGTTGAAATCGCCCATCATTATTGCGCAATCATGTTGAGAGAAACGTTCAAAAACTGCGCGCAATTGAACTTCTTGGTCAGCTCGTCGCGCGAGGTGTGTGACATAAACAGGGATGTCAGTATCGCCAATACGGATATCCGCACGGCCCAAACACCGCGCGTGATTACCCACGCTATCGCGCAATGGTTCGCGCTGCCAAGTGTGAATGGGGAAACGGCTCAGCAGGCCATTGCCGCGATCATAATGCAGCCAGCGTTTTTGGGCAGGGAAAAAGAGGCCGGCAAGGCCGAGCTGGTTCGCCAGCAGCGTGGCTTGATTATTCCGTCTGAGATCTGCCCAGCCTTGGACTTCACATAAACCTGCAATATCCGTTCGCGCTAATTGTTTCGCGATTCTGGATAAATCTTTGCGACCATCGGTGCCGCGTGCGCGATGAATATTATAGACACCTACCTGTATTTCATCTGGCGTTGCGCTTGGAGAGGGCGCAGTGATTTCTCCGCCTTGAGCACCCTCTACGGGAACTCGCCTGCCGAGATACCAAGCAAGGTATCCGACGAAGAAAAGAGAAAAGAGGGTCATACTGAGTTTGTGTTGCCCAATAATTAAATTAAGTCAGGATGATACAATGCCTATCGCTCACTTGTAATCTGTGAAAATGAGTTGGTTTAAAAATCAGAGTTTAAGATGCTAGAAAATCTTCACCAACAGTTTGAATTAGACGCATTACCCACGCAATGCTCAGGCATAAGCGTAGAAAAAATCCCTTGTTGTTGGGTGCTAAGCCGTGAAGGCAATTCGCAACGTACCAAACTGAATGATACCAGCATGTTAATTTGGCAGTTGTGCGATGGACAAAGCACAGTGGGAGAGATGATCGAGTCTTTGCAGGGCGAGTTTCCTGATGCGAAGGAGATAAGCAAAGATATTCATCGGGCCTTGGATGAGTTGGTCGAAGAAGACCTTATTGGCATGACAAATTCGAGTTAGGGACGCTACCAATTAAGAAAAGATTAAAGGCGATAGACTGGTGAAGTTGGTCGGATAGATTTTCGCACATCTAGTGAGGCGTTTGGGGAGAGAAAAAGCCCATTGCCCGCGTTCAGGCAGGATGAGATGCGCGGTACCTTGCGTATAAATAATGAGATCACCCGAGTTTTGTGGAACAGTTATATAGTAAACGCCAGAAAATCGTTCTTCGTGGATCGATAAGTTCGCTATTTCTCATCCTGAGAAGAGGTGGGATCGACCGCGAACTGTATTTTGTCTATACCCAGTTCGCCGATCGCTTCCATTAATTGAACAACCTTGCCATGGCTGGCCGATTCATCCGCCTCGATGTTAATGGTTGGCGCCTCGTCGGCCTTGCTCGGATCTTTTAGCCTGGCTTGTACAATGGCTAGACCGAGTAGATCGGACAAGGCCTTTCGGGTTGCGGTATTGTTCGTCCCGATCGTTTGCGCGAGTTGATTCTCAATGCTGATTTCGTCAAGTTTATTGATCGTGACATTTATAAATAAACCTTCAGGCGGTTTTTGTGAGCCACTGGCTTTTGGCAAGGTTAAGTCCATCGCGCTATTTTGTGAGAAAGAGGCTGTGACCATGAAAAAAATCAAGAGCAAAAAAACCACATCAATCAGTGGCGCGAGGTTAAGACTTAGTTCTTCATGTTCAGCGTTTTTAAACTTCACTTTTCGTCGGTTTGCTTAGTGGCTGGGCTGGTGGCTTGATTAACGCTGCCTTGAGTGTCGCTTGCTTTTGTGCGATCTATTAAAGCGAATAAGCGTAAAACTTCGCGTTCCATATTGATAGAAAGCGATTCGATGCGAGTTTTGAAATGCCGAAAGAATAGCAATGAAGGGATGGCAACGGTCAAGCCGGCTGCTGTGGTGATCAAGGCTTGAGAAATGCCCTCAGCCAATTCTTGCGGCTGACCAATGCCCACTGCGGTGATGGCCGCAAAGACTTTAATCATGCCGACAACCGTACCGAGCAAGCCCAGCAAGGGGGTGATTGCGGCGATGGAACCTAAGGTGCCGAGATACTTTTCCATCTCATGAACTTGATGTCGGCCGCTGTCCTCAACAGAGGCTTTAAGTTCGCTTTTGCCGAAATGGGCATTGGAAATCGCCGTAGAGAATATCTTGCCCAAGGGGGATTGATCGGCCAAGGTGGTGAGGTGCGCGTTGGTGAGTTTTTTGTCTTGAACAAGGGCCTCTATTTTGTCATACAGGCCCGTCGGCATGACTAGCGCCGTGCTCAGATGACGAAACTTATCGACAATGATCGCCAAAGCGACGATGGAGCAAATGATTATCGGCCAGATCAGCCAGCCGCCAGCAGCAAGAAGTTCAAACACGTTAGGGTATTCAGTCAGTAATAGTAAGCCGCTGTATTTTAGACGAAATGAACCCCTTGGGTCGAGCCTGATCAAAACGCCACTCTGCTTTGATAAAACCTGCAACGCACATTGCAATATTTCATGCGGAGCGGTAACATCGCGTCCCTTTTTATTGCAGCGACGCTTGCGATATTTAGTAACCATATTTAGCTTTGAGGCAAGACGATGCGAACACCATTGGTGGCAGGTAATTGGAAAATGAATGGCAGTCAAGCCATGGCAACGGAGCTTTGCCAGGGCATTATTGACGGCATGAGTACTTTGGGTGATGTGGATGTATTGGTTTGCCCCTCGCCAATACTAATTTCTACGGCCACAAACGCAGCGGGAAATAGTGCTCTAGCAGTGGGCGGACAAGACCTCGATATCAATGAAGGCGGCGCATTCACAGGGCAAACTTCTGCGGCTATGTTGCTCGATGCGGGTTGTCAGTATGTGATCGTTGGACACTCCGAGCGTCGGCAATTTTATGGCGATACCGATGCGCTGGTCGCTGAGAAAACCCAAGTTTCCTTAGACGCTGGATTAATCCCCATCGTGTGTGTGGGCGAATCACAACAAGAGCGCGAAAGCGGAGTGACTGAAAAAGTGGTCGGAACACAATTAAATGCAGTGTTAGACAAAGTTGGCATCGCAAATTTTGCCACAATTGTGATTGCTTACGAGCCGGTGTGGGCAATCGGCACTGGCTTAACCGCCACGCCTGAACAGGCGCAAGAAGTACACGCTTTTATTCGCGGAATTTTGGCGGATAAAGATCAAGCGGTAGCAGAACAATGCCGTGTTTTGTACGGTGGCAGCATGAATCCGGGCAATGCGGCGGAGCTTATTTCAAAGCCGGATATTGATGGGGGCTTGATCGGCGGCGCCTCACTCAAGGCGGCAGATTTTCTAGGTATTTGTTCGGCAGCTTAAGGCCCGAATATTTTTAACGAGGTTCAATCATGATTGAAAAATTATTACTGATCGTACATTTGGTTATGGCGGTTGCGTTGGTCGCATTGGTCTTATTGCAACAAGGCAAGGGCGCACAAGCAGGGGCCGCATTCGGCGGCGGCGGTTCTTCGCAGTCTTTGTTCGGCTCCCGTGGTTCGGCGAACTTTATGACCCGCACCACCGCAGTGATCGCGACGATTTTCTTTTTGACCACGCTTAGTTTGGCGTATTTATATGCAACGCGAACATCGAGCACGAGCATAATTTCAACGGGAAGCGTGGTTGAGCAAGTCGAGATCGTTCCGGAGCAGGCGCCAGAATCTGATGTGCCTATGGTGCCCGCTGATGAGCCATCGATAGACTCAACGGCTGAAGGGGCGAATACTGATGTTCCCGTCCCGCCAGAATAAGCAGAGCGAATTTTTGAGTTTATTGTCGCGAACAGCTCGGCGGTTAGAATAAAGGGTTAAGCAAGCCGATGTGGTGAAATTGGTAGACACGCACGCTTGAGGGGCGTGTAGCGCAAGCTATGCCGGTTCGACTCCGGCCATCGGCACCAATATCTAATGTTAAGCTGAGGTCTCAAGCTGATATTTAATGCAAGCACGTGCAGAGAGGATAGCAAGGCCGCTACTTCGCAGCACTACCCTTTAATTCCTGGAATCAGATGAGACGCGCGATTCTCTACCTGTAGAGTGGTATTTGTCGGTAAATAACAGCTTATACATTCCCGTGTTTCACTATACGAGACCTCAAAGGGAATTAACGAATTTTAGCAGTAGAGTGCGTTTCTTTTCACTTAATGCAATAAATTGCGCTTGGGATTTGGCCCCCTCACCCGCATGCCACAGTATCGCTTCGCTTACATTTCTTGCTCGGCCGTCGTGCAAAAACCCGACGTTCGCATTCACTTGCTTGGCCAAACCAATCCCCCACAATGGTTGGGTTCTCCATTCACGGCGATTGACTAAGCCTTCCGACCCGATATCGGCCAAACCCTCACCCATGTCGTGCAAAAGTAAATCGGTATAGGGATAAATAACTTGAGCTCGTAACGCTGGAATTGTATGGGCTGACGTTGTCCAGCTAGGTCGATGACAAGCAGCGCAGCCGATATCGGTAAACAGCTGCTCTCCTGCTTCGGTATTGGCGAAGTCTCGTCGTTTTGGTACCGCAAGGTTTGATGAGTAAAATGCCACCAAGTCCATTATCTCTTTAGAGACCTCTGGATTTTGGCCAGACTCCCCGGTGGCGGCGCGTAAACAATTACTCTGTGAAGATGTGCAATCACCATGCGGTACACGCAGCAAGGGTGTAGACAGGCCCAAATCAGCAGCGAATGCGCTGGCAACTTGGTCTGTGATCGTGGGAGCATTGGCCTTCCATCCAAAGCGGCCAATATAGGGCTGGCGATCAAGCAACGATAATCCCCAATTGGGCTTTCCAGAAATGCCGTCACTATCGCTATCTTCTGGGTCAGAAAGCGCTAATATTGCGTCTTCATCTATAGCCTCTAATAAGCCCAGACCTATCATGGGTGGAGCCACTCTTGGCAAAAGACGTACGCGCTTAAACAAGGGGCCGAAACCCAAATCCACTACTTTATAACTGGGTTGCTGTAAAGTAACACGTCCACCATCCGCTAAAGGCACGTCGCGTTCGTTATAGGTTACTAAAATAAAGCCCTCGTGCTTTACGTTGGATGTGGATTGATCTTGAAGCTGGGAGCCGTAGTTTGGATCGCCTGCATTACGTTTAACTAATTTGGCGGCTTGTTGATGGAGTACTTCGACGTTGCTTTCGTCACTTAAACGCACTACAAAGCCCGTGTTATTGGGTGAATTATTCTGTTCGGTGAGGGGTGGATTACCTCTCCCGTCTTTGATATGGCAACTCTGGCAGGACGTGGCGTTGAACAAAGGCCCTAAACCATCTGAAGCTTGAGTTGAGGCTGGAGCGGGTACCCAGCGTTTGCGGAAGAAGCCATTGCCAATTTGAAAATCAGATTTTTGCGAAGAGGTTAAACCACCAGAAGCTTGAGAATAAACGTCTGTTCCGTTTACTAAGGCAGAAGTTGAATCACCTCCAGGCAATGATGGGTCTGCCACACAGCTTGAACCTAATGTTAAGGTCAGTAAACCAATAACGACTTGGCTGACCTTATATTTATTGGTGTAAATCAATATTAAGTGCTGCAGCGGCGTTACTCAGTGCGGTACCTTGGCGTATAAATGCGGCGACCAATTCTCGCACAAGTTGATTCCCGTCTTCGTTCTCCCTGCCAATCAACGTGTCTAGGGTTTCACCGGACTGCGCCTTTTCTTCAAGTTGTTTCAATAGGGCTGAGGTATGCTCAAAGGATTCTACAACCGCCTCATCCAGAGCGGGATCTGCAGCCTTGACCATGTTTTGTACCGTTAGCTGATTACTGCCGCTTGTGTAGACCCTAAGTATTCCTGTTTGATTGTTAATTAGCGCAGAATGGGTTGTGTCGGAAAAGCAGTTATGGGTTTCTTCTGGATCACCAGAGAGTAAAGCTAACTTCAAACGTTCACCCGCTAATTCAATTATGGACAAACCAATCATCCCCTTAAAAGCCGTAGTCAAAATCTGTTCTGGATTAGAGTTCAATAAGCGAACAGAAGCTTCTCCAGATCGAAGCGATTCTTTCATTTCATTCAAATCGCTGACTAACAGCTGCACCACAGCTTGTAAATATTCTCGCCGACGCTCACAAGGCACGTGGGCGCAGTCGCTTAAAGAGTAGTCGAGGTGTGTGCGCATTCCCGCGCCGTTATTTGTGCCATTTAGGTCTTGTCCCCAGAGTAAAAACTCAATGGCATGATAGCCTCCTGCTATGTTGGCTTCATTGCCGCCCAATTCATGTAAGGAGCGGATTAAGCCGACATCAATTTTGTCAGCATCAATTTTCTTTCCGTAAGCGGTTAGCGTTGGGTTGGCGATGATATTAATAGGCGACACGCCTGCTGCGAAGGGTGTCGCCACATAATCAATAAAACTTTCATCGACGGGCCAAGCATTTACCCTGCCTTCCCATAGATCAACTTCTGGGTTAGCGAAGCGATACACCTCTGTTTGGGCATAAGAGAAATGTGCTTTTTTCCAACCCTCGCGTGTTGCATTTAGAGATGCTGCGCTCGGCATAGCTAACAATTGACCGATATCTTCACTCAGTGCTTTAGCATTCCTTTCGGCGACGTCATAGGCTCTGATAGCCACCGACACATAATCACTAACAAACATTAGTTCACTAAAAACAATGCCGCTATAACCATGCCCTGCGGTGCCTGGATCACCTATATTAGACCCTTCATCCGCGGACAAATTGAAGGGGAGAATAGCGAATAGGAATAAGACTAAATAAGGTAGCTTCATGGTTCGATGAAAATATTGAATCTGTTTTCATAGAGTCTACGCTTTAATACTGGCTAAATACAATTCTTGCTGTTGATAGGCTCCAAGTTTCATGCGCGACCCGCGACCCGTTGCTTTATACTTTTTCTATGAAAGATGCCGTGGCGACAGTTTTGGCAGGCTGCTTCACCCTTTAAATCGTTCGCATTGGGTTTTTCTTTTCCTGGGCGGTATCTGTATGAACTTTATACTTTAATTTGAATACAATACCCCGTATGTCTGAACCTCAACCCACACTCGCCCAAACAAATGCGCTGACCCAACTTGAATCTGGAGTTTGGGTAAAGTCTGATGAGGCGGACAGGTCATTTATCGATTACACCGACGGGTCGAGTACTGAACAGGCGGTGCTCGCGCAGATTGAAGCCGCGCAGGATCGCTCAGTATATTCTGAGGCCTTGGATCAAAATTGGACGGATTGGGCGCTGGAGTATCATCTCGGCTCGAAACGATCAAACATCTATCGTGGGCTTAACTTAAAAGACGTTAAAACGGTATTAGAGGTGGGCTGCGGCTGTGGCGCGATTACTCGCTATTTGGGCGAGCAAGGGTTTATTGTCGACGCGATTGAAGGCACAATGGCGCGCGCTGAAATTGCGAGTTTGCGGACGGCGGAACTCGAAAATGTACAAATCATCAGCTCAAACTATCATGAGCTGGTGCTGCCGAAAAAGCACTACGATCTGATCGTTTTTACCGGTGTGCTTGAATATTCGGGCGCTTATGCACCGCCAGGCGTGTCGCCAGAGGAACAACTTAAAATCACCTTGGCGCGGGCGCAAAAAGCGCTCAGCCCAAGCGGTAAAATTCTTGTCGCGATAGAGAACCGTACAGGGTTTAAATATCTGGCGGGCGCCAGTGAAGATCATCTTAATGTGCCGAATGTCGGCTTGCTTGGGTACCCAGAACCGAAAAGTCGGGCTTTAACGCGGGGGATCCGAACGTGGAGTAAACGGCAGTGGCGCAAGATGCTAGAGGAGATCGGCTTTGCCGCTTTTGAGTTTTGCTATCCTTTCCCCGATTACAAAATTCCGGAGGCGATTTTATCGGAGAATTTTCTGACAAAATTTCAACATCCCGAACAAGTATTGGGCAGCATCGGGTCGCGAGATTATTACGCGATGTGGCAGCCGCGGCTCGATGAAGCCCTGTTTTGGCGAACAGCAGCGGCAACGGGTTCGATGGGCGAGTACGCTAATTCGTTTTTAATTGTTATTGCGCACCAAGACGCCGCGGTTAAGCAGGCGCTAGATTTTGACTTTGTGCGCTTCGCGAGTGTGCGTCGCAAGCGGGCATATCGCTTGCAGGTTGAGAAAAAACAAAGCGAAGGGCATGTGCGCCGCACCGCCTTGGTTGAAAAAGGTTCTGCTAAAACGGGTGCCGTATCCCAGCTTATTGTTGAGTCAGAAGCTTATATAGATGGGCAAACATTGGATCAATTGTGGCATGACGCATTATTGGTAGAAGCCTCCTGCGAAGAAATCGCGGCGCATATTTCTATGTATGCGAAGTGGTTGGAAACGCGATTGCACGAAAACGCACAAGCCTACGTTGACGCACTGCCACAAAATATCATTGTCGATGATGAGGGTGACTGGCATCTGATCGATCAGGAATGGCAGCTTGAAGAGGGCGTCACCCCGCCGACGATATTGAGTCGGGCACTATTTTACTTTGCGCATCGTGCGCGCAATACCTTGGCGGATTTGCCTTGGCAGGTCGCAGGAAGATCGAACGATTTGGCGGGGGGGGATAAGGCCTTTCCACTGATCCGTACCGTTGAAGATTTTGTGCGTTGGGGCATGGCGCAAGCAGGTTTGGATTACGATGCCAATCGAGACGCATTTTTAAAGTTTGAAACGGATTTACAAGAGCAGGTGTTGCGCCCTGAGTTTTCGCAGGCGCCCGTTACTATGCTAGAGGCGCCTTTGCATCAGTGGCACCCCTGGGCCTTATATGGCAATGAGCCGCAATCGATGCGAGTGAACGCGTTTTGGACGCAAGTCGATGGGGTATGGCATATTGACCATTCCGTGTCAGCAGATGTTGATTTTAATCAAGGCTTAAGCGTACGGCTTGAACTGCCCGCGATGATCGCCACGCATCGTTTTTTGCGTATTGATCCTGCCGCTGAACTACTGCACCTTTTTCAAGGCGGGCTGCGCTTGAAAAAATTAGCCATCTCGGCCAGCCAGAAAGAGGAAGAAATCTTTTCAATTTCATCGACCGCGCAATTACTCAAACAAGCCAAATTGAGAGGCGTACGCAGTTTGAATGATGAGGCAATGATGCTGACATCTGACGATGCACGTATCGTGCTAGATTTACAAGGCGTCACATGGCCTGTGCTTAGTGACACCCCCGCTCCGTTTGTGTTGGATTTTGAGCTTGAATGCGTCGATCAGGTGGATAGGGTCGCGGCAGGCACAATCTTCCGAGAGGAAATGTTGAGGGCTGCGCATGGGCTTCGTTCACGCCAAAACATGCTCGACCGACAGGCCGAGCGCATTCAGTCGGCGACCGAAACGCTGAGAAACCTGGAATCCGAAATAGCCGAGCAAACAGTGCGCCAAGCGTCAAATCTGGGTGGTCTCAAAGGACGGATAAGGCGCTTGCTGGGCGGCGGGTCTTAGCAAAAACGTGCAGCCTGTCATCACGACTTACAAGCCAATTCAGCCTCTTGGCGCGCCCTATTGAGACTATTTATACGTGCGTAAGCATCCTTAACTAGGCTAGTGAATAGCTAAAGTGTTACAATCATGGTTTGAAGAACGATTGATGAGATAGAGGGCAGGCCGGCTCGTCTCCGACAAATAACTAAATAAGAGACTCAAACCGAGCAAATTTATACTGTGTTAGCGAATTACGTCCCTATCCTCATGTTTATCGGCATCGGCTTGTTTGTCGGCGTGGCGTTTATAAGCATCGGTATGTTGTTATCGCCCAATCGACCCGATGCCGAGAAGTTGTCGCCTTATGAGTGCGGGTTTGAACCGTTTGAAGACGCGCGTTCGAAATTTGACGTGCGTTTTTATTTGGTCGCGATCCTGTTCATTATTTTTGATCTTGAGATCGCCTTTTTGTTCCCTTGGGCGGTAGTGCTAGATGAAGTTGGCTTATTTGGTTTCTGGGCAATGGTAATATTTTTAGTTGTCTTGATCATCGGTTTTATCTACGAGTGGAAAAACGGCGCATTAGAATGGGATTAATAGAGTAAATACGATTATGTCGATAGAAGGCCATCTCAAAGAAGGGTTTGCCACCGCGCGCTTGGACGAATTAATTAATTGGGCGCGTACGGGCTCGATGTGGCCGATGACTTTTGGCTTGGCCTGCTGTGCGGTTGAAATGATGCAAGCTGGCGCGGCGCGTTATGATTTGGATCGATTCGGCATGTTGTTTCGCCCCAGCCCCAGACAGTCGGATGTGATGATTATCGCAGGCACCTTAACCAATAAGATGGCGCCCGCCTTAAGAAAAGTATACGACCAAATGGCCGAGCCGCGCTGGGTGATCTCGATGGGTTCTTGCGCCAATGGCGGGGGTTACTATCATTATTCCTACGCTGTGGTGCGCGGTGCGGATCGCATCGTGCCCGTTGATATTTATGTGCCGGGTTGCCCACCGACCGCGGAAGCACTTATTTACGGCGTTTTGCAGCTGCAAAAGAAAATCAAACGCACCAACACCATCGCCAGAACGGCGTAGTTTTATGGGCCGCTTAGAACAATTACAATCTGCGGTCGAGGCGTGTTTGGGCGAGCAGCAACTCGACAGCCAAATCGCTTTCGCTGAGCTCAGTATTGAAGTTGCGCCGGAAGCGATTAAAGCGGTTTTAACAGCGCTTCGAGACAACACAGACACGCGCTTTGATCAGATGATCGATTTATGTGGCGTGGATTATTTAGAATATACCGACCATCTCGACAAAGATTGGGATAAGCCGCGTTATGGCGTGGTGTATCACCTGCTATCCATCCAGAATAATTGGCGCTTACGCGTGAAAACGTATCTTGATGGCGAACCGCCTGCGCTGGAATCCGTGATTGATGTTTGGCCAGCGGCAAATTGGTTTGAGCGCGAAGCCTTTGATATGATGGGCATCGTATTTGAGAACCACCCGGATTTACGCCGAATATTGACCGATTATGGCTTTATTGGTCACCCCTTTAGAAAAGATTTCCCCCTGTCTGGGCATGTTGAAATGCGTTACGACGAAGAGAAGGGTCGCGTGATCTATGAGCCGGTCACCGTCGAGCCGCGAATTTTAGTGCCGCGCGTGAATCGCGCAGAGCAAGCGGGCGAATAAGATGTCAGAAATTCGTAATTACACCATGAATTTTGGCCCGCAACACCCCGCCGCGCACGGCGTATTGCGCATCGTGATGGAGATGGATGGTGAGGTGATCGAGCGTGCAGATACGCATATCGGTCTGCTCCATCGCGGCACCGAAAAACTAGCAGAATCTAAGCCATATAACCAAAGTATTGGTTATATGGATCGTCTCGACTATGTCTCGATGATGTGCAATGAGCACGCATACGTAATGACCATCGAGAAGCTCTATGGCGTCACGCCACCGATACGTGCCCAATACATTCGAGTCCTGTTCGACGAGGTTACCCGGATACTGAATCATTTGCTTTGGATCGGCGCGCACGGTTTAGATGTTGGGGCGATGACGATGTTCTTGTATGCCTTTCGTGAACGTGAAGATTTAATGGACGCCTATGAGGCTGTCAGCGGCGCGCGGATGCACGCGACGTACTATCGTCCGGGTGGCGTGTATCGTGATTTGCCTGACGAAATGCCACAGTACGAGCCGAACAAACGCTTTAACGATAAGAAAACGCGCGAGCGCAATGAAGATCGCTCGGGCAGCTTGCTCGATTTCTTGCAATCATTTACCGAACGCTTTCCGGGCTATGTCGATGAGTACGAAACCTTGTTGTCAGATAACCGGATTTGGAAACAACGCACGGTCGATATCGGCATCGTCACGCCAGAGCGCGCCATTGCGCTGGGTTTTACCGGCCCGATGTTGCGCGGTTCTGGAATCGAATGGGATCTGCGGCGCAAGCAGCCTTATGAGGTGTATGAGCAGCTCGAATTTGATATCCCGATTGGCACCAATGGCGACAGCTATGATCGTTATTTAATTCGTATCGAAGAGATGCGCCAATCGAACCGCATCATGCAGCAATGCATCAAATGGTTGCGGGATAACCCCGGCGATGTGATGGCCTTTGATAGTAAATTGGCACCGCCTGCGCGCCCTAAAGTGAAAGAAGACATGGAATCTTTGATCCATCACTTTAAGTTATTCACGGAAGGCTACAGCCTGCCCGAAGGCGAGGCATATTGCGCGATTGAACATCCCAAGGGTGAGTTCGGCACTTACATTATCTCCGACGGCACCAACAAACCGTATCGACTAAAAATTCGTGCACCGGGCTTTGCGCATATTGCGGCATTGGATGAGATGACGCGCGGACACATGCTGGCAGATATGGTGGCGATCATTGGCACGCAAGATTTAGTGTTTGGTGAGGTTGATCGCTGATGCTCGCGCAAGATTCCTTGGCTCAAATCGAAGTCGAAGCAACGAAGTACCCCGCTGATAAACGCGCATCAACTTTGATGGCAGCGCTCACCATCGCGCAAAACGAGAAGGGCTATTTAAGCGGTGAGCTAATTGAATATATCGCCGATGTCGTGGGCGTGCCGAGTATGCGCGCCTTTGAAGTCGCGACTTTTTACTCGATGTATGATCATGAGCCGCGAGGCGAGACACAAATTAAGGTGTGTACCAATATCTCCTGTATGTTGCGCGGCTCAAATGAGATCGTAAAACAGCTCGAACAGGGGCTGGGGATTAAGTTGGGCGAGGTCAGCGAAGACGGCAAAGTCGGCTTGAAAGAAGTCGAGTGTTTAGGCGCTTGCGTCGGCGCGCCAATGCTGCAAATGAACAATGGCGAATTCATCGAACACTTAGACACTGAAAAAATCGACGGGCTAATCAAGCAAGTATTAGGGGGTGAGGGATGACCGAACAAATTTTCGTTTGCTTGCCCTTGCCGGGCGTTGAGGCGCCTTGGACGATTGAGGCTTATAAGAGCCAGCAAGGCTATGTCGCCATTGAAGAAATGTTCAAGTCGCAAACCGACCCGAACACAATTATCGAGGCGCTTAAAACCTCTAATCTGCGAGGCCGGGGTGGAGCGGGCTTTCCACCGGGCATTAAATGGAGTTTTATGCCGCGCGATTGTGATGGGCCAAGTTATATCGTGTGCAATTCCGATGAAGGCGAGCCGGGCACGTGTAAAGACAGAGACATTCTGCGCTATAACCCCCATGCCTTAATCGAAGGTATGATTATTGCAGGCTACACCATGGGTTGTAGCGCGGGGTATAACTATATACGCGGCGAATTTCACGAGCCGATTGAGCGCTTTAACCAAGCGCTAGAAGAAGCGCGCGCTGCGGGTTATCTCGGCAAGAATATTCTCGGCACGGGGTTTGATTTTGATATACATACGCATTTGGGCGCGGGCGCGTATATTTGTGGCGAGGAAACGGCATTACTTGAATCGCTGGAAGGCAAGAAAGGCCAGCCCCGCTTTAAACCGCCTTTCCCTGCGCAATATGGCCTGTTTGGTTGCCCGACGACCGTCAACAACACCGAAACTTTGGCCTCAGTGCCCATCATTATGCGCAAGGGTGGCGAATGGTTTAGAGATTTAGGCGTACAGAATTCAGGCGGTACGAAATTATTTTCTGTCACGGGTCACGTTGAAAAACCGGGCAATTTTGAAGTGCCGATGGGTATACCGTTTAAAGAATTACTCGAAATGGCGGGTGGGGTCTGGAAAGGCCGAAAACTCAAAGCGGTGATTCCAGGTGGCTCGTCCGTGCCCGTGGTTCCGGCCGATATGATGCTCGGTGCAAACATGGATTACGATGCCTTAGAAGAAATTGGCTCGGCAATTGGTGCCGGTTCGGTGATTGTGATGGATGAAACCACCTGTATGGTTTCGGCGCTTGAGCGATTGGCGTATTTCTACCACGAAGAATCTTGCGGACAGTGTACGCCTTGCCGCGAAGGCACGGGCTGGTTGTATCGTATTATTAAACGCATTAATTCGGGTAAAGGCTCGGCGCAAGATTTAGACACCTTGCTCGATGTGGCGAATCGAATCGAAGGGCGCACCATTTGCGCCTTAGGGGATGCAGCTGCTTGGCCCGTGCAAAGTTTCTTGAAACATTACAGACATGAGTTTGAGGCCAAGATTCCGGCGTTCAACTCGAAAGTGGCCTGATGACTAAAATTAATATTCAAGTAGATGGTCAAACGCTCGAGGCAAAGCCCGGGCAGATGTTGATCGAAGTGACCGATCAGGCGGGCATCCACATTCCGCGTTTTTGCTATCACCCCAAGCTATCGATCGCGGCCAATTGCCGGATGTGCTTGGTGGAAGTCGAGAACGCACCCAAGCCTTTACCCGCGTGCGCCACGCCGGTCAATGAGGGTATGGTGGTACAAACTCAATCAAAACTCGCTCGCGGTGCACAACAGGGCACCATGGAGTTTTTGCTGATTAATCATCCATTGGATTGCCCAATTTGTGACCAAGGCGGGGAATGCCCGCTGCAAGAACAATCCATGGATTACGGTGCGAACACCTCGCGCTATGTAGAAGATAAGCGCCTCGTCAATAATGACGATATTGGCCCGCTGATCGCGACGTGGATGACGCGCTGTATTCACTGCACGCGTTGTGTTCGATTTGGCGAAGAAGTTGCTGGCGTGATGGAGCTGGGATTGCTCGGTCGCGGCGAACATGCAAAGATAAAAACTCGCCCGGGTTTCGCCGCGGATCAGGCGGCATCCGATGACCCAGCGTCAGAAGTGGACGCGTTTTTGTGCAGTTCGATGAACTCGGAAGTCTCGGGCAATGTCATCGAGTTATGCCCAGTCGGTGCTTTAACGGCGAAGCCGTCTAAATATGCAGCGCGGGTGTGGGAGATGCAAAATCATGCCTCGATCAGCCCGCACGATTGCCTCGGCACAAACCTAAATATTCAAACTTTGCGCGGTGAAATACAGCGCACAGTGGTACGCGAAAACCATGCCGTGAACGGCTATTGGCTGGCAGACCGAGATCGTTATAGCTATGAGTCGGTGCACGCGGACACCCGCCTTACGCGGCCGATGATTAAAGATCAACACGGTTGGCGCGAAGTCGATTGGGAGACGGCATTAAAGCATGCAGCCGCCGGACTCAATACCGTTAAGCAGCGTTATGGGGCTGATAGCATGGGTGGTTTGGCCAGCCCAACGGCCAGTGTGGAAGAATTATTTTTAGTGCAAAAGCTCATGCGCGCAATGGGCACTAGCAATGTTGACCATCGCCTGCGCCAAGAAGATTTCAGAGACGATTTTGTCGCGCCTTTATATCCCGGCAGTGAGTTGCCGATCGCGGATTTCGACCGCTTAGATGCGGCCTTGTTGGTTGGCTCTAACATCCGAAAAGAGCAACCCCTTTTAGGGTTGTCGATTCGTCACGCAGCCGTTAAGAACGGCGCTGTGATCAGCGCGATCAATATGCTGGACTATGATTTTCATTTTCCATTGGCGCAGCAAGTACTCACAAATGCTCAGGCGTTGGTGGGCAAACTTGCAGAAGTGGCCTGCGCCGTTGCGGAAAGCAAAGGCCTTGCTTTAGATGCAGTGATTGCCACGCGCGCGGGCGAAATTGGCGATGTAGCCAAGGCCATGGCTGAATCGTTGTTAGATGACGCAAAGACTAGCAAGGCGATTATTTTGGGCGCAAGCGCTTTAAATCATTTTGAGGCAAGTACCTTGTCGGCGATTGCGGCGTGGATTTGCCAGCAAACGAATTGCAAATTGGTAAAGTTAGCCGATGCCAATTCGGCGGGCGCGTGGATTGCAGGCTGCGTGCCGCACCGCGCGGAACACGCTGAAAATGTCGTCAAAACTGGCCTAAATGCCAAACGCATGATGATCGAAAACTTACACGCTTATTTGCTCTATGGCGTTGAGCCAGGCTTGGATGCGCATCGCAGCGGCGAAGCCTTGGCCGCCCTTGAAAACGCAGATTTTGTGGTGCAATGCACGAGTTTTGTCAGCGACGAAGCGATGAACTATGCAGATGTTTTGTTGCCGATTGCCAGCTATACCGAAAACAGCGGTACTTACATAAATTGCGAAGGCCGTGTGCAGGCCAGCCGTGCGGCAGCTGAGCCCAAGGGCGAGGCGCGGCCGGGCTGGAAAGTCCTGCGCGTGTTGGGTAATTATTTAGAGCTCGACGGCTTCGATTACATTGATCTGGTTGATGTACAAGATGATTTCGTTTTAGGCGACGAGCAAATCGTGGCGCAAGGCGGTGCCTTGGTCAATGATATCCCCTTGTCACTCGATGATGATGCGATTTATCGCCATATCGAAACACCCATGTATCGCCTAGATGCGAGTTTGCGTCATGCCGACGCCTTGCAACAAACGATGGATAATCCCTCGCCTGCCGTGGGGTTAAACGCGGCGACGATTTCAAGTTTGGGCTTGAACGAAGGGGTGAACGTGCGCGTCACGCAGGGCGAACACAGCGTAGAGCTACCATTGGTGCTTGATCCTCGATTGACGGATCGCACGGCCTATATTCCGGCAGGATTTTATGAAACCAGTGCATTGAGTGGTCTCGATGCTTTAGCCATTGAGGCGTGCTAATGGTTGATTGGCTGCACAATTTCGTATTCACGGTTTTTACATTTTTTGATTTTTTCCCCGAGTGGTTGCCAGAGGGAATGTGGATATTAACCAAGATCGTTGCAATTACTGTTCCCTTGATGATTGCGGTGGCTTATTTCACTTTTGCCGAGCGCAAGTTGATCGGCTATATGCAGGTTCGCGTGGGGCCCAATCGTGTGGGACCCAAGGGTTGGTTGCAGCCCATCGCTGATGCGGTGAAGTTGATGTTCAAAGAAATCATCATCCCCAGCAAATCGAATAAATATTTGTTTTTGGGCGCGCCTTTATTGTCGATTGGCCCGGCCTTGGCAGCTTGGGCAGTGATGCCGTTTACTGAGAATTTAGTGCTGGCGGATATTGACGCAAGTCTATTATTCGTTTTAGCCTTGACCTCGATGGGCGTATATGGCGTCATTATCGCGGGCTGGGCGTCAAATTCTAAATACGCATTTTTGGGCGCGATGCGCTCGGCTGCACAAATCGTGGCCTATGAAATTGCCATGGGATTTGCGCTGGTCGGTGTATTGATGTGCGCGGGTTCGCTAAATTTAGGCGATATTGTGCGCGCGCAATCCGGGGGCTTTTGGCAGTGGTATTGGCTGCCTTTGTTTCCTCTGTTTCTGGTGTATTTTATTTCTGGGGTGGCCGAAACCAATCGTGCGCCTTTTGATGTAGCAGAGGGCGAATCAGAAATTGTCGCGGGCTTCCATGTCGAATATTCAGGCATGACCTTTGCGGTATTTTTCTTGGCGGAATACGCCAATATGATTTTGATTGCCGCCCTGACGGCATTGCTATTTTTAGGCGGATGGCAGCCTTTGATAGACGTTGCACCGTTTACCTTGATCCCAGGGTTTTTCTGGTTCTTCGGTAAGACAGCCTTTGTGGCGTTTTTCTTTTTGTGGTTTCGCGCGACGTTCCCACGCTATCGCTACGATCAAATCATGCGCTTGGGCTGGAAAATTTTAATCCCCGTTACGCTGGTATGGATAGCGGTGATTGGTGTGGTGAGATTTTATACACCTCTAGACTTTATCTTTAGATAAACGGAGTTTGAATATGAACTTTAGCGAACGCTTAAAACACTATGTCAAATCATTCGCCCTGTATGAGTTGTGCAAAGGTATGGGTGTCACCGGTCGGCATATGTTTACCAAGAAGCTCACCATTATGTACCCGGAAGAGAAAACGCCAAAATCGGTACGCTTTCGCGGATTACACGCGCTGCGTCGATACGAAGACGGTAGCGAACGCTGCATTGCTTGTAAACTGTGTGAGGCGGTATGCCCGGCCTTGGCAATCACCATCGAATCGACTGAATTGCCCAATGGTGAGCGTCGCACAAAGCTTTACGATATTGATTTGTTCAAGTGTATTTATTGCGGCTTTTGCGAAGAGGCCTGTCCGGTGGACGCCATCGTAATGACCGACATTCACGAGTTTCATATGGAAGACCCCGAGACTGAACGGGTGATCGACAAACATCAATTATTGGCTATTGGCGATAAACATGAGGCGTCGATTGCGGCCAATCGCGCGCAAGATTTGCCTTACCACCGGTAAAACACCCTCACTAAAATGACTTTTTATCAACTGACATTCTATTTTTTCGCCAGTCTCGTTGTGTTCGCGGCCTGTGCAGTGGTGACGATCAAAAACCCCGTGAAAGCAGCGTTATTCTTGGTGCTGGCCTTTGTGGGCGCTTCGGGCGTGTGGCTCACTTTGCAGGCTGAGTTTTTGGCGATTGTTTTGGTTCTGGTTTATGTCGGCGCGGTGATGGTGTTGTTTTTGTTCGTGGTCATGATGCTCGATATCGACATGGCCGTGATGCGCGCGGGCTTCACCAAATACCTACCCTTTGGGGCGGTTATCGCCTTATTGTTGGTTGGGCAGTTGGTATTTGTGTTTAACGGCACCTTCAGCGGCGAGGCGTTTTCAGGCGTGCAGCCCCTTCCAGCGGATTACTCCAATACTAAGGCGCTGGGCGCTGTTTTATATACCGACTATGTCTTAGTGTTTGAACTGGCCGCACTGATTCTGTTGGTTGCAATGATCGCCGCGATTGCCTTGACGCACCGTAAGCGCGCACAAAAAACCAAATCGGTTGATCCGGCAATACAAGTGCGCGTTAAAAAATCAGACCGCTTGAAAATTGTCAGCATGAAGTCAGAACCGCGCATCGGCGAGGAGACATCATGATTCCCTTGGCGCATTATTTGGTTTTGAGTGCTATTTTATTTGCGCTCAGTATTGTGGGCATTTTTCTAAACCGAAAGAATCTGCTCATTATTCTGATGTCGATTGAATTGTTGTTGCTCGCAGTGAATATCAATTTTGTCGCTTTCTCCTCATTTTTAGGTGATTTGGGCGGGCAAGTATTTGTATTTTTTATCTTAACGGTGGCGGCGGCTGAAGCCGCGATTGGCTTGGCCATTCTGATCGTTTTATTCCGTAACAGCGCCACGATTAACGTGACTGATTTGGATTCCTTAAGAGGATGATAAATACAATCATGGCAAATATGCAGCAGGACATTTACTTAACGATCCCGCTGGTGTGTTTATTGGGCGCGGTGATTGCGGGTTTTGCAGGGCATATTATTGGCCGCAAAGGCGCGCACTGGGTCACCATTCTGGGTATTTTGATCGCTTTTGTGCTGTCAGTGTTTGTCTGGATGGACGTACAAAATGGCAACACCTATAACGGCGTGGTCTACACCTGGGCAATCAGCGGTGGCGTGTCCTTCGATATTGGTTTTCTCATTGATGCCTTAACTGCCACCATGATGGTGGTGGTGACATTCGTGTCCTTGATGGTACATATCTACACGATTGGCTATATGCACGATGATCCGGCTTACCAGCGTTTCTTTGCCTATATCTCTTTATTCACTTTTTCGATGTTGATGTTGGTCATGTCGAATAACTTCTTGCAGCTATTCTTCGGTTGGGAAGCGGTGGGGCTGGTGTCGTATTTACTCATCGGTTTTTGGCATGATCGCGAGACGGCAGTCTTCGCCAATATGAAAGCCTTCTTAGTCAATCGAGTGGGTGATTTTGGATTTCTGCTCGGTATTGCCGCTGTGTTATATGTTTTTGGTTCCCTGGACTACGCCGCCGTATTCAGTCAGGCCGATTCAATCAAAACGGTAACGGTCGACACACCCTTTGGCCCGATGCTTTGGCTGACGATTATCTGCTTACTTTTATTTGTTGGCGCGATGGGCAAATCCGCGCAAGTACCCCTGCATGTGTGGCTACCCGATTCAATGGAAGGACCGACACCGATCTCTGCATTGATCCACGCGGCGACGATGGTGACAGCGGGTATTTTCATGGTAGCGCGCATGTCGCCCCTGTTTGAGTTATCGGAAACGGCTTTGTCGGTGGTGCTGATTGTGGGTGCGACAACGGCTATTTTTATGGCTTTAATTGGCTTGGTACAAAACGATATCAAGCGCGTGGTGGCGTATTCAACATTGTCTCAGCTGGGTTATATGACGGTGGCGCTGGGCGCCTCGGCTTATCCTGTGGCGATTTTTCATTTGGGCACGCACGCCTTCTTCAAAGCGCTATTGTTCCTCGGTGCAGGCTCGGTAATCATCGCGATGCACCACGAGCAAGACATGCGTAAGATGGGTGGTTTGAAAGCCATTATGCCCGTGACCTACATCACCATGGTGATCGGTTCTCTGGCCTTGGCAGGCATTCCGCCGTTCGCGGGTTTCTTCTCTAAGGATTCCATTATCGAAGCGGTGCATGCCAGCCATATCGTGGGCGCTGGCTATGCGTATTGGGCGGTATTAATCGGCGTATTCGTTACAGCGTTTTACTCCTTCCGCTTAATCTTTATGACTTTTCACGGTAAGAGTCGCGCAGATGAGCATACGCGTCATGGCCTAAAGGAATCGCCCGGTGTGGTGATATGGCCACTTATATTATTGGCGATTCCATCGATCATTGCCGGTGCGATATTTTTTGAACCCATGTTATTCGGTGATTATTTCAAGGAATCGATCTTTGTCGCCCCCGCGCACAATGTATTGGCGGAGATGGCGCATAGTCACCACGGCGCACATGGCTGGGCTTTGCTTGGCTCTTCGATTATTCATGGTATCAGCACAGCACCGTTCTGGTTAGCGCTCGGCGGTATCGCTTTCGCATGGCTCTGTTATATAAAAATGCCGGCACTCCCTGCGATGATCGCACAACGCTTTGCGCCGATTACACGCACGCTGGAAAATAAATACTGGGTGGATGAGTTTAACCAAGCCGTGTTCGCGAAAGGCACGGTGGGCTTGGGCAAACTTTTGTCCAAATATATTGATGCGGGTTTAATCGATGGCGTATTGGTCAATGGCAGTGCAAAGCTGGTGGCGGCGGCATCCGGCGCCTTACGTAAAATACAAACCGGCTACATTTTCCATTATGCTTTTTCAATGATCATTGGATTGGTGTTACTGATTGCTTACGCAATCTGGTTGTAAAAAGGCAAACCGATGAATGATTTTTTACTGAGTATTCTAATTTGGCTGCCTATTTTTGGCGGCGCTGCGGTATTGCTCTTTTCAAGAGACAGCGAGGCGCAAATTGCGCGCGTATTGGCCTTGTCCATTTCTATTTTAGTGCTGGGTCTGAGTATCCCTCTATGGACGAATTTCAATACCGAGACGGCGGCGATGCAGTTCGTCGAGCAAGCCGAGTGGATTCCGTATTTTAGTATTCAATACCATCTCGGTGTTGATGGTATCTCGATGCCGCTCATCTTATTAACTGCGCTGTTAACCCTCGTTGTGGTGATCGCCGGATGGGAGGTGATCCAAAAACGTGTGGCGCAGTATTTTGCGGCTTTCTTGATTATGGAAGGCGTGATGATCGGCGTATTCGCTGCGCAAGATGCGATGTTGTTTTATTTATTTTGGGAAGTCATGTTGATACCGATGTTTCTGATCATCGGCATTTGGGGTGGCCCCAATCGTATCTACGCGACGATAAAATTCTTCTTATATACCTTGCTCGGCTCATTGTTGATGTTGGTCGCCTTGCTGTACTTATACAATAAATCGGGTGGTTCCTTTGCCATCGCAGATTACCATGCCTTAGCTCTGCCCATGGGTGCGCAAAAGTGGATTTTCCTCGCTTTTTTTATGGCTTTTGCGGTCAAGGTACCGATGGTGCCGGTGCACACATGGCTGCCCGATGCGCACGTAGAAGCACCGACGGGTGGTTCAGTCATCTTGGCAGCGATTATGTTAAAGATGGGCGGCTACGGTTTCTTGCGCTTTAATTTGCCGATTACGCCCGATGCCAGTCATGCGCTTGCAGGGATTGTCATCACGCTGTCGTTGATTGCGGTCATCTATATTGCCTTTGTTGCGCTGGTTCAAGGCGATATGAAAAAGCTCATTGCTTATTCTTCGATTTCGCATATGGGCTTCGCGACGCTAGGCTTTTTCCTGTTCAATCAGATGGCGCTAGAAGGGGCGATGATACAAATGATTTCGCACGGCTTCATTTCCGGCGCAATGTTTTTGGCGGTTGGTGTGCTCTATGATCGCGTGCATTCACGCGAGATTTCTGCCTATGGCGGGGTTGCACAAGTGATGCCTAAATTCGCATTTTTTGCCGTGTTGTTTGCCATGGCCAATGCGGGCTTACCCGGCACTTCAGGGTTTGTGGGCGAATTTCTAGTTATTCTCGGTGCCTTCCAAGTCAATGGCTGGATAGCAATGCTGGCGGCACTAACACTAATTCTGGGCGCCGCGTACACACTTTGGATGGTCAAGCGCGTGATGTTTGGCGCGGTGACCAAGCAAAGTGTAGAGGGCTTGGTGGATCTTAATCGTCGTGAAATGCTATTTATGGGGATTTTAGCCGCCTTCACTATTCTCGTGGGCGTCTGGCCGAATCCACTATTGGATGTGATGCGCGTGACTTTAGAAAACTTACTTGAACACGTCGCGGTGTCAAAATTATGATGTTGGAAACACTGAATGTAATGTCTGCATTGCCCGAGATGTTTATCGCGGGAATGGCTTGCTTAATACTGATGTATCGGCTGTTTGACAATAGTAGCTGCCCAAATCTCATGCCCTTCGTGATGAGTGTGATGACACTATTGCTGGCCGCGATGATGGCGATCAGCGGGCAAACCGATCAGGTACAAATGGCTTTTAATGGTGCCTTTATCCTTGACCCGATGTCGTCCGTGGTCAAAGCCTTTATTGCTGTGATTAGCGCCGCCGCCTTTATCTATGGTGCGCGCTACAATCAGATGCGCGGACACTTTAAAACCGAGTTTTATGTTTTAGGCTTGTTCGGCGTGGTCGGCATGATGGTGATGACTTCCGCGGCCAATTTACTGACTTTGTATGTGGGCTTGGAGTTATTTTCGCTGAGCTTGTATGCCATGGTCGCGTTCTTTCGAGATTCGCGGGTGGCCTCAGAAGCGGCGATTAAGTATTTTATCTTGGGTGGCCTAGCCTCGGCAATATTGCTCTATGGTATGTCATTATTGTATGGCCTGACTGGGTCGTTACAGATCAGCGAGATTGCGCAAGGCATCGCTGTATTAGAAAGCGGTAATCTTGGTTTGTCTGTCGCCATCGTCTTAATCGTCGTCGGCCTAGCATTTAAGCTCGGCGCCGTGCCTTTTCATATGTGGGTGCCCGATGTTTATCAAGGTTCGCCTACTTCTGTCACGGTCTATCTAGCCGCCGCGCCCAAAATTGCGGCTTTTGCGATGGTGATACGTTTAATGGTTGATACCTTGCAAGTTGAGCACGCCCAGTGGCAGATGATGCTGGTCATGTTAGCCTTGGCCTCGGTTGCGGTGGGCAATATCGTCGCCATCGCGCAAAGCAATATCAAACGCATGTTGGCGTATTCAACCATTTCGCACATGGGTTTTTTCTTGTTCGGTATTTTAAGCGGTACCGCACAAGGCTATGGTGCCGCCCTGTTTTACGTGTTGATCTACGCCATAATGAGCGTCGGTGCTTTTGGGTTGATTTTGTTGTTGTCAGACAAACAAACTGAATCAGAACGCATCATAGATTACAAAGGCTTATCGCAACGTAGCCCCTTGATGGCAGTGCTGATGATGGTGCTCATGCTATCCATGGCAGGGATTCCGCCGTTCGCGGGTTTCTTCGCCAAGATGTCAGTTATTCTAAGTCTCGTGCAAGTAGAGCTGGTTTGGGTGGCGATTGTTGCGGTACTGCTGGCAGTGATCGGTGCGTATTATTATTTGCGTATCATCAAGACCATGTATTTTGATGAGGCCGAGACGGATGCGCCCGTGGCGCAAAATCACCCTGCCATCAAATGGCTGTTGGCATTTAATGTGCTAAGCCTAATATTGATATTGCCGTGGATAGGCCGTTTGATTGATTTGACCCAAAGCTTGATGGGTGGCTAATCAGGCGATTGCTGTCCATCTGATTCACGCTATTAAGATCCTGTTTTCACCCTACGGTAGGGTTACTCGTATTGGTTTTTTTCTATCAACGGCCCTAATTTTTATTGCTGCGTATCTGCTAATAGCCCATGCGAATTGGATTCAAGGACTAGGTATAAGGGTGATTCCGATATTATTACTTATAACGTACAATTTTCATGTGATTATGATTAAGCGACTTCGTCATATAGGATACAGCTGGTGGGCCATTTTATTGCCGATTGTCCCCTTTTTCTGGTGCTTGTTCAAAAATCCAATAGTCGCTCACGAGGAAACGTCTTAAGCCCGAAAAACGGATTTGGAAGTAAGGATACTAGAATTTGTCATCAATTCAACCAACTACTTGCACAACTAATAGGGCATGTTATACTTGAACAATATATCGTACATAAAGGAGCAAGTTCATGAGAATAGTTAATTTTTCAGAAGCGAGAAACAAACTTAAAAGTGTTTTGGATTTGGTGGTTCAGGATGCCGATTACACGGTGATCACACGAAGAGATGCTGCGGATGCGGTTGTGATGTCTTTGGATCATTTCAACAGTTTAATGGAGACCGTTCATTTACTGAAAAGCCCCGCTAATGCAACACATCTAGCGAAGTCCATTGGGCAATATCGTTCTGGTAAGGTGGAGGAACATTCTTTAGTAGATGAGTAAGTTACTCGCATGGACGCCAGAAGCGTGGAAAGATTACGTTTATTGGCAAGGACAGGACAAGAAAACACTGAAACGAATAAATAAATTGATCGGGGATGCGCAAAGAACGTCCTTTGAAGGTTTGGGAAAGCCAGAACGTTTGAAGGAAAATTTATCTGGATTTTGGTCTCGCAGAATAGACGATACCAATCGACTGGTTTATGCCGTTGAACAGAATCAACTTTCAATTATCTCTTGCCGATATCACTACGAAAAATAAGTTAGCTGTTAATCAACAGCACAGACGCTAATTTTGTGAAAACCTCACCCGACTAGAATAAGGAAACACATCTGCCCTCACGCCATCTTCTAGATTACTGACGATATCTTGCCAATACTTTGGGTCGATTAAATTCGCATGGTGTTTTAAAAGCAATTCTCGAACTTTGGGGTAAGTCATCACGAAGTGTTCGAACTGTTCAGGGAAAAAATCATTTTCCTCGACGCGATACCAAGGCTCGGTGGCCATTTCTTGTTCGGGGGTTCTCGCGGGTGGGATGTGACGTACGTTGATCGATTTCATTGGAACGATTTCGTCGTAATCATAAAAGACAACACGATTCTGCCGGGTGACCCCGAAGTTCTTGAGCAGCATATCCCCCGGGAAAATATTGGCTTTAATGAGGTCTTTGATTGCGTTGCCGTATTCGATTATTGCGTGCTCCAGCGCAGCATCGTTGGCGATGCCTAGATACAAATTCAGCGGAATCATACGGCGCTCAATATACAAATGGCGGATAACAATTTGATTTTCTTCAATGGTGAGATTGCTATCAATATCGGCCTTTAATTTCTCAAGCAAAGTAGGTGAGACGCGTTCGACAGGAAAGGCAACGTGGGAAAACTCCAAGGTGTCGGCCATTCGCCCGACGCGGTCATGGGTTTTAACGTATTGATACTGATCTTTTACATCTTGACGCGACAGTTTTTTCGGCGCGGCAAACTCGTCTTTGATGACTTTAAATACATAGGGAAAAGACGGCAAGGTAAACACGCTCATGACCATGCCTTCGATGCCCGGTGCGATGATAAATTGATCGGAGGAGTGAGAGAGGTGGTAGAGAAAATCTCGATAAAAGAGCGTTTTACCTTGTTTCTGAAAGCCGATCGACGTGTATAAATCAGACCGAGTTTTACTGATTAAAAAACTTTGTAAAAAATCGATCAATGCAGAGGGCGCGTTTGTATCGACCATGAAATAGGCGCGCGTAAAGCTGAAAATAATCGCCAGGGCTTCGGTATCAGTGATTAAAGTATCCACATATATCTCAGCCTTGTCGTTGCGCAGCACCGGGATGACAAATCCCGATACGATTCCTAAATACTGTGTTCGGCCGACAATATAGGCGGCCTTATTTCTAAAAAATAGGGCATTGGCGACTTGCATCTGACAAGGTTGATTCCCACCTTCAGCGCAATTAAGGGTGGGTTCGAAGGCTTCAAGCAATCTTTCTGTATCGCGTTCGATGTCTTGCCAGTCCAATCTAAAGTCAAAAGAGTTAAGTATCTTTTTAAGGATAGGGTAGGCGCCATGGGTGCTCGGGGAATAACTCCGGTACACCGGATCTTCCATGTCGATTTGATCAGTCGAAAGGCCGGGGCGGACGAAGATATGCGCGTTGTCATAGTAACGACGATGGAACAGCTTGCAAAAGACGGAATTATAAAAACTCTCTGCAAGATCAGGTTGCTTATGCGCGTACAGCAGGCCCAAGTACCGTAATTTGATAGCCTTCCATAGATCTGCGTCTGGATAGTGCAGCCTGAAGTGCTGGTGTAGCTCGTACACCGCTTCTTCAACACGGGTATCGTAATAGGCGATACGTTCGACCCTCGCTGCGTTGTCTCCGTCCCAATCTGCGTCCTCAAAGCGCTGCTTCGCAGCTTCGGTGAGATCGCTGAATAGGGCAAAATGCCGATCAAAACCATCGAGAATGGTTTGGGCAATGCGCAGTGATTCTGGGGCTTTATTCAAGCGTTTCAATTGGATAGTTATGCAGCTTACCTTGTAAACTGCACGCCCCAAAAGTGCAAGCTCTCTATGCTAAAACTGATCTTCCTCAGTAGAGCCCTTGAGCGCTGTCACCGACGATTCACCGCCTTGGATAACCGTGGTGACGTCATCAAAATACCCCGCACCGACTTCTTGCTGATGGGCGACAAAGGTGTAACCTTTTTCGGCCGCAGCAAATTCGGGTTCTTGGACTTTATCGACATAATGCTTCATGCCTTCACCTTGTGCGTACTCATGCGCAAGATCGAACATGTTGTACCAAAGATTATGAATGCCGGCCAAGGTGATAAACTGATATTTGTAGCCCAAGGCGCTTAAATCGTCTTGGAAGCTGGCGATTTGGCTATCGTTAAGATTTTTCTTCCAGTTAAACGACGGCGAGCAGTTATAAGCCAACAGCTGCTCTGGATTGTTTGCGCGAACCGCCTCTGCAAATTCTTTGGCAAACCCAATATCCGGCACACCCGTTTCACACCATACTAAATCTGCATAAGGTGCGTAAGCCACGCCTCGCGAGATGGCTTGTTCAGCGCCATTTTTAACGCGGTAAAACCCTTCACTCGAGCGCTCACCCGTACAGAATGGCTGATCATTTGGATCGACGTCAGAAGTGAGTAGGTTTGCAGCCTCGGCATCTGTTCGTGCGAGGACAATCGTTGACACACCCATGACATCCGCGGCCAGTCGGGCTGCTGTCAATTTTTGTATCGCCTCTTGGGTCGGTACCAAGACCTTGCCGCCCATGTGACCACATTTTTTAACCGCAGCGAGTTGATCTTCGAAATGCGCGCCCGCAGCACCACTGGCAATCATATTCTTCATGAGCTCATAAGCATTTAATACGCCACCAAAGCCCGCTTCTGCATCGGCCACGATTGGCAGAAAGTAGTCAATGCCATCTTTATCATCGGGGCTTTTGCCACGTGACCATTGAATTTCATCGGCGCGTTTAAAGGTGTTATTAATCCGCCTGACCATCGTCGGCACAGAGTCATAGGCAT
>CBDBQB010000018.1:0-16987 GCA_965209105.1 Candidatus Poriferihabitaceae bacterium | reverse complement strand
TTTTGCATTATCGTAATGTGGATGTAACCTCGGTTAAAGAACTCGCTCAGCGATGGAAACCCGAGATAGTTGCAGGGTTCCAAAAGGGTGGGGCACATAAGGCATTAGACGATATTATCGAATCGATTAATGAGTTGAAATACTATCGCGAGCATTTTATTGATGTTTAAACTGTTTCTTTGTCTGGTTTAGATAGATGAATTCCAGGGTTTTTATCCATTTAATCTAAAAACACTCACTATATAAGCAAACGCCTTTGGACTTTTACTGGCGATTACTCTAAATTACGCGCTCCTTACAAAAGGGTAGGACGAAGAAGCCTAGACCAAGTAAGGAGGATACAGGAGCAAAAGCGATGAGAGTTAGTGGCGTAATGCGATTAATTCTGATCGCTTTTTTTTGTGCCTAAAACAAACGTTTAGCAGATACTATTCAAGCCTTACGCGCGATCATTAATTAGCTTCTTTAGAGTAAACACATGCTTAAAAAATTTACGCTTTCAACCCAAAACCAGCAACTCCTTGAAATAACGGATCAAGCGCAGGCCTTGCTCGATTCTGCATCGAGTAGCGATGGCTTGTTGAGCCTATTTATTTGCCATACTTCGGCGAGTCTACTCATTCAAGAAAATGCTGATCCGTCCGTTCAACATGATTTGCTAAACTGGATGAACCAATTGGTGCCGGAAGATAATCAGATGTTTACGCATACCAATGAAGGGCCAGATGACATGCCGGCGCACATTAAATCGATGCTCACTCAATCCAGTCTCAGTATTCCATTCGAGCAGCGTCGCTTACTACTCGGAACATGGCAGGGCATTTTTCTGTTTGAGCATCGTCGCGGCGAACATCAACGCCAAATTATTGCGCATCTGCAAAGTTAGATCATATGTCTGTGAGGCCGCGAATTTTGTTGCTAATCACCAAGGCGGATGTGGGCGGTGCGCAAGTTCATGTCTTGGAAATCATCAAGCGGCTTCAGAATCAATATGAATTCGTACTGGCCTGTGGCGAAGAGGATTACCTTACTCACAAAGCCCAGACATTGGGAGTAGAGGTTCATATACTGGAACATTTGAAACGGCCAATTTCTCTCCTAACGGATTATCGTGCGATAGGCGAGTGCTTAGACCTATTGCGCAAGCTCAAGCCCGACTTGCTGCACTGTCATTCATCAAAGGCGGGGGTAATCGGGCGAATCGCCGCTTGGAAAACCAAAACGCCGTCATTATTCACCGCACATGGCTGGTCGTTTACCGAAGGTGCACCGTGGTTACAACGCAGCTACGGCCTGATTCTTGAATCAATACTATGTCGATTAATCGGTCAGGTCGTGACGGTGTCGAACTATGATTTTAGACTCGCCCAGCGTTATCGCGTCGGCTCGGATCAGCGGCGTCACCTTATATTAAATGGCGTCAGCCAAGCTACGCTGCAAGCGAAGCTAAGGGCAGTGCCGGTTCTCAAAATTGTATCAGTAGGGCGGCTCAGTCAGGTTAAGAACCACGCCTTGATGTTAAAAGCATTGGCGGCCTTAAGGGTGCCTTATCAAGCTTTCATCATTGGAGAGGGGGATTGCCGTGGAGGGCTAGAAAACGCGATCTCAAGCTTAGGCTTACAAAATAGAGTGACATTATTAGGCGAAGTAACAGACACCGCGACGCATTTAACGGATGCGGATATATTCGTATTGAGTTCAAACTATGAAGGCTTGCCGCTCAGTATTCTCGAAGCGATGAGCATGGGTTTGTCGGTAGTGTCTACCGATGTAGGAGGGGTTAGCGAAGCGGTGTTACACCAGAAAACGGGCCTTTTATCTCCCCCCAAAGACGCCAATGCTTTGGCAAAAAACATTACTCGACTGGCTGAAAATGAGCAATTGCGCGCGCAATATGGAAAGGCTGCTTTGGCGCATTATAAGAAGAATTTTACGGCCCCTGAGATGGTACAAAAACTATCCTTGGTATATCAAAACCTAATCGATTAAGGCCGGACTCACTGAGCTGGGTGATTGTTGAATAAGGCGTTGAATGGTTCGCAGTGTAGTGCTGAACTACTGACTCCTGCTTTTATGTGCAGCACGATAGCGCCTAAATAACCATTTCCCCATCTGGAAAGGGTGTCGCACGGCTCGAACAAACCATAGCGATTTTTGCGGAGGAACAGCGTAAAAAATATGTGACCACCACGCCGACGGAATCAGCATTGCGCGCACTTTGTCCCTCGGGTTATTTAGCCGGTTTATTTGTGATAGCGGAAAGAACCCGCGACCGACCCCCTTTAATTTTGAAGCCGAAAGCCACTTACCGCCCATCTTGTGCTTCAATGATTCAGGCATTGGAATGAGCGCGTCGATACAACGAAAGGCGTTATCAATATTGGGGTGTTTTTGCTTTAGATCCTGCCAGTTGATTTGATCAGCGAAATACTTTGCATAAGAAATCATGTCGATGATCGAGCCCAATTTTATATAGTCTGCTGGCTCAAAGGTATGGTGGCATAAGTGCTTGAGCATATCTGTGTGTCCAAGCGCATGGGCTTGTTTTCCAGCGAGATCAAATGTCGTCAAATTTTGCTCGAGATTGTTGAGTTTGATCGATGCATCGACGTCACCCGACAAAGCATCATGATGCACCTCTAAGCTTATTTTAAATCCGTCTTGCGTTCTTGTGGAATTCGGCAAATGGTGATGCTCGAATAAGTATCCCGCCTTGAAATCTTCATTGCTAAAGCCAATGGATCGCAGCAACTTCTGCGCGTCTTGCGCCTTGTCTGGATTGACCAGTATATCAATGTCCCGCATCGGACGAGACCAAGGCGGGTCGTAGACTAATTCTGATAGCGCAGCACCCTTGAGCAAGGCGAACTCAATACTGTTTTCCTCAAATATATCAATAACATCCGCGAGGACGACATGCCTTGCAACACGCACCTTTTGATGTCGTAAACTAAGTGCTTTGAGCTGAAGTTCAAGATTTCTGGGTAAGTTGATTGTATGCTTCTTTGCCAGCTCGGCCAGCATCACGGATAGACCGTGATTTTCGAGCTGATTGGCGAAAGCTTGCCAATCATCTATCCTCAACAGCGCGTCGGAAAGATCCTTGGTGTTCGGTTCTACCAATGCTCGCGCGATACTCAGCAGTGCGGCATAAATTGGGGGCGTCATTTTGCCTTGAGTTCAGCTAACAGCGATGGGAGGGCATCGAAGTGATTGTAGTTGAGTTGATAAGCGGGAATATTCTTGACAATATCTAGGAGTTGAGAAAACCCATGCCCCGGAAGATTTCTGGCAATAACGTGTGTTTTCATTAACTCAATCCCTGCTGCCGCACCGCTTAAGTTCTTTAGTACATTGTCGCCATGTTTGTCATATTTTGGAAACATGATTCGAGCGATATTAGGAGCTGTCGTTTGGAAAACTGGGTTTAGCGCGCGATGGGGAATCATCGTGATAAAGTCACCACAGCTCGCCGCTGGGTTGAGTTTGTCGATATCTATCAAGCCACGAATTGCTTCAATACCGTGAGATTTAATGTTAAACGGGCGCGTAAAAACGTGAGTTGCGTGGCTGTCGGGCTCGACCAATACTAGCTCATCAGTATGGTAATAGTAGCCGTTTAAGGTCATCCATATAGAAAGCGAGCTTTTGCCATTGCCACTTTCTCCGGGGAGTAAGATTCCACCTTGTTCATCAGATAATAAAGCGGCATGGATTGCCATATATTGCTGATTATTTTCGATCAAGTGATAGACCACTTCGCCCATCATAAAATTAGCCGCGTCAGTCAGCGAGGACTTGGTGTAAACCGTTTTCTCCCCTTTTAAAACCTGCCAGTCGCTGCCGGCATCTTGAAGCGTAAATTCGGCCTCAATGTCTTCAAAATTGTTGTTCGGAATATCATCAAACATGAATTCAAGCATGGCTTCTGCGGGCGCGGACTGTGCCTTGACATGTACGCAATGCCCGCCTAAAGATACATATCTTTCAGACATTTATAAAATATATTTAAAGTAGAACACGAACTAAATGAGTTCGATAGCTTCAGACTCGGCGAATTGGTTAATGGTCGTTAAGACGTCCTTCTCAATCGTTTTCGACTCCTCTGGAAATTGCGCCTGGAGAGCGTCGATGATCTCCTGTGTGCTGTTCTCACCTGTACACAGCTGCCATATGATTGATGCGCTGGGGTTCAAATAGATAGAACGTGTCGCGGAAGGGGAGTAAAGCAGCGCTTCGCCATCGATTTCTTCTAATTGAAAATCGGAGATTGTTTTAGGTTTTTTTTGGCTCAATTCGTGCACGGTGCGTTCCTTAAGGGTGGAATGTCTTGTAACATTGATATTCTATCATTTACGGCTACCCTTAAGTCATATTGTCGCGTCAATTCGCGACGTTTCAAAAACTTCCCTCTGCTCATGGCAAAAAAAACTCATCACGTTGATAAAGAATTTAACCAGTCTGAATTGCTAGGTTTTATAGGGGAAAACCTTAAGCTTACATTGGACGCTGAGCAATTTGAGCAGCGGGTCGATAAAGCACAACGTCTAATACAGATTTGCGAGCAAATCGAACTTGATACAGAGGCCAAGCAGGCGGCATTCCTTTGCGTCTTCTCGCCCTTTAATTCAGCACAAACGATCCAGATACGTGAGGCCATGGGGGAGGCGGTCAGTGAAATGATCGCTGGGGTTGCACAAATGGAGAATATTTCGGCATTCTCGATTACTCATCAGCAGTCCTCTAAGCAGGGCGCGGTGAGCGATGAAAATTTGCGCAAAATGTTGATCGCGATGGTCAACGACGTTCGAGTGGTGTTGATTAAATTGGTTGATCAAGTCGATGTGCTGCGCAATATCAAGAATGAAGCCGATGAAGTAAAAAAGGCCACGGCACAAATAACCCTTGATGTATATGCAAGATTAGCGAATAGATTAGGGGTTTGGTATCTAAAGTGGGAAATGGAGGATTACGCATTACGCTATCTCGAGCCTTCGGACTATCATCAAATCGCGCAAGAATTATCAGAGAAGCGCGTCGATCGAGAGCGTTATATCGAACAGTTTATCAACCAAATCGATCAAAGTTTAGCCACAGCAAACTTAAGCGCGAAGATCTATGGTCGACCCAAGCATATATATAGTATATGGCGAAAAATGCGCCTAAAGGGCTTATCGTTTGCCAATATTCTGGATATTCGTGCGGTGCGCGTGCTGGTTGACAATATTGATCAATGCTACACCGCATTGGGGCTCGTCCATACGCAGTGGTCTTATTTGCCCGGCGAATTCGATGACTATATCGCCACCCCCAAACCCAACGGTTATCAATCCATTCATACCGCTGTGATTGGGCCCAATGAGAAAGTCGTCGAGGTGCAGATACGCACGCACTCGATGCATGAAGAGAATGAGCTCGGCGTGGCGGCGCATTGGCGATATAAGGAGAATTCCAGTCGAGATCAAAGTATCGATAACAAAATTCAATGGTTACGCCAGCTATTAGAATGGAAGGATGATTTAACTGAAAATGAAAGTTTATCCACCCAATTTGAAGCAGAAACGGGCGAAAGCCGGGTGTATGTATTCACCCCGAAGGGAAGGGTGATTGATTTACCAGAGGGATCAACCGCAATTGATTTCGCCTATGCCGTGCACACTGAGATTGGTCACCGGACGCGTGGCACCCGAATTAATCAGACGATGCGACCACTTGATACGCCACTTAAAACCGGTGATCAGGTCGAAATTATCACCGTAAAATCGGGCGGCCCTAGCCGCGATTGGGTTGCTGTCGCGGGCTATATCAAAACCAATCGTGCACGTGCACGCATCACCCACTGGTTTAAAACTGCCGATAAGGATCAGCATTTAGCGCTGGGTCGAGAAAAACTTGAACGAGAATTAAGCCGAAAACACTTAAGTGATTTGTCTTACGACAAAATCGCCTCGGCGCAGCCGTATGACTCCGTTGATGAGATGATGATCGCCCTGGGCATTGGCGAAGTTAAGCTCACGCGATTGCTGAGTCCGTTTATCACCGAGAAACCCGCGGCATCGGCAAGCAGTCCTGTGAGCAATCGAGCGCATAAACCGAGTTCGGGAGAAAATCAGTTTATGGTGCAAGGGGTTGGCAAGTTGAAAACCCAAATTGCGAATTGCTGCCAACCGATGCCAGGTGAAGAAATCATCGGCTACATCACGCGAGGACGCGGAATTACGATTCATCAAAGCCAGTGTTCAAACATAAAAAATCTTAAAGAAGACGACCTGAATCGCTTGATCGATGTGAGTTGGGGGCAAACCAGCGACGCGCAGTATGTGATGAGCCTTAGCGTCCTAGCGTATAACCGGCAGAACTTGCTGCACGATGTGACCGAAGCGCTAAAAAACGAACATGTACAGATTCTAAAAGCGGTGCTTGATATACAAGAAGACGAGTCCGTTGTGCTGATACATCTAGACATACAATTGCGTGGACAACAGCGTATTCAGCCTTTGTTGAGTAAAGTTAAGAATATTCCAAATATTATTGAAGTTAAACGAATATTTTCTAAAAATTGACTGGAGATGATTCAATGTTAAAACTCAAACCCAACTGCGAATGTTGCGATAAAGATTTAGCCCCGGATTCTGTTGAAGCGATTATTTGCTCGTTTGAGTGTACGTTTTGTCGGGATTGTGCGGCGAACGTATTTAATGACGTTTGCCCAAATTGCGGTGGAAATTTTAGCGCGCGACCGATTCGCCCAGTAGAGGCGCTTAAACAGCACCCCGCATCAAAGGAACGTGTCACTCGACAAGACGTGCGCTGTGCCTAGCGAGCTTTCCCTGTGCTGAGTCGTTTTCTGCCCGCGTGGGCAAACGCATTAACTAAAGAAATTTTTTCGATCAGTTTTGACCTTTATAAGCTAATGATTCCGATCATCTTATTGGTCAAGATTATCGAGGAACTCGGAGGAATTGAGTACATTTCAATGGCTTTGTCGCCCTTGATGCAATGGCTGGGATTGCCAGCCTCGATGGGCTTAGTTTGGGCGGCTACGATGCTGACCAATATCTACGCCGGCATGATTATTTTTGTCAGTATGCCAACCGATGCCCTTAGTGTCGCGCAGGTGACGGTGCTGGGCAGCATGATGCTGGTCGCACACTCTTTGCCGATTGAGCTAAGGGTGGTTCAAAAAGTCGGAGTCAGGCTGCTTTATACGCTGTTGTTGAGAGTGGCTAGCGCCTTATTGTTGGGTTTTTTGTTGCATCATATATATAGCGCGGGGGATTATTTGTCACAGGCTAATCAATCGCTATGGAATCCTATCGTCGCAGTTGACCCGTCGATTGGGGCTTGGCTGCTCAATCAGCTGAAAATCTTATTTCAGATATTTTGGGTGATTGCGGCGCTGGTCGTTTTCTTAAAACTCCTTAAACTCAGTGGTATCGAAAAACTTTTCATTGTGCTTTTAAAGCCCATTCTTAAATTGTTGGGTTTGAGCGAAAAAACTGCTTCAATTTCCATCATCGGGATGACTTTGGGTCTGACATACGGCGGCGGTCTGTTGATTCATCAGGCGAAACAAGGCAATGTTTCGAAGTTAGATTTATTTGGCGCGATGTCATTACTGTCGATCTGTCACGGATTGATTGAAGATACCCTGCTCATTATGTTGTTGGGTGCTGATCTATCGGGGATACTGTTTGCGCGTGTCTTGTTCTCTATTATATTAATCGCGCTTTTAGTCAGAATTGTGCGTCGATTCACACCGCAAGTATTTACGCGTTATGTGGTGTACCCAGCAGAAGATAAATAATTTAAGCCAGCGAGTAAAGGACGCATGATTAAAAAAGCATGGGATGTAAAAGCGATCTTTCGGTATTAAGCCATTGAGTAACGGCTTATCACCAGCGTAAACTATCGTTTTGTATATGGGGATCAGTTCATGGCCGAAATTATTAAGAAATACCAAGCCGAGGGGGTCACCGTTGTATGGCAGCCTGCTTTGTGCAGCCACTCAAAAAAATGTTTTGATGGCTTGCCCGAAGTGTTTAACCCTGAGAATCGGCCATGGGTGCAAGTCGAGGCGAGTGATCCGGCAAGTATTATCGCCCAAGTTAAACAATGTCCATCAGGAGCGTTGTCAATTGAAGGGCTGGATGAGCTTGATATCGGTACTGAGCCGGCGATGATTACAGTTATCCAAGGTGGCCCACTAATCGTGAAAGGAGAAGTATTGATCAGCTTGGCTGATGGAACGCAAGCAAGCAAATCAGGGGTGACTGCCTTATGTCGCTGTGGTACCTCGTCAAATAAGCCTTTTTGTGATGGCAGTCACGCGAAGGTCGATTTTGACAGTTGAGGTTCCAGTTAAAACTTATTTAAACCTAAAACACAATGAATAAAGTCTCAATACCCCTGTCGGTCGACGAAGCAGCGGAGCGCACTAAACTATCTTTAGATGCAAAGGGTTTCACGCTATTTGCAGACATCGACCATCAGGCGAATGCGAAAAGCGTTGATTTGGAAATGTCTGGGTCTCGCTTAATCGTCTTTGGCAACCCGCTTGCTGGCACTAAGCTGATGCAAGCAGATATTGCAATCAGTCTTGACTTACCCCTGCGGATAGCGATTGTCGAAGCGGCAGATGAAACCCTATTTATTCATCAGACCAGCGATTATTTCCATGCCCATTACGGCGTCGAAAATCATCCAGTGCTGGAGAAAATAGAAGCCTTATTCGCGACCTTAATTTCGGAGCTGGAAGAATAAAATGAAACTATTGATAAACGAATTATCGCTGTGGAGCATTTATTTATCGATGCCTTTAAGGGTTGTTGCCGGTCTTAAACTAAACTTAAGAATGATGACTCGGCCGCTATGAAACTCCTTGAACAAACGCTATTTCGACAGCAAGCTTATATCAATGGAAAATGGCTCGATGCCAAAGATGGGCAAACATTTCCGGTAAGCAACCCCGCGAATGAAGCCTTGCTCGGGACGGTGCCCAATATGGGCGCAGCAGAGACCAAAGACGCGATAATCGCGGCGGAAAATGCGCTACCCGCGTGGCGAAATCATACTGCGAAACAACGCGGTCAAATACTCCGTCGGTGGTTTCAGCTAATGCACGAACATCAACAAGACCTTGCTTTGCTCATGACATTAGAGCAAGGCAAAACGCTGCTGGAATCGCGTGCAGAAATTGCCTACGCCGCTTCATTTTTGGAATGGTTTTCCGAAGAAGGCAAACGTATATACGGCGATACAATTCCGTCGAATAGTCCCGATAACCGTATTCTAGTGACGCATATGCCGATCGGTGTTTGCGCGGCAATTACGCCTTGGAATTTCCCGTCTGCCATGATTACCAGGAAGGTTGCGCCCGCGCTGGCCGCGGGTTGTACGATGGTGGTGAAACCTGCTGAAGCCACCCCTTACTCAGCCTTAGCATTGGCTGAGCTGGCCGAGCGTGCGGGCGTTCCCGCGGGTGTTTTGAATGTCGTCACGGGTGACCCCATTAAAATCGGCGGCGAATTAACGGCCAACCCATCGGTGAGGAAATTATCATTTACCGGCTCTACTGCTGTGGGCAAGCTATTAATACAGCAATGTGCGGCGACCGTTAAAAAAGTTTCGATGGAATTGGGCGGAAATGCGCCTTTTATTGTCTTCGAGGACGCAGATATTGACGCAGCGGTCAGCGGCGCAATGGCGTCAAAATATCGCAACAGCGGTCAGACTTGCGTCTGCGCGAATCGTATTTATGTACAGGACGGTGTGTATGATATTTTCACGAAGAAGCTCGAGGCAGAAATACGAAAGTTAAAAGTGGGCAGTGGAGTCGATGAGGGCGTCAATATAGGGCCGTTGATTAATATGGCGGCGGTGGAGAAGGTCGAGGCACATATTGCTGATGCGCTTGAGAAGGGTGCGACGGTAAGGCTGGGCGGCACCCGCCACGCACTGGGTCAGACATTCTTCAAACCGACATTACTGACCGATGTCACCAGCGAAATGACTATTGCGCGTGAAGAAACCTTTGGCCCACTCGCGCCCCTTTTTCGTTTTAGTACCGAGGAGGAGGTGCTCAAAATGGCAAATGCAACGGAATACGGTTTGGCGGCTTATTTTTATACGCGAGATTTGGGTCGTGCTTGGCGCGTTTCTGAGGGTTTGGAGTTTGGAATGGTCGGTGTGAATGCGAGCGTTATTTCGACTGAAACCTCCCCATTCGGCGGCGTTAAAGAATCAGGTGTTGGGCGCGAAGGCTCTAAATATGGTATTGACGAATATTTAGAAATAAAATACACCTGTATCGCAGGGATCAATGCTTAGCTGTTCTACCATTGTCTGATACAAGCTTGCTTAGATGGCGCCAACAGGCATTGTCAGTTGAATCGTCTACGGTGCCTGTTCCTTAAGCAAAGATATTTAACTTGAATTGAGCGAAGTGTGGGGTGCGGCCTGACGATTTTCTCGCCATAGAATATACAAGCCCGCGGCGAGTATGAGGCCGATCCCGAACCAAGTGAGATGCGACGGTACCTCCTGCCATATCGTGTAGCCCAGGGATATTGCCCAGATCAGGGAGATATATTCGATGGGTGCAATGACGCTGACCGGCGCCAGCGTAAAAGCTTGAGTCAGAAAGAAATATCCGCCAATTGCGAGCGTGGATAGCAACATAATCATACCGAGTTCAGGGAGGTTTAATTCGCCCCAAAAAAACGGTAGCAAGGCGGTCGCAATGAGGGCGTTTAAGCCGTTAAAGTAAAAGACCAAGTTAAAGGTCGGTTCAGCACGGCTCAAAACGCGGCCACATAAGATAATCACGGCATAGGCAGCGCCTGCAAGCAGGGCGAGTATTGAGGCGTAATGAAAGCTCTGGGTACCCGGAGACGATATCAAGATCACGCCCAGGAAACCAATCACAACAGCGGCCCAACGATGAAAGCCCACGGTTTCTTTGAGAAAAATTTGAGAGCCCGCAGTCATGAAAAAAGTAGTGCAGAAAAAGATCGCTGTGGCGTCTGCAATGGGTAGATGCTTAAGCGACAAAAAGAATAAAAAGGGCGCGAAAAACCCCACCCCTGTCCTGATAAGATGCAAATTTTTTTGCTTAGATGCGAGTGATTTCAAACCTCCGCGTCGGGGCAACAGCAGCAATAGACAAAGCGTTATTATCCAGCCGCGTATTGCCATAATCTGGATAACACTGATCTCTCGAATCAGTAACCATTTGACGCATGCATCCATGACCGACAGAAAACTAACGCCGATTAGCATGAACAATATTCCGCGAGCATGTTGAGTAAGTTTCATGCTTGTTTTTGGCTGCATGGATCTAAGAGCACGCTATGCATAGTTCAGCTGACAAGTAAAAATGGCTAAATCTCCCTTAATTCTTTGCGTTGTAAGTTTTTCGAATAGCTCGCTATTCTCCATTATTTAAACCCTAGTCAGGAAAATAATCTCATTTTTATTTTGCCACTGAATGATGCAAAGTGCTCTAGGAATGTAAAGTAGCGACCGTCAAGGGGACAACTTGCCAATCCCCCACCACTCAGGCAGATTGGCATTTAGCGTTTTTATGCTCGGCTTTGACAGGGCCACGGGGTCATGTATTCTGAAATAGAAATAAGGGATTAATTAATCCTTAAAAGACTATAAATCCATCCAATATCGGTTAAAATCACGGTTTTACCGAGCAGCAAGCTTAATATGGTGCATATACGCATACTCAACGGCCCTAATTTAAATCTATTGGGCGTGCGTGAGCCTGAAATATACGGGGCCGACACCTTAGATGATATCAATCAACGATTGAGCGCCCTAGGCTCGAGCTTAAACGTGGAAACAACTTTCTTTCAAAGTAATGCTGAGCACGATATTGTTAACGCAATCCAAGCTGGTGTTGCAGATAAAGTCGATTTTTTCCTCATTAATCCAGGTGCTTTCACGCACACCAGCGTTGCAATACGCGATGCTTTTTCCGGGGTAAATATTCCATTTATCGAAGTTCATTTATCGAATGTTCATGCGCGTGAATCCTTTCGCCAGCACTCATATTTATCCGATATTGCACAAGGTGTGATTACCGGGCTTGGCGCGCAGGGCTACGAATTTGCCTTACAGGCAGCGGTCACGCATATCGAACCATCGTGACACTCAAAACCACGGGCGGATTAGTTTGCTCGACCCTATCGTTTTACACTTTGAAGAGGTGATTTCGTGGATTTAAGAAAAATAAAAACCCTGATTGAACTATTAGAATCGTCCGATTTGTCAGAAATAGAGATATCAGAAGGCGAAGACTCCATCCGTTTGAGCCGAATCAGCGGCGTTGCAGCACCGCTGCCTGCCGCTGCACAAGTCATTGCTGCGCCGCTCGTAGCGGCTGCTGCTGGGGCTGTGGATGCGCCCCCCGCGGCCATACACTCAGGTCATGGTGTTGAATCACCCACCGTTGGTACCTTTTATTCTCGCTCTAGCCCCGACTCAGATCCATTTGTTTCAGTGGGTGATTCAGTCTCTGTCGGCGCGACGCTTTGTGTGGTCGAAGCGATGAAAACATTTAATGAGGTCCAGTCTGACAAATCCGGGAAAATTGTTGAAATTCTCAAACAAGACGGCGATCCGGTTGAATTTGGCGAAGTGCTGTTTGTCATTGAATAGTGAGTGATCTTGGGTCGTTAGCGCTAGCGTGTTATGAACGCGGCACTATGCGAACCGCCCCACACCCACTGTAACAACATTATTCGGCGCGCCATAACGGCCCCATCGTATCCAACGACCCAAATATTATGATTAAAAAATTAGTGATTGCCAATCGTGGCGAGATTGCACTGCGTATTTTACGTGCCTGCCGTAAATTGGGCATTGAATCCGTGGCGCTATATTCCAGTGCTGATAAATCGGCAAAATATGTACATTTGGCCGATGAGTCGGTGTGCATTGGGCCGCCACCCGCCTTGGAAAGTTATTTAAATACGTCTGCAGTGATCGCGGCGGCTGAAGTTACTTCCGCGGATGCGATACATCCGGGTTATGGTTTTTTATCTGAGAATGCAGATTTCTCGGAAAGAGTCGAAAAGAGCGGATTCATTTTTGTCGGGCCAAGAAGTGAAACCATCCGCTTAATGGGCGATAAAATTTCCGCCATTAAAGCGATGAAGGCGACGGGCGTACCGTGTGTACCTGGGTCTGATGGCCCCTTGAATGAAGATTACGACGCGATTCTTGTCATGGCCGAAAAGATTGGTTATCCCGTCATTATCAAAGCTTCTGGTGGGGGCGGCGGTAAGGGTATGCGTGTGGTTGAGGGGCCAGATGAATTGGTTCAATCGATTAAGCTGACACGTCAAGAAGCTGCTGCGGCGTTTAACAATGACGTGGTCTATATGGAAAAATATCTCGGTACGCCACGTCACATTGAGATTCAAGTATTGGCAGATGAACACGGTAACGCGATTCACTTGGGGGATCGTGATTGTTCGATGCAGCGCCGCCATCAGAAAGTCATTGAAGAAGCACCCGCGCCGGGCATCCCTTCTAAGGTTCGAGAACGCATTGGTAACCGCTGCGCCGAGGCCTGTCGTACGATCGGCTATCGCGGCGCTGGAACCTTTGAATTCTTATATGAGAATGGCGAATTTTATTTCATCGAGATGAATACTCGAATTCAAGTCGAGCATCCCGTGACCGAAGAAATATGCAACGTCGATCTGCTCGAGGAGCAATTGTTAGTCGCCGGAGGGGCGCCTCTGAGTTATCAGCAGTCGGATATTCAGTTTCGAGGGCATGCCATCGAATGCCGAATCAATGCGGAAGACCCGGAAAACTTCTTACCTTCACCTGGCAAGATTACGCAGTTTCACATGGCAGGAGGGCCGGGCGTACGGGTAGACTCACATGTATACACAAATTATGTGGTGCCGCCGTATTACGATTCTTTGATTGGTAAATTGATTGTTTCAGGTCCGACACGTAGACAAGCCATCGCGAGAATGAACGGGGCTTTACAAGAAATGGTCGTCCACGGGATTAAAACAAATTTGCCCTTACATCGAGAATTAATGCAAGACGAAGGCTTTGTGAAAGGCGAACAAGATATCCACTATTTGGAAAAAAAGCTCGGCCTTAAATCGTAGTTCATTATGGCTTGGCTGCTGCTCAGCGTCGAAGTAAAAGGCGCGTCAGTTGAGCAGACCATTGCGGCTTTCGAACGCATTGGTTCGCAAGCCACCAGTCAGATCAATGCGGGGGAAGATAGCTATTACGATTTGGCACATCCCTCAGAGCCCAATTGGAAGCAGCAGTGTATTACAGGTCTTTTTGAGGACTGCGGAGACTCAAATAAGATTCTTAAGTTACTAAAGGCTGAAGCGCCCTTTCTTAAAGATATTGATATCACGGAAATGGCAGATAAGGACTGGGAAACCGCTTGGTTAGACCAATATCAGCCGATTGAAATTAACCCCAATCTTTTTGTTTACCCCAGCTGGGTCGAGTCGGATGACATAGTGGAAACGATCATAAGGATAGACCCCGGGATGGCGTTTGGCACTGGAACCCATGCAACTACCCGGTTGTGTATGCAAGTTTTAAGTGAGCTAGATTTGAATGATCTTGCCGTGCTTGATTACGGCTGTGGTTCGGGCATTTTAGGGATAACGGCCTTGAAATTGGGTGCGCGTTCCGCTGTCGGTGTCGATATTGATCCTAAAGCCGAACAGGTCGCGCAACAAAACGCTCGAATAAATGGAGTTGAAGGCGCGTTTGCAATACAATCCGATGAAGAGATTGATGGCCAACAATTTGACCTGATTGTTGCAAATATTCTCGCGTATGCCTTAATTGATCTTGCGCCTCGTTTGATGTCGCTGCTTAGCGATAAGGCGCATATCGTTCTGTCGGGTATTCTGCATGATCAGGCGGACGCGACAGTCCAAGCCTATCAATCAAAATTCGAATTTGAGACTATTCAAGACGGCGCGTGGCTTGTATTACTGGGTCGACGCATCAACCCTAAAATTCTCTAAACCCTAGTGCATGCAAACTCAATGTCCACATTGTAAGTCGAGGTATCAGATAAATTCTGAGATGGTAGACGCCTATGGTGGCTTTGTGCGCTGCGGGGGCTGCGATTATAAATTTAATATTCACGATCAACTTCCTCGACCAGAGGAAGATCCTGAAATAGATGTTTTTGACCGTGATAAGGCGATGTTTGAAACGGGCAACGCGGATTTTCCTAAGCGAAAAGAGCCCGATTTGCATAGCCGTGAGGAACCAGATCCACATAATATTCGTCTACAAGATTTGGCCGATGATGATGAGGAAGCCTTTGAGCCGAGCCTCGATGGTGATGGACAAATTTCAATCGATATTAAGCAGCTGTTCGATCATCGCGATAAGGAGATTGATGGCTGGGATGACAATGAAGAGTTGAGTTTTGCTAATGTGGACGAGCCTTCGATTGATCCAGAATTTGATTTGGCGTCTTGGGAAGAGGTTGAAAAACTCGAACCCAGCCTCACCCCCGAAGACGAAAAAATACGTTTTGACCAAGGTCTGGATAGTCATGGTTTTGATGCCGAAACGGATCACAGCCTTATTAGCGAGGATATTGACGAAGAGGATCCCAACAAGCCCTCATTATTTTTTTCGGCAATTGCGTACTTGCTCACTTTATTGTTTTGGACAGTGCTGACCCTGGGCTTGGCGTATCTATTATTCGGACAAATAAAAGATAAACTTTACCCGGCTTATCAACATACACCGGTCGTACAGAGTCTGCGTGCCAGCGTGTGTAAATATTTACCTTGTGAAGACAAGGGGGCCAATCTTGATTTATTTGAAGTCGTTGTGTCGAGAATGGATGAGGTCGTTTCGCCATCAAGGCAGTTTCACATTTCCATTTTCTTATTGAACAAAGCGCAGATTTCTCAAGCCTACCCGAACATATTAATCACTTTGAATCATTTAGATGGAAGCATTGCGGGGCAACGTGTCATCTCGCCTAACGAATATTTCACCACGCAAAACAGCTTGGTCAATTCAGGTGAATTACCGGAGCAAGCAGCAAAGAAAAGTATCCCGGCTGGCAAACTAGGCAAGATACTCATCAAGTTTGATCAACCTCCCAAAAATGCCGTCGGTTTTAAAGCGCAGGTGGTGCGGTAGATCATGTTCAAAATTGGTCACTACTCAATTCCTTCCCCGGTTTTGCTCGCGCCGATGGCAGGGATTACTGATCTGCCGTTCAGGCGTGCTGTGCAGCGGTTTGGTGTGGGAATGACCGTCGCGGAAATGATCTCTTCAAAGCCTGAATTATCCCATTCTCTAAAGACTCAGCAAAGGCGCGTTGCGATGGACGAACCACTGCCCCGCGCGATTCAAATCGTCGGAAATGACCCGACCATGATGGCTGATGCGGCGGCGCTAAATGCTGACCGAGGTGCTGGGTTAATTGATATAAACATGGGTTGTCCGGCAAAAAAAGTATGTCGTAAAGCGGCGGGCTCAGCGCTATTGGCAGACGAGCGAAAAGTTCAGGCCATACTCGAGGCCGTCGTGGCTGCGGTAGATGTTCCAGTGACCCTGAAAATCCGAACGGGGACGAGCCCTGCGCACAATAATGCAGTGCAAATTGCGCACATTGCGGAAAACTCAGGAATTTGTTCCTTGGTGGTACACGGTCGAAGCCGTGCCTGTTTATTCAAGGGCGAAGCAGAATATGCAACCATTCGTGCAGTTAAACGTGCGGTGACGATCCCAGTGATTGCCAATGGGGATATTACGACAGCAAACAAAGCGCGAAGTGTTTTGGCTTATACGGGTGCGGATGCGGTGATGATTGGACGTGCGGCACAAGGACAGCCTTGGTTACCCTCGATGATTGCCGCCGGCTTAAGACCTTCGAGTTCGAGTAATGACGCTAAGGCCTTGTTTCCCAGTTTATGGCTTCAACAACAATCTTGTCTTGAGCATA
>CBDBQB010000017.1:0-18928 GCA_965209105.1 Candidatus Poriferihabitaceae bacterium | reverse complement strand
ATCAGACAATTTCCCCATTGCGAAATATTCAGAGTAGCATCTGTTTTGTGAGGAGATTCTAAAAGACGGCAAAGAATCTTGAAAATCAGACAGTGCTGCGATAAAAAAAATTTAGTTAGCTTCGTGCCAAGGGTTCACCTTCAACACGGTTCGTTAAGCTAGGGCAATGGAGCCTGATTTAAGGCAGTAGACTAAGTTCATTGCTAAACTCGCAGTTTAGTGTGGATAGAATGGCTATGTTTCGTCGGCGATATCACCATCTGGATCCCAACCTGATTCACGAGCGCGTTTAATCGCATCTTCTAGAATACGAAAATGTCTTTGTTGATTTTCCTCTGGCCAGCTGCGCACGGAGACACCATATTTGGCTATTTCGGCTTCTAATTTATCTTGTAAGTTTTCAAATGCACCGATAGACCAACCTTGGCAGATTTGGTTTCCGGGCAATATTTCGAATACCCAAGCATCGCGGATGATATTGCCTAAGGTGGTTAATCCGCCGTATTTATCTTCAAAAATGCCACAAGGTTTTAACAGCTTCACTCACTGAATGTCTCTTTGGCTCAACATAACAAGCTAAAGATACCGTGAGTCTTGGTGTAATGCTGTCTCTAACTTTCGGTAGGGTGCTCGTATATGATGCTCATACTTAAAGTATATTCTGAGCCAAATTTATGACAATTTAAAATTCAACTATTCAATTTTTACAACGGCATGATCGCAATATCCTTATTATTTACGTTGCTCTTTCTCACTCAATATGAGCAGTTTAGTCGCGCTATTGATAAATTTAGCACGATGCCATTTGTGTCAATATATGAACCTTCTGGTTTGGTGTATATTAGTGACAACGAATTTTTGGTGGTGGAAGACGAGCCTTGTCGTCCTTTTCATCGAATAAAACTCGATTCAAAAGGAGCGCTGCAAGAAATGGGCGAAGTCGAGGCGTTGGGCTTGCCGATTTTGCTCAATGATCTCGAAGGCATTACCTACGATGGTCGCTACATTTATGCGATCACCTCTCATTCTCAAAACAAAAGCGGAAATGCAGGCGTGGGCCGTACATCTTTAGTGCGATATGAATATCACAATGGGGCGCTCAATGAGCCACTGGTCGTTTTAGATTTTAAAGATATTGTCGTTGCGCAGTTAAAGTCAGCAATGCCAGCGTTTAGTATGCTGGATATTTGGGCGCAGATTAACGTTGAAGCGCTTGCTTGGTCGCCGGTCACTGCCAGCCTATATGTTGCTTTTAGATCACCAATAGTTACCGGGAAAAGTTTGGTGTTAGTGATTCAAAACCCCGATGAAATTTTTTCACAGCAAAGCGCGGTCAATGCTGAATTATCAATGAACTGGATTGACCTCGATAATAATGGTGTGCGCGCAATGGATTGGAGCGGTGAGCTGAATGCCTTTTTCTTGGTCACGAGTCGGCAGGGCGTGTTTTCTAGTGGGTATGAACTTTGGAAATGGTCGGGTATCGAAGCGCAAGTACCGATAAAAATTACTTCGCCCGATAGGCCTTTGCCGCCGGGCACAGAGGGTTTATCGACATTCAGTACGCTTGATTATCGAGGCATGATAGTGGTGGTCGACGATGGCAATGAGGAGTTGGATTTGCCCGGCCACTATAAACTCATTGAGCTAGAACTGACGTCCAAAGTTTTTGATATGGATCAAATTCCTGAGTCGTAAGTTGCCTTGCCTATGCCGCATTTGCGCTAAACGATCTAATACAGGCTTTTATTCAGTTGTCAAACAAGCTGCTCTGGCCTTAAACTCGTCTTTCGACAGCGTTAGCTGAATCAAATAGATCAATACGCGGAGGCAAGCAAATGAGCAATCGAACGCTGATCATTGGCAACAAAAATTATTCGACCTGGTCTTTACGTCCTTGGCTGTTCTTGCGCAAAAATAATATAGATTTTGAAGAAAGGTTGTTGTGGTTAGACGAGCCTGAGTTTAAATCCGCGATTGACCCAGTGGGGTCAGGCGGGAAGGTGCCGGTGTTATTAGATGGAGATGAAGTGATATGGGATTCTCTCGCGATCATTGAGTCCGTTATTGATCGTTATCCCTGTGCATTGGGATGGCCCGAAGACAGTGCACTTAGGGCACACGCGCGCTCCATTGTTTGTGAAATGCATTCAAGTTACCCCGCCCTACGCAATCAATGCTCGATGGATATTCGTCAGCAACATACGATCACATTGAGTGATGACACCCAGTTAGAAGTTCAACGTATCTGCGATATATTAACGCAAGCGTTGACCCGTTCAGGCAATCCGGGTCAATGGTTATATGGTGATTTTAGCGTGGCCGATGCGATGTTCGCGCCTGTGGTGTTTCGTTTTAAGGGCTATGGAATTGAAGTCCCAGAGATCATTCAAGCGTATATGGAATTTGTGTTGGCAGACGAGACGCTTGCTGAGTGGATTGAGGCGGCAAAAAAGGAGTCGCACGCCTTATACGAATAAAATGTGGGTGAAGGCCAAGGCCTTGGATCGAGCAATCTATGGGCTATGCCTGCTAGCGCCTTGGAGCTTGCTGTGGCTCGACTCGTCGCTGCTCTATCCTTATGCAACGGGCAAGGTTTGGCTGTTTCGCTCTATCGTCGAATTGGCGTTTGCACTAAGCATTTATCGCTATGTTGCTACGTCGGCAATTAAAACATATAGCCTTGGGAAGTCGGCGGCTGAAAATGTTTTTCTAGCGATACTGCTCGGCTTTCTAATTTGGACCGCTCTGTGTAATTATTTTGGCATTGATTCCGGCCGTTCATTTTGGTCGAATTATGAACGCATGGCGGGCTTGCTGGCTTACCTTCATTGGGCAATGTATTTTATTGCCTTACGATGGGTAATGAATGCTGATCGTTCGCGCGGTGTATTGTTGAATCTAGTGTTGGTTATCCTGTGCGTGAGTTTGTTGAGTTATTTTGAAACAGACAAGCGCGCGATCTCAACATTGGGAAACCCAATTTATCTTGGAAATTTGGCTTGCTTCGGGCTATTTTTATGTGGCTGCTTATGGGCAGATAAACTTAGGCAAGCCTCGTCCAAAAAACTCGCCTATCGTCTGATGGCATTGCTCGTCTGCGCAGTGATGCTGGGAACCATGTTTAATGCTGCGTCACGCAGCGCTTTTCTGGCGTTAGCAATAGGCGGCATGGGGCTTGGTTTTATCTTATTGTGGAACAGTCGCCGTGTTACAAGACGATTGATGGTTTCTGTGATCGTTGGCGTTGTCGTGCTTTTTGGTTTGGCATTGACCCAGCTTGAGCTTGCACAAGAGGCTTTGAAGCAAGCCGACAGCTATGCCTTGCAGCGTATTGGTAAAATATCATCGATTGATCAAACCACAGTGGATCGGCTTGAAAACTGGCGAATCGCGATGGATGCCGCCGAGCAATACCCATTGATGGGCTGGGGCCAAGAAAACTACATGATGGCCTATATCGAGCACTACCGCGCTGGCGTGATGGATTTTGCAAAAACGTGGTTTGATCGCGCGCACAATGCCTATTTAGACGTGTTGCTGGCATCGGGGTTGATAGGGCTGTTGCTCTATGGTGTCATGCTGCTACTACCGATTTTTATAGTGATGCGATCAACACAGTGGTCGACTTGGCAAAAGGCCTTTCTTGTGGGCTTTTTTCTGGCCTTCATCAGCAAAAATATAGTTGGTTTTGATACGTTTTCAAGTACTCTGATTTGGTTGTCGCTTACAGCTATTGTGGTTAGCAAGGCGAAAGTTGTTGATCAAGTCTCGCCTATCGATAGTCATCCATATCTTAAAATAATTGCTCTATTATTTGTTATTAGTCTTTCAATATCATATATTTACAATGTAAATTTAAAGCACTATCAATATAACCAACAGATCGCAACAATGCTAGACAGCCGCCGAGAAAACCCCAAAAGGAATTTTGAACCTTGGCTGGATGCACTTAAACAAGCCCCTCGTATGACGATCAATGCGCAGTTGGCAGTGCTGACCCAAGGTCTCAGCCAATGGCCAGATACATCGCCAGATAGCACTGAGCCAGATCGACGAGAACAGATGTTTCAATACGCTGGGCAATTGATTAACACAGAACTTGTGCGTCAACCGAGAAATTACCGTGTAAAACACAATGCCGGGCTATTGCTGATGAATAGGGGGCACGCCGAATTGGCCAGTGAGTTGTTTAAAGATTTGGTGAGTACTAGCCCCCAGCGCACAATCTTTTGGGCAAACCTTGCGAGGAGCTACAAGCAGCTAGATCAAGATGAACTTGCAGCACAATCGTGGCAGCAAGCTGAAAAATTAAACCCTAAGTGGACTAAATTAAAACGTCACAACTGATCGAATGGACTCCCCGGAACGCATTAAATCAAAGGCGTCATTGATTTTCTCCAGCGGCATGGTGTGAGTGATGAGGTCATCAATATTGATCTTGCCCTCCATGTACCAGTCGACAATTTTCGGCACGTCCGTTCTGCCTTTGGCGCCGCCAAAAGCGGTGCCTTTCCAAACCCGCCCCGTGACGAGTTGAAAAGGGCGGGTGGCGATTTCTTGACCGGCACCGGCCACCCCAATAATGATCGACTCGCCCCAGCCCTTATGACAGCATTCCAAGGCTTGACGCATTAAGGTCGTGTTCCCCACACACTCGAAGCTGTAATCCGCGCCGCCTTTGGTTAAATCGACCAAATAGGGCACCAACTCGCCTTCCACTTCCTCGGGATTTACGAAGTGCGTCATGCCAAACTTCTCCGCAATTTCTTTGCGATTGGGATTGATATCCACACCGATAATCATATCTGCCCCCGCTAGGCGTGCACCTTGAATCACGTTGAGCCCAATACCACCTAATCCAAACACCACGACATTATCACCGGGCTGAACCTTGGCGGTGTTGATCACCGCGCCAATCCCGGTGGTCACGCCACAGCCGATATAACAAATCATCTCAAATGGCGCGTCTTTGCGCACTTTAGCCACGGCAATTTCGGGCAGGACGGTATAGTTTGAAAAGGTTGAGGTGCCCATGTAATGGAAAATTTTATCTTTGCCAATCGAAAAACGGCTGCTGCCATCGGGCATTAAGCCTTGGCCTTGCGTTTCTCTAATCGCCTGACAAAGGTTGGTCTTGCCGCTGGTGCAATATTCGCATTGCCGACACTCCGGTGTGTATAAAGGAATCACGTGATCGCCTTTTTTCAGGCTGGTGACGCCTTTGCCAACATCGACTACAACACCCGCGCCCTCATGCCCTAAGATGGCTGGAAACAAACCTTCGGGGTCCGCGCCAGAACGCGTGAATTCGTCCGTGTGGCAAACCCCCGTTGCCTTGATTTCAATTAACACTTCGCCAGCTTTAGGGCCGTCCAATTGAACAGTCTCAATTTCTAGAGGTTTTCCTGCTTGATAGGCAATCGCTGCGCGTGTTTCCATGGTTTATCCTCGTCTGGGTCTAGCTTGACGCAAGTTAATTTATTAAGGTTGAATTCTATACCTTTACCATAATGGCCCCCAGTATAGCCATTGCGCTTGAAAATTTGTCGTTATGGTTTAGCTTCGATTGCCACGAGTTTTTTTGCGACTTAAGCCCTTTCAACACAAAAACCCCCGAGCACTTGCGTACTCGGGGAGTAAGCTACATCAAATGAAAATTGGGGTTAGACGATTCTAGGCTCGAACACGGTGTTTAAAACGGCCGTGTTGTTGCGGTCTGTGACGATAGTGAAGTTATCAATAATCGCTTTTTGAAAAGAGCGCAAGAATTGCCCGGATTGCCCAGCATGTGATGCGGCAGCGTTAGCGGTATCCAAGCTAATTTTAACGCTCTCATTTGGAGCAAGTCGTATCGGCCCCTTGCCCATCAACTTATCAAAATCTAATTCACCCATTTGCGTGGAAATTCGACTGGGGCTTATTTGAGTGATGTGGGTGGTCGCGGCAGTGTTGTTTTGGATTTGCATTTCAATATCGTTGCCCGACCAGCTATGGCTGACTTGAAGCGTTAATTCATCCACTGTTTTTGTCTCGATGCTAGTGTCAGCAGATAGACTGTGCGTTGCGATGGCCAAGCCACCCAATGAAACAGTGGCTGTGCCGATACCGACAGCAGAAATGGATTTAAGAGTTTTACGTTTTGCTAGATCAATCACACTGGATCCTCTGGTTTTTTAAAAGTGTGATCTTTTTACACTGTGATTCTGAATAGTTGCTTAATCCTAAGCGTCGTAAAACCAATTATCGAGTCTAATCAATTACTTGAATTGCATTACACTTAGGTAAGGGTCATTACATTTTAGTAATGTTTGGTGTATTGCAAGCATGTCAAAGCAAACCATTTTTGGTATATTGAGACCTCAGCATAACGATAGCACAAGATAAAATGCCTAATAATTCCAATCTTTTCGCCAAAATATCGCGCAATAGCCCGCTATTACACTCCATTTTGTCAAAAACCTTGAAAATATTATCTCGTTTTCCTATGCACTTTAGTTATGCTGAGGTCTCATATTAATTAATCGAATCAACCCAAGGCAAATATGATGTTTGGTAAATCTAATCAACTACCGACTATTGACCAAGCGTTACCTGGTCGAGAAGATGCGATGGTGCTCAGTTCAACTCAGCACTTTGTGAATCACAATAGGATTGTTGCACCGTGGCCAGAAGCTTATATGCAAGCCATGTTTGGCATGGGCTGTTTTTGGGGCGCGGAAAAACTATTCTGGCAGCTTGAAGGTGTTTGGATTACAGCGGTCGGCTATGCGGGGGGCTTGACGCCCAATGCGACCTACCATGAAGTCTGTAGCGGTCAAACAGGACACAATGAAGTCGTGTTGGTGGTCTTTGATCCTACGAAGATATCATATGCGCAATTACTCCAAACCTTTTGGCAGGGGCATAACCCCACCCAATCGATGCGCCAAGGGAATGATGTTGGCACCCAGTATCGCTCGGGTATTTACACCTATGATGAAGCCCAGAAAGATCAAGCCGAACGTTCTAAAAAAGAGTATGAGGCTGCGCTGATCAAAGCGGGTGTGGGCAGTATTCAAACGGAGATACTAGCCGCGCCAGAATTTTATTATGCCGAGCAAGCGCATCAGCAATATCTGGCGAAAAATCCTGCGGGGTATTGCGGCTTAGGCGGAACGGGGGTGAGTTGCCCAATGCCTGCATCATGACGAACCCTAGAACAATACTAATCGCAGGCGCTACCATCGCCTTTCTTTGTGTCCTGTTCGGTGCATTTGGCGCGCATGCGCTCAAGCAAGTTTTGGGCGACGCCGCCAAGCATCAGTATGATCTAGGGGTTCGCTATGCCTTTATTCACGCAATCGCGATTATGATCGCGGGGCTGGCCATGCCCATGGCGGGCAATGCAATACGTTTAAGTTATGCCGTATTTTTATTTATCGCGGGCGTATTGTTGTTTTCGGGTAGTTTGATATTGCTGGCCTTAAGCGGCGTTAAATACTTCGCATTTTTAACGCCGCTGGGTGGCTTGAGTTTCTTGCTGGCTTGGTTATTGTTTATATTTTCGATGAAAACTAGTGTAGTGTATTAAATAGATAGTATGTATCAGCGAGACAAGAAACGGCCAGATACTAGGCGCGTTTCGCAGTAAATGGCCAGTCCTTTGCAAGCAATGCAACAACGTAGATGGCCGTTTATTGTCTCGCCCGCAGGGAGTGCCCCAAATAACCCAATACTGCGTTACAGCCCTTGTGAAGGGAACAACCATTCACTGCGGTCTGTGCCTTGTCTTGGATCATTTGGGGCGCTCTGATATATACTATCTATTTAATACACTACACTAGGTAAGGGTGCCGTATTCGAGCGTTATTCAGTTTTGGTTTGAAGAAATTGAACCCAAGCAGTGGTGGTGCAAAGACACTTCATTCGACCGACAGATCGCTGAGCGTTTTGGTGAAATACATGCCCAAGCCGCCACAGAGGGCTTAATCGATTGGCGAGAAGCTGATGAAGGACGCTTAGCTGAGATTATTGTGCTGGATCAGTTTTCTCGCAATATGTTTAGGGGTACCCCAGATTCGTTCGCGCAGGATATCTTGGCCTTAAAATGTTGCAAGCAGGCCACTGAAGCGGGAGCGCATACGCGTCTGGATCAAGCCCAAGCAAATTTTATACTGATGCCGATCATGCACAGTGAATCGCTACATGAGCATCAGAACGGCTTAGCCTTGTTCGAGACATATGCATCTAAAGCACAACTACGGTATGAGGTGTGTCATCGAGAAATTATCGAACAATTCGGGCGTTACCCACATCGCAATGCAATATTGGGCAGGACGAACACGCCAGAGGAAATAACATTCCTAGCGCAACCCGGCTCTAGTTTTTAAGTCTATGCGGGGGTGCATTGGAGGTTGCTATTAATGTTTTTCCGTCATTTCGAATTGCAAGTGAAGCAACCCTCCGATTTGTAGAACGTAGATTGCCGCGATTTGCTAGCAATGACAGCAATGACAGCAATTTTTCCTATTGATTCAGCAATTAATCATCTGGCTGATACTCTAATTCTCTAGATACGCCACAGCTTAAGTCCAATTAGAACGTAAACCGGCATGGACTTGAGTAGTTCGTTACTACGACTTGTCGTATAATTCCTTGCGTTCGTAAAAGACCAAATATGGCAATGATTCAAGACGATAACCTCAATCTCAGTGATGTAATCGAGCAGCTTTCCGAAGCGCTTGAGCGAGCTGAGTATGGCTCAATTGAAGCGACGCTATCAGAGCTTAATGCCTCAGAAATAGCGCATATACTCGAAGCGATTCCCTCGCGCTCTAGGGCCACTATCTTCAAGCGCGCGCCCACAGCGACGCATGGTGAAATACTGCTGCATATTGGTGATGTGGCGGCCGCTAAGCTCGCCAGCCATCTTGACCGGGGAACTTTAAAAGCCCTAGCAGAACAGCTCGATTCCTCGGATTTAGCGGAATTGATCGATGTCTTACCGGACGAATCAGTCGACGACTTATTGAGTGGAATGAGCCGCCAACGCCGCGAGCGAATAGACGCGACTTTATCTTTCCCTGAAGAGTCTGCTGGCCGATTAATGCAGTCGGATGCAGTGAATATTCGGCCGGATGTGAATGTTGAGACCGTGCTTCGATATTTACGTTTATTGGACGATGTACCGAGCGATACCGTACTGCTAATGGTGGTGGATCGTGATGGTTCGTATATGGGCAGTGTTTCGGTGCTCGATCTGGTGCGCAGTGACGAGGAGACGATTGTCCGCGAGATCATGGATGAGGAAGGCAAAATACTGCACCCCGAAGACAGCGAAGCAGATGTCGCAATGCTATTTGAAAATCACGATTTGATCGCAGCGGCGGTGGTGGACGAAGACAATAAATTTTTGGGCAGAATAGTCATCGACGATGTGGTTGACTTGATTCGTGAACAGGGTGAGCACGCCTTTTTAGGACAAGCGGGTTTAGATGACGAGGAAGATTTATTCGCGCCGATGCTGCCAAGTGCACGTCGACGAGCCGTCTGGCTAGGGGTGAACCTCATGACGGCATTTTTAGCAGCCTGGGTGATTGGGATTTTTGAAGCGACGATTGATCAAATTGTCGCGCTGGCGATATTGATGCCGATTGTCGCGAGTATGGGCGGGATAGCAGGCACACAAACGCTGACCCTCACGATTCGAGGTTTGGCATTGGGGCAGATAGGCCCAAGCAACGCTCGGCAACTGCTCAGCAAGGAGCTCGGCATTAGCTTATTAAATGGCTGTTTCTGGGCGGTGGTTGTGGGTGTCGTAAGTTGGCTTTGGTTTAAGGATGTCAAAGTGGGTTATGTGATATCGGCTGCGCTGATCGTCAATATGATCGTCGCTTCGCTGGCCGGAATCCTAGTGCCCTTATTTTTGAAACGCATCAATTTAGATCCAGCTTTGTCCGGCGTGGTGGTGGTGACCACGGTGACAGATATTGTGGGGTTTATGTCCTTTTTGGGCTTGGCGACAATCTTTTTGGTCTAGCTCGATTCTTTTATTTACGATTGAAGGGCAGGGCTGCGCTCGGCGCGCTATTTCGGCTTATCACCGAGTCGTAATAGCAGCTTATCCATCCATCGGTCTGGCAACAATCGTTTAAGGGGTAAAAATATTTGTGTCGGGCGCGTGACCCGATAACGAATCTTCGGTCTTTTTGATTCCAGCGCATGAATGATGCATTGGCTGACTGCAGCGGCAGGCAATGTAAACGGTACGGGCTTTTGACTTTTCAAACGTGATTGAACGCCTTGATAGCACGCTCGATGGCGACTGGTTTTTTCTTCAATATATTGCTTAAACTGACGCAAGGAATTGGATCGAAACTGACTGACGATGGGGCCTGGCTGAATAAGAGATATTGAAAGATTTGTGTCCGCCAGCTCTAGGCGCATCGTATCGCTCAAGGCTTCTAAGGCATATTTACTGGCATTGTAGGCACCGCGGTTGGGTAGACATAAACCGCCCAGAATGGAACTGATCTGAACAATCCGACCTTCATTATGTTCCAGCATTAATTTTAAGCAGCCCCGTGTGAGTTCATGCGTACCAAAGACATTGGTTTCAAATTGATGCCGCAACGCTTCGCGACTTAAATCTTCGACTGCACCCGGTAGGCCAAATGCCGCATTGTTGACTAAGCCGACGAGTTGTCCATGTTCTTTTATTTCGTTGAGCGCTGTTTGGACAGAGCTTGAATCCGCCAGATCTAATTCAATGCATTCAATACCTTGCTCTAACAATACACCTACATCGTGCGGTTGGCGGCAACTGGCCAATACACGATAGCCACGAAGTTGCAGCGTTTTTGCGGCGTCTTGACCAATGCCGGAAGAACAGCCCGTGATAAAAATGAATTTTCGCGACATCGCTCGGGTTTAACCTTTGATATGAGTCATCCATTAACGACGCGGTTTATCTACCTCGCGCCAGTTGTTGCGGGATTAGTTAACGCGGGTGCTGGGGTTGGTGACCAAATAATCAGTATTGCCTATGCGTAAAATGATATTTGAGTTGTAAGCAGAGCCTGGTCGGTCAAAGCGATAAGTCTCTCGATCGCCATTGGTTCGCCCCACCGAATCAGCTGTTTCGATGGTGCTGCCATTGGCATCTATTAGACTGACGCTTTGGTTCGGGAAATGGCTCGGTGTCAGTACAACTAAGTTCCCATCGCCGTCGGAATTGGGCTTCCAAACGATGCCACTGCTGCGCAAGCTATAGGCATTGTTGGTCAGCTCGGTTGACAGCGTTTGACCCGTACGCTGTTCGTCGGGGGTCGTGAGGTTATCCACCACGGTTTGCTCAGCCGTATTGGTATATAAATTATTCGGGTCGTTCACGGGCACTTCGACCGGGGAGTCATCATCATAAAGGGCGACCTGAACATCGCACTCGGGGTCGCTGACGGTGACGACATTAGTTTCACTTTCTTCTGTCGCGACAGTTGTAGTGGTAGACGCGGCAGCAGCGATTGGATTATCCAACTGATTGATATGGAAACTGACAGAGTCAGACATCGCGTGATGCCCGTCATTGACGTATAAAACAGCGGCGTAGTTGCCGTTCTCTAAGGTGTGGATACACGGATTACGCAAGGCGTAAACATCGTCATTGACATACCAAGTGTAGCCCAAGTCAAACAGCTTGTGGTCAGGGTCAAAGGAGCCTTCGCTGGTCAGCATCGGGGTGCCGAAATTGCTTAATTTCATCCCCGCTTGTGCCCGAGGACGTGAATGAAATGCAGGGTGTTCACCTTGATTAAACATCACGATTTGATCGATCAGCGTAAAGTATGCGCTGCCTTTTATACGGGTAGACTGTTTAAACTGAATTTTGATGCCTTGCCCCCGATACGCCCGGGTTGAGAAATAATGAGACGTAAAATGCCCAGCTTCACCGTGGCTTGGGCAGCCTTCTGAGAGGGTTGCCTGTCCTGTTGAGAAGGCTTGTGAGGCAATCACAGAATCGTCAGTTCCATCGAGTATTTCAACCACCAACTTGGTCGGCTCTTTGCCTTCTAGGGCGGCAGTGGATTCTGATAGGGCAATAAAGGCAAAGCCATCGCCGGCGTTAAATGCGTCGGAGCGCAGAGTGGCAATGGAGTCAGTATCGCCCGCGCCATTTGCCCGAAGCTGTGCGGCGTATTGCCCGCGAATATTGATTTTAGTGGTGTCATTGGCAGAGTAACAGCTGCCTTTGCTGACGATGTCAACGGTCGCGCCATTACTTGAATCGGTGAACCAGCCGCTTAAATCACCGGTTTCAAAATTGCCGTTGGTGACAGGTTGTGCTGCGTAACCAATACTATTGGTTAAAAATAAAACTAAACCCGATATCGGGAAAAGCAGGCGCTTCGTGAATTTACTATTAATCTTCATTGGGCGTCATTCAATCGGGGTCAAAGGTTCAATTGCAGAGTCGCCATTAGTTTGATCCAGCGTGTCTGTCACCTTAATTTTAATATATCTTAAGTCGGTAGTGTCCAGCGTGATAGAAACCTGTTCAAACACGCTTTCATAGTCAGCGGCAGAGGCTTCGCCACTGAGCGTACATGATGCGCCTGAACAGCTTGGTGATAGGCCTTTAAGATCAACATCTGCGGCAAGTGAAAGGGAATCACCCGCTTGCGCTGAGACAATTGAAAGCTCCGCAGTACTGAGGTCGTTATCCGCAGAAATACTCAGCGTGGAAATCAATGTCGTTAACTCCGAAACTGTTATTGTCGCTAAGCTAAAAGCCGTTACCTCGGGCGGAGATGTCGCGCCTTCAACCGTGATCGTGCCTGCTGCAGTGCTACTGAGGCTGCCACTGTCAGTAACCGATAAATTCACAGTGCGCACTTCAGCCGAATCAGCCAAAGTCATTTCGAATAAACCTAAGACAGCTTGGTAAGTATTGCTGTTTGCATCGCCGCTCAGGGTACAACTTGTTGTCGTGCAGCTACTCAAAGTCAGTCCGAGCAAATCTGCGTCGGCTGGCGGGGTCAGGATGTCACCCGTTTGTGGATTGCTCAAAGACAAGCTTGCTGAGGCAAGATTGTCATCGCTGGAAATAGTGATATCAGAAATCAATATTGTCGCGATTCCAGCTGTAAAGCTCTCGGTGAGTGTTAGATCGATAGCAGGGCGGGTATTTTCATCTGTACCGGTGCCAGTGCCGCCATCGGTAGTTGAATCGCTGGCTTCTTCCAAATCCAAGGGGTGCTGATAATTGCACGTAGGGTCGCTGCTGGATTCACTCGTGGTACTGCTTGTGGTTTCGCCCGTCTCAACGCTGGTGGTGGAATAAATAATATAGGGAACGCTAAAGTGAAGGGTATCCGTCACCAATCTATCATATTGGCGGACATATAAATTTGCAGTGTAATCGCCCGGTTCAAGGTCATCGATACAGGGGTTGTAATAGGGGCGACGGCTGCCCTCGCCGTTAATGAGCCAGCTGTATTGCCAGCTCTGGGTTTGCGCAAGATCCCCATCAGGATTTTCCGCGGTCAGAAACAGGTGTGAATTACTAAACTCAAAACCCGCTTTAGCAATGGGGTAACTCTGAAAAACAGGCGTTTCGTCACTGTCGATGATAGCGATATTGTCAATCAGCGTGAACGCGCCGGATTTTGCTAAATCGAGGTGATGCGTAAATTGCAATCTGATTTGCTGGCCTGCAAATTGATGGGTGTTGACAAAGTGTTGCCCAAAACTCGCATCACCCGTTAGGCTGGGACAACCGCCTGTTAATTTTGCCAATGCGGTTGCGAGGGGGAAAGTTCGTAGCGTTGACCCCGCCGCATCAAGAATACTGACATTTAGCGCAAAAGGGTGTTCTTTGGGTAAATCGCCACGCTGTTCAGATAGCGCAAGGAAAACAACGCCGCGTCCAGCAATAAACGGCTTTGAGGTCAGCGACGGCAAAGCCGCGGCGGTGGCGTTTTTGTCTGAACGCAATAGTCCTGCGAAACGGCCTCGGATACTGACAGCGGTGGTGTCGTAATCTGAAAAGCATGTGCCACGACTGGCGACGATGGCTGAGCCACTGCCAGCGGGCGTCCAGCCCTGTAGGGTGCCGCTTTCGAAATCCCCGTCAAATAAGGGAGTCGTCGCAGTCGCTTGTCCAGCCCAAAATAGAGCTAGGAATGTTGCAATGATTGCAGCGTGAGGTTGTTTAGCGAGCGCCATTAAAGGTCTGAATCGTAAGCTTAAATTGATTTTTACTAGTTTAACAATAGCGGTGATTTTAATCAATTTATCTTGAGTGGAGGCATTCTCAATTTATGCCTGTTTCTTGCTGGCGGCATTTTTACGTAAACGGCCGAATAAATTCAGAATATTTGTGCGTCTGCCAGTGCTGTTCCATTGTATTGTAGTTTGTTTGGATTTCATCGCATGGAGGAGTTCAGTTGCGCCGAGCTTGGTCTCCGACTCAACGCGTGTGCAGTACGCGCCCAGCCACGCTTCTTCGCCATTAAAGGGTAATGGGTCTGATCCTGCGATCACACCATATCCTTTACTCATTGCGTACCTCATCAAGCCTGGGGTGGCCCAACCATAGGGGCGTAAAGTGGTGTCACCGATTAAAAAATCTTCTGGCTCGAGCTCATCAATTAAACGTTTAACCACTTTCCCACGGGCACCAAACCATTTTCCAGGCGACCAGGCGACCACCGGAATATGGCTTAATCGATTAACTTGATAAATAACATCCAATGCGGGTTGCTTATCTTCGATCAACTCAGGGCAAGCGAGCGCCAGAATCTCAATATTCTCGCGGGTGATAATTTGTCGGCCGGGCAGTAAGGTCAAATTTAAGCCATCCTTTATGCGCGTTAACTGCAATTCATTCTGAACGGAGGTCTCAATATCGAATCCTTGTAGTGTCGTCTCTCCGCTCGAAAGAGCTTCGAAATAATGGCAATCGTAACGTTCTGCAAGACAAGCGATACGCGTGACATCGCTGGCTATATTTACGTTGGCATTGAGCAACTGATCAAAGGCACGCCGGAGATCGTAGTTCGGGTATAAATGCAGATGGGTGTCGATTAGGCTGGTAAACAAAATTGGCGTACTCATTTATTGGCTAGGGATTGATAGGCTTTTTCGAGCAATGCTTTGAAAGCATAAAAATTGTACTTTTCTTGATATAAGCGCAGCCCATTCTCTCCTAATAATTTTCGTAGCTTCATATCATGCGCTAACTCGAGAATCTTTTCACTATAGGCGCTGGCCACGGGTTCAGCAAACAGTGCAGTGGCTTCATTGAGGATCAAACGATTCGAGGCGACATCGGTCGCGACGATAGCCCGACCCGCTTTGAAGTAGTCGAGAATTTTCAAGGGGGTGTTGACGCCCGAATGGCGTGGCGCGAGTAATATGTCAGAGGCGCGTAGGTAGTCGGGCAGTAGATCGGGGGGTACCTTGCCCACAAATGTCACGCGTTTGTCTAAGCCTTGTTGGGTGAGCGTCTTTTGTCGCTCAGCGATTTCTTCCGCACTTCCGCCAATAATAACAAAACGTATCTCACTGTGTTGTTCAAGGACGCTAGGAATAGTCTCAAAAAGTAAGTCTATCCCCTGATATACCGCAAACGAGCCTACAAACGTTGCCAGTATTTCTGTTGGGTGTTCACGCAGTTGATCAGATCTTTTTTGAGTGTCGGCGTCGCTCGCTTCCACCAGTGAGGAAGGAATATCAAATATTGCCGCCACCTCGCCTTTGGGGCCCATCCGCTTAGCTTGGTCAGCAAGGCCTGGGCCCGTGCCAATGACTAGCCCGACACGGCGAACGGTATACTTTTCCATTCCCGCATACAAAGATAAGACGATATTGCGAAGAAAGCCCTTTCGATGGGAAAAAGGGTCGGAATGTTTCTCAAAAACTGAAGCAGTTTTAAACCAGCGGCTTAACATTAGCGCGAGAAACCCACCTTCCTCAATACCATGAATGACATCGTAGGGCTGTTTCCTCAATAAGCCAATGGCTTTAAATAGAATAATGATGTCGAACAGTGCTTTGACCAACGAAGGGCCAATGGCGACGTTTTTAACCCCCAGTAAATTGGGTACGCGTATGATTCGGATATTGGGCAAATCGACGTCTTCTCCGAAAGGTAGCGTCAGTAAATCGACTTGGTGTCCTAGCTCACTCAATGCCTGTAAAACGAATTTAACTCGGATGGGTGAACCGCGCCATTGAAAAAATGGTTGAGGACTGATGAACAGTATTTTTTTCACTGCGATTGCAGGCCTTCGTGAATTATTTTCCACTCATCGTTTTCGTTGAGCTTCCAGTATTGGCGTTTTGCTGATTGAGAGTTATAGGTATTGCTTTGGAAATCTTGATTGAACTCGGCGACGACCAAATTTTCTTCACCGGGATAGGCATAAAAACTAATATCGCTTAGCGCCACAACAATCTCATTTTTGTTGCCGATGACGATTTTTTTATGTTCTGCCCAACTCCGATAGTTGTGACCTTTAGCAAAGAAAAGCGCGTTATCATAATGCGATAAATACTTCGAGGTGTCTAAGCTTTCCCAGTCTTCTACCCAGCGGTTTAGCAAACTGTTGAAATGATTTCGGGTGACATCTAAATGTTCTGGTTTGACCCAGTTTGGATGGTCGCTAATAATCACGGGTGTTTTGTTGGGTACAGAAATCAAAGGCTTTATTTGGTCAAATTCAGGGTTGCTCATTGCAACGCAGCCATCGCTCGCCAGTGGGACTCGATTGAACGAATCGGGGTGTGTGCCGTGCAGCCAAATCCCATAGCCCGTCCTTTTGTAATGGTTGTCTAATACATTCGGATAATTAATGGGGAAGGCTCCGCTGCCATAACGGGGCGGGAGTGCGCTGTCTTGGATATATCTCGTGATGTGGTAGACGCCTATGGGCGTACGCTCATCGCCTTCTAGGCGTTTGTGTTTGCCCTTCGCGCCGATGGTTGTAAAGTTGTCTATCGCTAAATTTAATTCGCCATCCTGATTATTGTAAACATATAAACGTGCATTTTCGGCGTCTACAAAAACGACCGATTGATGAATGGCCGCAAGTTGGATCAGCGCGGCGGGGACCAGCCCTTGATGTGCTGGGCCATTTTGTGAGCGCAAATTCCAGCGTAGACGCATCTCGTCGCGCAAGCCGTCGAGTTGATTAAGTTCAGTCGGATTTGAATAGGCTTGGCGTAAGCCCACTGGGTCAATGACCCCTGCACGAGCCGCCAATAAGTCCGCCATGATTAAATGAGCCGTTTGACTATTGGGATAGTCCAAGATTAAAGCGGATGCCTTGCTTTGCAAATCCGCACCGTCTTGAAACTGGGCGGCGTATAAACTATCAATTAGTCGGGATTCATAGGGTTCCGCTGAAGCAGGCTTGAGCGTGGCAAAACATGCGATCAAGCTGAACTTGATGCCTATTCGTGCAAGCGATGCGATTTTGACCATAGAAATCCCTGCATCACTAAATCGCAAAGGAAAAGGCGATAATATTTTCAAAGTTTTTGACAAAATTGAGCGTAATAACGAGCTATTGCGCGATGTTTTGGCGAAAAGGTTGGAAATTATTGGGCATTTCATCTTGTGCTGTCGTTATGCAGATATCTCATATTAATATTTTACCTATTTTCTACCCAATTTAGGCTTTAAGGTCTCGCTCAAGAATGAGCGCAAGGCTAGCCACTTCGCTCCTGCGTTATCTTCCACTGATTGTCCTGACGAACAAAAATAAGTTCTTTAGGGGTGGAATCTCGATAAGTGTTTGATTCATACGCTTGGGTAAATGTGGCGCGCGCAGTATTTCCGACGGAGACAATCCTAATATTCGATAAGGCCACTTTAATAAATTGTTTGTTCTTAAAGTTCCAGCGCCTTCCTGCCGCCCATTCTGAATTGGTTTTACCTGTGATGGTGTAGCTGCTTAGATAAGCATTGAGGTATCGAGTAGAATCCCGGTTAGACCAAGCATTTGCCCAGGAAAGTAGGGCCACTCGAACGTCATCTTGTGCCTCTAAAACGGTTTCTTTGGCGTGTGAAGGGGTGCTTTGCGCAGCGTGGCTTGCCTCATTTTCAGCCTTTATTTTACCAACTGCTTTAGTTTGGGCAGCAGACGCAGTCTTAGTCGCTATCTTGGGTGATTTAGGCAGATTGGTGCTTGGCATTTCCTCCGGATCGGAAGTGATCGTATCCGTGCTTCTACCCGTGGTATTTGCTTTTGCGATCCGCTTGTCGTTAACGGGGAGAACGGGCGTGGTGGCTTGCGATTTCCTAAAATTCGCGTTGTTGAGCGTGATGAGTTGTGTCGTGCCAGTATCAGGTTTGAGTTTTAAAGCTTGTCGGTAATGTTTTTTCGAAAGGTCTAAATATATTGCACGTAAGTTTGAATGTAAGGTGTCATACACCGGGTCTGATTTGATTGCTGCCTCCAGGGTTTCGCTGGCGAGCTTTAAGTTACCTTGCTCAGCATAGATTGTTGCGAGGTTGTTATAGGCTTCTAGATTTAGCGAGTCGATACTAATGAGTGCTTGATAGTGCTTGATAGCGGCAGCGGGCTGTTGGCTGTCAGATAGTATTTGCGCTTTTAAAAACATCGCAGATGAGTCTTGTGGCGCGGTTTTCAGAACTGAATTTACTTGTGACAATGCCTTTTTGTATTGGCCACTTTGGTAGCTTTGGCGTGCGTCAGTTAAGCTGACAGCATGCGCGGGGAGCAATATAATCAGCCCGAAAACCAGTGCAATGATGACTTGGATAATACCGCTACTGCTAGCTGCGTAGGGTGTTCGGAGCGATGATGAGTACATTGTAGGTATCACAACTAAGAATACAGGCTTACTCAATGTCCTTAGTGGCTACCCAAGCGGGGAAGGGCTTTGAGGGAATTATCTGTACCCAAGGGCTCCTGATCAA
>CBDBQB010000016.1:0-10906 GCA_965209105.1 Candidatus Poriferihabitaceae bacterium | reverse complement strand
GGACAGCCTTGGTTACCCTCGATGATTGCCGCCGGCTTAAGACCTTCGAGTTCGAGTAATGACGCTAAGGCCTTGTTTCCCAGTTTATGGCTTCAACAACAATCTTGTCTTGAGCATATTCGTTCGATACATAATTTTTATGGCGAACAGATGGGCGTAAAAATTTCAAGAAAACATATACGCTGGTACTTATCCGCATTTGAAGGGGGCACAGCGGCCTCAAAAAATATCAACCAGCTCAATGAATCGGCGAAAATATTAAATATAATCTCTGCTTTTTATGAGCAGAAAATAGAAGAGGCGGAGATATTCTATCCTCGTCAAGCGATGGCGGCATGAGCCAGAAAACCACGCTTAGCCTTGCAGCGGCTGTCCACGCAGCACTCCAGCAGTATTACACGAGTCTAAAAGGCGAGGTGCCGACCGCACTACACGGAATGGTGATTGATGAAGTCGAAAAAGCCCTATTTGAAAACGTGATGCAAATGGCTGCCGGCAATCAATCACTAGCGGCTAAAATTTTAGGTATAAATCGCAATACTTTGCGCATGCGATTGGCAAAATTTGGCATGCTTTAAGACGCACCCCACGGACCCTTTTCCAATAACCATTTTTAATTTTTCCTTAACCTATGAACTTGAAACCCATCCGGCGTGCTTTGATTAGTGTCTCTGATAAGACTAATTTATTGCCTTTTGCCCAGACGCTAGAGAAAGCGGGCGTAGAGCTACTATCAACCGGCGGTACGGCTGCATTGTTGCGTGATAATGGCTTAGCGGTCACGGAAGTCAGTGATTACACTGGTTTCCCCGAAATGATGGACGGCAGAGTTAAAACTTTACACCCAAAAGTACACGGAGGTATTTTGGGGCGGCGTGGAACTGACGATGAAGTCATGAAAGCCCATGGTATTCAGCCTATCGATCTGATCGTGATCAATCTTTACCCCTTTGAGCAGGCAACAGCCGACCCTGACTGTACATTAGCCAATGCCATCGAGAACATTGATATTGGTGGGCCGGCGATGCTACGCGCCGCAGCGAAAAATTATACTGATGTCACGGTCATTGTGGATCAAGCCGATTATGCCCGAGTATCTGAGATGCTTGCCAAACACGATGGCGCGACAACTGAAGCCTTACGTTTTGAGTTGAGCGCCAAAACTTATGCGCATACCGCGGCCTATGATGGCAGGGTGGCCAACTACTTAGGCTCGGTTAAAGACGGCCAAAAAACAGATAACTTTCCGCTCACCTTTAATCAGCAGTTTCATCTTAAACAGGGCATGCGCTATGGGGAAAACCCACATCAACGCGCGGCCTTTTATGTTGATTCAAAGGCCAATGAAACGTCGATATCAACGGCAATACAGCACCAAGGTAAGGCATTGTCTTACAATAATATCGGCGATACCGACGCAGCCTTGGAATGTTTGAAACAGTTTGACGAGCAGCCAGCTTGCGTTATCGTCAAACATGCCAATCCCTGTGGTGTGGCCCACGGGGAAAATTTACACGAGGCTTACCAACGCGCCTATAGCACTGATCCAGAATCCGCCTTTGGTGGAATTATCGCCTTCAATGCTGAGCTAGATGGCAAAACCTTAGAAACAATTCTGGATCAACAGTTTGTTGAAGTCGTCATTGCACCCAGTATCAGTGCAGCGGCGATTGCAGTGGCGGGAAAAAAGAAGAATGTGCGCCTGTTAAGTTGCGGAAAATGGTCGAGCAATGTTATTGAAGGGTTTGATTTTAAAAGAGTTAATGGTGGCTTATTAGTTCAAGACATCGATAATTTGCTGACCGATGATTTAAATGTTGTGACCACCCGAGCGCCATCAGAGGCAGAAATGCGAGATCTACTGTTTAGCTGGAAGGTCGCGAAATTCGTTAAGTCTAACGCAATCATTTATGCCAAAGAAAGGATGACGATTGGGGTTGGCGCGGGTCAGATGAGTCGCGTGAACTCGGCGCGAATCGCGGCGATTAAAGCGCAACATGCCAAGCTTGATGTCAAAGGTGCCGTGATGGCTTCGGACGCTTTCTTTCCCTTTCGTGACGGCTTGGATAACGCCGCCGAAGTCGGAATAACAGCGGTCATTCAGCCGGGGGGCTCTATGCGCGATGATGAGGTGATCGCTGCTGCCAATGAGCATGATATTGCGATGGTATTTACCGGTATGCGACATTTTAGGCATTGATGCTCATTGAGAGCTTTGCATTAATCAGATAACGAGTAATAATGGTTAAAATCCCCCTGTTTTTTGTTGGAAAACTAGCCAATAGCCTGCTATTAGCTGCATTTCCCGCCTCAAACAGAAAAATTTTACCTCATTTTTCTTTCGCTACTGATTTATGCAAAGCGCTCTCATATCAATTTAAGCCCATGATTATATTGTCCCACCGAAAGCCAAATAATTTATGAAACTGCTAATTGTTGGAGAAGGTGGGCGCGAGCACGCAATATGCTACAAAGCAGCTCAATCAAATGAGGTGTCGACGATCTTTGTGGCGCCGGGCAATGCGGGCACGGCCAATGAGCCCAAATCCAGTAATGTTGATATCGCGGCTGATGATATCGATGCCTTATTGATCTTTGCGATCGAACAGAAAGTCGACTTGTGCATTGTTGGGCCTGAGGTTCCGTTGGTGCTGGGCATCAGTGATCTGTTTGCCTCGGCGGGTATTAAATGTTTCGGCCCCAGCAAAAAAGCGGCTCAACTTGAAGGCTCCAAAGCCTTTACCAAGGATTTTTTAGCGCGCCATGATATTCCAACGGCAGCATACGGACATTTCTCTAAGCTCGACGCCGCGATAGAATATGTGAAGTCGCAGACGATGCCCATTGTGATTAAAGCCGATGGCTTGGCTGCGGGCAAGGGCGTCATTATCGCGCAGGATGAGTCGGAAGCGGTGGCAGCGCTGGACGATATTCTTGTGCAATCTGTCTTTGGCGGGGCAGGGGCATCGGTGGTTATCGAAGAATTTTTACAAGGTGAGGAGGCTAGTTTTATTTGTATGGTTGCGAATGGACAGGTCCTGCCGTTTGCCAGTAGCCAAGATCATAAGGCTGCGTATGATGGGGATCTAGGCCCGAACACGGGTGGCATGGGAGCGTATAGCCCCGCGCCAGTGGTTGATTCCGCGATGCATGAAAAAATAATGTCCGAGGTGATTATGCCCACGGCTAATGGCTTAATCAGTGATGGAATCGCCTACACTGGTTTTTTATATGCCGGCGTGATGATTGATGCGCAAGGCACTCCAAAGGTACTTGAATTTAATTGTCGCTTGGGCGATCCAGAAACACAGCCGATTTTAATGCGCTTGGAATCTGATCTGGTTGAGCTTTGTTTGCTGGCAGTCGATGGAAAATTACCCCAACAGGCTCAATGGTCAGATAAAGTGGCGCTGGGTGTGGTGCTCGCGTCAGAAGGATATCCTGCCGACTACGAGAAAGGCAAAGCCATACATATTGCGCCGGATTTGAATGACGGGGGTAATCTTAAAGTTTTCCATGCCGGTACACGCCATAAAAATAATAAAATTGTCACTAACGGCGGCAGGGTGTTATGCGTTTGTGCGATGGGAGAATCAACCGAGGCTGCGCAAGCGGCAGCGTACAATGCGGTCAATGCGATTGAATGGCAGGGGATGTGGTATCGCCAAGATATAGGCTATCGCGCTGTTGCGCGTGAGCAAGCCTAGCTGAGCCTATTTACATTGATGTTGCGGGTTGCGTTCGGCGCTTATTTTACTTTCCTGAGTTGGCAGTTACTGACGCCCGTGACCTTGGTCAGTGCGGGCGGGTGGGATAAAGTTTATCATTTTGGCGCGTTTTTTTGTCTGGCAGGACTGGCCTTTGTGGCTTGGCGTCAGCTTAATCTTCGCGCTATTTTCTTGGCCTTGATGGCTTATGCAGCGCTGACAGAAGTTCTACAACACTTTATTGCAGGGCGTAGTTTTTCTTTGCTGGATATTGGCGCTGATGCGCTTGGAATTTTTTGTGCTGCGATGACCTATACATGGCTGGGCGGTAAAAAATCGAAACAATGATTAGACAAGCCGCAGCATGCGTTAAGGCCGGTGGAATCATTGCCTACCCTACTGAGCAATGCTTTGGGCTGGGCTGTGACCCCAAAAACTCTAAAGCAATCGATCGTATCCTGGCGATTAAGAATCGATCAGAGACGGTGGGGCTAATTATCATCGGGGATACTCGGGCACAATTAGATCCGTATTTAGATTGGCGCGCATTGAGCCTTAAACAACAAACTCGAATTATTGAAAGCTGGCCCGGCCCGCGCACCTGGTTAATACCTGCCAGCGAAAGATGCCCGCCAAAATTGACGGGCAAGCATCCCACTATCGCGGTCAGAGTACCTGACTACGATGTAATGAAAACCTTATGTGCGGCCGCGCAAACAGCGCTGGTGTCAACCAGTGCGAATTTAAGGGCGCAGCCATCCTTGACCACTGCCACACAAGTACGCGAGGTATTCGCAGATCAAATCGATTATATTATTGATCTGCCCGTTCAAGGACTCGACCATCCCAGCGAAATCATTGACGCGACCACGCAAGATATTATTCGACCCGCTCCCTAATATGAATCATAGCGAATTAGACCCCGGCGATTTAGACACGGTTAAGCAGTATCTGCTCGGCTTGCAGGAGGCTATTTGTACGGCAATGGAAGAAGAGGAATCGTCGAAGTTTGTGACGGACGAATGGCAGCATATTAACGGTGGCGGGGGCTTGTCCAAAATCATCACTGGCGAAATTATCGAGAAGGGTGGGGTTAACTTCTCACATGTCAAAGGCGATGCATTGCCCAGTGCCGCCACAGCTAAACGTCCTGAGGTTGCTGGCAAAAAATTTGAAGCGATGGGCGTATCAGTGGTGATTCATCCGCATAACCCTCATGTGCCGACCGCGCACGCCAATGTGCGTTTTTTTGTCGCTGATCCCGCAGGGGAAAAACCGATTTGGTGGTTTGGAGGGGGCTACGATTTAACCCCCTATTACGCCAATGAAAAAGATGTGATCGCTTGGCATCAAACCGCCAAGGCGGCATGTGATTCATTGGATGAAGATTACTACGCGCGATTTAAACAAGGCTGCGACGATTATTTTTATCTTAAACACCGGCAGGAACAGCGCGGAGTTGGCGGCTTATTTTTTGATGACTTTAATGAACAGGGGTTTGCGCATGCTTTTGCTTTGATGCAGAGTGTTGGAAACAGCTTTGTTCAGGCTTATCAGCCGATACTACAGCGCAATAAACAAACCCCGTATGGCGAACGAGAGCGCAGATTTCAAGCGTATAGACGCGGGCGTTACGTTGAATACAATTTATTGTACGATCGGGGCACAATTTTCGGCCTGCAATCCGATGGCCGAACCGAATCTATTTTGATGTCTTTGCCGCCGAAAGTGGAGTGGCACTACAACTATCAGGTCGAACCGGGCAGCCCAGAAGCGAGACTCACTGAATATTTCTTAAAGCCTCAGGATTGGCTAAGTTTTAGTTAAAAGCTTTAGGAAAATTAGCGTGCGAATTATTTATAGTCTCCTGCTGTACGCCCTCACACCCTTTATCTTGCTCCGATACGTACTACGTTCGCGTAAAAACCCAGCCTATGTAAAGCGCCTAAATGAGCGCTTTGGATATTTTAAGCCACCGCCTAAAACGGGGGGCATCTGGGTGCACGCCGTGTCGGTTGGAGAAGCCATTGCAGCGATCAAATTAATAAAGGCCTTGCAAAGCCAATATCCCGATGTCCAGTTCGTTGTGACTTGCGGGACGCCGACCGGCTCTGAGGTGATTTCAAGCCAGCTCGGGGCGGGTGTTCATCATGTGTATATCCCCCTTGATCTGCCGAGTGCGGTGCGACGTTTTATGGCTAAGGTTAAACCCAAAATTGGGATTATCTTGGAGACCGAAATTTGGCCCAATTTATTGCATGCCGCGCACCATTCGGGTGTGAAACTACTGGTTTCAAATATGCGATTGAGCGAGGCGTCATTTTCAGGATACCGGCGATTCCAGAGTTTGGTGGGTAATAGCCTCGGAATGATTGATCAATTTGCGGTTCAGACTGAGACTGACGCCGACCGCGCTGTGCAGTTGGGCGCCCCAGAGGATCGGGTAAGCGTGGTGGGGAATCTTAAGTTTGAAATAGGCACGTCAATTCCTATGCCAGCAACGAGTAAGCTTTTGGCAAGGCTTGCGGTCGACCAACCGGATCATCGGCCGATCTGGTTAGCAGGGAGTACACACGATGGCGAGGAGGAAATAATACTACGCGTTCATCGAGCTTTATTAGAGGATTGGCCGACACTATTGCTTATATTGGCGCCACGCCATCCGGAGCGATTTAATGCGGTGGTTCGACAATGCGAAGCGTTATTTTCGTCGCAGCGGCGCAGCGATTTAGTGGGCGAGCAGGCCTTGGAACCTACCACCGAAGTCTTCATCTTGGATTCGATTGGAGAGTTACCGAATTTCATTTCTGCCAGTGAATTTTGCTTCATCGGTGGCAGCTTAGTACCGGTGGGGGGGCATAATATTCTCGAGGCCTGTCACGCAGGCATTGCTGTTTTATTTGGCCCGCATATGCATAATTTTCAGCAGGTTGTAGAACAAGTTTCTAGCGCGGGAGCCGGTGTTCAAATTTATGATGAGCCGTCGCTACAGCGGGCGGCCAATCAATTACTGAGCGATCCGGAACGACGAGCACAGATGTCGAAGGCAGGAAAAGCCTTGATTGCACAGCATCGTGGCGCGCTACAAAAAACTTTAGACATGCTATCCCCTTGGCTATCTTAAGCACATTTGACTTGGGATTATTGCGTGATCAGTTATAATTGCACGAAATAAAACTGAGCTTTGTATGAACTGGTTAGATAGGATTATTCCTCCAAAGATTAAACAGGCTCGCTCGCAAGATGCGGGCGTTCCTAAGGGCCTGTGGCGAAAGTGTGAGGGCTGTCAGGCCGTGTTGTATGCTGCTGAGTTGGTGAGTAGCAAAGAAGTGTGCCCTAAATGTGGGCATCATCACCGTATTGGAGGTCTAAAACGTCTCGAAGCATTTTTCGGTCATCAGTCCTATGAATTACTCGCCGAAGAAGTCCAATCGCGAGACACGCTAAAATTCCGCGACCTTAGAAAATATAAGGATAGGCTGAGTGAGGCGCGTCAAAAAAATGATGCGAGTGAAGCGATGGTCGCGGCGAAAGGCAAATTGCTTGGCGACGAGATCGTGGTGGTCGCATTTGATTTTGGCTTTATGGGCGGCTCGATGGGGGCGGTGGTCGGCGAACGATTTGTGCGCGCAGCAGAAACCGCGCTGAAGGAAAAAATACCGTTTGTATGCTTCTCTGCCAGCGGTGGTGCGCGGATGCAAGAGGGCTTATTTTCTTTGATGCAGCTGAGTAAAACAGTTGCTGCACTCAAGCGATTAAAAGGTGCCAACATCCCTTATATTTCCGTTCTCACCGATCCGACGATGGGCGGGGTATCGGCGAGTTTTGCGATGTTAGGGGATGTTATCATCGCCGAACCTAAGGCTTTGATTGGCTTTGCTGGGCAACGGGTAATCGAGCAAACCGTTAGAGAGAAATTACCCGAAGGTTTTCAGCGCGCAGAGTTTCTGTTTGAGCATGGATCTATCGACATGATTGTGGCGCGTAACGAGTTGCCCAAATGTATTCATCAACTATTTTCCACCTTATACTTCGATCAAGCTAAGCAGGTGAAAGCCAGCTAGTGTAGTGTATTAAATAGATCATCATGTCACGTTCACTCAGTCAATGGATTGACTATATTCAAACCCTACATGCCCGTAGCATTGACTTGGGGCTTGATCGCGTTTCCAAAGTTTGGAATCGATTTAAGCCACCGCAACTGCCCGTCACTATTGCTGTCGCTGGCACCAACGGAAAGGGCTCAAGTGTGTCGATGTTGGAATCGGTTTATCGACATGCAGGCTATCGGACAGGGGCATTTACCTCCCCCCATTTAGTCGATTTTAATGAACGGTTCCGCATAAATAATCGCAATGTGGCTGATCAGGATTTGCTGGCTTCGTTTATTCGGATCGAAGCGTGGCGCGGCGACGTCACGCTGACCTTCTTTGAGTTCAATACGCTGCTTGCCTTGGATATCTTTATCCAAGCTGATTTACAAGTCATCCTCCTCGAGGTCGGCCTTGGCGGTCGCTTAGATGCGGTAAACATAGTTGAGAACGACCTTGCATTGATAACCGCGATTGGTATTGATCACACGGCTTGGCTTGGCACTGATCGGTCACAAATTGGGGCAGAGAAAGCTGGAATTATTAAAGCGAAGGCGCGCGCTGTGATTGCCGATCCCAAGGCGCCGGGTACCGTTTCTGCAATGGCGCGAGATAATAAGGCGGATTTTGTCTGCGCCGACACGGATTACAAGGTTAATCGACTCAGTACTGGCGAAGCCGAATTTAGATCGAGTCATGGCAAACTTTCGCGTTTTGATGGTATCCCAATCACTTCAAAGCTAACACAAGTGCAAGACAATACCGCAGGCGTCATTGCGACTATCGCAATGCTTCAATACGAGCTTCAAGTATCAGGCGCACAACTACAGTTAGGCTTAGAAAAGCAACAATTGGCTGGGCGTTTGCAATTGATTGACGGTACGCCCAAAATATTGCTGGATGTGTCGCATAACGAAGATTCAGTGTTGGCGATGATCCGCTTTATCGATACATTACAGCATCAGGCTAAACTCCACGCTGTATTCGGTGCGCTTGCCGATAAATCCTATGATCAAGCCTATGATGCACTCAAGCAACGAGTGGATCATTGGTACTTGGCAAGTTTGTCAGGGGAACGTGGACAAACCTCGTCAGCCTTATATGCTCGGCTATTTGACCCACCCTCAGCTAAAAATGAAGTTCGATTATTCGATCAAGCGGAAGACGCTTTTCAGAGTGCGTTGTCGGCGGCTGAACAAGCGGACTTGATCGTTATTTTTGGTTCGTTTCACCTTGTCGGTGCTATAATCCCGGTACTGAACCGTTAACCCGCGAATTTTTACACTTTGTCTGAACCACTTTCACAAACACAACTTAAAAATCGTCTCTTGGGTGCGGCGTTATTGGTGGTACTTGCGGCCTTGTTGATACCGTTATTCTTGGGCGAGCCGAAGGACGCAGATCTAGAATTGCCTACCTCAAGTAGCACAGATTTTGAATCACGAATTCGACCATTAGATACAGTCGATGGAGCAAAAGAAGGCGACAATTCAGCAAATAAGCAGGGCTTAGAAGAGGCTGAAAACGCAGGGCTGGTACTAAAGAAAATTGATTCGCTTCAAGCTAAGAAAGTGCAAACCACCCAGAACGCGACTAAAAAACCCGTCTTAAAAAAACTTCCTGAAAAAATCACAAAACCTGCAAAGCCAGTAAAACCATCTAAAACTAAAACGGCTGCAAATAGCAAACCTAAACCAACAGCCAAGGAATCTGCAGAAGCCGTATCGCCTCAACAAGCAGGGTGGGTCGTGCAAGCGGGTATTTTTTCTAAAGTGGAAAATGCGAAATCAATCGCGCGTATTTTGAAAACCAACGGGCACAGCCCGAAAATCAGTTCGACCAAGGCAAATTACGGCACGGCGACTCGGGTATGGCTCGGCCCCTTCGCGAGTAAAGAAGAAGCGCAAGCCTTGTCCAGTGTTATCGAACAACAGACAGGTCATGGTGGCTACGTTGCGCAATACCCATTTAAATCATAAATAAAAACGCCCTGAGGAACACAGATGAATTTACCCTTGATTGACATCCTTATTATTGTCTTTTTTGTGATCTCAGTCATGATCGGCATCTATCGAGGTTTTGTAAGAGAAGTTCTATCTGTAGGCTCTTGGGTGCTTGCGGCCCTGGTCGCTTATCGCTTTGGCGAAACTGTTTCAACTTATATTAAGCCTTACATCAATCAAGAGCCACTCGACTTGGCGATCGCTTATGTGGTGGTTTTTCTCGCCGCATTGATCGCGCTCTCTGTTCTGAGCCATATTATTGGCCAAGTCTTCTCGTCCTCGGGCATGTCGGGTATTGATCGGGTTTTAGGGAGTGTTTTTGGCGTTTTACGCGCTGCGGTAATAGTTGCCATCTTAATTTTAGTGGGCCGATTTATGGCCATGGATGGCCAGCAGTGGTGGCTAGACTCCGGTTTTCTTGACTCTTTTGAGCCCTTAGTAAATTGGCTTAAATCGCTGCTGCCTGCTGATATTGTCCAAAAGATAGAAACCTAGTTTGCAGCCTCACAATTAAACGCGGGACGAATTTGCCATGTGTGGAATTATAGGACTACTCGACACTCAGCCGGTCAATCAAACGATATATGATGCCCTGACCGTTATTCAGCATCGCGGCCAAGACGCTGCGGGCATTATGACATCCAGTGGGAATAAAGTTTATCTGCGCAAGGACAACGGTCTGGTACGCGACGTCTTTCATACGCGTCATATGTACCAACTAGAAGGCAATATGGGGATCGGTCATGTTCGCTATCCCACCGCTGGCAGTGACTCGCGTGCGGAAGCACAGCCTTTTTATGTCAACTCGCCGTTTGGTTTGGCCGTTGTACATAATGGCAATACAGTGAATGCGGAGCAGTTAAGAAACGAACTTTACAAGCAAGATTTACGCCATCTCAATACCCAATCTGACTCTGAAATTATTTTAAATATTTTCGCGCATGAGCTGCGCGAATCTTTGCAGCATTGCAGTTTGGTTGCCAAGCCAGAGAATATATTTGAAGCTGTTTCTGGGGTGTTTAAACGTTGTAGTGGCGGTTACTCAATTGTTGCAATGATCGTGGGAAATGGCTTGCTGGCATTTCGCGATCCACATGGTATTCGT
>CBDBQB010000015.1:0-74775 GCA_965209105.1 Candidatus Poriferihabitaceae bacterium | reverse complement strand
TGTGTGTTCGTTAAAAACATAGATGACTATGCATACTTAGTGCAATACATACGAAATACAAACAACCCTTTTTGTCAGATGTGCCTGATGCACAATCAAAAGACCTTCTGACAAGGGATCAGGATGTACAGGTTTTACACGGATTTGATCCCACCAAAAGCGCAGAGAACTACCTCGGCTCAACCCTGTCTAATGACGATGTCGTGGTGGCGTTGAAACCCTTGTTGATGAGTGATCCCGAGATTCGTATCCATGAAAGTATGTAGATTTTTTTCAATGAAAAAATCATGTATTCGCCGGTTACGGCAATCGTGCCGTGGCAGAAATCTTTACCTTAAATACGAAACACCATGAATAATACAGCAAAAAAATCATACAACTTAAACATGGATTTCTCTAAAACTGTTTGTATGCGCCCTGATGATCAGGAGTGGGTACTGAGCCCCGCCGATGGCGTTTCGCGCGCACACCTCGAACGTGTTACTGATGAATCGGGTCATGTCACAAGTTTTGTAAAGTTCGAGCCAGGCTCGTATTTTCCACCCCATAGCCATCCCAATGGTGAAGAGATTTATGTTCTTGACGGTGTGTTTTCTGATGAGAACGGCGATTACCCAGCCGGTACCTATATTCGAAACCCGCCCGGATCTTTTCATAAACCTTTTACCAAAGAGGGTTGTAAGCTGTTCGTAAAACTTGAGCAGTTTAAAAGTGATGACACAGAACACGTCGTGATCAGGCCCAAAGACCAGCAATGGGGACAAGGCATAGGAAATTTAAAAGTACTTCCATTACATACACACGGCACAGTAAGTACCGCTTTGGTAGCGTGGCCAAAAGACGAAGTATTTCAACCACATCATCATATGGGTGGTGAAGAGATCGTTGTAATCAATGGACGATTTATCGATGAGTTTGGTGAATATCCTGAAGGGTCATGGCTGCGGAATCCGCACATGTCTGAGCATTTTCCTCATGTGGAGGATGAAACATTAATTTATGTGAAAGTCGGACACTTGTGAAAAATTGAAAATATTAAATAGCTAAGGGGGTAGAGCGAAATTCAATAGGTTCAGCCACCGGGCTCAAGTCTCAAATCTAACAATGCGGCATATTTGATCTGTCCCTAGTTCTCCGGCCAATTCTCTAGCATTCTATCGCACTCGTTCGAAATAGCGTTTAAACTAGCGCGCCTGTTTTTTAACTTTCTGAAGCCGCATGATTGAAGCCTTTGAGGGGAATACCCCCGCGATTCATCCCGATGCCTTTGTGCATAAAATGGCTTTTGTAAATGGTCATACTAAAATTGGCGCGCAAAGCAATGTTTGGCCGATGGCAGTGATTCGAGGTGATATTAATACGATTGAAATCGGTGCGCGTACCAATGTTCAGGATGGTGCTGTTTTACACGTCAGCCACGATAGCCCGTATTCAAAAGCCGGTGGCGCACCTCTCATCATTGGAGATGACGTCACCATTGGCCACAATGCAACGATCCATGGCTGCACCCTACACAACCTATGCCTTGTGGGCATGGGCACGGTGGTGCTCGATGGCGCAGTGGTCGAAAGTGAAGTCATGGTAGGCGCTGGCAGTTTGGTACCGCCTTATAAAACTCTCGAAAGCGGCTATCTTTATGTCGGCTCCCCCGTTAAGCAAATACGTCGCCTGAAAGAAACCGAGATCGAATTCCTCAAGCATTCGGCAAAGCATTATGTCGAATTAGCGAAGCGTACCGCAAACTCCGCATAAGATTCCTCACCATGTTTCGAGCGACTGACATTGAGTGCGTTAAAGGCTATGACAGCCTTTTTTCGGGCGTGGGCTTTAGCTTGTCGCAAGGTGAGGTGATGCGAGTACATGGCACCAATGGCTCCGGCAAAACCAGCCTATTGCGGATTCTGACGGGTTTAAGTCAGGCCGAAAGCGGCGATGTCTATTGGAATGACGAAAATATCGACGCTGATCGAGCCTCATTTAATGAAAACCTGCTTTATATTGGCCATCGCAATGGTTTAAAAGCAGATTTATCCGCGTTTGAAAATTTAACTCTTTTAAATCATCAGCTTAAACAGTTCAGTGAAGTTTCAGTGCAAGATGCCCTAGACGCAGTGGGTTTATCCGGCTACGAAACTATCTTGGCACATCAGCTTTCTGCGGGTCAAAAACGCCGCGTTGCGCTTGCTCGATTGCATTTAAGCACTGCACCATTATGGATACTCGACGAACCCACCACCGCGATTGACACAGATGGCGTAGAGGCTTTTCAGCGCATTGTCGAACAACACGCAAACGAGGGCGGGATGGTGATTTTCAGCAGCCATCAAGCGCTCAGTTTTGAACAAATCCCTATTCGCGATTTATCGCTCAGCGGCGCATGAACACTAGCCTTTTTAGCGCTTTTATGGCCGAACTTCGAGCTGATTTAACATTGGCTTACCGCAACAAAAGCGCGCTCATTAACCCGCTGTTGTTTTTTATCATGGTGGCCGTTTTATTTGCCTTTGGCGTGGGGCCAGAAAGCACTATCTTGAGTACCCTCGCCCCCGGGGTGATTTGGGTGGCCGCCTTGCTCGCAAGCTTATTGGCACTCGACCATCTGTTTCGCGAAGATTACGATAACGGCAGCTTGGAACAGCTCATTCTCAGCCCGCACCCCAGCAGCGCTTTGGTATTGGCGAAAATATTCGTACACTGGCTGGTCACGGGTTTACCCCTGATTATTATCTCACCCTTTATTGGCTTGATGATGCAACTCCCCTCGCAGGCCTATGGTGTCATGTTGTTAAGTTTATTGCTTGGCACCCCCGCTTTGAGCTTGATCGGAGCAGTCGGTGTCGGGCTGACGGCGGGCGTTAAACGCAGTGGATTGCTGCTGAGCTTATTGGTCATACCCTTATTCATCCCTGTATTGATCTTTGGCGCAAGTGCTGTGCAAGCCGCATCAGTGGGCTTGGCTGCCAGTGGTCAACTATATTTGCTGGCCTCTTTTTCAGTGATGAGCCTGATGCTCGCACCTTTTGCAGTTAGCTCCGCTATCAAAATTAGCTTAAATTGATACCCACCGCTGATCAGAACTTTAGGCATAGTTCACATAAACTTCACATTTTCGGGAACCATTTGGGGCAAGATATAATCCTAATGGTCAGTAAACACATTCGTTGCTAGACTGTATAATCAGCCGCCTTGTTAAGTCTCCGTCCTCAATACGCACATCACCCATGTCCACTCGCTCAGCCCTTAGCTTAAGTGATCGCCTCTGGCGATGGTTTCATGGCTTCGGCTCGCCTGAAATATTTGACCGTTTTGCACAAAGGGCCACCCCTTGGCTAGCTTGGATAGCCGGCATATTGTTAGCAACAGGCTTGCTCGGCGGCTTATTCTACGCGCCCACTGATTACCAACAGGGCGAGAGCTTTAGGATAATTTACGTCCATGTTCCCGCTGCATGGATGAGTTTATTCACCTATGTCGTGATGGCAACCGCAGGTGCCATTACTTTGATTTGGCGCATGAAATTGGCCGATGCAGTTGCGCGAGCCAGTGCTCCATTAGGCGCTTCGTTTACTTTTATTGCTTTGGTCACTGGCAGCCTTTGGGGTAAACCCATGTGGGGCACCTATTGGGTTTGGGATGGACGCCTGACTTCATTCTTAATTTTATTGTTCTTATATCTCGGTTATATCGCCTTGGTCAACGCCATTGCAGACAGGCGTACTGCTTCACGCGCAGGCGCGATGCTGGCGCTGGTGGGTGTGGTGAACCTGCCGATTATTCATTTTTCGGTTGAATGGTGGAACACCTTACATCAAGGGGCAACCGTCTCAAAGCTGGATGCGCCGTCGATGGATACGCGCATGTTAATTCCCTTGCTCATCATGTTTTTTGGCTTCCAGTTTTATTATTTCGCGGTCATGCTGTTGCGTGTACGCAATGAATTACTCGATTCTGAACGGCGTACAAAATGGGTATCGAATTTATTGGAGAAAACGCCCGTATGAGTGGTTTTAATCTTATCGAATTTCTGCAGATGGGCGGCTATGCCACATTTGTGTGGAGTAGCTTTGGCATCGCCTTTGTGGTGTTGCTACTCAATGTTATTTTGCCCCGACATCGACGCAAGCAGCTGCTCCGAGAAGTCCGCAGCTATCAACGGCGCCAAGCGTCATGAGAGCTAAACGTAAGCAACGGCTTTATTTGATCATATTACTATTGATGGGCTTATCGCTCGCCGTGGGTTTAACCTTAAAGGCGCTCAAACAAAATATTAACCTGTTCTTTACCCCCAGCCAGATTAGCGCTGGCGAAGCCCCGCAAGGTGTCTCATTTCGCATCGGTGGCATGGTGTTGGAAGACAGTGTTGAACGCAGTGACACTGACCTAACAATCCGGTTTTCTGTCACCGATACTGCACAAAGCGTCCCTGTGCGCTATACCGGTATCCTGCCAGATTTATTTCGCGAAGGTCAAGGCGTGGTGGCGCTCGGACGGCTTGAAGGCAATACCTTCGTTGCCAGTGAAGTGCTTGCAAAACACGATGAAAATTATATGGCGCCCGAGGCCGCAGAAGCGATCAGGCAAGCGAAGGCAAAGTTATACCAAAATAAAAATGCGGTTGACGCAAACATCGAGAAATCACTATGATTCCTGAAATTGGTCATTTTGCGCTTTCTTTGGCACTCATCGTGGCACTGGCGCAATCCATCTTACCCACTATCGGCATCAAACAAGGTTACGCGAACTGGATTTCGCTTGCTCGACCCGCAGCCATTGCACAATTTTGTCTGGTTGCGCTCGCGTTTGCTTGCTTAACTTACGCCTTTATCAGCGATGATTTTTCCGTCAAACTCGCCTCAGCACATTCAAACTCCAAGCTACCCTTGCTGTATAAGATTTCCGGGGTTTGGGGCTCCCACGAAGGTTCTTTATTGCTTTGGGCATTAATTCTAGGGCTATGGACGTTCGCCGTTGCGCAATTTAGCAAATCAATGCCAAAGCAAATTCAAGCGCAAGTCTTGGCGGTGATGGGCATGATCAGCATTGGCTTTTTAATGTTCATGCTGTTTACCTCAAACCCATTCGAGCGAATTTATCCGATTCCCCTTGAAGGGCGAGATCTAAACCCCCTCCTGCAAGATATCGGCTTGGCGATACACCCGCCCATGCTTTATATGGGCTATGTTGGCTTTAGCGTCGCCTTTGCCTTTGCAATTGCTGCAATGATAGGGGGGCGCCTCGATTCAAGTTGGGCGAGATGGTCGCGCCCTTGGACAAACGTCGCTTGGTTATTCTTGACGATTGGAATCGCACTCGGCTCGTGGTGGGCATATTACGAATTAGGCTGGGGTGGTTGGTGGTTCTGGGATCCTGTCGAAAACGCTTCATTCATGCCTTGGCTGGTCGGCACCGCATTGATGCACTCACTGGCGGCCACCGAAAAACGAGGGGTCTTTAAAGCATGGACCGTTCTGCTCGCCGTCTTCGCCTTCTCGCTTTCCTTACTCGGCACCTTTTTGGTACGCTCTGGCGTGCTGACTTCTGTGCATTCTTTTGCCTCGGATCCAGGGCGTGGATTATTCATCCTGATATTCCTGGTGATCGTGGTCGGCGGCTCCTTGCTGCTTTATGCCTGGCGTGCACCACAAATCCGTAGCCACGTACGCTTTGAAGCAGTTTCCAGAGAAACCAGTTTATTGCTTAACAATGTCTTGTTAGTCGTTGCTGCTTGCAGCGTGCTGCTCGGCACACTCTACCCCTTAATTTTAGACGCCCTCGGCTACGGCAAGATATCGGTCGGGCCACCCTATTTTAATAGCGTGTTTGTGCCCCTAACCATTCCCATTGCTTTGGTGGTGGGCATTGCCGCTTATACCCGCTGGAAACGCGACAGCCTCAAACGCATCGCACCGAAATTATTAATCCCATTCGTTTTGAGTCTTATCCTCGGCTTTAGCGCACCCTTATTGCAGGCCGATTACTCGGTCAATGCTGCGCTCGGCATCTCGGTCGGCACTTGGACAATATTAAGCACCCTAGGCTTGGTTTATGATCGCCTGAATACGCGCTCGGGTCTAAAAGCTTTCTCGAGTGCACCCCTGGGTTTTTACGGCATGATATTCGGTCATATCGGCCTGGGTGTATTTGTGATCGGCATCACGCTCACCTCCGCTTACAGCATTGAAAAAGATATTCGTATGCAGTCCGGTGAAAGCCTTGAAGTTGCGGGTTATACGTTTACCTTTAATGGCGTTCAAAACACACAGGGGCCCAATTATGCGGCTCAACAAGGCGATATCGTCGTCACCCGTGATGGTCAGATCGTGAGTCAACTCGACCCACAAAAACGAGTTTATCAAAGCGGTACGCCCATGACTGAAGCATCGATTGACGCAGGATTCTTTCGAGATTTATACGTCGCCTTGGGTGAGCCGATTGGCGATGAGGGTGCGTGGGCAGTGCGTATCTACCATAAGCCATTAATTCGCTGGATTTGGTTGGGCTGTTTGATCATGGCCTTTGGCGGCTTTCTCGCTGCCATAGACCCTCGCTACCGAAAACTGGCGATTAAAGCTGCAAACAAAGAAGCCGCAGAAATTGAGATAAAAAATATTTCACCCACTGATAAAGGCAAGCCCGCGGTCGTCTGATGAATCGGTTTTTACTTCCTTTCATTGGTTTCATCGTGCTGGTGGGCTTTTTAGCGGTCGGCTTGAAGCTCGACCCCAAGGAAATTCCCTCGCCGCTGATTAATAAAGCCGCACCATCGTTTGAAATCGAAACACTCGCTGACGCAGATCAACGTATCGGCACGGAAAGTCTTAAAGGCGAAGTGTGGTTACTCAATGTCTGGGCATCGTGGTGCGCAGCCTGTCGAGACGAACACCCATTGATCAACGAGCTGGCGACGCAAAATATACTCACCATTGTGGGTTTAAACTACAAAGACGCGCGCGCTGACGCGAAGAAATGGTTACAGGCTTTCGGCAATCCCTATACCCGTATCGCGCATGATTTCGAGGGTAATGTGGGGATTGATTACGGCGTATACGGCGTGCCCGAAAGCTTTCTAATCGATAAAAAGGGCCACATTCGCTTTAAGCAAATTGGCCCGCTCACACCAGAAGCAATCGCACAAACTTTGCTCCCACTGATCGAAACGCTCCAAAACGAATCATGAGCGAGTATTTCGTGAAAGCATTCGCGCTATGGCTACTGCTCGCACCGATAGCCGTTTTCGCGGGAATAGAACAGCATCATTTTTCAGATCGTGCGCAAGAAACCTTATATGTAGAACTCATAAAGGAACTACGTTGTTTGGTTTGTCAAAACCAAAATCTGGCGGATTCCAACGCTGATCTAGCCAAAGATTTACGCGAGAAAACCTATAATATGGTGATCCAAGGCAAGACCAAGGATGAAATTACTGAGTACATGATCGCTCGCTACGGCGATTTTGTTCTGTATCGACCACCGGTTAAGTCCAGCACTTATTTCCTCTGGTTGGGGCCATTCGCTTTTCTGCTGATTGCGCTCGGCATACTTGTCTCGGTATTACGCAAACGATCGGCCAACCCAGCGGACGATTTAACTGCCGCTGAGCTAGAACGTGCCAAGCGGCATTTGGACAACAAACAATAACATAAGCCCTATTTTTAAATTCATGCTTTGGTTTATCATCCTTCTTCTGAGCGGCTTAATCAGCTTGATGCTGTGGCGTACCTTCCGTTCACATTCAACGCTCAAGATGGAGAGCATCAAACAACGAAATATTGCCATTGCGCATGAACGGTCGCGAGAAATAGAGTCGGCCTATGAGGCTGGAGATTTAGATACCAAGGAATATGATCTGGCGATCAAAGATTTACAACTTTCTCTGGCAGACGAATTAGTGGCTTCTAAAGAGATGCAACAAGAATTTCGTGCTTCTCCTGCCACAATCAATTTTCTCTTGCTTGCCATCGTACCTTTACTTGCCATTGGCTCGTATTTAAAAACCTCAAATTTTCAGCCCGATGCCCCCGGTGCCTCACCAACCATGGCTGTGGCTAAAAATGCACCTTCGGTGGCTGAACTAATCAAGCAAGTCGAAACACGGGTAAACGAGCACCCAAACGATCAGCAAGGTTTATTCATTCTCGCCCAAACCTACGCCAGCATGGGTCGTTATAAAGAGGCTGCAAATCGATACGGACAACTCATTAAACTGGCTGAGCCCAGTGCTGATTTACTCAGCAATTATGCCGACAGCGTGACCATGGCGAATGATCGCGTTTTCACCGAGACCACGGCCAATATTCTCAATCAGGCCTTGGCCCTTGAACCGACTCATGTCAGCGCGCGTTGGTTGGCGGGCCTCGCTGAACAGCAGCTGGGGCGCCCTGACGCCGCATTGCGGCATTGGTTACGCCTTCAACCATTGCTTAATGACGCAGAATCTAGCACAGAGCTCGCCGTGCTCATTGAAGAAGTGACCGTACAATTGGGGCAAAGTGCTGAGATAATTATTGCAGAAGAGCAAGTGGTGTCAAGCGCGCAAACTCTAGACACGCCCATCGGTTTACAGCTCACTGTCTCGGTAGAGATTGCCGCTGAACTACAAAGCTTGGTCGAGCCATCTGACACAGTTTTTATTTTTGCCAAGGCGCAGTCTGGGCCACCCATGCCCTTGGCCGTTGCGCGCTACCCTGCTTCTAGCCTACCTTTAACCATTACCCTAGATGACAGCATGGCCATGCTTCCACAGATGAAGCTGTCAAATTTTGAAGATGTTGTTGTGGCTGCACACATCTCTAAATCCGGTCAGGCAATTTCACAATCTGGAGATTTTCAAAGCCAGCGTATCGCCACTAAAAATTCTAACCCAAAACCCATTGCGCTTAAAATTTCTGAACGAAAACCGTAAACCCATCAGCCAGATTAGTGCAGGCGCATGGGTGTTGCTGATTGGCGTTATTCTAAATCTCGGGTTTGTGACCCACGCTGTCGCCCAAGCCATTAGTATTGACGATATCAAAACGCACTGGGGCACCACGCTTGCCGGCGCAGCAGCAACGATAGCCATTCATGAAGCGGGGCATTTTTGGGTCGCAGAACATGAGGGGGCGGATGCCTATTTCGATGGCTTGACCGTTCGATATGAAAACACTAACAACACTGCGCAGCAAAACATACGTTTGTCTTCCGCGGGATTCCAAGCACAATGGATAGCGGCTGAATACGCGCTCAATCGTCTCAAGCAGAACGAATCAAGCGCTAAGCAGCGTAGTTGGAATGCAGGTTTGGTGATCGGCCATATTGGTATACCGCAGCCTACCTAGGCTTCATCAAGCACCACGATGATGGTGATGCAACAGGCATTTCACGAGCCAGCAGGCTTTCTACCGATCAGGTGCTCGCGCTATTGGCCATTCCTGCGATACTAGACAGTTGGCGATTATTTGGCAAACAGCCCCCACGCTGGGCAGCACAAGGATTTAAGGCCGCAGGGGTGGTTGCGATCTGGTATTTTTAACACTTTCCGTATTTTCGAACCAAGATCAGCTCGCTCAATCATAGCGAATGACACCGCTAGATCGTCCGTACTTTGGTCGAAATATCAACACAATCATGTATCGTGTGATGAATCGTACATTGCTCCGCCATATTTTGCGCCGCCGGTAATTTTTTTTCTTCGAGTGCAGGCCAAAATATGTCCATGGTGATTTGCTTAAACCGAGTAGGTTCGTGATCAAATGTCCAAGACATCGCCATTTCAATGGTGTCAGGATCCACGTCTTTACGCGAGCCGTATACCCAAAGCACAGAAAAGGTACAGCGCGCCAATGACAATACAAATGTTGCCAATGCTGTGAGTTCATAAACTGGCTTTTCCGCCGTAACGTTAAAGCCGTCATCGTCTAAATTTGTGACAGTAAATTGGTGGGCATCAAGAAAATGGATATTCATTTGGTTTAAAATCGTGTGCTGTTACGATGTTCAATTATACCCATTCCATCTATGCCTAAAAGCCTGTGCTACGCCATCACGCCGGTCACGGCGTTTGCGCAAAACTCTTCCTTATTGTGGTGTACAAAAACACAAAAGGCCGCGGTGATTGACCCCGGCGGGGACATCGATAAAATATTACGATCCATCGAAGAGAAAGGTGTGCAGTTGGAATCAATATTACTCACGCACGGCCATATTGATCATATTGGGGCAACGGCTGAACTCGCTGAGCTGACAGGCGTTCCAATTGTTGGGCCTCATCTTGACGATCAGTTTCTACTTAACTCACTTGACGAATACGGTGAAATGCTTAACTTAGAACACAGTGGCAGCTTTACACCGAGCCGATGGTTGGATGATGGTGACGAAGTTTCTATCGGCGATCAAACGCTCTCAGTGATGCATTGCCCCGGTCATACGCCGGGACATATCGTGTTCTATCATGCGCCATCAAAACTCGCGGTGGTGGGTGACGTACTTTTCCAAGGTAGCATCGGCCGTACAGATTTCCCGCGCGGCAATCACGCCGACCTAATAAATTCGATAAAGGCCAAATTGTTCATTTTGGAGGACGAGGTGGAATTCATTCCCGGACACGGACCAATCTCGACCATTGGACAAGAACGTCGACACAACCCATTTTTGCAATGAAATCAACATGTTATTCCGCTGTTTTATTAGCCCTGATCGCTTTAGTCAGCGCTTGTAATACCTTTGGCCCCCAGCGCGCTGGCGTCGGAAAAGCCGTTAGCTTTGACTCGCTACCCGGCTGGCAAGCCGATCATCACAGTGACGCCATGGCACCCTTGCAAAAAAGTTGTACACGTTTGATCAAACAACCTAAATGGTCCGAGGTTTGTAATGCCGCCCAAGCCTTATCAGACGCACAGCCTAAAATCACAGACAGTCAGGCGAAAGTATTTTTTGAGAAATATTTCACGCCACACGTTCTAAATGGCGAGCGGGGCAGGAAAAAAGGCATGATCACTGGCTACTACGAACCTTTGCTGCAAGGCTCTCTCAGCGCTGACGAACGGTATCGCTATCCTTTGTACCGTGCGCCCGACGACATGCTAATCATCGAACTCGGCGAGATATACCCTGATTTAAAAGGCAAGCGTGTTAGAGGTCGCTTGGTTGGCAAAAAAGTGATTCCTTACTACGCTCGGGCGGAAATTGATCAACGTGATTCCCCGTTAAAGGGTCAAGAATTACTCTGGGTGGATGATTTGGATCAAGCTTTTTTCCTACAAATTCAAGGCTCGGGAAGAGTCCAGCTGCCTGATGGCAGTGTAGTGGGTGCAGCGTACGCCAATCAAAACGGTCACGCCTATGTTTCGATTGGTAAACGGCTCATCGAAATGGGTGAACTCAAACTTGAAGACGTCAGTCTATTTACGATCCGCGCTTGGCTTAAACAAAATCCAGAGCGATCTCAGACGCTATTAAACGAAAACCCAAGCTATGTATTTTTTACCCTAAAGAACGACACATCAAACGGCCCAAATGGTTCTTTAAACGTTCCCTTAACACCCGAACGTAGCCTCGCCATCGACCCAAATTTTATAGAACTGGGCAGTCCAATTTGGATCAACACCACCTATCCGGACGCGTATAACGCGCCTTTACAAAAATTAGTCATGGCACAAGATACCGGCGGAGCAATCAAGGGGCAGCTGCGCGCGGATTTGTTTTGGGGCACAGGCCCGCGCGCTGAAGCCATGGCGGGCAACATGAAGCAAGCGGGAGAATTGTATATTCTCAAGCTTAATGACGTTCCATGAGACGCCCTATATCTCTATTAATCATAATTGATAAAAGTTGTATGTTTTGTAGCGTTCACAGACCCAAATATTCAGAGCGATCTGATGTCCAACGATCTTCAGCTAGCGCTAAAAATTTATCCCCACTGTACTCATCAAATTCTCGAAAATACACAATGAAATCACGACAAAATTCTTCAAACCTAATCTACTCGGAGAACCCAAATAGGTGAGCATTAATAACAAAACAATACTAATCCCCTTAATTGTAATTATAGGCGTACTGCATATTTTACTCGCCATCTATTCGCCCTATCCCGATGGCTATGTATATGATTTTTATTCAAATGTCGTCGTACACTTTTATGAAAATGGGGTATTAGCGACTAAAGACGACTGCTGGGTTTGCTACCACCCGCCTCTTTTTTCTTTGATCGGAAATTGCGTTTTTATCGTCATTGATTATTTTGGAGGCGATCGAACCCATCAACTAATTGGGTTAGCTACGTTTCTAAATGTAATTTCACTTGTATATATTTATTACGCTTATAAAGTCTATTTACAACACAGGATTCATCAAGGCCAACTGTTTGACTACCTGATGCTGGCATTACTATCGTTTTTGCCCGTTATCGTCATATCTTCACACGCAATAGAGTCAGACATGTTGATGTCTACCTTCGTCGTAGCAGCAGTATATTATTTCGAAAAGTATCAAAAGAATCGACACCTAAAACCTCTGATTCTTGCTTCTATTTTTATAGCACTAGCCGCACTAACAAAATATACAGGTGCGATAATCGCCGTAATATTAGGCCTAATATTATTATTCGAATGGCTTAAAAACAGACAAACATCAACCTTAAGAAACGGCGCGACCTATACAATTATTGTCTTAATGCTTGGCGCATTTCCTTACCTAAACAACGTAAAAGACTATGGCACTCCATTTCCTGGCAATAATATTTCGGAGCACCGTAACTACGCCGACTTATATAGTTTTACGAAATTTAGCTTACCTCGAATAATAAATACTTTTACGGAAGACACGACTAAAGATCTTGGCGAATTCAGCGTCTACTCACACGAATTCTTATCTTCCCATTATGGGCAACTCTGGACAGACCATAGCTTTTTCACCATACCAGAAAGGCATGGTCGCCCAGATAGAAATAATATCCACAATAAGGATTTCCCTATTTGGTTGCTTTGGCTGATCTTAGTTGCTGGGCTACCTACTACCTTACTTGCCGTTCTAGGTGGCGCAAATTTGCTCATTAAGCATCAAGCCACACTAATCACCAGCATCGCTATACCCACCATAATAATTTATATAATATGGGCACTTCGAAGCTTTGAATGGATGTTAAAGACAAAATATTTTTTATTTTTAAGCCCGCTATTTATCATCGCTCTCGCTAATATTTTGTATCGACCTGAGCATCAAAAATATAAATTACTTGCTATCCTACCTTCTGGAATCATTTCCGTAATTTACTGCTTTTACTTTGGCTTAAGCTAAGGCTAGAAATATAGAATCAAGTCGATTAATCTATTTATAACGATACTAAAGTTGTTGCGCCGCCGATTTCAAAGGACTAGACTCATTATAAAATAGCGAACGAGGTGCATTGATGATCAGCGTAGAATCCATCATGACGCCTGACCCAATTCGGCTTGCTCCAGAAGATACATTGGGAACAGCGCATGAGATAATGAATGAAAAACACATTCATCACATTCCTATTGTTGATCACGAAGACCAGTTGGTTGGCATAATTAGCCACCGAGACGTATTAGCAGCCAGCAGCTCAAATCTTAACAGCAACCCGACCGACAACAGCGACACTCCGCTGGGCGATATCATGACAACGCCCGTTGTCAGCATCTCGCCAGAAACCGGCACATTAAAGGCCGCACAATATATTCATAACTCTCGCCACGGCTGTTTGCCTATCGTCAATAATGGCCACTTAGTCGGCATCATCACTGAATACGACTTTGTTGAGGTCGCAATGAGCTTACTGGAGCGCAGCGAAGTTAAACCCTTCGAGAATGAAGCCACCGAGGATGAAGATGATATGGGGGGAAACAATCCAGAAGATCTCGGCATTGATATATCATCGGCGCAGAACTGGGATTAGTTTCTCTCCTAACGCCCTGCCAAACGGAGCGGAGCTTCCCCTACTTTAGCGGACACATTAACTGAAGGACGCTTGCCCTCTCAAACCCCACTTCCTCCTTTCTTTCTTTAATCTCTAAGAAACGTCCGCCTAAAACCAATTTTAAGGATTATAATTGGTGACCCTTTGATACTTACGCCGATAGATTAATACAGGCTCACTTGCATCCGTATGCAAAAAACCAAGCTTCTCCGTACCTAAACTTTAATGAATACGGCTAATAACTTCTGGCATTCCAGCCAAGCTCAACTCGGACTTCGTATTCTACTCGGCCTTATTGCCGCATTTGGGGCGTTATTGATTGGTGAACACGTCTACTTAAAGGAATACCTTACCACCGACGAAAATAGCTATCTTTTCCAGGCTTGGCTGTTTTCTCAAGGGGAAATGCGATTGGAATGCCCTCCTTTAAGAGAGGCATTTTTTCATCAAATGTTGATCTGTGACGACCAAGCGGGTTGGCTATCTCGCTACCCTCCTGCGCAGGCGGTGTGGCTTATTCCGGGTGTCTTGGTGGGCTATCCTAGACTCATGACAGCCGTTGCTGTGTTTATTGCGGTATGGTTTCTAAGTAAGGCTGGCGAACGGCTTAAGATTCCAATATGGATAACGATTGGCTTACTATTTTTAAGTCCTTACTTCTGGTTGCTGCAAGGTTCTGTTCTCAGTCATACCTCGGCATTTGCGGCAACAGCGCTCATGATGTGGTCGTATCTGGTTTGGCGGCAAGAACATAAATACCGCTACGCCGCAATCGCCGGTCTTGCGTGGGCTTTTCTATTTCTTGATCGAACCTACACCGCTTTTTGGATCGCCTTGCCCTTTGCTATTGATTCTATCGCTCACCTGTTGAAGTCTAAATCGAGACAAGAGATCGTTTCAACCCTTATTTTTTCCGGTTGTGCTGCATTGGGTGGAGTAATTCTTCTCGCCTATAATGCAGCGGCCACCGGCGACCCTTTTCTATCCACGTATCTATATTACGATCCAAGCGATGATATTGGATTCGGGAATCGCCACGGTTATGACCATACCATAGAGAGGGGCTGGGGCTTTATCCGCGATAATATTTCTGAGCTTAACTCCAAATTATGGGGGTTTAAAGGTTCACTAGTCGTGTGGCTCGGCTTAGCATTATATGGTTATCGGCGTCATGTCAGTGGCAGTATGATCCTCGCTACGCTACTCGTGTGGCTAAGTTACGTGGCATTTTGGTTCGAGGGAATTGTCGAACTTGCACCTGTTTACTATTACGAAACGCTTGTATTCATTGTGTTGGGTGCAGGACTCGGAATGACTAAATTCATCAACATAAATTGGCATTTCCCAAGGTGGGTTGCACTATTTTCTATTGGATTTATAGCAATCATTGTATCGACACAAGCGCTTAAAACTTTTAATGCCGAAGCTTTAAAAATTACTATCCGCAATGACTACAAAGCAGCATTTCAGAACGTTATTCGCGGTGTTCCTCCTGGGTCAATTGTGATTTTAAATCACGTGTATAAGAGTATTTTATCTGAAAATTCATGGAACGCCCTTGGTTTAGATTCAGACCCACTTATCGTCCGCGAAACAAAAGGAGTCCGTCACGCCTTATATCACTTATACCCAAATCGGCCTGTCTATGTTATCAATGGACACTACCCTCAGCCTGCACAACGTATCATACCATTCGATGGGAAAATACCAATTTATCACGCAGAAAAGATGGGGGCATTAACAGGGAAAAATATATCAATCGAAGGTGATATAAAGCATGTAAGCGAGGCACCGGACAAGGCTGGGATTGTCGGCTATGGGTACCAACAATACTATTTACCTGGCACTTACGAAATTCGATTTTTTCTCGATGCCATCGGCCAAGCAGGTGAAGTGATCGGCGATGTAAAAGTTATTTCACGAAGAATACCCAAAGTGTTGGCTGAAGAGTTCATTCACGCGGGTGATCAAGAAATCCTACTTACCGTCAAAATAGATCACGTTGATATCGCAGAGCCTAAAATATATTTCAGCGGCAAGGGGCGGTTAGTGTTTGATCGGATAGAAACCAAGCGGCTGCCGGATAACAATCTCTGATCTTGTAAATTTGGCTCTGGCTTAGCCTAAGCAATTAGACCTTCTCTAGCAATAGCAAACCCACTTTGATGCTCGTCTAAGTTTTTTCGTTTACCTGACAAACCAGCTTATCGTCCTTAACGCTGACCACCACCGACCCCCCTTTCATCAATTTACCAAACAGCAAATCTTCTGCCAGTGGTTGTTTGATGTGCTCTTGAATAATTCGAGCCATTGGCCGCGCACCCATGGATTTATCATACCCTTTTTCAGCTAACCAATTTCGTGCCTCATCATCAACCTCTATGACAACGTGTTTTTCTTCTAACTGCTGTTCGAGCTCTAAAATAAACTTGCCTACCACGTGCAATATGGTTCCTTCGTCCAATGGTGCAAACGAGACAACGGAATCAAGTCGGTTCCTAAATTCGGGGCTAAATGTTTTCTTGATCGCCTCACTGTTGTCGTGCGATCGCTCTCTTTCAAGAAAACCCATGGTGCCACGCGCCGCATCGACAGCGCCGGCGTTTGTCGTCATTACGATGATGACATTGCGAAAATCAGATTTTCTGCCGTTATTGTCCGTCAAGGTTCCATAATCCATGACTTGTAACAAAATATTAAATAGATCAGGGTGCGCCTTTTCGATTTCATCGAGTAACAGGACTGCGTGAGGATGCTTATTTACCGCTTCGGTCAATAAGCCACCCTGATCAAAGCCTACGTAGCCTGGGGGCGCACCTATGAGCCTAGACACGGTGTGCCGCTCCATATACTCAGACATATCAAACCGAATCAGCTCGATACCCAAGGTATGCGCCAATTGTTTGGTGACTTCTGTCTTACCCACCCCGGTCGGCCCCGCAAATAAATACGAACCAATCGGTTTATCTTTATCGCCAAGGCCTGAACGCGATAGCTTGATGGCAGACGATAAAGTACTGATTGCCTTGTCTTGGCCAAACACCACCAGCTTAAGATCGCGCTCGAGACTCTTTAATGATTGTCGGTCTTCAGTGGAAACTTGCTTAGGCGGAATGCGTGCCATACTGGCCACGATTGCTTCGATGTCTTTTACGCCCACCGTTTTTTTGCGTTTCGACGCAGGTGCCAAACGCATCTTAGCACCGGCCTCATCCATCACGTCGATCGCCGTATCGGGTAGAAATCGATCGGTTAAATAACGAGCGGCCAACTCCACCGCCGAGCGCAAGGCTGGCGCGGTGTATTTAACTTCATGATGTTCTTCAAAACGAGATTTAAGACCCATCAATATCTGTACCGCCTCATCAACCGTAGGCTCATCAACGCTAATACTTTGGAAGCGACGCGAAAGCGCGCGATCTTTCTCAAAGATGTTTCGATATTCCTGATAAGTTGTCGAACCGATGCATTTGATCTCTCCGTTTGCGAGCATAGGCTTGAGTAAATTCGACGCGTCGAGCGCACCGCCCGATACTGCGCCAGCCCCTATAATAGTGTGAATCTCATCGATAAATAAAATCGAATCAGGCGCTTGCTGCAATTCTTTCATGACCGATTTCAAACGCTCTTCGAAATCACCACGATATTTTGTCCCGGCCAGCAGTGAACCTATATCTAAAGCGTAGATCGTGCTATCGGCCAAAATTTCGGGGACTTCTTTGCGTACAATTTGCCGCGCCAAACCTTCGGCTAGCGCGGTCTTACCGACCCCCGCTTCACCCACAAATAAGGGATTATTTTTCCGCCGACGACACAAGATTTGTGCTGCCCGTTGTAGTTCCATTTCGCGGCCTATTAAGGGGTCAATTTTCCCCTCACTCGCGCGTACGTTGAGATTGACGGTATAGGCCTCCAAGGCACTCTGGCGTTGATCTGCCTCTACGCCCTCGCCTTCTTGATATTCAAGCTGAGGATCGTCCATACCAATATCTGTCACGCCGTGGGAGAGCTGGCTCACGACGTCATAACGCGTTATATTTTGCGCATTTAAGTAGTACGCAGCGTGAGAATCCCGTTCACTTAAGATCGACACCAATATGTTCGTGCCTTGTACTTCGTCTTTTCCCGCGTTTTGCACATGCAGTATGGCACGCCGCAATACGCGCTGAAAACCGATGCCGGGCTGCGTTTCGACCTCTTCTTCTAAATCGATAACGGGCATTTGCTCATTTAAAAATCGATCCAAATCTTCGCGAAGTTTTCCGGCATTTCCGCCCAATTGCTCGATCAGTTTTCGAACAGACTCGATATCCGTCAGCGCGAACAATAGATGTTCGATGGTGACAAACTCGTGGCGCAAGTTCTGTGCTTTAGTGACTGCGGTGCCCAGCGCTGTTTCGATTCTTTTAGATAACATAATAAATAGCCTAAGCTTCCTCCATCGTACACTGCAAGGGGTGCTCATGTTTACGCGCGAATTCTGTCACCAGCGCGAGTTTAGTCTGCGCAATTTCATGGGGAAATACGCCACACACGCCTTTGCCTTTCTGATGAACATTCAGCATGATTTGAACGGCTTTTTCATGATCCAATCGAAATAGATTTTCGAGCACCATGATCACAAAATCCATGGGGGTATAGTCGTCATTTAACATAACGATTTTATACATGGGTGGTTTCTTAAGCTTGGGTTTGGCTGTTTCAAGAACCAATCCCGTTCCACCGTTTTGCTCATGACTTTTTTGCGACATCTCTTAAGTTTACAAGTCTATGCTGAACCGCAGCCCCCGCAGGAACCACTTCCACCAACAGACTGGAACACATTATTGAACACAAAACTGGCATTAACACCATCATCTGCATAATCAATCTCAGCGCCTTTAAGAAAACCTAGGGCCACCGGATCGACGACAATCTTTACCTTGCCGTCTTCCATTAGACTATCGGTCGCTTCTTTTTGTTCCGCGAAAGTCATACCATATTTCATACCAGAACAGCCGCCGCCATACACGTATACGCGTACCGCCTCAACTTGCTTACCGGCTTCATCTAATAGGGCAGCAACTTTTTCTTTCGCGTTGTCAGTCACTGCAATATGTGTTTGGGTTAAAACTGAACTATATGTCATAATTTCTCTCGCTTAGAAGTTTCATCGGTATACGTGTCAAAGAGCATCAAATTGAGCAGTGTAGCCCATTTATACCCTGCACGAAATATATCTAAAATCTCGATTAGTCATACTCTCGATATTACACCTGATGGATAAAAAATCCATCCGAAATATCACTCGCTTGTTTAAAAATATCATTCTATCTCTATATTGTGTTTGAAGGCTCAATTTTCAAGGGCAAATCCGAGCACACCAAGGCCAACACATAATGAAACCTCACCATGACTAGAACAGTAGATTGCGTAAAGCTAGGCAAACAAGCACCCGGCTTAGATACCGTGCCCTATCCCGGCGATTTAGGCGTTCGCGTATATGAGAACATCTCAGCGGAAGCTTGGCAAACTTGGTTGGAACGCTTGGTGATGATTGTTAACGAAGAGCAGCTCAACACGGCTGAACCACGCGCACTCAAGGTCGTCGAGCAACACATGGTGGGTTACCTGTTTAACGAAGGCGATTTCGGTGATACACCCCAAGGCTTTGTGCCTAAATAGTTCGCCTATAAGAGAGCTTTGCATTAATCAGATAACGAGTAAAAATGGTTAAAATTCCCCTGTTTTTCGTTGGAAAATTGGCCAATAGCCTGCTATTAGCTGCATCTCCCGCCTTGAACAGAGAAATTTTACCTCATTTTTCTTTCGCTACTGATTAATGCAAAGCTCTCTATAATCTCCGGCTATTCAATCGCCCGTCGTTGAGCGTTGCGCGAATTGGAAGAGTTTGAAAAAATTATCGCTCGTCTGTTCTGCCAAACGTTCCAAAGAAATATCATTTAGATCCGCCACATACTGCGCAGTGTGCGCAACAAATGCGGGCTGATTGGGTTTGCCGCGCATGGGAACAGGTGCTAAATAAGGTGAATCTGTCTCCACTAGCATTCGATCTAAAGGGACTTTTTTCGCAATTTCTTTGAGCGTTTTAGCACTGTTAAAAGTGACGATCCCAGAAAAAGAAATGTAAAAACCGAGATCTAGGGCCTTCTTAGCCGTTTCCCAATCCTCCGCAAAACAGTGCATCACCCCACCACATTGATCCGCACCGTGTGATTTGAGCATCGCCATCGTATCATCCGCGGCGGCTCGCGTATGGATGATCAACGGTCTATTGCAAGCAATACCCGCTTCGATATGCCGAACAAAACGATCCTGCTGCCACTGCTTATCACCTTGAATTCTAAAATAATCTAAGCCTGTTTCACCAATCGCAACGACTTTCTCATTCTGAGCGTACTCGACTAAATCTTCTACGCTGGGATCAATAGCATCCTCGTAACAGGGGTGCACACCCACCGAGGCAAAAATATTATCGTGCGCCTGAGCAATGCCCAGAACTTGAGGGAAATCTTCAATATTGACCGCCACACATAGCATGTAGTCAATATTATTTTCGCGCGCCCGCGCCAGTACGCCTTCAATATCTTCGCCTAAAGGTTCGAGGTTAAGATGGCAATGCGAATCAACTAGTCCCATACAAAATTTAGTATCATAAATTTCAGCTCGAGCTAGAGGGTATACGTCGGATCATCATTGTTTAATCGATCATCCAATAAGGCGTCGATTCGATGGCGCAAGGCGATCCCTTTACCATCTGAGAATTCTACGCCTACGCCCTGCTTTTTATGCCCAGTACAATTTTCAGGGGTGACCCACGATACGACGCCTTCGGCTTGAACGCTTTCATCAGAATCGGGGAGTCGAATCAACATCAAGACTTCGTGCCCCAAACGATACCCTTTGCGGGTCGGTATAAATAGGCCGCCATTTTTTAAAAATGGCATATATGACTTATATACCTGGTCCAAGTTTTTGTAACGTAAGGGGATAACGGGTGTTTTGTCGTTATCGAGAATAATGGAACTTGTCATGTTCGATTCAATAGAATTTATATGCAGTGTACCCGAGCTAAGCGGTATTTTATATAGGTTTAGTGGGTGATTTATGCCTAATTTTTGCCACGGCTCAAGGCGATTAACCATTTGTCTAATACCAGCGCAGAATTGAGGATATTTAAATCCTGTTTTCTCGCTTCCAGCAGGTCATCATATAGCTTAAACAATTGCGCTTCCTTTGGGCCTACGCGCCTAAGCTTTTCAATTGAAATATGATAGGCATGCTCGTCGCCACTCTCAACACCCTTTTCTGCCGATATCCACCAACCCATCACCCATTGCAGCCACTTTAGCAGGGTATCGGCAGTCTGTAATTTAACCAAGCTCTCCCGCGCTGCAACGGGTGCAATTTTCCTCTGGAGCAAATTCACCAAGGCCTCTAGCAGCAAATCGAAATGACCTAAATCTTCTGAATTCGCCGCCAGCAAAGCCAAACGTGGCGCGCCGCCTGAAATCGCCAAAGCCCGTTTTGCTACTGATTCTTCTAAGCCCTTATCTTGTAACCACAACAAGCCCTGATTTAAGGTGGGCAGGGAGAGCTTCAACGCGATACAACGACTACGAATCGTCATCGGCAAGCGACTCATATCATGACTGACAAGAATTATTACGCTCTGTGGATTCGGCTCTTCGAGTAGTTTTAGCAATGCGTTGGCCGCACTGGTATTCATTGCCTCTGCCGGCTGAATCAGGGCGACTTTATATCGCGCACTGTGCCTCGATAGCGCAAAATCATCGTTCAAAGTACGCACTTGATCAACCGATATGACGCGGCGCGGTTTACGCTTGCCGCGTTTCGCCAAGGGCTCAAAATAGCGTTCCGCATACATTAAATGCGCGGATTCACTTTCATGCGTAAACCATTCACTGCTGAGGAAATGAAAATCAGGGTGATTATCAGATTCAAACATCGCACAATTCTTACAGCGCCCGCAGGCAGATAATATCTCATCAACCACTGTCGGGGATTCACACAATAAGCTCGCGACTATCTCCATTACCCACTCACTTTTACCACTTCCGGCTTGGCCATGAATTAATAGTGCGTGAGGCAAGCGTTGACTCAAGCGGTAAAACTGTTGTCTGCTAGGCCTTAGCCAGCTTGCGCTCATGCAGCGTCTATGGTTTGGATAAAGTCTTCCATTACACGACTTAGCTGTGCAGAGACAGTGGAAATATCGACACTTGAATCGATTACCTTGATCCGCTTTGAATCCAGCTCGGCGCGCTTAAGGTAGATGTCCCTAACCGCTTGTTTATAGCCAATTGAGGCGCGCTCAAATCGGTCAAGATTTCCGCGACGATCCAAGCGCTTCATGCCATCACTGACTTCAATATCGAATAATAATGTGATATCCGGCGTAAACCCTCGTAGCACCCAATCTGCCAAAGCTTGAATTCGTTCGGTGGAAATGCCTCGCGCGCCCTGATAAGCAAAACTCGCATCCGCAAAGCGATCACTGACCACCCATTTTCCTGCGCTTAATGCAGGTTGAATTACACTGGCAACATGCTCGGCTCGCGCGGCGAACATTAGCAGAAGTTCGGTCTCATCGTCAAAGGGATGTGCTTCCTTGGTTAATAGCAATTCCCTCAACTGTTCGCCAATCGGCGTACCGCCAGGTTCTCGCGTCATCACGAAATTAATATTGTGTTGAGATAAAATATTTGCGACAACTTCCAGCTGGGTCGATTTACCCGCACCATCGCCCCCTTCGATGCTAATGAATTTGCCTTGCGTTCCCATATTAATGACTAACTCGACCGACGCCTCATTTTTAAATACTGTTTTACCGCCTGATTGTGTTCCTCTAAGGTATTCGAAAACCTATGACCCCCACTACCATCACCCTTCGCAACAAAGTATAAGGCCTTGGTTTTCTTAGGCTTCAGAGCGGCTTCAATTGCCGCACGCCCCGGAAAACTGATTGGAGTCGGCGGCAAGCCATAGCGCGTATAGGTATTATAGGGTGTATCGGTGGTTAAATGTTTGCGCGTGATATTGCCGTCATAGGCATCCCCAATACCGTAGATGACGGTGGGGTCGGTTTGCAAACGCATGCCCTTTTTAAGCCGATTCATAAATACGCCAGAAATTAAAGCGCGCTCGCTCGCTAGGGCGGTTTCTTTTTCGATGATCGACGCCAGAATCAATGCTTCGTAAGGCGTGCTTATCTGAATATTTTTATCACGTTTTTCCCACAGCTTGGATAATATTTTTTGCGTAGATTGAAAGGCTCGGTTCAGCAGTGCGTAATCCGTCTCCTCTGGATGATACGCATAAGTTTCTGGGAAAAATAACCCTTCGGGATGTGCATAACTGTTGTTGCGATCAAATAACTCCAACACCTCTGCATCCGTTTTGTCTACCAGGGTCTGTTTTAGGCCTTCAGCCGATCTGAGTGCTGCGCGAAGCTGCTTAAAGTTACTGCCCTGAACGAAGCGGAATTGGTGCGCTAAACGATGCTTGCCGGTGGTAATTGAATCGAGCACTTCGCGCAAATCCATGCCATTTGCAAATTGATAATGTCCGATGTGCAGTCGACTATCCAAGCCTTTATAGCGCGCATAGAGGCGCAATGAGTAGGGCTCGTCAATCATTCCGGAATCCTGCAACTGCGAGATAAAACGCCTGAGATTCTCACCTTTGGCAATTTTATAAATAGTTTTGCCAAAAGGTTTGGCTTCGTTTAACTGTTGATCGATGAGATGCAAGCCGAATGCCCCTCCCGCAATCAGAAGACATATCGAGAGCAAGCAAGCGCCCAGCAATTTTACGGACAAACCCCTGATTCTACGGTGCTGATTATCTGGTTTATCCGAAGCCGATGCAGCACCGCGCTCAGATTGGTCGTTCGGTGATTGCGGCACTATATTTTGATAAACGCCAAGGTGCCGTTGGTACCACCAAAACCGAAGGAATTGGATAAGGCTGCATCAATTTTGTGGTCGCAGCCTATCAAGGGCACATAGTCAAGATCACATTCTGGATCTGGATTTTCAAGATTGATTGTCGGTGGAATCTGCTGGTGATAAATAGACATCACCGTTGCCACTGCTTCCACGCCACCGGCGGCACCCAGCAAATGACCAATCATTGATTTGATCGAACTTATTTTTACCCTGTAAGCTTCATCGCCAAAGGCGCGTTTAACCGCTTTGGTCTCTGCAATATCGCCCTGCGGTGTCGAGGTGCCGTGCGCATTTATGTAATCAATGTCCGTGATATTTAGACCTGCATGGCGCATTGCATTTAGCATACATCGCGCGGCACCTTCGCCGTCGGGCTGGGGGCTGGTCATATGAAAGGCGTCGCCGCTTAAACCAAACCCTGCTAACTCTGCATAAATTTTCGCACCTCGTGCTTTAGCATGTTCATATTCTTCAAGCACCAAAACGCCGCCCCCTTCTCCCATCACAAACCCATCCCTGCGTGTATCCCAAGGACAGCTCGATTCAGAAGGCACGTCACCGCGTTTACTTAAGGCGCGCGCTGCCGCAAAACCGGCGATAGCCGTACGCGTAATCGTCGCTTCAGCACCACCCGCAACCATAACATCTGCGTCGCCGTACTCGATTAAGCGCCCCGCTTCGCCAATCGCATGGGTGCCCGTGGAACACGCCGTGACCATCGATAAGTTGGGCCCTTTCATGCCGTATTTAATCGATAGATTGCCAGAGATCATATTGATGATCGCCATGGGAATATAAAATGGCGAAACTCTTCTAGGGCCTTTTTCATTAAACACGCCGGTGGTTCGCTCGATTGAGTCTAAACCGCCAATCCCAGCGCCGATATACACGCCGATATTTTCAGCATTTTTTTCAGTGATTTCGATGCCAGAATCTTCAACCGCTTCAATGCCAGCGACCAAACCCATCTGGATAAAGCGATCCATCTTTTTGAGTTCTTTCGGCTCAATCACGGCTTCGGGTGCAAAATCTTGCACTTCGCCTGCCACGGTACAATTAAACCCTTCTGGATCAAACTGGGTAATTGTAGAGATGCCTGACTGACCAGCCATCATCGCAGACCAGCTCGCTTCTACGTTGTGCCCGACTGGGGTGACCGCACCCAGGCCCGTTACCACTACGCGTCTTTTTGTCATGAATTTATCCTGAAGAAATCTTTGCACGAGAATTGCGATGGATAAAGATGGCTTAAACCCCCCATATTCCCACTAAAGTTGCAGCCATTAGCCCTAACTATTTGCCATATTTTATCTGAAATCTGGAAAATTACGCTTATTTTTTTCTCACCGAACTCTCTGGTGAACGCCGCCTGAAAAGAAAAAAGCCGCCGCCTTACTCAGGCAACGGCTCTTAAAAATACTAGGGGTGTATATCAAGCGCTAGGATGCGCCTCGATATAACCTACCGCATCTTTAACCGTTGCAATGCTTTCGGCTTGATCGTCAGGAATTTCCATATCGAATTCTTCTTCTAAGGCCATGACCAACTCAACGGTATCCAAAGAATCCGCGCCTAGATCATCAACGAATGATGCCTCGGTGGTCACTTGGTCTTCATTTGCGCCCAGCTGCTCCACAACAATTTTTCTAACTCGATCTTCAATACTACTCATTAGGGGAATTACCTCCAGTGAAAAACAAACATTGCAGATGTGATCACAACCACAATGCTAAAACCCTTTGTATCAGTTGTATGATTGACCTAAGTAAAGTCACGCTGTATACACAAGGAAACTGCGCGAATTGTAACAAATTTCAGGCAGTTACTTGAAAAATATTTGTCGCCCTCAGCACACATCTCAGGCTTAATAAATACAATTACTTACGATCAATATCTCGAGGTCAGCTCTATAAAGTCGGCGTACTCGTTCGTATGATGTTGATTTGTATGCGCCCTCAGCCCATATACATGCCACCATTCACATGGATCACCGAGCCGGTAATATACGATGCCATCGGCGAGGCTAAGAATGCGACGGCGTTCGCCACATCTTGCGGCTGGCCCAATCTCGCCATCGGTATATTTTTCATGAGCGCCTCTGTCTGAGCATCGCCCAGCTCGTTGGTCATATCTGATTGAATGAAGCCCGGCGCAACGACATTTACCGTAATATTACGCGACGCAATTTCTTGTGCGAGTGAACGGCTAAAGCCAATCATCCCGGCTTTGGCGGCAGCATAATTGGATTGCCCGGCATTGCCTGTTACGCCCACAATCGAAGAGATATTAATAATCCGACCAAACTTCGCTTTCATCATCCCGCGCAAACATGCCTTGCTCATACGAAAAGCTGATTTTAGATTGGTGTCCATAATGGCATCCCAGTCTTCATCTTTCATACGCATGAGCAACCCGTCACGCGTAATGCCGGCATTATTCACTAATATCGAGACGGGGCCAAACTGATCAGCGATCGCGGTCATCACCGCTTCGACAGACGCATCATCCGTCACATTTAGCCGCATACCCTGACCTTTTATATCATTGGCTGCAAAGCGTTCAGAAATTGCATCAGCGCCTTTATCAGAGGTCGCCGTCCCGACGACAACACCGCCCATCTCGCCCAGTTGATCCGCTATCGCGGCACCCAAACCCCGCGTTGCGCCCGTCACCAAGCAAACCAAGCCTTCAATACTCTCCATATTTTTTAATTTTGATCAAGAAAAGTCGGATTATAGCGAACAATCAATCAGATAATCGAACTCTAAGTCTTTGAAAAAAGTATCTGTTGAAGCTGTTATTCGGTGTTTTATTAGCGATAAAGCTGGTATATTTAGCGCTGGTTAAAAGGAATGATCTTGGCTCAACTAGATTCAGAGCCCACACTTAAGTTAAATTGATCTCCGTTTAACCCTTAAACCGTGTCTTTAGGCACGAACAATAACGCGAAGAGATCGCTTTTAGAAAGTATTTAGCGCTTCAGTCTAAATCCAGTCGAATATCGACGACCAAGACTTTAGCGCACCGAAGGCTGCCAAGGCAGCTTTCATTTGACAAAAATATTCACCTCTGATCGAGTGAAATAACGGGCGCCGAGGATTTTGGCTGACCCTTAATTTTCGACTCGCCACTTGCTCAATAGGCCTAAAACCTATGATTATGGCAAACAGGCGCTTAAATCTGGGCTGATATTTTTGCCATCCAAAGGTTCAAACACGGCCTATCTAGGCAATGTCCAGCCAATCTTTCCTACAGCTCTCTTCATTAGATTAATACGTTTACGATGATCGTAAACACCTGTTTCGCATGGGTTTATCCTATGCAGGTTAAAAAATGAAAAGAATACTATTTAATGCAACACATGCAGAAGAATTGCGCGTTGCGATTGTCGATGGACAAAAACTCCTAGATTTAGACCTCGAATCTGCCGTACGCCAACAACGTAAAGGCAATATTTATAAAGCCGTTGTCACGCGCGTAGAGCCCAGCCTCGAAGCCTGTTTTATCAACTACGGCACAGACCGCCACGGCTTTCTACCCTTTAAAGAAATTTACCGCGGCTACTTCCAAAACTATTCCTCTAAAACGCCTTTATCGAAGGTCAATATTAAGGATGTGATCAAAGAAGGCCAAGAGCTGATCGTTCAAGTCGAAAAGGACGAACGCGGCAATAAAGGCGCCGCGCTGACCACCTTTATCAGTCTGGCCGGACGATTCATAGTATTGATGCCGAACAATCCCAAAGGCGGTGGTATTTCACGTCGCGTAGAAGGTCAGCAACGCACTGATTTAAAGCGCGCAATTGATGCACTCAATATGCCCAAGCAACATGCGATGATCGCTAGAACCGCAGCACTTGGTCGCACTGATGAAGAGCTTAAATGGGATTACGAATTTCTCATTCAATTATGGACAGCGATTGAAGACGCTTCCGCCAACAGCAAAGCACCGACGCTGATTTACCAAGAGAGCAATTTGCTGGTTCGCGCAATCCGCGATCATCTCAATAGCAATGTGCAGGAATTGATCATTGACGACAAAGAGATGTTTGAGCGCGCCTCGCGTTTCGTCTCACAAGTCATGCCGAAAAACCTCCCTAAGCTTAAAATGCACGAAGACAGCACTCCGCTATTTTCGCGCTTTCAAATCGAAAACCAAATCGAATCAGCATTTTCTCGAGAAGTGCAATTACCCTCAGGCGGCGAAGTGGTCATTGACCATACAGAAGCACTGATCTCCATTGACGTCAACTCAGCGCGTGCGACCAAAGGTAGCGATATTGAGGAAACAGCACTCAACACCAATCTTGAAGCAGTCGATGAAATCGCCCGACAATTAAGAATTCGCGACTTAGGCGGCTTGTTGGTGCTTGACTTAATCGACATGAGTTCTACTCAAAATCAACGCAAAGTAGAAACGCGTCTTAAAAACGCGCTCAGCCATGATCGCGCACGCGTACAAGTCGGCCGCATTTCCCGCTTCGGGTTGCTCGAAATGTCACGCCAGAGAATTCGCGCATCGATTGGCGACTCCAATTATCACACTTGCCCGCGCTGCGAAGGCACTGGACATATCCGTAGTATCGTTTCCGGTTCTTTAAGTTTACTTCGCATCATCGAGGAAGAAGCGCTGAAGGAAAATACAGAATCTTTACAAGTCTTCTTACCTGTCAACACAGCTGCCTACATTTTGAACGAGAAGCGCCGCGAACTCATGCAGTTGGAATCTCGTCTTGCGACACGCGTGGTGGTGATTCCAAGTAGTGACATGCAAAGCCCTCATTACGAGATCAAACGGCTGCGCAGCAATGAACTCGATGAAAACCCCAGCAAGCCTAGTCACGAGCTGAGCCTCGATACTGATAAATACGAGGAATTTAAGGACATCACAGGCCGCAAGCCTAAGCCTGAAAAACCCGTCATAGGTTTTGACCAAATGACACCCTCAACCCCACCGCCCAGCACTGCACCAAAAACAGCCTCGACCAAAGCGGGAGCTACCGCGGCTAAGGCAGCAGGCGTTGCCCAAAGCAATGTGGATTCTGACAAAGGGCTAATTAAACGTTTATGGAAAACCATTAAAGGCAAAGCAGTCGATGCAGTAGAAGGCAATGAAACACCGTCAGAAGCAGACGGAAATATCACTGAAGCAGAAGCACCGCAAGAGAATCAAAACAGGCCTCAGCGCTCAAGTAGCGGTCGGCGTCAGCCCCGAAATAATAATCGAGGCGGGCAAGGAAATAGCCGCGGTAATTCAAATAATCGCCGCCGTCGGGGTGGGGTTAATCGTCGACGCAACAATAATAATCAATCCAAGGAAAACCAAGCAAACGCTGATCAGAACATGAATCAGCCATCAAAAGACCCCTCATCATCAGCGCAAACCTCTGACAGTAAGCCACCCAGCACTGAGGGAAGTGATAAGCCCAACCGCGGTCGAGGCCGTCCGCGCAAACAGGCGGATAGCAATACAGAAAGCAGTCAAATGCCTCAACAAGAAAATAGTGACGCTCAAAGCCAACCCGCTAGCAAGCCTTCGGCATCGCCTGATAAACGTCCAGCAAGACGCCCTGCCAAGCCAAGGGCTGATGCCAATTCATCAGACCGTAAAACACCTGTTCGTAAAAAGCGCGCGAGCAAGAAAAAAACAAGCACCAAGCAATCAACTGAAGGGAATGTTAAATCAAACCCTAAAGCAGTGCCTGCTGAAGTCGACGGAAACAAATAGCCAGAGCCGCTAGAACACGCGGATACGCGCGCTCTTTGCCTAAGATGCGGTGGGTGCGCGCTCGTAGTATCTTAAACGATACAACAGCCGCGGCGCGCGCGCATCGTCTTTGAAGGCGCTGCGATTATGCAGCACATTATTGCAAATCAAGCCTTCTCCGGCTTCTAGACGGCCGCGTATGATCCACTTAAGACCGAAATCATTGCCGTACTCAAGCAGCTCATTCAGTGCGGCAACCGCTTTGTTAAGTGTCGGCGACGCCTTCCACTCAATGCTACGCGTCCGTGCGGTATAGCGCATGTGTAAATAACCGTTCGGATCAAAACTAAACACCGGCCCAGTTTGTGCTGCCCTTACAATCCGGCCATTCACTTCATTTGCAGGAATGGTCATCGCATCAGGCTCAGTTAAGGCTATGATAAATTTCGGATTAATATCACGCAAATAGATATAAGCTATTTCAGGGTCTAACAACGCGTTTTCGCCCCCCGCTTTGGCGGGTCGAACACAATGCATACTCATTGCGCGAATCTGCTTATCCATAGCATTGTAGTAGCCATCGCTATGCCAGCTTAGTTTGCTGGGCGTGTACGGAATATAGCGCGCTTGCGCCTCGGTTGAATCAATCTGAATCTCACTGATTGCATCTTCACCCGCCGCGAGATTCGCATCTAGACTTTCTAAACCAAATAAGCGACCGACTTCAACTGGGATCGACTTGTTTTCGCTTAAATCTGTGCATTGATAGACCGCCATATTGTATTGATCCAGCTTCTCTTGCAGAGCCTGCTTCTCGATCTGGCTCAAGGCACGCGCATCGTTTACCCGTATCTTGATTTGATCAAAGTGAACCGGGTAAGGTTCCAGCTTTTGTGCTCGCCAAGCCAAATATGCCTCAGCATTCTGCAAATCAAACCACTTGGGGGGATTACTTTTAATCACTGTGGTCTAAGGGGTCTAATCAGTGGGCGAACGCATCGGCTGAGTCAACATCTTGCTTAACGACTTTTCCGTATCTTCCCGAAAATACGGCAGACCAATCTGCATTTCTATGTGTCCCTTCTTGGGCTGCGCGATATAGCTTTGAAACCAGTAATCCCATAAAGACAAATTAAAGCCAAAATTTTGATTAAACTCGGCCGCGTAGATGGAATGATGCACACGGTGCATGTCCGGCGTAACAATTAGCTTTCGCATCATGCGATCGAAGCCCAAGGGTAGCCTAATATTGCTGTGGTTAAACATGGCCGTCGCATTGAGCAATACTTCAAAAATAATCACCGCCCAGACAGAAGCGCCAAGTATCACAATCGCCAGCAACTTAACGAGCGTCGAAAACACAATCTCGACAGGATGAAATCGCGAGCCCGTGGTCACATCGATCATCGTATCGGCATGATGTAAACGATGAAATTGCCAGAGCATAGGGATACTATGTGAAAAGCGGTGTTGCCAATATATAATTAAATCCAATATCACCACTGCCAATACAAACGACACCGCCCCAGGGACAGGCAGCCAGTTCAATAGCCCAATGTTATGCGCGCTCGCCCAAATCGCGGTGGCAACGGTCGCACCCGGCAATATCAAACGCACTACCAGCGTATTCAACACCACTAAGCCTAAATTCGCTGGCCAACGTCGGGCACGGAACTGCGCATCACGCCGAGGAATTATAAATTCCAGCAGGATCATCAGCAGTAGAATACCTATAAAAACACCTAGGCGAAGGTAAGGTTCTACATCAGTATTGAGTGTATCAATCATAGCCTAAGATCATACAGACAGCACAGCTGAACGCAAGAAAACTAAACTAAAAAAAATTAACTCAATGCAAGGGTAAAGCCTCATGCCGCTCAGTTTAATTGGAATTCTCAAGCAAATAGTTATACTAAGCCGGATGCAAAGTCATTACATTCTAGAGGCGCTGCATTGATAGGCTATCAGTGTCTAGAAAACTCAGGCATTATCTTAACGCTCTGCAATTCTAAAATTTAAAGTATATGCCTGACTTGCCTCCCATACTCGATACCGCGGCAGCGTGGAAAGGTCCTCAAATCGAATCAAAAGCTGAATTATGGACATGGGAACTTACCATAGCTGACATTCGTGAACTTAGAAGCGCCGCACAACAATTTTTACAATCAAGCGAGCCACTAGAGAGAATATCCAAATTAAGCTTTCAACTACCAAGACTCGCGACAAGGTTAGCGGAAATTAAAAATGATTTGACCAATGGAATTGGCTTCAAATTGATTCGCGGATTGGATCATTCGCAGCTCTCAAGAAAAGAAATTGCAGTATTGTTCATGGGCTTAGGCTCTCATTTGGGCTCGCCTCGATCACAAAATGCAGCGGGGCATCTATTAGGCCATGTCAGAAATGTAGGGGCTGACGTGAATGACACCAATACTCGAATATACCAAACAAATGAAAGGCAAACATTCCATACTGATAGCGCTGATATCGTGGCATTGTATTGCTTACAGACAGCCCAATCAGGCGGCGAGTCTTTATTAGTGAGCGCTGAGACTATTTACAACGAAATGTTGAGGCTAAGGCCTGATCTAATAGAATTGCTGTTTCAGCCTATCGGGACGGACAAAAGGGGTGAAATAAGGGCTGGGGAAAAACCCTATTTTTCTATCCCCGTTTTTAATTGGTACGAAGGGAAATTGACTGTTATTTATCAACGCCAATACATCGATTCGGCGCAAAGATTTCAAGGTGTGCCTATTTTAAGTTCGCGTCATATCGAAGCGCTCGATCTTTTTGATTATTTGGCGAATGACAAAACCTTGAATATTTCAATGCAGTTGCAACCCGGAGATATACAATTTGTTTATAACCACAGTATGCTACATGACAGGGGTTCATTTATCGATTGGCCAGAACCAAACAAGCGTCGTCATCTATTGCGCTTATGGTTAAGTGCTCCCAATGACAGACCCTTACCGCCAGTATTTAGCGAACGATTTGGGACAGTAGAAATTGGTAATCGCGGAGGCATATTTGCCGAAAACACGCGCCTCCAGGTTCCATTGGATTGAGTGGCGTATCAGTCATACCAACGGCAGTCCAACTTGCCTTCTTTATAGCAGCAAACTTTGCACAAGAATTCAAGGAATCAAATTAAAGCCAAAACTAAATCTAGCGCGACAAGAATTTATACTTCATCTGCGCGCCTCACTGAATTTCATTTGATGTACGCCAAAGTAGTCAAACAAACAAGCGCTTAGGTGCTAAGCGACCTTCTTCATCAATTTTCCCCAGCCCTAAAAACATCGCATCGGGCCCGTAAATTCTTATCCATTCGTCATTTTTAGATTCTAACTTCGCATCCAACTCAATCAACCTTCCATGGTGTAAATCTGCACTTTGCTCGGCGTTAAGACTGACCTTTGTAAATTCCTGAATGAGCCGGTCTGCCGCGATTAATTTAGCGACGCGTACATCATTGGACTTGATGCCTTCAAACTCAGCTATCGTGCACGTATCCTCAAGCCCAATATCTCCGATTTTTGTGCGTCGCAAGGTTTTGACATGTGCACCACAGCCTAAAACTTTACCGATATCTTCAACCAAGGAACGCACATAAAAGCCGCTGGAGCAGTCGACTTCAAACGTCAATATTTTATGGTCAAGACTCACAAAACGTATGTCGTATGCGCTGACACGACGTGCTTCTCGCTCGATTTCAATGCCCTGTCGCGCGAGCTTGTATAGGGGTTGACCGTTGACCTTAAGCGCGGAATACATCGGCGGGATTTGCTCATATTCCCCGATAAATTGTTTCATCGCTTTAACAACATCTTCTTGGGACGCCTCGACAATTTGCGTTTCGAGCACTTTACCATCTGCGTCGCCCGTATCGGTGGTCTGACCCAATATCGCGCTGACTTGATAGGTTTTATCCCTGCCCAATACGAAGCTAGATATCTTGGTTGCCTGCCCGAAACATAAGGGTAGCAAGCCCGTCGCAAGTGGGTCGAGTGCGCCAGTATGTCCGCCCTTTTGCGCGTTCAACAAATATCGGCATTTCTGTAGCGCCTTGTTGGAGGTCATTCCGGCAGGCTTGTCTAATAAAAGTACGCCATCTATTGGTTCGCCTTTACGCTTGCTGCGCCGACCCATACGATATTTAACCCTTGCTTGTTTGTGTTACTGAACGGAATCGATCAGATTAGAGAGCGCAATGCCCTCTTTGATTGAAGTGTCGTGTTTAAAAACTAACTTTGGTGTTCCGCGCTGATTCAAACTTTGGCTTAATTGGCCGCGTAAAAAACCCGCTGCGCTTTGCAGTGCCTCCATACTTTCTTTGATTTGCTCGTCTTTGAACACGTTGATATAAACCGTCGCCGCTTTATAGTCTTTGCTTAAAGTGACCGCGCTGATACCGACCATGCCTAAACGCGGATCAGACACCTCTTTGTTAATCAGCACAGAAAGGTGTCGCTTGATTTGCTCAGCAACGCGGCGACTTCGATCAGATTTAGACATGGTATTTAGCCCACAGCCTACAGCGTGGCCTGCTCTTCGATCACTTGATAAACTTCGATCTGATCACCTTCTTTGACATCGTTATAGTTCTTAATACCGATACCACATTCATAACCCGATTTAACTTCATTGACGTCATCTTTAAAACGGCGCAGCGAATCAATTTGACCATCAAAGATCACCACATTATCGCGCAATACGCGTACCGGCAAGCTACGCTTGACGTAGCCATCCACCACATAACAGCCCGATATTGAGCCTACTTTTGGAACATGGAACACCTCTCGAACTTCAACCGTTCCAACAAATTCTTCGCGTAGAATCGGTGACAACATGCCAGATATCGAAGCTTTTACATCATCCACCACATCGTAAATAATGCTGTAATAATGTACATCCACGCCTTCGCTCGCCATCAGCTTTTTTGAAGCATTGTCTGCACGCACATTAAACGCAACCATAATCGCATCAGAGGCCATCGCAAGGTTGACGTCAGATTCATTGATCCCGCCGACCATTGCATGCACTACTTTAACGCGCACTTCTTCGTTTGAGAGTTTCTCTAGCGTATCGCTTAGTGCCTCAACCGAGCCCTGAACATCCGCTTTAATAATGAGATTGAGAGATTTAACTTCGCCCTCTTCCATTTGGTTAAACATATTTTCAAGTTTGGCCTTTTGCTGCTTGGCCATTTTGATTTCTTTGTAATGACTTTCGCGGTTGGTGGCAACTTCACGCGCTCGGCGTTCGCTTTCAACGACCAATAATTCATCACCGGAGAGAGGTACGCCAGACAAGCCTTGAATCTCGACAGGTGTCGACGGGCCAGCGCTGATCACCGTTTCACCAGTATCACTGAGCATCGCGCGCACGCGACCATACTCTCGACCGACCAACACGATATCGCCTTTATTCAGTTGGCCTTTTTTGACTAAAATAGTCGCCACCGTACCTCGCCCTTTTTCCATCCGTGCTTCGATCACAACACCCGAGCCAACACCCGAATCTGGTGCGGTTAAACTCAATATTTCGGCTTGCAGTACGATTGATTCAAGTAACTCTTCTATACCTTGTCCAGTATGAGCCGAAACTTCCACCATCAGGGTATCTCCTCCCCAATCTTCGGGCACAACTTCTTGATTGGCTAATTCTTGCTTAACTCTATCGACATCCACACCTTCTTTGTCCATCTTATTGATGGCGACAATGATCGGCACTTCAGATGTTTTAGCATGATTAATCGCTTCGATGGTTTGCGGCTTCACGCCGTCATCGCCAGCCACCACCAAAATAACGATGTCGGTGACTTTCGCACCGCGCGCGCGCATGGCTGAAAACGCTTCGTGGCCAGGCGTATCGAGGAAGCAAATATCGCCATTTTCGGTCGAAACACGGTAGGCGCCAATATGCTGAGTAATGCCGCCTGCTTCGCCCGAGGCGACTTTGGCTTTGCGAATATAGTCGAGGATCGAGGTTTTGCCGTGATCAACATGACCCATGACCGTCACAACGGGTGCACGCGAAACTTGCTCGCGCTCGTCAGCTTCTTCTTCGATCAAATCTGCTTCGGGTGAAATGGGGTCGGCGGCCCTCGCATTGTGACCCATTTCTTCAACCACCAATATTCCGGTGTCTTGATCGATGACTTGGTTAATGGTCGCCATCGAACCCATTGCCATCATCGTTTTAATCACTTCGGCCGCTTTCACCGACATCTTCGCCGCCAACTCGCCCACTGTAATCGTTTCGGGCACATCCACATCATGCACCACCGGCTCAGTCGGTTTTTCAAATACGTGCTGATCGGCCATGCTAGATTGCAAATTTTTCCGCCGTCTAACAGGTTTAGGGCGCTTAACATTGCCTCTGTGTTGGCGACGAACGTGCAGTTTTGAGCCAGATAAATCTTTTTTAGCGTCGGCCTTTGTATTTTTACCTGTCGGTGCAGGTGCTGCGTCAGTTTTACTTGTCTCTTTACCTTGATTTTTATCGGCTTGCTTTTTCGCCTTTTCCGCCTTGTCTTCTGCCTCTAAAGTATCCGCCGCAACTTGGCGTTTTTGTTCTTCATCCAAGGCGCGTTGACGAGAATCTTCTTCTTCCTTGTTGCGTTTTGTTTGTTCTGCTGCTTTTTCCGCAGTCAAGCGATCCGCATGAGTTTTGCGGGTTTCATCCGCTTTAGCACGATCAAGCTCACGCTGCTTTTTTTCAGCTTCAAGACGTGCTAATTCTGCTGACTGATCTTGCGCTGCTGCAGGGGATAATACATGTCGCTTTTTTCGAACTTCGACCTGCACAGCCTTTGCTGCACCGGTGCGCGTGGTTTGCCGTACCTCGCTGCTCTTGCGACTATTTAAACTCATTTTTGGCTTGGCATTCGCTGAAGCATTTTGTAAATGCATCAGAAATTTTTTCTTCTCATCGTCGGCCAGACTATCTGAGGCTTTCTTTCCAGTAATACCTGCGTTCTTTAGCTGATCAAGCAAACGCTCAACCGGCAGGCCGATTTGCGTTGCAAACTCTTTGATCTTGACATCTGACATAACGTATTACCTTAGTGTTTTACCTTAGTTTCGGCTAATTGTAGCGAATTACTCGAACCACGGCGCGCGCGCCGTCATAATAAGTGATTGAGCTCGACTTTCTTCGATTTCAATCATTTCCATGATTTCATCAGTGGCGCACTCAGCCAAATCTTCCATCGTCCGAACACCCTTGCTGGCCAATGCCTTTGCAGTGGCTTCATCCATCCCGTCCATATTAAGCAAGTCGTCTTCGGGCACTAGCGCAGCTTGCTCAGCAATCGCCTTGGTTAGCATGATATCTTGTGCCCGACGCTGTAACTCGTCAACCATCTCTTCTGAAAATTCTTCAATCGCGACTAACTCTTGCTTATCGATATAAGCCACTTCATCGACCGCGCTAAAACCTTCATTCGCCAATACTGTCGCGACATCTTCGTCGATGCCCAGTGATTCTTGAAATTGAACGACGATCTGACTGATTTCTTCGGCTTGTTTTTGCTCTGCCTCTTCATCCGTTAAGATATTCAACTCCCACCCTACTAGCTCAGAAGCAAGACGCACATTCTGTCCACCCCGGCCAATGGCGCGAGATTGGTTCTCTTCGCTAACAACGACATCAATGGATTTCTTGTCTTCATCGATCAATAGTGATTCTATTTCCGCAGGCGCCAAAGCCTTGAGTGCGAAATCGGCAATTTGATCAGACCACACGATAATATCGACACGTTCACCCGCAATCTCGTTTGAGACACTTTGAACACGCGAGCCACGAATACCCACACAAGCACCCACTGGATCAATCCGCTTATCTTTGGCCTGAACTGAAATTTTGGCACGAATACCTGGATCACGCGCGGCGCCATGAATTTGGATAATACCCTCACCGACTTCAGGCACTTCAATCTTAAACAACTCAATTAAAAATTGAGGTGAGACACGATCTAAGAACAGTTGCGGACCACGATTGGTCGCACGCACTTCTTGCAATAAAGCACGAACACGATCTCCCGTACGCAGGCCATCGGTTGGAATTTGGCTGCGGCGCTGTAACACCGCCTCGGCGTCTCCTAAATCAATGATTACGTCGCCGCGCTCCATGCGCTTGACCGTACCAGAGACCATTTCACCCTCTCGATCTTTAAATCGTTCAATGACTTGCTCACGACTGGCTTCACGCACTTTTTGCATGATCACTTGCTTAGCAGCTTGCGCTTGAATGCGCCCAAACTCTGCCTGCTCAATTGGTTCTTGAATAAAATCACCGAGTTCGAGTGTTTCCTCAGTTTTCTTTGCATCGCTTAACTTGATATGCAAAGCTTCATCAAACTCTTCAAAGTCGTCTTCCACCACTTCCCATATCCGAAAAGTTTCATAGTCGCCCGTTTCCCGATCAATAATGACACTCGCATTAATTTCATCATGATGAAACTTACGCGTGGCAGTCGATAAGGCAGCTTCAATCGCATTGAAGATAATCTCACGATCCAAATCTTTCTCGCGTGAGACGACTTCTGCCATAAGCAGAATTTCTCTATTGCTAATCGCCATTATTCAGTCCTAACAAAAGTTATTTTACCCAAGGAATGCATACCATCCCCTAAAATTTATCATCAAAATTCGGCACCAAACGCGCCGACTCTATGTTGGCGAGTGGGATGTCATATTCTTCACCATCCACCTCGACCACTATTTGTTCTTCTGCTACTTCGAGCAACGGGCCTTTAAAGCGCCGCCGACCCAAAATATAATCGTGCGTTACAACTCTAACTTCTTGCTTTAGCACTGCATTAAAATGTTGTGCTTTCACTAAGGGTCGATCCGCACCCGGCGAAGAGACCTCCAAAGCATACGCACTGCGTATTGGATCTTCCAAATCGAGTATCAGGCTCACTTGCCGACTGACCTGTTCGCAATCTTCCAATAAGATACCACCCGGCGCATCTATATATAGCCGTAAAACTGCTTCTTTTTCGTTATGCGTTTGCTCTAACAACAGCAATTCATAGCCGAGCGCTTCCACCGAAGGCTCCAATATCTCTCGCAAACTTGTTATTTCTGCCTGCATCAATCGACCCAAAATTCAAAGCAAAAAAAATGGGCCTATAGCCCATTAATCCGCCGCGTTGCGGTGAACACAATTTCCAGTATTCATCGCTTTAAATGGTAGCGGGGACAGGATTTGAACCTGTGACCTTCGGGTTATGAGCCCGACGAGCTGCCAAACTGCTCCACCCCGCATCAAGGCGGCGTATTCTAGTGCAAAGTCGCCCCTTGTTGCAATCTGAATCTGAATAAAAATCAAGGCTCAAGTGAAACTTTTTGATTCACTTTTGTGGTGGGTGTAACAGCGATGAACTCCACGCACGAGGCTCAATTTGCTCGCCGTTGGCAGCGTTCTTAATCGGGCGGGTGCATCCTGAGTTAGTAGCGGCTCAATACCACCTTAAAGCGTCAAAAAAGCCTCATACACAATAAGTTCACAGCCCTCATATTCATACAATGTTCGGCGCACCCAAATTGGATCACTTGAAGACCCTTCAAAACTATGCATACCATCGAAGAACACATCTGTCCGCGCAATGCGCGCGAAATGGATTAGGTGCTTTTTTGCCAAGGGATCACGAAACAAGAGGCTGCCCAAAGATTGCTCGCCCAGCTCAGAGACCCGATCGGTTAATAACTTGTTCTTAGCCAATAAGCCAATAATGGTTCGCGCGAAAATTTTGGGCTGATCATCACAACATAAAAATACTTGCCGCGCGATCGCCGAAGTTGAGCCCGACAAACCCAGCAGTTCCGCCTCTGAAGGGTGCGGCGTCACTACTGACTGATTAATCAATTGAACCGCAAACGCGCCTGCGCAGGTGTTTCGCACCCGCGCAGTCAAAGAGCCCACATCGGAGATAATTCTAAAGCGTCGATCTGATAGAAACGCCTGAGCCTCTTCTAGCCCTAGCCAATTAATGTGATTCACTGTTTACTGATATGTCGTGGCCTAAGCTAAGTCCTTCATTAAACTCACCCAACTCCCTTTCAAGTGAAGCGCTTGTACCCTGAGCGCATCGTCAAATTTAGTGGAGAATTGCTTAGTGGGGCGCCGTTTAGCTAGGTTCGAATACGCAGGATGAGCCATTCCAATAATACCCTGGTCCATCCGAAATAGTTCAGTCTGGCGTAGTGGTTGGCGCTGGCGTCGTTGGTGCTGCAGACGTGGTGGTGGTTGTCTCCGGCGTAACGGGCGTGCAAGAACCACCGCTTACCGATACCTTAAAGTTACCCTTTTCTCCAGCTCCCATTATTTCCCCAATCGCGCTCGTAGGAGTCGCCGCTGAATCCAGGATTGCAGTCAGACTATAAACAGCTTGTAGATCATCTACGGTCACTACCGTTCCGCTCACCGAGCCCACTTTAGTATCAACCGAACTGTCGTTTAAGGTGAGTTCCGCCGTTGCAACACTACCGGCAACGGTAAGCTTGACACAAGCACCTGGCAATTTAGTCGCAACGGGCAGAGACAAGGCATTTGCTTGAGACATAAAAACGTTTAACAAATTGTTTGAGCTAGACCCATCATTCGCCGTTATGCCGGTCACCGCGGAGACACTGGACATCACAACCGTATCGGAAGTCGTCGCGTGGCTGGGCAATATCACCGTATTGACAATAGGCCTGGCCCATTCGGTAGGCAAAGTTTTGGCGCTAGCAATCGCTCCCCCACCCATCACAATCGCGCGTATCGCATCGCGTCTACTTCTATTTTTTTTGCCTATTTCACTGGGCTTTTGTTGCGGACTGGCCAAGGATTTATCGAGTTTGTTTTTAGATTTTTTTGACATGATGTAGTTTTGTTTTAGATTTATTTTTTTAGTCTAATGTTTAGTCACCTGCCGAGCCGATTGTACTCTTTCTTAAGACTCATTTTAGGTTTAGCTTCTAATTTTATTGTGATTTAGCTTAGTTAAGCGACCAGCCAAAATGATTAAGCAAAAATATTTTAGATCGGAGATTTTCCACTAAATTGCTTTGCATCCGATCCAACTTTCCCTGACAATGCATGACGATGCTTGGGACTACAGCCGTACAATTCGAAAATTCGATGCCTTTCAAATTCACCATGACGCCGCTTGCCACCCTTAACGTCGAAAAGCTTTGGCCAATCGCCTAATTAGAGTCTCGAAGAACTTTCGCTTTGACAACACCCATCCAAATTTTGCTCGATACCTTGCCACAAGTTGGCTGTGTAGAGTGGATTGGTTTACGCCCTGCGAGACGCGAGAAGCTCCTCATTGTTAACGAAGTCATGGCGAATAAAGATTTTGGATTAAAAGGCGATCGCTACGCAGGGAGTAGTGGGAAGCGCCAAGTCACGCTTATCCAGTTCGAGCATTTAGCTGTCATTGCCTCACTGATGGGCATGCGTGATTGTAATCCTGCATTATTACGGCGAAACATCGCTGTTAGTGGGATCAATTTATTAGCGCTAAAGGAAAAAACATTTATGGTCGGCGATGCGATTTTAGAATATACCGGCTTATGCCACCCCTGCTCTTTTATGGAAGAGACATTGGGTGTAGGCGGTTATAACGCCGTACGCGGCCATGGCGGAATAACCGCACGGGTTATTCAAGATGGCAAGATTAAACTACAGTCCGCGATCAGTTTATTCGTAAGCGCCGAGTAAACGGCATTCTATCGAGCTGAATTAGAAAAGTATATTGTCGCGTTTTTATATTGAAGAGTAGCAATGACAAGACGAAGCAAAGAACAGTGGCGAGAGTTGATTGCAAACCAGCAATCTAGTGGTTTGAGCGCAGTAGCTTATTGCAGACAGCATGGTATCAACCCAAAGTACTTTAGTACTCGTAAATCTCAGTTGAGAGATATTGGTGGCAATTTTGTGCGAGTTACGCCAAGTGCGACTCACGTGCCGCGCCCAGATACAGCGTTCGCCACAGCGCTAGCAAAGCAGCCGCGCATACGGGTGATTGATATTGAATTAGGCGATGCGCTAGATGTTCGGGCGTTAAGCCTGATGTTAGATCAAGTTCTATCGTGAGATGGTTGACTGACCTGCCACCGGTGTATCTGCATCGTGCACCCGTTGATTTTCGCAAGGCGGTGAACGGCCTAAGCGTGATAGTGGAACAAGAGACAAGTTTAAGCCCTTACGCTGATGGGCTGTTTGTGTTTTGCAATAAAAGCAAAGACCGGTTGAAGATATTGTATTGGGATAAGACGGGTTTTGCCTTGTGGTATAAGCGTCTTGAAGCCGATAAATTCAGATGGCCGCAACGGGGAGATGATATAACCATCACCATCAGTGCACAGCAGCTAAATTGTCTGCTCAATGGTCTATCGATAGAACCGCATAAAGCCTTGGTTTATAAGGCAGTAAATTAGCCAATCTGTTAAAATACGGGCATGCAAAGTCATGCTGAATTAGAACAAGAAAACCATCAAATACGGCAGGTATTATTGGCGCAGGAAGCGGATTATGAGACCCAGTTAGAGGCCAAGGACAGTGCATTAAAGTCGAAAGACAGATACATAGAACAACTTCAAGAAGCCTTGGTGTTGGCACGTAATGCCCGCTTTGCATCGAACAGCGAAGCACTGCGCACTTTGCAACTGACATTGTTCAACGAAGCCGAGCAAGCCCAATCTGACGTCGACGCAGAAACAAATGATATTAGTGCTGATGCTGAGACAGTTACTATCCCCGAGCATAAACGCAAGCGCGGAGGTCGTAAGCCCTTGCCCGAAGATTTACCCCGTATCGAGGTAATTCATGATCTAAGTGACGAAGAAAAGATCTGCCCGCATGACGGCCATGAGCTTAAGTTCATCAGTGACAAAGTATCGGAGCAATTAGATATTGTACCGATGAAGATTCAGGTAATTCGCCACATTCGCAAGCAGTATGGTTGCCCTTGCTGTCAGGCTAAAGGCGAGGGCTTAATCAAGACAGCATCCAAACCCAAACAAGCCATAGAGAAAAGCCAAGCTAGTGCGGGCTTGTTGGCGTATATCGCCACGGCCAAGTACGCTGATAGCTTGCCGCTGTATCGGCAAAGTGTGATTCTAAGTCGCTTTGGTATTGAGATAGATAGGACCAGTCTAGCCAACTGGATGATTAAATGTGGGCAGTTAGTACAACCATTGATTAATCGCCTAGAAGAGACGCTGTTAGAACAACCTTATCTGCATATGGATGAGACGCCCATTCAAGTATTGAATGAGTCAGGCAAGAGCGCACAAAGTAAATCTTATATGTGGGTGCGCAGTGCGGGGCCGCCGGGTGGCAAAGCTATCTTGTTTGATTACGACCCAAGTCGCAGCAGTGAAGTACCGAAACGCTTATTAGCGGATTATCATAGCAGCATGATGGTGGATGGCTATGCGGGTTATGATGCGGTATGTGCTGAACAAGGTATTACCCGCCTTGGTTGCTGGGCGCATGCGCGGCGTAAGTTTGTGGAGGCGAGCAAGGCCGGCGGTAAAAACAAGAAAAGCCCCAAGGCAGATTATGCAATCAAGTTGATTGCTAAGCTGTATGCGATAGAAAAGCAGATCAAAGGTGAGCCAATTGATGTGCGCTATCAGCGCAGACAGCAAGACTCAAAAGAGATCATTAGCAAGCTGCGAAAATGGCTAAACGAAACGCGGCCACAAGTTGCGCCAAAGCTGGCACTGGGCAAAGCGCTATATTATCTTGATCATCAGTGGGCAAGACTAGTTAGCTATCTTGATGATGGCAGTTATCCGATAGATAACAACGCGGTTGAGAATGCCATCAGACCGTTCGCTATTGGACGAAAAAACTGGTTGTTCTCAAGCAGCGTACAAGGTGCCAAGGCCAGCGCTAACCTTTATAGTTTAATTGAAACGGCAAAGGCCAATGGCTTGGAACCCTACGCTTATTTAAAGCAGGTATTCACTGCGCTGCCAAACGTCATGTCTTATGATGATGTTGATCGGCTCTTGCCTGGCAATGTCAATGACGGCGTTGTTTAGGCGCTTACGTTTATTCTAGTTCTACTCCCTCTTTTAAAATAGTGGCTGGAATACTTCATCTAATTATCTTGGCAATATTTTTTACAAGCTGCCTTTCCTTGGCTTGACTCGATACGGCGAGAAATCTCCATCGTTTCTTCACATTCTAGTGGACGCCAGCCCATTAAAATGATGCCATCTAAAAGCGCGGGGTTGGCAAATGATAAAGAAGGTTCTGGCTGCGGTATGTGGACTCACTGGGGGGTTTGGGTCAATTACTGCGATGGCCGCATTGCCGACCGAGGTCACGAGGCTATTAAATATCCCCGAAACACCGTACAACTACATCAATCCAAATTTTCCCGGGCATTTCGGCCCAGCTTTGGCTGCGCTCGACAATACACGACGGCATCAGCCTATGTCGCGAAATACGCAGCTTTAGTGCCGTCCCCATAATTATGGTGATTGCGCGGGTCGATGAGCTCGATAGAATCCTAGGATTGGAAATCGGTGCAGATGACTATATTTGCAAACCTTTTTCGCCTCGCGAAGTCGTGGCACGAATAAATTCGGTTTTTCGCCTTATTGATTCAGTGAGTGATCAGCAGGACAATCTTGCAACCGGTCTAAACATCAATCAAAGTAGATTCGAGGCACGCGTGAATGATCGCTTGCTTGATTTAACCCCGGTGGAATTTAAGCTGCTCAGCGTATTAAGCCGTCCACCCTTTAAGGTTTTTTCTCGACAGCAGCTGGTTGATGCTATTTACGATGATTATCGCGTCATCACTGATCGAACAATCGATACACATATTAAGAACTTGCGCAAAAAGCTGACACAGTCGGGTTTAGATGGCGAAACCATCCAATCGGTTTACGGCGTGGGGTATAAGTGGAAGATGACTTAGCACTGAGTGGAAAAGTCGCGTCAATAAATCGAATCTTCACTGAATCTTCACTTCAGCTCCGCACTGTCTACATATTAAATAGGCAGTATAGTCGTCACATTGAGCCAAGTAGGATTCAGACCATGAAATATTTTTCGACGATTACAATTATTGCCCTTTCAATCATTGCAGGATCAGCGGTCATCGCACAAGCCAGACGAGGACCTCCCCCTGAAGCTATAGAAGCCTGCAAGACTTCTCGCGAAGGGGCAGCTTGCACTTTCCAAGCCCCCGGCCATCAAGTAGACGGTATTTGTATTTCCCCTCCACAAGATACAGCACTAGCGTGCGCACCAGAAGGCGGACGAGGCCCGGGTGGTAATGACAATGGTTCACGACCACCACAAAAAAACAACCGCGGCAATGAGGTATCAAGAAACGAATATACAGGTGAAGCTCCACGCGCCAATATGCCGCGGCGCACGCGCAAACACACGACGACTCAAACTAACGCGGGGCTGACAACCATTCCTGCGAACACCGCCCCTATCACCGACAGCTATTTCTCCTCGAGTACCGACAGTACCCAGCGAAATATTAGTGCGAATGGAATATCCCTACACATGACGGGTGAATTCCCGAATACCGGGAATCCCAACACTATCTCAGCGCAAAACTACCAATATTCTGTTCCGCTTCAGCCCAGTGAGAACCCACTCGGTATCACACAAGTCTGGGGATACAATTTTGGTATTGGCGTCAATGGTGTCCCATTTGACCCCGGCGCCGCCGAATGGTATCTCGGCGAACGCAACTCAGCGTGGCAATATGCTGCCTTATCGGGCGCGGTCATATTAGGCTTGGATGCCAATCATGCACATGTGCAACCGACGGGAGCCTACCACTACCACGGAACGCCAGTTGGCTTGCTCGAGAACCAAGACATCACCCCACAAAGTCATTCTAGCATTATTGGCTGGGCAGCCGATGGCTTCCCGATCTATGCGATGTATGGCTATGCCGATTCTGAGAATTCGCAAGCGGCCATCATCGAACTAAAGTCTGCCTATCAACTTAAGACCGGATCACGCCCGTCGGGCACTGCGCAACCCGGTGGCACTTATGATGGAGCTTTCGTTTCAGATTATGCTTACCTTGCTGGACAGGGTGGATTGGACGAATGTAATGGGCGCTTTGCGCTTACACCGGACTATCCAGACGGCACTTATGCGTACTTTCTGACCAAGCAATGGCCGGTCATACCGCGTTGTTTTAAAGGCACTCCAGATCAGAGTTTTAATAAGCATCCTCGATAGGATTTTTTAATCGTGACGAAGCCTTCAATACTCACTCACCGTCATCGAGTTCAAGCTGTTGAATCTCAGGCAAAGTTGAACCGACAATACCCTTGATTTCGCCATACATGCCAACCGTATTGGTTGTCATGCGGCGAATGATTTGCTCACGTTCTTTCCATTGTTTTTCCATTGCTCGGCGCTCACGTATCAGCTGTTGTTCCATCGCGTCAAAGGCTTCGACAATCGCCTCAACTTTGCTTCTAAACCCGTCGCCAATAAGATATTCGTATACCAATTCTGTTTTACCTTGTTGGCCACGATGTGCCGCACGCACAAACTCCACTTCAATGAGCTGCTGACGCAACACCGACACCGCCCCACCATAGGCTTGAATATCCGCTACCCAAACCCCTTCGATCTGGCCGAAGCGCTTGATCTCCGAAGGTAGCACCGCACTGAGTAGAACCGAAATCTGTGCATTGGCCGCGCGTTGATCGTCTTTTAACTTTTGTATCCAGGCCGCCGACCAATTTTTGGTGTTTTTGACTTCCCATAGTATCGTGCCGCAGGCCTCCATCGCAGAATTTCGCACGGTTTGCATCAAATCAGCACCTCTCACGCCTTTACTCACAGACTCAATATCATCCTGTGGAAACATTTGACGCAGCGATGCCTCCAAACTCAATTCCAATACCTCGCCCTGCGTTTCTTGTGAGCCTTGTTCGGCCTTGCGTTTTGCATCTGTTAAAGCATGGCGCAAACTCTCGATCTGCTGGGTTTTCTCATCGAGCTTTAGCGCGTGCTCGGTATCGAGTTGTTGTCGTACATCTTGACTAATCTTAGCTTTTTCTGAATCCAATTTGCGCGCCACTTCTAGATTAAGTTCGCGTTCGCGATCTTCTAGCTTTCTTGACTGCGCCCTTAGTTTTAATTCGTTTTCTTGTGCCTCATTTACCTTACGCTGTTGTTCATCTAGCTGTTGTTGAAATAATTTAATATCAGCCTGATGATGCGCCTCAGACGCGCCATATTGTTTTTTGAGCTTATCTTCCAGAGACTTAAATTTCCCTTCCCAGCGTTTAGTTTCCGTGTCATTGTGCTCCTTAGCAATATCTGCACGAATCGCAGACGTCATGGCTACACTCAGATCAATTTCTGTGGCGCATTTCGGGCAAATAATAGGCTTAGTTTCCATAATGAGGCTACGCTGTTTTTAGCATTTGAGCATACACTGCCCGAGTCGTAAATGTCTTACCCAGCAACTGTCGACCCAGCAAGGCCCTGAGTAATTTTTTGCTTTCTTTTTTTACGCCAACATTATTAAAATCCCTATTCTCCAAGGCCAATAGGGTTTTCCCCGACACAATTAGATCTGATGCCTCAGTAAAATCGTGCACTTGAACAGGGCCGCGCTCAGGATAATAGTGATATCGCGCATCTTCAGCAATGCTTTGATGGGAATTCACATCCTGCGTCAATAGCAAGCCATAGCCTATTTCACCGAGCAGTGTGCATTCGAAATTTCGCAAGATGCATTGAATTTCCTTATTATCGGCCAAATCCTCAAGCGCCAAACCATAGGCGTCAAATAATTGTTCATGGGGATCGTTGGCGTGCAGAAATTTGAACAGTAACTCAGACATGTAATAAGCTGATGCCAGGGCTTCAGAACGTAAGCGTGGCCATATACCACGCTGTTCCACTTGGGTTAATACCGGAATCCCGCGTTTTCCCGCCCAACTAATTATTAGCGGCTGAAAAGCTTGCAACACACCACGCTGGCCAGTTTTTTTTCGCCGCGCACCTTTCGCAAGCAGGCGAAACCTGCCGTGCGCTTCAGTAAATACATCAATCAGCAGGCTCGTCTCGGACCACGGACGTGCATGTAACAAAAAGGCAGGCTGATGATGAATACGGATCTGTCCTATCCCCGCCTTATTCGGTATAGCCGAGTGATTTGAGCATTCTCGCGTTATCCGCCCACCCTTTGCGGACTTTAACCCACAGTGCCACATGAACCCGTTTGCCAAACAAGGATTGCATTTGTTCGCGAGCACGTGTACCGATTTCTTTCAGCTTGATTCCTTTCTTTCCAACAATAATGCCCTTTTGGCCATCGCGATCAACCCAAATGGTCATATCCATCGATAAAAACTGATCGTCCTGATCATCATAACGCGTTATTTCTACGGCCGTCGCGTAAGGTAGTTCTTGGCCGAGTTGACGGAACAGCTGCTCCCGAACCAATTCCGAGGCTAAAAAGCGTTGGCTTTTGTCGGTTACTTGATCCTTTGGAAAGCCATAACCCATTTCATCTTCAGGCAATGCTTTAAGGAGTGTCTTCCACAATGCCTCTGTGTCACGTTTTTTCAGTGCTGAAAGTGGAATAATTTCCGCAAAATCATACTCTGTTTGAGCAGCATTTATTAGAGGCAATAGCGCCTTCTTATCCTCCAGTCTGTCGGTTTTGTTGATGATCAACATGACCGGAACTTTAGGCTGTCCAATCGCGCGAAAAGCCAGATCAACTTCCTCACTCCAACCCCTATCATCAATCATAAAGAGGATGATATCCACATCTTCAAGACTATTGATAGCGGTTTTGTTGATCACCTTGTTGAGCTGGCGTTTGCCGGGATCGTGAATACCGGGGGTATCGACAAACACAATTTGCGCGTCATCGGTGGTCTTTATCCCTAGTATTCTGTGCCGTGTCGTTTGCGGTTTGCGCGAAGTGATGGCTATCTTGGTTCCAATCAAGTGGTTCATCAGTGTTGACTTCCCTGCATTGGGTGGCCCCACTAAAGCAACGAAACCAAATATTTTATTTTTATCTTGCTCGCTCATCGTCCCGTTCAAAGTCTAGCTAATATTTTACTGGCAGCCGCCTGCTCAGCACTACGACGGCTTTTGCCTTGCGCTGTCTCAGCCATTTTCATATCGGATAGGCGGCATTCAACTTCAAAATCAAGATCATGCGCGCGCCCACTTTGCGCCAAAATGCTATACACAGGCAAGGCACCACCGCGTTTTTGAACAGCTTCCTGTAGCAGGGTTTTGGGGTCTTTTTCTATATCAGGATTAGCCCTTGCCAATCGGGTCTGAAACAAGGCTAATATCACTTCTCGCACGGTATTGAAATCACTGTCGAGATAAATGGCACCAAAGATGGCTTCAAGCGCGTCCGCTCTGATCGAACTTCGCTGTCGACCTCCTGCCTTGAGTTCGCCCTCGCCTAATATTAGGCAGGGCTGCAAATCAATTTCAGCAGCAATTTCGGCAAGGGTCACACCGCGAACCAGTTTCGCCCGCATACGCGTCAATTTACCTTCGCGGGCATCTGGAAACTTCGCAATCAAAGCAGAGGCGATCACCATACCCAGCACTGCATCGCCCAAAAATTCGTAGCGTTCATTGTTGCTGTGATTGGCGCTTCGGTGTGTGAGCGCGAGATTGAGATGCTCAATACGCTCAAACGAATAAGCTATTCGTTCTTGAAGAGGCTCGAAGACCTCGCGATTAGCGGCGCACATGTAAGGCTTAATGCACTGGGTTGATCACGATATCGAACTTATATTCATCGCAATCAAACTTAGTTTTCGGCTTGGGCATAGGGATCAATCGTCACTTCCTTTTTAAAATCCAGGAGCGCGCTAAAGTTATAAGCGAGAGGAATAACAACTTCATAGTTGACTCCGATGACTTTTAACCCATCCCGTGCAGCGACATAGCTGATGTTCGGAATATTTAACTCGGACCTTCTATAGCTAGGGTGCTGGCGTACTGCGCTCTCCAATTCCTCGATGATTTGTGTGCTGCGGATTCGATTAATATTTTCAAGTTTTGTGACCTTGTCCAAGCCACTAGATATCACCTCAAACTCAAGATAAGACGGTACAATTTTGTAGGCTAACATCGCGGAAATCGTCACCAGAACTGTAAACACGAGGATCGTAAAAGTAGCGATACCCCTCTGGTAGCTTGACGCAATAATATTCATGGGTTTCATTTTAGTGGCTGGTTCCAACATAATCTATAGGCGCTTCAAATTGAGCCTATATTTAACAAGATCATGATGGTGTGTTTCTGTCGAAAACACCCTTACTCGATGACCGTCCCAATACGGCTCCAATTAACCCCACCGCCGTTGACCACATCCCAGGCAAACCAAATAAAAAATGCTCGCCCAACTAAATTTTTGTTGGGTACAAAGCCCCAATAGCGACTGTCACGACTATTGTCTCGATTGTCGCCCAGTACAAAATAGTGTCCTTCGGGTACCTTGCCCTCAAATCCTTTTGAGCCACGGCCACCGCGGCGCAATAAAATATCGTGCGTCACGTCGCCGAGTTGTTCGAGATAGCGATTCGAGACATACCCGCGACCCGTATCCCTTGTTTGATGCGCCTCATCAGCCAGTGTTTGAGCGAGTTTAGTTCCATTGATATACACATTTCGCCCAACAATTTTCAGTTCGTCTCCGGGTAAGCCCACCACTCTTTTGATGAAATTTACTTTTGGGTTACTCGGAAATCGAAATACCATGACGTCACCACGAGAAGGTTCGCCTGTGGGTATTATTTTCTGGTAACTAATGGGCAATCGAACGCCGTATGCTGCTTTATTCACCAAAATGAAATCGCCCAGATGTAGGGTAGGCAGCATAGAACCCGATGGGATTCTGAACGGTTCTACAATAAAAGAACGCAGCGCAAAGACGATTAAAATAACCGGAAATAATGAACGGCCATAATCGACCCAAATCGAACGGCCTTCAGACAGTTTTAAAAACTTACCCAATAAAGTAAAGAAACCCGTGATGAGGGTTAATACCAATAAAATCCACTCTAAAATCATCTATATTATTCTCTAAAAATACTGTATTAATATTTTCCAAATATCTGTGCACGCTAGAAATTGGATCATTGTTTAATCATTATCGGTTCGTAATACCGCCAAAAAAGCCTCTTGCGGAATCTCTACGGAGCCCACTTGTTTCATACGTTTTTTGCCTTCTTTTTGCTTTTCTAACAGCTTGCGTTTACGGGTGATATCTCCGCCATAGCACTTGGCAGTGACATTTTTCCGTAAAGCCTTGACTGATTCGCGAGAAATAATTTTTGCACCAATCGCCGCTTGAATAGCAACGTCAAACATCTGTCGCGGAATGATTTTGCGCATTCTCGACACCAGCTGCCGACCGCGATATACAGATTGTCCTCGGTGCACCAATACGGCCAAGGGGTCAACTTTTTCACCGTTGATAAGTATATCAACTTTAACCATATCTGCCGGACGGTTTTCAAGAAAATCATAGTCCAGCGACGCATACCCCCGTGTATTTGACTTCAGTTGATCGAAGAAATCGAGCACAACCTCATTGAGTGGCAACTCAAAATCTATCATCACCTGCTGGCTGTGGTAATGCGTATTCAATAAAACACCGCGCTTTTCGATACATAAGGTAATCACTGCCCCCACATACTCTTGAGGCACTAATATTCTGGCAATGATAAACGGCTCTCGAATCTCCTCAATTTTATTGAGTTCTGGCAATTGTGCCGGATTGGCAATTTCAACCACCTCTCCGCTGGCCATCTTAACTTCATAGATAACGGTCGGTGCGGTGGTGATCAGCTCCATATCATATTCACGCTCGAGCCGTTCTTGAATGATCTCCATGTGCAATAAACCCAAGAAACCACAGCGAAAGCCAAAACCCAAGGCTTGGGAAGTTTCAGGCTCAAAATGCAGCGCGGCATCATTTAAACTGAGCTTTTCAAGCGCGGTTCTAAAGTTCTCAAAATCAGAGCTGTCGATGGGATACAAGCCTGCAAACACCATCGGCTGGGCTTCTTGAAATCCTTCCAAAGATTCACTTGCCGGTCGACTCGCATCCGTAACCGTGTCTCCGACTTTAGCAGCACGAATATCTTTAAGTGACGCCGTCATAAACCCGACTGCGCCGCTGGACAATTTATCGGTTTTGGTTAGTTTTGGCGTAAATATCCCGACTTGGTCAACAATGTGCTCTGCACCCGTCGACATCATTTTAATTTTACTTTTCTTATTGCCGAGTATTTCCCCTTCCATGACCCGCAATAGGGACACCACCCCCAGATAGTTATCAAACCAAGAATCGACAATCAAGGCCTTAAAAGGCGCATCGATCGCACCTTGCGGAGCAGGTAAGCGGTGAACAATCGCTTCCAGTACCTCTTCGATACCTTCCCCGGTTTTGGCGCTGGTCAAAATGGCATCTGACGCGTCGATACCCACAACATCTTCGATCTCTTGCATCACCTGTTCGGGCTCTGCAGAAGGCAAATCAATCTTATTCAGAATCGGGATAATCTCCAAACCAAAATCCACCGCGGTATAGCAGTTGGCTACTGTTTGGGCCTCGACCCCCTGCGAGGCATCAACCACCAACAAAACACCTTCGCAGGCTTTGAGTGAACGTGAAACTTCATATGAGAAGTCTACGTGTCCTGGGGTGTCGATTAAATTGAATTGATAGCTCTCGCCATCCTTTGCTACATAGTTGAGTGTGACGCTTTGCGCCTTGATGGTAATGCCGCGCTCGCGCTCGATATCCATGGAATCGAGCACCTGCTCCTTCATCTCACGATCCTCTAATCCTTCGCATGCTTGGATGAGTCGATCAGCCAAGGTCGATTTCCCATGATCAACATGGGCAATGATCGCGAAATTTCGAATATGTGACAGTTCAGATGCCGACATTTTAGCCAGGGCAATTAGCAAAAAAATAGGCGGCGCATTGTACCTAAATCACCCCTCTATTGATATTTGTATCGCGCTAGAATAGCGCGCTCTTTGCCAAGTAGAATCAGATATGTCACCAACACCGAACAAACCCGATGCGATAGTGGTTGGCGCGGGTGCAGCGGGCCTCATGTGTGCGATTGAAGCCGCTAAACGCGGGCGCCGTGTTTTAGTATTGGATCATGCCAATAAGGCGGGTAAAAAAATATTAATGTCGGGGGGCGGGCGCTGCAACTTCACCAATCTAGATGTCACCGCGGACAAGTTTATTTCTCACAATCCGCATTTTTGCAAATCAGCCCTCAGCCGCTACACCCAATGGGATTTTATCGCCTGGGTTGAGGATAATAATATCGCCTACTCGGAGCGAGACTTAGGCAAGTTATTCTGCGACAACAGCGCTAAAGATATTCTTAATCTTCTGTTGGATGCCTGCGACACACTGCCTATCAACATTCAACTCAACTGCGCCATTAGCACCATTGGGCAACAGGGTGATGATTTTCATCTATCCACCAGCCATGGCGAATACCAAACGCGTTCTCTGGTCATTGCATCGGGGGGCTTGTCCATACCAACCATGGGCGCAAGCCCGTTTGCTTATCAAATTGCTGAACAATTCGGCCACCATGTCTGGCCAACGCGCGCTGGCTTGGTGCCGTTTACCTTAGATCCCAGAGATAAAAAAGACTTATCCGGCATCGCTGTCAAAAGTTTAGTGCGCACAAATTCAACAGAGTTTCACGAAAATATCCTGTTCACCCATCGTGGTCTTAGCGGCCCCGCTATCTTGCAGCTTTCTTCTTACTGGGATATTGGCGCATCGCTCTCGATCAATATGTTGGCTCATATTGACTTGCTGACGGCCCTCAAAAAGGCGCGAGCATCGCAGCCCAATATTGCGCTTAAAACCGCGCTGGGCAAGCATCTACCCAAACGGCTTGTTCTGGAGTTTATCGACTTTGCCATTGCAGAAACCCCATTGCAGGCAATGACTGACAAACAGCTACAAAAAATCTCCACCACACTGCAAGCATGGCAACTCAAACCCAGCGGAACAGAGGGCTATCGCACAGCAGAAGTCACACTGGGCGGCATCGACTGTAACGAGCTTTCCTCTAAAACGATGGAATCGAGTAAGGTGAAAGGGCTGTATTTTATTGGCGAAGCGGTGGATGTCACGGGCTGGCTCGGCGGCTATAACTTCCAATGGGCGTGGTCGTCAGGCTGGTGCGCAGGGCAAGTGGTTTAATCTTCAAAATTTCACATCGCGAAACAATACTCACTCAGCCACACACTGTTGTTAAGGTATATCCATCCTCGCTTTTCATTGCTACGTTTATTTCTCCATTTGATTCCCGAGAATTAGCCAGTAGCACATACCGCCAGCATATAAGCAAATACCCGCTTCTTTAACTATTTAAACTAAATGCCTCAGGCTCGCCCAAGGGCTAGACGAACCGTTATAAAAATCAGATAAACCAGTCAGTTTCATCACGTCACAAAGATTATGAAACCTATTGTAGATGATAGCTTATGGCTGATTTGGGTGGAGCACTTCGATTGTGCAAGATTGGACAGTTTCGTTTCCACTACTGTCTGTTGCTTTAACGACCCAATCAATAAAGCTGTCAACACCACTAGTTTGAACAACAGTAATCGCTGAGTTAGATAACGCAACAATACATGAGTCAATTGTATCTATGCGCTTTCCTTTTTTATTAAAACGATAACAATCGTAAGATAATATTTCCGTCGTCGGTACGCTACAGGTATCACTCGATGTGACAGTAAACGTCATCGGTGCCAGCGGCGGGGTCATTGTATTCGACGACGGGCAGATAAGCATGGGCGCCCCATTGTCAGTGACCGTAACCGTGGCACTGCAACTGGAACTTTCACCTGTATTATCCGTCACCGTTAAAGTTACATCCGTGGTACCTAAACTGTAGGGGCCAGCAGGATCTTGGACAATCAGCGACAAGGTACCATCCGGATCGCTCGAGCCATCGTTAATGTCAGCATTCACTATACAACTGTTATCGCTGCCTTCTAGGACGATATCCGCACAAACAGCGACAGGCGCTATATTATCAGTGGTGCCTGTAGTGGCTGTTGGCACAACCAAGCCGGCAGTGTCTCCAACACTAAACGCCCCAGATTCAGTTAACTCAACACTATCTGGCGGCAACAACCCCGCGTTCTTTATACATTCAATATAGTCGTCCTCTGGTGTAGGTGCTATGTCTCCTGTTAGGCCTTGCGCTCCCCCTTGTGCCTCACGAACATCGATTGCGGCCTGACAGCCAAAAACCGCAGGATCCGCTACGAGCGGCACGATTTGAGCTTGCCAGCTGTATGCACCCACACTTAAACCAGCCGTATCAAATGTTGGATAACTTGTGGGAAATTCATTCGAGCAACTCAACGGCATTGAAAGACACCCAGCTGGTACGGCACCTGTCTGATCGGGGCCCGTCACGGTTAATATGATCCTATCAACCGTGAAACTGGTACTGGAAATCTGCCATTCAATCACATCGCCTATTTTGACCAAGCTCAGTAAGTTGGTCGCGTACGCGGTTGGCAGAAAAATAAAACTGAGCAGCGTTAGAGTGAAAACCCTTTTCAGAGTAAAGCGTAATTTAGACACGTATCAATCCTCCACAACAGAGACTAAAAGCCAAGTAACAAACCCCGCGCTCATAGTCTTTTTATGATGAGTTAACTATCAAATCGGAAAACTCTTTGCGTTAATAGTTCGCTAAGGGTTCAGCCACCTATTACATTGATGAATAATGCGTACCGCTCACAGTACAAACCGCACTATATCAAAGTCTAGATATTCCTTCAACCACTGCTCGATGGCATCAAAATCAAATCTTCATTCAAATTACTTTTTCTATTCTGCAATCCATTTTGATCCTAGCGATGTAGAATAATTAAATTACGTTTCCTAAATAGCACTAGGTGCCCCGAATGGCACTAAGTTAAGGCCTCGTATTATGGTAAAAAGGGCGCGTAAATTAGTGTCGATGCGGCGGTTTCATTCAGTTAACCTGACAGCGCCTGTGATTGTTCTCGCTTCATCCGAGTTATCTGTCTATTTAGGTTCAACTAAGGTTTCGCTGTGAAAAGACAAGATTGAATCGCCGATACTGCGATATTTTCATCCATTTCAGATGAGGAGCCTGAAATTCCTAAAGCGCCGACTATTTCTCCATCTTTAAGTATCAGTACACCGCCAGGCAATGGAATGAATTGGCCATTTGTGGCACCGTTGATGCAAACTGCAAACATCTCTGGTAAAACTTTATTTTTTACCAAGGTGTGAAATTGACCGGTACCAAATCCCAACCCTAATGCCGCACTGGCTTTTCCCTGAGCTATCTGTGCCCGTTGTGTCCCAACACCATCTTCGCCTGCAAAGGTTTTCAAATGACCTCCACTATCTAACAAGGCAATTGACAAAGGAGGGCTATTATTTTTTTTAGCAATAGCCAAAGATTCCGAGACAATTCTTTGTGCATCTGCAAGTGATATTCCTCGATTATTCATATTTGTTCCCTCTTAGAGAGCTTTGCATTATCACAGCTTTTCCGCCGCTTCGTATGAATACTCCGTTTTTTGAGCGACACATGTGCATTTATCTTCGCAAAGGGGCTTTTCGACCCGATTCGATGGAATTAACACCATTTGAGGCGCCTTTTCCAAGGAAAGAGGCTGGTTTAATCGCCTTTCGTGGCCTTTAGGCACAACTCACCTGCATTTTCCGGTATATCGACAGGCCACACTTGATGTTGTGGCTCATCGCGATCAGCTGCGCTCGGCATTTGTTTCGCTCCAAACCCATATAACGCGCTTTTGATAATCCGTGGTGAAGTTTCAGTAAGCCAAAGACACGCTCAACTGTCGAACGGATACCAGAACGTATTTTATTCGCCCGCTTTCTGCGCATCACTCAATGGTGCGTTCCGATAAGCTCGATACAATATCTTGCTTTTCTTGCCGAGTCGCTCTTCATTCTTCTGGCTAGCATAGGCACTGTCAGCATAGACAGCAGATTCCTTGCCCGTCAATACCTCATCAAAATGCTGTGAGTCATGGTCGTTCGCTGGGCTATACGCCAATTTCTTGATAAAGCCATCTTCATCTGTATTTGCATGAAGCTTATATCCGTACGTCGTTTTACGTTTACCATCGGCTGATATCTTTGAGGTATAAGCCGCTTCAGGGTCTTGCGTATTTTTACCTTTCTTATTCTTCCTCGGGCGAGATTGCTTGGCTTCAATCACGGTGGCATCCACAATACTGATCGAACCTTGGGTGACGATCAAACTGGCTCGGGCAAGTTGCGTATTGATACGCGCTAACATGGCATCCAATAAGCCTTCTTTCTGAAGAAGATTCCTGAATCGCCAGATAGTTGAATGATCAGGTATCGAATCGCTTAGATTCAGACCAACAAAGCGGCGAAACAATAAATCCCGAGCCAGTTGTTTCTCCATCGCTGGGTCGCTTAAGTTATACCAGGCTTGGAGCAGCATCACTTTAAACATCATCAGCGGCGGAAAGGCTGGCTTACCTCGTTTACTGGAATATAACGGACTCAGAAGACCTTCGATCTCAGGCCAATCGATAATTTGATGAACATCATCAAGCTCTTTTAGACTATCATGCTTCGATAACAAGGCGTCTGCAAGGCCATATTGTGATAGGTTTTTCCAAGACATAGCGACTATTTCCTAACGATATAATTCTGTTTGAATTTTAACATTTATGTCTCGACCCTTTCGGAATTATGCAAAGGTCTCTCTTATTTTTATTAGCCACTATCTAGCGTTAATTCCACAGCAGCGCCGAAACTCGCGCTCCCAGTAAATCTTCGTTGTAAATCAATTTCGCGGTGGATGTCTCAATGCTTGCTGCTCCAAAACAAACGTGTAGTGGTAACAAATGCTCTTCTCGTGGATGGCAGTAACGCGCATGAGGCGCACTTTCCCAAGCAATCAATCGTTTCTCTCGCTCTACATTGGATAGTGATTTACGGGTACATGTGTCGACCAACCAACGATCGAACGCAATACTCTTGTTGAGGCTGTCTGTTTCAGGCTGAAAAAATAAACGAAGATTATGAAAAGACATTCCTGAGCCGATGATAAGAACGTTTTTATTGCGCAAACTGGCGATGGATCTGCCGATCTCTATATGCATTGAAGGATCAAGATTTTTAAGCAACGACAACTGTAGACAAGGAATATGCGCTTCGGGATACATCAGTTTTAACGGCACATAGGTTCCATGATCAATACCACGCTGTGCGTTAAGATTTGCTGTAAATCCGTCTTTCTCCAACAGTTCAACTATATCCTGTGCTAATGCAGAATCTCCATAAGCTGGATATTTTATTTCATAAGCTTGTGCAGGAAATCCTGAATAATCGTAAATCATTTTAGGTTGATATTGGCTGGTAATCGTTGCCGCGTTTTCTTCCCAATGGGCGCTGATGACAAGAATCGCTGAAGGTTCTTGAATTGTCTGAGAGATGCCTTTCAGAAATGCAATTAAACCCTCGTGCTTTCTGTCTCCCAAAATGGGTAAAGGTCCCCCGCCGTGGGGTAGATAGAGTACGGGAGAAAGTGAATTTTCTGATTGTTTCACCATAATTATTGGTACCTATGCGTGTCCAACAAAATTACTAGGCAATCTCCTGATTGACAGTATCTAAAAAAACAAACTAATAAAAGTGGCAAATATAAAAGTTCGATTCCGAACATCTTCAAGAGTACCAGACTAAACCCAGGTTAAAGTCGATTCAATTACCGACCAATAGGCCATAACTGTAGCGGAACTTAAAATAGTATCGACAATGGTTATACCGCGCACAACTGTCTTACTATTTGCCGGATGCCCGCGTCAGGCATGTCGGAGGCGGTGGGCAGCCTGCAGTAACTGCTTGGTGTAAGAATGCTGGGGGCTGTCGATCACGCTATCAGTTGGGCCAATCTCGACTATCGCGCCGTTTTTCATCACTGCGATCCGATCGCATATGTGCCTTGCCATGGCAAGATCATGCGTTATATAGAGAACAGCACACCGTGCTTCATCGCGAATAAGCCTCACGAGATCGAGGATTCCAGCACGCAACGACACATCGAGCATTGATGTTGGCTCATCGGCGATCACACACCGAGGCTTGGCAACTAAGGCCCGCGCAAAAGCCACGCGCTGGCGCTGGCCTCCTGACAGTTCGTGTGGGAATCGATGGAAGAACTCTTCAGCTGGGTTTAGCTTCACCTTCTCCAGCGCCTCGATGGTGACCGAATGTCGGTCTCGCTTGAACACCCCGGCAATCTCGAGTGGTTCCGCGACAAGGTCGCCTACCTTCATCCCAGGGTGGAGCGACTGATATGGATCCTGGAAGATCAAATGCATCCGTTGGCGCAGTTGTCGAAGTTCAGAGGCGGAGCGATCCGGTAACGAGATCCCCTCAAAGGAAACAAGCCCCGAGCTTGGCTTCTCAAGCCCCATTGCGAGCCGGCCAACCGTGGTTTTACCCGCGCCACTTTCGCCAACCAGACCCAGTATTTCCCCTGCTGACACCGAGATTGAAACACCCTTTACCGCGTCGAAAGTGGCGTGAGCCGAAACCAGGGAGCGCGCACTAACCTGGAACGTCTTGGTCACATTGATGAATTCGATCCGAACGTCGCCAGTCGTCATTGCAGTAGCAAGCAGCGGGCCTTGTGATTGTCCGCCATTGTTGTTTGCTCGGGAACTTTTGTAGCGCAGACCTCTATGGTCTGGGGGCAGCGCGGATGGAAGCGGCAACCAGACGGGGGCATGCGAAGATCAGGGGGCTGCCCAGGCAAGGTGGTTAGATCACCACGGGGACCATACAGAGTAGGAAATGCTTTCAACAGTTCCTGGGTGTAAGGGTGAGCAGGGTTTGATATAACATCGTTTGCAGCACCGCTTTCGATGATCTGTCCCGCATACATCACTAGCAGCTCGTCCGAAACCTGACCCACGAGCGGAAGATCGTGCGAGACGAGAAGGATGGCGACGCCTAGATGTTCCCGAAGCTTTAAGAAAAGGTCCACGATTCGCTCTTGGGTAAGCACATCAAGGCCGGTGAGAGGTTCGTCAGCGATCAGGAGCTGGGGGTTGTTGATCACGGCCATCGCGATCACGACCCGCTGGCGCATACCCCCGCTTAGTTGATGAGGAAAAGAACGGTGATGGGAGGCAGCGAGGCCCACCAGGTCAAACATTTCGTCGGCCCTATCCAAAGCCTGCTTCTTCGGCATGGTCAATTCGGCCGTCTCGGTCAACTGGCGATGAACGGTATAGGCAGGATTCAGCGCGTTCATCGAGCTTTGCGGTATCAAGCTGATCGAACGACCTCGGATTGTCTCCAGCTCCCGAGGAGTCGCTGCAGCCAAATCACGGCCAGCCACGAGGATTGAACCGCCGACCACAACACCCGGCGCTGGAATCAAGCCGACCAACGACATTGCCAGGGTCGTCTTACCACATCCAGACTCACCCACTAGCCCGACGATTTTTCGCTCGCCGATGTCAAAGTTAACGCCATCAACCGCATATAAGTCGCCTTCGAGGGCATTGTACACTACGCGTAAATCGCGAACCGATAGCGCCGATCCTTTTGTGTCGATTGAGGAGCCGGCGCTAAGCTCTCGAGCCACTGGGCGCTTCGACCGGCGGGTTGAAACGGAGGCCGATGGCGACTCCGATAGCCGTCGATCGCCCCATTGCTCAAGCGCCACACCCACAAAAGCGAAACCAACCACCGATGCGGTTAGTGCCAACCCTGGCGGGAGCACCCACCATTGCCAAGCCTGAGTCAACATAGCATTTGCGGAGTTTGCAAAGAACAACATGGTTCCCCAGCTCACGCGCTCGGGATCACCCAGACCCAGAAACGCCAGAGATGCCTCGATCAATATTGCAATGTTTGCCGCGTAGACGAATTGGGCAACTGCTAACGGCCAGGTTCTGGGTAGCACATGCCGGTAAATTGTTCGCAGTGAGGTACTGCCCATCGCGCGTGAGGCATCAACGTGCTGAAATGCGCTCACCTTGAGCACTTGCGACCGTACGATACGAGCGGGTCGCGCCCAAAGCAGTACTGCGATTGCCACCACAGTAATCCACAAGCCCCGGCCAAAGAAGGCCACCAGAACGATGACAAGCGGAATGAAGGGTAAGGAGAGCGTCAGATCGACGGCTCGCATGATCACCATTTCCGTTACACCCTTATAGTAACCAGCGGCGAGCCCGGCAACAATGCCCACACCACTAGCCAGTAGCCCCGCAAGAACCCCGATCGATAGCGAGAGCCGAGATCCGTATATCAGCCTTGTGAAAATATCCTGCCCGAGGTCGTTGGTGCCGAGCCAATGATCTCCTGACGGCCCCAGATGTGGCAGGTCGCCGATGAAATCCGGATCGGACGATGTAATAAGAGGTGCGAATACTGCGGCCAAAATCATGATCAGCAGCAGGGCCACACCCAGCCAGCCAAGCCAGAACACCTGTCGACGCCCTCCCGACCTATGCGAACGGGGCCGCGAGGCGCGAACGACATCGCTGACCGTTGTCGCCTCGGTCACTCAGGATTCTCAAGGATTGCTTTCGCGCGTCTTACCCGCGGATCGAGCAGCGGATAGAGAAGGTCGGCAATGAAGTTTGCCAAAATTACCGTCACGGCCAGCACAAAGAATGCGCCTTGCAATACTGGATAGTCACGGCGTATAACACTATCAAATATCAATCGACCGATACCCGGATAGGCGAAAACCGTCTCGACTACGGTCGCTCCGCCGACGATGTCGCCGAGGCCGATCAGCGCGACCGTGGAGATTGGGATAAAGGCGTTGCGTTGGGCATGGCGCCTCACAGCGCGCGCACTGAGTCCTTTTGCGGCAGCCATGACAACGTAATCCTCACGCGTCTCGGCCACAATGGCCGGGCGCGCGACCAGATAGATCCCGCCGATGGAGGCAGCCGTCAAGGTGATAAGCGGCATGACCAATCGCTGCGCAATCGACACTATCTGATCCCATCCCGGCTCAACCGTCGCCGACACCGCTCCGTAAACCGGAAACCAACCCAACTGCACTGAAAACAACAAGACCAGTAGCATCGCGACGAAGAAGGCGGGCATGGATTGTACAAACATCACCCCCGAGAGTATCCCTGCATCAGCGCGCGTTCCGCGTCGCCAGCCCGACATGAAACCGAGTGCCGTTCCGATCACCACCGACAACACCAGTGCTGAACCCACCAGTAGCAAGGTCCACGGCAACCGCTCTAGGAGGAGGTCCTCCACTGGCCGACCATATATTACAGAGACGCCTAAGCGTCCTTTTGGAAGCCCCGAAATATAGCTCACGAACTGCTCAGGAATGGACCCGCCCAGATCGTACTCGTCAAGGATTTCTTGTCGTTGTTCCGCTGTGAGACTGCCAACTTCCGCGGGAGGCACCAGAAAGTCGATAACGCTTCCTGGAGCCATCCTTGGCAAGGCAAAGTTGATTACGATCGCCCCCAACAAGACGAGGGCATACTGCAATACCCGGCGTGCTATAAAACTGCGCACGCCCTATGGGCCCCGCTACTGGCCGGGAAGGAAGGATCGTTTGTTGAAGAGTCCGTGACCTGTGTCGGAGACCCAGTGCTTATACATATCCGGGCGGAACGCATAGACGCCTTCAATGTAAGCAAGCGTGATAATAGGCGCGTCTTCGGCTAATTTTGTTTGTGCATCAGCCAGGATCTCCTTACGCACGGCGTTGTCGCCAGTGGCTGAGGCTTTGTCGATGATAGCGTCGAACTCCGCATTGGCGTATCCAGTGATGACCTTACCGAATCCCTTCCCGGGTGAATGGAAGAAATACAACAAACCGTCGGGGTCAGCGTGCGCATGGCTATCGAGACTGCCGATACGGAGATCATAGGGTGCTGGACTTCCGTCCTTACCGGGTTTGCGGCGCTGTCTTACCGTTGCTGGGTCTAGGCCAAGCACACTCATTTTAATGCCGGCTTTTTTAACCTGTTGGGCAACGAGCTGCGCTGTGCGCAGATCTTGCGGTTCGTTCGCCGAACCCATGATTGCGAAATTGAGCGGCTCTCCGTCTGGTGTTTCGCGTATACCGTCATCGTCTGAATCGACATAACCGGCGGCATCAAGAATTGCATTGGCGCCAGCCACGTCGAATCGGGCTGTCGCAGCAGGATCTCCGTCGGGAAGTGCCCATGGGGAATCAGGGTGTGTGAAGCTCGGTCGACCGATTGAACCGAGCCCCTGCAGAATCGTGTCGACGACTGCTTGATCATCGATTGCCATATCAATCGCCCGTCGCAACTCAGGATCAGACAATGGCGCTTTCTGTGTGTTGATGTAGAGGTGGAGAGACTCAAAGCGGGAGCCGCGAACCACCTCGATGTCGTCAAGCGACTCGAATTCAGACAACAATTCTCCAGGAACGTTGCGGCCGGCTGCTAGTGCTACCTGGCCAGTCCGGAGAGCAGCGAACGCGGTCGCAGGGTTTGGAACCACGTTGAGCACCAGTTCCGCTACGCGCGGCTGGCCGAGGAAATAGTCGTCATTCGCCGCGAGCACGTAGCTCTGATCGGCCACCATCTCCTTCATCTTGTAAGGACCAGTGCCGATCGGAAGCATCTTTTTGGCGGACCCTGGTTTTTCTATCGACGCCCAGATATGTTCCGGCAAAATTGGTAAGTCACCGCCAGGAATGCTCCGGAATACCGAAACAGGATTGTTAAAGAACAACTTCACGGTTAGGGGGTCAACGATCTCAGCATGGTCGTACACAGGTGCCTCGCTCACGTGGTGGGCGTAACGACCCCGGCTGAAACTCTTGTAGTAATCGAAGGTGAAGGCGACATCTTCTGAGGTAAATGCCTCACCATCATGCCAAACGACACCATCGCGTAAATTCACAGTCCAAACCATTCCGTCTTCAGATGGTTCGGCGCTTTCGGCTAGCCAAGGATCTGGATTGTCGCGTGCTGTCGACCAAAAGAGTGTGTCGTAAACCATATTTACCAAATCGTGAGTGAGCGGGAACGAGCCGAACGAAATTGTCAGCGGTGTCAAATTGTTCTCATACCCCGTGATGGCAATCGTCAGAGAGTCAGTACGGGCATCCTGAGCTTCCATGGTCGACGAGTCGGCTGGTTTGTGGCTGTCAGCCTTGAGGTCGCTGTATCCAGCAACGGCTAGAGTCAGCGTTACGCCGATGGCGATCAAAAATGTTCGCGGGCTATATGAGTGTGAGTGTGTAAGCATGATTTGTATGGTTCCTTAGTGTAATTATAGTCGCGGGAAGATACACTAACGCAATACCTCTGACAATAACTTTCAGAGCACCACTGCTCAATGGACCTGCTTTTCAGCTGGAGAGGAATTCGACATCTAAGTATTAGAAACAAGCCCCGCAGTTTGTCCAGTATTGTCTTACCCGAAAGTTTGTCTCAATCGTTGATGCGAGTAAGGTAGATTAATGTCCGGAACTATTTAGCTTTACTGATACGAAATCAGAAATTATGTTTGTAGAAACTAAATGATTATCTGAAATAGTGAGTCGCCACAGGTGCTTACTTAGCATTTCTCAACATAGATTTGAGATCAGCAAAGGGTTGATGAGTGCTAACACCACTTTGATTCTCTTTCACGCTAGATCGACCGGCAGCTGCGATCATCTCTTCTTGTTTAGAGTGTTCATTGTCATGGCAATACACGCATAATAACTCCCAGTTACTTCCATCAGAAGGGTTATTATCGTGATTGTGATCTCGATGATGCACGGTTAGCTCGCTTAAATTTTCGCGCGTAAAACTGCGTGCGCATCGACCACATACCCAAGGGTACATTTTGAGAGACTTTTCGCGATATCCCTGATCGCGCTCGACACTTTGTCCATGTGCCTTGGCCACGATTTGGTCAAGTTTATTGTGATCGATTGGTTTTTTTGATGCCATGGCTACGCGTTCTGTTTTCGTCTAGAGCGCTACCTTATTTCAGACCTGCCCAATTATCAATTCACTTCTCAAAAAGCTTCGCATTATTCAGCTGATGACGATACACAACTCAAAGCAATATTTTTATCTGAATCGCATTATTTTAGTCAATTTCCAGTTCTTTTAACCAATGAATCTGAGACTCCCTCCAGTCTCCCAGCGACTCCCAATCCACGTTACTAAAGAATTGATCTAAGGCTTCAGTCGTCAACGCAACAGACTTTTCGATTTTATGAATCAGTGCCTCAAGCGTGGTGCAAGACGTGGCATTGAGCACATGCTCTAATATAGGCGCTGGCAACTCCGTGAATTTTACATCGTCATGCCCAAATAAACGAATTTCCAGCTGCAGGACTCGCAAGAATTCGAGCGCCTCACCCAAGCCATCATCGCGTTGTTTCACCATTGCATCAAGCATAGCGTTGAAGCCAAGCGCTGCGTTATCGGGTTGCGCCATGCTATCTACGATGATCAAACAATAGAGTAAATACTCCAACTCGAACAGGCCGCCGGGGCGCAACTTCACGTTAAATTGATCAGTCGCCACTGTCACGATACGCTGTTTTCTAACGCGTTGTAACATTTTTGCGCAATCCATCTTAAATTGGTGCAGTTCACGGGGTCTGCTCAAAATCTCTGCCTTAATGAGATGAAATTGTTCACCAATTTTCACATCACCGGCAACAAATTTAGCCGGCACCAATGCTAAATGAGACCAAGTAAGCGCCCGATCATGCTGATGATGCCGGTATGAATCCACGCTAATCGTGACAGAGCCTGAGCGTCCTGATGGACGCAAGCGCGTGTCTAACTCATAGACTCTCCCTTCTCGCATTGGTGTGTTGATAATGGTGTTGAGCTTAGTCGCAAAGTTGCTCGCCAGTACATGGTCATCGATCGACTGGCACAGGTAGACCAAGTCCAAGTCAGATTTTGGCATCATGCCCGCCGTGCCCAGCTTGCCAAAACCAATCACCGCGATGGGCGGCTTTGTTAAAGCCATTTCATCGCAGGCGATTTTAAGGGCTGCAGCTAACAGCTGTTCTGCGAGATGACTCAGGGATTGTTGAAAATTTTCTGGCGTGAATTTTCCTTCAAAGTATTGGCTATACCGAAGATACAATTCTTCATTGGTTAAACGCCTAAGGTTCTGCAAACGCGTTTCATAATCATCGCTAGCAAATACTATCGTCGTATCGAGCGCGGCTGCTTCGCCTGACGACTCTTCCAGAAATCGGTCGATGATATGCGGCGATTGCGTCAACAAATTCGCCATTGTGGGCGACAGCAGCAAGGGTGCAATGACTTTTTGTAGCAGCCATGGATAATCCCTTAACAAGCGAAAATATTGCCCCCCCGGCGGTAAGCGCTTGAAGTACTCATCAATCGCTTTGACGGCTGTATCCAGCGCACAGCCACTACGCTTTATTTCATCCGATAATGAATTGAGCAAGGGCTCGAATAAATGTGCCTGCCCGGCCGACACACCATAAGGCTGAAACCCTTCCTGCCAAATATCCACTATCATCTTAGCGGTATCAGAAAGTTTCACTTGCTGCCAAACATAGGTATTGGACTGTGCGATTGAATCCCTTTCATCTTCAAAGAAATCTTCGAATATGGCCGTTACCTTGGCTCTATGTTCACTCAACAACCGATTAAACTCGGGCCAATCCTCTCGCCCATATAGCGTCAAATATTGGGCAATCCGGGCACTTTTAGCAGGCAAATAATAGGCCTGCTGATTCTCCATCATCTGCAACCTATTTTCCGCCTTGCGCAGAAAAATATAGGCGCTGCTAAGCTGATCTACCTGCAGGGGGTCTAGCAATGCCTCTTGCTCTATCGCGCGCAGCGCTGCAAGCGTATTGCTGACTCTTAGGGCTGGTTTTCGCCCTCCCCAAATCAGCTGTAGCGTATTGGCGATGAATTCGATTTCTCGAATACCGCCGTGACCCAATTTAAGGTTAAAACCCTGCCCCAACTCAATTTCTTTCTCTTTGTTAGAGCGCTGCGCCGCGAGCGCGGGATGTTCATCGTTGATTTTTAGTTTTAGCTGGGCAATATCATCGATCGCTCGGTAGTCCAAGTCATGGCGCCATAAGAAAGGATACAAATCCGCTAAAAATTCTTTCGCCAGCTTTTTGTTACCTGCGATTGGTCGGGCCTTGAGCATTGCCAGTCGATGCCAAGGACGCGCATGATAGTGATAAAAGCCCAGCGCCTTTTCCGAGATCATGCTTAAGCTTCGCAAGGAAGCATGCGGTCGAAGACGCCAATCTACCCGCCAGACAAAGCCGTCCTTGGTTGGCTCCGACAAAATTTTACTCATTTGCGTTAAACAGGTCGAAACAGCATGTGAAACGCCATGCATAGGTGCGACCTTAAGTAAGTCCTTATCGAAAAACGCGATTAAATCGACGTCACTGGAAAAGTTTAAATCGTTTCCGCCGAGTTTTCCCAAGCCTAAAATAAAGATTCCTGCTTCTGTCGGCAGAGTCTTTCTTGCATCAGGAAATAATTTTAGCGTTTGCTCGCTGTGCCAAGCAATATCAAAGGCGGATTCGATGGTCTTCTCCGCAAAACGGCTTTGCAAGACGCTTAAGGTTTGAAAGTCTAAGGTACCGCTTAGATCGGCCATCGACCAAAGCAATGAAAACCTTTGTTTTGCCCAACGCAACATTTTGCCGCGCAACTCGGTTTGATCAGCGCTTAAATCATTTTTTTGCTCCAAACAATTAATTTCAGTCCGCAGCATGGCTTCCTGTACGGGCTGCTCCTCCATCGCATAAGACATTAAATCAGGATGGCTGGCTAATATTTGCGATAGATACTCCGAAGCGTGTAGGCGTGAGAGGAGTCTTACGGGATTGGATACGCGCATAATCAGCTTAGTATAAGGTCAATAATGCCGACCACCGCCACACAGCTAAGCCCAAACCCCAATGCTCGACGGAACTGGGTGTCATCGCCACTCACTAGAAATTCATGCATACGAAGCCCTAACACATGACCTATACCCGCTGCCGGTAATAACAACAAGCCATACTGCCATTGCAAAGGTACATCCAGCATAACGAGGGTCGTCATTTTGATGCAGACCATAATAAACCAAAGCGCGAATAAGGTGTCACGCAGTTGATTTTTGGCAACATGCTCACTATAGGCAGCAACAATAAGGGGCGCCCCAACCAAGGAAGTCCCGCTCGCATATCCACCCAGCATTAAAAACGTCCTTTCTGCCAATTTACCTTTACCCACCAGCTTTACACTAAACAGCTGACTCATCGCATAGGCAAGAATAATGCTGTAAACAATTGATAGGAGAATTTTCTGCGGTAAAACAACCAAGCCCAATACGCCAATCAACTTAGGCCCAATCATAAATTTCATTGAGCTCAGTAGATAAGCCCAATCGATATTTGATAGTCGCCCAATGACGGTGATCGTGGTAAAAAGCAATAAATGTAGCCCAATGATTGGAAGCCAAAATAAAGGGTCGGGGCGAAGCAAAAGCATAAAAGGCAAAGCCAGTGCAGCGCCACCAAAACCCAAACCGCTGCGAACAAAACCCGACCAAATATATATCAATACCACTAGAATCCATTCGTTAACGCTAAAGGTATTTAAGATCGTGCTCATCGGCTGTTTTTCATCCCCATTGGAAAGTCCATTAAGCCAGATTTGCTCAAAACAATAAAGAGCCTGGTCAGATAATCACCAAGTGGGTATTGCGTTAACAAATACAAATATTTTTGTTCGCTTGGCGAATTATCCCTACCTATTTTGTCGTTTTTTTGGTATAAACGCGCTCCAGTTCTGAATACTACTCATCGAGTAGCGTATAAGGTAACAATATGTCTAGAGTCTGTCAGGTCACCGGCAAAAAAACCATGGTGGGAAATAATGTTTCTCATGCGCACAATAAAACGCGCCGTACGTTTTTACCCAACTTACACTACAAGAAGTTCTGGGTTGAAAGCCAGAATCGTTGGGTACGCTTGCGTGTATCAAACCAAGGTTTGCGCACCATCGATAAAAACGGTATTGACGCTGTTTTAGCGGATATGCAAATGCGCGGCATTAAAATTTAAGAGGCCTATCATGCGAGAAAAAATTAAATTAGTTTCATCCGCTGGAACGGGGCACTACTACACCACCACTAAGAACAAACGTACGATGACTGAAAAAATGGAGATCAAGAAATTCGATCCCAAAGCACGTGCGCATGTGATGTATAAGGAAGCGAAAATAAAATAAACCAGCGCTGTTATACGAGATAATAAAGGCCTCGCATTTGCGGGGTTTTTTTATAGCGATCCCTTTGTAGTCAAGGGCTGCATTGGGAATGCAAAAGGGAATTGAACGCTGTTATATAGGCAAATCCATACAACAACGGAAAACGGGGGTTTATTTAGCGCGGAAGGTAATGCGGCCTTTGCTTAAGTCATACGGGGTAAGCTGAACGGTGACACTGTCGCCGCGCAGGATTTTGATGTAATGCTTGCGCATTTTTCCAGAAATATGTGCGACCACTTCGTGGCCATTCTCTAGCTTGACTTTAAAAGTCGTGTTCGGCATGGCATCGATGACCGTGCCTTCCATTTCAATATGTTCTTCTTTCGCCACGTTGGCATCTAACCTCATGTAAATTAAGGGCACGGAGTGTAGGACAGAACGTGCCGGGGAGCAAATTTAAGCCAATATTATGGCAAAAACCGCTGTTCCCCCTGTTTATCGGGGCATATCTGGTAAATTAAAGTCCCAAGGCCGATAGAACATCACTAGCCAAGGTCATTCTGGAACAGAACCCCCCTTAAAATTTTCATGAAAATCGACCCATTCACTGCCACTATAAACAAGCAATGGTCGATACTCGGCTTTATAGCTCATCTTTTGGCAATTATCTATCCAGTAGCCTAAATACACAAAGGGTAGCTCTAATTCTCGCGCCTTTTGCACCATGGATAAGACGGCGAACCGCCCCAAGCTACGATCAGCATGCTCGGGTTCAAAAAAAGTATACACCGCAGAAATCCCTTTGGCCGCCATATCAATGATGGATACCGCAACCGTTTGTTGATCGATACGGAACTCCATCAAGGCCGATTGAACGGACGATTTAATCAGTGAGTCTTCGTATTTCAGCCGATCACCGTGATCCATAGAATCCCCGGGATGCTTCCATGCCTGATAACGACAAAATAGTTGAAAATGGTGCTCATCGAAAATGGGTTCCACAAAATGCACGCTAATGTCTTCATTGCGCTTCAGTGTGCGTCGCTGAGACCGATTTAATCGCATACCGCGTACATCTATCTTCACCGACTTACAGGCCTGACATCTGACGCAGTGGGGTCGATAAACCGTCTCTCCGCTACGCCGAAACCCTGATTCTATCGCCACACTAAATAGTTGATCTTTCACTGGAGAAGCCGGATCAATCAACAAACTCGATGCCGATTCATCCGGTAAGTAGGGGCATTCGTGCGGCGCAGACAAGTAAAGGGTTGGGAATTCTATGCTAGAGGACATCTTTCCATTTTCCGTTTGCTTGTGGTAGCTCTAGGGCTGCGTTCATCTCATCAATAAACTGCGCGCGAGGAATCGTCTGCGCGCCTAAGCTGAGCAGATGGTTTGATTCGACCTGACAATCCAAGAGCCTGTATTGTTTTCTATCTAACATCTCAGTCAAGCATTTTAGCGCATATTTTGAAGCATTGCTGACGTGGCTGAACATGCTTTCGCCATAAAATATCTTTCCAAGTGCCACGCCGTAAATGCCTCCCACGAGCTGATTTCCCTGCCAAACTTCCAATGAATGGGCGTATCCTAGTTCGTGCAGTCGACAGTAAGCAGCACACATCTCCGGTGTGATCCAGGTTCCCTGCTGACCGTCGCGTGGCTCAGCACAAGCTTTAACAACCCCTTCGAATTGTTGATCTACGGTGGCGCAAAAATCTGCCTTTGCGATCGCTTTCTTCAAACTTCGACTGGTTTTAAACGCGCGAGGATATAGCACGCACCGGGGATCGGGCGACCACCATAAAATAGGCTGTCCTGCTTCAAACCATGGAAAGATGCCCGAGCGATAGGCAAGTTCAAGGCGTTCGGGACTAAGATCGCCGCCGGCCGCCAGCAAACCATCGCTGGAAGCGGTTTCAAGCGCGGGAAACCCCTCGATTTCATAAACCACCATAATATGCTGATCTATATATTGCGCATATCGACAAACTCCCCACTGGCGCACTCTTGCTTAAGCTTAGCCAAAACCCGCGTAATATTTTCTGCCGCTTGTGTCGGGCCAGGCATCGCCTCAGTGCCTCGCGCCGCACGTAGTTTCGCAACTGACGGAAACACAGTTTCATCGACGATACTTTGATCACACAATAGATCCTGCATCCGCGTATCCACCAAGCCCGGTGCCAAAGATATAAAATGTGTGTTTTCGTATTCTGCCGCATATAATTTGATGAGCATGTTGAGGCTCGCTTTTGACAGCGAATAGGCGCCCCAGCCTTTATTGCCATTGACTGCAGCGCCGGAGGATATCGCCACAACTTGGTTCAGCTCTACCTTGCTTTGATATAAATAATCGAGCAATATTTTATTCGACCATACGTTGATATCCATCACGTGACCAAGTTCGTTCAAATCGAGCTGATGGATGGGTTTAATTTCCCCCAGCACTCCCGCATTCAATAAGACTAAATCAAATTTATTTGCGCCTTTCAGGAGCGCGTTTAAGGCTTGACTCAACGCTTCCAAATTTGCTAGATCAAGCTTTGCGTCATGCAGATTAGTGTGCGCCAGATCACAAGCAGACCGGCTAAATCCGTATACTTGTGCACCCATGGACAAATAGACCTCAGTCAATGCCCGGCCTAGTCCCGTGCTATTGCCGGTAATCAAAACTGTTTTTGCTGGCATGCTCTAGAATTTACCTTAGAATCGTTATAATCTCATCGGAATGTTACCAGATGCTGTGCCCAAGCTAAATATTTTCGCCTCTTCACCGCGTATCAAACCTCATGCCCATCCCTGCTATTAATTATTGCCCGTCCTGCGGTGAGAAAACGACGAACCGGATACCTGATGGCGATAATCGAGCGCGCGCTGTGTGCTCCAAATGCAGCACGATTCATTATCAAAACCCCAAAATTGTCGCGGGCAGCTTACCCGTTTGGAAAGACCAAGTGTTGCTTTGCAAGCGTGCCATTGAACCGCGCTACGGACTTTGGACGCTGCCGGCTGGTTTTATGGAAAACAGTGAATCGATTGAACAAGGCGCAGCGCGTGAAACACGTGAAGAGGCGCAAGCGGAACTTGAGAATATGACGCTCTATACCGTTTTCAGTATTCCAAAAATAAGTCAGGTGTATATGCTATTTCGGGCTGATCTAACGGGCGAGCACGCCTTTAGCCCGGGTAGTGAAAGTTTGGAAACCGCACTATTCTCGGAAGACGATATTCCTTGGGATGACATCGCATTCCCAATGATTGAGCGCAGTTTACGTTACTATTTCGCGGATCTAAAACGCGAAGAATTCGGCTTTTACGTTGAATCTATCTAGCAAGCCTAGTGCACAACGCCAACATTCTGTCATGGCGAAGCACGCAGCAACGCGGAAATCCATTGTTAAACCTTGTCGCACAGATATCCGCCAACCCACCCATAAGTTCTCTCAGCGGGCTGTTTTTAGGCTGGGCACACCCCACAAATCTAAGCCATGTTAGTCCTTGGCATTGAAAGCTCTTGCGATGATACCGGCGTAGCGCTTTATGATGGCGATCATGGATTGATTGCGCATAAACTCGCGTCACAAATCGACACCCATCAACGCTATGGGGGCGTGGTGCCTGAATTGGCCGCGCGCGATCATATTCGTAGCCTTATTCCCTTAATTGAGCATCTGATTGACGACTCCGCAAACAAAGGCAAGCAACCGGATGCAATCGCCTACACACAAGGCCCAGGTTTAGCGGGGGCTTTGCTAGTCGGTGCTTCCGTCGGAAAATCATTGGCCTACGCATGGGGCATCCCCTCTATTGGCGTGCATCACATGGAAGGGCATTTGCTTGCACCGATGCTCGAAGAAGAGGCGCCAGAGTTTCCATTTCTGGCATTGCTAGTCTCCGGTGGGCATACTCTAATCGTTGATGTTAAACAGCTAGGGCAATATGCAATACTCGGCCAAACGCTCGATGATGCGGCGGGTGAAGCCTTTGATAAAACGGCTAAGATGCTGGGCTTGCCCTACCCCGGCGGCCCGTCAATTGCTAGGGCGGCCCTTAAAGGAAATAAAGATCGCTTTACCTTTCCGCGTCCAATGACCAATCGCCCGGGCTTAGACCTTAGCTTTAGTGGCTTAAAAACCTTTGCACTGACAACCGCGCAAAAACAATCTTTAGACGATCAAACGATTGCGGATATTGCCTTTGCCTTTGAAGACGCCGTCACCGACACATTAAGTATTAAATGTGAACGCGCGCTGGAACAAACAGGGTATCAACGCTTGGTGGTCGCCGGCGGAGTGGGCGCAAACAAGGTATTACGCGAGAAGCTTCAGCAGCTAACAACCAATCTTAATATTCGCGCTTACTATCCAAGGTTTGAATTTTGCACCGATAACGGTGCAATGATTGCTTACGCGGGGTATTGCCGATTGCAAACGCAATCCGACATTGAAGCAAAAAACGCTTTAGAAGATCTTGGTTTCGCCGTCCAGGCGCGATGGCCGTTGGATACCTTAAGCTCTATTTAGCTCACAGGCTCAACTTGTAGCACAGCAGAATCTATTCCCACAACCTTCACTTTCGCGCCAACCGCGACGTCGGCACCGCGCGCCTTCCATGTCGTTTCTCCCACGCGAATTCTCCCAGCACCATTGATAATGGCTTGCTCCACGGTAAATACCCTGCCGACCAGTTCTTGCCCACGTCGATTTAAATGAGGTTTGTCACTCGCAATCGGGTTACGCTTAAACCAAGCGCGCCCCAAGACAACGCTCACAACACTCAAGATAGCGAATATCCATATTTGGGTTTGCCAACTCATGTCGATAAGCAACATTAAAAAGCCAACGATACCCGCCGCAAAACCAATCCAAATGAAAAATGCGGCCGGTGAGAAAACCTCTAAGATAAACAAGGCAACCGCGAGTATCCACCAATGCCAATATTCGAGTGCTTCAATGCCAAACATTAGGCATCTCCTTTCTTTGTTTCCTTGGTATCGCCTGTAATGCCCTTTACAACTTCTGAAATACCTGCCAAAGAGCCGATCAAGCTGGTGACTTCCATGGGTAACATAATGATTTTTTGATTGTCTGACGTGCCAATTTCCTTGAGTGCTTCGGTATATTTTTGCGCGATGAAGTAGTTAATCGCCTGCACATCGCCTGCGCCGATGGCATCGGAGACCATCGTTGTGGCGTTAGCTTCCGCTTCAGCCAATCGTTCTCGCGCCTCGGCCTCTCGGAACGATGCTTCGCGTTCACCTTCAGCCTCAAGTATTTGCGCCTGTTTAGAGCCTTCTGCGCGCAGGATATCGGCCTCGCGTTCGCCTGAGGCTTCTAATATTGTTGCACGTTTTTCTCTTTCTGCCTTCATTTGACGCGCCATTGACGCGACTAAATCTTGCGGCGGCGTGATATCTTTAATCTCAATTCGGGTAATTTTAACGCCCCAACTTTGCGCTGCCTCATCAACCACCGATAATAAATTGGCATTGATTCTTTCGCGTTGAGAGAGCAGTTCATCTAAATCCATCGAGCCCATGACCGTACGAATATTGGTCATGGTGATATTTAGAATCGCGCGGTCTAGATTAGTGATTTCGTAAGCTGCTTTAGCCGCATCGATGATCTGGAAAAAAACCACACCATCGACTTGCACCATGGCGTTATCACGCGTGATGATTTCTTGAGAAGGCACATCGCTGACCTGCTCCATCATATTAAGCTTCGCGCCAATTCGGTCGATCACCGGCAGAATCACATGAAAACCCGGCGTCAATGTTTTAGTATATCGGCCGATGCGTTCAACGGTGAACTCCTGTCCTTGCGGCACCATTTTGGCACCCATCATGACGATAATGATGGCAAA
>CBDBQB010000014.1:0-19380 GCA_965209105.1 Candidatus Poriferihabitaceae bacterium | reverse complement strand
AAGCACTTAATCCACAAAACACGCGCCATCCATCAATGGTGGTCCGAATCCCGTCTGACAGTCTGGATAATTCCGAGTTTGATTTACGGAATATCGATGAATGTCTCAGCCTTGGAGCTATCCGACTACCTGAACGCAGCGACTGTCACGGCATCAGTGGATCAATTTGAGGTTAATACCGCAAATAATACTGACGACGTGCAAGTGACGCCGAATGCGGAACTGATAATCGTAAAACAGGTGGTTAATGATAATGGTGGTGACGCAGTATTGACAGATTTCAATGTAAATACAAATGCGGGCGCACTAACATTTGACGCCGGCGTACCCGCTGGTGATATCACGACTTATACCGCTGATACCCTCTACCTTGTTCCTGGAACTTATAGCCTAACCGAAGCAGATATTGCTGGCTATTCCGAAGGTACGTGGAATTGCGACGCGGGCACCCTCAACAATAGCGCATTTGACACAGGCTCACTCTCTCTAGCCTTTGGTCAACAAGCTGTATGTACGATTATTAACGATGATGTTGCACCAACTTTGGTGGTGACAAAAGACCCAACCAATGACAATGGTGGTAACGCAGCCCCAGATGATTTCTTATTGACCGCAGATGGGGCAGCGATTAGTAGTGGTGTCACAGTAGCGGGTGTGACATCGAATACGGATTACTTATTGGGTGAGACTTTATTGGATGGTTATACATTCACAGAGGTTGTTTGTACCAGTGATATTGTGGGATCAGCCAATGCTGGAACCTTCGCTGCCATGCCAACGATCAATTTGGCTGAAGGCGAAGATGTTGCATGTACCATCACCAACGATGATGTTGCACCAACTTTGGTGGTGACAAAAGACCCAACCAATGACAATGGTGGTAACGCAGCCCCAGATGATTTCTTATTGACCGCAGATGGGGCAGCGATTAGTAGTGGTGTCACAGTAGCGGGTGTGACATCGAATACGGATTACTTATTGGGTGAGACTTTATTGGATGGTTATACATTCACAGAGGTTGTTTGTACCAGTGATATTGTGGGATCAGCCAATGCTGGAACCTTTGCTGCCATGCCAACGATCAATTTGGCTGAAGGCGAAGATGTTGCATGTACCATCACCAACGATGATGTTGCACCAACTTTGGTGGTGACAAAAGACCCAACCAATGACAATGGTGGTAACGCAGCCCCAGATGATTTCTTATTGACCGCAGATGGGGCAGCGATTAGTAGTGGTGTCACAGTAGCGGGTGTGACATCGAATACGGATTACTTATTGGGTGAGACTTTATTGGATGGTTATACATTCACAGAGGTTGTTTGTACCAGTGATATTGTGGGATCAGCCAATGCTGGAACCTTTGCTGCCATGCCAACGATCAATTTGGCTGAAGGCGAAGATGTTGCATGTACCATCACCAACGATGATGTTGCACCAACTTTGGTGGTGACAAAAGACCCAACCAATGACAATGGTGGTAACGCAGCCCCAGATGATTTCTTATTGACCGCAGATGGGGCAGCGATTAGTAGTGGTGTCACAGTAGCGGGTGTGACATCGAATACGGATTACTTATTGGGTGAGACTTTATTGGATGGTTATACATTCACAGAGGTTGTTTGTACCAGTGATATTGTGGGATCAGCCAATGCTGGAACCTTTGCTGCCATGCCAACGATCAATTTGGCTGAAGGCGAAGATGTTGCATGTACCATCACCAACGATGATGTTGCACCAACTTTGGTGGTGACAAAAGACCCAACCAATGACAATGGTGGTAACGCAGCCCCAGATGATTTCTTATTGACCGCAGATGGGGCAGCGATTAGTAGTGGTGTCACAGTAGCGGGTGTGACATCGAATACGGATTACTTATTGGGTGAGACTTTATTGGATGGTTATACATTCACAGAGGTTGTTTGTACCAGTGATATTGTGGGATCAGCCAATGCTGGAACCTTCGCTGCCATGCCAACGATCAATTTGGCTGAAGGCGAAGATGTTGCATGTACCATCACCAACGATGATGTTGCACCAACTTTGGTGGTGACAAAAGACCCAACCAATGACAATGGTGGTAACGCAGCCCCAGATGATTTCTTATTGACCGCAGATGGGGCAGCGATTAGTAGTGGTGTCACAGTAGCGGGTGTGACATCGAATACGGATTACTTATTGGGTGAGACTTTATTGGATGGTTATACATTCACAGAGGTTGTTTGTACCAGTGATATTGTGGGATCAGCCAATGCTGGAACCTTCGCTGCCATGCCAACGATCAATTTGGCTGAAGGCGAAGATGTTGCATGTACCATCACCAACGATGATGTTGCACCAACTTTGGTGGTGACAAAAGACCCAACCAATGACAATGGTGGTAACGCAGCCCCAGATGATTTCTTATTGACCGCAGATGGGGCAGCGATTAGTAGTGGTGTCACAGTAGCGGGTGTGACATCGAATACGGATTACTTATTGGGTGAGACTTTATTGGATGGTTATACATTCACAGAGGTTGTTTGTACCAGTGATATTGTGGGATCAGCCAATGCTGGAACCTTTGCTGCCATGCCAACGATCAATTTGGCTGAAGGCGAAGATGTTGCATGTACCATCACCAACGATGATGATGCGCCAACCCTGATCATCGTAAAAGAAGTCGAAAACGACAACGGTGGTACTGGCGTCGTCACTGACTTTGGAATTGACGTGCAGGATGCTTCCAACGTTTCTCAAAGTTTGACTTGGGACGGTGGGTCAACTATTGGCACAACGACCACCTACACCACAACCGCAATCAGCCTCGACGCTAATGAGGCTTATTCATTGTCTGAAAGTGATCTCGCTACTTACGCAGAGGGCACGTGGTCTTGTACTAACGGCGACGGTGGTGCGTTCGATGGCGGAAGCGTCACACTCGATGAAGGGGAAGATGTCACCTGTACTATTACCAATAACGACAAAGGCATTGATCTATCTATCGTCAAGACGGTTGATGATATGACGCCGGATATTGGCGATGTTATTACATTCTCCTTAGTAATCGATAACGCCGGCCCTGACGAGGCGACAGATGTAGATGTAAACGATTTATTACCAGCAGGCTTTACCTATGGAGCGACTGTACTGCCGCTTGCTGCTGGGGTAACAGAAACGGGTGCCGCACCGAACTTAGCGTGGACAATCGATTCTATATTGTCGGGCGGATCGGTGACGATCGAATATACGGCAACGGTACTCGCACCTTAATAGGCTCAGTCAACCAAACTGAACCGTTAACGATGAACCGTTTTAGCCTAATATTCAGGATTTCAGCACTGGCATTTTTGTCAGTGCTAACGCCTGTTTATGCTTTAACGGTCGCGGATTTCACCAATGGTGCCAGCGTGTCGGCAAGCGATGCGCAGTTCGAGGAAAACTTAGACAATAATGATGGCAGCCAAATGGTCGTGCCCAAAGGCCTACGGGTAACGAAAGTCGCCAATACCGCGGGGCTTTCGTCTCCTCCTCTGGCAGGCGAGCTGATTATTTATACCATCACGGCTGAAAATATAGGCTTGCTAGATTTAACAAATATCACGATAAGCGACACCATCATTCCCAACGCGAACATTAACTTTATCTCGGGCGATATCGACAACGATACCGAAATAGATGTAGATGAAACATGGGTATATCAGGGGGTTTATCTGCTCACGCAAGCCGATTTGGACACGAATGGCGGTGGCGATGGTGATATCGACAATACTGCGACACTCGTCACTGACGAAATTCCAACATCCTCTGGTTCTGTCGAAGTACCGATCGCTCAGGTCGTTAGTTATACCGTCGATAAAACTCAAACAGGCGGGCCCAACCCTGTTCTCCTTGCCGGAGACCAAATAGACTACACCATCACGCTAGTCAACACGGGTAACGTCACTTTAACAGGCATTAACCCTAGCGATACCCTGCCAGACGCGAGTAATGGCGCACTTGCTGGTCCGAACGAAACCCTCACGGCCAACGGTATCTTTGAACCGGGCGAGACTTGGACCTACACCATCAGCTATATCGTCTCACAGCTTGAGATTGATACCGTTACCAGTCTAACGAATACCGTATCGGTGGTCACGAACGAGTTGCCTGAAGCCTTGCCCGACAGCGCCATCACCCTTGTCAATGCGCGCGGGGAAATAGGCGATTTTGTATGGCATGACATCAATGGAGATGGTGTTCAAGACGGCGGCGAGCCGGGGATCGAAGGTATATTGGTGCAACTGATTGACGCATCAAATACAGTGGTAGATATTCAAGCGACAGATATCGGCGGCAACTATCTATTCACCGATGTCATACCGGGTGAGTACACTTTGGAGTTCGTAAAACCAAACGGCTATGTCTTCAGCGAAGCAGACGCAGCCATCGATACGGACGACAGCGACGCGAACATAACCACAGGTATTAGCGCGCCCGTCATTTTAGTTGGCGACGCCACGATCACAGATGTCGATGCAGGCTTATTCGTGCCAGCGGCGATAGGTGATCGACTATGGTTAGACGCCGACAGTGACGGCTTACAAGACGCTGACGAAGATCCTATTCCGAATGTGACCGTCTATTTGATGCAAGGATTAAACCTTATTGATCAAACCATTACCGGCAGTGATGGCCGCTATAACTTCGATGAACTGGTGCCGGGCGATTACAATGTCGTGGTGGACGCTGGCACTCTACCCGCCAATGTTATTCAAACTTACGACGAAGGTGGCGGCTTGGATCATGATTCAGATTTAATCAGCCTTGTATCGGGTGAAAATCACGACAGCGCAGATTTTGGCTATAACTACGACACCACCGACAACGGCCAAATCGGTAATATTATTTGGACAGATCAAAATCAAGACGGCATTGTCAATCCGGGTGAGGTCCCCATTGAGGGCGTTCCTGTTGGTCTTTACCAAGGCGTAACTTTGATTGCTTCAACTACAACAAATGACGCGGGAGAATACTTGTTCGATAACCTACCCGCGGGTGATTACCGCGTTGTCGTGAACCCTGATGCGAGCACGCAAGGATTTCCGCCATCGGGTTATATCGAGCATGATCTCGGTGACCCAGATGTTAAAGACGGAATCACTACCACTGCGAACAATGAAACTACTGTCACGCTAAGCGCCAACCAGAGCTTTAACGATGCGGATTTTGGGTATCACTTATCCAATGCTGATTTAATCATGGTGGGTGATAGGATTTTTGAGGATATAGACCAAGACGGCGTTTTTAATAACTCGGACCAAGGCATCAGCTCTGTCTCCGTGGCGCTGTATAACAACTCCACCGGAAGCTTGATCTCGACAGTCTTTACTGACGCGAATGGTCAGTATTCGTTTATCGGTGTCGCAGCGAATACAGACTATAAAGTTGTCGTTCAAGATATCAATGGTGTCTTATCCGATATGCAACAAACATCCATGCCGAATAACGGCGTTAATAACGGCCAGCCGGGGGATAGTAACAACGAAAATGTTGTAACTATCACAAATACCAATAACTACAACCAAGATTTTGGCTACGCTGAAAATAGCATTGGCAGCGGCAATGGCGTGATTGGGGACAGTGTATTTTTTGATATGAATGCTAACAATAACTATGACAGTGGCGAAGGTATCAGCGATGTGACCGTTACGCTTTGGAATATCTCAGGCCCTGTTGAGTACATCGTGGGAACAGAGTTGACCGACGAAAATGGTAAGTATATTTTTACGGGTTTAGACGACACGGCGAATTATCGTATCGTGGTTGAATCAAACACCCTACCCAATGGCGGCGCTGGCTGGCAGATCACGTCGGACCCAGATGCAAGTATTGACGGCGAGACCGAAGAGCAGCTAAGCGGAATCAACCCAGTCTACCTAAACGGAGATTTCGGTTATTCAGGCGCCGATGGCGGACAGATATCTGGAACCGTATGGGAGGATGAGGACGGAAATGGGGAATTGACGGTCGATGAGACCCGACGTTTTGAAGGCACGACGATTGAACTACACGATGAGTTCGGTGCGCTCATAGCGGTCACGACAACAGACGTTAACGGAATCTACACTTTTACCGATCTACCTTTTGGCACCTATAGCGTCGTGGTCACAGACATGACTAATCTAACCGGCGGATATCAACATACCGATGGCACCCCCGCAACAAATAATCAAAGTCAGAATGATCAGGGTTATCAAGTTATTCTTTCTTTGGATAATTCAATTGATGATACGGGCGACTTCGGCTACCGCTCGAATATATCAACGCCGATCACGCTCTCCTCCTTCTCAGCGTTTAAGGGTGATCATATCGGTGACGTCGAGTTTAAATGGACAACCGAAACCGAAGTTGGAAACATTGGTTTTAGGCTGTTTGCCAAAACCGATGGAAGCTGGCATGAGCTGAGTGATGACATTCTTCCGGCCGTCGGTGATTCAGTCACACTTCAAACCTATACATTCTTTGCGACGGGGCTCGAAGCCGCGACCGAATTTGTATTGGTCGATATCAATCTATTTGGTGAGCAAGTCTTGCATGGGCCATTTGTGCTGGGACAAGCGCATGGTGCCACCGCAACGCTTAGCGGGCAAATAAATGTCGACGCACTATTAAATGCGGGTAAGCCCATTCCGCAGGCATCGAAAACCACTAAGCCTGAATCAACCATACGCACCCAACGTAAGCTGCGTGAGCGTAAATCACACAAGCGAAATCTAGATCAACTGCTTAATCGACCGCTGTCTAGCTTGGGCGCATGGCTATTAGGCGCGATCATTAGCAGTGCCGATGCGAGCACTGGTTTTGCCTTGGCGGACTTTAGCATTCAAGCGCCGGGCGTATATGAAGTTAACAATAGCGACTTATTGGCGGTTGGTATTGATCTTGATGGTGTCGAAATCACGCAGCTGGGATTAAGCAGTCAGGGAGTTTCAATCCCGCTGGAAATACGTGACGATGGCGATGGCATATTCAACGCAAATGATTCATTGCGCTTTGTCGGTTCTAGCGTCAACACCCTTTATACCAATACGAACTTGTATCAATTGAGCTTTGGCGGAGAGCAAAAAAACATAGGCCATTATTCCAACCCTATTCCCAGCGGTCCTCACGCGCCTTATTACTTACAAACCGTTACCTACGCCCCGCAAAACCATTACGGCCTGACATCACCCACGGGCGATCCTTGGTTTGCCGACACACTGCTGTCGTACAAATCACCCATTAGTAAAACGATCACACTCGATACGCCAAATAAATCGACTGCTTCGATCGCGCCGAGCCTAGCCGTCAGCGTTTGGGGGGCTAGCGACTTGCCAAGTGGCGGATCGGAAAATCCCGATCACCATGTTCAAATTAGCGTCAACAATTTGATCGTGAGTGACCTAAACTTCGAGGGTATCCAAGCCGAAAACGCTGTTGTAGATCTAGCCAATCTATCAAATACGGACTCAATTGAAGTTAATATTACGGTGCCGGGTGATCGAGGCTATGTCTTCGACATGGTTAACATCGAATCCGTTTCTGTCACTTATCCGCGCAGATTTGTGGCGAGTAACAACACCTTAAACTTCGAATCACATTGGCCCAAATATCGCATTGGTGGTTTCGAAAGCCCAGATATCACAGTTTACGCGCAATCTGAAAACGGTGATGTACAAATTATCGATCAGCTCATTGCGGGTGGCGCTTGCTCAAGCGGATCACCCGTTTGCGAGGCGATGTTTCCTGGTGTGCCAGGTGTCGCGCAGTACTTTGCCCTGACACCCCTTGCGTTCCAACTTCCGACCATCACCACACCCATTCAAGCGCAGGCGATTGAAAACAACTCAGAAACCTTGGTGATCTCGCATCCCGATTTTATCGATATGCCAGATCAAGCCCTTGAGGCCTACGTGACCAGCCTATCTGCCGAATCGAATGGTGTCACGCTGGTCGATGTGCGCGATATTTATACGCAATACTCAGGCGGAATCGTCGATGCGAATGCAATACATCAATATATTAAAGATCAATACACACGCGGCACACGCCGCGCCCTATTGGTGGGTGCAGATACCTATGACTATCTCAATCATTTGGGTTTGCAAGCTGAGAGCTTGATACCTTCTTTATATACGCAAACCGACTCGATTATCCGCTACAGCCCAGTGGATCCGATGTACGGAGATATCGATGATGACAATGTTCCGGAAGTCGTCATTGCGCGGTTACCTGTCAAGACAGGAGATCAATTGCGGGCGCTGATTCAAAAACGCACGGACTACAAGCTTCGTAGCTATGGACAAAAAGCAATCTTCGCCGCCGATCGATATAGCGACACTGAACACTATAGCTTTACTGCCGACGCCAACAACGCTATCGATCAACACTTCACAAACTGGGACGTCACCACCGCATATATCGACTATATCGATGAAGCCCAAGCGCGCTCCTCAATCGCACAATCAATCAACAATGGCACCAGCCTATTTGTCTATACCGGACATTCCTCCAATGATCGCCTGTCATTTTTCGATTTATTCAACAGTGATGATGCGGCCGCTCTAAATAATATTGGTCAGCCCACTGTCGTCACCCAATGGGGCTGTTGGAATACCTATAACGTTGAGCCTTTAGAAACCAGCATGGGTGATCAATTCCTATTAAATGGTAATCGAGGTGCGGTCTCAGTGCTCGGGACGAGCACACTCACCGATGCGAATGCGGAACGCATTTTGGCGGATCTGTTTTTCGATGAACTAAAAACCGGCCTGACCTTGGGGCATTCATTACTCAACGCGAAAAGACGCTTTGCCGTTACCCACCCTCATCATAAAGATTTATTGCTCGGTGTAACGATTATGGGATTTCCAGAAGTCGTGGTTTTCCCAAATTAAATAGCGCGGCCTTCGCCAAACTATAAAGCTTAAATCGGTAAAGAAGGCCCCGCTTCCGACCATGAAACAACCGCCCCGCAGCCGGGTCGCTCATAACAATCCACACGATCTAACTCAGGCAAGCCGAGATCAATCTCTTGACCTATCCACTGGGCTATATTCGCGCAGGATGGACTTGCCAAGCCACTAAGATCATTCAAAGTGTGATGATCCAAGCGATCCAATATTGGATCAAATCGTGATTTCACATCGCCGTAATCAATTGTCCAACCCAATACTTTATCCAACGGCGCTTGCAAATGTAGCCGGGCAAGGTAACTATGGCCGTGCAAGACCTGACGCGCCACGCCCGCTTGCATTTTTTCGAGTTTAAGCGCGGACTCAAAGTGAAAATCTTTCCAAATGCGAAAATCTTCACCATCATAGTGACAACCTGCCGTTGCTGTTTCATACACTGATACAAAAGATAGCGTCGCAAGTTGCGGCTTTAAACGCTGCCATAGCCAGGAACACAAATGCTCACTGGTGGGGTTTTCTAAGCCTTTAATGTCATTCAAGCAGGTATTTTCTAAACTCGGTGCGACGGAATCCCATAAGGCGCTCAACTCCTCAAAATCTGTTGCCATCGGCGCATTTCCAAGCGGCTGAGTAGCATGCAGTATCACTTTAAATCCATGGCCATGCATACGCCCGCACTGATGCCCCTTTGCCACGTTGGGCAACTGATGTGCGGCTTCGAAACTATATTGTTGCCACACGTGAGCCTGTCCAGAGCGATCAATATCCACCCCTTCGTAAGGCGTGCTTTGAACCGCAATCTTATCTGCATTGATCCCTAGTGCTGCTTGTACCCAGCGCGCAATGTTTTCATTCGTCGGATTGACCACAATATCATTTAAGTATTGATGATCCAACGGAGCAACCGCTTTCTTTAACAAAGCTTCAAGTACATCAACTTCCTCCCCGTTGACTTGTTCCTTTATACCCCAATTCTTCAACCGAACCTTAACCGTATAGCCGTGTCCATGTAGGCGGGAAGCACGATGTTCCGCCGCCAGTGTATCTATTTTACAGGCCGCTTCAAAACGCCTCGTTGCCACGGTGTAGATGCTTGGAGTGCTCATTATTGACCTAGTGAGCGAATTTAAGCAACAGCGGATCAGGCAAGCCTGCTTCTTCAAAGCCTTTAGCGCGCAATTGGCAGGCGTCACATTGCTGGCAAGGCTCGCCCTGATCATTTGGATCGTAACAACTATTGGTCATGGAATAATCTACCCCGAGCGAGATTCCTGTTTGAATAATCCGCGCTTTGCTCATTGATATCAATGGGGTTTCAATTTTAAGTGGCGATGCACCTTCTACTCCTGCTCGGGTCGCCAGCTTCGCCATCTGCTCAAAGGATTCTATAAATTCAGGACGGCAATCAGGATATCCGCTGTAATCCACGGCATTCACGCCGATAAAAATATGCCCCGCGCCGAGCACCTCTGCCCACGCCAGTGCGTAAGATAAGAAGAGGGTATTTCGCGCTGGCACATACGTGACAGGTATACCTTCCGCCATTTGATCAATATCGCGACCTTTGGGCACGTCGATATCGTCGGTCAGGGCAGAGCCACCAAAACGGCGCAGATCAATATCAATCACGGCATGATCCGCCACCGAAAATTGCTTGGCAATGGTTTGTGCAGCCGCCAACTCAGCAGTATGACGTTGACCATAATTAAAAGACAGCGCATAGAGCTCGTAAGCCTGATCGCGGGCCATTGCCAGCACCGTGGATGAATCTAAGCCACCGCTTAACAATACGACCGCGCGTTTCATAAAAGACCGATCAGCTTCCCATCAAGAGCGTTGCATAACGACGCGTTCGGTGATTACTTTGCAAGCCGATCAACACTAACATGGTCAATGGAATTGACAAGAACATGCCGACAGGGCCCAATATCCAGCCCCAAAAAGTAAGCGAAATGAACACCACAAATGAAGAAAGATTAAGGGTTGAGCCGATCAATCGTGTTTCGACTATTTGCCCCACTAAAATGTTGATCGAAATATATCCGACCGCGACCCACAGGGCGGTCAGCCCGCTGTGATCAATCAAGCCGATAACGATGGGCGCTGCCGCTGCTAGGGCCGAGCCAAGATAGGGAATGAAATTGAGTAAAAATGCCAGCACCGCCCAAAGTGGAATAAAATCGTAATCAAAATACCACAGCAATACCGCGACGCAAGCCGCTGTGATCGCGCTGGTTACGCTCTTCAAAGCGAGATAGCGCACCACAGTATTACTGAATTTCACAAGATGCGGCATGCTTTGCTCGGGCGAATTAAAAACTGCGCGTAGTTTGTCGGGCACATGGATCATGTCCACCATCAAAAATAAGACCGCAATAAACACGATCAAAGCATCACCCACCAAACCACTTACGCTATTGAGCAGGCTGTTAAACATTTTGACTATCCTGTCGGGATTTAGCGCGCTCACCATATCCGGCTCGGGAAGTTTTATATTCCATGTCGATAACCAGCCCCGGGATTGCTCATAGAGGGCTGCGAGCTTGACCTTATAACCCGGCAAAATCGAACTTAGCTCGGATAAGGAGTTACTCAACCAGGCCACAATCAGCGCGCCGATCAGTCCGATCACTGTCAAAACAATCAGCACGGACAAGCCATGCGGCACACCCTTTCGCTCCAACCAAAACAAACTCGGCGCGAAAATGATCGCAACAAATACCGCCATTAGGATGGGTGCAACGAGACTATTGGCCGCTTTGATCCCTGCCAGCAATACGACCAAGCCCGCTGCCACTAAAATCGCGCGCGAGATTGTCGAAAAGTGTAAGTCCTGATCCGCCATTGAGATATAGCTCGATCAGTGGCCGTTGGATTTCAATAATTTTTTAGCGTATCGCGATTGCACGACATCCACCAACACCAAGGTGAAAATCACAAAGTAAAAAGTCGCGGTACTCATCGGCGTGATGGCATGACCGAAAAATTTCAAATGCGCCAAATGCCCGCCTTCAGATAATAATAAAATTCCGACGATAAAGAGAATAAACAAACCTAAGACTTCGTACATTCGATTTTTCTGCAAGAACGCCGCGACTTGATCCGCCAATACCGCCATCAGTATGCCGCCAATAATAATGGCGACTGCCATGACGGGAAATACATCGGTTAAGGCAATAGCACTCAAGATAGAATCAAACGAGAACACCGATGTCATGACGGTAATGCTAATCAGAGCGCTGGTGAACGAGGATTTATTGCGCGTATCGTGACCAATTTCATCGACGATCAGCATATGCATGATCTCGCGTAGCGCCGTGTACATAATAAATACGCCACCGAGCAGGACGATCAAGGCGTGGAAATTAAACACCCCTTCGATAATACCTTCGATATGAATACTGAATAATGTATTGCTCAATCGGTCAATCAAGCGCATCACGACAAACAGCAGCACTATCCGCAATATCACGGCAAGCGCAATGCCCAGCCGCCTTATTTCAACTTGTCGATGCGCTTCTACACGCCTCGATTCAAGGGTTATATAGAGCAAATTATCAAAGCCCAGTACAGCTTGCAGCATCGTCAACATGCCGAGGGTGAGGAGGTTTTCTAAAGTCAGTAAATCAGCCATCGTCGCGTTTTTTGTTTAAATAAAATCGCAGGGATGATACCAAATATAGCCTCAAAGACCGATATTAATTCGGAAAAGGATGGGCTGTGAATCCGTGGTGAATCACTTAAAAACTGCTCCCCCTTAGTTGAAATTCTTATTTCGGCACTTGCTGATCGATTGATTTAATGGAGTTCGTCTTGTTATTGCTCGCCCAATCCAAAATAAATTTAACCCGTGGTGCATTTGGAGTTTTTGTTAATGTTTTTCCGTCTTTGCGAACCATTGCTGAAGCAATCCAGTGCTTTTTTTGATCTCCGCCGCTAGAGATGCCCTGAATAACCTTCCGTGTCGTCTTGAACTTTTTCCCCAAAAGCATCCAGCTCAATCACATTCCGATCAGGATCACGGATAAAGATCGCCGACATCCCGCCGAAACTAAAAGAACCCGTGATGGCAATCCCCTCGCGTTCCACAAATTGCTTGGCATCCTCTAAAGCGCTTACCGTTAGCGCAACGTGCGTAATACCCGTGTATTTCTGCTTGACGTCCATCAATATATTCTCGTTCTCCGAGACCGTTGCGGGGCCTAGTAAATTCAGCACCACCCCACTAGGGTGACGCATGACGATGGGGTGCCCCTGCTCAAACCCTGTGTCTGTTTTTAGCTCAAAGCCAAGTAAGGCATAAAATTCCACCGAGCGCGATTTATCTCTAATTCGTATGCCAACGTGGTTTACAGCTTCTATATTTAACATGATGGATGCCTATGAGTGGTGCATCATTATACTGCTTATCCCTCTGAGGCTGATACGCGTTCAGACCGTTTAAGATGCAAGGCCGTGGTCTTTAAACAATATCTTCTATCCTGAAGTCTATAATATGTCTTTATTCGTCATAAATATGGAAAAATATATCGAAAAAAAATCAATAGGGTCAGACACGAATGGCACTGACTTAAGGAGTAAGCCATTGAAATAATGATATAAAGAGTTGGCTAAAGCGGTAAGATTTAGTTCGCTAAAACCTGATCGTACCGATCAATAACCAACTCTCAATGCATCCTACCCAAGCCCGCCAAACTTATCAACATAAACGTATTCGTCATTACGCTGAAGGCAGTAATTCGACTCAATTCTTTAACCTTCTAACCGAGCCAAAACTATTTGATCAGCTTGAAGCCTTACTTCCTGATCATCGAGAGCGATTATTCCCTCCAACCGAAACCCTTTCTATGTTCCTAGCTCAAGCGATGAACTCAGATCGGTCTTGTCAAAACATAGTTAATGAAGCTGCAACGAATCGATTATTAGACTCGCTGCCTCTATGCAGCACTGACACTGGTGCCTATTGCCGTTCTAGAAAATGCTTACCATTGGCAATGGTTTCTACGCTTTGTTGCTATGCCGGTCAACTTATCAGTGGCGATGCTGATTCACGCTGGAAGTGGCGCAATCGGTCGGTTCGATTAGTTGATGGTACGACAATAGTAATGCCCGATACGCCAGAGAATCAACAAACCTATCCGCAGCTTAGTAGTCAAAAGCCAGGCTTAGGCTTTCCCATATGCCGTTTAGTTGGCTTGATTTGTTTAGGCAGTGGCGCACTCCTAGACATGGCTATGTCTGCCATTAAAGGCAAAGGTAACGATGAGCAAACATTGTTGAGGTCGATGTTAGGCACGTTGAATAGAGGCGATATCTTGCTAGGGGATGCATTCTACGCCACCTACTTCCTGTTTTGCTCCCTAAGCCAAAAGGGAGTAGACGCCGTGTTTGAGCAACATGGTTCACGGCAGTTAACAACTGACTTCAGACGAGGTAAGCGTTTAGGTACAAAAGATCACATTATCCAGATAGTAAAGCCTAAGAAGCGCCCCTTCTGGATGAATGAAGCAGATTATAACCAAGCACCTGCCACACTACAGGTTCGAGAATGTCGTGTGGGCGGCAAAATACTCGTCACAACTCTACTGTGCCCAAAGCAAACGAGCAAAGCTGATTTGAAGCAATTGTATCGGCAACGGTGGCATATAGAATTAGACTTCAGAAACATCAAAACCACGCTAGGAATGGAGATGGTAAGTTGTAAAACGCCAGAAATGGTTCAAAAGGAAATATGGGTTTACTTGCTAGCTTACAACTTAATCCGAATGCTGATGGTGCAATCGGCGCTGCTAGCTGACTTGCTGCCGCGCCAAATCAGTTTCAAGCATACAGTACAGTTATGGATGGCTTGGCGACAAAGTAACGGTGATCAATTGAATGACTCAGCATTCAATGGCTTGCTGTTGCTGATTGCGCAAAATAGAGTAGGCAATCGGCCAGGAAGAATTGAACCTCGTGCGGTGAAACGCAGGCCAAAACCAATAGCGCTATTAGTGGTTCCTCGAGCAGAGGCTAGAGCTAATGTCTTGAAAAACGGCCATCCTAAGAAAGCTAGATGATTGTATTTCTTCGACCGATAAGTGGATGTATATCATTGATTAATATTAAATTAATCGTTAAGTCAGTGCCATTCGGGTCAGACCCTATTGAATTCTGCTCAATCATTTTAACGAGATACCGAAAGAAGGTAGTAGCGTTGAGATTGACCATGTGTGTTACACGATTAACAAAGCCAGCCCGCAGGCGATTGTTGATGTGCAGATTACTTGGTAACGAAGAGCATGCGCGTTATTTTGAGCTTGGGAACCTCAGGCTGCCTCCTCGATCGTGCTAAAATACACTATGATAATCGTGGTCTGTTCCCGATTGTTTCCCAAGCATCCATAAATCAATCGAGTCTGACCCTATTGGATTTTAATTAAGTCTTATGCCTCCCGAACTCCTTCTATCTAAGCCTAAATTCGTGGGGATACCCCAGAGTTTGACCATTATTATAAACAAATGACGGCAATACCGTTATCGGTGATGACAGGGACACAAAAACTGGAAAGATCAGGAAATGTGCTGGGTACTCTAAAGTCAATGTTTGCGTGATTTAGGCCACCTAATAGCGTCGAGGCTAATAACTCATCTTCGATGGTGTTTCCAGAACTTGCGTCGTAGTACCCTCTGTCCGTAACTTCTGAGCAAAGTGGTGTTGAGGATTCTCGACAATCGTACTCCATACGCCAATTTAACGTGCTATCTAGTGGCACCACAATATCGTAGGTCAGCGTCGATTCACCTTCGTCCATAATAAAGGTGCCATCAATGCGAATTAATTTTATCGGATCAAGCGCTGAGATAAGAAACTCAAGCCCACCAACCGGAGCAACACCTTGCGATAAACTAAGTGCGCCGCTGATATGAGGTGAGCCTTCATAATATACATCAAGGTTGGAAACTGAAGCGCCGCCGGTAATCTCCTCAGCATCACCCTCGCTATAAACTAAATCATTAGTAGCGCTACTATTGTAGTAAGCCCGATCCACGTAGTCAGCGCAGGCAATCTCAGTGACACAATCGAAAATGAGTACCCAATCTACAGCATCAGGGGGAATAGGCACACTGTATAGCTTGCTCGTCTCACCATCAGCGAAGTCAACGGTGGCTGCGATCGTATTGTTATTGGTTAGATTGCGCGCGTTTACTGTTATTCTCAACCCGCCAACAGGAGCCACGGCATCTAGAGTAATCGTGCCCGACAATGTCTCTGCAGCGATTAAACGCATTAAAATATTACTGTATGTTGATGAGTTATCAAAAATATCTGCATCGGATATCGAAGCAGAAGTATTACCGTTTGAGGAGTTATCGAAATAACCCGTTTGAACATAGGGTTCACAGCCAGGATTAAAAGAAAAGCAGATGTATGTCACGCGAAAAGTTTCAGCATTATTGTCAGGCAACGTGACTTTGTATGTCGCCTGCGAAGCCCCATTGAGTATTACTACGTCAGTTGATTGCGAAGTTATAATGCCTCCAACTTCACTGAGTGGAATAGCAGAGATTTTAACCGTTGTATCCTGCGTTGCTGTTACACCTGATGGTGTACCGATCATGCCCGTCATTGGTTTACCAGGATAAATTGCAAAAGAAAGCCCAGTAGAATTCACAGTATCTGAAAGTCCTGTCCGTAGATTATAATCGTAAGTCGTAGTATTAACCGCTGAAACATCAGTAGAATAATGCCCGTCCGCAACGATATCATCGCAACCCGCAGGGGTTGTTCCCTTGTCACAGAAGTAATTCAACTCCCAGGAACCACTGCCATCTCCATCAGGAAGAGTAGGAAAAGAAAAAGTGTGGAAAAAATTACCAGAATTATCACCAGGACTAAGTGTTGCTGTATCAAAAACACCTATACCTGTATCGGTGTTTATCAGACTAAGGGTCACCGATGTGGTTTGGCTAATTGTCACAGACGAACTAAGTGTGAAAGCCCCTGATATTTCCAATGCTTGTACTTTACAAATAGTCAGCATTAAAAAAATAATCAAGCACAGTTTTCCTAACAATGTGTTTATCATTTTCATTACCCTTACTCAATCCTTTTAATATTTATCAGTCTACCACGATCCCAAAAGGCATATACAGGCGGTTCAAGGCGGCTTCAAGGGGCCGGCTTCAAGGGGCCAGCCAGCTTGATAAATAGCAAGCGAATGCACGAATGGAGTCCGGCCGAGAAAGATAGCATACACCAAACTGAGGTCATCTGATTTATGCCATAAAAATTGTCCTCCCCCTCCTTTGGAGGCATGATTATGAATTTGATTTTTCATAATCAAATCACGTCGGGTGACGTTTAACTTTGCATTAGCTGATATATAAGCGTCTTGACGTTATAACGCCAAGTCGCTATTATTCGTACAAACGAGGCATAGTAATATGAGCGAATTATCAAAAAGATCAACTGTTTACTTTGAAACTGAGATTCATCAAGCACTAAGAATTAAAGCGGCAACTACTCATCAATCTGTATCCGAGGTTGTTAACGAAGCTGTGCGTGCTGCCTTGAGCGAAGACCAGGAAGATTTAAAGGCATTTTCACAAAGAGCTAATGAATCAACAATGAGTTATGAGGAGTTACTAGAGGATTTGAAATCACATGGCAAAATATAGCCTTGTATTTAAGAAATCTGTGGCAAAAGACCTTCGTAACATTCCAAAAAAAGATATAAAACGTATTTTAAAAAGCATAAAACTTCTCTGCACTGACCCGAGGGCAGCGGGATGTATCAAGCTCTCAGGACAAGAGCGTTATCGTTTAAGACAGGGCGTGTATCGCATTATTTACAAAATTCAAGAAACTGAGCTTGTTGTTATGGTTGTGAAAGTGGCACACAGAAATGTTGTATATAAGAGCAGCTAAGCAGCGGGCCAAGTGCGGCGCGAAAAAGCGTCGCGCGCTTTAGCCTAATCATTAGGACTCAATAGCAATGCAAACTTTTATCTATATCTATAAACTCCTTTTAGATTCATTTATTCATGTCCCACTGATTGGAACTATGTTTTATTTCATGTTCAAGAATGAAAACTCGAGAGGTATTGGCTTTTGGGTCGAGAGTTTATTGATCTGTTTTTCCTGCAAGGTCGTTCTTTTTTTGGTAACCCTGGCGATTAATTTCCTAATATTTACTGTTTCACCATCTATCCTAACGAACGATTTTATTAACACTGAATTGCTCACATTATTGTTATGGTTTGGCGTGTCTTTTATGGCTGTCCGTTATGCAAGCAACAGTACGCTCAAAGCCCTAACAAGTAGCTCAACCCAGCCATTTATATGTCGTTTCGCTTCGCTCTGTATAAATGGCCGCTTAGCAAGGCGATATGTACAATAAAACAAACAATGATGAAATCAAAAGATAAATACGCAATCACAACATTACTAGCTTGGTATCAAGATCACATTGATTTGTTTAAAAACCATATGGCAATTTCAATATTTAATGACTCGGTGCCTGGTTCCGCAAATGTGCAATTAAGTACAGATAAATACATGATGGATATCAGTGTGATGGATGATACTGCCTATCTTTGTATTGGCATGCTGGAAATTGAATCGGATAATACCACTTATCAACATTTTGGTAATTGTGAGTCAAAATTAGTATTTGAAACTCAACTACAAAATTTCATAGAATGGTTTAAGAATAAACACAAACAAAACACATAAAATATCACTCAACTGGACGCTCTACGCTACCGCTTCTCACGCCCGATAGCTCGAACGTTCACGCCGCCTTGGCCGGCACGAATGCGTATCTAAACATGAAGAAACTAAAAAACGAGAAAGAACTGGTTAAAAAGGCAATCGCCGTAGGGATGAAATATGGAGAACAAAGAGGTGCTGTCAAGTTTGAACCCACGGATTCAGCAAATGAAAAAGTCGAATACATTTATCGCTTGCTGGTACACGATAAGATAATACAGCCCATCCCTCGGGATCAAATATCTCAATTGTCCATGAAACACAAACTTGCCATATGGGCATCAAAACTAAAGTAAAACAGTCTGGCGGCTCTAGTCCAACAACGGCGGAGATTAAACATGCAATCTAGGCGCGCCTTTCTAAAATTGAACCTGTGGCTTGGGGGCAGCACATTCATGTCGACACTTAACATTAAGGCTTCAGAAAAGCTGAATTCCAATGCATGGTTCATGCCGGAAGAAGCAGATACCCATGCCCGTACTTGGATGTCGTTTATTGCAAGTTATGATATTTGGGAAGAAAGCCAAGTGCCTCGGGTACAGGCTGATTTGGCAAGCCTCGCTAAAACAATTGCTAAATATGAGCCTGTTTCTATACTCGTAAGGAAAAAAGACAGCGAAACTGCGCTGAAACTTCTTGAGGGATTAGATCAGCATAATTATCCGATTGAGCTAATCGAATTCAATATGAATGATTTATGGATGCGAGACA
>CBDBQB010000013.1:0-56717 GCA_965209105.1 Candidatus Poriferihabitaceae bacterium | reverse complement strand
CCGCGTCTACAAACGGTATGGTATGTCGTTCGAACTCAATATCTGGAAATTGAGAGAGTAGTGTATGACTCATCGTGCCGGCGGTAACACCCGTTCGGTCTGAAATGATATAAACGGGACGAATACTCGGCTTAGCTTGGGGTTTTGTCATGGCAAGATCAGTATTTTAAACATGGCAAGATCAGTATTTTAAATCAGTATTTCAATCGAGTTTCTTGAGTAAAATTTATGAATAAGTCTATACGCTGGTTCTCAAGCCTAGGCATGTCCGATGTTCCCGAAGTTGGGGGCAAAAATGCTTCTCTGGGTGAGATGATCTCTAATCTAACATCGCTAGGCATTCAAGTGCCAGATGGATTTGCCACCACTGCGGATGCTTATCGAGAATTTTTAGCTTATCAGGCTTGGATACCAATATTAACGCACTGCTTGATGCTTTAGACGTTGAAGATGTTAACGCCTTGGCCGAAGTGGGCGCTAAGATTCGGATGATGGTGATGCAAGCGCCGCTACCTGATACCTTGAATGAGAGTATTCGTGAGGCATATGCAAGCCTTAATCCCGGCGATAAGGGGCAAGTAGCGGTGAGATCTTCTGCGACTGCGGAAGATTTGCCTGAAGCGTCTTTCGCGGGCCAACAGGAATCGTTCCTAAATATTGCGGGGATTGATCAGGTCTTGGCAGCGGTTAAAGAGGTTTTTGCTTCTTTGTTCAATGATCGCGCCATTGCCTACCGCGTGCATCAAGGCTTTGCCCATGCGGAGGTTGCTTTGTCAGCAGGCATTCAACGCATGGTGCGCAGTGATCAAGGCGCGAGCGGTGTCATGTTTACCATCGATACCGAATCGGGTTTTCAGGAAGCGGTGTTTGTCACATCGTCTTGGGGCTTAGGGGAATGCGTGGTGCAAGGCTCAGTGAATCCAGATGAGTTTTACGTTTACAAACCAGCCTTAAAACAAGATCGGCCGGCCATACTGCGACGTAATCGTGGGTCGAAATTGATTAAGATGGTGTATACGAAAAATGCGAGTGAAGGCGGACACCATCAAACCGTGCGGACCGTCGATGTTGAAGAAGCTGATCAACTTCGATTTTCGCTCAGTGATCAAGAGGTCACCGCATTGGCAAATATGGCGGTGACCATCGAGTCGCACTATGGGCGACCGATGGATATCGAATGGGGCAAGGACGGAGTGACCAGTGAATTAATGATTCTACAGGCGCGGCCAGAAACGGTAGAAAGTCGAGCCAATAAGCAAGTTCTGGAACGATTCCAAATGAACGAAAAAGGGCGATGTAGTGACCACGGGGCGAAGTATTGGCCAAAAAATAGGCTCTGGCGTGGTGCGTATTGTCCCGTCGGTTGCAGACTTAGATAAAGTTCAAGCAGGCGATATTTTAGTCACCGACATGACGGATCCTGATTGGGAGCCGGTGATGAAACGCGCGGCGGCTATCGTGACGAATCGAGGTGGTAGAACTTGTCATGCCGCGATTATAGCCCGCGAGCTGGGCGTTCCTGCGGTCGTGGGTTGTGGCAATGCGACGGAATTAATTGGGGATGGTAGCAAAGTGACCGTGTCCTGTGCAGAAGGCGATACAGGTTTTATTTATGCAGGATTGCTAGATTTTGAGTTAAAAACTATTCAGCTCGATGGCTTGCCCGACTTACCATTTAAGATCATGATGAATGTCGGTAATCCAGAGCGCGCTTTTTCGTTTTCCCGTCTACCTAATGCGGGTGCGGTCTGGCGCGCCTAGAGTTTGTGATAACAACACTATTGGAATTCACCCGAAAGCCTTACTAGATTTGATTCGATGTCGGAGGACATTCAACGCACCATCAAATTCGCAAGCGCAGGCTATACGAGCCCAGTCGATTTTTACGTCGAGAAGCTGGTCGAAGGGATTGCTTCTTTGGGTGCAGCGTTTGCGCCAGCGCCAGTGATCGTCCGGATGTCTGATTTTAAGTCCAACGAATACGCAAACATGGTGGGTGGCGAACTGTATGAGCCCGAAGAGGAAAACCCGATGCTTGGTTTTCGCGGGGCGTCTCGTTATATCGACCCGTCGTTTCGCGCCTGTTTTGAGTTGGAGTGCCGTGCATTAAAGTATGCGCGTGACGAAATGGGGCTGACCAATATTCAAATCATGGTGCCCTTTGTGCGAACATTGGAAGAAGCAAAACAGGTCATTGAATTATTGGCCGAAAACGGTTTACAGCGTGGCATCAATGATTTGAAGGTGATCATGATGTGTGAGGTTCCCTCAAATGCCATACTCGCCAATGAATTTTTAGAGCACTTTGATGGTATGTCTATTGGTTCAAATGACCTGACTCAATTAACGCTCGGATTAGATCGTGATTCGGCTGTCATCGCACATCTTTTTAACGAGCAAGATCCGGCGGTTAAGACGTTAATCAGTATGGCGATTAGGGCCTGCAAAGATAAAGGGAAATATATTGGTATTTGTGGACAAGGCCCGTCGGACTATCCGGAATTGGCCCGTTGGTTAATGGATGAGGGGATTGATAGTGTGTCATTGAATCCAGACACAGTCGTGGAGACGTGGTTGTATCTTTCTAAGTAGTTGGCGTAAGTGTTTGTATTAAAGAGATACCATGGTATAGGAAATAGGGTATTTAGACGGTAATTAACGAAAATAAGCGGCAATTATTTTTGTACAATCAGTGTTATCAAAAAAATCCGTGAGAAGATTTTCTTGATAAAAGGCTGTCGAACAGCTTTTTTTTGGCCTCTATACATAAGTATAACATTATATAATAGTATACATAAGTATAGCGTGCAAAGTGACGCCCGCTTTGGAGTTATCGCCATTAGAAAGCTTGATCATCAGCATACATAAAATAAATAAACATTCGAGAATTTGTTATGCATTTTGTGACTGAGCTAAAAAACCTAATCGCATTTTATCTACCCAGGCGCCATCACACGGCTAGCCCGCGATGCGTTTCGAATAAAAATCAGTCAGATTTATCAAGGCAAAGCTATAGAGCCCTTTTACTAGTGTTGGCTTTGATTTTCTCTGAAGGTTCAATCGCTGCAGATATCAGTGGAACAGTTTATCGGGAATACGACTTTGACGGGAATCAAAGCGCTCTTGAGCCAGGCGTCCAAGACGTTGATGTTGTTGCATACGATGACAATGGTGTGGCAGCAGCTACAGCTAGTACGGATTCTTTTGGCGACTACACCCTAACGGGGTTGACTGCTGGAGTGATTTATCGGGTGGAGTTTATTAATTTCCCTGACTATTTATCAGCCGCACCGCAAGGCGTCGTATCGAATACGACAACACAGTTTATAGCACCGGTCGCTACGGGGGTGGATGCTGGATTAGGCAGCGGTGAGCAGTATTGCTCGGTTGACCCAAAGATTGTAACCCCACTTGCACTTCAAGGTGACCGTGCAGACAGTGATGGTGCATTGTATTCTTATCAATATACAGACTCCGGCCAAATTGGCGCGCCCACAGGATTAAATCCAGATATCGCAGAAGAGGCGACTTATGGCCAAATCGGTACCACTTTTGGAACTGCGTATCTTGCCCGATATCAATCTAGCCCTAGCGATACAAGTCCAGGTGCGGTGTTTGCCTCTGCGCTTGTTAAGCGTTTTGGGGAACTTGGGCCGGGTGATGGTGCAGGGAGTAATCCAACGGGGTCGATATATTTGGTTGAAGACCCTGGCGATGGAGTGGTGGCAACCAATGCTCAAGTATCAGAGTTTGTTAATTTAAATAATCTTGGTACCAGCACGGGCGTGCTAACAAGAACTGATTTTGCAACCACCGACACCAATGCGTATGCTGTGGCAGGTAAGATAGGGATAGGCGGTATTACGCTTAATGCAGACCAAGATACCTTATATGTTGTCAATCTTTTTGATAGAAATATTTACCGCTTACCCTTAGGGAGTGCTGTGACGCCTGTTGCGCCGACCGCAGGGGATGTGACGGGGATTGATTTAGCCGTGACTTCTAGTTATGTCGGTGGTGAAGCGCCTGTGTGTGATGCGGGCGCTGCAGATGGTGGATTAAATGACAATATTCGTCCTTATGCCACGGAAAGTCATGATGGGCGAATTTATGTAGGACTGGTGTGTAGTGGAGAAGGGGGCGGAGATTTAAAAGGCTTTGTCTATAGTTTTGATGAGGCCAGCAATGGTCTGCTATCTAAGTCAACCGAGTTTGATCTTACCTATGATCGCGGCTGTGGTCTGGTTTCAGGTGCTTGTACTGCGAACGATGCAAATTGGGGCGAGTGGTCAAGTGTTTATCCACCAGTGGGCTTAGTTTCTTTTGGCACTGAGCGTTGGGCACCACAAGCGATGCTGTCAGGCATAGCCTTTGGTAGTAACAATGAACTTATCATTGGGATGCGTGATCGTTGGGGTGATCAGGTTGGGCACAACCGTCTAGATCCAACTGGCGGGCCCGCTATTCGGGGGGATAGCTTTGGTGATCTATTAAGGGCAACCGATAACGGAGATGGTACATGGGCCTTTAGTGTTGCCGAGGCGACCAATGGTACGGAATATTTTCCAGATATTTGGGATGACCCAACAACAAATTATTTCCATTATGAAACGGCGCAAGGTAGTGTGCTTGCTTTCCCAGCATTAGGGACGGTTCTGTCTTCTGTTATGGATCCCTTTAGAGACTGGTCGGGGGGACATAATGTATTTGATCTGGGAGCCAGCTCGGCAACAATTAGTCATGAGCTAGAGTTATACCGGGCAGGCACTTCTAGTGACTCTGACTATTTCGGTAAATCGAACTCAACAGGGGGAATCGAGGTTTTATGCGATGTGCCGCCGCTTGAGATTGGTAATCGAGTATGGCTCGATGCTGATAATGATGGTATCCAAGATCCCAGTGAGTCGCCCATCGCCGGGGTAACAGTTGAGTTATATGATACCGACGGGATCACCTTATTGGCTACGGCTGTCACTGACGCGAAGGGTGAATATTATTTCTCATCAGGTTTAGGGACTGACACTACAAATAAGAAGTTCAATCTTGCGCTGGACCCAAATACGAGCGGATATCAGCTGAAAATTGACACATCTGCTGGAGTAATCTCGAGCAATGGCTATATTTTAACGGCAGCGAATCAAGGCTCAGATAACAATGCCGATTCAGACGCGTCAATGGTCGCTTCTGATGCAACGATTGTGCTCGATACTTCTAGCCCAGGCTCGAGTGATCATACCTTCGATTTCGGGTTTATTGAGCCCATGAGCTTGGGCGATACGGTATTTGTTGATCTGAATGAAGACGGTTGCCGGTGCGACGGTTGAGTTATTTGAAGCCGATGTATGACGGATGCGGGCGAAGAGCTTGCCGGTGATTATGTTGTTCAGGTGACGGTTATGAAGCGACCACGCCTCAAGAGGCGGATCCAAACACTGATATTGATGACGACAGCAATATCGCAACAGAGCAGCGATGGCGTGTTCCACGGAGTCGTGACCTTAAGCGTTGCCGATGAGCGGATACGCCGATGGTGTGTTTTGGTTTTGTACCGCCCATGAGCATACGGTGTTTGTTGATCTGAATGAAGACGGTTTGTACGATGCGGGCGAAGAACTTGCCGGTGCGACGGTTGAGTTATTTGAAGCCGATGGCATTACCCCTGCGACGGATGCCGATGGTGTGTTGGTCACAGCCGATGTCACCGCAGCAGATGGTTTGTACTTGTTTGATAACTTACTGCCGGGTGATTATGTTGTTCAGGTGACGCCACCGGCGGGTTATGAAGCGACCACGCCTCAAGTGGCGGATGCAAACACTGATATTGATGGTGATAGTAATATCGCAACAGAGCCTAGCGATGGCGTGTTCCAAAGTGGTGTAGTGACCTTAAGCAGCAGCGATGAGCCCACGGATGATGGTGACAGCGACGCGAACACGAACCTAAGCGTGGACTTTGGCTTTGTACCGCCGCTTAGTTTGGGTGATACGGTATTTGAAGACTCGGATAACGACGGTGTGCTGGATGCGGGTGAAGAACTCGCCGGTGCCACGGTTGAACTATTCGAAGCCGACGGCATTACCCCTGCAACCGATGCCGATGGAGTATTAATCCCAGCACAGGTGACGGGAATAGACGGCTTATATGAGTTTGATAACTTAGCACCGGGTGATTATGTGGTTCAGGTGACCCCGCCGGTGGGTTATGAAGCGACCACGCCACAGGTGGCGGATCCGAATACCGATATTGATGACGACAGCAATATTGCAACAGAGCCTAGCGATGGCGTGTTCCAGAGCGGAGTCGTGACCTTAAGCGTTGCCGATGAGCCGGATACAGCAAGCGATGGTGATGATACCAACAGCAATGCCACGGTTGACTTTGGTTTTGTACCGCCGATGAGCTTGGGCGATACGGTGTTTGTGGATCTGAACGAAGACGGTTTGTATGACGCGGGCGAAGAGCTTGCCGGTGCGACGGTTGAGTTATTTGAAGCCGACGGTACCACCCCTGCGACCGATGCCGATGGTGCACCAGTACCTTCGGATACAACAGCTGCGGATGGTTTGTACTTGTTTGATAATCTGGCGCCGGGTGATTACGTGGTTAAGGTGACCCCGCCGAACGGTTATGAAGCGACAGTCTCTCAAGTCGTTGATCCGAACACGGATATCGATGACGACAGCAATATCGCCAGCGAGCCGGTAGATGGTGAGTTCTACAGTGGTGTGGTGACCTTAAGCACCAATGATGAGCCAGCGGACGATGGTGACACAGACACCAACAGTAACCTAAGTGTGGACTTTGGCTTTGCGCCACAGTTAAGCCTGGGCGATACGATCTTTGTTGATCTGAACGAAGATGGTCTATATGACGCGGGTGAAGAACTCGCCGGTACAACGGTAGCGTTATTCGAAGCCAGATGGCAGCGACGCCTGCGACCGACGCCGATGGTGTACTAATCCCAGCGCAAGTAACAGGCGCAGATGGTGAGTACCTATTCGGTAACTTATCTTCAGATGATTATATTGTTCAGGTCACGCCACCGGCGGGCTACGAAGCGACCACGCCTCAAGAGGCGGATGCGAATACGGATATTGATGACGACAGCAATATTGCAACAGAACTAAGCGATGGCGTGTTCCAGAGCGGTGTAGTGACTCTCAGCACCAATGATGAGCCGATCACCGATGGCGATACCGATCCGAACAGTAACTTAAGTGTGGACTTTGGTTTTATACCGCCACTGAGCTTAGGCGATACAGTGTTTGAAGATTCAGATAACGACGGGGTATTGGATGCGGGCGAAGAGCTTGCCGGTGCCACGGTTGAACTATTTGAAGCCGACGGCAGCACCCCTGCGACCGATGCCGATGGCAATGCCATCCCCGCGCAAGTGACGGCAGCAGACGGCTTATATGAGTTTGATAACTTAGCGCCGGGTGATTATGTTGTTCAGGTGACCCCGCCTGCGGGTTATGAAGCGACCACGCCTCAAGAGGCGGATCCCAACACCGATATTGATGACGACAGCAATATCGCAACAGAGCCGAGCGATGGCGTGTTCCAGAGCGGAATCGTGACCTTAAGCGTTGGCGATGAGCCGGATACGGCAAGCGATGGTGATGATACCAACAGCAATGCCACGGTCGACTTTGGTTTTGTACCGCCGATGAGCCTGGGCGATACGGTATTTGTTGATCTGAATGAAGATGGTTTGTATGACGCGGGCGAAGAGCTTGCCGGTGCGACGGTTGAGTTATTTGAAGCCGATGGCATTACCCCTGCGACGGATGCCGATGGTGTGTTGGTCACAGCCGATGTCACCGCAGCAGATGGTTTGTACTTGTTTGATAACTTACTGCCGGGTGATTATGTTGTTCAGGTGACGCCACCGGCGGGTTATGAAGCGACCACGCCTCAAGAGGCGGATGCGAACACTGATATTGATGGTGATAGTAATATCGCAACAGAGCCTAGCGATGGCGTGTTCCAAAGTGGTGTAGTGACCTTAAGCAGCAGCGATGAGCCCACGGATGATGGTGACAGCGACGCGAACACGAACCTAAGCGTGGACTTTGGCTTTGTACCGCCGCTTAGTTTGGGTGATACGGTATTTGAAGACTCGGATAACGACGGTGTGCTGGATGCGGGTGAAGAACTTGCCGGTGCCACGGTTGAACTATTCGAAGCCGACGGCATTACCCCTGCAACCGATGCCGATGGAGTATTAATCCCAGCACAGGTGACAGCAGCAGACGGCTTATATGAGTTTGATAACTTAGCACCGGGTGATTATGTGGTTCAGGTGACACCACCTGCGGGTTATGAAGCGACCACGCCACAGGTGGCGGATCCGAATACCGATATTGATGATGATAGCAATATTGCAACAGAGCCGAGCGATGGGGTATTCCAGAGCGGAGTGGTGACCTTAAGCGTTGCTGATGAGCCGGATACGGTAAGCGACGGAGATGATACCAACAGCAATGCCACGGTTGACTTTGGTTTTGTACCGCCGATGAGCTTGGGCGATACGGTGTTTGTGGATCTGAACGAAGACGGTTTGTATGACGCGGGCGAAGAGCTTGCCGGTGCGACGGTTGAGTTGTTCGAAGCCGACGGCAGCACCCCTGCGACCGATGCCGATGGTGCACTGGTGACAGCTGATGTCACGGGCGCAGATGGTTTGTATCTGTTTGATAACTTAGCGCCGGGTGATTACGTGGTTAAGGTGACCCCGCCGAACGGTTATGAAGCGACAGTCTCTCAAGTCGTTGATCCGAACACGGATATCGATGACGACAGCAATATCGCCAGCGAGCCGGTAGATGGTGAGTTTTACAGTGGTGTGGTGACCTTAAGCACCAATGATGAGCCTGATACACTGGCAGACGGAACAGACACGAATCAAAACAGTGCGCTTGATTTTGGATTTATCCCGCCCCTTAGTATTGGAGATTCAGTTTTCGAAGATGCAGATAACGACGGTGTACTGGATGCGGGTGAAGAGCTTGCCGGTGCCACGGTTGAATTATTCGAAGCTGACGGCACCACGCCTGCGACCGATACCGATGGAGCATTAATTCCAGCGCAAGTAACAGGAACAGACGGCTTATATGAGTTTGATAATTTAGCGCCGGGTGATTATGTGGTTCAGGTGACGCCGCCTGCGGGTTATGAAGCGACCACGCCTCAAGAGGCGGATCCTAACACCGATATTGATGATGATAGCAATATTGCAACAGAACTAAGCGATGGCGTGTTCCAGAGCGGAACAGTGTCCTTAAGTGTTGCCGATGAGCCAAATACGGCAGGCGATGGTGATGATACCAGCAGTAATGGCACCGTTGACTTTGGCTTTGTGCCGCCGATGAGTATAGGTAATGCTGTATTTGAAGATACTAATGAAGACGGTTTGTATGACGCGGGTGAAGAACTCGCCGGTGCCACGGTTGAACTATTCGAAGCCGACGGCACCACCCCTGCGACCGATGCCGATGGCAATACCATCCCCGCGCAAGTGACGGCAGCAGACGGCTTATATGAGTTTGATAACTTAGCGCCGGGTGATTATGTGGTTCAGGTGACCCCGCCTGCGGATTATGAAGCGACTACGCCACAGGTAGCGGATCCGAATACGGATATAGATGGTGATAGCAATATTGCCAGCGAGCCGAGCGATGGTGTGTTCCAAAGCGGTATTGTCACATTGAGCACGAATGATGAACCGGGTGTTGGAGTCGATGGCAATGATACGAACGGTAACGATACCGTTGATTTTGGCTTTGTCGCGCCACCTGACATAGAAATTAGCAAGACGGTTGCAACGGGGCCAACTTTAAATCTAGATGGTACGTGGACAGTTCAATATACAGTGCTTGTGGATAATACCGGTGACGGATCGGGCACTTATGACCTGATCGAGAGCATCGAGCCGGGTACAGGCATAGCTGTTAATGCGTCAACAGCGCCAACTCTAAGTTATGACGCGACCAATACAGATGGAACGAACGGAACCTTTACAGCTGCACCATTGCCGACTTCAGGTTTATGGCTAGAGGATGAAAAAATAGCCGCCTTAAGCAGCGAGACGTGGACAGTGACGGTGGTTTATGACATTGACCCAACAGCGATCACCCAAACAGTCGGCAGTGCTTTGTGTACGACAGACTCAACGGATGCGGCAGGCCCGGGTGGATTCACCAACGTGATCGACACCGACTCTGTTGATGATCTTGAAAGTAATGACGAAGCTTGTGTTGATTTACCTCCGCCGAGTGTTGAAGTCAGCAAGACGGTTGCAACGGGGCCGACTCTGAATCTAGACGGTACGTGGACGGTTGATTACACGGTGTTGGTGACCAATAGTGGTGCGGCCGCGGGTTCATACGACATACTGGAAAGCATACAACCTGGAACGGGCATCACTGTTAATGGCATGCCAACGATTACCTATGATGCGACCAATACTGACGGCATGAGCAGTACGCCAGTGAGCCCATTTGTGGCCGTGAGCACTGATCCGGGTACTTTGGTGGTTGATGACGAAACCATTGCGGTAGGCGCGAGTGAAACTTGGACAGTATCAGTGATTTATGATGTTGATCCTGCTGTGGTGACACAGACAGTGGGCAGCACCTTGTGTACGACTGATTTAACCGACGCGACTGGGCCGGGTGGATTCACCAACGTGATTGAGACCGATGCATCGTCTGACCTTGAGAGCAATGACGAAGCTTGCGTTGATTTGCCGTCGCCAAGCATTGAAGTTAGTAAGACGGTTGTTTCTGGACCGACTTTTAATCCTGATAGCACATGGACGGTTGTTTACAGTGTGTTGGCAGATAATATAGGTGACGGGCCGGGTGCTTATGACTTAATTGAAAGCATTGAGCCGGGCACAGGCATTACAGTGAGTACAAGCACAGCACCAAGCTTAAGCTATGACGGTGGTAATACGGATGGTACGGATGGAACGATAACGGCTACACCATTGCCGAGTTCAGGTTTGTGGGTTGATGATGAATCATTGGCGCCACTGACCAGTGAGACTTGGACAGTGACGGTGGTTTATGATGTCGACAATGAAAGCGTCACACAGACAGTCGGTAGTGCTGCTTGTACCGTGAATAGCGAAGATGCGAGTGGCCCAGGTGGGTTCACCAATGTCATCGATACAGATGATGTAACGGACGATATTACTAACGATGAGGCTTGTGTTGACTTAATGCTAGCCTCTGTGGGCGATACCGTATGGCATGACCTTAATGGCGATGGTATTCAGGACCCCGAAGAGTTTGGAATTGAAGGTATATTGGTCAATCTGGTCGATGATACTAATACTGTGATTGATACGGTCGCGACTGATCCCGATGGGCAATATCTATTTACGAAGGTGGATCCAGGTGAATATACCGTTGAATTCGTACTTCCAAACGGCTATGTCTTTACCGAACAAGATGTCCCTTCTGATGATGAAAAGGACAGTGACGTCATCGCCTCGACAGGCATGACCGAGCCGTTTACTCTGGCGCCGGGGGATACCAATACAACCATTGACGCAGGCTTATTTGTACCTGCTGCCATTGGTGATCGAATTTGGAATGACCTCGACGGAGATGGCCTGCAAGATGCCGACGAAGATCCTATATCGAATGTGACGGTTATTTTGCTGGATGACGCAGGCGTTGAAATTGCCCAAACGGTGACAGGCGAAGATGGCCGATACAATTTTGATGAACTCGACCCGGGTACTTATAGCGTAATTGTTGATCCAACGACCTTGCCGGACAATCTAGTTCAAACCTATGACGAAGGTGGGGCACTGGACAATGATTCGGGTGATATAACGGTCATATCAGGTGACAACCACGATACCGCAGATTTTGGTTATCAGCACAACACATCAGATAACGGCTCTATAGGTGACACGATTTGGGTTGATCAAAATGAAGATGGCGTGATCGATGCGGGTGAAGCACGCATTAGCGATGTACCGGTATCCTTATATCAAGGTATGACGCTGATTGACTCGACAATAACGGATGGCAATGGCCAGTACTTATTTACGGGCTTGCCGAGTGGTGACTATCGTGTGGTGGTAAATCCTACTTCCACCACAGCTGGCACAGCACCGACAGGCTTCATTGAACATCCATTGGGTGATCCTGACGTGAAAGATTTGGTGACGACGGTACCGAACAACGAAACGACCGTTTCACTAGAGCCAAATGAAAGCTTCATGAATGCTGATTTTGGTTACCACCTACCAACTGGGGACATCATTCGGCTGGGTAGCACCATATTTGAAGATGTCAATGAAAATGGTGTTTTCGATGCGGGAGATAAGGGTATCGCGGGTGTATCAGTCACGCTTTACGACGAAGCCGACGATCTAATCGCGACGGTCTTTACCGACGAAGATGGAGAGTATGAGTTTGTCGGTATTGCGCCGAATACTAACTATACGGTGGTCGTGCAAGATGTTAATGGCGCGTTGTCAGCCATGAATCAGACTTCAATGCCTGATAATGGTGTTGATGGCGGCCAACCTGGCGATAGCGGCGATCAGAATATCATTCCAATTGTTACAGACAGCAATTTCAACCAAGATTTTGGTTATGTAGAAAGTAGCATCAGCTCTGGAACCGGAGTTATTGGCGATACGGTATTCTTTGATGAAAACAAGAACAATGCCTTTGATAGTAACGAAGGCGTGAGTAATGTAGTGGTGACATTGTGGAAAACGGACGAGCCAGTTGAGTATGTGGTCGGTACTGAGATCACTGATGAAAATGGTAAATACATATTCACAGGCTTGGATACCAGCGGCGATTATCGCGTGGTCGTTGAAACAGATACCTTGCCCAATGGTGGCGTGGGTTGGAATAACACCGTTGATCCAGATGGAACGTTCGATAGCCAGGAAGATGTGACGTCGCTGACAAGTGGGGCACCAGTGTATCTTGACGCAGATTTCGGTTATTCAAGTAATGACGGTGGTCAGATACTGGGTACGGTATGGGAAGATGAAGACGAAGATGGTTTCTTAGATTCAGATGAGACGCGTCGTTTTGAAAATACCACCATAGAACTTAGAGACGAGTTCGGTGCATTGGTGTCAGTGATAGAAACGGACGCAAACGGAAACTATAGTTTCGAGAACTTACCGTTTGGCGAATACTATGTTGTCGTTACAGACTTGAACAATCAGACTGACGGTTATCATCATACCGACGGAGAGCCAGGCGATGACAACAATAGTCAAAACGATCAGGGTTACACGGTGGTCATTAGCGCGCTCGAGCCTATTAATGTAACGGCTGATTTTGGCTATCGTTCGGAATTGACAACACCTATTACGCTGGCTTCCTTCGCTGCAACAGCCGGCGATTACTCAGGGCAAACTAAGTTTGTATGGTCAACAGAAACCGAGGTCGGTAACATTGGCTTTAGGCTGTTTGCGAATCAAGGCGGTGAATGGATCGAAGTGAATGATGGCTTGATTCCAGCTGTGGGCGATTCAATAAAACTTGAGTCCTACGAGTATGTGGCCGACGATCTCGACAATGCTACGGAGTTCGTGTTGGTCGACGTCGATTTATATGGTGATCAAGTGCTGCATGGGCCATTTAAATTGGGGCAAACGCACGGCGCTATCGACAAAGCTGAGCAAGCAAACATTAGTTTAAGTGTCGAAGAACTTGGTGTGGTCGAAGGGATAGAGTTCCAGACGCCTGCGGTGAAATCAAAACCGGATGCTGAAACACGAGAACGTCGCAAGCAGCGCGAAGCAATTGAACATAAACGTAAACTGGATATGCGAATGAATCGGCCTATATCGAGCATTGGTGGATGGTTATTAAACGTGATGATTGGTTCCGCAATGGCGGACTCTGCCTTTATTGTTGCTGACCTAGAAGTAGAACACGCGGGTGTTTATCAGGTCACGAATAGCGAATTGCTAGCCAATGGAATTGACATAGAAGGTATCTCTATCGATGATATTTCAATTCGGCACAATGATGAGGTGGTCGCCATTGAATTGAATGACGATGGAGACGGCCTATTCAATGGTGCGGATAGTCTAAGATTCATCGGCGAACAGCTAGAGACTTTATATAGTAATAAAAATCTTTATCAATTGACCTTGTTTGGTTCGCAGGCACTGATGTCATCGACCAATGGCGTGATACCCAGTGGTCCATCAGCGCCGTACTACTTAAAGACCGTTCGTTACGCTCCTCAAAACCAATACGCCTTAACTTCGCCTGGGCAGGATCCTTGGTTTGCGGATAAGTTGCTTTCGTATCAATCAAACGTGAGTAAAACGATATTACTGCCGACGCATAATCTTGTGGAAAGTGGCGTGGCGCCTACGCTAGAGGTGAGTATATGGGGCGCAACTGATTTGCCTGGCGACGAAATCGCTAACCCAGATCATCACGTAAGAATGTATTTAAACGGCGGACTGATTGGCGACATCACTTTCGACGGGATACAGGCATCCACTCATCTTTATACGCTTGGTTTGTCTTCTATTTCAGAAACAGCTGATGTTAAAATTGAAATCCCGGGAGACAACGGTTACGTTATTGATATGGTCAATTTGGAGTCATTAACACTAAAATACTCGAGTGCATTTATTGCAAGCGAGGGTAGATTAACGTTTGAATCTTATTGGCCCAAGTACCGTATTGGCGGATTCCCAAGCAGCGATATTTCCGTTTACGCTCAGCAGCAAGACGGTTCAGTAAGTCGAATTGGAGGCTTGCTTTCTGGCGGAAATTGTTCAGATACAACGCCAATTTGCGAAGCGATGTTTGCAGGTGTTGCTGGAGATGCTAAATACTTCGCCGTGAGTGAATCGAGTCTGCGGAAGCCTAATATTGCTGTGCCCGTACAACCGGAAAATATAGACAATTCGTCCAAAGCACTGGTCATTGCTCACCCAGATTTTATTGGCTTAGCAGATGCTGCACTTGAACAGTATGTGGGTCAACTTGCGAGCGAGTTGGGTAGTTCAGATTTGATAGATGTACGACAAATTTACACAAAATATTCCGGTGGTGTAATTGACCCGCTTGCAATACGTGAATATATAAAAGACCAGTTTTCGCGCGGCACTGAGCAGGTATTGTTGGTCGGGGGAGATACTTTCGACTACCACAACAATATGGGTGAAGATGCACAAAGTATGATCCCGTCTTTGTATGCGCAAACCGATTCTACCATTCGCTTTAGCCCGGTTGATCCCAAATACGCTGACGTAGACAATGACAATGTGCCTGATTTAGTAATTGCACGATTGCCAGTACAAACGCCAGAAGAATTGCGCGCCTTGCTGCGAAAGCGGGACGCTTATATGGGGCGGAGTTATCGAGGACGCGCGGTATTTGCTGCGGATGTGTATAGTGACGTGGAGCAATATAGCTTTTCGGACGATGCCGATGATGCGATTGCGCAATATTTTTCGGATTGGGATATCACCAAAGCATACATCGAAACTGCGGGCGCACCGGCGGCTAAGCAAATTTTGAATAGTGAGATTAATAATGGCACAAGTCTAATGGTGTATACGGGTCATTCATCCAATGATCGATTATCATTCTTTGACTTATTTGATGGCGAAGATGCGGCCGAGTTGACGAATTTTGGACAACCTACGGTGGTGACGCAATGGGGTTGTTGGAACACTTATAACGTTGAGCCGAGCGAAATCAGTATGAGCGATCGATTCTTATTAGAAGGTGACCAAGGCGCGGTGACGGTTCTGGGCGCCAGTACTTTAATTGACGTAAATGCCGAGCGAGCGCTGGCAGAATTATTTTATGCGCAAATCAAACTAGGTAAAAATATAGGTAAAGCCTTGTTAGCGGCAAAGCAAACGTTCGCGCTGACCTATCCTGAACATGTTGATGTATTGTTAGGCATTACTATTATGGGTTTTCCGGAGATCAACGTAAACTAGCACAAGCGCTGCCCTTATTAGATACCTTTTCGACAAGAATCTCGAAAGGGAGTTTCCATTTCAAAGGTGTATTAAAATTAGCGCGAAGGCGCTATGCTGTCGGCATGTCCGAATCTCGCTATTCAGCCTTGGTTTGCCCACTCACGAAGCAGGTATTGACGCCGTTGGTAGGGCAAAGGGCAAAAGCGGTATATCAAGCTTTGTCTCAGGGAGAATTAAGCTATATGGATGGCGAGAAAATCACTGAGGAAGCTAAAAGGATAGGTTTTTGGATATCTAACAATGGTCAGCAGTTGTATAGTGTTATTGACGGTGTGCCTGTACTACTTGAATCTAAGCAAGTCGATTACTGGGTGGCTTTAAAGATGAAACCCCATACCTAAAAGGCCCACCAAGGCAATCAATTGATCAGTTCGAACGCATATATAGCGAAGTGGAGTTATTGATCTTTAGGGCTGACACGCAACACCACACCAACTTTGGGATGATCAAAATAGTGGATTTCATTTAGCTTAAGTTTACGTTTTTCATTTAAGTAATATTTCGGTAGATGGTTTGCCGGATTATCGATCGCCAACAAGGGTGTATATTGTAGATTTATTTCAGTAAATAACAAATTAGGGGCATACACTTTAATCGCACCCACTAAGCCTGTGGCTTGGATTTTGATAAGTGGAGAGCGTTTAAAGTTGTTCTCGGACTGCTGCCAGCTCAGTGATTTTAGTACTCGATATTCAGCGCTTCGAGCGAGGGTATTTCGAACCTTAGCTAAATTCGATAAGGCTTGAGGATTGTTCGGCAACCGCGCTCGAGAAAAGCTTCTCAGCAATCGGCTTTGCCTTGTTTTTATTCGCTCTGAATTTGGATCCCATCCCCCCGGCGAAGTCGCAGCATTTTGCTGATAGCTAAAAATAATGGCTTCGACGATATATTCTCGTGCGAAAACTTGCGTGGCTAACAGTGGGAAGACCAGCAAGAAAAGGAGGCGGGCTAGGCGTTTCATGCAAATTCAAATTAGTTAGTGTGATCTTGGCAGATTATATCAGTTTGGATTGCAACGCCAAAAGTCCTTTCTTATAAGGACTTAGACTAGAAAACTTAGTATTCTTTCGGTTTTAGTTGAACAATTAGGGATTCTAGAAATATGAAGCGTAATTCTGCAGTATCTAAGTCAGCTTCAAACTCCAATATGTTTGCACTTTTGAGCCGGTAAATTTGGGGGTCTTGTTGGATCAATGCGATAATACTATTGATGTCTACCAGCGGCTGATCAATGAAGTGGATGACACCTCCCTCGTCGTCAGCATCAATTTTTTGAATGCCTAAGGCATGCGCCTTGAGTTTGATTTGGCTCAAACGAAACAAGTATTTTGCGCTGTCTGGCATGAGCCCAAAACGGTCGATCGATTCAATCTCCAACTCCCTTAGTGTTTCGGTAGTCGTCGCACTAGAGATACGTTTATACATCACCAGTCGCAAGTGTACATCCGGCAGGTAATCGTTTGGGAATAAAGCGGGGTAACCGATATGAATCTCTGTTTCGAAGCGAGCCGGCGTGGGTGCCACAGATTTCTCAGTATCTGAAAGTTTCAGAGATTCAATCGCACGATTGAGATAATCGCTATATAAAGTAAACCCGACATCGTCAATCAGCCCGCTTTGGGTCTCGCCTAACAATTCGCCTGCACCGCGAATCTCAAGATCGTGAGAAGCCAAGGCAAAGCCAGCGCCTAGATCTTCTAGTTTAGAGATTGCATCAAGGCGTTTCTTGGCATCTCGACTGATGTGCTTAAGGTGAGGAACCAATAGATAGGCAAAGGCCTGATGATGGGATCTGCCGACGCGCCCTCGCAGTTGGTGGAGCTGCGCCAAACCAAATTTATCGGCCCGATTAATAATTATCGTGTTCGCCGTCGGGATGTCTATGCCGCTTTCGATGATGGTGCTCGCAACCAGAACATTGATATGTTGATGATAAAACCCCCGCATCACTTTTTCTAGTTTGAGTTCGCCCATTTGCCCATGCGCAAAATCGACCTTGGCTTCGGGCAATAAGGCTTGTAACTCCTCAGCAACGCGCTGGATTGTTTTGACTTCATTGTGTAAGTAGTACATTTGCCCCCCGCGATGTATTTCGCGCAGACAGGCTTCACGAATAATCGCTTCGTTATAATCCATGACGAACGTTTTAATCGCTAGGCGCTGCTCTGGGGGCGTTGCAATGATTGATATTTCTCGTAAGCCTGCCATGGTCATATTGAGTGTCCGAGGAATTGGCGTGGCGGTTAAGGTCAGAATATCGACCTCCTGACGCAGTGCTTTGAGTCGTTCTTTTTGTCGTACGCCAAATCGATGTTCCTCGTCAATGATGATGAGGCCAATATTCTTGATGCGAATATCGTCCTGAATAAGTCGATGCGTGCCAATGATAATATCCACCGTGCCTGCTGCTAATCGCTCAAGCATGGCTTTGGTTTCTTTGGCGGAGCTAAATCTCGACAATAAGCCGATCTCTATCGGCATATCAGCGAAGCGATCTTGAAAGGATTCAAAGTGCTGTTGTGCCAATAAAGTGGTCGGCACCAACATCATGACTTGTTTGCGATTGTATGCCGCAACGAATGCTGCACGCATGGCGACCTCTGTTTTACCGAAGCCCACGTCGCCGCAAACCAGCCTGTCCATCGGCTTGCTTGATTGTAAATCGCTTAGAACATCCCTAATCGCGCGTGCCTGATCATGTGTTTCTTCAAAGCCGAAACGTTCAACAAACAGTGCGTATTCATCTTTTGGCACCTCAAATTTAAAGCCAGGCCGTGATTCTCGCGCGGCTTGAAGCTGTAAAAGCTCAACGGCAACGTCGTAAGATTTTTCGCGTGCCCTGTTTTTTGCGTTCGCCCATTGTGGCGAACCCAGCTTGTGTAAGGGCGCTAATTCTGGGTCGCCGCCGACAAACCGACTGATCAGCTTAAGTGATTGAATAGGGACGTACAATTTATCCCCACCTTGATATTCTACGGTCAGGAATTCTTCATCGTAGTCGTCGACTTTTAACACTTGTAGGCCCTGGTATCGGCCTACACCATGATCAATATGTACCACTGGCGCGCCAATTTGTAGCTCGGCTAAGGAGCGAATAATGGCTTCAGGATCTTGCGCGGTATGCTGTGTTCGTTTCCGTCGTTGAAAAACCTTTTCGCCGTATAGCTGTCCTTCGGTGATGATTTCGAGCGAAAGATTGCTGAGCACCAACCCTCGATCTAGCGGTGCAATGGTAATACCGAGATGGCTTCCAGAAGCTAAAAAGTCTGACCATGAATCGACCGGGTCGGGCAATATGTCGTGTTCAATCAGTACTCCGTTGAGTCCTTCTCGGCGTCCCGCTGTTTCAACGGCGATGAGTGTGGGATGAGTCTTGCCGCGTAGTGCCGTGGCAAAATCCTCATAGGGTGATTGCTTTTTAATATCAACACTGTAGTCCGGTGGCGCTTTGCAGGCGGCTCGCCAGTCGAGGTTCTTCGGCGTATATCCAAAGTGTAATACGCGGGGATATTTCTTTAAAGTCAGGCTGTACTCGGCGTGTTCAAGATATAAGCGTTGTGGTGAGAGAATCTTGCGAGCAACATCATGACGACGCGCTTCATAACGATCTTTGATTTGGGCAAGCGTATGCTGCGCATGTTCTTGGTGGTCGCTTTCTAGAATGAATAGGCTGTTATCTGGGAGATAATCGAACAGCGTTGCGGTCGATTCGTAAAACAAAGGCAGGTAGTACTCTATGCCGGGGCTTGGGTATCCCTTGGAAATTTCTTGGTAGGCCAACTGAGTGGCTGGATCGCCTTCGAATTCTGAACGAAAGGCATTCCGAAAGGTTTGGATACTCGCTTCCGTTAATGGAAATTCGCGCGCTGGAAGTAGAGAAAATTCTGATACGGTTTGAACCGAACGCTGTGTCTCTGGGTCGAAAAAGCGGATGCTTTCGATCTCGTCGCCAAACATATCTAAGCGAAAGGGCTGCGGGCTCCCCATTGCGAATATATCGACAATACCCCCCCGGACTGCAAATTCACCTTGTGTCATGACCTGATTAACCAAATGATAGCCCACATGAGCGAGCTGGCCGCGTAGTGCCGGGATATCTATTTGGCTCCCGACTTTTAGATCGAAACTGTGACTCAAGACATAATCTGTTGGAGGTAGGCGTTGTAACAAAGTTTCTGTCGTGACCATGATGATGCCTTGTCTAAGGCTGGGTAGCGTGGCCAGCATCTTTAGGCGAGCTGAAGTAATTTCCTGATGAGGCGAGAACAAGTCATAGGCCAGTGTTTCCCAGTCTGGAAATATTTCTGCTCGATAATCGCTTGGATCGCCCAAGAAGAAATTGACCTCCTGTGCTAACAGCTGCAATTGACGGGGATTAGATATGCCTACCACGATAGGCCCAAGGTGCCGCGAACTGGTCTCAGCGACCGCGAGTGCGAGGCCAGCACCATATAGACTGCCCCAGCGTAAGGGCTGGTCAGGAGACGCTGGGAGCAGCGGTTCGGGTTTGAACGACATAAGGTTTAATGCTTGAAATAGCCGCGAGATTGTAGGGTTTAAAGTAGGGTGGGTAAAGGATACCTTGCGCTCGTGGTCAATGTTTAATTGTCGATATTTATCCTCGCTCAAGATGGGTTAAAATCGGTATATGTTATTGCTAGTTTTGCCAAGCCCTGATGCCGCCTAGAGTGTGGGGGGTCATCCCTGCTGGTGGCGTCGGAAAACGCATGGGCGGCACCATACCGAAACAATACTTATCTTTATTGGGCGCAGCGCTTATCCAGCGGACGCTAGAACGAATCGGTGCTGTGCCTGCTGTTAATGCGCTGGTCGTGGGCATAGCTAAGCAAGATTCTTTTTGGGGGGCGCTGGCATTTGAGCACCCTAAATTATCTGCCGTAGTGGATGCGGGTGCTGAGCGAATGGATACCGTCGCGAATTGTTTGACAAATATCTCAAAAATGGGCGGTGACAAGGATTGGGCGCTGGTGCATGATGCTGTGCGACCGTGTGTGAGAATTGAGGATGTTGAGCGCTTAATAGCGGCAGTGAATACTCGCGATGGCGGTATTCTTGCGGTTCCGCTGAGTGATACGATTAAGCGCGGTGGTCGCCAAGATAAAGCTGGCAAGTCACAAATCGATGCGACCGTCTCTCGGCAAGGATTATGGCGCGCGATGACACCTCAGCTGTTTAGGGTCGACGATTTGCTCAATGCCATTCAACAGGCGAAACGAGAAGGGAAAGACATTACGGACGACGCCTCGGCGATGGAAGCTGCGGGGTTCAAGCCATCACTTATTTCGTGCTCGCCGGATAATATTAAAATCACTTTACCGCAAGAGCTGGCTTTCGCCGAAATGATCTTAAATGCCCAACAAGGCAAAGTTAAATCTTATGCGTGATCGTTCCAGTCAGTTGCGAATAGGTAAGGGCTATGATGTGCATGCCTTGGTAGAGAATCGGCCGCTCATAATCGGTGGCGTGTCGATCCCCTTTGATAAGGGCTTGGCCGGACATTCAGATGCTGATGTATTGATGCATGCAATTTGCGACGCCTTGCTGGGGGCTGCAAATTTAGGAGATATTGGTCAACATTTTTCGCCCGATGACGCTCAATTTAAGAATCAGAACAGCGTATTTTTCTTGCAAAAAACGGCTGGTTTGCTGGCTAAAAATGCGTATAAGATTGTTAATATCGACTCAACCATTATTGCGCAGCGGCCGAAAATGAGCCCTTATATCCAGGAGATGAAGCAAAACATTGCCATGGCGCTTTCGATTGACATCGATCAAGTCAGCGTTAAAGCGACGACCACCGAGTTTCTCGGTTTTATTGGGCGAGGAGAGGGCATCGCAGCGGACGCCGTGGCTTTGATCGAACTTGGCGACCCGTCCCAGTAAACCTTGAACGAATTAAACCCTGCGCAACGTGTCGCTAGTCGGCACTTAGATTCACCATTGCTAGTGTTAGCGGGCGCGGGGAGTGGTAAAACGCGCGTGATCACGCAAAAAATAGCTTGGCTATTGAGCAAACGATCTGTTGCGCCCGAAGCCATTGTTGCGGTGACCTTTACCAACAAGGCTGCGCGGGAGATGAAGCAACGCGTGGGCCACTTGCTCAAAGACCGACAGCTAACAAAAGGTTTAACCATTTCGACTTTTCACTCGCTCGGACTTAAAATTTTAAGGCGAGAGGCGGATCAGGTAGGCTTGCGTGATGGGTTTAGTATCATCGACCCCAAAGATTCAGTGGGTATTATTGCCGAACTCCTGCGCGGCGAAATGGCCGCTGAAATGGATATTTACGAAAAAATCCATTGGCAAATTTCGGCTTGGAAGAACGCTGGGATTCTGCCAAATAAAGTAAAAGCTGACGGCACCCATCCAATTTCCAACGCGGCAGTTGCTGCCTATCCTGAGTATGATCGATATCTGCGAGCTTGCAACACTGTCGATTTGGATGACTTGATTCTCTTGCCGAGTGATTTATTGCGGCAAAATGGACCCGCAAAGGCGTACTGGTGTGCACGGTATCGATATATTTTGGTGGATGAATATCAGGATACCAACGGCGCGCAGTACGATTTTATCAAGCGATTGAGTGGGCAGGGAAAAGGCTTAACCCTAGTGGGCGATGATGATCAGTCTATCTATGGTTGGCGGGGCGCGAAGCCAGATAATATTGCAACGCTCGAACACGACTTTTCTAATTTGAAAGTCGTGAAACTTGAGCAAAACTATCGTTCCGCTGGGCGCATATTAAACATTGCGAATCAACTGATTCAACACAATTCGCGCCTGTATGAAAAGACTTTATGGAGTGAATTTGGTCGTGGCGATAAAGTGCCCGTTTTCGCCTGCAATGATGAGAGCCATGAAGCAGAAAAAGTAGTTTCACAGATTTTACGCCAGCAGTTTGAATACAAGGCGAGTTATAAAGATTTCGCTATTTTGTATCGGGGTAATCATCAGGCGAGAATATTTGAGCAAAAGCTCCGCGAGATGAGAATTCCTTATCATGTCAGTGGCGGCTTGTCTTTTTTTGATCGTTCAGAAATACGCGATATGTTGGCCTATCTGCGCTTGTTGACCAATCCAAGTGATGATCGGGCGATGATGCGTATTGTCAATACACCCCGCCGCGGCTTGGGTGCAAGTACGTTAGAGAAGCTGGCTCAGTTTGCTCAGGATCGCCGAGTGAGCCTGTTTGAAGCGGTGTTTGACGATGATTTGCGTGGGGTCATTACAAGCAAAGCATTTACCACTATTCGCCAATTCTGCGAGCGACTCGTCGAGTTGTCGGAGGATGCTGAGCGGGGGCGAGCCGGCGGCGGTTTTCAAGCAGTTGCTCGACGAAATAGGCTATCAAGCCTGGTTATTTGATTCTGAGGACGAAGCTAAAGCGGAGCGTAAATGGGAGAATATCGAAGAATTATTGGGTTGGCTGGAAGTCTTGTCTGACGATGCCCATGACGCCCCTACAAGCGATAAACCTGGTCATTTGACGCGGGTGGTCAGCCAAATTATCTTGCGTGATATTCTTGATCGTCAGGCACAAGACAAGGAGCAAGATCAAGTTCACTTGATGACACTGCATGCGGCGAAAGGTTTGGAGTTCGATTACGTATGCATCGTGGGGCTTGAAGAAGAAATACTTCCGCATCGAACCTCTATTCTCGAAGACAGTATTGAGGAAGAGCGGCGTTTATTGTATGTGGGTATTACGCGTGCGATGAAAAATTTAAGCCTTTCCTTCGCGGCAAAGCGAAGACGCTATGGCGAAACCATTAGCTGTGAACCGAGTCGTTTCTTAAAAGAACTGCCTGCGGAAGAATTAATTTGGGAGGGCAAAGGTGCACAAACCTCCCCTGAGCAGCTAGAAATGAGTAAAAAAGCACATATGGCCAGTATGAGAGAGATGTTGAATAGCTAAGCAGTGGCTTTAGTTTGCAGCGTATTTTTGATAGGATGTGCAGTAGAAAATACAGGGAAGTTGAATGAAAGAAATCGAAAACTTACACCTCGGCCATCGCCAACGTTTGCGCGAGCGCTTTACAGCGCGTGGATTGCGCGGATTCGAAGACCACCAAATCTTAGAACTCTTGCTGTTTTACGCGATCCCGCGTGGTGATACGAATGAAATTGCACATCGACTCATCCGCAGCTTTGGTCGCCTATCGGCGGTATTTGATGCGCGACATAGTGATTTGATACAGGTCAAAGGAGTGGGTGAACAGGCTGCGACGCTGATTCATACATTGCCAGCGCTGATGCGCCGTTATCAGCAGGACAAAATTGTTCGAGATGCACCCGTTTTAAATACGGTTGCTTCGGTGGCTGAGTATATTATTCCGTTGATGGGAGGTCGAACCCGCGAGGTATTTTATGTCCTGTGTTTGGATAGTCAGCTACGCGTGACATTTCCCGCGCAAATTTCACAAGGAACGGTAAAAGATGCCTATGTTCATCCGCGCGACGTGGTTGAAGCTGCGCTCGCACATCACGCGACGGCGGTAGTGTTGGCGCATAATCACCCGAGCGGTAGTCTGATGCCCTCCAAGGCAGATCATCGTCTGACTCGGCAATTGGTTCAGGCTTTGGGCGCCATCGATATTGAGGTACTGGATCATATTATTATTGCCGATAGCCGGAGTTACAGTTTCGCAGAATCGGGTGAAATGCCGGCGCGGATAAAGGAATAATTGCAGCGGCCCATCGCTGGCCTTGTGGCAGATACAAACTTGTCTAATCTGTATAGCGCCAGTGCAATTATGCCAAGGGAAAACGTATGTTGACCAATGCGCCGCCCAATGCGCTTTTGTCCGTACTGAGCTTTGCACCATAGCTTCGTACGATGGATTGAACCACCGCCAAGCCGATGCCTTGTCCAGGCACTTGTTCGTCGGCGCGTACGCCTCGCTGGGTGATTTCCTCCTTCGACGCCAGCGAAAACCCAGGGCCGTCATCTTCGACGCTTAGGTTTAAGTAGGATTGTTTGTCGTGCAGCTCGGTGTGGCAGCATATTTTTACGGTTGACTTTGCCCATTTATAAGCATTGTCGCTTATATTTCCGACAATTTCGTACAAATCGTCGCTATCTCCCGGAAATGTAGACCCTCTCTGGCAATCAATCGTGGCGTTGATATTTTTGTCTGCATAAACCTTCGCCAAAGTGGCGACGGTTTTTTCAATCACCGGCTGCATTTTTGTGTGCTGACTGCCCAGTGTGTGCTTGCCGACACTGGCCGCACGTTTAAGTTGGTAATCGATTATTTCGCTCATGCGCCCAATTTGTTCCCGAAGTTGCAGCGATTCGTCGCTTTGAATGCGCTCATCTTTGTGCAAGCCTTGAATGACGGCTAGGGGGGTCTTTAAACTATGCGCCAGATCGTCTAAACCGTGACGATAGCGAGACAATTGTTCGCGTTCGCTAAGGATAAATCGATTGATGCGTTGGGTGAGTAAAGCGAGTTCGCTTGGATATTGGCCTTGTATGTAATCGCTATCTCCGCGCTCAATGGCGTCGATTTCACTCACCACGCGCTTAAGGGGTCGCAGTTCTCTGAGAATGAGAAAGCCGTGAATAAGTAAAATCAGCAGGGCGCCTCCGCCGAGCCATTGGATGAGGGTTTCTCTGTAATCTCTGATTTGCCGAACGAAATCTTGCTTATTTTGAATAATGGCAAAGGTTAGGAAGCGATCAGTATCTTCACCGCTGCCCCAAACCGATCCGAGACGGTAAATAAAAGGTTTTATGGCGCTACGTTTATTGTGCTGGAAGCGACTTGCGCCTGCTGTCACCGCGGTCAATTCAGGAATGCTTTCTCCAAGCGTTGAAGGCGAGCGCCAAATAATTTGTGCATTATGATCGATAATCAGTGCGTACAGACCCGATTCTGGGAGGGTTAGATCGCTATGCGGTAGGCGTCGGGGAATGCTAAATTGCCCTTGCTCATTGAGTTCTGCAGAGGCCAACAAAGAAAAAGCCAAGCTTTGCATTTGATCCGCTATATTGCTGCGGATGACGCGCTGAAAAGCCTTGTCTAGCGCTACCCCGGCGAGTAGTAAAAAGAAAAGGAGAGTGCCGAAGGTGGCAAGGAGAATTCGTCTCCTGAGCGAATCAATCGAAAAGCTTTTGATCAATCTACGACGTATCGATAACCCCGCCCACGTAGTGTCTCGATGGGTATCAAGGTCGCGTCGGGGTCAAGTTTTTTGCGTAATCGACGGATAAATACTTCGATGACATTGCTGTCACGATCGGTGTCTTCTTCGTATAAGTGATCGGTCAGCTCCATCTTTGAAATCACCTTTCCAGCGTTGAGCATTAAATAGTGTAACAAGCGATATTCGTAAGCGGTTAGGTCAAGTAACTCATCGCCCAAGCTAACGTCTTGTGTCACGCTGTTTAGGCTCACTGTGCCCACGGTTATAACAGGGTCAGCTTTGCCCGCGGCGCGTCGAATGAGGGCTTTAACGCGCGCAGCAAGCTCTTCGTAATGAAAAGGTTTTGCCAAATAATCATCTGCGCCAGACTCCAATCCTTCGACTTTATCCTGCCATTTATTACGCGCCGTGAGTATCAATACCGGCACGTCTTTGCCTTGTTTGCGTAGATTCTGGATAAGTTCGATCCCAGATATTTTGGGCAAACCCAAATCTACGATCGCTAAATCAATGGGGTATTCAACCGCGTAATACAGTCCTTCCTCGCCGTCTATTGCGGTATCAACGGCGTAACCGTCTTTACGTAATCGGTTCGCGAGCTGATCGCGTAGGACAGGCTCATCTTCAACGAGTAATAGGCGCATGTTGTCGGCTCAGGATGGTTAGACGAAAAGGAAAACGACCGGGCTATTTTAGCTTTTTTAGATTCGGCTCGTTAGGATCAATGACAATCACCTGTACGCGGCCACGCTTTTTATTGAGCAGTTTAAAATGGTACAAGGTTTTGTGGTCTTCAACTTTTGGCTCGGCTGCAAGTATTCTCCATTGCTGATTTTGATTGATCTGGCGAGCAATGTCATCAACGCTGGCTTGGTGCTGCAAGCGGATTTCCAGAGATGTATCGCTGGGCTTAATTGCCCAAGTTGGAAAGGATATAGATGCCAGTAGTGCGGCCAAAATGCCCATATCGATTCGGTGTCGTCTCGAAATGGCTTTCTCGCTGTGCTGGGTTTTCGCCAATTTAGTTCTAATTGACATGGGGCGCACAAGTGAAAGCGTCGTTTTTTAAAATCATGGCTGGAATTTACGCGAACTCGTCTGAACCTATCTTGAACGCCTTATCCTTTTAAATCACGTTGTTACCTTGCTAGCTTGCCACCGCCGTGTTGATTGTAAGACTCGGCAGGTGTTTATTCCTCGAAATGCCTAACAACCGACTTCGATTAAGATGGTGATATCGTAGTCTTCGCGTTTGCTGTTGAGCACGGTATGTCCATTAATTCGACACCAAGCAGGAATATCGTTGAGTGCCCCCGGATCTGTGCAGACCACGCTTAGCCTGTCGCCGGCTTTCATGGTCTTGATCTTGTCTTGTGCCCGAATAACGGGCAAGGGGCACATCAGGTTACGTGCATCCAGAGATTCAGGCACTTTAGGCATGGCTTATATCATCCATTGTGCTTTGATTTCATCTGCGGAAAATGGCTTGACGCTGAGCGCGTAAGGATCTGACGTTCCGTCTGAGTAGTCAAACTCGACTGAGGCTGCATCGCGGCCTTGGCCGTACCGAGCAGCAATTTGTGCGGCGATTTTAATATCGTCTTCTTTGATATCATCGCCTTCGAGCATGGTCAGTGGCCCAGAATGGGAGCGCATGACCAAGTGCTTGAATTGTTTTTTATAGCCATTTAAGTAGCGGGTTTCTCCCTCATCGCGTGACACAATCATTTTAAAGTTTTCGGTAGGTCGAATATGTCTGCCAACCTTAAGCAAAATGATGTCATCCAATGTGTAATCGCGCGTTGGCCGATGGTTCCACATGTCTTGTAGCTTGGAGGAATAATTCGCATCGGTGAGAAAGCAACATCCGCCTGCGGGCTGGGCATAGTCCTCAATGCCAAAGTTCTTCGCCAGCGCTATTTGTGGTTTACGATTGCGCCCAGAGTAGGCGAGCAGTTTTTCTCGATCAACCCAGCCCTCGCGCTCAGGCTTGGTTTCAGCTAGGTTTTGCGCACAAAGCGGTCGCAGTAAAAGATCGTCGACGCCTGATTCGCGCTGTACCACCGGCATGGTTTCCTTGCGCTGAGATTTCGGCCGCTGACCCACCACTTCGCCCGTGATAATAAAGTCAAACTCATGCTCGATCATCCAATCGTGAGCCTGCTTGACCATAAAAATCTTGCAATCCAGACACGGATTTAGATTCGCGCCATAACCATGTTTTGGATTGAGTACGACATCTTTATACGGCTCAATAATATCGATAATATGCAGTTTAATACCGAGCGTTTCGGCTGTCCACAAAGCGTTGTTGCGTTTTTTGGCTTGCTTGGCTTGATCCTTGTTACGAATCGCATGGGTGTGCCCCTCAACACAAAAGCCTGTGAAGAAATTAATGCCTTCCACATGCACGCCTTGTTCGAGCATTAGCTTGGCTGCGAGCATAGAATCTAGGCCGCCAGAGATCAGGGCAACTGCTTTACGGGGTGAGGGTATCATTGAGGAGGGCGCGCGGAAAAATCGGTGCTGGAATATAACATTTTTAACCGTCTAAAGCCGCCGATCAATGCAAGGCAATGTCCTTACGCTTCGCATTGACCGAACCATTTTTATACAATATCGGACGATACACAGGGTAAACTAGTGCTTTATCGAAATATGCTCTGACCATGCCTTACGACCATTTGGAATTTGAAAAACCGATTGCTGAACTCGAGGAAAAAATCGAGGAATTAGAGCGTGTCAGCGCCAAAGAGGAAGACGGAATAGATCTTTCTCGAGAAATCCAAAAGCTTAAGGTTAAATGCAAAGAGAGAACCAAAGATATTTTCTCTAAACTTAGCGCCACCCAAATCACACAAATAGCGCGCCATCCTGATCGCCCCTACACGCTCGATTACATTGAGCATATGATCGAAGATTTTCAAGAGTTACACGGGGATCGTCATTACTCTGATGACCCGGCAATTGTTGCGGGTGTGGGTAAATTCAAAGGGCGTTCTGTCGCCGTGATTGGTCATCAAAAAGGCCGAGATGCTCAGGAGCGTAATTTCCGAAACTGGGGAATGCCGCGTCCAGAAGGTTATCGCAAGGCTCAAAGGGTGATGGATATGGCTGAACGTTTTCGTTTGCCGTTACTCACTTTCATTGACACGCCCGGCGCTTATCCAGGCGTCGGCGCCGAAGAGCGCGGGCAAGCCGAAGCGATTGCATATTCAATTGAAAAATTAACCCAACTCAAAACACCCATTATTGCCACTGTAATTGGGGAAGGCGGTTCCGGTGGGGCCTTGGCCATTGGTGTTTGCGATTATTTAATCATGTTAGAGTTTTCGACCTACTCGGTGATATCCCCAGAAGGTTGCGCAGCTATTTTGTGGAAAAGCGCGGACAAGGCTCAAGAGGCCGCTGAGGCGATGGGGGTGACCAGCAAACACATCAAGGCAATTGGATTGGTTGATAGGGTGATTGACGAGCCATTAGGCGGTGCACATAGAGATATCAAACCCATCGTGGACGAATTGACTGTTCATATTGAGAAGCAGCTTGGGGTGCTTGGTGACTTGTCTGTCGAGCGTTTGCTTGATCAGCGTTACGCTAGATTGATGTCTTACGGGCAGTTTTCTGAGTAGATTTACCGTGCATGGAGCCCTCATTAGATAATGCCCTTGAGGCGGCGCTGCTAAATCGGCAAGACGGCGCCTCCATCTACCTCGCTTACAGTGGTGGCTTGGACTCTCAAGTATTATTGCATCTTGTTGCTGCTTATACGCAAAAGTACGCCCTTCGCTTAGTGGCTTTGCACGTGAATTATGGTTTCTCTTCAAATGCCGATGATTGGCAAGCTTTTTGCGAAGCGCAGTGTGACAAGATTGATGTGCGCCTCAAGGTGGCGAAATACTCGTCAGAGGAAAAGGGTCATTCAGAACAGCAGGCACGCGCATTTCGGTATCAGTGGTTTGAATCTAAAATGACACCAGCTGCTATTTTGCTGACCGCGCATCATCAAGACGACCAAGCCGAAACCGTGCTAATGCGCCTAGCCCGTGCCAGCGGCGCGCGTGGCATGGCGGCTATTCCCAAGGAGCGAGATTTTGCCGATGGCAAATTGATCAGGCCGCTACTGGGGTTTTCAAAAGCAAGCCTGCGATCATATGCTGAACAGCATGCAATAAAATGGATTGAGGACGAGTCGAACAATGACGAGAACTTTGATCGGAATTATATGCGCAAAACAGTATTGCCTGTGATGGCAAAACGATGGCCGCAGATTGGTCGGCAGCTCGCGCAAGTCGCACAGAATAGCGCTGATGACTATCATTTGAAAAAAACCTTAGCAGCGATAGATGTTGAGTCACTGTCGAAAGACGACCGTTGCTCGGTTATGGATTTAGCGCCGCCAATCGCGCTGCAAGCATTTTGTGAGTTCTCGGTTGCGCGACAACGAAATATTATTCAATATCTGGTGAGTGATTTTATCCAATACCCGATTGCACGCACGCGTTTAAACGAGTGGCTCGAACAAGTACAAAACCATGGGGAAGGTCAGAACACTCGATTAAATCTCGATACGCTCAGTCTCGTTTTACACGCTCAGAAAATTCACATCTTGCGCCGGCAGAGTGCTTGGAGAAAACAAACGATCGATTGGACGCCGGATAAGCCCCTTGAGATTGAGCCTTTGGGTTGTGAGCTTTATATGTTGACAGGAGAAACTGGGGGCGCGGCAAGTCAGGCGCATTTAAATCTTGAGCCGGCAGAGGCCCTGTGCGTTCATTGGCGTCAAGGGGGTGAGAGAGTGCGGCGCGAGGGTGAGCCGTTCTCGCGCTCGCTTAAGCAATTATTCCAGGAAAACAAGGTCGCGCCTTGGTTGCGCGATAGCCTGCCGCTCATTTCCTGTCGCGGTGAAATTATTTGGTCAGCGGCTTTGGGTGCGTTTGCGCCGAGCTTGTTAGATTCCAATAATCGTGCTCTGAATTTTACGCTGAAAAAATCGACCTAAATACTTACGATTTGAATTGAGACTGAAGCCTGCTTTTGATAGTCTTATCTCCCGTCCGAGGCGATCAATTCGAGCGCCTCAATTGAAAGAATTTGCGCAAGCATTTATAGACATATTATATTTGGGTCAAAGCGCTTTGTAAGAAATTTTATTCCTTCATCAGGGCTTGCGCCCAGCATAACGGCACAACAAGTTAATTAAAGAACAGGTAGTTATTCATTGACCACTAAATACATTTTTATCACCGGCGGGGTGGTGTCGTCATTAGGTAAGGGCTTGTCGGCCGCTTCCTTGGCGGCAGTGTTGGAGGCGCGTGGACTAAACGTGACAATGATGAAGCTTGATCCTTACATCAATGTTGATCCCGGTACGATGAGTCCTTTTCAGCACGGAGAAGTATTCGTGACTGAAGACGGTGCTGAGACGGATCTTGATTTAGGGCATTACGAACGCTTTATTCGTACGCCCATGAAAAAGGTGAATAATTTCACCACGGGACAGGTCTACGAAAAAGTCATCAGCCGCGAGCGCCGTGGCGATTACCTCGGTGGGACGGTGCAAGTCATCCCGCATATCACCAACCAAATGAAAGATTGGATTCGCGAAGCGGGCAAAGGTAAAGATGTAGTGATGGTTGAGATCGGCGGAACCGTCGGCGATATTGAATCCTTGCCGTTTTTAGAAGCGATTCGTCAAATGCGCGTTGATGAGGGGTATGAAAATACGCTGTATATGCATTTAACCTTGGTGCCAACTCTCAATGTGTCCGACGGAGAAATTAAAACTAAGCCCACGCAGCACTCCGTAAAAGAAATGCGTTCGATCGGTATTCAGCCCGATATCCTGTTTTGTCGTTCAGAAAAACCTTTGCCAGAAAATGCGCGTAAAAAGATCGCATTGTTCACTAACGTCAGAGAAAACTCAATTATCTCCGCTTATGATGTAGATAATATCTATAAAGTTCCGGGGATTTACCACGCTCAGGGGCTAGACGATATAGTGGTGGAACACTTGCAGCTTGATGTGCCTGAGGCAGATATGAGTGAATGGGATAAAGTCGTAGAGAACAGTGAAAACCCTACCGGCGAGATTACCATTGCAATGGTGGGCAAGTATGTCAGCTTGAAGGAGTCTTACAAATCCTTATCAGAAGCACTCAGTCACGCGGGCATTCAAACCCAAACAAAGGTCAACATTCAATACGTTGACTCCGAGGATGTTGAAAAAGATGCCGCGTCCGCTTTATCCAATTGTGACGCCATTTTGGTGCCGGGCGGTTTTGGTGTTCGGGGCACAGAAGGAAAGGTGAGCGCAGCACAATTTGCGCGCGAAAATGACATTCCTTATTTGGGGATTTGTTTGGGAATGCAAGTTGCGACCATTGAATTTGCCCGCAACGTGGCCGATTTAGAGGCCGCGAACAGTTCAGAATTTGATCCAGATACCCCGCATCCGGTGATTGCGTTGATCAGTGAATGGATCACTGAGGAGGGTAATGTTGAAACGCGCGATATGGACTCAGACTTGGGCGGCACCATGCGTTTGGGCGCACAATCCTGCAAGCTTAAGTTGGGTACGCGTGCGCGGGAAATCTATGGTACCGAAACGATTCGCGAGCGCCATCGTCATCGCTATGAATTCAACAATACCTACATGAAGGTGTTAGAGGATAAGGGCTTGGTGTTTTCGGGTATTTCACCAGACGGTTTAGTCGAGTTTGTCGAAATCCCGGATCATCCATGGTTTGTTGCGACGCAATTTCACCCCGAATTCACCTCAAATCCACGCGATGGACATCCGCTGTTCACCGACTATATTGCGACGGCGCGTCGCTTAAAAGGATAAAAATGTCATTTTATAAATTTAATACCGGTGCGGGTGAACCCTTTTTCTTAATCGCGGGGCCTTGCGTTATAGAGTCAGAAGAGATGGCTTTGAGCAGTGCTGCGCGATTAAAAGCGATCACTGACGAACTTAAAATACCTTTTATCTATAAATCGTCTTTTGATAAAGCCAATCGAACGTCGGGAAGTTCCAAACGCGGCCCGGGTATCGATAAAGGCTTGCGCATTTTAGAAAAGGTGCGCGCCGAAGTGGGTTGTCCGATTCTGACGGACGTGCACAGCCCCGAGGACATTGCGAAGGCAAGTGAAGTGGTCGACGCGATTCAGACACCTGCATTTTTATGCCGGCAGACCGATTTAATTATTGCTGCAGCGAAAAGCGGTGTGGCGGTTAATATTAAGAAAGGGCAGTTTTTATCGGGCGCTGAGATGGTGCACGTCGCGAACAAGGCACGAGAGGCTAACCCTAAGGCATCGATCGCGGTATGCGAACGCGGCAACAGTTTTGGCTACAATAATTTAGTGGTTGATATGCGTAATTTAGAGATTATGCAAGCAACCAATTACCCCGTGGTATTTGATGCGACCCATTCCGTGCAGCTTCCCGGCGGCGCGGATGGCAAGTCAGGCGGGCAGCGAGAATTTGTGCCCGTATTAGCACGCGCGGCAGTCGGGGTCGGCGTGGACGGTTTATTCATGGAGACACATCCTAACCCAGATCAAGCGTGGAGCGATGGCCCCAATGCTGTACCACTCGACCAAATGAAATCATTACTTACACAATTATTGTCGCTTCATCGGCTAGTGCGTGGTTAAACTTCGCGGTAATATTAAGACATGCAATCCTAGCGCGTCAATCGCACATTAAAATTCAAATTTGGTAAGAAAACATGTTTAAAAAAACTGACTCAATCGCAGATTTCGATCCTGACCTATGGGCCGCCATCGAGCAAGAAACCGAACGCCAAGAAGAGCATATTGAACTGATTGCGTCTGAGAACTATACCAGTCCTCGGGTGATGCAAGCACAAGGTTCTGCATTGACGAATAAATATGCGGAGGGTTATCCCGGCAAGCGTTATTACGGGGGTTGCGAATATGTCGATACGGTGGAAGCCTTGGCGATTGAGCGCGCAAAAACCTTGTTTAACGCAGATTTTGCCAATGTTCAGGCACATTCCGGATCGCAGGCGAATGCGGCGGTGTATATGGGTTTACTCAATCCGGGCGATACCATATTGGGCATGAGTCTAGCGGATGGTGGGCATCTAACTCACGGCGCGTCGGTGAATTTCTCTGGCAAGATTTATAACGCTATTCAGTATGGCTTGAACGAAGCAACAGGAGAAGTTGACTATGATCAAGTTCAGGCATTGGCGGATGAGCACAAGCCTAAAATGATTGTTGCGGGTTTTTCTGCCTACTCACGTATCATGGACTGGCAACGGTTTCGAGATATCGCCGATAGTGTCGGTGCATACTTGCTCGTAGATATGGCGCACGTGGCCGGCTTGGTTGCGGCGGGGGTGTACCCCAGCCCAGTCAATATTGCTGACGTTACAACCACTACGACCCATAAAACTTTGCGCGGCCCTCGCGGTGGTTTGATTTTGGCCAAAGCTAACAAGGAAATTGAAAAGAAAATTAATTCAACGATATTCCCTGGTATTCAGGGCGGGCCTTTGATGCACATCATAGCTGCAAAAGCCGTGGCGCTTAAAGAGGCGATGTCAGACGAGTTCATTGAATACCAAAAACAGGTGGTGATCAATGCCGATGTCATGGCGGAATCTTTCAAAGCAAAGGGTTATAAGGTAGTCTCAGATGGCACGGATAATCACTTGTTCCTACTCGATCTGGTTGATAAAGACATCACCGGCAAAGCAGCCGATGCGGCCTTAGGGCGCGCCAATATCACAGTCAATAAAAACGCCGTCCCTAATGACCCGCGTTCGCCTTTTGTAACCTCGGGTCTACGCTTGGGTTCTCCCGCTGTTACCACGCGAGGGTTTAAAGAAGCGGAGATTAAAGAGATGGTAGGTTGGATGTGCGAGATTTTAGAAGATATTGAAAACGAAGCAGTGATTGAAGAGGTTAAATCTAAAGTCACGGCTTTGTGCAAACAATTCCCCGTTTACGCTTAAGATTTTTATCAGCACTTGCGCCGTCATTCGCGGTGCAATCGCCGATTATTATCGCCGTCGTCGGATCGCCATAATAATAAACACTGCAATCCCAAGCACCAATAGCGTCATTCCATCCAAATGCCATGTGCCACGCCAAATGACAGCGTGGAGTATGGAATTGAGTACTTGATCGATTAATGCATCCATTGTGTCAATTATGAAGCCTTGGCTAAAAATTTTCCACGGCTTAAGGTGATGATACGTTAAATATTCCTATGGCTAAAAAGAGAAATGAAGCTGTTCAAGTGCGTGCCGAGTCAAACCTCGCGCATGACGGTCGAGGCGTAATCAAGTTAAATGATCGGGTCTATTTTATTGATGGTGTTTTGCCTAGCGAAGAGCTTGTCTTTACACCTTTTAATAAAAAGCGTGGGCAATTTGGGGGACGATTGGAAAAGATTATCGAGGCGAACGAAGATCGCGTGGAGCCTCCGTGCGAATATTTCGGGGTTTGTGGGGGATGTTCGATGCAACATCTCGCCCCCGCCGCGCAAATCAAGTTTAAAGCACAAACGCTTAAAGAGAACCTATCGCGCATTGGCAAGGTTGAACCGGTTGAGTGGTTAGACCCTGTGCAGGATGCACTCTGGCATTATCGTCGCAAGGCAAGACCCGGGGTAAAGTTTGTGCCCAAAAAGGGCGGGCTGATTATTGGTTTTCGAGAACGTGCAAGTCGCTATATAACGTCTCTGAAATCTTGCCTCACGATGGACAAAAAGATATCAAGTCTCTTGCCAGCGCTGCACGAACTATTTGGTCAATGCTCGATTTATAATCAAATACCGCAGATCGAAGTGGCGGTGGCAGATAATACGCTCGCCTTAGTGATACGCCACCTTGCGCCATTTGATACCGATGACTTGAAAGCCATGTCAGCGTTTGCAAAGAAGCATTCCATACAATTATTTCTGCAACCCGGTGGTCTTAAAACGATCCATCCGCATTATCCTGTTCAGCCGGAGCCACTTTTTTATCGCTTGGCTGACTACGATTTAAGGTTCGAATTTCTACCCACTGATTTTCTGCAAGTAAATGCCAAGGTCAATGAGAAAATGATCACACAAGCAATCGAGTTTCTCGAATTGTCCGACACTGATTCTGTGCTAGATTTGTTTTGTGGTCTGGGGAACTTTACCCTGCCAATTGCCACGCAAGGTGTGAATGTGTTGGGAGTAGAGGGCGAGCTATCTTTGGTTGAACGCGCGCAGCACAATGCGAAAATCAATGAAATAAGCAATGTCGAATTTAGGTGTGCAAACCTACATTTAGAAGGCGCGGAAAAAGGATTGCCAGCCGAGGGATATAATAAATTGCTGCTCGACCCCCCCCGCTCCGGGGCGGCTTTGATCGCCCAGCATTATGTGCCGATACTAAAACCCGAGATCATTGTGTATGTATCTTGTAACCCGGCCACCTTGGCAAGAGATGCAGGGATATTGGTGCATCAACAGGGATATCAATTGGAAAAAGCGGGCGCGATCGATATGTTCCCGCATACTGCACACGTTGAATCGATTACTGTATTTCGTAAGATATAAAATCTCGATTAATAGGGTGAATCACCGCTAGCTCGACCGCGTTGTGGTATCAGGTGTTGGTGTGCTGACTGCGGCTTAGTTTTACTAAGTGGCTGTGCTCTAGGGCTCAGCGCAAATCGACGGGCCACATTTTGCGCACTGAATTAATGAGATATACCTGCTCTGCTTGTTTTAGCATCTCAATACTAATTACTCGCTCGGTAATCTTTCCTGCGGCGATAAGCTCCGCCCGATATACGCCGGGCAGTAAACCTGACTTAACCGGTGGGGTGTAGAGTTCGCCGTTAAGTTTGATCACGATATTCGCGATGGTAGATTCTGTGATATCACCTACTTCGTTCCATAGAATCACGTCATCGGTGGCTTGGTTAATCAAGGCATTTTCGTAGCTCAAGCGATGAGATGTTTTATGATATAAAAACGGATCTTGGCGATCGATCGCCTCGGCGGACAGAGAAACACAGTAGGGCTTAGCCAAGGCTCGTAGACGTTTTGTTTTGATTGAGCAGCCACCACTTTGCGAAACTAAAAGTCGGATAAGCCGATCTTCTTTTGGAAACCTCCCGGCACGTTTTTTAAGTTGCTTGCGTATGGGCGTCAGATCCAGTGACCAACCGAAAAAGCGCGCGGATTGGGCGAGCCGATCTAAATGTTGATCGAGTAAATAATATCCACTTTGCCGAGACCATAGCAGGGTTTCTAGAAGGTTGAATAAAGGTGACATGTGGGTCAGTATTCGTGCCTTGGTATAGCATTCTTCAAGCTCGCTATCACTGGTCGAATCGATAGTTATCCCACCGCCAACACTATACTGAGCTTGGCGGGTTTGATTGTTAAGCACGACCGTACGAATCGCGACATTAAATTGCGCACGCCTGTTGGATGTGAAATAACCGATGCTGCCGGTGTATAACTTTCGTGGGGTGGGCTCTAACTCGTCGATGATCTTCATGGTACTGGCTTTTGGGGCGCCAGTGATTGAAGCGGCGGGAAATAGTGCGCCAAAAATATCGCAGATTGATCTATCGGTATTTCCGATAACGTCGCTGGTCATTTGCCAAACCGTCGGAAATTGCTTTACTTCAAATAGATCCAGCACTTGTACGCTACCAATATCTGCGATGCGCCCAATGTCATTTCTGACCATATCAACGATCATTAAATTCTCAGCGCGATTTTTATTTGATTGTTCTAGCCAGCTTTTTTGCGCCAGATCATCCTCGGTGGAAAGGCCGCGTCCAGCCGTGCCCTTCATCGGGCTAGAAGTAAGCTGATTGCCATCCAAGGTGAAAAACAACTCTGGCGACGCTGAACAAATCGTCCAATCCTTGGTTTTGATAAATGCACTGTAGTGATTGCCCTGCGCACGAACCATTTGGGTGAATAGCCCCCAAGGATCATTTTCAAACGTGCTATCTAGCCGATAGGTGTAGTTAACTTGATAGGTGTCTCCTTGGCGAATATACGCCTTGATTTTTTGGATTGCCTGCGCGTACTCCTTTTTCGTGACGGACAATTCCCATGGTGTATCCGCGTTGTTTTCGGTACTTGTAATGGGGAAGTCGAAGGGCTTCGCATTTTGATACAAGCCAAACCAGCAGGCGGGGAAGCCGTCGGTGGGCTTGGCCGTAAAGCTTTCGTCGAACGCGCTCGAAGCTTCGTAAGAGAGATAACCCGCGGCATGGAGCTTTTTACTGTTCACCTCTTTTTCGATACTCGCTAGTAGGGCGGGAACCTCTTGTACATTATCTGTACTGTAGATTTTTAGCGGCTGCTCAAACAACAGCCACTGACCCGTTTTTTCGTCATGTAAAATGACGGTATTTAGAGGTAAATCCTGATAGGAAAGGGGGTGCATCGGCGTACAGGATTTTATCTTACAAAGCGATTATAAGCTGGCCTTTGGACGACCGCGGCGATAGACGCCTTTCCGGCATCGGCTTTTAATTGCGTGTCGCAAGATAGGCGCCCGCTGAGACCATAATACTGCCCGCAGTACGATTCAAGCGTTTCATGGCTTTTTCAGAGTGCAGGGCGCGCTTTGCGCGAGTAGCGCTATAGACGATCAGCATTAAGCCTAACATCAATGCGAATAATGTGAGCACTGCTGCGGTTGCGATATCGTGCATTTGCAACACATCTAAATCCATAAAAGTGGGCAGGAAGGCGATATAAAATAAGATCACTTTCGGATTCGAAGCTGAAATCAAAGCGCCTTGAAGAAATAAACTAAACCAGTGGTTATGTTTGTCAACGGGCTGACTAATATGAGCGGTGACAGGGCTGGTCCACATTTTCCAACCCAAATAAATAAGATACGCGGCACCAACATAGCGAATCACTGTGAAGGCGGTGTTCCAGTTTTCGGCGATTGCCGCCAGACCAAAGCACGCCATGACCAGATAGATAATATCGCTGGTGCTCATCCCTAAGGCGAGCGGAAAGCACGATTTCGTATCGTAGGCTATCGCACGCCCCAACAGCGCAAAGACACCTGGGCCGGGGGTGATGCCGAATATAAAAATCGCGACGAAAAAAGTCAGCCCACTTTCGAATGTCATGTCAACAACCCTTACGGCAAGAAGGGTTGATTATGCGATTATCGTGATGTGGCTGTCACTAAGAAACCGCTTAAAACGGCTATTAAATTATATGTACCTATAGGAGAGAAATGCGGATTGTTTCTTTTTGTAGCACCTGATGAGTTCAAAAACTGAATGAAGTGAGCAACATTAAGCCCCATTGGCTTTTATCTTTATATCTAATACCTGTTTCGCCAGTTGGTAGTGCGACGTTTTCAGAAATACCGTCTCCTAATACCTTAACGTTTGGGTCAACGACTGCGCCAATGCCAATATTCCAGCTACGCTTATCTGCTGGGTTCGGGCTCTTTTTGAACCCCCACATCATTCCCAAAGAGATGGCTTCGATTACTTCGTCTGTGCCCGGTTGAATAGCAACGAAAGGCCCTCGCCCCCACTGCTCCGAGGGAACTTTGACGTTACTATTAAAAAGTGTAAACGGCTTGGATTGCTTGAAAAAATAATGGCTTTCTAACATGATTCTAGCAATATCGTTATTTTCGTCATCGACTCTGACTATGCCATTTACAAGTGACGCGCTACCGACCCGATTGTTTTCGCCTAAATCATGAGTGAGCGACAGACCTACACCAAATTTCAAGCCAGCAAACCCGCGTTCTGTCGCAACCTCTTCTGCTGCAATACTGGTTTGTGCTAAAAATATTCCTAAAATAATACTGTGGTTTAGCTTCTTGATCATATAAAAATCTCCTTGATTTAGTTCGGTGGGATGTTTTAGATCACTCATCCTATCGCTTGAACTAACGAGTTAATGTGGTATTTACCACTTGATCAAACAAGCATCTACACATCAGGTTAGATTGCTCGCGATGGAGTAATCGTGCACTTTCGAGACATTTCCTTTCAAGCCATCCATTTGAACCTTGGCAGCAAACTTCATCGTTTCCTCACATTTGAGCCATATTCGCTTCACAACTGATCCCTATGATCACGCAGTGTGATCATTAGTAAGAAAACATTTGCTGCCCTGTTTGCTTGAGCGAAAATGTGAAATTGAGCAAGCGCCACCTTTCCAGCTGGAGAACCAAAATATGCGCCGATTAATAAGCTTTAAACCAAGCTATATCTTGTTTTGTGGGGTTTTAATGCTCTCAGGCTGTGGCGGCAGTGAGGAAACTGCTACAACAGGCGCGGCTCAAGTGGCGCGTAGTGGTGCCAACTTTACCCAGCTTTTTTCAAGGACAGTGGCGCATCCGCGATGCGTCAATTGTCACGCTTTTGCAGAAGGTAGTGCGACCACGCGTCGATATCAAGGGCGGTCGAGAAATTGTGAGAGTTGCCATGCGCAAGACGATTTTCGCGAATCAACCGCAGATATGACATTTACTAACCGTAGCGCGAGTCAAATTTGTAATACCTCCGTACAGCGGCGTGGCAGTACCGAAGCGCTAGCAACCCTACTTAGAACCAGCCCGCACGTACGCTGGGGCATAGAAGATGGCAGCATTACATCTACCAATGCGCGTCTACCACTCGCGCCGCCTCAAAATCATGCGATATGGCTTGCGCTGATTGATCGATGGGTGGCATCGGGTTGTTCTTCCTGCGAATAATGAGCGCAGAAACCTAGGCAAAAGCGTAGGGGATATTGGCGTAAAAAAAATGGCTCCCTGGGGCGGGCTCGAACCACCGACAAGGTGATTAACAGTCACCTGCTCTACCAACTGAGCTACCAGGGAATAGGGGAGGCCGGATGATACTAATCTGTATCGATCAGGTCAATTGCTACGGCTTAGTTTTTGCTTGAAATTGTTGCGTGGGTCTATATTTTAGGCTTTCGGCAAAGTTACGCCTTTCTGACCTTGGTATTTCCCACCGCGATCTTTATAGGAAATCTCGCATTCTTCGTCGGATTCAAAAAATAAGACTTGCGCAACGCCTTCGTTGGCATAAATTTTAGCGGGCAATGGCGAAGTATTCGAAAACTCTAGAGTGACATGGCCTTCCCATTCAGGCTCGAACGGTGTGACGTTCACAATAATCCCACAGCGTGCATAAGTGCTTTTACCCAAGCAAATTGTCAACACGTTGCGGGGGATTTTAAAGTATTCGATGGTGCGTGCTAGGGCGAATGAATTCGGTGGAATGATACAAACATCGCCCGTGAAATCGACAAAGCTATCTTCAGAGAAGTTTTTAGGGTCAACCACCGCAGAATTGATATTGGTGAAAATACGAAATTCATCGGCGCATCGAATATCGTAACCGTAGCTTGAGGTGCCGTAGGAGATGACTTTACCCTTCTCGGACTCGCGCACTTGGCCGGGTTCGAAGGGTGAAATCATCTCTGTGGTTTCGGACATGTGCTTAATCCAGCGATCTGATTTTATTGACATATTTCTATTATTTCTCTGGTGTCGTCATTGCGTAGCGCGGCAATCCAGTTGTTCTTTCTCGACAATAGATTGCCGCGTTGCTGGGCGCCTCGCGAAGGCGTATTTTTCCTAATTTCGATGTATAAATTTAAGGGCGCGATCTTAGCGAAGAACGCGCCTTATTGCACCAAAACTAATCGCAAACTAGTTCTGCTGAATAACAATATTCGGAAACGCTGAGGAATAGTCCTTCTTACGATTGGCAAGTTTCGCAGCGGCTTTTCGTGCGATCAATTTATAGGTCGTTGTGACAGCGCCGTCTGGATCGGCAACCACTGTTGGTTTGCCATCATCCATGTGCTTGCGAATTTTGCCGTCTAGCGGCAGGCTGCCGAGAAAATCGATATCGTAATCTTCGGCCATCTGTATGCCACCGCCCTCTCCGAAGATATGCTCTTCGTGGCCGCAGCTTGTGCAAATATGCGTGCTCATGTTCTCGATCACGCCCAGAATTGGAATTTCAACTTTCTCAAACATCTTAACTGCTTTGCGCGCATCAATTAACGCAATATCCTGCGGCGTTGTGACGATCAGCGCGCCAGAGACGGGTACTTTTTGCGCCAGTGTTAATTGTGTGTCGCCGGTGCCGGGGGGCAAATCGACAATCAGGTAATCCAGATTATCCCATTGTGTGTCGCGCAAGAGTTGCTCTAAGGCTTGCGTGACCATCGGACCGCGCCAGATCATGGGCGTATCTTCTTCAATCAAGTAGCCAATAGACATGGTCTGAATCTCATAGCTAACCATGGGCTGTAAGCGATTGCCCTCAGTGGTCGGCTGACCTGATAAACCAAACATACGCGGTTGACTTGGGCCGTAGATGTCGGCGTCTAAAATGCCGACCCTAGCGCCTTCGGCAGATAGAGCCAAAGCTAGGTTTGCAGACACGGTTGATTTCCCAACCCCGCCTTTACCCGAAGCAATGGCAATAATATTCTTAACCCCTTCTAAAGGCTTGGTGCCTTCCTGAACCGCGTGAGAGCTGATATCAGAGTCGATTTCAACGCTGGCGCTGCTGACGCTATCCATTGACGTGATGGCAGATTCAACGGCATTGGCTAACTCATCGTGAGCGCTCTTTGCGGGATACCCCAAGGCAAGTTTGACGGAAACTTTATCGCCGTCAATCTCTAATGATTCGATGCTGTTGTTTTTGGTGATCGAGGTATCGGTATGCGGGTCAATGACCGCATCGATGGCTGCTTCTACGCTTGCTTTATCAAGAGATGACATAATGCGCCTATTAAATGTTTTGAAAAGATTGAGAACAATGATGGGGGCATGATTTACATCATCAAGCCACTAAATTGCCCGCGCGATTAACGTATAATTCGCGCATTAACAGCGATCAAAATACCTGACTACATCAGTCAAAACTATAACCTTTCAGCGATATACCTATACGCCAAATGGCTCACAGAAGAATCTTCGTTACCAGCGCATTGCCGTATGCAAATGGCCCGATACATATCGGTCATATGGTGGAATATATTCAGACCGATGTATGGGTACGCTTTCAAAAAATGCGCGGGCATGAGGTGCATTTCATCTGCGCAGATGACGCACACGGCACACCGATTATGCTCAAAGCAGAAGCGGAAGGGATTAGCCCGCAAGCATTGATTGATCAGGTTCATACCGAACATACCGCTGATTTTGCTGATTTTAGCGTGGATTTTGATAATTACCACAGCACGCATTCTGACGAAAACCGTGAAATTTCCTCTGAGATTTATCTAAAACTTAAATCAGCAGGCCATATCGACCGACGTTCAATCAAACAGTTTTATGACCCCGAGCGCGAGATGTTTTTGCCTGATCGGTTTGTCAAAGGTACTTGTCCAAATTGTGATTCCGAAGAGCAGTATGGCGATAACTGCGATGTTTGTGGCGCGACCTATTCGCCAACCGAATTGAAGAATGCCTATTCCGTCGTTTCTGGTGCAACGCCAATTGAGAAGGATTCCGAGCAATTGTTTTTTCAACTCAGCCATTTCGAGGAGTTTTTGGAAAATTGGCTAGACGCTGGACACGTTCAAGCAGAAATTGCCAATAAGCAGAAGGAGTTATTTAACGAAGGCTTGTTTGATTGGGATATCTCGCGCAATGCGCCGTATTGGGGCTTTGAGATACCGGAGGAAACGGATAAGTATTTTTACGTCTGGATGGATGCGCCAATCGGTTATCTCGCGAGTTTTAAAAACCTGTGCGATCAAACGCCGGGGCTTGAATATGATGATTTTCTAAAGGCCGATAGCGAATGCGAGATGGTGCACTTTATCGGTAAAGATATCGCTCGCTTTCACACCCTATTCTGGCCGGCTCAGCTGCACGCGGCGGGCTATCGAACGCCGAGCAATGTATGGTGTCATGGCTTCTTGACGGTCAATGGCCAGAAGATGTCAAAATCAAAAGGCACGTTTATCAAAGCGCGTACTTATCTTGATCATCTTAACCCTGAGTATCTGCGCTATTATTTCGCAGCGAAGCTCGATGATGGCATCGACGATATTGATTTAAGCCTTGAAGATTTCCAAGCGAGGGTCAATTCTGACTTGGTGGGGAAATTTGTGAATATCGCCAGCCGCTGCGCGGGGTTTATCACCAAAAAATTCGACGGCCAGCTAAGCGACTCGCTCGCAGATCAAAAATTATTCGACGAATTCGCGCAAGCAGGGGATGAGATCGCCAGCGCATATAACGCAAGACAAACTAGCCGCGCCATTCGCAAAATTATGGCCTTGGCGGATAAGGCAAATCAATATGTTGATGCTGCCGAGCCTTGGGTATTGATTAAGCAGGATGATAAGCGCGATGAAGTGCAGGCAATATGCACACAAGGCCTGAACCTTTTCAGGCAGCTCGCGGTTTATTTAAAGCCGGTATTGCCCAATACTATTTTGGCCGCAGAACATTTTTTAAATAGTGAGCCTTTACAATGGCAGGATGCCGCAACGCCCTTGCTATCTCATAAAGTTAATAAATTCAAACCTTTGATGACCCGCATCGAAACAGAACAGATCGATAAAATGATTAAGCAAACACAAGCAGAACAAGCCGAGCAAGCAAATACTACCGCACCGACAGGCGAGCTGGCAGACGATCCGATTTCAGAAATGATCGATTTTGAGGATTTCGCTAAAATCGATTTACGCGTGGTCAAGATAACGGACGCACAGGCCGTTGAAGGCGCGGATAAACTCTTACAACTCACCTTAGATCTAGGGGGCGAAACCCGGCAAGTATTCGCGGGGATCAAATCGGCTTACGATCCTGCCGATCTAATCGGCCAGCATACCGTCATGGTTGCGAATCTCGCGCCTAGAAAAATGCGCTTCGGTGTTTCTGAAGGTATGGTTTTAGCCGCAGGGCCGGGCGGGAAAGATATCTATATCTTAAACCCGGATGAGGGTGCTGTGCCCGGTATGCGCATTAAGTAATGTTCGGCGTCTTATTTGGAGCTGTTATGGAAGGCACACACAAGGATTTAATATATACAAACTCCCCGTCATTGCGAGGAGCGCCAGCGACGCGGCAATCCAAGCTTCTAACGCCAATTCAAAGCATTCCAGTCAATGCATAAACACATCGTCGTAGAAGGCCCGATCGGTGTCGGCAAAACGACTTTAACCCATAAACTCGCACAAGAATTTGGCTTCGATGCTCTGCTGGAGCAACCCACAGAAAATCCATTCTTAGAACGCTTTTACGATAACCCCGAACAATTCGCACTGCAAACCCAACTATATTTCCTGTTTCAACGCGTCAAACAATTACGTTCGCTCAGCCAAAATGATATGTTCTCGCGCGGAGTAGTGTCAGATTTCATGCTGGAAAAAGACCCGCTGTTCGCGGAACTAACGCTAGAAACCGACGAATTAGGTTTATACCAAGAAGTGTATAAAGCATTATCACCACAAGTCCCCGTGCCTGATTTGGTTGTCTACCTTCAAGCCTCAAGAGAAACGCTACAACGAAGAATCGCGCGCAGGGGGGTCAGTTACGAACAAAAAATCCATCCGGATTATTTGCTCAGCATTGCCGATGCTTATTCCCGATTCTTTCTAAACTATTACAATGCGCCTTTACTCATCGTTAACGCCGAAAACCTCAATTTTCTCGAAAACGAGGAACATTTTTCAATATTAGTTGAGCAAATAAAACGCGCGGGGCAGGGCAGAGAGTATTTTAATCCGGTGGTTTAGAAAATGGGTTGAGCGGGCATTTTTATCTAGACGTTCTGCTAATAATGATGAGACCACACTGTAAATATCACCCAGAAAATAGGTTGGCGAAGTGAAAATTGGGTTTTTTGGGTAAAAAGGTTTTTGGGTAAAAAGTTTTTGGGTAAAAAGTTGCGTTGTAAGACATATTCTTATAAATTGTCAGTTATTAATCATATTTCTCATGGTGCTAACGATGTCGAGAACGATAACAGTAGATACAGGCGAAGACCTTCGAGGCTTTATAGATGGACTGGTAGAGACAGGTAGTTACAAAACCAAAAGCGAGGTTGTCAGGGAAGGACTTAGGCTTCTTAAAGAGCAACAAGCAAATTCAAAACTTCAGGCTTTACGCCAGCTTATTGACGAAGGGGATAATAGCGGTGATCCGATAAGATGGAATGCTAAAGAATTTTTAGCAGAAATGAAGCAAAAATAACTCGCACAGCATGACAGAAAGGAAGGTCTATGTTCAACCATCAGCAAAGGGAGATTTAGAAAGTATTTATTTTTATAGTCACCAAAACTTTGGTGAAGATAGAGCTATTCAGTATCTTGATGGTAAGCGCCGAGTAAACGGCATTCTATCGAGCTGAATTAGAAAAGTATATTGTCGCGTTTTTATATTAAAACGTAACAATGGCAAGACGAAGCAAAGAACAGTGGCGAGAGTTGATTGCAAACCAGCAATCTAGTGGTTTGAGCGCAGTAGCTTATTGCAGACAGCATGGTATCAACCCAAAGTACTTTAGTACGCGTAAATCGCAGTTGCGAGATAACGCTGGAAATTTTGTGCGCGTTGCTCCAAACGTGAATCGCGTGGCATGCCCTGATGGTGGCCTCACCAAGACCCAAGCAAAGCAGCCGCGCATACGGGTGATTGATATTGAATTAGGCGATGCGCTAGATGTTCGGGCGTTAAGCCTGATGTTAGATCAAGTTCTATCGTGAGATGGTTGACTGACCTGCCACCGGTGTATCTGCATCGTGCACCCGTTGATTTTCGCAAGGCGGTGAACGGCCTAAGCGTGATAGTGGAACAAGAGACAAGTTTAAGCCCTTACGCTGATGGGCTGTTTGTGTTTTGCAATAAAAGCAAAGACCGGTTGAAGATATTGTATTGGGATAAGACGGGTTTTGCCTTGTGGTATAAGCGTCTTGAAGCCGATAAATTCAGATGGCCGCAACGGGGAGATGATATAACCATCACCATCAGTGCACAGCAGCTAAATTGTCTGCTCAATGGTCTATCGATAGAACCGCATAAAGCCTTGGTTTATAAGGCAGTAAATTAGCCAATCTGTTAAAATACGGGCATGCAAAGTCATGCTGAATTAGAACAAGAAAACCATCAAATACGGCAGGTATTATTGGCGCAGGAAGCGGATTATGAGACCCAGTTAGAGGCCAAGGACAGTGCGTTAAAGTCGAAAGACAGATACATAGAACAACTTCAAGAAGCCTTGGTGTTGGCACGTAATGCCCGCTTTGCATCGAACAGCGAAGCACTGCGCACTTTGCAACTGACATTGTTCAACGAAGCCGAGCAAGCCCAATCTGACGTCGACGCAGAAACAAATGATATTAGTGCTGATGCTGAGACAGTTACTATCCCCGAGCATAAACGCAAGCGCGGAGGTCGTAAGCCCTTGCCCGAAGATTTACCCCGTATCGAGGTAATTCATGATCTAAGTGACGAAGAAAAGATCTGCCCGCATGACGGCCATGAGCTTAAGTTCATCAGTGACAAAGTATCGGAGCAATTAGATATTGTACCGATGAAGATTCAGGTAATTCGCCACATTCGCAAGCAGTATGGTTGCCCTTGCTGTCAGGCTAAAGGCGAGGGCTTAATCAAGACAGCATCCAAACCCAAACAAGCCATAGAGAAAAGCCAAGCTAGTGCGGGCTTGTTGGCGTATATCGCCACGGCCAAGTACGCTGATAGCTTGCCGCTGTATCGGCAAAGTGTGATTCTAAGTCGCTTTGGTATTGAGATAGATAGGACCAGTCTAGCCAACTGGATGATTAAATGTGGGCAGTTAGTACAACCATTGATTAATCGCCTAGAAGAGACGCTGTTAGAACAACCTTATCTGCATATGGATGAGACGCCCATTCAAGTATTGAATGAGTCAGGCAAGAGCGCACAAAGTAAATCTTATATGTGGGTGCGCAGTGCGGGGCCGCCGGGTGGCAAAGCTATCTTGTTTGATTACGACCCAAGTCGCAGCAGTGAAGTACCGAAACGCTTATTAGCGGATTATCATAGCAGCATGATGGTGGATGGCTATGCGGGTTATGATGCGGTATGTGCTGAACAAGGTATTACCCGCCTTGGTTGTTGGGCGCATGCGCGGCGTAAGTTTGTGGAGGCGAGCAAGGCCGGCGGTAAAAACAAGAAAAGCCCCAAGGCAGATTATGCAATCAAGTTGATTGCTAAGCTGTATGCGATAGAAAAGCAGATCAAAGGTGAGCCAGTTGATGTGCGCTATCAGCGTAGGCAACAAGACTCAAAAGAGATCATTTGCAAGCTACGCAAATGGCTAAACGAAACGCGGCCACAAGTTGCGCCAAAGCTGGCACTGGGCAAAGCGCTATATTATCTTGATCATCAGTGGGCAAGACTAGTTAGCTATCTTGATGATGGCAGTTATCCGATAGATAACAACGCGGTTGAGAATGCCATCAGACCGTTCGCTATTGGACGAAAAAACTGGTTGTTCTCAAGCAGCGTACAAGGTGCCAAGGCCAGCGCTAACCTTTATAGTTTAATTGAAACGGCAAAGGCCAATGGCTTGGAACCCTACGCTTATTTAAAGCAGGTATTCACTGCGCTGCCAAACGTCACGACTTATGATGATGTTGATACGCTCCTGCCCAATAATGTGGAGGTCGCATCATGAACCTCGACGAACTAAGTTATGATGAATTGCTTGCATTAAATCATGAAATCGTAGAGCGGCTTAAGTTTCTAGATTCGATAGACGCATTCAATGAAATGAGATTATTCGAGCTGGGTGCCAAGGTCAGCTTTGACTCAAATGCTGGAAAACAGCTTGGCACCGTATTTAAGCATAATCGAAAGACGGTGGGCGTACTCACCGAATCGGGCAGGCGGTGGAAAGTATCGCCCCACTTGTTGACCCTAGTAAAAGAAGTGAAGCCTAACCAGCATGTGATTAGCATTAACAAAAACAGGAATAAGAAAAAGAACAAACGAAAAAGATAGGCTGCCGTTTACTCTGCGCTTACTCTTGATGATTTAGATCAGGCGTTTGAAAAATTAGCAAGTGATCCAACATTAGGTCGTAGTTGTGATTATGTAAGGAAAGGACTTTTCACTTACCAAGTGGTTTCCCATATTGTCTTTTTCAGGATAACAACTGAAGAATTAACGGTTGTGCGGGTACTGCATAAAACCATGGACTATCAAAGGCATATTTAAGCTAATGCTGTTAACGCCGAAAACTTAAACTTCCTCGAAAATGAAGAGCACTTCTCTATCTTAGTAGAACAGATTAAACGCAGCAGACAGGGCAGGGAGTATTTTAATCCGGTGGTTTGATGGTTTCCGCAAAATCTTACAGGGTGAATTCACCCAGTGAATCCTCTAGCTTCTTCGAAAACAAGTTAATTTCATGTAAATGACAGCGTTCATTTGTTTCATCAATAAGTGAGTATGCCTCGTCGATTAATTTTTTCGCTTTTTTGGGGTTGGAGTACTGATAGTACGACTTCGCCAATAGCAGTAAAAACAGGGTTTTATCGCATTTGTGATCAGCCAAGCTATCGACTAACTGCTGCATTTTTTTAATGGCAGATTTGTCTTTGTTTTTAGAATTGACCCATTCATTAAAGAATTGGGCATAAGTGCCCCAGAAATCAAAGCCGTACTCTTCGGCTAAAGATATTAATTCCGTGCTCAACTTCGATGTTCTTTGTGTGTCGCCCAGCATAGAAAATAAAACACATCCGTCTCCGAGACATGCGGCTTGTCGATATGGGATTTGATGTTTTACTACCTCGGTAGCATTTTCAAATAGTTTTATTGCCTCAGTATGGTTGCCAACTTTAAGCTTTGTCCATGATAAATATAGGTACGGCATGCTAGGAAAGTCACTCCCAACTTCTTCAGCATCGCTGATGTAAGACAAACAATTTTCGAGTAGCTTTTCCGCATCAGAAAAATTACCAAGATGGTACTGACTCATCCCTTGGAATTGTATGCCTAATACTTTAGCGGGCAGAAAATCGTATGAGTGAGATAAAGCCTCCATTTTCTTGCCATAATTGTCGCTTTCATGGAAGTTGCCAGCATTAAAATTGATGCCAAATAGGCCATCATAAATCCTAGTTTCAGTATTGTAGTTGTTAGTTCTCTTGCTTATATCGAGTGCTTGCTCATAAGCATCCATAGCCTCATTTGTAATGTAACCATACTTCGCATAAAGGGCATCGCCGCTTTCGACAAGTAATTCGAGTTCAAGTGCAGCCTTTGTATCGGTAACTTCAATGCCGCGTATTAGGTTCAAAGCATTATAAAAGGTGTCTACGGCCTCTTCCTTTGCCCATGTCGTTGCCAACTTCTTGCCATGTATTAGCCAATGCTCAGCTGCTTCAATAAAACACTCAGCCTGATGAAAATGTTCAGCGATCACATCTGCGTCTTGAGAAATCGTCGTGTCTGACCTTTTTACGAGCACGGTCGCTATCTCTTTGTGTAATTTCTTTTTTGTCGAGTTCAATAACAAGCTAATGGCAGATTCTTGCATTAATGCATGTCTAAAAGAAGCCGTTCTTTCTTCCTCTTGATAGTCAATAATTTCAGCAATTCTAAGTTGGCTAAGTGAGTGACCGAGTGACGACAAGGGAATCTGAGTGACTTTTTGAAGAATATCAATTTCAAATGTTCGTCCAATAAGGGCTGCTATTTGAGCTATTTCTTTAGAGTTGTTCAGTTCATCTAATCGCCCAAGCAGCATAGCTTGCAAGACACTTGATAGCTCTATTTTGTCTTTTCGGCCTGTGCCCTTAACTAGCGATAGCGAATTAGTTGAAGTATGTTGGATTCCTAATGCTAATTCCTCAGCATAAAACGGGTTACCTTCGGAATGTTGTTCGATTTGCGTGATCTGTGGTGCGGTTAGTTCCTTTGCGATAGGTAGTGATGTAATGATTTTTGAAATCTCGCTATCCTTTAATCTGTCCAAGGTAAAAGACAAAAAAGATGCGTTTGAAAACCTATTAAGATCTTCAAGATGTCTAGAGGTTAATATGATCAGTACGGTTTTAGTTGCTAGATTAGAAATTAATTGAATAATTTCAAATGTATGTCGATCTAGCCAATGTATATCTTCAATGAATACTATTTTTTTTTCGCTGCTTGTTGATTCGGTTAGATACGCTGTTAGTCCATCAATAACAAGTTTTTCTTGAAGTTCTTTAGATATTCCAGAATCAAGTTGAGTGCCAATGTTTACGTCAAAAAGGTTGGCAAAAATAGACAGAGCTTTATCAACTGGAAGACCAACATTTGATATAAAGCCTTCTAAATTAACCTTGTTATTTGCATTGTCTCCGGACATCAAGTCGTAAGCGTCTTTGATATGAGAAATGATTGGGTGGTAAGGAGATGTTTTTTTGCGCGGAGAACATTGGAACAGTTGCAGCGTAACCTTATCTTCTGAGGTTTGATTCAGAAATTCAGAGACTAATCGTGATTTTCCTATTCCAGCTGGCCCTTGTATGCCTATTGTTCCGCCCTGTTGGTTACGTACTAAGTTTTGGTAACTAAAATTAAGTCTCTCTAACTCTTGTTGTCTGCCAACAAATTTGGTTTTGTTCGCTCTTTTATCAAATCGGCTTGTATAGTTATTCTTATTGATTACTTGCCATATTTCGGCCATTCCAAACTTTCCTAATTCCACCTCTCTTTTATCGCTAAACGCGAATAAATCTCTAGCGTTGAAATAGGTGTCGCTGTCTACAAATAGTGTATTGGGGTTAGCAGCTTTCTGTATGCTTTTCGCTTTATAGGCAACTCTACCGAATGGCCGTGACGATGGCGGTATATCTGTTTGATCAAGATCACTTAAGATCGCTATATCGCAGGAAACGCCAACACGCAATGCGATTGGTTCAAAACCAGCCATTTTGATGTTAGATATTTCTGAAATTAGTCTTAATCCGCATCGCAATGCGAGTTCAACATAATCTTCTATCGCATTAGGGTAACCAAAAACAATTTCAGCACCATCGCCTGTAGACCTAATGTAGTAACCACTATATTTAGCCGCTATCTGTCTAAAAATGGAATTGTATCGTTCGGAATGCTGGTCAGAATCCTCCATGTCAGTGTTAGTAATGTATTGCGTTGAGTTAACAACATCGCAAATTAAATAGGCGACATTCCTTCGGTGTTTTTGTGAGTTTAATTCAGGTGTTTGTGTTGTGTTAGTTTGAGAATGCTCGAGATCAGTGTGTTGTTCTATTGCTTTGAGGATTTTGTTGCAACTTGCCTCATCAATGCCCATATTAATGAGTGTTCCTTTGCTAAGTAACAAAAGTGTTTTTAGGTTTGTTTCATGATGCTTAAATACATCATGATACTCCTCTAAGTTGTTTTTGATCAGCCAGTTTTTCATTTGTAACAGGAGTAATATACAGAGAAGCGACGTTAGGTGTCTATTAAACTAGCGGAACCTCATACCATGTAGTAATTGCCACAATAATATAGTGCTAATTGTCGTACGATAGCTACATTCTAATCACTATCAGAATTGCTATATTGAGTTTTAAGATTATTAACTACACAATTGGAGAAAAAGATGGGTATAAATAAAGTTTCAAATGATGTTAAAGGTGATTTAGCACCTCATGAAGATATTTATGAAGTTTTTGAAATTGCATTCGAAAGCGACACCTATGAAAATGCGTATGCATTAGCTAAAAGTAAGCTTGAAGAAGATATGGATATTATAAAAAACACTTGGATAATCTATGAGGAATCCTTGGACGAAGATAGGGTGTTAGTCACTTACAAGGTTATGGGAAGAGTTGAAGATTCAACAGCACATGGTTTAGGCCGAGGAAGAAGTCGAAGTCGAGGTCGTTGATCCTTTGTGAGGAAAGCCCGTAATCTAAACTGAGTATCTGCTTAACATTACCCTTGTTAAGATAGTTTGGATTACAGGAAAGTTGCAGTCACTCTAGTGCGTATCATAGTTTCCGGGATTATTATCAGGTCGGAATCTATGCAACTTTTCATCCATTTATCTGGTGGGCACGTTATATCGAGCAAGGAGATTTTGATATTTACAATATCGTTGGCATTTAAATTATTTACTGAACAAGATTGAACTGACCCAGTTGGTTGTTGGCATGGTGCTTTTTGTCCGTTAATAAATATTTGTAGCTTTAGTTTTGCATCCCCTTTCGGGTTAGGAGTAATTTTCGGCCGTTGGGGACTAAGTTTTGTTAACAATGGGTCGAGCGTAAATTCTGGAATGCGAGTCACTTCACTATTTAATGCGACTATAAGTTTATTCGTGCTTTTTACGATTTTGTAGTCATACACAAGACTCCCCGGTTTTTTCTCAATAGTTTTTTCATTCAGAAATATCAGGCCGTTTAGTACATGTTGGTGCCAGGTGATTGGTGGTTCAATCTTAGTAGGCGTAGGCGAGGCTATATTTTCGATAAATTTTGCATATTTTGAAATATTTACAAATGAAGATCGATGTCTTCGAAACCCTATACACCCGCCTACTGTACCCGTAACGGTTGTCCCAACTAATAGCTTTGAAATCTTGCCCGTATTATCCTTAACTTCCATAAACACTGGCCCTCCTGAATCTCCCGCGCAAGTATCTTGAACCGCAACATTGTTTTTTTCATTAATTGTGAAACAGAGAGAATTTTTGCATCCAATTTTATTATATGTTTCATCGCTTATTACGTTGCAAATTCGAGGGCAAACAAAGCCCGTTTCTGTCTTGCGTATCTTTGATTCTTTTGAGCCATCACAGTACATTGAATAAGAACAGCTTTGATCGAAAACTGGAGCAATATACCTTTTTATCCCAACAGAATCGGAATCATCGGTGATTCCGTAACCTATGATATTAGATTTTCTCCCATTATATATATTGATGTTCGGATAACTTTCGAGATTATTTATTTGTGCGTAGGGAACTGTACTTGGGCTAGACTGCAGAGTTAAAATAGCAAAATCAGCAGGAGCGATCCCTTTTGCTGCTTTTGACTCCTTTATCAACCTAGGCTTACTACATTTTTCTTCCGTGAAATTTTTATTTAGATCTGAGTGAGGAATAAAATCCTTGTGAAATGAGATTTCATGTTGTTCATCTATTGGTAAAACTCCTGCCCCTTCGAAGTAGACTGACCAGTTTTTAGGTTTATGTATTGGTGTTTTGCTACAAGGATGCCTAGGGTCTTCTACGTTGGTGAATGCTTGAGGTGTGACACAATGACCAGCAGTGAGAAAATATTTTTCGCCTATTAATGTGCCTGTGCAAACATTAAGATAATGCGATATTTTACCTCTATCATCATAAATATTTAGCAATAGAAGCCCTACTTCCTGATACTTAGATGTACTTAAAATTTTCCCATTCGCTGAACTAATAAAGCTATTTTCTTCGGTTAATGGGTAGATAGAACCTGGAATTATCAATTGTGCTTCTTTGTCTATGATAAGCCCGCTTGACATTTTGAAAATTTGACCAATTAAACGCAAGTCACGTTTCTCCAAGTCAAGCATCTTAATGGCTAAAGGTGATAATGGTAGCAATTGGAGATTACTCTTTTCTGTATTCAAGTCATCTTGCGTTTGTACTTGTGGATTGATACTAGTATTTGTCTTAGCGCATCCTGCAGCTAACATGATTGTAATAAAGGCCAAAATAAGTTGTTTCATTATATATCGATTGTTATGTTTAGCATGCTGAAATAAAAGGTGTTTGGATATGAATTTGGTGTTTTTGAATAGATAAATCAAAACAATATCTAATGGCTGATAGTGTTACTTGATATGTTTGTCCGCATTCTAGTGGAGCTAGAACGTTATAACTTGAGCTTTGAGGGGGGGACCACCTTGATTGTTTATGTTGAGCTATGTTGGTTATAGAAATACCTACGGATTTTTCGATAGTTTTTGTCTTAGGAAGAACCTGTTGTATCAGAGTAGAGTTGCTATCCACGGGAACTGGTTCGAAATCTATCCGAAATCGCACATCATCTCGATTCTCAACATTTCCATAGGTGTTCGAGTACTTCCATTTAAGTTCTATAACGTTAAGGTGCTTAAAGTTTTCGTCTAACTCTGTATCGCGGATGGGTTCAATCGTAAAACGGCTCACAGTATTATTGTCTGGAGCCTCTCCAGGGGCTGGGCAAGACGTATAGAGTTTCCGATACTTGCAGCCTCTCTCTTCTTTGAATGTTAGGGAGTTTTTATGTATACATTCTTTGCTTGTTGTCCAGTTTTTTATAACATCAAGCTGTTCCGGCGAATGATCTGGTTTATCAATAAATCCACTCGGCATCCATGGGTGGATATTTTTCTGACCCCACTCAGTTCTGGTCGAATTTAGTATTGACCAATAGCTTGTTTCAAGCTCTCCTAGTCGAAATTTGTTGTTGATTTCGGAAACAGATGTGTATGCGAATACTCTACCAGTATTCAATGTTGTTAATGTATGGCAATTTGTACAAAAATTAGTCTGTTCACCTTGAAAGGCAAGACCACTACAGCTATTGCCAAAGCGTTGCGCATTGCAATGTTCATTTAAGTAACCTGTTCCAATAATACGAAAAGGTGTATTCAGATTTGATGCAATCCTAGGTATTGCGCTATTTGAAAAAGCTTGTGCACGGTATGATGAATTGTAACCAACATGTGCTTGATTCAAATGTGGAGTTACCGTCCATGGGTTTTTATTGTCGTGACATGTGTGACAATCAACGTCGAAATAACCATCATAAAAATTTTCCGCATGTTTTCGCCCGATCGTATCTGTGTAGCTGCGGCCTCCTGGAGGAATAAATGCGTCATTCCAATCGTATTGGGTTGGGTTGTCTTTTATCGCGCCGTCGAGGAAAAAAGTTTCTCCCGATATATTGTTGTAAACAATTAGGCCATATAGCCTGAAGAGTGGGTTTTCTTCAGCCCAATACGGTTCTGCTTTAAGCGTTTTTGCAACATTTCCTTCGGGTGTTTCATCGTGAGTACCAGTAGATTTCCGACACAGCAACATCCAATCCACTGGCCCAATACTTCGCTTGACAATCCGAGATGCAGTGCCACAAAATGTCACGTTCCCTGCCAAAGAAGGCTTATCGCATTTCTCAATTGTATCCGTCCAAGTGCATTGATTTGGCGTGTATGCTCCAGGTGGGCAGTGTTGGAATCTTAGTTTACCCGTTAGCGGGTCAGGCTTTAATTTGACTTGATTACCATTGACTTCAATATGGATTGGAACGGCATCTTCAGCCGCACAGTTGAATGTTTCATCTGGCGGATCTCCGAATACTGATCTAATTTGATCGCCTGCGAGCGTGATGGGCTTATCTAGATCTTTAGAGGCGGGCGCCCAGAAAATATCTCCGTTTAGCTTTACCAATTCTTCCATGAACTCTTCGTCAGCCTCTTCATTTAAATCAGCGTCTTGAACGGTTGTGTTGGATGTTAGTAAATCCAGAAGATCTGGTGAGGCTTTTGAGATCAGTAGCGAAAGGAA
>CBDBQB010000012.1:0-4990 GCA_965209105.1 Candidatus Poriferihabitaceae bacterium | reverse complement strand
TAAAGCCTCAATATTCGAAGGTCTGACAATACGAATATTTGTTGATAGCTTTGCAGGAGTATCTCAACCCGCACAGATTGCGCAGGTGTTTGGAGAAATGAGATAGATATGATTTTGCTCGCCAGAACTGTCCTGCGGTAAACTTCCATAATGGCTAGAAAAAACAAACGTGCGCGCCGCAACGGGTTAAGTTCTCAGTCCGTCGCATCATCTTCTTCATCAGGTAAGCGACACAAAAATAGGCGGAATACACTTAAATTAGCGTTGATTGGCTTTGCGTTGTTTAGTATTGCAGTCGTTGGAAGTTTTGTTTTATATGTTAATAGCCAAGTTGCGCGAACAGACAATGCTCATTCCTCTGCGGAAGCACCCCGCTTTCTAGCAGGGAGTGTTTATGGTTGTCGTCGTATTCCTGCCTTTGTGCATCAAAATGGTCTGCGTCAGCCAGTGGCAGTGGATACCAAACAATCAAAAATCCTAGGCCCCGTATTTCGAGAATTGCGGCCAAATGGAAAGGTTTTCAGAGATGCTTCCTGGGAGGAAGTAGGACACACGGGGACGGTAATATTAGATAAAAGGGGGGATATGTTTATTTTCCCAGTTCCAGCGGTTAGCCTGGATCACAATCCCCCACATAAACAAAACAGGGTTTATCGGATTGACGGAAAAACGGCAGAGATGTCACTCTTTATCGAATTACCTGGACACGATGCTCCTAACCATAGCAACCCTTTTGGGGTGATGGGTCTAGCCTATGATTGCGAAACGGACAGCCTATATATTAGCTCAATTGCGGGTTCAAAGCCTAATCAAGAGCTGGGTGCGATTTATCAAGTAGACATTAAATCTACAAAAATAGTCAGCCAAATCGCTGGGTTGGACGTGCTCGGAATGGGGGTATTTAATACAATCAAAGAAAAGCGGCTATATTTTGGTTCAGCAAGGGATACCGGTATTTATTCTTTCGTATTAGCTTCAAGTGGGGCGATACCCTCATCGGTGAAGCCAAGGTATGAGTTTGCGCTGAGTGATATTCCTGATGGATCAACCAGCAAGGCAAAGAAAATAAGGTTTACTCGGGCTAAAGATCGAGGTCATTTAGTCACAATCTCAGAGTTAGATTTTGATTATCGCTTGATTGCACAGCACACTAATTTGGTTAAAAAATATATATTTCGATATAAGCCAAATAAGGATATTTGGGTTTATAAGCATTTCGAGTGGGAATGAAGATTATTTTTAAATCAAAAAAATTGAACTTACTTTGCTGAGCTGTTCTTAAAGCCTAATGTTGTGATATTGACTTGCACTATCCCCTACCTCGATAAGTCGGCACTCCATGTTCTGGAATCCAAATATCTTTGGGGCGGCGCCGGTTTGATAAAACACATCGATCGGCATGCCGCCGCGCGGATACCAATAGCCGCCGATTCTTAACCATACTGGGTCGAGTTCTTTAATCAATCGTTTTGCAATGTCGATTGTGCACCCCTCGTGAAAAGCCCCATGGTTGCGAAAACTCGTGAGATATAACTTCAAGGACTTGCTCTCAACCAATAATTTGTTGGGTACATAATCAATCACGAGATGAGCAAAGTCGGGTTGCCCGGTAACAGGGCAAAGGGAGGTGAACTCCGGAACCACAAATCGAGCCAAATAATATGTATCAATATGAGGATTGGGCACGCTTTCTAAAATGGCTTCGGCAGGTGAATTTGGCACGGTGACATGTTTGCCTAGCTGATCTAAATTCAGTTCGTGAGTTGAATTGGACATAAAAAAGATCTGATTGAATGACGGGCTATATTATACGGCTTGTACACACCCGAAAAGGCGGAGCATTTAGCTCCGCCTGATGAATCCTTTTATTTGGGAATTACGCGTCTAAGTTTGAGTAGTAGCTGATTAGAATTTCAGCGACTTCGGGGCGAGAAAACTCGGGCGGTGGCGCTTCGCCATTGCCCAGCATCTCGCGTACAGCGGTACCTGACAGTAGCACGAAATCTTCTTTTGAGTGATCAGGCGCTTCGCGCATCATCACGACTTTGTCGAGTTTCTTTGAGTAAGCGGTGTGATCTGCTTCAAATATCTCAATGTCCAATGCGCCTTTCGGCACGCTGTCGTGGAAGATGGTTTGGGCGTCAAAATCCCCGTAGTAGTCTCCCACACCTGCATGGTCTCGACCAATGATGAAGTGTGTTGCGCCCATGTTTTGGCGGAACACTGCGTGTAATACCCCTTCTCGTGGACCCGCGTATAACATATCAAAACCATAACCCGTGACCATGACGGAGTTAGGCGGAAAGTAAATATCGGCCATCTTGCGAATGGCGGCGTCACGTACATCAGCGGGAATATCGCCCGGCTTTAATTGGCCTAACAGCATATGAACCACCAAGCCATCTGCTCCCAGGCGTTCCATGGCCATATGGCATAGCTCTTCGTGCGCGCGGTGCATAGGATTGCGTGTTTGAAAGGCGACAATCTTCTTCCAGCCAGTTTTTTCAATATCGCTGCGAATTTCAACTGCGGTTTTGAACGTTTTCGGAAAGTCAGTTTCAAAGTAGCTGTAATTCAACACTTGAATAGGGCCTGAGAGTAGGGTGCGGCCTTGGTCGTAAAAAGCTTCTACGCCGGGGTGCGCCATGTCGGTGGTGCCGTAAACTTTGCCCGCGATCAGCGTCATTTCATCGTCTGACAATGATTCAATTTGTTGAACGTCCATGATTGCCAGTACAGGCTTACCCTCAACATTGGGGTCACGCAAGGCGACACGGTTTTGTCCATCGATTGAATCAGTATTATCTACCAGGCACAAAACAGGGGTGGGCCAAAATAAACCATCGGTGGTTTGCAGGGTGTTGGCGACGCTTAATGCGTCTGCCTTATTCATATACCCCGTCAATGGGTTGAAGTATCCCGCGCCCAGCATCACCGCATTGGCAGCATCGGCAGAGCTCACAATAATAGAAGGGAGGTTTTTTGCTTCTTCGGCAAGTGCAGCACGTTCGGCACCATCCGCAACGAATAAAGGATTTAGGCTGTCTGAGCCATGAGGCTTAATCATTGTATGATCCTGTGAAAGGGTAAAAGTTAGCAGAATGATGAATTATGCAAAAAATAATGGCAAATAAGCCACCCATATTCCTGCAATAACTGGGCTTAGCTATCTTAAGAAAAATGAACTTAAAAATTACATAGGGAAGGTAGCACCAAAAGCTCAAAATGCGTACGCGGATAGCCCTGAAATTATTAATTACCTTATTAATAGTGATCGGTAGCTAGAGGCGACTTAACTATTTACAAAGGGGATTTAAAAAATCTAAAGAGGTTTGGGGCTCGATCTTATTCGTTTGGCGGTGTCCCATTAGACAATAATCAACCAAAAGGTTGAATTAAGGTGGATCCTGAGTATAATAAACCATATGGTTGAATATTCTCATGACGATAAACTCTCTCATCTACTCAAAGCGGTGAGTGATTCGACCCGTCGTTCACTGATTACCGAGTTATGTCAGCACGGGCCTAGCCGTGTCTCTGATCTTGCAAAGCACTACGATATGTCTCTGAACGCAGTATCAAAACATATAAAGATACTTGAGAAATCCGGATTGGTGTTGCGCAAACAGCATGGTCGAACGCATTGGATTGAAGCGAATTTAAAGAATATTGATCTTATTCAGGAGTGGGTCGAGGAATTGAGTTCAATTTGGCTGCTTCGACTGGGAAAACTAAATGAAATACTTAACAACGGAGAAATTGAAGATGACTGATTTAACGGTAAATGTAGAAAAAGTAATCCACGCGCCTATCGAAATAGTATTCGATGCTTGGCTAAATCCTGAGATCGTAGCTCAGTTTATGTTACCAATGAGCGGGATGCCGAATCCTGAAGCCGACATAGACCCGCAAGTAGGCGGAAATTTTACGATCATTATGCATGTGGGTGACGACAAAATTCCTCACACAGGACAATACTTAGAAATAAACCGACCCCAAAAATTGGTATTCTCTTGGCAGTCTCCAGCCTCAACTGACGGTAGTACGGTTACTTTGGAGTTTTTTGATATTGGAGATAACAAAACGAAAGTTGAATTGACGCACATCAAGTTTATCGATGAACAAAGAAGACTAAATCACCAAGGCGGATGGGGCAATATACTGGATACGCTAAACGAGCGATTACAGGCCTAGTCGGTGGGCTGAGCAAAGAGCGCTGCTAAGAGTGGCGCAATTGCAACGCTGTTCTATTTGATCTGATGCCCAGAATTGTGTTTTGCTTGGTTTAGCTACCTTGGGCTAGGCGGCTCGTCTTTGATCGACCGCGGTCGCCAGATTTTCGATGATCTTCTCGGTTTGTTCGAAATTGACGCAGGCGTCCGTAATGCTTTGGCCATACACCAAAGGTTGATCAGAATTGATATTTTGATTGCCTTCAATTAAGTGGCTTTCGATCATCACGCCCATGATTCGATCTTCGCCCCCACTGATCTGTTCAGCGATATTTTCGCCGACGAGTATTTGATTAGCATGTTTTTTCTGGCTATTGGCATGACTCATGTCGATCATTACTGTTGCACGTGCACCGGTTGATTCAAGCAATTGACAGGCCTCTTCAACGCTTTTAGCATTGTAATTGGGGTGAATGCCGCCGCGAAGAATTGCATGGCAATCGTCGTTTCCGCTGGTGCCAAAAATCGCAGATTGACCTTCTTTTGTGACACTCAAAAAGTGATGGGGCTTGCTTGATGCTCGAATAGCGTCCGCCGCGATTTGTAAGTTGCCGTTGGTACCGTTTTTGAAGCCAACCGGGCAAGACAAACCCGAGGCTAATTCGCGATGACTTTGGCTCTCGGTAGTGCGTGCGCCGATGGCGCCCCAGGAGATTAAATCGGAATAGTACTGAGGAGAGATTAAATCAAGATACTCCGTGCCGCAAGGAACGCCTATATTGTTGATGTCTAGGAGCAGTTTTCGTGCGGTTTTCAAA
>CBDBQB010000011.1:0-9992 GCA_965209105.1 Candidatus Poriferihabitaceae bacterium | reverse complement strand
ATCGATGCTTTGATCATTTGTGCGGCGGGCCTTTTCATCGTTACACCGCTGCTTGCGGTGGCATTCAAAGGCTTAAACGCCTCGCTTTTGGATGTCTTGAGTTTGTCTGCGTTTTGGCAGGCAATGTTTTACTCGCTCATTATTAGTCTAAGCTCGGGCTGCCTGAGTATTGGTATAGCGCTGCCTATTTCCTTGTTGATAAAAAATCTGACAAATACGGGCAGCCTGCGTAGCAAAAAAGCCGTGGAAATGGGGAGTTTACTTATTTTGGTCGTACCGCCGATTACGCTGGGGATGGGTCTGTTTTTGTTGCTGCGCCAATTTGGTGATGCTTTGCACTATGGCTTGTGGGTCGTCATACTGGTCAATTCACTGATTGCCATACCCTTTAGTCTCAAAATATTGCAATCAAGCGTGGCGACAATTAGCCAGCAAAATGATCGCTTGATTGAAAGTTTAGGCTTAAATTTTGTGCAATCCATGCGCAGCGTTTATTTACCGAGAATGCGTAAGCCTCTGGGTTTCGCCTTTGCTGTATCATGCACTTTGGCCTTGGGTGATATGGGTGTCATCGCATTATTTGGCACGCAAGATTTATCAACCCTGCCACTGTTGATTTACCGTTTGATGGGTGCGTATCGTATGGCGGACGCGGCGGGAGTTGCTTTAATATTATGTCTGCTGTGTGTGTTTTATTTCTGGATTGTTGATTATGTCGTTCGACGTGCGCATACTTTGCAAGCCATATGAGGCGAGCTAATGTTAAGCCTTAGCGAAATCAGGGTGGACTTTCCGCAACGTATAATTCGAGCAGATTTTACGGTCGAGTCAGGTCGAGGTCTCGCACTGATGGGCGAGAGCGGCGTTGGGAAATCAACCGTGCTCAATGTCATCGCGGGTTTTCAAACGCCGACTAGCGGGGATGTTTGTTACCAAGGCGAGTCCTTATTGCCTCTCAATCCGTCGCAACGGCCGGTCACCAGTCTATTCCAAGATAACAATTTATTTGCACATTTGAATGTGCAAAATAATATTGCACTGGGCATACATCCCGGTCTCAAGCTGAGCGTGCAAGATCAGCTGAATGTGGACGATGCCTTGATGACGGTTGGTCTTGGCGGGTTTCAAGAACGTGAACACCACACTTTATCAGGCGGACAAAAGCAGCGCGTCGCTTTAGCGCGCTGTCTGGTTCGCAAGCAACCCATTTTATTACTCGATGAGCCATTTAAAGGTCTGGATGATACGCGTGCAGATCAATTGATGACTTTGATTAGTTCAATCGTGGAGGCGCAACAGTTGATTCTTGTGTTGGCGACGCACAGCCACAAAGAAGCGACAGCATTATGTCAGCAAACTTTAGTGCTATCAGAAAATAGCTGAACTTTTACGGCGAAAAAATAGGGCCTTGTGCAGACCTTGTCTTACATCAATTTCGGATAGTGATCGTCGTCGAGGTGCTTGCTTAAGCCGGGAAAGGCAATCGATAATCGCGAGCCGATTTTTTGAATTAAGCTTTGTTTGGCGGTATAACACAGCTGCAATATATCGCTGTCTTCACGCTGCGCCATCAGATAGTCATCACTGGTTTGTAAAACGTCAACCAAGCCCAACTCAAGTGCCCGTTCGCCCAGCCAGTGTTCACCGGTGGCGACTTTTTCGATATCCATATTGGGTCTGCGCGTGCTGACAAATGCTTTGAATTGGTCGTGAACTTCTTCTAGTTCTTCTTGCATTTTCTGGCGTGCTTCATCGGTATTCTCGCCGAGCACGGTGAGCGTTCGCTTGTATTTTCCGGCGGTGAGTTGTTCTAAATCGACATCGTTTTTCTTAAGTATTTTGTGAAAATTGGGGATCTGCGCGATCACGCCAATTGAACCGATAATCGAGAAGGGTGCAGCGATGATCTTATCGGCAACGCAAGCCATTAGATAGCCGCCACTCGCGGCAACCTTATCAACGCTCACCGTCAGGGGTATTTTATGATCTTTTATGCGTTGTAATTGGGATGCGGCAAGGCCGTAGGCATGTACTGCACCGCCGCCGCTTTCAATTTTGACTAAAACTTCATCATTTTTGCCCGCGAGGGTCAGCAAGGCGGATATTTCCTCGCGCATCGCATCGACGGGCGTTGCTTTTATGTCGCCGTCAAAATCCAATACGAAAAGGCGCTTTTTTACTTCAGGCGCTTGGTCTTCCTTGGCTTGCTTTTTTGCTGCTTTAGCTTGTAGTTTTGCCTCGGCTTTTTTCCGTTTCTTTTCAGCTTTAGCGGCAATTTTTTGCGCGCCGGGGTCGACCAATGCCTGCTTTAAAGCCATTTGCATGGTTTCGTATTTATCATTCAGGCTGATTAACTCGAGTGACTCATCTGCGCTATTTACACGTTTACGCATAGAGATTCCAACGATCCCACTGACGGCAGCGAGCATAGCCACCACAACGGTAATGGCCTTGAGTAAGAATAAGCCGTATTCACTTAAAAATTCCATACTATCACTCTCGCATTATAAAGTTCGAAGGTGGGCTAGCCGCTTTGATTGAGCTTTGCCCAAGTATCACGTAAGGTTACGATTCGATTGAAGATGGGTGCATTTTCTTGGTGTTCAACCGAGTCGGCTATAAAATATCCGAGCCGCTCGAATTGCACGGCTTGATTGTGGTCGACCTTCGCGAGTGAGGGCTCTAATTTAGCGGCTTTTAAGCGAGTTAAGGATTTAGGATTTAAATGGTCGAGAAATGAGCCTGATTTGTCCGACAAAGGGTTCGGATGACTAAATAGACGATCATATAAGCGAACTTCTGCATTGATCGCGTGTTCTGCAGAGACCCAGTGAAGAGTGGCTTTGACTTTGCGTCCGTCCGGTGCGCGTCCACCTTTCGTGAGGGGATCATAGCGGCACAGTAGCTCAACGGCTTCGCCTTGGCTATTACAAATGACTTCGTCGCAAGTCAAATAGTAGGCATAACGTAACCTGACTTCTCTGCCCGGCGCGAGGCGAAAAAAATGATCACTCGGCGTTTGCATAAAGTCGTCTTGTTCGATAAAGAGCGTTCGTCCAAACGGTATTTCACGCGTACCCATCTGTGGGTCTTTTGGATGATTTTGTGCACTGAGCAACTCGCTTTGTCCTTCCGGATAATTGGTGATAGTCAGCTTAAGCGGACGAATAACGGCCATGACACGTCGCGCATTGGTCTCCAGTTCTTCGCGAATACAGGCTTCCAGAGAGGAGTATTCAATGGTATTGGCTTTCTTAGTGATGCCCGCTCGAAGCGCGAATTCACGAATTGAGCTCGGCGTATAGCCCCGTCGTTTTAAACCTGAAATGGTGGGCATGCGAGGATCGTCCCAAGCCGAAACGTGCTGCTCTTCAACCAGCTGGGTGAGCAGGCGCTTACTCATCACGGTATAGTCCAAATTGAGCCTAGAAAATTCTATTTGTTTGGGATGTGTTGCAATGCTGATATTGTCTAGGAACCAATCGTATAAGGGTCGGTGATCTTCAAATTCTAAGGTACATAAAGAATGGGTCACGCCTTCTAGCGCATCAGAAATACCATGCGTAAAGTCGTACATAGGATAAATGCACCACGCATCGCCCGTGCGCTGATGCGACGCGTGTTTGATTCGATACATAACAGGATCGCGCAGATTGATATTGCCCGATGCCATGTCTATTTTCGCGCGTAAAACGTGAGTCCCGTTTTCGTGCTTGCCGTCTTTCATTTCGCTCAGTAAGGCAAGGTTTTCCTCGGGACTACGGTTCCGAAACGGGCTGTCAACACCCACTTCCGTTAAGCTGCCGCGATTGGCGCGCATACTTGTCGAGTCTTGGCTGTCAACGTAGGCCAGGCCTTTATTGACTAATTCTTGCGCGTATCCAAATAGCGTATCGAAGTAATCTGATGAGTGATATAAATGTTCGCCCCAATCAAAACCTAACCATTGCACGTCGCGCTTAATCGCATCGACGTACTCTTCGTCTTCTTTTTCGGGGTTGGTGTCGTCGAAACGAAGATTACAATGGCCTTGAAAATCGTCGGCGATGCCAAAATTAAGACAAATAGATTTTGCGTGGCCGATATGTAAATAGCCATTGGGCTCAGGCGGAAAGCGCGTAACGACGGCATCGTGTTTACCGATGTTCAAATCATTTTGAATGATTTGCCGGATAAAATTTACACGAGGTTTAGACTTAGCCATAGATAGACGACGGCATCCAGCCGAGCCAAAACTTTAGAAGCGAATTTTGCTCAAACGCCCTGAGCTTGAAGCTAGCCCTTTACGCTGGCGATTTTCTCGTTGAGCGGTTTAACTGAAGCGGTTTTAGGCGCTTGCATATTGATATTTCCATTAATCGTCGCGCCGGGTTCGATTTCAAGTGAACTCACGTTGATTGCGCCAGAAATTGTTGCGGTACTGTATATGACGACGCTGTGCGCGTTAATGTCACCGTCAATTTGCCCATGGCAATTCAGCGAGCGCACATTGAGGGTGCCGTTTATACGGCCACTTTTCTGGATGGTCATCTCTATTCCCTTAACTTGGCTTTCAAGGTGGCCTTCGACGATCAAGGTGCCGACGAATTCCAAATCGCCTTTGATACGAGTGTCTTTGGCAATAATGCTAGTTTCGATTGAGTTGGCCATTGTGTTTTTCATTGTTTCGGACTGCTCATGTTGTCAAAAAGGGCAGAAATTATACCCTATGCGGGCGGTCTTAATAAAACATTTGCGCAGAGTAGCCAGCACCTTATCCTTACATATTCGAGTATAAGGGACCACCGCCGCCCTCTGGCGGTGTCCAAACGATATTTTGTGTGGGGTCTTTTATGTCGCAGGCTTTGCAATGAATGCAATTTTGAGCATTAATGGTCAGCGAGGGCTCACCAGATTCATTACGGTTGATTTCATAAACACCGGCTGGGCAGTAACGTTGCTCGGGTGCATCATACTTAGCAAGGTTAATCGAAATTGCGACGGAAGGATCTTTAAGGGTGAGGTGGGCAGGCTGATTTTCCGCATGGTTGGTGTTGGATAAATGCACAGAAGAAAGTCGATCAAAGCTCAATTTTCCATCGGGTTTTGGATAATTGATATCCTTGGACTGGCTGGCCAAGCATAGGCTCAAATGGTCGTTATGGTGCTTAAGTGTCCAAGGTTCTTTGCCTCTTGAAATGTAGGTGCTAAATGCCGCGTTCACCAAGCCTCCCCACAGGCCTTTTCTAAATCCGGGGCGTATATTACGCACCTCCCGCAACTCCTCGCCGATCCAGGAGCGCCTAATATCTTGGTTAAATTGATCAAAAGCGGATTGATGATCTAGATTTTCAATAATACGCTCTGCAGCCAACATGCCACTTTTCATTGCGGTGTGACTGCCTTTTATTTTCGGCACATTTAAAAACCCTGCCGCATCACCAATGAGCAAAGCGCCCGGAACATCCAATTTTGGTATGGATTGGTAGCCGCCTTCAGAGATGGCGCGTGCGCCGTAGGAAACTCGTTTTCCGCCGTCGAGAATGCTGGCTATTTCTGGGTGTGTTTTATAGCGCTGAAATTCCTCAAAGGGGCTTAGATAAGGATTTTGGTAGTCGAGTCCAACTGTGAAACCGACCGACACGAGGCTGTTAGATAGATGGTATACAAAGCCGCCCCCGAAAGTGTCGGATTTAAGTGGCCAGCCAATCGTGTGTAATACTGATCCGGCGAGATTTTCTTGGCTAGGAACTTCCCAAAGTTCCTTCAATCCGAGTGCATACGTTTGTGGTTGACTGTTCCCGCACAGCTTAAACTTTTCAATTATCTGGCGACTCAGCGAGCCGCGACAGCCTTCGGCGAGCAGGGTAGTTTTAGCGTAGAGTTCGATGCCCGGCTCATATACGTTGGAGTGGCTGCCGTCCTTATTGATCCCGGTCGGGCAGGTCGCAACGCCGATCACTTGATCATCACGAATTAAAAGTTCACTGGCCGCAAAACCTGGGAAGATATCCACACCTAATGCCTCAGCTTGCTCGGCGAGCCAGCGGCAGAGTTGTCCTAAGCTTGCGACGTAATTGCCGTGGTTATTCATTTGCGGCGGCGCAGGTAATTTGTAGGCGCGCGACTCGCTGAGGTATACAAAGCGATCATTTGTTACGCCAGTGGTGAGCGGCGCATTTTTATCCCGCCAGTCTGGAATAAGTTCATCCAATGCCCGGGGCTCGATCACCGCGCCGGCGAGAATATGCGCGCCGATCTCGGCGCCTTTTTCGAGCACACAGATTGACAGTTCACGCGAGGCAGCTTGTGCCAGCTGTGCCAATCTAATTGCAGCACTCAAGCCCGCTGGCCCGCCGCCAACGATCAGCACATCAAAAGATAAAGATTCGCGATCAGTCATATATTCATCAATTTAAAGTACTGCGATTATCGACGAATTTGGCCGCTGAATACTATCTTTAATGCGTCATCCTTTATAGTCAAATGCCAGCTCTCCAATTTTTACTGAATGCTCGAAGCGGAATTTTCCCGCCAAGTTTAGAACGCTTCGAGCATTTGTATCGATCTTTAATTTTAGATAGCAACCCTGTATAGTGCCTATTCAGCACCTATAACAGGCGCGTCTAGGTTCGATTTTGGGGTAAATCGAAGGACTAATTACACAAGCTAAATGAATATCAACGATTGTCTCTTGAATTGCGCATGGCTAGGCATGCGCAGTGTGCTCGTCTTGACGGTATTGTTGGGCGTTTTTGGGGGCGCCTACGCGAGTGACTCCGCTTTATTCGAATTACAAGCGGGCGTTGCTGCAGAACCGCCTTTTCAAGGCCAAAGTGCGCGCCTAAACTTTAAAGCGAACAAATCTGCTTTGCGCAAGCTTCGTCGTTTCGAACGGCATCTTATCGAGTTGCCTGATAAACGCCGCGTGTTCGCGAAAGTGATTGAGCTTGATCAGCATATGCCAGACTTGGAAAGCAAAAGAACAGTCCTGTCATTTGAAGAAGGCAATGGGGCGCTTGAATTTATTTATAAGGGAGATCAATTGATTAAGGCGCGACTGATGGATGCAAAACAATCTCTTAAAGTGTATGAGGCTGATTTAAATGCCTCAGGTTTGGGAGAGTTTCGCCAGCAAGATGAAAATGCCTTTTTGTGTATCAATTATCCAACAAATAATCAGGAGCAGCTAATAGGTGAAGAACCTTCACCCCCAGCGCTTTCACAAACCCCTAGCGAAGCGCAACTCAGATTATTACAGAGTAAACCTTTGGCAAATAAGGTGCTTTACCTTAATTATTGGGGGGGAACCTTGTCGGGCACTCGATGGAATGCTGTGTACAACGGGGGTGCGAGTATTGCTTATACAGCCTATAGTTTTGACGGCAATACTGCGAGTTTTTCGACCACTGATCGCTATTTGATGTGGTTGGGCTGGCGAGAAACAGTCGAGGACTATGCGCCATTTGATGTCAATATCACCACCGATCAAGCTGTGTATGACGCAACGCCGAGCGCAGATCGATCAATGGTGATTGCAACCAATACTACCGCATGGTTTGGCGGCGGTGCTGGAGGCGTTGCCTACCCCGGTTCATTTGGGAATGACTACGATGGCGTTGCCTGGATATGGAATGACAGCGCATCGAGTTTTGGACAGACGATGTCACACGAATCGGGGCATCAGATGGGTTTGAGTCATGATGGTTTTGGTGGCAGCGCCTATTATGGTGGCCACGGTGCGAATAGTGATTGGGGCCCGATTATGGGCGCGCCGTTTGGACATACTTACGTGCAATGGAGCAAAGGCGATTATCCAAACGCAAATAATACCGAGAACGATCTGACGATTATTGGTGGTGTATTGGGCTCAGATCCAGATAGCGTCGGTGATGATATCGGCTCGGCATTACAAATTTCCAGTTCCGCCACGGTAGAAGGTGTGATTGAACCAATGGGGTTAATCGGCGGTGCGGATACCGATGTGTATAAGTTTGTGTTGGGTTCGCCGCAGACCGTAACGATTGAGGTCATACCCTATTTAGGCGCTGAAAATGAGGCTTACGGCACAAACCTATCCCTTGATGTACAGTTGACTAATAGCCTCGGTGCCGTCATAGCGCAATCGGCTTTAACCGGTATTCCTGAGACCAACCTGTTAACTTCCAGCAGTCCCCTTGGCGCGGACACCTACTATATTTATATCTCTCCCTTGACGCCGGATGCCAGTTGGAATAGTGGGTTTGATGAGTATGCGAACGGCGGGATATATTCAATCAGTATCAACTCTAGTGCTGCGGAGCCTGATCTGGTGAGTGGGTTAACACTTGATGATGTCGATGTATTTGTTGGCCAATTGATCGGCCTAAATGCTGAAGTTCAAAATATTGGCAATTTGTCCGCAGCAAGCACGACGATTCGGTTTTACCAGTCAGATGATAATATCATTTCAGCGGCAGACACAGAAATTGCTACACAAACAGTTTCGAGCTTGTCATCGCTACAGTTCGAATTCAGTCATGAGCAAGTTGTTGCGCCGAATAGCGCCGGCCCGATTTACTATGGCACTTGTTTGGACGTTGTAGTGAGTGAAGCCGTGGTGTCGAATAATTGTTCAGCAGCGGCGCAAGCCACTGTAAATGGTTTAAGCTTAGATCTAGCTATCGGCGATGCGGTAGAACAACCCTATCTTATATGGCGCCGTGGGGGCGATGCTTCGTTTCATCGGCAAATGTTGGTGAGCATCAATGAAGGGGATTCAGCTGAAACCGGCACTATTGGTAACAATGAGCAGAGCTATCTTGAAACAACAGCTTTAGGGCCAGGATCACTCAGTTTTTTTTGGAAGGCCAGTACTGAAGCAGGCTTTGACTATTTTAAGTTCACGGATAATGGAGTGGAAATCGATTCTATTAGTGGTTTGGAGGATTGGGCAGTGGTTAACCATACACTTAGTCCGGGTGAGCATTTATTGCGTTGGACGTATGACAAAGATGCTTTCGTCGCGGGTAATGAAGATGCCGCTTGGTTAGATCAAGTTGTTTTTACCTATGATCGAGCTTTTGAAATCACCGCTTTTGATAGCGTCCAAGGTGAAGGCGACTCGGGCACCGTCGCATACACTTATACAATTGTTTCAACTGGGGCGTCCAGTGGTGCTGCCAGTGTTGATTATTCGGTAATTGGATCGAGTGGCTTTCCTGCCGACGCCGATGATTTCGGAGGGGTATTGCCAACCGGAACGCTAGATTTTGCACCGGGACAGCTTTCGAATGTGATTACAGTTTATGTAACGGGAGATCAGTCGGTAGAAAACGATGAAGTGTTTTCTTTGGCTCTGAATAACCCGCAGGCGGGCACAATTGGCGGCTTAGCCACAGCGCAGAGTACAATTCTCAGCGATGATCCAGATGCTGACGGCGATTTAGTGACGGACGTACTGGATAACTGCCCGCTTGTATCCAACCCATCACAAATCAATACTGATTTGAGTCTACTTGGTGGAGACATTGATGGAGACGCTTGCGATTTAGACGATGATGCAGATGGCGTGTTGGACGTAGACGACAATTGCCCTGTCGACCCCAATCCTGGACAAGTAGATATTTGTACATTGTGTTTTGTGATCAAAGCGGTAAGTGATAAACACGCTGTTATTTGCTTATAGCGCGCTTACTGGTTTAAAGATGTTTGGCTAATATTGTCGGAATTTTAATATGGTAGCTTCCGGTGAATCGCACCGCGACTTTGTTTGATTGCATAATTTTTACTATGATGTTCAGCGTTGCTCTGCCTTTCGAACCCAATAACTTTGCAGTTTCTTCTCCTGTGGCCAGGTCAGGGAAGTAGGCGCGTGCGTAAATCATCTCTGAAACAATGGGTAAGCGGTAGCGAATTCTACTACTCACAATCGCGATGTCCGTTTCTGTGGGAGGTCGTTCGCTGATGCTCGCAGCAACGCACCAGGCTGATAGGGTGCACAGTGTCGCGAGTGATCCACCAAAGGCAGTTTG
>CBDBQB010000010.1:0-23773 GCA_965209105.1 Candidatus Poriferihabitaceae bacterium | reverse complement strand
GCCAAAAGATAGTATAAACAATAAGATCATGAAACTAGCTATCTGGCGCCAAATATATGGAATTTAATCAACTAATACACCAACAAAGGGGGCGTTTAATTGAGATTATGCCCAAAGGCGCTGAGGTAGTATTGTCGGCTGGCTGCTCTGGAGCGTGGTACTTTGAGTGGTTTGAAAAAAAATATGGCCACGTAGACAAACACATTGGGTTAGAGCTACACATCAAAAAACCTGAAGAGTTACCGGAAAATGTTGAATGGATTTCAAATTCAGTCGATGATATGTCTAGCGTGTCGAACAAAAGCGTAGATATGCTGTTCTCAGGTCAAAATATAGAACATTTAGATTCTAGGACTTTACTTGGATTTTTGAAGGAAGCAAATCGCGTGCTACGTCCGGATGGCTGTTTAGTAATTGACTCACCGAACAGGAAGGTGACGCAACCAAAACGGTACTTTCAGCCTGAACACACATTGGAATTATCTAATAATGAGATAAATGAATTAGTTTTATTGGCTGGCTTTCATGTGGAAAATATTTATGGGATATGGCATTGCCGGTCAACAAACTCAGAATTTGACAAACAACCCGTTACTTTTTTACCAGATGATATTCAAGAACTAGATGAGCGCTTGGACGCTGCTCGTGATGATGTCGATCAGAGCTTTATATGGTGGCTTGTAGCGAAAAAGACGGGGCATATTCAAGAACAAGCTCTGACTTTAAAAATAGAAGATATCTATCTTAAAGACTTCCCCGGATTTGTTCGCAATAGATTTTTAAATCAAGTTGGGCAATTGCATTACGCTGGCGGCACGGAGTCAATTATTTCTGTCTCTCGAAAAGAATCGGGTTATGTTATTTTTGGGGCCTTATATTCCTGTACTACCAGGAACATATATTGCCTCTTTCCGTTACAAACTGCTCAAACCAACTGGATCAATTAAATTTGACGTTTGCTCTACAAGAGGCGAGGTTGTACATGTTAACAGGGTTATTGAAAGTAGCGAAATGAATGTCTACTGGGCAGAGGTAAGACTAGAATTCGCCATAGAACAATATGTTACGGGACTTGAAACACGCGTACTGGTGCATAACGTAGATGCCCACTTTAAATTTGGCAGCGAAATATTAAAAACCTCTTTAGATTAAGCCCTAAAACAATAGTTGATAAATTGCCTCATATACAAGAGGGGTAGCGATGCGGACAGTCATAAATGTGTGAACAAGTTTCTGAATCACATGAGATAGCATCTGGGCCGTACTGTAGAAGGCTAGCTTACCTTTATCTACTTTTAAACTTCAGCAAAGTAGTAAGGAATGGATAGTAGATTTTTTTTAGACTAGTATTTACTCGCTTGGTACGCGATGACTTCATCAATTTCACCATTTAACAATACCTTTCCATGTTCTAAAAAAAGTGCTTTATTGCATAGAAGCCGTGCCACATCAGGGCTATGCGTCGCGAAAACCAATATAGAAGAACGGTACACTATATCAGAAATCCGTTCTTTAGCTTTCTGAATAAATGCTTGGTCACCCGCACCAATCCACTCATCCAACAGTAGTATATCGCAATCGACACTGGTACATATTGAGAATGCTAATCGCAACATCATGCCTTGTGAATATAGTCTCAAAGGCAACTCTAAATAAGACCCTAGTTCACTAAAACTAGCGATGTCATCCATTCTCGCAAGCACTTCTTTTCGATTTAGTCCGTGCAACATTCCACAAATCAAAATGTTATCGTAGCCATTTATATTCACATCCATGCCAGCCATTAAATCTAACAAGACAGATACCTTCCCATTTCGAGTTAGCGTCCCAGACGTAGGCTCATAAAACCCCGATAATAGCTTGAGTAAAGAGGTTTTACCGGCACCGTTGTGACCAAACAAAGCAACTCGATCACCGTCCGAAAACGAAAGATCTAATTCGTCGAGAGCGAGAATTGACGTTCGTTTATCTTCACCAAGTTTAATCGTTCCACCGACAGGAATTCCTTTCGTAATTGACCGTGTTAGCGAACGACTAACTGTGTCATAGACTGGAAAATCAAGTGAAACTTGTTCTAATACAATTCGAGGCATGGCAGTTACTGTATGATTTACAGCCAAAAGGCAATACGTGATCGATAACGCGCGAAGACTGGAAACGCAACGCCCCACCCCACTACCAGCATTACAATTGAGATTATCCAACTACGAGCATTGATAGTTCCTGATATAAGCGGCTCGCGAAATATTTCAATTAAATGAAAGAATGGATTTAGGTCTGCAATTAGCGCCAAGTCAGCGTTGAGACTTGGCATCCAAATGATAGGCGTAATAAAAAAGACCAGCCTTAAGACATTATTCATGAGCTCGGAAAAGTCTCGAAAACGCGTCGCAAATACTGCCATAAGAACACCCATCCAGAGTGCATTTAAAGTAACAACCAGTAACGCAACTGGAATCACCCCCCAAATTAATCCGATAGAAGTTTGTAAAAGCATAGCGAACAATAAAAAAACTAACATCTGGAAAGCCAACACAACTATATTTCTCCACACGACTCTTAGAAGCAAAGTAAAATAGCTGAGCTGAAATGAGACAAGGTAACTCGCTGAATTTGTGAATTCACGACCACATTCCATCACGATGGCCAAAGCATAGCTCCAAATTGCAAATCCTAATAACAAATGCAAAAGATAAACACGTAGTTCCACTCCCATTATTCTTGCATAGACTGGCCCTAGTGCAGACACAAAAATTAGTATGCTTAAGCTCGCCCAGAGAGCGCCAAATCTGGACCGGTTATATCTGTTCTTAACATCATTCCACCCCAGCGCCATCCACACATCTCGCTTTGATAACGCTAGCGAGAGATCATTCAACGCATTTTTAATATTAACACTTAGGTTAGGCATCAAGAATTTATCTATTTATCTAGGATCACATATAAATCGGTATACGGTTTTTGTCGATTTGGGGTTTTAAAATAGGAGTTAGATTTAGGCTTTATCCGACTCGAAGTCATCTGTCGATTATAATAAGGTTTAATGTAGAACTTTAGCTTTGAATAGTTATATCGATGTAAAGCTAAATTGGCTTTGAGCTGTCTGAATCAATATAGTGTTTCATCTTTATTAGAGAGCTTTGCATTATCACAGCTTTTCCGCCGCTTCGTATGAATACTCCGTTTTTTGAGCGACACATGTGCATTTATCTTCGCAAAGGGGCTTTTCGACCCGATTCGATGGAATTAACACCATTTGAGGCGCCTTTTCCAAGGAAAGAGGCTGGTTTAATCGCCTTTCGTGGCCTTTAGGCACAACTCACCTGCATTTTCCGGTATATCGACAGGCCACACTTGATGTTGTGGCTCATCGCGATCAGCTGCGCTCGGCATTTGTTTCGCTCCAAACCCATATAACGCGCTTTTGATAATCCGTGGTGAAGTTTCAGTAAGCCAAAGACACGCTCAACTGTCGAACGGATACCAGAACGTATTTTATTCGCCGCTTTCTGCGCATCACTCAATGGTGCGTTCCGATAAGCTCGATACAATATCTTGCTTTTCTTGCCGAGTCGCTCTTCATTCTTCTGGCTAGCATAGGCACTGTCAGCATAGACAGCAGATTCCTTGCCCGTCAATACCTCATCAAAATGCTGTGAGTCATGGTCGTTCGCTGGGCTATACGCCAATTTCTTGATAAAGCCATCTTCATCTGTATTTGCATGAAGCTTATATCCGTACGTCGTTTTACGTTTACCATCGGCTGATATCTTTGAGGTATAAGCCGCTTCAGGGTCTTGCGTATTTTTACCTTTCTTATTCTTCCTCGGGCGAGATTGCTTGGCTTCAATCACGGTGGCATCCACAATACTGATCGAACCTTGGGTGACGATCAAACTGGCTCGGGCAAGTTGCGTATTGATACGCGCTAACATGGCATCCAATAAGCCTTCTTTCTGAAGAAGATTCCTGAATCGCCAGATAGTTGAATGATCAGGTATCGAATCGCTTAGATTCAGACCAACAAAGCGGCGAAACAATAAATCCCGAGCCAGTTGTTTCTCCATCGCTGGGTCGCTTAAGTTATACCAGGCTTGGAGCAGCATCACTTTAAACATCATCAGCGGCGGAAAGGCTGGCTTACCTCGTTTACTGGAATATAACGGACTCAGAAGACCTTCGATCTCAGGCCAATCGATAATTTGATGAACATCATCAAGCTCTTTTAGACTATCATGCTTCGATAACAAGGCGTCTGCAAGGCCATATTGTGATAGGTTTTTCCAAGACATAGCGACTATTTCCTAACGATATAATTCTGTTTGAATTTTAACATTTATGTCTCGACCCTTTCGGAATTATGCAAAGGTCTCTATTAATTGAATCTATTACGACAGACTCAAATCTTCATTTCTAAGAAGAGCTACCTAACTTTGCGCGCGCGGCGCGTGAATCATTATTACCATAATGAACGACCACTCAAATCCGAGCATTTTACATGTTTGCAAAATATATTTGCCTATACAAGGGGGCATCCAAAAGGTCGTGGATAATATAACTACAATTTTAGCAGGTTATTCACACACCGTCATTACAACCGGTGAAGACGGATCGGTAAGCATGGAAAAAACTGGCAAAGCACAAATTTTTCGTTGCCATTCTTATATGCAAATTGCATCTATGCCAATTGCCCCATCACTCATCGTTAAAGTTTTAAGGAACACCAGAAAACACCACCTTATAGCGGTGCACTACCCATTTCCGCTAGCAGATATAGCGCTGTTCATTGCCTTTAGACCCGCGCCAATAGTCGTGCATTGGCATTCCGAAGTCGTTGCCCAAAAAAGACTCAAGTGGCTCGTGTGGCCATTTACATTTTTTATGTTACTGCGTGCAAAAGCTATTATTGTGACCTCAACTCATATGACGAAACAGTCGTTCTTTCTTCGCAATTTTCGCAACAAGATCACAGTCATCCCGTACGGTATTCGAGCAATTGAGCCCGTATCTGATGATCCCAGAATTCAACGCTCTACTCATAAATATTTTCTCCTCTTGGGCAGACACGTCTCCTATAAAGGCATTGATATCGCCATTCGCGCGCTAGAAGGTTCGTCGATGCAGCTCTATATTGCTGGCGATGGCCCTTTATTTGATAAACACAAAAAACTAGCTGGTGATATGGGTTTGACTGATCAAATCCATTTTTTCCCACACGCGTCAAATGATGAAGTCATCGAAATGTTACGCGAAACGACGGCTTTGATTGTTCCGTCTGTCAAGGAAAACGAAGCTTTTGCCTTAGTTCAACTAGAAGCCATGCGGTTAGCCAAGCCGATCATCAATACAAATTTGGAATCATCCGTACCGTGGGTTGCTCGTCACCAACAAGAAGCGCTAACGGTTTCAAAAGGAGACGCCAAAGCCTTGGCAGGCGCTATGAACTTACTGAGCTCGGATCCTGATCTGGCTCACCGCCTTGGCGTAAATGGTTTAAAACGATATCAGGAACGGTTTACCGAGGAGATATTCTCTTCTGCTTTGGAGTCTTTATATTCAAAGATTCTAAGCAACCACTATCGAAACTGAGCAACTTGACGAGAAAAGTCCTCTATAACTTGAACAGCATTCGTGCGCCGATCACCGGAATTGGCCGTTATGCGATCGAGCTCTTGCGCGGTAGTCATCAAACTGAACTACCCGTATCGGTAGCGCATGGCGGGAAATTGTATACCGAACACTCGCTACCAACATTGTTCAAGCAGCTTGAAGTACAACCCAAACACTCCGTGCAGTGGAGGCAAATGGCCGGCCATATTCCTTTTATTTACGACCTATATAGGAAAATAGACAGCGATCGCTTCCATCGTTTAGTGAGCTCCGAACTTGATTCTCACACACTTCACCACGACATCAACTATTCACTCAAAACACTGTCTATTCCACGCGTATCTACCGTCTACGACCTATCGCATCGCTATTATCCAGAGACCCACCCTCAGCATAGAATTCGCTTCCTCAATCGTTATTTTGAACAACTATCAATCAGTCAAGAGCCGATAATTACTATTAGCAATAGTGTTAAATCAGAACTCATACAAACATACAGCATTGCACCAGAACGCATACACGTCACCCACCTTGCTGCTGACAATACCTTCTATCCGCGTACTCAAGCCGACTGCCATGCGGTGTTAGACCAATATGGCCTTGAGTATAAACAGTATGTTTTATGCGTCGGCGCACTTGAACCTAGAAAAAATATTCAACGTGTATTGTCCGCGTATTGCGCACTAGATGTAAAAATTAAAAATTCATTTCCCTTAGTGCTGGCAGGTCCGTATGGCTGGAAGTGCAAAAAGCTAGCGACTCAAATAGATCAGCTTAACCGTCAGGGCTTAGTCAAAAACATTGGGTTTCTTCCACAAGAATTCCTGCCGATCTTCTACGCGGGAGCATCCGTTTTCGTATATCCATCTTTGTACGAGGGCTTTGGCCTACCTCTATTAGAAGCGATGCAAAGTGGTTGCGCATGCCTGACTTCTAACTCAGGTGCATTGGCTGAAATATCAGCCGATAATGCCTTACACGTTGACCCACTAAATACCGAACATATTAGCTCACAATTAGGTAATTTATTGCATGATGTCGAGCTAAATGCGCACTACGCTTTAGCTGGACAATTACAGGCGAAACACTTTTCTTGGCAAAACGTCGTAGCAAAGACTCACGCAGTGTACGACTCGATTTAGAGCATACTGGCTCTCTATCTAATGCCAAACATAGAGCACACTGCAATTGCAGTTATTCATGATAAAAACTCATTTTCTTAAGCTTATTCACTGATTCATCAGAAGCGAAGAGGTTCAAGGCATTTTGCATGCCGCAAACCTATTACCTACAAGAACCATCGGGTACAATATAGAAGTATCATCCCATTTTGAAAGTGATATAAACCTAAGAATAGCGCTGAAAGATCAGCTTCAAGTCCAATTCCCACTTTATACACCCTAACACACAGGAAATCTTAATGTCCAAAACAGCCCTTGTTACCGGTATCACGGGGCAAGATGGAGCGTACCTAGCAGAGTTATTACTCAAAAAAAACTATAAGGTATATGGAACCTATCGCCGAACAAGCTCAACAAACTTCTGGAGAATCGAACAACTCGGGGTTCGAGATCATGACAACTTAGAACTGATAGAGCATGACTTAACAGATCTAGGAGACTCAATCAGAGTCATGGCGCATACAGAACCAGACGAGGTATATAACCTCGCTGCGCAAAGTTTTGTCGCTGTATCATTTGAGCAGCCACACACGACTGCCCAAATTACGGGGCTTGGCCCTTTAAATTTGCTCGAAGCAATTCGGATTACCAACCCAAAGATCAAGTTTTACCAGGCTTCAACATCAGAATTATTCGGAAAAGTTCAAGAAATACCCCAAACTGAAAAAACACCTTTCTATCCGAGAAGCCCTTACGCCGTCGCAAAACTCTATGCACATTGGATGACGATTAATTACCGAGAATCCTACGATATATTCACCGCGAGCGGAATACTCTTCAATCACGAATCGCCATTGAGAGGCATGGAATTTGTGACGAGAAAGATTACCCACGGAACCGCCCTCATAGCTCAGGGCTTACAAAAGAGAATTGAATTAGGAAATTTAAGTGCTAAGCGCGACTGGGGGTTTGCCGGCGATTATGTTGACGGTATGTACAAAATGCTACAAGTCAAAAAACCAGGCACTTATGTATTGGCTACCGGTAGAACTGAGACAATTCGCGATTTCGTAACCATGGCATTCAAGGTCATCGGACGTGAAGTTGAATGGAGCGGTAGCGGACAGGATGAAATAGGGAGAGACGATAAAACTGGTGATATCTTGATCAATGTAAATAGCAAATTTTTCCGCCCGACAGAAGTGGACTTATTGATCGGAGATGCCAGCCTAGCGAAAAAAGAATTAGGGTGGAAACCAAGCACAACACTGGAAGAACTGTGTGAGATGATGGTTAAGTCTGACCTCAAAAAAATAGAACAAAATTCTTCCTTCTAGCTTATTTATGGAACATAAGCCCTACAGCGTAATACCCGTCATTCTTTCTGGAGGATCTGGTTCCCGGTTATGGCCACTTTCTCGCGCAACAAGACCTAAACAATTCATACAACTTGTCGACCGACAAAAGAGCCTGTTTCAACTCACCTTAGATCGTATTGGTAAATTGGCCAATGTTGAACATGCGCTAGTCGTATGCAATGTTGAACACCGCTTCACCGTTGCCGAGCAAATCAAAGAATCCAATCCAAATGTCGAAATCTCTGTCTTGCTTGAGCCCTTTGCAAAAAACACGGCCCCCGCAATCGCGTCTGCGGCACACTATGTCCTATCGACATTAAACCTTGAAAATTCGATATTGCTGATTCTTCCCGCAGATCATGTCATCAAGAATCTTGAAAATTTTGTTTCGTCTGTCGAAACGGCATGTGTAAGCGCAGCATCTGGTCACCTGGTCACATTCGGAATTAAACCAAGCTACCCGGCGACAGGTTACGGCTATCTACGTTCAAAAAAAGCGAATAATGGTACTATTTCTGTCGTCGATTCGTATGTAGAAAAGCCAGACATCAAAACGGCAACTCAGTATGTTAATTCTGGTGAATACTTTTGGAACAGCGGCATTTTCCTGTTTTCAGCGCAACAATATCTGGACGAATTAGAATCGACTTACCCTGACATGGTTGTAAATACTGCTCGCGCAGTGAAACGCTCTAGCATTGATGTTGATTTTGTTAGATTGGAGAAAAATGCTTATGATGAATGTGAAAATGATTCCATCGATTACGCAGTCATGGAAAAATCCACTAATGTACGGATGGTAACACCCGACATTCAGTGGAATGATGTAGGCTCATGGTCGTCAGTGTGGGAGATTAGTGATAAAGATGCTTCGGGGAATGTATGTGTCGGGGATGTCTGGACTCACAATGCCAAGAATTGTTACCTTCATGCTGATAATAGAATGATTGTAGCAATTGGAGTAAAGGATATCGTGATCATAGAAACGCGAGACGGCGTGATGGTGACACAAAAATCTTCCGACCAAGATGTCAAGAAAGTTGTTGCGCAACTCATCGAGGCAAAACGCCCAGAAGCACTCGTACCCAGAAAAGTATATCGACCTTGGGGAAACTACGATTGTGTTGATGCGGGCAAAGGTTTTCAAGTAAAACGCATCACAGTAACACCCGGCGAAGCCTTATCACTCCAGAAGCACCACCATCGAGCAGAACACTGGATCGTGGTATCAGGAACAGCCGAAGTCACAAAAAATGAAGATGTATATCTGCTCAAAGAAAACGAATCTACCTACATCCCAATGGGTGCAATCCACAAGCTACGGAACCCAGGAAAGGTTCCGTTAGAAATAATAGAGGTTCAATCTGGGTCTATTCTGAGCGAAGACGACATCGTACGCTTAGAAGATAATTATGGGAGGGCTAATAAAGAAGCCTAAAAAACCATGACCACCCAACTTTTAATACAGATGGGAAAAGATCGCCAAATAATGTAACTGCACATTCTGCCTAGTGTGCCAATTCAGAACGATAAAGTCGAAAGAATTTGTCACACTGTTCGAGATGAGCGGTTAGATAGATCGTAAGCGCCGAGTAAACGGCATTCTATCGAGCTGAATTAGAAAAGTATATTGTCGCGTTTTTATATTAAAACGTAACAATGGCAAGACGAAGCAAAGAACAGTGGCGAGAGTTGATTGCAAACCAGGAATCTAGTGGTTTGAGCGCAGTAGCTTATTGCAGACAGCATGGTATCAACCCAAAGTACTTTAGTACGCGTAAATCACAGTTGCGAGATAACGCCGGAAATTTTGTGCGCGTTGCTCCAAACGTGAATCGCGTGGCATGCCCTGATGGTGGCCTCACCAAGACCCAAGCAAAGCAGCCGCGCATACGGGTGATTGATATTGAACTAGGTGATGCGCTAGATGTTCGGGCGTTAAGCCTGATGTTAAATCAAGTTCTATCGTGAGATGGTTGACTGACCTACCGCCAGTGTATCTGCATCGTGCGCCCGTTGACTTTCGCAAGGCGGTGAACGGTCTAAGTGTAATAGTGGAACAAGAGACAAGTTTAAGTCCGTATGCTGATGGGCTGTTTGTGTTTTGCAATAAAAGCAAAGACCGGTTGAAGATATTGTACTGGGATAAGACGGGTTTTGCATTGTGGTATAAGCGTCTTGAAGCGGATAAATTCAAATGGCCGCAACGGGGCGATGATCTAACCATCACCATCAGTGCGGATCAGCTAAATTGCCTGCTTAGTGGATTGTCTATAGAACCGCATAAAACCTTGGCTTATAAGGAAGTAAATTAGCTGATCTGTTAAAATACGGGCATGCAAAGTCATGCCGAATTAGAACAAGAAAACCATCAAATACGGCAGATATTATTGGCGCAGGAAGCGGATTATGAAGCGCAATTAAAATCTAAGGACAGCGCCTATCAGACAGCATTAACAAAGTTAAAGTCTAAAGACAGATACATAGAGCAACTTCAAGAAGCATTGGTGCTGGCGCGCAATGCCCGCTTTGCATCGAACAGCGAAGCACTGCGCACCTTGCAGTTGGTGTTGTTTGACGAAGCCGAACAAGATCAAGCCCGGTCTGACGTCGATGCTGAATTAGATGATGCTGAGACAGTGACCATCCCCGCGCATAAACGCAAACGCGGTGGTCGTAAGCCATTGCCAGCAGATTTGCCCCGCATTGAGATCATTCACGACCTCAGTGACGAAGAAAAGATCTGCCCGCATGACGGCCATGAACTTAAGTTCATCAGCGATAAAGTATCGGAGCAATTAGATATTGTACCGATGAAGATTCAGGTAATTCGCCACATTCGCAAGCAATATGGTTGCCCTTGCTGTCAGGCTAAAGGCGAGGGCTTAATCAAGACAGCATCCAAACCCAAACAAGCCATAGAGAAAAGCCAAGCTAGTGCGGGCTTGTTGGCGTATATCGCCACGGCCAAGTACGCTGATAGCTTGCCGCTGTATCGGCAAAGTGTGATTCTAAGTCGCTTTGGTATTGAGATAGATAGGACCAGTCTAGCCAACTGGATGATTAAATGTGGGCAGTTAGTACAACCATTGATTAATCGCCTAGAAGAGACGCTGTTAGAACAACCTTATCTGCATATGGATGAGACGCCCGTTCAAGTATTGAATGAGTCAGGCAAGAGCGCACAAAGTAAATCTTATATGTGGGTGCGCAGTGCGGGGCCGCCGGGTGGCAAAGCTATCTTGTTTGATTACGACCCAAGTCGCAGCAGTGAAGTACCCAAACGCTTATTAGCGGATTATCATGGCAGCATGATGGTGGATGGCTATGCGGGTTATGATGCGGTATGTGCCGAACAAGGCATTACACGTCTTGGTTGCTGGGCGCATGCGCGGCGTAAGTTTGTGGAGGCGAGCAAGGCCGGCGGTAAAAACAAGAAAAGCCCCAAGGCAGATTATGCAATCAAGTTGATTGCTAAGCTGTATGCGATAGAAAAGCAGATCAAAGGTGAGCCAGTTGATGTGCGCTATCAGCGTAGGCAACAAGACTCAAAAGAGATCATTAGCAAGCTGCGAAAATGGCTAAACGAAACGCGGCCACAAGTTGCGCCAAAACTAGCACTGGGCAAGGCGCTATATTATCTTGATCATCAATGGTCGAGGCTGGTAGCCTATCTTGATGATGGCCGCTACCCGATAGATAACAACGCTGTTGAAAATGCCATCAGGCCGTTCGCTATTGGACGAAAAAACTGGTTGTTCTCAAGCAGCGTACAGGGTGCCAAAGCCAGCGCTAACCTTTATAGTTTAATTGAAACGGCAAAGGCCAATGGCTTGGAACCCTACGCTTATTTAAAGCAGGTATTCACTGCGCTGCCAAACGTCATGTCTTATGATGATGTTGATCGGCTCTTGCCTGGCAATGTCAATGACGGCGTTGTTTAGGCGCTTACGATAGATCTACATTCAATTTAATTGAACAAGCAAACCTTAATTATAAAATTGATGTCGCATACCATAACGAAGGGACTCAAGCCGTTATGGGAAACATTCTGCTAAAAATGATTCTCGAAGTAGTTTAACTATCTCTAATTTAAGCTCTTGCTAATAATTTGGAGAGATTTAATTTATCAAGCTCCAAAAATATTTGTCTCCTTATTCACGTTGCTTTATCCCAATCCGAAATTAATCTTTCTGAACAGCAAACAACACCACACCCGTCGCCACCGACACATTTAAGCTAGACACCGAACCCTTCATTGGAATAGACACCAATTGATCGCAAGTGGATTGCGTCAACTTTCGTAGCCCTTTGCCTTCTGCGCCCATTACCACCGCAAGCGGTGGCGTGAGCGATACATCGGCCAAACTTTGCGTTGCAGAATCGGACAAGCCCACCGCCCACACACCCCGATCCTTTATTTCTTTCAAACAGCGCACAAGATTTGTCACGTAAAATACTTCGACAGATTCGGCAGCGCCACTGGCCACACGGCGCACCGTTTCATTTATTGGACACGCCCCATCTTTAGGCAATACGACCGCGTCCACCCCAACCGCATCGGCAGTCCGTAAGCAGGCACCGAGATTATGCGGGTCGGTAATCTGATCCAACACTAAAATAAATGGCTGATCGACGGTGTCGAGATGTGCATACAAACCTTTTTCAGTTTTTTGTGCTGCAACTTTTGCTCTAAATATAACGCCTTGATGATTGGCGTCAGCTAATTTAGATAGTTCTCGTTTGGGAACCAGCTGGTAGGGGATACCCAGCCGATCTAGGCTTGACACTAGTTTTTGCATTCTTGTGTCGTGACGTGCGCGATCAATATAGGCTTCAAAAATGCTCTCTGGTGATCGGGTAATGCGCGATTCCGCGCTATGGAAGCCATAAATCAACTCAGTATTTCTTGGCCCTCGGCTCTTTTTAGGATGTTCTATCGACACAATAAATCAGAGCGCTATCAAGCACAAGCAAGCATCATTTTCCACGCTTAGATTTGTTCTTTTTCTTGCCTTGCTTGGTTCTCTGCCCTTTATTGGCTTTACCTGAATACTGCTTAGATTTTCTAGATTGGTAACCGCTTTTCTTATCCTTTTGACCGCCACTTTCCACAAGCTTTCCATCGGCGCTGATAAGAGCGAAATCAATTTTTCCTGTCTCAACGTCTGAGCGAACAACTTTTACACGAACCTTGCCACCCAAACTGAAGGTCACGCCGGAGCGCTCTCCTGTCATTTGAAAGCGTTTAGGATCATAGTGAAAATAGTCGCTACCGAGCATGGTGACGTGCACCAAACCATCGACGAAAAACTCGGTCAGTTCAACAAATATCCCAAACTCCTTAACCCCGCTAATTTGACCATTGAACTCTTCTCCCACATAAGCCTGCATAAACTCTGCCTTAAGCCATTTCGATACGTCTCGCGAGGCCTCATCGGCGCGGCGCTCAGTCATTGAAGTACGCTCCCCGATGCTCGCCAGTGTTTCACCTTTGGGGCCAATAAACTTAGTACCCTGCGCATCGACGAGCTGCTTAAGAAGTCGATGCACGACCAAATCAGGATAGCGGCGTATCGGCGATGTGAAATGCGTGTATTGATCATAATTCAGCGCAAAATGTCCCAAGGGATCAGCACTATACACTGCCTGTTTTAGACTTCTAAGCAATACGATCTGAATCAGGGGCGCTAAATCGGTTTGATGTTCTAAGGCGTCAAGCACATCCGCATAGTGTTCAGCGGTCGGCTCTTTTCCGCCACCGAGCTTCAATCCAAACCCACTTAAAAAAGCACGCAAATCGGTTAATGCTTCCTCATCAGGGCCCTCATGCACGCGATAAATTCCACCTTTTTTAGATTTCGATTCAATAAATCGCGCGGCACAAACATTTGCCGCAAGCATACATTCCTCGATAATTCGATGTGCATCGTTGCGCTCACGACGTTCGACACGTTCAATTTTTTGCTGATCATTAAAGATAAATAATGGCTCTGGAAAATCAAAATCGATGGTTCTGCGTTTCTTCCTCTGTTTGACCATCTGCGCATAAAAAGAATATAAATCATCAAGATGCACGCATAACTTGCCGCGTTTTTGACGCGACATTTCATCTTTTTCAACCACTATCCTAGCCATTTCAGCATAGGTTAGTCGCGCGTGCGAAAACATCACCGCTGGGTAAAATTGGTAAGACTGCAAATCTCCATCGGTCGAAAAACGCATATCGCAGACCATACAGTTACGGTCTTCATCGGGCTTAAGCGAGCAGATACCATTGGACAGTTCCTCTGGCAGCATCGGGATGACTCGATTAGGAAAGTACACCGACGTACCGCGCTCATAGGCCTGTAAATCTAAGGGGCTGCCGGGTTGAACATAATGACTCACATCCGCAATTGCGACAATTAATCGCCACCCGGATTGTCGTTTTTCTGCATAGACCGCATCATCAAAATCGCGTGCATCCGCACCATCGATCGTCACCAAAGGCAGCTTTCGCAAATCTTGCCGTTTGACATCCGACTCAGAGGAATAGTCCACCGCTTTAAGCGCAGACTGCATGTCCTTTAATTGCTTAGTAACGGCTTCTGGCCAACGATGGGGGAGCTCGTATCTACGTATCGCAATATCTGTTTCCATGCCGGGTTCTTTTTGATAACCCAGAATATCGACCACTACACCGACTACATGACGATGCCCAATGGGGTGTTTTAATATTTTAACCGCGACCACTTCACCGGGCGTCGCACCATAAGTCGAATCATGGTTGATAACAATTTCCCGCGCATACCGTGCGTCATCGGGGTCAACAAAGTGTACCCCACCGTCCTCGCAAAAATGTCCGATGATTTCTCTATCCGGATCAATGATTGCCTCGACAATCTTGCCTTCTTTTCGACCACGGCTATCAATACGACTGACCACCGCCAGCACCTTGTCATTGTGCAACACGCGCCGCATTTGATTGGGGTGTAAATAAATATCATCCCCGCCCGCATCGGGTATTACAAAACCAAAGCCTTTGGGATGCCCCAAAACCTTGCCGACAACCAAATGCATTTTGTCCGGTAAAGAATAACGTTTGCGACGGTCTCGCAGCAACATGCCACGCTCGGCCATACGTTCAAGTCGACCCGAATACGCCGCTAATTCCGCTTTTGTCTCTATGCCGAAATGGTCGACGAGTGCATTAAAACTCAAGGGTCGTGCCTTTTCAGTCAACACGCTAATGGTTAATGATCGCGATGGCACCATCGTGCCTTGCTTATCGGCAGACCGAAACCCTTCTTTTGATTGTTGATTCACCACTAAATGTTTGTACCTAAAAAATGCCTAAAAATTACTAAATTCGAATTACGCACTACGATTTATGCGTGGATGGGATGATACCGCAGAGTATAACTTAGCCTATATCGTTCGACAGCATTTATTCATTTATACCTTGTGAGTACACCGACAAACCCCATACAATAACAATCCTTAACTTTAGCCGCATTGTGCCTTGCGAAGCTTATGCCCAGTACTCATCCCACACTCGCCGAGTTAGCCACATACGCGATAATCGATATCCGAGGCGCGGACGCCACGGACTTCTTACAGGGCCAACTAAGCAACGACATACAATTACTCGACAAAGATAGCTCGCACCAGCTTAGCGCGTATTGCTCGCCCAAGGGAAGGATTCTTGCTCTATTCAATATTTTCAAAACAAAGGCGGGCTACATCTTAGTCGCGCCCAAGCTAACGATGGAGAAAGTCTTGTCTAGGCTTAAGATGTTTGTCATGCGCTCGGATGTTGAGATTGAATCTACCACCGATCTTACACTCTATGGCTTAATCTCCAAACCCGATGCACAAGTCGCAAGCTATAAGAAACTGCGTGCCAGCGGCGCACAGATATTTCCGCACTGTATCGACGCTACACGCGCCTTCGTCTTAGCGGATAAAGCAGCAAAATCCGCTATTGAAGCTACCCGTCCACCAATGCTTACGTCTGGCCAATCAAATGATTGGCACACAATGAATATCGAGCAAAATATTCCAGAGGTATATATAGAATTAGTTGAAGCCTTAATCCCGCAATCGGTCAACCTTGATATCCTTGGCGGTGTGAACTTTAAGAAAGGCTGTTTTCCCGGTCAAGAAATCATCGCCCGCATAAAGTATCGGGGCAAGCCTAAGACACGCATGATCTCAGCTGAAGCCCCCAATGACAAGCAAGCCACGATTGGCGCGCCGATTTTCATTGACGAACGCAACAGCGCAGCAGGCAATATCACCAATATTGTCGAAAAAGACGATAAGGCCTTACTCAGTATTACCCTGCCGGTCACGCATATTGAACTAGGCGCACTCTACCTCGACAAAGAAAAAACCATGCCTTTGAATCGTCGCCAACAAGCCTACGAGATCACACTCTAGCAGCGGCCATCAAAAACGATGCTCTCGCTGTCCTGAGCGATTCACCCGCATTAATCAGACAGATCACCCTTTAAAACCTGATATTCCTTGGGCTTTGCCTTAATGCTAAGCAGATGATCCGCCGCTTCTGCGCCCATATGTGCCACGCCGCGAGATTTCGCTAAGCGCATCTGTTTTTCTCGCTCGGCAAAGGCTGCGCGCTGCGCATCAGTATATTTATCCGCGCAATGTGGGCAACTCACACCTTGCACAAAAGCGGTGGATTGTTTGTCGGCTTCAGTGATTGGCCAGCGGCAGGCGTGACATTGATCATATCGCCCTTTTTCGAGATGATGATTAACCGTTACGCGCTCATCAAATACAAAACATTCGCCCTGCCATTTACTCTTATCCTGCGGCATGTCTTCAAGATACTGCAATACACCGCCTTTAAGGTGGTAAACGTTCTCATAGCCCTGCTCCCTTAAGTAGGCTGTCGATTTTTCGCAACGTATTCCGCCCGTGCAAAACATCGCGATTTTTTGTTGCTTATTCTCATCTAAGGTTTTCTGCAAATAGGCGGGGAATTCTCGAAAATTAGTCGTGTTCGGATTGACGGCGCGCTCAAAAGTTCCGACCTTAACCTCATATTCGTTTCGGCAATCAATCAACAAGACGTTAGGGTCGCTAATCATGTCATTCCATTGCTCAGCATTTAAATAAGTCCCCACACTATAAAGCGGATCAATACCGTGAACGCCCATGGTTACAATTTCCTTTTTGAGCTTTAATCTTGGCGCGTTTGAAGGGCATTTCATGCGTCAACGAGAATTTCGTTTCAATTTCCTTAAAGCGTACGTCCTTTTTCAGCCACAAAAGAAACTGCTCAATTTTCTCAGGGTTTCCCTGCAATCGTGCCGTTAATGCCTTCGTCGGCAATCAAGATAGTGCCTCTTAAACCGAGGCTATTGAGTTGCTGGTAGAGGGGTGCGCGAAAGTCAGCGTAGTCGGCAAAGCGAACGAACTGGTACATCGCACAAACTTGAATGTTTGTCATGTTTTCCTGCCTGCTGGAACGTAAATCCAGTGCAATATTATGAAGTGGCCGAATTATAGCCGCTTTGGGCGACCATTTATGCGCTTGCCTATTCCTACTAAATGGCGAGGCTATGTCGTGCCTGAGTTAATTTTCACCCTCACTTAAGCAAAGCCACCTTTGAGGCTTTAGCTTATCCGAACAATCCACTTTGACTAAGCCCATCGAATATAAATTGCACCGCTAGAGCGGAGAGCAATACGCCCATGATGCGGTTGATGACATTCATGCCCGTCTTGCCCAGCAAGCGTTGCAAAAAGCTCGCTGCGAGCAAGCAAAACAATGAGGCGATCATGATCGTAGTCAAGGCTGAAGCGACGGCCATTTGATGTTCGACCGCGCCTTTTGCATTGGCATGAAATAAAATAATCGCGCCGATGGCTCCAGGCCCTGCCAGCAGTGGTGTGGCCAGTGGGAATACAGATATATCTTCCTTCGCAATGCCTTTTTCAATCGCTTCTTGTTCTTCCTCATCAGTGGTGCTGGTTCCGCCCGAGTGCCGTGCAAATACCATGTCTATGCCCATGATGAGTAATAATATTCCGCCGGATGTCCGCAAGGCAGCAAGTGATATGCCCAGATGTTTTAGAAAAAACTCGCCCAAAAACATAAAGCCAAACAATAGAATTGTTGCGATTAAAACGCCTTTAATCGCGTATACACGGCGTCGATACGCTGAACGTGTTGGTGTTAGGCTAGCAAAAATAACCGCGTTCCCAATGGGATCAACCAATGCAAATAAGGACGCTAAAACAATAAAGTAGGTTTCGAAAAACGCGCCTGTTAACATACTCTACCGTCTTCGCGCGCCTTGTTTAGCTGCCCGTTTTGCTGCTTTTTTTGCATATCGATTTCCAGACGGTTTCCCCTCCGCGCGTGCATGGGTGGTGCGCGCAGGAAAGAACTTTTGACCCGCGCGTGCTTTGCGGGAACTGGCCTGTTTCTCGCGATAAGATTCGGCTGGCACCAGCGCTTCGCTACCACTGCCAATTAAGTCCGAACGCCCCATCTCCTTAAGGGCTGTTCTCAACAAAGGCCAATTGCGTGCATCATGATAGCGCAAAAAGGCCTTATGCAATCGTCGATGGTTTAAACCCTTGATTGAACTGACCTGCGCGGAATTTCTACGGATACGCCCTAAAGGATTGTACCCAGTGTGGTACATGGCACTGGCAACCGCCATCGGGGTGGGTAAAAATGCTTGCACTTGATCAGTACGAAAACGGTTTTTCTTCAACCACAGCGCGAGATTAAGCATGTCCTCGTCACTGGTCCCCGGGTGTGCGGCGATAAAATAAGGGATCAGATATTGCTCTTTGCCCGCTTGCTTTGAGTAGCGATCAAATAATTGCTTGAAGCGATCGTACGCGCCCATGCCGGGCTTCATCATTTTCGATAAGGGGCCTTCCTCGGTATGTTCGGGTGCTATTTTAAGGTAGCCGCCAACGTGGTGGGTGACCAATTCCTTGACATACTCGGGCGACTCAATGGCGAGATCATATCTGAGTCCAGAGGCTACCACGACTTTTTTGACGCCTTTTATCTTTCGAACGCGCCGGTATAAATCGATCAAGGGCTGGTGGTCAGTGCCTAAATTTTTACAAATTTTAGGGTACACACACGACAAACGCCGGCAAGATTCTTCAATATGTTTATCTTTGCAGAGCAAGCGATACATATTCGCTGTCGGGCCGCCTAAATCCGAAATAAAGCCTGTAAATTCAGGTATTTCATCGCGAATCGTCTCAACTTCCCTGACCACGGATTCTTCAGATCGGCTCTGAATAATGCGCCCCTCGTGTTCGGTGATTGAGCAAAAAGTACAGCCTCCAAAACAGCCACGCATAATGTTGATCGAAAAGCGAATCATCTCCCATGCTGGATTCTTTTCCTCGCCATAGGCAGGATGTGGGCGCCGGGTATAAGCGAACTCATAAAGTCGATCAAGTTCAACTGTATCGAGCGGGATTGGCGGCGGATTAAGCCATATATCTCGATTTCCATGGCGCTGAACCAGCGCTCGCGCATTGCCCGGATTGGTTTCTAAATGAAACACCCGTGAGGTATGCGCATAGAGTACTTTGTCAGATTTAACTTGCTCATAAGAAGGCAGGCGAATAAAGGTATGCTGTCGATCAGCAAGCGCAGGCATTATCGGCAGCGCGACCTTCACACCTTGCTTGCCCGCCTCTACTTCGGCAAGATTTTCCTTGCAAGCAGGCTTTGCTTGATAGGGATCAGGCTCGGCTTGAACCTTGCCCGGCTTATCTATGTCAGTTGAATCAATGACGCCCCAGTCCGCAGGCAATTCGGTGCGCATCAATGCCGTGCCGCGAATATCATTGATGCTATCAATGGACTCGCCCGCCGCCAAGCGATGCGCCAACTCGACCACCGCTCGTTCGGCATTACCGTAGAGCAATATGTCTGCTTTAGAATCTGGAAGAATTGATCGACGCACCTTATCCGACCAATAATCGTAATGCGCGATTCGCCTGAGGCTTGCCTCAATTCCACCGATCACAATCGGAACATTTTTATATGCTTGACGCGCCCGCTGCGAATAGACCAATACGGATCGATCCGGTCGCTTGCCGCCTTCTCCGCCCGGAGTATAGGCATCATCCGAACGAACCTTACGATCAGAGGTATAGCGATTAACCATCGAATCCATATTGCCGGCGGTGATACCAAAGAAAAGATTAGGCGCTCCCAAAGTCTTAAACGCATCGGCTGATTGCCAATCCGGCTGCGCGATGATGCCGACCCGAAAACCTTGCGCTTCCAATAAGCGCCCAATCAACGCCATGCCAAAACTCGGATGATCGACATAGGCATCGCCCGTGACGATAATAATATCGCAGCTGTCCCATCCCAACGCGTCCATCTCGGCGCGCGACATCGGTAGAACCGGCGCTTCACCCAGTTTTTTCGGCCAATAAGGACGGTAAGAAAATAAAGGTGGTGGTGTTAATATACCCATGGTGAAATACGCTACCGAATACCGAGAATTTTGTGAGTTTGCAGACTTAGCTTCCATTGCGGGTTGGTCAGGCAGTAATCCTGACATAACTGCTGGTGCACCTCAAGACTGTCATTTTCTAAGGGCTGCAAATAAAAATGATCAAAACTCAAGTGTGCAAACTTATGCGGATTAACATTGGCTTGTGGATGCACATATTTTAACTCATTTCCGCTTAATTGTTTCAAGGTGGTTTGGCCTTTAGGGCTGACACAAAGCCAATCAATTCCGGCGGGGGCCGAAAGTGTCCCATTGGTTTCGACTGCCACTTCAAAGCCTTTATGATGCAAGGCCTCAATCAAAACGGTATCCAGTTGCAATAAGGGCTCTCCACCGGTAAACACCACATAAGGCTTGGCACGGCTGGACGCATCGTGCCAGTAGGACGCTACATTATTGGCAAGCGATTGTGCATCGTCAAACTTACCGCCTCCAATACCATCCGTGCCCACGAAATCGGTATCACAAAAATTACACTCGGCATCTGGCCGATGGCGCTCCTCACCCGACCATAAATTACAGCCCGTAAATCGGCAGAATACAGCGGGGCGCCCCGAGCGAGCGCCTTCCCCTTGCAAGGAATAAAATATTTCTTTTACCGAATAGCTCACGATTTAATTAGTAAATGCTGAGGTGAAAATTAGGCGCGATTTTATCATGATTGCCTTCGGTCATTAGCTATGCCAATATGCATATAACCGGAAGTATAGTAGGTAGCCTCTATAGCTCACCAAAAATCATAAATTAGGTTAAATCCATGTCAACAAGCAAGCACGAAGGCTCAAAAAAGATCGGAAAAAAAGAATACGAAAGCGAGTTATTACGCCTTCAAATTGAAATGATCAAGCTGCAAGAATGGATCAAGCATACCAAAGATCGCGTTGTGGTGATATTTGAAGGCCGTGACGCCGCTGGCAAAGGGGGCGTAATTAAGCGAATCACCCAGCACTTGAGTCCTAGAGATGTACGCGTCGTCGCCCCTGCCCGCACCCACCGAGCGCGAGAAAAACACAGTGGTATTTCCAACGTTATGTTGCACACTTACCCGCCGCCCGGTGAGATGGTGATCTTGGATCGCAGCTGGTATAATCGCGCGGGCGTCGAACGCGTGATGGGGTTTTGCACCGACGATGAGTATGATGATTTTATGCGCGCCTGCCCTAATTTTGAGCGCATGCTGATTCGCAGCGGCATAAAGCTCATCAAATATTGGTTTTCAGTCAACGATGAAGAGCAAGAACGTCGTTTTCAAGCTCGCATGGACACCTCAACCAAACGCTGGAAACTCAGCCCAATGGATTTAGAATCACGAGATCGATGGCAGGGGTATTCCAAAGCCAAGGATGCCATGTTCAGCTATACCGATACCAAACAAAGCCCATGGTTCGTGGTCAACGCGGATATTAAAAAGCCCACGCAGCGCCTCAATACGATGGCGCACCTGCTATCCCTGTTCGATTATGAAGATTTAACGCCGAAAAAATTTAGTCTTCCCAAGCGCGCTGCAATCAAAGGCGAATATGTTCGCCTCGCCCATCGACGAACAAACGTTTATTCCAGAGATTTACCCCAAATCATAAATAGGGCTGGCTCCCTTTCATCGATTTAGATAAATAAACTGACGTCTGCATTTTGTGTCTTTGGTGGAAAACTTTGCTGCGCTGATCCACTCTTCACTCCCTGGAATAAAAGCCCTGTGAGTGCAGACCGAAAAATCAGAATAATAATTCAACACATATTTGATATATGGTATATTTTTCACTATGAACGGTTTATTGCGGTTACCCTTTGTGAATACGTAGTGTAAGATCATCATTCAGTGTAAAATCAATACTATACGTTTGATTAGCTGAAATTGTGGCCACTGGCTACAAAAACCAGACCTATAAAATCGAACACACAGCACTGGCTAAAATATAGTAATTAGGCTCAGAGGATTTAACGGGAAGCATTGACAAAGCAAGTAATCATCTCAAAGACTTTCAAACAAGGCTGCGTCAAGGGATCCTCCCTATTGATGCTGGGCATCGCTGCTGTCTTGTTTTCGGCCAATGCGAATGCTGTGGTGGTCACTGGCTACCTAGAGGTAGACGCACAATCCGTCGGTAGTGCTTGGCAAACGTGGAATTTTGAGCAATACTTATGCACCAACCCCGTGGCAGTATGTACTTACGTTTTACCCTCGAGTACAGATCAACCCGGCGGGTGTTACGCTTGCAGAACATCGGGCCAAACAGCATGGAAATCAGGCTTCAAGAGCCGCGCGACAGTGCGGCCATAACACCTTCGGATGTCCATTGTATTATTGCAGAAGAAGGCGCACACACCCTGCCCGATGGAACCAACTTCGAAGCGCATACGGTTCTTTCAGATGCCACCGTGGGCTGGAACCCTGGCTGGGCAACTGCTAGCTTAGAGAACGTCAGTGGCGACATTATACATGCCTACGCTAACCCTGCTGTCTTGGGTCAGGTAATGACCAATAATGACGGCAATTTCTCAACTTTCTATTCAAATGATTGTGATAACAGAAGGAACCGGCTTTTTTTGTCGGGCATGGCCGATGGCATTGTGTGGGAAAACATATCAGTAAAGACACGGGGGTCACCACGCGCGCGAACGAAACGCTCGGGTAATATCGTTGCAGAAAGCGGCACAGCAACCGTCAATGGCGTGCAGTTCCAGATTGGTTCTTGGCCCAGATTCACTTCGAGGAGTGACGGGTGGGCCGGCGCTCCGTATAGCTATCCTTAAACGACACCTATAACCTATGCGTTGCCACGCAAGAGGCGGAAGATGGCGGACACGGTGGCTGGGTGGTCATGTATGGTCCCGATCCACTCGCATCCGGTGAAATTGATCTTGCCATCGAAGAAGATAATATCGCCAGCAAAACCGCAACCACACTACCGAAGAAGCAGGATTTGGGTCTTTAAAGTGGTGACACCAATTACAACTGGAAAAAAACCGCCATTAATGACGATGGCGGCAATGCGGTAGATGGGGATTTTCACCTTAAGTTTCGACAATGCCTCGGAGAGTCTGGGCTCGGGCGTAGAGGGAGATATTACGATCACTACTGTGGCGGTATCAAATGGGACTTTCACCTTAACCGAGTCGCTATAGACGGCTATGAGTTTAACCGCAATCAATGCGATGGCAC
>CBDBQB010000009.1:0-41342 GCA_965209105.1 Candidatus Poriferihabitaceae bacterium | reverse complement strand
CGCGTTGTAAGAAAGTCATCAAATATTAATGTTGTGATCGGAACGTTTTTATCATTTAGGGCCGTATGCCATTGTGGATCATTACTTAATTTTTCTGAATCTGTGTAAATATAGAGCAACATATCTTTTCGACTAAAATCAATCTTCTTTTCGCAAAAATTCTCTTGCTCGCTTGGCAAAAGTAGCCCCGCATTATTTAGCCATTTATTTGCCGTAATATAGTCACCGTTTTTGTAATCTACAAGCATGGGGTCAATGCCTGCTCGACTATCGGTATATAGGTCTTCAATTAGTGATCGAAACTTCTCTCTTAGAGGCCTGTTCGCAGATTGAAATATAAAGTGGTCTACCAATATCAACAACCTTCGTCGTTGAATGGGTTGGTTGTGGACACCCTGAAGTAGTTTTTTTATCCACCCTGTATTTTCTGCACTAGAAACATGTGGCGCGAGAAGCTTGGCATAATAATCTTTTTTTGTCGCCTCTTCTCTTGCAATAAATTCATGTATAGCCGCTGCGTATGCAGTTGCGCACTCGACGGGGTTGTGGACTCGCCGTATATACTCTATTCCAGTTTTCGAATAAGAACGCCGTAATGTATTGTCTAGAAACAATTGATCCAATTTTTCTGATAGTAATTGATCTGATATTTGTTCTGGTAATTTAATGACAACATCAGAAGGGTAATCCCTAAAGCTTGCATAATTATTTACAATTACTGGGGCGCCAAATGCTAGACAATCTAGGACTGAACGTGGTGTTTCTCCTCGACTATGATTTCGCAATTGAATCGCTATATCAGTGATTCGTAAATAATCTTGATACGTCGAGTTAGGTACATATCCGGTAACTTTGATCCGTTGCCCAAGAGAAGCAGTCCTTATTTTACGTTTTAATCGTTTTCCAAACGTCCCCTCTGCTAATTTCCCAACAAATATTAAAAAGGTGTTGGAGGTAGTGCTTAATTTTGAATTGAGGAACGCCTGTAATACAACGTCACCGGATTTAGTATTTGCAACATGTCCAAATGTCGCGATGATGAAGGCATTTTTTGGGAGGCCTAATTCAGCTTTGATTGACTCATCTATTATGCCATTTGTATTGTTAGTGTTTGAAGTATCAACGACCATTAATTGTGGAATAATTCGATAAGGGGCTAGCCAACCCTCCGGATAATGTTCTCTTGCTATATCCAAATTAAATGCTGAATGCGCTATTACCCCCGTTGCGTTGTCAATTATTCGCTTAGTTAGTGGAAGTTTTTCTATTGCCTCGTTAAGGCTGTTTTCTGTCGGGTCACGGTTTAACAAAATTGATTTACCTATTGGCCCATGAGAATAAAGCATTTCGCTTTCAAATCGGTACTGGAGATGCAAATTATGTTCTAGGTGCGCGAAAATCCCGCTCATATATGCGTCGTGCAATGAAATGATGCCAGGATGGTCGGAGAGAAGGTCGAGCATATGAGTATGAAAATTAGAATTTCCAATTTCATAGATGATCGTATCGTATTGTTCTGCGTTAGATCGGAAGTCCTTAACGTCAAAAATTCTGAAAGTAGAAGATAAATGTAGATCATCAGTTCGATAACCATCTATATATATATCGATATCAAAATATTGCCTGAGATATGGCAAGAAATCGGACGCGTAATTTGCAATGCCTGATTTGCAAGGGGGCAAGGGAGTTAATACAGCGATATGCTTGCGCGACACCCAAGAGGAGCGCGCAGATTCGATACCAGCGGCACGGCTGCGCATCAGTGCTTTTTCAAAAGCAGTTCTAGCTATTTCAGCGGAACTTTCCCAAGTGAAATTTCTACATCGTTTAGCTCCGTACTTGCGCAGATCGGATGAGAACAAATTGTCAGAAAGCATTTTATTGATAAGATTCGCCATGGAGGCTGGTTCCTCGGAATCAAACAAAGCATCTTCTCTAGCGATAAGCTCAGCAATACTTGAATTATTTCCGCCAATGACAGGTGCGCCGCAATTCATTGCTTCGAGAATAGGTAGCCCTAGCCCTTCATACTTAGAAGGAAAAATAAACCCGTCGCAAGCTTGATAAAAAGCGACTAAATCATCGTCTGGTATATATCCTGTGAAAACAACGTCATTCCTACTTAGCCCCAATTTAGTTGCTAATGATTGATAATTAGCCAGACTTTGTGAACTTATTTTTGCGACGATAACTAAACTTGTAACATCCTTAGTTTCTTTTGACACCGCAGCAAATCCGCGGATGAGGCCATCGATATTTTTACGGTAATCGTCACCGCCAGTGTAAAGGAGAATTTTTTCTTTTAGTTTGTAACGACTTCTAATTAAATTTCGTGAATGTGCTTTGTCGATACTCTGAGTGAATATTGGCGATACGCCACCATGGATTGTTACTATTCGCCAGGGTTCAATTCCTAATAAATTAATAGCGTCTTGACGGGTTGCTTCAGATATGGTGAATATCAAGTCGTATCGGCGTAATTGCTCTAGTTGATACATATAACGCCTATAGGTTGTTTCGTCTTGCAGGTAGTGCTCTTTGAAAACTAGCGGGATCAAGTCAAATAAGGTTGTCGATAAAATTTGGCCAGGTATATGTGGTGTGGTATTTGGAATAACGGCGTGATCGCCTATATCCATAAAACTATGCGAAACATGAATAATGTCGGGCTTTACTGACTGGCATTGCGCGGAAAAGGCAATTGAACCTAGCGTGTCTAAATTGCCCCCAAGAAAATCTCGTTGCAAGCTCCAATCCATGTCCATATCTAAGCTAAGCTGACGATCAGGCGAGATTGAACTACAGTCAATCTGGTGGGGAAGGTGTCGCGAAGTCAAGGAAAATACTTCTCCTATCGAAAACGTATTTACTAGGGATTTAAATAAGCCGTGCGCGTAATTTCCAACGCCGCGTTGGTGGCTTCCCTCGGTTTGGCAAGCTTGTAAGTCGATCACTATGCGTAGCGAACTGTTATCCCTCAGGGCCATCAATCCGATCTCCTATCTGCCAAGTAGAAACTTTTTGTGTGAGATTTCTAGAACCTATTATTGCGTGCTCAGTGGCGCGTATAAGATTAGAGCTATCACTAGACAAACGGTTCTTCACTACCAAAATAGGTCTTATTTTTTTTACGGGGAAGTCGAGAATTAATTGGACGAAAGGCTGATGATATATTCGATGAAAAAGCCTTGGCGAATAACGCCAACCCAATAAAGTTATAGTTCGATAAGGCGCGAGTAATACATGGGAAAGAATTCGTCCGGCCCGTTTAGCGCCTAGAGATACTTTTCTAAACGGCGCCGTAATTTTCCATGAGGATGAACGCTTAATATTGTTCACCTCTTTTTCTAACTGATGTATTTTTTGAAGAGCTCTTTGACCCCATTTATGTTGGACAGATATCTGACTATTTAATTCTCCAACCTCTTTAGTGAGGCCATGAACTACATCCTCTCGCTGGGTGATACGGACATTTAAATTCAATACCTCACGAGTAAGCTGTTCGACTTGATTGTTTCGTGAAATAACTTCATTTGTTAGACTAGAAATTCTACTATTGAGCGCACTATTTTTGTCATCCAGACCGATAATCTCGTTTACGTGTTCGCTTCTCAGCTTGTAATTTTCATCTGTAATATTCGCTAGTGCTTGCGCAACTTTGTCCCGTTTAGACAGTTTGGTGCGTAGCTCCTCAAAACGGTCCAGTAAGTTTGTTACCGATTGGTCGGACTGCTGCTTATTGGTCAAAATTTCTAGTGTCTGCATGAAATTTGATTCTAGCTGTACAATCGAATTATCGCGTTGGAGTATTGACTCATCTAGGAGTGCGGTACGTTGTTGTTGTTTGAATAACTCGTCGTTGATGTTTTGAGATTCTTCTTCCTTGGCAAGGATATAAGATTCTTGCGTTCCGGCTCGTCCGATAAGATTATCGATGAATACTTCTTTGTCCTGAAGTAGGTGCTCTAAGTTATCGATTTTGCTTAGCAGTTCCGAGTAGCTAGAGTTATTTATTTGTTCCAAAATGTCAGCCATATATGAATGTGTCTCAGTGAGTAAATCTGATTTTTTTGATATTCATCTTTAGTGCTTAATTGCTAAGCTTAAGATAAGCGTGTTCGTTCAATATCGTTGCATTTGGAAAAAGATCATTCGTCAAATTTTGATAATGTGTTTTGTCGCACTCGTCACTTATTACAATAACCATATAGGTTCCTGCGCGTTTTCTAAGCAAATCGTCAGGCTTGAAATTACTTCCGTAAAACACTTCAACTCCTGCCTGCTGCAGATACTTTGTGGCATCGTTAGCAATAAAAAAACCCAAGGTTGGCAAATATGTAATAGCGTAACCTTGCTTTGTTAGTTTTATAAGATGATTGTAGCTTGATTCGCCATGAAGTTCGGCACTAAACCTCGGCATGCTGCCACCAATAAATGCAAGCTCAGTATGTTTATTTGTATGTCTCAATTGAAAAGCACTAGATATAGTTTTTTTCCTCTTGAGCACTTTTTTCCATTTTTTGTAGAAAATAGGCCGATTTTTTTGGCATAATGAAAGCGCTTTCTCGTGAGTTCGACTCCCCATTTGATGATGAAATGTCATAACTGAAGGCTGGAATATGACTTTATGCCCTGAAGCCCAAATAGCAGTACATAAATCTACATCTTCATAATATGCTGGGGCATAGCGGTCATCGAACATCCCGATTTTCAGGAACAGCTTTGTAGCGACTAGCAAACATGCGGCGGAGCAATAATCGGTCTCTCGAACGAAAGAATATTCTGGTTCAAAGGGATTGTCACCAAACCCATATAGTTCCACACTCCCGTCTTCTCGCAAAAATGAACCTGCTTCTTGAAGTTTTCCATCCATAGAGATAAGTTTTGTGCCTACTGCACCACAAGAAGGAGTCCGTTCAAATGTATCGACTAGTGTTGACGCCCATTTCGGCCGAACTACTACGTCGTTATTTAGAAAGATAAGATATTCCCCGCGAGATTTTATTGCGCCAAGATTGGCGCTCTTAAGAAAGTCTAGATTCTTACTGTTATTGATGATTGTAACATTGACCAAGCTATCTAAAAACTTCGGCGTTTCATCTGTAGATGCATCGTTCACTATGATAAGTTCGTAGGCTATTTTGGTATACTCAAGCACTGAACGAATACAGCTAGTCAGAAGATCCACTCGGTTAAATGTTGGAATTATGATGCTGACTATCGGCTTAGTAAATTTTGGAAAGCAAATCGGGATTTGTGAGCTTGAAAGAAATCCTTTTGTAACTGCAGAAATATAGTGTACGGACTCTTTGGAACTAAAAGCGTGGGTTTTGCTAGTATCTTCCGTGGCGGTAGCGCGCGGTGCTAAATCTTGTGATATTTCATTGCGTATGGAGAGAAATAGTGCTTTACTTTTATCGTCAATATGTTCGTTTCTTTCTAGGTCAGCGGTAGTACTTTGATGGTGGCGCATATTGCTGAAAATATTGTCACAAACATCAAGATGTTTCTCTTGAAAGGGCGCTTCGATAAAATTCAAGACTCTGATTAGTTCTTGTCTTGGTTGGGTGAAAAAATTCTCGTAGAAAACGACAACTTTATTTTCATCGTTGGTGTGTTTCAGCGCGGACTCGGTATATTGACGCCAAATTTTTGCGCCATCAGATAATGGGATACCGTCTCGTTTGTTTAGTGATAGTGCAACATCAAGTGGGTTTCGAAGACAAATGATGTATTTGAAACGATCATTTACAGAATTCCAAAATGGTATAAGTAGACTCACTCGAGGATCTTTCAATGCCCAACAGGAGTGGTTTTCAAACCGTGCAATTATTGATATGGCTTTTTTACGCAAAGGCTCTAATTCAGGGTCTGTTTGCCAATTGTTCCTAAGTTTAGGGGGCGCGTCCCAAGATCCACCGAAGTGCTTTAGTATCGCATCATTAATTTTATACGCGATTTCTTGATGCTCGAAATAACCCAATATGTTGGCATGATTGGCCGGCATCAACTCATCGGGCGAGCCGAAAACAATTCCGCACTTACTAAGCAGGCTAGCAACCATTGACGTGCCGCATCGATGCATTCCTGTTACACACGTTGCACGTATTATTTTGATGGTTTGAGAAGGGTTCACGAAAGTAATCAGATAGGCCTTTGTTAAGGAGCTGAGAAATTTGTAGAAAGATTTAAGGAAAAATTCTAACGCAATATCAATGTCCGGTGTTCACTTAACTTGAGTTTATAAGAGGAATTATAGTTTAGCGAGTAAACTGCCTCAAAGGTGGTTCTTCATTATGGTCAGAAAAGGTCTCTCTACGTAGCTATTAAAACATTACATAGCTATTAAAACATTGTATTACTACAAAATAGCCGCGAAATATTTTTCAATATTCTCAGTCATTTTCTCCCACGGAATTGGTTTGTAATCCTTAGCAGCACATTGAAGCTGGTAATAACTATCATTGTCAAAATAAAGGTTCAGAATCAAGGTTGATAATTCAACTTCGTCGATAGGTGAGAAACATTGTACATGGCTAGCACCGATTTCTTTAAGTGAACCAGCGCTGGCACATATCGTAGGGCAGCCTCTTGCTAACGCTTCGGTAATTGCTAGACCGTAGCCTTCGTACAGGGAGGGAGTAACGTTTAGCCAAGCATTTTGATAAAGTTTATCAAGATAAGAATCTGATACTTGATCTAGGTGAAATATCCGTGCGCCATAAGCGGAGTGTTCATATATTTCTTTGAGTAGGTCGTCCGCTAGCCAGCCTTTTTTACCGACAATTACTAAATTAAGGTCGGTTTCTGTAATTATTTCACCAAAAGCATTAAGCAATAATGTGTGATTTTTCCTTGGCTCAATCGTGCCGACCGACAACAAGTAGCGGCCATAATTTTTAGTATTAAGGTTAAGCGAAATTGCCGATTTTTTTGTCGCGGCGAAGCGAGCACCAGTGCCGAGCAAGATCGTCCGCATACTCGGGACAGGTATAATGTTATGCTGTTCGCAATACAGTGAAACATCGGCAAGTGAAGTTTTACTGATACACAAAAAAAGATCGGCATACTTCAAGTGGCTTAAAAAATGCTCTGAGAATACCCTTAAGGTATCGGGATGGGTCGTATCTGGGAATAACAGAGGTATGATGTCGTAGTGCAACTTCGCTATTTTCACCCCGGATTGTTTAAGCTTAGGCAGTAGTTGCTCGCGCTTCAGGTGTGAATGCCACGAGCTATCGATATCTAGAAATATCGAGTTTGTTTCAAAATCTTTTATATAAAGCGCATTATTTCTAGGAAATAGGCTTGATATTTTTCTGAGGCCGCGAGCAGTCAGGCTTACCGATCTCGGTGTGGATGAGAGTAGGCTTTTTTTCTCTAGGTGAGTCAGGCACCGCCACATTCTCTGTTGATGGTCATAGACAACCGGTATATATCTATGATTTAGCGATCCGTTATTTTCTTGTAACACGATCTTAGAAAATTCGCGTGTAACTCGTTGGATACCCGTAATGAAAGGGACATTCAGTGTGTTTTCGACGTCAAAGTAAACGGAACGCATAGACTAAATTAAGCTTGTTTGGGCTTATTTGTATTGATGTAAATGGCCGAAAAGCTTATTGATCCATGTTCGCAAGCGAAAATACTTAAGATAACCTTTCGCTTGTTCAGGATGCTGGCAAGAGATGGAGTATTTACGCCAGCGCACTATTTTCTCAAGGTTTATGCGTTTGAGCTTGCCTAGATTTGCTACTACAGGGCTCAGGCCTTCGAATACCTGCTTTTGTTCGTATTGGCGGGGGGTGTAGTTTTCAAATAGAAATTCACTTGTTGGCGTGTAGTGCTTCCAAGCGAGCGGGTGCTCTGGCCAGCACAGGGTCTTGTAAGCCTCAGCTTGGTGAAATTTATCTGGATGCTTTGCTGCCGCATAATTGAAATAAGTGCTCCATTCGCATAACGGGAATTCTGAGGCGTACTGACTGAAAAGTTGTGTGGCTTCTCTATACAGAGCTTTGTCGACTATTTGCGGCATGTGACTCGCATACGACAAAGATGGTAGATTATTGTATTCGAGTATCGCACCGCTACTCAACTGACCGACGTCAAATTCAGTCTGATTATTATCCCATTGCCTGAGATCATAAAAATAATAGCGATGATAGCGATCATCTGACAAATATCGGTCAATTCCTAGTGATTTTAGTGGCCGCGCGTCGTCATCTGACATAATAAACTGAGCGTCTATCGATTGATGTTCCATTAAACGAGCGCGCAACAAATAATTATGACTTTGATGGTCTAGCTGCTTGATTGATCTGTACTCGCTTTTATCTAAAATCGAGCTCTCATTAATAATATTTAGCGGTAATGGCGTATCGGGGGTCAAAAATTGATTTGCTATTTCATCAGGAACGCAAGCAATAGCCCTATCAATAAAAGGCATAAACAGTGCGACATGAGCCAAAGTTTCAAGCAATACTTTGGGTCGATTACTGATATAGACGATCTGCATGAAGGGTTCGTTACGCGATTGCTCAGGCTTAAATATTAACATGATACTGGAATGAAGCTGGCGAGTTAGCTTCACCCAGTGGAGAAAAGCCGCTACAGTTGTATAATTCTGAGTTGACGGTCATCCCGCGCAAAAAACTGTGGATGTTCAGCTCGCGCCAAACATAAATAGTGTAAAATTTGAGTTCACATATAGTCTAAAGTTCGGTGCGTTTTCCTTAAATAAAACGTTTGCTGAGCATAAAAGACTGAAACTCGTATCATAATCAAATTTATAGAAATGGTCGTAAAAACACTTAGTATTTCCAGAAATTTCGCTCAGCGTTATGGGGCTTTATTGACGATTTTAGGTTTTGCGTGGTTTGGGTATTCTGCCATTGCGCAAGAGACGGCTGTAGCAGATGGCGCTCTGAAATCATCCACTGTTCAAGAAATCCCCCCATTAGAGCGATTACAAGGCGAGATTCCGGATAAAGAGTTTGCGGACATCAAGAAAAGAATTTCTGGCTTAACTAATACGCGTCGTGATTTAGATGCGAAGGTTTGGAATCCTGAAGTCTTGGCGCAGGCCTATGAGAAATCTATCTTTAATTTATTGGATGCTTTACGAAGCAGTGGTGATCGATTCACAACGCTTGCGAAATTTAAGTTATCTGACATTGTTCTGAGTCGATTTAAAGATCGAAAAGAGCTGGATAACGATATTGTTAAACTTACATTCAAGGGCGAGGGGAAAGCGCATAATCAAGATGAATGGGTTGCGTTTCTGCAAAAGCTTGGTCAGCAGGGATATGAGATTGAACAAACCGAATTACACCAAACCTTTTTTAAGCCCGCGACGGATACAGAAGGCGCATTTTCAGAATTGAACGCGGTTTTTCACGCGCGCAACACAAAAGACGATTATCGCGCAATCGTACGCGCTGAAATTGGCGTACAGTGGGAGGAAGAGGTTGTGAAAGGGCGCGTGTCGGACGCTAAAACCGTGTGGGTGTATAGCATGCAAATCTTCGAGCGTAAAAAGCCCGTGGCGTTTAAAGAAATATTTACTGTGAGCGGGACTGCCGAACAGCCCATTATTTTACCCTTGTTGGTTTATGATTTAGATAAAGACGGTAAGTCTGAGATTATCGTAGTGGGTCAAAACCTATTGCTCAAAAATAACGGAGAGGGGCAATTTGAAGGAAAAACATTTTTACCAAAACAACGCAGTTTATATGATGCTGCTGTGCTTGCTGATTTCACGGGTGATGGTGAAGTAGATTTAGTCGGAGTCGATAATGCCGGCTTTCCGCTACTATTTGAAGGTAATGGTGATACTACGTTCAAAGACGGCGTAGTGGTGAACGATACGCATTTTGATTTGCCCAAGACCTTTACAGCGGGGGACGTAGATAAAGACGGTGATCTAGATTTGTTTATTGCCAATTACAAATATGCTTATCGGCAGGGCCAGATGCCCAGCCCTTATTTTGATGCTAACGATGGTTATCCCGCAGCACTTTTACTCAATGATGGCAGTGGGCATTTTACAGATAATACCGAGGCAGCTGGCTTATCTGCGAAACGGTATAGACGCAGCTATAGTAGCTCTTTCGTTGATCTTGACGATGATCAAGACTTAGATTTAATTGTGGTCAGTGATTACGCCGGATTTGATGTGTATGAAAACAATGGCAGCGGTGAATTTACCGATATTACCAACACCTTCGGTCTAGACCGGCATTTCTTCGGAATGGGCCATACTTTTGCCGATTATGACAATAATGGCAAGCTCGATTTTTACGTCATTGGCATGAGCTCCACCACATCTCGCCGACTTGATAACATGGGTCTTATCCGGGAAGATAAGCCTCAGCACACCGCAATGCGCACCGCAATGGGTTATGGCAATCGGATGTTCTTAGGCGGGCATCGACGGCTGAGTTTATCGCCTAACAACGCCACGGTAGCGCGTACTGGCTGGTCTTGGGGCGCGAGTTCCTTTGATTTTGATAATGACGGAGACAAAGACATTTTCGTTGCAAACGGGCACTACACAGGCAAAAGTTCCCAAGATTATTGCACGGTGTTTTGGCGGCACGATATTTATGACGAAGGCGAAGCAGACCCCGCAAAAAATTTTATGTTTCAGCTCGAAACTGAAGATTTACGCAAGGCAGACATCTCATGGAACGGCTATGAACACAAAGTGATGCTAATGAATACCGGGGACGCAGAATTTATAAACATTGCGTATTTGCTCGGTGTTTCATTTGAATATGACGGTCGCGCGGTAGTGAGTGAAGATCTTGATGGCGACGGGCGACAAGATTTACTGGTCGTTCAGTTTAAAACCAATGGCCTAGATGACAACCGATATACATTGCACGTATACCAAAACCAGCTCGAAACGGTTGGTAATTGGATTGGTATAACGTTGCCAGATACAGTTGGGCGCTCTCCCATCGGCGCAAAAGTATATCTTCAAGCCGATGGCAAGCAGCAATATAGCCAATATATCACCGGAGATTCTTTTTCATCGCAGCACTCTGCGCGAGCACATTTTGGTATCGGCGCTTTGGATAAAGTCGATAAAATCAGCGTGGAGTGGTTTAATGGAACGCGCAGCGTTATCGAAGCACCAGCGATCAATCAGTATCACGCTATTACGCCTCTAAATATAGAAACCAAGCAACATGCAAAAACTCCCTAGACTCTTCGCTATAGTGTTCGTGGTTGGCATTGCCGTTATTATTGCTAAAACATTAAAAGACAATTATGAGCAGTCATCCGATAAAACCGCACCGGTTGATTCGCCGAAGGCTACTGATAGTCGAATAAAAGAAACGGGAGGGTATAAATCTTTTAATAGCGACAACCTTTCGGAGGGTTCGGTGCTTAATGGAGGTGAACAAAAACAAAGTAGTCTCGATACAGCGACACAATCGAGCACTGTTTCTAACGGTGAAAGCAAAACCAAATCAACGCAAATAAAAGATAGAGATGGAGATCGTGACAATCTAAATGCGCAAGATGTAGATGCGAACGGCCATGATGAACAAGTCAATTTAGATTCGCCGTTTCCAGTTGATATTGTACAGCCACAAGAGGTATTTGCCGTAGATGTTCAATCAGGCCAATTGGTATGGTCCGTTGATGGCGCTCAATATAGTTCGAACGATACGCTTAGCCGAATTGATGTTAGCGTTGTGGGTGATGGTGGCGCGAATCATCAACAGTCTTTTAAACAAGGCGAGACCCTATCCATGACGCAAACACTAGCGGATGGGTTTTACAACTGGGAAATGGTCACCGTGCCAAGCTTAGACCCACAGATGAAGGCTCAGTTATCTAATGCCAGGAAAAACATGACCGCGGCTGAGCAGGAGCAGTTGATGGCGCGATATCGTACACAGGGTATGCTGCCGACCCAAGCCGAAATCGAAGCGAACCGTCAATCCGGATACTTTCGTATAGTAAATGGCGCTATTGTTAGGGATCAGCAAGAACAACGTCTTATAAAATGATGAGATTGATTTGGCTTTAGAGGCGCCCGAATTTTAGATGTTTCTTCATTGACTTTCAGTCAATTAACGGTATATTTTCCATTTCTATAGGTATAGAATATTGAAGCACATAACCTGAACCAAAGTAGTCGGAGCAATAGAAATGAACATTAAACTTATAGCTAGTCTAGCCTTCAGCTGTGCGATACCTACTGCATCCGCTGATCAGGTTATTTTAGATGATCTCATCGTCGATGGTAGCGCTTGTATCGGATTTGATTGCGTGAACGGCGAATCATTCGGTTTTGATACGATCCGTATTAAAGAGAATAATCTGCGTATTCGGGCAGTTGATACGAGCTCAACGGCTTCCTTTCCATCACGCGATTGGCAAATAACGTTTAACGATTCTTCCAATGGCGGCGCCAATAAATTTTCGATAGATGATATTGATGGTGGGCGTACGCCTTTTACCATTGAGGCCGGTGCGCCCAGCCATAGCTTGTATGTTGACGATGGTGGGCGTCTTGGCTTAGGAACTAATACGCCAGTAGTGGATGTGCATATTAAAAGCGGTAACACACCTACCTTACGATTAGAGCAAGATGGTTCTAGCGGGTTTACACCGCAAACTTGGGATGTGGCGGGCAACGAAGCAAATTATTTTGTTCGGGATGCCACCAACGGCTCCACCCTGCCATTTCGGATTTTCCCAGGCGCACCGAGTAATGCGTTAACCATCGAAGCGAGTACAGGTGATGTTGGTGTGGGTACGACTTCGCCGGATGCAAGCCTGCATATTTTGGATACGGCCGGCGATATCGTCATACAGACCACCTCCGCTGGTAACGGCGCTGCGTTATATCTGTTTAGTCAGGAAAACAGTGGAACTATTAAAAATACGGATGGGGCTAACTTTAGTATGTTTGGCAACGATTTGTTTATCACCAATCGTGAACAAGGGAGCATGACGTTCACAACCGCCGGTGCAGCTACTCCTCAACTAGTGCTTAATGTAAATGGTCAACACACCATGGAGGGCGACTTGACTATCTCTGGGCAATGTACCGAAGTAGACGGCGCTTGTGCTCCTGATTATGTGTTTTCCGATGACTATGATCTTCTGACGCTTGATGAAGTTGCAAGCTTTGTTCTAGAGAATAAGCACTTGCCCAACGTTCCCAAAGGCGCCTTGCTGGACAAGAAGGGGATAAATGTTCAAAAATTCAGTTATACCCTGCTTGCAAAAATTGAAGAACTCACATTGTATACCTTGAAACAGCAGGAAACAATTGAGCACCTTCAGGCGCAAATGAAAAGCTTGGAGACAACTGTTTACTAGAAAATTGACCTAAGCGTAAAGCACGGTATAGGATAGCTTTTGAGGTTCAAAGGCTATCCTCTTTTTTTATGGTGTTTTAATTATGGCCGATCGCTTTTTACAGATCGGCGACCAAAATCGTTCGACTAGCTTGCTTATTAAGTCTTCTGGCATGCAATACGTTCAATTTAAGGTGCGGAATGGGTAGTGTCGAAGCTGCGGGTAATGGCGACCATTCTGATCGTCACGCTTGACGGGGTAGTCCGAGCATTATCCATGAGTAAATCCAACACCCGATGTATCGCTTGCAGAAGCAATCATCTTGAAATATGTTATACGCTATGGGAATGTCTTTCATGCGGGCAACAATACCCTTGTTTGGAGGGGATTCCACAGCTGTTTATTGAATCAAATATTGGTCAAGCTGATCGGAGTCAAAGGGCACGGTTGTACAATAATCTACTCGGAAGATTCTATGCATTTTTGATGCCTTTCCTGTGCTTGGCGGTTCGACCGATTCGAACGTCGCTGGTCCACTGGCTCGCCTATTTTACCATCATGATGGTGCTTTGTTTTCTATTTTGGAAAACAGGGGAATGGTTATTCATTCGCCAAACTTTTCAAACAACCGTTCTGGATGTGATCGTGTTGGCATTACTTGTTGCCAGTATTTTGTTCTTACGCAAACATCCATATTTGTGGAAGTTGTTAGTGTTGGCTATTCCAACTAAAATTTCACTGGCGCTGCATCCCTTTCGCGCAAACAAGGGTTTTGCGCAAATTCACGCCGACTTTCAGGCAGAGTATCTCGATAGCACCGAAGAGCTGGCTATGTTGGACGTTGCTTCTGGTAGTTGTAACTCTCTCTTTAGGCATGGTTGGATGGAGCTGAACGCACGATACGTGGCGGCTGACTTGTCACAGGATATGCTGCTGCAAGGCGCGAAATTCATGACCGCACAGCAAGTGCCAGTAGATTTTGTTTTTGCTGACGCACATGAGCTACCTTTTGCATCAGAATCCTTTGATATAGTTAGCTGTTACGGAGCCGTCAATGGCTACACCAACCCTGCCAAAGCGCTGGATGAGATGGCGCGGGTAACTAAAAAGGGAGGAAAAATTTTATTTCTGGATGAACAACTCTATGACAACGCCACTTATATCGAACAGCTTTATTTGCGCTCGGTTCTGGACCTATCCAATCTCAGTGTGATTGATCATTGCCCGGTTGAAATGCTGCCTGCACAACTGGAGGCGGTTCAAGTAGAACAGGTTTATCAATTTTATTACATCTGTACCGCCCGTAAGAGGGGAGATGCGGCTGCATGATTGCGTACAAGAGCTGAGTCCGGTGATTACAATCAGCAACGCATGTGTAATTGCTTATGAGTAGACACAAGCGAGCGGAAACCGGGTACCTTCACCGACATTACGCACGTAGCTTCAATGAATCAGGTGACCCCCTTGAACTCCCGCGTAGCAAGGGATGGGTACTTGAGCGACAGATACCGGGGTTTACTGATAGTGATGCTTCGGGCTGTTATCCGTTGTTTTGCTGCCAAAACTGGCGTGAATTACATACCGATTTGGATGCGCTTGACCGAGGTCTAGTTTGCCTGTCGATAGTTACAGATCCGTTTGGGGACTTTGACGAAACCTATTTGAATCAGTGTTTTGGCGATTTGGTTCTACCTTTAAAAGAACACTTTGTGATCGATCTTAACGAATCACCTAAACGGTTTGTACATCCCCATCATCAACGTAATGCGACTAAAGCACTGAAAAATGTTGCGGTGGAAACGTGTGATAGACCAGCAGACTTTATCGATACGTGGGTAAACCTCTATTCAGGTCTAGTAAAACGCCGTAAGATAAAGGGCATGGCCGATTTTACTAAACAGACCCTTTCAGCCCAGTTAAATGTTCCAGGATTAATTGCTTTACGAGCGGTTCATGACGATGAGACTGTTGGTATGGTGCTGTGGTATATGCAGGGGGATGTGGCCTATTATCATCTTGGTGCTTACTCAAATGGCGGTTACGATCTAGGCGTATCGTTTGCTCTTTTTTGGTCATCTATAACGCACTTCGTTACAACGGATTTGAAGTGGCTAAATCTTGGTGCAGGTGCCGGCATATCTAGTCAGGGGATGGATGGATTGAGCCGGTTTAAAAAAGGATGGGCGACAGGTACCCGCACTGCTTATTTCTGTGGGAGGGTGTTCGACCGGCAGCGGTTTGTGGAAATCACTAAACAGTCTCAAGTGCCCGACCATAAGTATTTTCCACCTTATCGTGCAGGAGAATTCATATGAAACCAGATGAAGTCGAAAAAAATTATTTAAATATTGTTTCTCATTATGAAGCATGCCTGGAAAAGTACGGCGACACACACCACGGCGTAGACTGGCCAAATCAACAGGACGCAGATAAGCGCTACAAGGTGATGCTCGAAATCATCAAAGGTGTAAATCCCGACGGTGTCACGCTGCTTGATTTTGGTTGCGGGACATCGCACCTCAACGACTATATTAGAAAACACAAGTTGCACTCTATCCAATATAGCGGCCTGGATATATCGCCCAAATTTATCCAAATGTCAGAATCCAAATATTCAACTAATTGTTATTATTGTCTCGACATCTTGGATAACGATAGCGACTTGCCCAGATTTGATTATGTCGTCATGAACGGCGTTTTTACAGAGAAACACAGTCTGTCTTTTGAGGAGATGTTTGCTTATACCAAAGCAGTATTGAAAAAAGTATTCAAATTGGCTGAAGTTGGTGTTGCGTTTAATGTGATGTCCAGCATAGTGGAATGGGAGCGCGAAGATTTATTTCATCTGCCATTCGATCAACTTGCTGTATTTTTGACAAATGAGTTATCCAGAAATTTCGTAATCCGGCAAGATTACGGCTTATACGAATATTCAGTTTACGTTTATAAATGATTAGGTTTATATGGCAAAAATAATAATATTTGGGGTTCAGGATTCAGCCGAGTTAGCCTATTTCTATTTAACCCATGATTCAGAGCATGACGTGGCAGGCTTTTGTGTATCCAGAGAGTATCTAGACGAAGCTACTTTTCAAGGGCTCCCAGTAGTGGCGTTTGAGGATGTGGAAAAGTTGTATCCAACGCGCGATTTCAAATTGTTTGCACCGATGATGGCCACTAACATGAATCAAGACAGAGAGCGTATCTATCAAGAAGCAACAGCAAAGGGCTACGAGTTAATTTCCTATATTAGTTCGAAAGCGACATTATTTCCTGGTGCAGATATCGGCAATAATTGTTTCATTCTCGAAGACAATACGATCCAACCATTTGTCCGCATCGGTAACAATGTAGTGCTCTGGAGTGGCAATCACATCGGTCATCACAGTGAGATTAAGGATCATGTTTTTTTCACTTCGCAGGTCGTATTATCTGGCCACTGTGTGGTTGAATCGCATTGCTACATAGGGGTTAATGCTACGATACGCGACAGGATACACTTGGCTGATTCTACCTTTGTGGCAATGGGAGCCAATCTTGCAAAGGATACTGAGAAATATGGTGTTTATGTGGGTAATCCGGCGCGAAAAAGCCCGAAATCAAGCAGCGATATAGTACTGTAAATGCGTTGGAAGAAAGCTGGATTGATTTTTGTACCGAACGGTAAGTATGATTGGAGTGTCAGTCATGCACAATTACCCATCGCTGAAAAGATCAGTGCGGATGTGGTGCGAATATACTTCGCTACGCGTGACAGGAAAAATCGATCAGTTATAAGCTTTATTGAGGTAGAAGCGGGTAATCCGGCGAACATACTTTATGTTCACGACCAGCCTGCTCTTGGCCTGGGTCAGCTAGGGTGCTTCGATGATAGTGGCGTGATGCCGGCATGCATTATTAATCGCGGGCGGAAGAAGTATCTCTATTACACTGGTTGGAATCGCTGCAGTACAATACCTTTTCGCACGGCGATTGGATTGGCGGTGTTCAACGATGATGAACTAGTTTTCGAACGGGAATTTGACGGACCAATTATCGATAGATCTACCGCTGAACCGATTTCCTGCGCTCATCCATGCTTGTTACAGAAAAATGATCGTTGGAAGATGTGGTACATCTCGCATACAAAATGGGAAATTATTGATGGTAAACCTGAAGCTTTCTACACCATTAAGTATGCGGAATCTTCTGACGGTATAAATTGGCAGCTAAGCGGTACAGTCTGTATTGATTACGATGAGGTTAGCGATGCGATTGCAGTACCTTATGTTTGGTTTGAGGCCGACACCTATAAAATGCTTTACTCGTTCAGGCAGGCAGTTGCATTCAGAGAAAACCCTGAAGCAAGTTATAGATTAGGGTATGCGGAGTCTGCTGATGGGGTTCACTGGGTCCGAAAGGACGAAGAGGCAGGTCTTGAGCGGTCTGATAAAGGATGGGATTCGGTAATGATCGCTTATGCAAATTTATATAAATATAATAGTAAAACGTATCTTTTATACAATGGAAATGGTTTTGGAGCATCGGGCATCGGCTACGCTATAATGGAATAAGTTTCATCGTCAGCACTTCGGAAAATATCGTAGGCAAGTGTTAATTGGAGGACTAAAAGTATTTGGTGAACATTAAGTATGAAGAAAAATCTGACACTTGTTTTTTTCTCAACAATCTTCGCTATTTTGTTGGCGCTGCTTATCGACAGATGCGTGGGCCTATTCTTAGTCGCTGAGGATGATCTTGTCTTTGGCCGTTATTCCACTTTCAATTATTCAACGCCTGAGTTTCAAGCTGAGGCGCGAATCAACAATCTGGGATTCAGAGGGCGTGATTCCCCTATCCAGAAGAAAAGCAGATATAGGATCATGGCCTTAGGCGATTCCTTCACATTTGGGTGGGGCGTCGATATCGAGGAATCTTGGCCGAAAGTGTTGGAGAGAAATCTACAGCGACTCGATCTTGATGTAGAAATCGTCAATCTCGGCAAGCCGGGCGGGTCACCCGGTACCTATGCCGATATAGCTGAAAAAGCCATTCCAATGTTGAAGCCTGATCTCGTCGTTATTGCAATGCTGCAGGGAGATGATTTGGCGCAGGCGATCAATAATTTGACCCAATCTGAAGAAACAACCAAAACACAGCTTACTCAAGGATCAAAACCCCCGGTGGGGAGAGGTGAAATTTATAAAATTATAAAACCACTATTTCCTAATTTCATTACATTGAGGTCGCGGGCATTCGCATTAATACCAGCAAAAATTGAGCAATCGGAAGCAATATGGAGGGTAAGTGTTGAGGGTTTTGTTGCAGGTTTAAGCAATGAGAAAAAGAAAAAATTTGACCAGATTGATATCGAGATTAAGGAGAAGTTTCTTCGTGGGGAGCTTAATCCGGGAATGCTCGGCATCGGTTTACGACATTCAGAATATTTACAGGAAACTTTGGACCTGGCCAATTCAAAGGTGCAGCGGGCTATCCAGAGAATTACGGCTCAGTTAGTTCGAATCAAGATCAAAGCTGACAGAATCAATTGTAAAGTGGTTGTTATTTCCACCCCGACAGGGGCTTTTACGTCTGCGGTTAACGGCGAAAATTATAGACGAATGGGCATTAATACCAATGTCAATTTTTTACAAACCACGGCTATGGATGAAGCGCTTAGAGCTGCGGCTTTAGCCGCCAACGTAGATATTTTTGACGTGACCCGGCAGTTTAGGGATAAGGCTTCCGAGCGACCTCTTTTTTTTGAGTACGACGGGCATTTCAATGTGTCGGGCCAGAAATTTTATGCAGAAAGTATCGAGAAATTTATTATCAAACAATTGGTCACCGATGAGGATAGTCCGCTGCATGAATAAGCCTACGTCAAGGAGAGCGGACGCCCCCTCGTTTTACAGGCTGATCGGCCGTGTTGTTAATTGTGTTCGTGCACCATTGCCAAGTTTGCGCCGGCCTTACACTTGAAAAAATTGTCATGTCAGGTTTTGGTCGTCACCACTCTGACTTTAATCACCGGATGCTGCGTGTACTTAAGCCTGAGCACAAACGCTTTACTAGATAAAAATAAAATTGCGGCGGTGCGGCCAAATGTTCTGTTGATATTGGCTGATGATTTAGGTTTTTCCGACCTTGGTAGTTACGGCGGCGAGATTGACACGCCGAATTTGGACAAACTGGCGGGCAATGGCCTACAGTTCACGCAATTCTATAACACGGGCCGTTGTTGGCCGACACGCGCTGCTCTGTTAACTGGTTATTACGCACAGCAGATAAGGCGGGACACCTCACCAGCACATCCCGACATTGGCCTCTCAGAACGACCAGCATGGGCACCACTACTGCCGAAAATTCTCAAACCTCTCGGCTATAAATCGTACCACTCTGGCAAGTGGCACATCGACGGTATGCCGCTTGCCAACGGCTTCGACCATTCATATTACATTGAAGATCAAGGACGTTATTTCGATCCGCGTATTAGATATGAAGACGACCAGAGGATGCCGCCCGTCCAACATAATACAGGCTACTATGAAACTACAGCGATAGCGAATCACGCGATCAAAATCTTGCAACAACATGCTACAGAACATGCAGAGCAACCTTTCTTCCACTACCTAGCGTTCACTGCCCCTCACTTCCCACTGAAAGCTCCCCCTGCAGACATTGCTCGTCACCGGGAAAAGTACCACGAGGGGTGGGGTGAGATTCGCAAGCGCAGATGGCTTAGGATAAAAGCGAAGGGCATTGTCGATGGTTATTTGTCTCAAGTCGAACGTGATATCGGACCGCCTTATCACTACCCCGAGACGCTCGACGTCCTCGGCTCGCGCGAAGTCAGCAGGCCTCTGCCATGGAAAGAGCTCACGATAGAGCAACAGGAGTTTCAATCTACAAAAATGTCAATCCATGCGGCGATGATTGACCGAATGGATCGCGAAATTGGGCGCGTGCTTGACCAGCTTCGAACCATGGGTGCATTTGAAAACACCTTGATTTTCTTTATGTCGGACAATGGCGCGAGTGCTGAAATTGATCGCATCAGCTCAGAGTGGCATGATCCAAATGCCGTTCCTGGATCGGCGATGGCATACTTGTCTCTTGGTCCCGGCTGGTCAACGACTTCAAATACTCCATTTAGGCGCCATAAGACCTGGGTTCATGAAGGCGGTATTGCAACACCGTTGATCGCTCACTGGCCAAACGGAATTAAGGCCCAGGGTGAGTTGAGGAGGAATATGGGGCACGTAATTGATATCGTGCCGACAATTGTTGAGGTCGCTGGTGGGAAGCATGTTGAAGAACCACATCCAGCTAAACCGGGTAGAAGTCTTGTTTCCACTTTTTCGAAAGATCAGAAATCAACCCACGACATCCTATGGTGGTTGCACGATGGTCATCGTGCCATTCGGTCTAGTGATTGGAAACTCGTCGGCTCCAAAGGAGACTCCTGGGAGCTTTATGATTTAAGTAATGACAGGGCTGAGACGAATAACCTGGCGGCACAGTATCCGGGCAAGGTGGGCAAGCTTGAAACAGAGTGGCAACTGCGGCTGGACAAATATCTGGCTAATGCCACGCAGAAAGCGCATGTAAAAAACTGATCTTAGAACGAATCTCACCGGTGGTAATGCAGTCTGGAGCCAAACGTAGAAGTGACCTCAAAGCAAAAAGACAGATTTAATTCTCTTAGGCTGTTATTATTTTGTTGTGCACCATGCGGAGCCTGTCTTGAAAGGTTTGCCAGGCGCCGTCAAAATCGTTCTTCTGCAACAGATTTTCCAGCGACATAGGCGTTTCGAAGTGCAGGCTACCACCGATATAATGAAACACCTTGATATCATCATCTCCCTGTTCTCCATGGGGGTCAGGGTTCAATGCGCGGATAGGCCCGTCAGGGACGTTTAAAGTGAAGTTGTAGTTGAGCGGCATGATTTTACATGGAATGTTGTGGCGCTTAAATGCAAGGCAATTCGCAATCTGCGCATTGAACCCAGTCTGTAATACGCGCGCGACAACATCAAGTTCGGCTTCAAATGTGTCGCCCATGCGTTCGATATAATTCCGCGGGCCAATAACAAATCCGTAGTTATAATAAATTGGCCCGAATCGATGTTCTTCGCTCACGGTAAGCCCATGCTCCGGATAGATGTTATCCCAGTCAAGGGCCCAGCCTGAGTATTGCTGGTCTAGCGGCGGGCAGGCCAGGCCGCCTTCCGAAAATATTCTATTCCACCAGATTTGACTGGCAATATGGGATGCGTTTGGAAAACTGAATGGCGAGACATGAGCAAGGAAGCCGTGCATACACTGTGATTGAAAAGCTTCCCTCACGATTCGGTCAAAATCACCTGCAATTAAAAGGTCGGCGTCAATAAGCGCTACGATATCTGCTGTTGATTTGATCTGAAGGCGATCGAGACCGGTAGCCGCATATGATCGTTGTCGAAATAGCGCACGCTCCACCCAGTGGAAATCAACCGAATAATTGGCAGTCCAGGGGTATTCCTGTTTAAGATCCCGCGGGGGTTCATCGGCACCGACTGAGACAACACAATGGGCAGCTCTACCAATAGGCCCCCCAAACTCTTGTAATGATTCGAGAAAGTAATGCACCATGCGCATGAATTTCTCGTTTGGGCTAATGGGTATCCTGAATTCGAGAGTTGGTCGTGGTTTTGCAAAGTTCATAGTTTTAGTGTTAGCTACTTTGTGCTGATATTTCAGTTGGGTCAGTACTAAGATTTTCTGGCATTCTCAGAGCAGCAGAAAGCAAACCAGCATCACGGATGGCTATGCGCAGGATCGCACAAATCTGGTTGATTTGTGCTGCGCTCACCCCCGATCCTCCGGGCAACAGTAATACGCTCTGAGCAATACGGTTTGTTACGGGAAGATTTTTGTCTACCTCGGGAAAACGGGAGCAATAGGGCTCCATGCGGTGATTTCCTGGGTAAAAATAACGTCTGGCCAGCACATTTTCAGCTTGAAGAATATAAAGTAGCTCATCGCGTGTGAGTTTGCTTTCTTTCTGTTCAATATTTAAAACTATGTAATGATTGTTGTGAACTTCCTGGGGGTCGAAGGCAATCAATTCCAAGCCCGGAATATCTTGTAAGGCCTTCTCGTAACGCTGATAGGTGTCTCTGTTCTTATCGAAAAAATGATTCAGTGACTGTAAGTTCGCTAGGCCCATGGCGGCACACACTTCGGGCATTTTCGCGTTTGTACCTATAGCTTCGACTTGGTCATAACCGGTAAATCCGAAATTGCGGATCATTCTTAGATTCTCGGCGAGATCGCTATCGTTAGTTGTTACCGCGCCGCCCTCGAAAGTATGGAACACTTTGGTTGCATGAAAACTAAAGACCTCAGCTGTTCCGAAACGGCCGATTCTGTTGCCATTATGGGTACATCCGAATGCGTGTGCAGCATCAAATATCAGCGGGATATTCGCCTGTTGAGCGAATTGATCCAATCGATCCACTTCACAGGGACGTCCCCATAAATGGGTACCAATTATCGCTGTAGTTTTGCTAGTAACCAGAGATTGGCAATGATCGGGGTCGATGTTCCACGTGTCTGGATCAATATCGCAAAACACAGGTTTAATGCCTTGTCCAAGCAACGTATGGGCCGTGGAAATAAAGCTAAAGGAGGGGAGAATAATCTCTCCTTCTAACTCAAGTGCTCGAATCGCCAGCGCCATGGCCGTCGTCCCATTGTTGACAACAACGCAATGATCCACACCCAAGTAGCTTGCAAGTTTTTCTTCTAGATCTTGTAAGAGTGGTCCATCGTTGGTAAACCAAAACCGATCCAATGCAGCATCTACATTTTCGATAAAAATATCGCGGCTGCCAACATTAGGTCTGTTTACGTATAGTTTCTCAGTAAAAGTCGGTGTGCCACCACAAACGGCGAAATCCTTAATGGTTGATTTACTACCGCTCATACAAGTGTTTTCCGCCCCAAGAATATGAGTTTAGTTCAGCGCAAGATTCAACTTTTTTGCCCAATAAAGCTATTATCAAAGTTAAAAGAATACGGGCTGAAATTGAAAAAATATATGTCATAACCTAAGAAAAACACAGCCAATTAGCTAGAATGACTTCGCTACCGTTCTTGCAATTCAGATGCATATTCTCGAAAAATTCATCAAGGATCGACCTTTAATCTAGAGTCCGTGTGTAACGGCAGAATTTAAATCAATACCTAGGGATAAAATTGTGAAGCCGGGCAATTATATATCAATCGACCATTAAACACTCCTTCAACAGCAGTAAATTGAATTCTTCTAGGCTGGTGACGCAAAGCATTCCTACCTAATCGCCTACAGCGAGATATCCGCTCTCCTATCACAAATCAATAGTGGCTTGAATATTAATCACCGCCTAGAAAGACAGATTTTATGGTTGCTTTGATCTAACTAAATTCAATATTAGCAAAAGTCTAGTTATAACTAGAAAAACGCATAAATTAAGTCTGTTACCCGGAAGCGTTGGAGGAAGTTATATAGTTAGTATGGCGCTATCCGCCATTTTTGGGATATACGTTTGGGTGTTCTGCGCGTGGCGACTTGGAGGCACAAAAGAATGCTATCACGGTGACCGCTTGCTAATATATGACAGCTCGAACATTGCCAGCACAGGAGAAAAGGAAATGCCCCGACCACAAAAATACTCATTCCGTTGAGTTGGCACTACCAGTTAGCGATTGTATATCGCGCTGTGCACGGTGTGGGTTTCGGTGTGGTGTGGATGATTATTCAAGATTTAATTACAAGCATCGCAAAGATTGGTTCGAAGACAAACTTCATCAAACTACCGAGGCATTTGCGGTAAATCTCTATGCCTATGTGGTGATGAGTCGCTACTATCAGAGACCTTTGCATAATTCCGAAAGGGTCGAGACATAAATGTTAAAATTCAAACAGAATTATATCGTTAGGAAATAGTCGCTATGTCTTGGAAAAACCTATCACAATATGGCCTTGCAGACGCCTTGTTATCGAAGCATGATAGTCTAAAAGAGCTTGATGATGTTCATCAAATTATCGATTGGCCTGAGATCGAAGGTCTTCTGAGTCCGTTATATTCCAGTAAACGAGGTAAGCCAGCCTTTCCGCCGGATCCGCTATCTTATGGAAAAGCACGAATAACGGTGATAGTTGGTACGAATATCGAAAAGAATATGGTGGAGTATCTAGGTACTATTACGTCGGTGGGCCATTTAATAACCATATCTATATCCAAGGTAATCAGCAAAATCATACTCCTTGGAAATACAATAACACTGCATGGAGTACTTCAGTAGATTTAGGTAAATTTTCGCTCCGGATGCGCTCTTTTGCTGGAAAATCGGTATACATTAAGGGCGATACTTTGTATGTATATAATGGCTCTTCTGTAAGCGCCGAGTAAACGGCATTCTATCGAGCTGAATTAGAAAAGTATATTGTCGCGTTTTTATATTAAAACGTAACAATGGCAAGACGAAGCAAAGAACAGTGGCGAGAGTTGATTGCAAACCAGCAATCTAGTGGTTTGAGCGCAGTAGCTTATTGCAGACAGCATGGTATCAACCCAAAGTACTTTAGTACGCGTAAATCGCAGTTGCGAGATAACGCTGGAAATTTTGTGCGCGTTGCTCCAAACGTGAATCGCGTGGCATGCCCTGATGGTGGCCTCACCAAGACCCAAGCAAAGCAGCCGCGCATACGGGTGATTGATATTGAATTAGGCGATGCGCTAGATGTTCGGGCGTTAAGCCTGATGTTAGATCAAGTTCTATCGTGAGATGGTTGACTGACCTGCCACCGGTATCTGCATCGTGCACCCGTTGATTTTCGCAAGGCGGTGAACGGCCTAAGCGTGATAGTGGAACAAGAGACAAGTTTAAGCCCTTACGCTGATGGGCTGTTTGTGTTTTGCAATAAAAGCAAAGACCGGTTGAAGATATTCCCTAATCTAAATATAGAAATCTCCAGAACGAGTTAAGCCCTGATTGTATAATGGTTTGCGTCAAAACGAACCGACACCCAATGGGTGAAACAACCAGAGCTTATGAAGATACTACCATACAAGATTGATACCACGGACGACCTTTTAACTTCACGCGCGGGATTATTATCCATCGCTGAGCTGATGCGCTCTTTGAAGCTAGATAGACACATCGATGCGGCCTTTGCTCAGCCAGGTAGTAATCGGGGTTTCAAGCCGTCTGTGTTTATTCAAACCCTGATATTGATGCTACATGAAGGTAGTTTTCATCTAGACGATGTGCGCCACCTTCAGGATGATACTGCACTACAAACTCTGCTGGGTCTTGAACAAATACCGCAGGGGGCTTCGTTGGGTAACTGGCTTCGTCGCATCGGTAATCAAGGGCAATGGAAGAACGCTTTAGAGCAGGTTAATCGAGTGGTATTACAATCGACATTGCATACTTGTAAGGGGGTGACGCTAGACATTGATGCAACACAAGTTGCGGCGAACAAAGCTGATGCGCGCTGGACTTACAAAGGAGTTCGTGGATATATGCCCATGGTGGGGCATATCGCGCAGAGTGGACAAGTGCTAGCCAGTGACTTTAGGCAAGGTAACGCATCGCCTGCCAAGGAAAATTTAGCGTTCATTCGTCAATGTGAAAACAGCTTGCCAACGGGCTGCTATGTTAACAACTTGCGTATCGATGCGGCGGGCTATCAGGCAGATATTATAAAACATTGCGATGAAAACCAGATTGGTTATGCCATTCGCGCCAAAACCAGTGCTGATTTAAGGGAAACTATTGCTTGCGTGGCAGATAATGACTGGCAGCCCTTGTTAGACCGTAACGGCCAAGCCATCCCCGACCACAGCACCTATCGCGGCCTGCACTGTATAGGTGGAGTCAACAAAGCCTTTACGGTAGTGATACAACGCAAACGCCTTAAAGGTCAGGCTGACTTAGATGCCACGCAATCAGATGAAGAAGTGGTTGAGCAGGGTTATCTTTACCGCGCTATCGCCACCAACCGAGAGTCGCTGACAGACAGCGAAATCGTTCACTGGTACAACCAACGCGCCGAAGACAGTGAAAACCGCATCAAGGAACTGAAGCTGGACTTTGGAGGCGACACCTTGCCCTGCTCAGACTTTGAGGCCAATGCCCTGTACTTCGCAATCTGCACACTGGCGTATAACTTGTTTGCGTTGATGCGTGAATTGTTACCTGAAGAGCTGGCTCATCATCGAGCAAAGACCATACGTTGGCGCTTGTATGCGATGGCGGCCAAGGTTATCAAAACGGGCCGACAGGTGTTTGTTAAGGTGCAGGCGCAGCACCAAGCGCTATTAGATCAAGTACTGCTAGCTATGCGTCAATTTGAGCCCCCGTCGGGATAAGCGACTTAATACGATCAACTTAATTTCGCTTACGGCATAGTTGTACCTGAAATATGGGAAACCTAAGCAATCAATGCCGTTGCACATACAAATCTACGAATGAGAGATATTTGCCCCTGAAAACTCGCCTACAGAGTGAAAGTGTGGGCTGTATCTGAGTCTACCGCCAACACTTTGGCAAAATTGGCTGCTCAGAGGTTCTATATTGGGATTTGGGATATATGATCATAAAACAAGTAGCAGCCAAATGGATTAAGCTATTAATTTGGCTGCTCTTTTTTAGCCGATGTGCTCTACGGTGCCACCCTTCGATCCATTCTCAGTCAGATTAAATATGTCGTCGTTCAGCTGGCTTTTCCATGGCATGCGTTGCACCCTTGTAATACCTCAGCTGGGCCACTACAACTATCGATTGGATATAACACACCACTGGGAATAGTGGCATTTGGCATCCACTCATAATAATCAATCAGGTCTAAATCACCGGCATTTGTTTCGTAAAACATCACGGGTTCATCATCGTATGAATACCAAGCCTGAATATTGGAAGTTGATTCACCCGTACCACCAAAATAACACGCCATTGCCTGTAGTGGGGTGTCTCTTGGGTTTAATGGCGAGTTTCCGTCAATGGTCGCCATGTATTCACAATTATCGTCATGTGCCCACGTAGGGTGCCATGTACCGACATTAACCAAAGTGCCTTGGCATATACGAGTATTCGATGCAGTGTATCCAATTTCATAGGTTATGCCCTTGGTTAACCGGGTATCTTGAATTGCGCCATTAGAGGATTTGATCTTTGAGACCTCTTGCAGAGTGTTCCAGTCGTAATAAATTGCCATGCTAGTATGGCTGCCATCGACCGCGAACAGGGCCCCATTTGCAAAGGCGGTATTGGGCCACGTAGGAGGTGCTGGATGGTTTTCCTCATAATCTAAACCGTCAATCGTTGGGCTTACTAGATTCATTTCAATCGAAATGCCATTACATGCAGCACTGGCCTTATCAAGCAGAGGGTCGGTCGCTGCAACAACATCGGTAAAATTAACTAAAGAAGCATCTCCTAGAATGGGCAAATCGTGGGTGTTGTTATTCCGGGAATTGATGATGCGATTAGGATACTTATTCTCGTCTTTGGTAAACCAATACCAATCGTATTCAGGACCATTGCCTTCGTTTAGACCATTGGGGCATCTCCATGCCTCAGAGTCTTTACCCGTCACTATGTTACTGCCCTGGCAAGTACAGCCAGCATTGGCTAAAAAGTTGGAGGCCGGCGCGACCCACGGGGTAGGGGTAGAGCTCATGATACGACATTGCAATTGACCCTCAGCATTATTTGAAAGCGCGTAGGTTTTGTCGCCTTGAATATACCAAGCAGTGGGTCCTTTGCTCTGAACATTATCGGTAGTGACCACCATCTTACTCTCTTGCCCCGACGAATTTTGTACTGAAACTCTCGCAACCTGTAATGGTTGTGACTGAAATGGCGTCAATAACGCATTGGCGGACCAGCCGTTCGGCAGATTAGGGACCACTGACGAATCACAACTGCCGTAAGCGGGGTAAGCGTCATCACCGACTGGGGCGGTATTTTGTGCCGCCATGGCAGCACCAGAGTAGAACCATGCTATGCAAAATATAGCTGTTGTTCCATGTTTTCTAATTTGTATATTCATTGTATTCTCCTAAGTTATTTCCTTGCATTAAAAACATTTATTGATAGTGCTTTATCGCCTAGGTAAGGCTATGCAACTAAATGTACAGAGATTTAATGGCTTATAAAGCTATACAATAGTATATGATTGTTCGTCTATTGGTCAAGCAATGGTTGAGTCCTAATAGCGCTGTGGCTAATGATTTAATTGACCGTATATACATCCAAACCACACAGCAATCTTAAAGATCAAGCCGAGTGACAAGAAAAAATAAACAAGTTCTCAGATTTAAAGAAAATGTGTATTGGAATGCTGAGTCTGTATATTTGAAAAAAGCCCGTAATCATTCGTCATTTTAGTGCAAACAACAATTGAGAAATAAAAGCAAAGAATATTAAGGATTGCGCGTAACTTAACATAATATACATTATGCGCAGTTGTTAATAAGTAAATGCTAATGATAATACCGCGGTCGCCAACCTGAACAAAATGGCTATGTAACTGTTTTTATTAGGTATTTAAAAAGGTGCTCAATATCTTGAACAGATTTTCATCTATGCAGATAAGTCAAAGGGCGCGGCGCGAGCCTCGCGGCTTTTCGCTTTGCCGCGCCCTTCCTTTTTGTTTCTTTGTGTTCTTTTGTTCGGTGCGTCTAAGTATGGTTTGCAGGTCACTAAGTGACGTTTTTCTAATTTAATAAAACCAATACAGATATTCTTAATCGATACTGTATAGCCAAATTCGCGTAAATCATCACTCGAAAATGTAACCTTATCAACCTCGAAAAAGTAGGTGTCGTTGTATTGGCCAATGATATAAATATTTCGATTAGCCAATAAACCCTCTTCTAAATAATCATAAGACCGATGGCGTTTAGAACGATCGCCAGATAATGCTTTGATGGGGTCTGGAAATGTCGATTTAATATCCTGATTGAAAACTATATTCGTAAGTGGATCGGCATCAATATCATCATCGCCCATAGTTGTGAATGTATCATAAACAAGATATATCGCAAAAAATAACGTGATAAACAAAAATGGAATAATCAGTAATTTCTTTGACCATGATCGTTTGACATAATGGATGGAAGCCGATTTATATACGCTGTATAGGTTCTTATCATGCTTTACCAATCGTCTTGATATAGGCTTATTAAATTTTGTATCTTCATCTGAAATCCCTCGGCACCCGTCAAACTCGAGTAATGAGCTTTGAGTCTTGGATTTAGGCTTGTAATGGAAATGATTTTCAGCCTTTCTACGGATAAAAATATCAAAATCGTTTTCATGTTGAGAGAGTAAATAAATGTCATGACCAAGATGTCGATGCTCGGCGAATTGGCTGTAGTGATCTGGTTTTTTTGTTCCAACTTTATTGACCAACGGCGGGAAAATTAGTGAGCATTCATCAATTAGGAGGATAGCGCCCTGCTCTACTTCATACCATTTTTTAGGGTCATCAATAAGTTTCCACTCTAATGTTAATCCATCGATATTACAGTAGTGTACTGGGCGGCTTTCTTGTTGTGAACGCTTTAAAACTTCGCCGATTGTATGCAGTGTTTTCCCGGCACCCGGCTTGCCGGTACGCAAATAAATCATTTTATTCGGGTTAGATTGCTAAACGGTTTTAAAATGTAGCGGATAGTTATAGCTGAAAATAATAATGAAAAGTAAACATCAATATTCATTATCATAAATATTTGTAGTGATCCAGTCGGTAAGTCGCCCAGTCTGAATGACATCTCATCAATTAGGGTATCAAGAAATATATTAAATCCCTTGTACGTTGCAAATGCTAAACCAAAATGTGCCAATATTCGGTTTATAATTGGCCCCATAAATGTGCCCAAAAATATCAAAATCTTATCGAAAATAAACTTCATCCGATCACCAATTTAGTAGAATGCCAAACTCCGATGATGGGTACTAATATTCCGACAATTGCGGCGAGTTGGCAGAAAAAAAGGAAGCTAATCGTAATATTCGTTCCCAGGACGTTTGCATCAATCGGGGCCGGACATTCGTTTGAATATGACCACTTGCCATAATCAAGATTGAATAATGAAAAGTCTACATCACTCTCAGGTTTATCATTCTTCTCATTATATTTATTACCGATAGAATCAAACTTCGCTTCATCAGTTCTAAGCTCATCAGGTAGCTCGGCTGAACATGCTGATTCCCACTGTATACGCAAAGTTACACATTTATAACTGTCCTCTTCTTTGCACACGGGTGGTTCGTCACAAGTTCGTTCTTGATTCTGTTTGAATGCTGTGTCGCATATCTCGATAGTAGGATTGCAGTCCGGTTCACCATCGCCATCGGTATCGATGGTGTCTCCCGGATCATTGGTACCACTACCGCCTGTACCCGTACCCATTTCGCCATCTGTACCGTCTGGGTTAGGGTCTGAAGAATCAATATTAGTATCAGTATTGGAATCGCTATCAGTCGGATGTAATTTACTATCACATCCATCATATTCTGGGTATGGGTTAGTCTCTGCTGGATCGTAATAAAGATGAGGAACATGATCGCATGTACCATTATCTTCGGTAGTAGAGTTACCGTCTGGATCGGTAATTGTGGTCGTACCATCACCATTATCAGTAGTGGTTGTACCATCACCATTATCAATTGTAGACGTGCCATCACCATTATCAGTTGTAGACGTTCCATCGCCATTATCAGTTGTAGACGTGCCATCGCCATTATCAGTTGTAGACGTGCCATCACCGTTATCTGTCGTTGAAGTACCGTCACCATTATCAGTTGTAGACGTGCCATCACCGTTATCTGTCGTTGAAGTACCATCACCATTATCAGTTGTAGACGTGCCATCGCCATTATCAGTTGTAGACGTGCCATCACCGTTATCTGTCGTTGAAGTACCGTCCTGATTATCTGTGGTGGTCGTACCGGAGGGATTAACGACACAATACGGATCGACTGAACATTCTTGTTGAACAGGTGTTTGAGGTTGTTCTGGATTGCCAAGATCATCGCACATTTGACCAGTAGTTGTCGTTATATGACAAGAATATCCCTCCTCAATTGAACAAACAATCGTGCCGCCGGTCGTTTCGACTGTGCAATTACCAACGCAACCTCGTGAACCGGTGGGCAAACTTGAGGGCCCACCATAAGTACTTTGATTTCCTGCTGTACAATCGTTTTGTTCTTCGCATCCAACACCATCAAAATATTGGCCAGCACTGCATGGTTGTAAATATGAATTAATAGCTTGGCCGGTTCCATCGACGCAATACATGGAATATCCTTTTTGCGTTTCACCATCGATTACTATGTTAAAAATATTAACACCACCACGAGGCAAACAAAATGCTTCGGCCGCTAGTTGTGATACTCCTTCGCCAGTGTGATCGTAAAATCCGGTAAGTACCCCGTCGATAATCAGTGAGGAAGACCACCGATCTTGAGTATATGAGTATGATTGGATAGGTAATAGAATAATGAAGATGTAAAGGAGTACTCTCATGTGTACATAATCACGCCACAAGCTATGACGGTTATAAAAAATAATATTGAGATATGATCTATCATGTTAATAATACAAAAGTTAAGGCGTCCCCTAACCTTCAACTTCGGTTTAACCGAAGATCATGCCTTTACCCCATTTAAAGGTAATTGCAATTCCAGCAGCGACTAACAGCAACCCGCCAATAACCGCTTGTGCAGCATTTAACTCGCCAAACTGTGAAGTGATGGCCACTGTATCAATAGCCACAGCAAATACTGGACTTGTTGATGCTGTAACCGCTACGGCGAGTGCCAGTTTCTTAATGTTTTTCATAAAAATATCCTAATTAAATATGGTTTTGCGTAATATCCGAAAACAATACGCGATGGTAAGAGCAAGCAAAATTTCACCTGCAATAATAGCCCTATCTGTTTCGGTTAAATCAAAATAGACAGGTACTAATTCGTCATAATTTACTTGTTGCCATCCGCTGCCTTCGCATCTAAATCGTTCGCCAGAATTTGTATTAGATATCCGAACATCAGCAGCATCACATAATGGAATAACTAATGGCATGATTAACGTCTGTATAAGTAGAGGAGGATAAACATAACAACGGTGAAAAACACAGATGTAAAAAATAGATACTGACCAAACTGCATAACATGTTCTACATTTTCCATCTGATATTTCATTACTTCTATTTAATAAGTTTTTAATACCGACTAATTAGCCTTCATAGTTGGCTGATCTTTAGTCATGATGTAACGAACTTTGCCGTAGGACTCGCTGACTTCAATTTGTATCTGAACCATTTGGAACGACTTTGATTTGTTCAATACGTCGATGGTTCCGAACCGAGTCTCAGGTACTTTAATGCGTAGCAAATTAAGCGCCTTGGTATCGTCGTTTTGAGGAATCAATAATTGAATAAATCCGGCACTACCAGATTTACCTTCCATCGACCATTGTTCGACCGCACCCGTAACATAAATGCCACCTTGCATGACTAATCGTCGAACTTCTTGATTGTGTAAATCGTTTACGCTTGCGGGCGACTGCGAACTTGCTTCTACGGTTTGTGTATTTGCACTCATTGGTATTACCTCTCTATTTGACTACGAGCTTTAGCGGCTCTGGTTGATAGACAAGCTCTTTCTCGAAAGCCTCATCTGGAATCTCATATCGCTTACCGCGTAGCACCTGCTTCAAAGGCATTACGTCGAAGTGATTTTCTTTCTCATACGGCACCGAAATATCGACACCGAGGTTTAGAATCTTGGAGCGGTGACGATAAAATGTGGGAGTTGTTAACTCACCTAAAACGTCAATACCCGCCTTCCATTTAAGGTAGGTCGCTTGTATTGATGGTGATAACTTCTTAATAGCTTCATTGGTTAATTGAACTGATTCAGCCATGTTTAACCTCCCGACATATTCGTTATAAAGTGCTTCAATTTTTGCCTGTGTTAGATCGTAGACGTGTCGACAACCCAAGCGAATTAGCTCAAGGGTTTTGATTCTGATCTCAACACGTACCAGAGCATCAGCTTGACCTTTGACATAATCTGAATGTAAGAATGATTCAGGTAATGAATGCTTACCCATTTCATCACCCTTGGAATAAATTACTGCATTCCAGCGGCGTGACTTAGCTTGAAAATGTAAAGTCCATTTAGTTTGGTGAGGTCTACCGGATCGAGTATGTGCCAATAATGAAATCTGCCGAATGTATGCCCGACAAAGATTTCGATTTGAAAACTGGATAGATTCAGTTAAATCAATCCTTGATACGATGCCACTATCGATCGCGCATAATGCTTCAAATAAGTCAAATTGAATGCCCCCTGCTCGATGTACTTTAATTAAAACCCCCCTCAACAGATCGACCAAATGATCATCGCCAAATACATTGTGGCCTTGTAAAAACTTAGATGGATTACCCGAGATAAATAACTCCGTTGATCGCCCTGCGCGATCCAATTCACCCTGCGATCTGAAAACCATTTTTGATTCAAACGATCCTTCAAAAAGCTGTGCCTTGGGTCGTTCGTATTCAAGCGTTCCATCTTCATCAATTGATAAGATGCGTCCTGTCTTTATACTTTCGTGTGGTAAATCTAAAACTAGGCTGATCCAATCAATCATTTAATTCAATAATCACAAATTATGTTTTATGTAATTCTATACTAATTATTAGTCATATATCAACCAATTACTAATTTAAAATAATTAATTGATATACTTTACATATCACTCAACCTACTTAAATAAAAATGACAGAACCACATACGTTACGTGTCAGAGGCTCCCGCTGGGAAGTAATTGAAAAGATTGCATGGAAACTTTCATTGCAAAAGCAAAAACCAGTAAAGCCCACAGATGTAGCAGACGCGGCAATATGGAAAGGTTTAGAAGATATAAAACTCGAGGATGTAGAAAACGCCAAAATAAGCCTAAAAAAGCTAAATAAAACGGGATAATTCTCATATATGAGAAAAAGGTGCAGTAATACATGTACCGCACACTATTGGTTTGGCTGATTACTGGTAATCCCTGTGACGCGCTGTAAGCGTGATTAAGACCGTTATCCGTGTGCGACCGAAAAGATGGGTATTCAGGGAGTGATTAGGGAACTGAAGAGCTGTGACACGCTATCGCGAGTAAAGCTCGCATAATGCAGACTATGTAAACTTGCTTGCAGCAAAATCGCGACCTGTCAGGCGCGATTTACAGTTTGCGCCTGCCATCGCTTTTACATGAATCTGACATTATGCGCAGTTGTTAATAAGTAAATGCTAATGATAATACCGCGGTCGCCAACCTGAACAAAATGGCTATGTAACTGTTTTTATTAGGTATTTAAAAAGGTGCTCAATATCTTGAACAGATTTTCATCTATGCAGATAAGTCAAAGGGCGCGGCGCGAGCCTCGCGGCTTTTCGCTTTGCCGCGCCCTTCCTTTTTGTTTCTTTGTGTTCTTTTGTTCGGTGCGTCTAAGTATGGTTTGCAGGTCACTAAGTGACGTTTTTCTAATTTAATAAAACCAATACAGATATTCTTAATCGATACTGTATAGCCAAATTCGCGTAAATCATCACTCGAAAATGTAACCTTATCAACCTCGAAAAAGTAGGTGTCGTTGTATTGGCCAATGATATAAATATTTCGATTAGCCAATAAACCCTCTTCTAAATAATCATAAGACCGATGGCGTTTAGAACGATCGCCAGATAATGCTTTGATGGGGTCTGGAAATGTCGATTTAATATCCTGATTGAAAACTATATTCGTAAGTGGATCGGCATCAATATCATCATCGCCCATAGTTGTGAATGTATCATAAACAAGATATATCGCAAAAAATAACGTGATAAACAAAAATGGAATAATCAGTAATTTCTTTGACCATGATCGTTTGACATAATGGATGGAAGCCGATTTATATACGCTGTATAGGTTCTTATCATGCTTTACCAATCGTCTTGATATAGGCTTATTAAATTTTGTATCTTCATCTGAAATCCCTCGGCACCCGTCAAACTCGAGTAATGAGCTTTGAGTCTTGGATTTAGGCTTGTAATGGAAATGATTTTCAGCCTTTCTACGGATAAAAATATCAAAATCGTTTTCATGTTGAGAGAGTAAATAAATGTCATGACCAAGATGTCGATGCTCGGCGAATTGGCTGTAGTGATCTGGTTTTTTTGTTCCAACTTTATTGACCAACGGCGGGAAAATTAGTGAGCATTCATCAATTAGGAGGATAGCGCCCTGCTCTACTTCATACCATTTTTTAGGGTCATCAATAAGTTTCCACTCTAATGTTAATCCATCGATATTACAGTAGTGTACTGGGCGGCTTTCTTGTTGTGAACGCTTTAAAACTTCGCCGATTGTATGCAGTGTTTTCCCGGCACCCGGCTTGCCGGTACGCAAATAAATCATTTTATTCGGGTTAGATTGCTAAACGGTTTTAAAATGTAGCGGATAGTTATAGCTGAAAATAATAATGAAAAGTAAACATCAATATTCATTATCATAAATATTTGTAGTGATCCAGTCGGTAAGTCGCCCAGTCTGAATGACATCTCATCAATTAGGGTATCAAGAAATATATTAAATCCCTTGTACGTTGCAAATGCTAAACCAAAATGTGCCAATATTCGGTTTATAATTGGCCCCATAAATGTGCCCAAAAATATCAAAATCTTATCGAAAATAAACTTCATCCGATCACCAATTTAGTAGAATGCCAAACTCCGATGATGGGTACTAATATTCCGACAATTGCGGCGAGTTGGCAGAAAAAAAGGAAGCTAATCGTAATATTCGTTCCCAGGACGTTTGCATCAATCGGGGCCGGACATTCGTTTGAATATGACCACTTGCCATAATCAAGATTGAATAATGAAAAGTCTACATCACTCTCAGGTTTATCATTCTTCTCATTATATTTATTACCGATAGAATCAAACTTCGCTTCATCAGTTCTAAGCTCATCAGGTAGCTCGGCTGAACATGCTGATTCCCACTGTATACGCAAAGTTACACATTTATAACTGTCCTCTTCTTTGCACACGGGTGGTTCGTCACAAGTTCGTTCTTGATTCTGTTTGAATGCTGTGTCGCATATCTCGATAGTAGGATTGCAGTCCGGTTCACCATCGCCATCGGTATCGATGGTGTCTCCCGGATCATTGGTACCACTACCGCCTGTACCCGTACCCATTTCGCCATCTGTACCGTCTGGGTTAGGGTCTGAAGAATCAATATTAGTATCAGTATTGGAATCGCTATCAGTCGGATGTAATTTACTATCACATCCATCATATTCTGGGTATGGGTTAGTCTCTGCTGGATCGTAATAAAGATGAGGAACATGATCGCATGTACCATTATCTTCGGTAGTAGAGTTACCGTCTGGATCGGTAATTGTGGTCGTACCATCACCATTATCAGTAGTGGTTGTACCATCACCATTATCAATTGTAGACGTGCCATCACCATTATCAGTTGTAGACGTTCCATCGCCATTATCAGTTGTAGACGTGCCATCGCCATTATCAGTTGTAGACGTGCCATCACCGTTATCTGTCGTTGAAGTACCGTCACCATTATCAGTTGTAGACGTGCCATCACCGTTATCTGTCGTTGAAGTACCATCACCATTATCAGTTGTAGACGTGCCATCGCCATTATCAGTTGTAGACGTGCCATCACCGTTATCTGTCGTTGAAGTACCGTCCTGATTATCTGTGGTGGTCGTACCGGAGGGATTAACGACACAATACGGATCGACTGAACATTCTTGTTGAACAGGTGTTTGAGGTTGTTCTGGATTGCCAAGATCATCGCACATTTGACCAGTAGTTGTCGTTATATGACAAGAATATCCCTCCTCAATTGAACAAACAATCGTGCCGCCGGTCGTTTCGACTGTGCAATTACCAACGCAACCTCGTGAACCGGTGGGCAAACTTGAGGGCCCACCATAAGTACTTTGATTTCCTGCTGTACAATCGTTTTGTTCTTCGCATCCAACACCATCAAAATATTGGCCAGCACTGCATGGTTGTAAATATGAATTAATAGCTTGGCCGGTTCCATCGACGCAATACATGGAATATCCTTTTTGCGTTTCACCATCGATTACTATGTTAAAAATATTAACACCACCACGAGGCAAACAAAATGCTTCGGCCGCTAGTTGTGATACTCCTTCGCCAGTGTGATCGTAAAATCCGGTAAGTACCCCGTCGATAATCAGTGAGGAAGACCACCGATCTTGAGTATATGAGTATGATTGGATAGGTAATAGAATAATGAAGATGTAAAGGAGTACTCTCATGTGTACATAATCACGCCACAAGCTATGACGGTTATAAAAAATAATATTGAGATATGATCTATCATGTTAATAATACAAAAGTTAAGGCGTCCCCTAACCTTCAACTTCGGTTTAACCGAAGATCATGCCTTTACCCCATTTAAAGGTAATTGCAATTCCAGCAGCGACTAACAGCAACCCGCCAATAACCGCTTGTGCAGCATTTAACTCGCCAAACTGTGAAGTGATGGCCACTGTATCAATAGCCACAGCAAATACTGGACTTGTTGATGCTGTAACCGCTACGGCGAGTGCCAGTTTCTTAATGTTTTTCATAAAAATATCCTAATTAAATATGGTTTTGCGTAATATCCGAAAACAATACGCGATGGTAAGAGCAAGCAAAATTTCACCTGCAATAATAGCCCTATCTGTTTCGGTTAAATCAAAATAGACAGGTACTAATTCGTCATAATTTACTTGTTGCCATCCGCTGCCTTCGCATCTAAATCGTTCGCCAGAATTTGTATTAGATATCCGAACATCAGCAGCATCACATAATGGAATAACTAATGGCATGATTAACGTCTGTATAAGTAGAGGAGGATAAACATAACAACGGTGAAAAACACAGATGTAAAAAATAGATACTGACCAAACTGCATAACATGTTCTACATTTTCCATCTGATATTTCATTACTTCTATTTAATAAGTTTTTAATACCGACTAATTAGCCTTCATAGTTGGCTGATCTTTAGTCATGATGTAACGAACTTTGCCGTAGGACTCGCTGACTTCAATTTGTATCTGAACCATTTGGAACGACTTTGATTTGTTCAATACGTCGATGGTTCCGAACCGAGTCTCAGGTACTTTAATGCGTAGCAAATTAAGCGCCTTGGTATCGTCGTTTTGAGGAATCAATAATTGAATAAATCCGGCACTACCAGATTTACCTTCCATCGACCATTGTTCGACCGCACCCGTAACATAAATGCCACCTTGCATGACTAATCGTCGAACTTCTTGATTGTGTAAATCGTTTACGCTTGCGGGCGACTGCGAACTTGCTTCTACGGTTTGTGTATTTGCACTCATTGGTATTACCTCTCTATTTGACTACGAGCTTTAGCGGCTCTGGTTGATAGACAAGCTCTTTCTCGAAAGCCTCATCTGGAATCTCATATCGCTTACCGCGTAGCACCTGCTTCAAAGGCATTACGTCGAAGTGATTTTCTTTCTCATACGGCACCGAAATATCGACACCGAGGTTTAGAATCTTGGAGCGGTGACGATAAAATGTGGGAGTTGTTAACTCACCTAAAACGTCAATACCCGCCTTCCATTTAAGGTAGGTCGCTTGTATTGATGGTGATAACTTCTTAATAGCTTCATTGGTTAATTGAACTGATTCAGCCATGTTTAACCTCCCGACATATTCGTTATAAAGTGCTTCAATTTTTGCCTGTGTTAGATCGTAGACGTGTCGACAACCCAAGCGAATTAGCTCAAGGGTTTTGATTCTGATCTCAACACGTACCAGAGCATCAGCTTGACCTTTGACATAATCTGAATGTAAGAATGATTCAGGTAATGAATGCTTACCCATTTCATCACCCTTGGAATAAATTACTGCATTCCAGCGGCGTGACTTAGCTTGAAAATGTAAAGTCCATTTAGTTTGGTGAGGTCTACCGGATCGAGTATGTGCCAATAATGAAATCTGCCGAATGTATGCCCGACAAAGATTTCGATTTGAAAACTGGATAGATTCAGTTAAATCAATCCTTGATACGATGCCACTATCGATCGCGCATAATGCTTCAAATAAGTCAAATTGAATGCCCCCTGCTCGATGTACTTTAATTAAAACCCCCCTCAACAGATCGACCAAATGATCATCGCCAAATACATTGTGGCCTTGTAAAAACTTAGATGGATTACCCGAGATAAATAACTCCGTTGATCGCCCTGCGCGATCCAATTCACCCTGCGATCTGAAAACCATTTTTGATTCAAACGATCCTTCAAAAAGCTGTGCCTTGGGTCGTTCGTATTCAAGCGTTCCATCTTCATCAATTGATAAGATGCGTCCTGTCTTTATACTTTCGTGTGGTAAATCTAAAACTAGGCTGATCCAATCAATCATTTAATTCAATAATCACAAATTATGTTTTATGTAATTCTATACTAATTATTAGTCATATATCAACCAATTACTAATTTAAAATAATTAATTGATATACTTTACATATCACTCAACCTACTTAAATAAAAATGACAGAACCACATACGTTACGTGTCAGAGGCTCCCGCTGGGAAGTAATTGAAAAGATTGCATGGAAACTTTCATTGCAAAAGCAAAAACCAGTAAAGCCCACAGATGTAGCAGACGCGGCAATATGGAAAGGTTTAGAAGATATAAAACTCGAGGATGTAGAAAACGCCAAAATAAGCCTAAAAAAGCTAAATAAAACGGGATAATTCTCATATATGAGAAAAAGGTGCAGTAATACATGTACCGCACACTATTGGTTTGGCTGATTACTGGTAATCCCTGTGACGCGCTGTAAGCGTGATTAAGACCGTTATCCGTGTGCGACCGAAAAGATGGGTATTCAGGGAGTGATTAGGGAACTGAAGAGCTGTGACACGCTATCGCGAGTAAAGCTCGCATAATGCAGACTATGTAAACTTGCTTGCAGCAAAATCGCGACCTGTCAGGCGCGATTTACAGTTTGCGCCTGCCATCGCTTTTACATGAATCTGACATTATGCGCAGTTGTTAATAAGTAAATGCTAATGATAATACCGCGGTCGCCAACCTGAACAAAATGGCTATGTAACTGTTTTTATTAGGTATTTAAAAAGGTGCTCAATATCTTGAACAGATTTTCATCTATGCAGATAAGTCAAAGGGCGCGGCGCGAGCCTCGCGGCTTTTCGCTTTGCCGCGCCCTTCCTTTTTGTTTCTTTGTGTTCTTTTGTTCGGTGCGTCTAAGTATGGTTTGCAGGTCACTAAGTGACGTTTTTCTAATTTAATAAAACCAATACAGATATTCTTAATCGATACTGTATAGCCAAATTCGCGTAAATCATCACTCGAAAATGTAACCTTATCAACCTCGAAAAAGTAGGTGTCGTTGTATTGGCCAATGATATAAATATTTCGATTAGCCAATAAACCCTCTTCTAAATAATCATAAGACCGATGGCGTTTAGAACGATCGCCAGATAATGCTTTGATGGGGTCTGGAAATGTCGATTTAATATCCTGATTGAAAACTATATTCGTAAGTGGATCGGCATCAATATCATCATCGCCCATAGTTGTGAATGTATCATAAACAAGATATATCGCAAAAAATAACGTGATAAACAAAAATGGAATAATCAGTAATTTCTTTGACCATGATCGTTTGACATAATGGATGGAAGCCGATTTATATACGCTGTATAGGTTCTTATCATGCTTTACCAATCGTCTTGATATAGGCTTATTAAATTTTGTATCTTCATCTGAAATCCCTCGGCACCCGTCAAACTCGAGTAATGAGCTTTGAGTCTTGGATTTAGGCTTGTAATGGAAATGATTTTCAGCCTTTCTACGGATAAAAATATCAAAATCGTTTTCATGTTGAGAGAGTAAATAAAT
>CBDBQB010000008.1:0-8110 GCA_965209105.1 Candidatus Poriferihabitaceae bacterium | reverse complement strand
TCATCCTCCGTTTCCTCAAGCCGAAATTCTTGTTGAATCAACCCCGGTCCGCGTGGATCTAAGCGAAAATATATTTCTGGTAGGGCTAATGGGCGTCGGCAAATCGACGGTCGGCAAAAAGCTTGCCAGGCGTCTGGGAATCGATTTTGTCGACTGTGATCAGACGCTTGAAAAACAAACTGGCGTGACAGTCAACACGATATTTGATATTGAAGGAGAAACCGGCTTTAGAGCGCGAGAATCGCGGTTGCTTCTAGAACTGGCTGAAAAAAGTAGTGGGGTGATTGCCACGGGCGGTGGTGTGGTGACTCAACAAGTTAATCGAGACTTATTAATCGAGAAGGGTCAAGTGATCTATCTGCAAGCCAATGCAGATATGCTTTGGTCAAGGTTGCGTTATTGTAAAAACAGACCATTGCTATTGACCCAAAATCCTCGTGCCGCCTTAAGGAAATTATTTGCAGAAAGAGATCCGCTATACCGCGAAGTGGCAACGCACATTATGCAGGCAAGAAATGTGTCAGTGTCAAAGATGGTGAGCGAGATTGAAGCACTATTTTTCCAGAATACAAAATGAAAACACTTAATATTGATCTCGGCAAGCGAAGTTATCCCATCCATATCGGCAAGGGTCTACTAAGCGAGGCTAGTCGCTTGATACCGCATATCCACGGGGCGCAAGTTTTCATTATCAGTAATGAGGTAGTTGCTCCCTTATATTTAGACAAGTTAATAGCGACTTTGGGCGACCAATATTCGATCTCAAGCCATATTCTGCCAGACGGCGAGCAAACAAAAAGTCTTGCGTATGCAGAAGCTGTGTTTACTGCGATGCTGTCGATACCTTGCGATCGGAGCGTAACCGTGATCGCCTTGGGTGGCGGCGTGGTTGGAGACCTGTCAGGATTTTGTGCGGCCTGTTATCAACGCGGGGTGAATTTTATCCAAATTCCGACCACCCTGCTTTCTCAAGTGGACTCTTCTGTGGGCGGTAAGACAGGGGTGAACCATCCACTGGGAAAAAATATGATCGGCGCCTTCTATCAGCCCCAAGTCGTCTTGATCGACAATGAAACCCTAGAGACGCTGGATGATCGGCAGTTTTCTGCGGGCATGGCGGAGGTCATCAAGTATGCCCTATTGGGAGATATCGAGTTTTTACAGTGGCTGGAAGCGAATATTCAGGCGGTGATGGCAAGAGATGACGAAGCTATTTCTTATATTATTCGGCAATCCTGTCGAGCAAAAGCGGTTATTGTCGCAGAAGATGAAAAAGAACACGGCGTGCGCGCGCTATTAAATCTTGGGCATACCTTTGGTCATGCGATAGAAAATGCAAAGGGCTACGGCGAGTGGCTGCATGGCGAAGCAGTTGGCTTGGGAATGTTGATGGCGGCTGACCTTTCGCAGCGATTAGGATTTATTTCGTTGAGTGATGTCGAACGTGTCCACAAAATATTAACAGCGGCAAGCTTGCCCACCGAAGGTCTTAACGGCGTTACGCCAGACCAACTTCGAGCCTTGATGGGCGTCGATAAGAAGGTGATAGCCGGCAAGCTCCGATTAATATTATTTAAGGCAATCGGGGCAGCCCAAATTCACGAATCATCAAGTGATGTTGAGATTATGCAAACCTTGAATAAATTTGCGCAGTAATAGCGGTTTTCAATGTCGATAAACACTTCGCAACGTTGTAATTGTGACGCTTTTTCGGTATCGTTGCGGCCTAAGATCGACCACTTTCTTTAGCGAGGTTATATGAGTAAATTTACCCCTTTTCTTCTGGGTGTAGGGCTGCTTTTTTCTGCATGTACCCACCACGGCGCTGCGCTGATACAGTCTCAACCGCCGGGGGCAGAGGTTGTGGATGCTAAAACGGGTGTTCAGATCGGCGTAACACCGGTTAAAGTTTGGTGGAAAGAAGGTAAGAAATCTCGCAAATTTATCAATATCCGTGTGCAAAAAGAGGGCTATTTAGACAAAACCAGTTCTTTTTGGGTCACGCTTCGTCATAAGGATCGCGAAACGGCGCTTAAAAATGCGCAATCCGTTGAAATGACGCTGGATAAAACCCCATAGCACCTGCTGTTCAATTTCTTAAATTTAATGGGTAATTTACTGGAAAGACTAATATGATAAACAGATCAATATGCTTTGCCAAAGTTCTGACTGCGCTCGTAATAACGCTTTTTTTAGCTGCGTGCGCCAGCGATAAGTCGATTCCCTTAACTATTCAGTCTGATCCATTAGGGGGTCATGTTGCTTATCAGGTTAATTCGAGCGTGAAGGGGACGTCTTCTGATTGGATTTATTTGGGCAAAACCCCGTTGGACATTAAGCGCAAAATAAGCAGCAAGCAACTTCGTAAGGCGCAAGCATTTCGATTGAAGATTATGAAGGATGGTTTTAGCGATCAAGTTCGTGATTGGAACGGTAAAGACATCAAAGGCGAGATCGAAGAAAAAGGTCATCTATTTTGGAACCCGAAATTGGTGCCAAGTGGCTGAGCGCTAACGATAATTTGCGTGTAAAGGTCGTCGCAGGGCGGCCTTTTTTATCGCGGCAATGAATGCGAATTGGGTGTCTAGGAGAGTGTTGCGCACATCCATTATTAAGTAGTGTTCTTAGCGTTTAAGTCTATTAAGCTCAAATACAATGTGATTTAGTTGCGCGTGGCTGTGATATATCGCCGCACACTATTGCGGCACTTTTAGCCCTAAGATTGTATACGGCTGAATGAGCTATAGCGTACGACAAAGAAACTAGAGGATTGAATGATGAAAAGTCGAGGTGCACTTCCTCCCCGGCAAGGTCTATATGACCCCGCATATGAGCACGATGCCTGTGGCGTCGGCTTTGTCGCAAACATTAAGGGCAAAGCAAGTCACGATATTGTCAAGCAAGGCTTATCTATCTTGCAACGCTTAGAGCATCGAGGCGCAGTCGGCGCAGATCCTAAAGCAGGAGATGGTGCGGGTATATTGTTCCAGTTGCCGCACGCTTTTTTCAAAGCCATTGTCGAGTTTGATTTGCCTAAGGTCGGTGAGTATGCGGTCGGCATGGTGTTTTTGTCCAACCATCAGGCCGCCCAAAACGCGAATATCAAGCTGATTGAAAAAACCATTGCACAAGAAGGTCAGCAATTACTGGGCTGGCGCGATGTGCCGGTTGACAACGAAGATTTAGGCTATTCTGTTAAGCCGACTGAGCCTGCCATACGGCAAGTGTTTATTGGTCGCGGCAGCAACTGTTCCGATCAAGATGCCTTTGAGCGCAAGCTTTTCGTGATCCGAAAATTGATTGAAAATACGCCTGCTACCGAGTCGGACGGCGCAGACCAACTATATTTCACCTCCCTGTCTACCCGCGTTATCAATTACAAGGGGATGTTGTTGGCCGATCAGGTCGCCACCTATTTTAGCGATCTTTCTGACGAGCGCATGGCGTCGGCGATGGCACTGGTTCATCAGCGCTTTTCGACCAATACTTTCCCAACATGGGAATTGGCGCATCCCTTCAGAATGATCGCCCACAATGGTGAAATCAATACCGTGCGTGGGAATAAAAACTGGATGGCCGCACGCCGGCATTCGATGTCCAGTGACTTATTCGGAGATGATCTTGAGAAGGTTTGGCCATTGATCGATGAGGCGCAATCTGATTCCGCGTGCTTTGACAATACTTTGGAATTGCTAACCTTGTCCGGCTACTCATTGTCACATGCGATGATGATGCTAATTCCCGAGGCCTGGTCTTCCAATCCATTGATGGAAAGCCAGCGCCGAGCGTTTTATGAATACCATGCGGCTCTAATGGAGCCGTGGGACGGCCCTGCTGCGGTTGCTTTTACCGATGGCCGGCAAATTGGTGCGACACTCGATCGCAATGGCTTGCGTCCCGCCCGATATATCGTGACCGACGATGACCTTTGCGTGATGGCGTCAGAGATGGGCGTACTCGACATACCAGAAAGTAAAATCGTCAAGAAATGGCGCTTGCAACCCGGCAAGATGTTTTTGATTGATTTGGAAGAAGGCCGAATTATCGATGACTCGGAAATCAAAGCTGATTTAGCCGAGGCACATCCCTATCAATCGTGGTTACAAGCCACTCAGTTGTATGTGCATGAATTACCGCCCGTGGTTGGCGCCATGGCGCCCGATGCAGGAACTTTGCTGACCACCCAACAAGCGTTTGGGTATACCCAAGAAGATATTAAGTTTTTACTGCGCCCAATGCTGGAAACAGGAATGGAAGCGACCGGCTCGATGGGCACTGATGTACCGCCCTCGGTACTGTCCGAGCAAGCCAAGCATCTTTCTACCTATTTTAAGCAGAATTTTGCGCAGGTCACCAACCCACCGATCGACCCGATTCGTGAAGATATTGTGATGTCCTTGGTGTCATTAATTGGGCCCCGCCCGAACTTGCTCAAACACGAACAGGAAGATAAGGCCATGCGCTTGGAAGCTATGCAACCGATATTGACCAACAGTGAGCTTGAAGCCATTCGTAAAATTGAGGATCGATCAGATGCCTTTATGACGCGTACCATCGACATTTGTTACCCCGCCGCCAAAGGGGCAGCAGGGATGAAGCCCGCGCTGGGGGAAATCTGTCGTCGCGCCGAGACCTTGGTTCGCAAAGGCAATAACATTCTTATTTTATCTGACCGCTGGGTGGACGTAGATAATATTGCCATCCCCGCCTTACTGGCCACGGCCGCGGTGCACCATCACCTTATTCGCAAGGGCTTGCGCACCCAAACCGGTTTAGTCGTGGAAACGGGTGCAGCCATTGAGATTCATCATTTTGCAACGCTTGCTGGATATGGTGCGGAGGCGATTAATCCCTACTTGGCTTTGGACACCATCCAGTCTGAACTGGGTAACTTAAGCGAAGAGATGGACTACCAGACCGCACGTAATAACTATATCAAAGCGCTGGGCAAGGGTTTGAAGAAGGTCATGTCAAAAATGGGGATATCGACGTATCAATCTTACTGTGGCGCACAGATATTTGACGCGGTGGGCTTATCGACCGAATTCATCGAGCAATATTTTACCGGCACCACCACCACGATTGAGGGCGCTGGCTTGGATCAAATCGCGGAAGAAGCTTTCCGTTGGCATGGAAATGCCCACGGTAGCAATCTTGTGTACAAGCATCATTTGCATGTCGGCGGTGATTACGCCTTGCGTTTGCGCGGCGAACAACACGCTTGGACGTCGGATTCTATTTCAAAACTACAGCATGCGGTGCGTGGTAACGACTGGTCGAGTTTTCAGGCATTTTCTAAGGAAATGAATGAGCAGCAGTCGCGCCTACTTAATTTGCGCGGTTTATTTAGATTTAATTACGCGCCGAAGGCTATTCCATTAGACGAAGTTGAAACGGCGGCAGAGATCGTTAAGCGCTTTTCCACGGGTGCGATGTCTTTCGGCTCAATTTCTTACGAAGCGCATTCTACCTTAGCAATCGCGATGAATCGCTTGGGTGGAAAATCGAATACCGGAGAGGGCGGTGAGGAAGCCTCACGCTTTTTACCACTCAAAAATGGCAAACAGAATCCAGAACGCTCGGCGATCAAGCAGGTCGCCTCGGGTCGGTTTGGGGTCACCACAGAGTATCTCGTCAATGCTGACGATATTCAAATTAAGATGGCGCAAGGCGCTAAGCCGGGCGAAGGGGGACAATTGCCCGGACATAAGGTCAATCAACAAATCGCCAACGTGCGCCACTCTACGCCGGGCGTTGGCTTGATTTCACCCCCACCGCATCACGATATCTATTCGATTGAAGACTTGGCACAACTTATTCACGATTTAAAAAATGTCAATCCCAAGGCACGGATATCGGTCAAGTTGGTTTCTGAAGTTGGCGTGGGTACCGTTGCGGCGGGTGTTTCAAAAGCCCACGCTGATCATGTCACCATCGCAGGATACGATGGCGGTACCGGCGCGAGCCCACTCACTTCTATCAAGCACGCGGGTTCTGCTTGGGAAATCGGTTTATCCGAGACACACCAAACCCTGGTATTGAACAATTTGCGCAGCCGCATAGCAGTGCAAGTGGATGGTGGCTTACGAACGGGCCGCGATGTCGTGATCGGCGCCTTGCTCGGCGCGGATGAATTTGGTTTTGCCACCGCACCACTGATCGCAGAGGGCTGTATCATGATGCGCAAGTGTCATTTAAATACGTGTCCCGTGGGCGTGGCGACGCAAGATCCGGAATTACGCAAGCGATTCACAGGTAAACCTGAGCACGTTATTAATTATTTTTTCTTTGTGGCCGAAGAAGTGCGTCAGTTGATGTCACGTTTAGGTTATCGAAGCATGAGCGAAATGATCGGGCAAAGTCAGAGCCTAGATGCGCGTAAAGCGGTTAATCATTGGAAGGCTAAGGGCTTAGATTTTACCCGAGTATTAACCAAAGCCAACGCCGCGGATGGAGTAGAGATACACCAAACTATTTTGCAAGACCACGGTTTAGATAAGGCGCTGGATATAAGCTTGATTGAACAGGCACAGCCCGCTCTCACGTCGGGCAAAGCCGTTCAGATTGAAACCAAGGTATTTAATTACAACCGTACCATCGGTGCCATGCTTTCCGGTGAGGTGGCACGTCGATACGGGCATGCGGGGTTGCCGGATGATACGATTCATATAAAAGCTGAGGGTTGCGCGGGACAGTCGTTTGGTGCATGGCTAGCCAAAGGCGTGACCATCGAATTGGTGGGTGAAGGAAATGATTATGTTGGCAAAGGCCTATCAGGCGGGCGTTTGGTGATTTACCCACACGCGGATTCTGCAATCGAGAAGGCCGAAGAAAATATCATCGTCGGCAATACGGTTTTGTATGGCGCGATCAGCGGGGAAGCTTATTTCTGCGGAGTCGCAGGGGAGCGTTTTTGCGTTAGAAACTCGGGTGCGATAGCCGTGGTTGAGGGGGTGGGTGATCACGGCTGTGAGTATATGACGGGCGGCGTGATGGTGTGCTTGGGTGAAACCGGGCGCAACTTTGCGGCGGGTATGTCAGGCGGTATTGCCTATGTTCTGGATCAAGATGGACGGTTTGCTGAGCGCTGTAATATGGAGATGGTCGAGCTTGAAAAAGTAGCAGCGCAAGCCAAGGTGAGTCAAGCAGAGATCGCCAGCGATTTAACCCAGCACGATGAGGCACGTTTGAAACAGATCATTGAAAACCATAAGCGCTACACAAACAGCGATCTAGCCACTAATGTCCTGGATAATTGGGCATCGATGCGCGAGCAGTTCGTTAAGGTGATGCCCGTGGACTATAAACGCGCATTATTAGAGCGATTCGCGGCTTCAAAAACAAAAGCATCATCCGCGCAGGAGTCTGCCAATGGGTAAGCCAACTGGATTTATAGACTATCCGCGTGAAGAGCGCGAATATGCGCCCATTAAGGCGCGGCTCGGCCACTTCAAAGAGTTTGTGCTCGACTTAGACGATGCGGCGCTTAGTGTTCAGGGCGCACGCTGTATGGATTGTGGAATTCCTTATTGCCATCAGGGTTGCCCGGTCGACAATAATATTCCGGATTGGAACGATTTGGTTTACTTGGGCGATTGGGAATCCGCCCTACATCAACTCCATTCGACCAATAATTTTCCCGAATTCACTGGCCGAGTGTGTCCAGCACCTTGCCAAGAAGCTTGTACGCTTAACATTACCGATGAGCCGGTGAGTATCAAAACGATTGAGCACGCGATTGTAGAGAAGGGTTGGGAGAACGGTTGGATTAGCCCGCAAATTGCCAAGCATAAAACAGGCAAACGTGTCGCGATCATTGGCTCTGGGCCAGCAGGCCTAGCGTGTGCTCAGCAGTTGGCGCGCGCCGGGCACCAAGTGGACATTTACGAAAAACAGATGCGGATTGGTGGCTTGTTACGTTACGGGATACCCGATTTCAAGCTCGAAAAATCGATTATAGATCGACGTATGGCACAGATGCGTCGTGAGGGCGTGCATTTTCATACCAATACACATATTGGTGAGGATATTAAATTAGCCAAATTATGGGATAAATTTGACGCGATTGTGATCGCCGCGGGTTCAGAAAAACCGCGTGATTTGCCCATCG
>CBDBQB010000007.1:0-10151 GCA_965209105.1 Candidatus Poriferihabitaceae bacterium | reverse complement strand
CGATTATTTTCCCCTTGCCCTCAGCCTGCAAGGCCGAAATCTCCAGATCTAATAAGTGTAGAAAGCCTGCACCTACTTTCGCTATCTGATAGGCATAGCTGGAGGGTACCGTGCTACCCAAGACATCGGCGGCTAAATTCACGCTAAGCGCATCGGGATACAAAATAATATTATCGTCTCGAACACTATTGGTCGCTTCGATGGAGCCTGACCCAAACACGGTGCCAAGCGTATTGTTATCTGAAGTGCCCGGCAATCTTGCGCCATCGGTCACGCGCGTAAAGCCCAAACGCGCACCCAAACTACGACTAAAATCATCGGTCGCTTCAACAATTCTCGTCTCGATCAGCACTTGACGCACCGGAATGTCGAGCTGCTTGATCATTTTTCGCACCGACGCAATGCGCGCGGGGACATCCTGAACAATCAAGGTATTCGTTCTGTCATCCGCCGTCACGCTACCGCGATCCGATAAAATTGTATTCACGACGGTTTTAGTGTCTTTTCCAAACAACTGAGTTTCATTGCTCACCAGCAAAACGCTTCCATCACTTGACTCTGATACACCCTTAACTGATTTAATCAGTTCGGCAATTTCTTTGGCCTTGGCAAAATTTATTTTGATGAACTCAGTCTGCAAGGGCTCGAGTTCAATGACTTCTTTTTGAGCCGCGAAATCTGCTCGCTCGCTCGCGAGTATCTCCGCTGTCGGTGCCACGCGTATCACGTTGCCCTTCTGGCGCATACTCAGATTTTTGGTTAGTAAAATTAAATCTAACGCTTGGTCCCAAGGCACGTCGTTTAATCTTAACGACAAATCACCATCCACTGAATCAGAAGTAATAATATTAAAACCCGTGAAATCAGCGATAACCTGTAGCGCTGCCCGAACGGGAATACGCTGAAAATTTAGCGACAATGCCTCGCCAGAATAGCCCGACTCGTCTTCCGCGAGCTTCGTAATTTCCTGTTTCGTTAAAGGGGCTACTTCAACCACAAACTGCTGATTGCTTTGGGTAACGGTATGCTTAAACTGACCGCTGGGGCTGATCACCATTCTCACATTGTCTTTGTGACGAAACAAATCTATGGCATTCACAGGCGTCGCAAAATCTAAGACATCAAGGCGTCTCTCGTCTTTATCCTCAATTTTTGCGCCCATGAAATCTGCAATCAACTCGCCGGACTGCTCTCGAAAATCAACCACCATATTCGGTCGACTCAAATGCACTATCACGCGCCCACGCCCATCGGCAGTTCGACGAAAATCCACCGATTCAATTTTATCTTGTTGACGAACCAACATTGGCTTGGCCGACGAAAGGTCGACTGTTTTTTGATTGAATGTATTGGCACCGCTGGCTCGCCCACCCACACCCAGACGATAGCCCTTATCGATTTTCTCAATGCCAAATTGGCTGGCCTTAACCAGGTTCAGCACCATACGCAGGCGCTCTGCATTGCCTATCAGTACGACGCTTTCTATGCCACCCTGACTGACCTTCACAATACGCTGATTTGTATCATTTAATACGCGCGGTAAATCGACAATCACACGCGGCGGATTGGCCATCATAAAATGAGAAATCTCCGGCACCAAGCCTTCAAACCGAATGTCTACCGCCATACTGCCATTACTGAGCTTATTCGGCTGAATCGCGATGAGCCGCACAGTCGGCGCGTCGGCCGCCGCAGCAGCTGATATAAATTTATCGCCCAAACCCGTTAGGCTGGTTTGCACGCTATTGGTTGCAAACCCTAAAATTGCAATGGCTAGCAGACTAATACAAGCCCATACCCGAGTGGATACAGTGCGTTGAAAAGTAGAATGCCTAGTGTTGGCCGCTAATTCGGTCATTTTTCTTGAAATAGAGTTAAATTAACATGTTAAATTGTTGTAATACGTATATATATTACTTTTGCTCGCTTAAGGCAATACTGACTTTGCGTTTTTCCCAACCGCCGCGAGATAGTCGAACCGTCTCCTCAAGCACAATTGCACCATCGCTAATATCTAAAATCTCACCCAATTGTGTGCCCGCAAAATCGCCCTTGCTGACACGATGTACCGTGCCATCAGGTGCGAAAACGATGGCGTATAAGTCACTATCCTTTTTTAAAGTTCCGACCATTTTTAAAGAATCAAGCGAAAAATATTCTAGGGGCTGGCGAAACCGACCCTGATCAGGAAGAACGGGATCAATTTCTAAAGATGATTTCGCTTGTGGGATAACGTTCTCGATAGAGAACGGGCTAACAATAGATGACGCGGTGTATCGAAATGACTCCGTAGGATGGATAGTTGGCAAAGGTTCGACTTCAGCTTTTTCTTGCCCACGGACGGTTTTTGTAAATTCGAGCAAGTCATCCACATTTTCATCAATTCCACACCCCCAAAGCAATATCAACAACAAGCCAAGCAACGGCCAGCGCCTTCCATGTGGCTTTGAGCTAGCGCTTTTTTTAAGGAATATATTCATCTTTTCCTGACCCGCGACGCTGCGCCACTGACCGAATCTAATTTCTCTGCTTCGCTAAAGTGATACGTGTATATTTCAGCTTCGAGCGTCAGGGGAGGGGGTTGAATCCCTGGGTCGTTTCTGATGACCCGGTTTCGGGTAATGGTAAAATCACCAATGGTGACAACCCGCTGAAAATTTGCAATGGCGCTAATAAATCCTGCCAACTGATGATAGTTTCCTGAGGACTCTATTACGACCGGCAAGCGCACATAAAAATTCTTCTGCTCAGCTTTTGAAGGCTTGAAGCGCTCAAATACTAAACCCTGCTCCAAACCCGCCTGGGAGATATCCGTCAATAAAGCGGGTACTTCACTTTTATCTGGGAGTTGCCGCAGTACATTGTCAAAGCGACTTTGTATTTCGACCATTTGCTGCTGGTAGGCCGGCAGATTGGCGGCAAGTTTTTGTTTATTCTCGTACTCTCTTTTTAAGCTCTGTTCTCTGTTTATTGCGGTTTCGAGACTTTCAAATTTTGGCATGTATAACAAAATATATATCACGACCAATATCACCAAGCCAACGATCAAAGATGCAATTATTTTTAAGGCATGGGGCCATGACGATATGTCCGAAAAATCGAGGTCTTGTAGAGAATCGATAAAGCTAGTCACATTCATGGTCGCGCGCCTAGCTCACCATCTAGTTCCCGAAACTTCTCAGTCACCGCCACTTCAAAATCACGTAATTCGCTATCGCCAATTTGCTGGTCTCGAGTGGCTTTTAAACTGACGACCGCAAGATCAGATTCGCCAAACCATTGTGAGGTGTCCAGCTGGTTCATTAACTCAGACACCCTAGAATTTGATTGCGCACGACCTTTGAGCCTTATTTCTTTGTCCTTTTTAGACATTGTATCCAGTGTAATCCCCGCAGGTAACTTGCGTACAATATCATCGAATACATGGACAATTTGCATACGATCCTGCTGTAGGTTTTGAATAACCTCGATGCGACCTACCAGCTCTTGTTTTTCTGATTGCAATTTTTCAATATCCTTTATCTCCCTATTGAGCTTGGCATTTTGCTGCACCAAAAAATTATTACGCGCTTGCTGGTTCTTCAGATTCCCATTGATATTACTGATCGCTAGAAACCCAGCGATTAAACATAAAGCCCAAAATAGAACGCTCAACACCAACATGCGTTTGTCATCACGAGCGCGACGTGCTTCTCGCCAGGGCAATAAATTAATATTCGCCATCGACTTAAGCCTGCGCCCACATGGCCAAGCCACAAGCGGTGGCCAATTGAGGCGCTTGTGACCTCATATTAGCGGCATCTATTTTACGCGCTGTTCGAAGCAAAGAAAGCGGGTTCATGAGCCGAACATCGAGGCGAATGCGTTTGTGCACAATCTTTTCTAGACCACCTACTCTCGCCGACCCGCCTGCAATGAGCACACGCGCTATCTGCCCATCAATACCCGATGCTTCACAGGATTGGATACCTCGTTCGATTTCCTTAAGCATCAATTTGATGTAAGGCTTTAATACTTTCTCTCGATAACTGCTAGGAAGCTGTTTTTTGTAAATCGCCATATGGGCTTTTTCTTCCGGCATCGAATACTCCGCCGCAATATCATCCAATAGAATACCCGCACCGAAAGGCTCATCCCGTTGGTAGACCATCTCTTCACCCGAATAGACATAAAAGCGGGTGCTCGACGTACCAATGTCTACCATCGCGGTCAAATCGCTCATACCTCCGCCGGCCATGCTGTGTACCACAAGATTTCCTGCTCGAGATAATGCTGTGTGCGCAATGTCTACGGCAACGGGCTCCAAGCCAGCCACTTCGAGACAATTTTCGATATTGTTGATGGTATTTTTACGACAGGCCACCACCTGCACTTCCCGTTCAAACTCGCCGGCTTCCTGACCAACAAAGTGATAATCGATATTTAAATCAGTGACGGGGAACGGCACAAATTTGTCCACTTCAAACTCGATCCACTGCTCCAACTCTCTATCGTGTAGATCCGTTCTCACCATCAACCTTTTGGAAATGATATCGGTATAGTTCACTGCCGAAACAGCTTGCTTGGCGGTAAATTTGTGCTGCGCTAGAGCATGATGTATTAAGGTGCCTATTTGGTCTGCGTCAAGAATTTGGCCTTCGACAAATAAGCCTCTGTGCAAAGGTTCTATTGCAAAATTTTGTACCGTGAAAGTTTTTCCACTGCGCCCAAGCTGCACCAATTTAATCGCAGACTCGCCAATATCTACGCCAATAAATTGATTATTTTTAGTTGCCCCAAACATGCGTACTATTTTATATTGTGTCTCGCCTAAGCGACTACCCGCTAAATTTGGCGCAAATCATACTAAATAAGTAGGCATTAAGCCATTGATAAATCACTCAAAGCCATTAGAGATTCTATCTAAATCAGGCCTTGGCTTGTCGAGAAAATCGCTTACGATCGCTTTCGCTGAGGATCTTTTTTCTAATGCGCAAATTGCCGGGCGTTATTTCCACAAGCTCGTCATCTTCGATCAGTTCAAGCGCTGACTCTAAACTTAAACGAATAGGCGGTTCTAACACGATGCTCTCATCTTTACCCGAGGCGCGCATATTTGTTAGCTGTTTACCTTTCAAAGGGTTGACCACTAAATCATTGTTTCGCGAATGAATGCCAATCACTTGACCTTCATACACTTGTGCACCGTGCCCGATCAATAAACGGCCTCGTGCTTGCAAATTAAACAATGCAAAGGCCAACGCCTTGCCTGCCGACATTGAAATCAATGCACCGTTGCGCCGGCCACTGAACTCAACACCTAGTGCGGGTGCGTATTCATTAAACACGTGATTTATCAAGCCAGTACCCGACGTGAGCGTCATAAAATCAGTTTGAAACCCAATCAAGCCTCTCGCAGGGATATAGTAATTTAACCGAACGCGGCCTTTGCCGTCTGGCACCATGTCCTGCAGTTCTCCTTTGCGCACACCCAGGGCTTCCATGATGGCGCCTTGATGAACTTCTTCCACATCGACACTTACATCCTCGAAGGGCTCACAACGTACGCCATCAATTTCCCTAAAAATAACATGGGCGCGCGAAACGGCTATCTCATAGCCTTCGCGGCGCATGGTTTCGAGCAATATGGATAGATGTAGCTCGCCTCGGCCAGCGACCTCGAACACATCTGGATTGGCCGTTTGATTCACGCGTAAGGCGACATTATGAATCAACTCTCGCTGCAAACGCTCAAGAATTTGACGAGAAGTCACAAACTTGCCTTCTTGCCCACAAAAGGGCGAGGTGTTCACTTGAAACATCATGGTCACGGTGGGCTGGTCAACCGTCAATGGCGGCAATCCTTGCGGTTGATCCCGATCACACAAGGTGTCGGAAATGCCGATTCCTTCTAAGCCCGTCACAGCAATAATATCTCCTGCCTGTGCCCGCTCAACTTCAACCCGTTCTAGGCCATAAAAACCCATAATCTGCAAAATTCTTGCATTGCGCACTTTCCCTTGAACATCCACCACCGCAATGGGGGAATTGGTTTTTATGACGCCAGCATGCACCCTGCCGACACCAATCGCCCCAACAAAGCTAGAATAATCGATCGACGATATTTGCATTTGAAAGGGTGCATTAATATCCACATCCGGCTCGGGTGCATGTTCGATAATTGCCTCAAGCAGCGCCGTCATGTCATCGGGGCGTTCGCCGAGCTCCGTCGTCGCATATCCCTCTATCGCTGACGCATAAACGACTGGAAAATCAAGCTGCTCATCGCTAGCGCCCAGGCGATCAAATAAATCGAAAACTTGATCAACCACCCAGTCCGGACGCGCACCATCCCGGTCAATTTTGTTGACCACAACAATCGGGCGCAATCCATGATCGAAAGCCTTTTGGGTTACAAACCTTGTTTGCGGCATGGGGCCTTCGACTGCGTCAACCAACAATAAGACGCTGTCGACCATGGACAAAACTCGCTCGACTTCACCTCCAAAATCGGCATGCCCAGGGGTATCTACAATATTAATTCGGTAATCGTTCCATTTGATCGCGGTATTCTTCGACAGAATCGTAATGCCACGCTCTTTTTCCAGATCATTCGCATCCATCACGCGCTCGACCGGACCAAAGCGTTCCCCTAAAGTCCCGGATTGTTGCAAGAGTCGGTCGACTAGCGTTGTCTTACCATGGTCAACGTGAGCGATAATGGCGATATTTCTGAGGTCTTTCATTTGGGCTTGGCGCAATCCGAACAATAAAAATGGGCGGCGATTGTATTCGATTTTCCCCAAATAAAGGCAAAGAGTTTGTTATTTATTCGCTAGAGAAATCTGTATATGCGTGCCCGTGTATAGCCCTATCAAGACCGAGAAGACTCAAACATCCGCTAGATAGTCACCTGAGTTCCAACACCCGCATCCGTAAAAATCTCAAACATCAAGGCATGGTTGACTCTTCCATCGATAATCAGTGCTGACTTTACGCCCCCTCTCACTGCATCTAAGGCGCATTCCACCTTAGGTAACATGCCCCCTTCTATGGTTCCATCCTTCACAAGCAAATCAATCTTCTTGCTATCTAACTCTTTTAATAGCGTTCCTTTTTTATCCTTAACCCCTGGCGTATTGGTCAATAAAAACAACTTCTCTGCGCCGAGCGTCACAGCGAGTTTTCCCGCGACTAAATCTGCATTGATATTGTAGGTTTTCCCGTCAGCGCCCACCCCAACAGGCGCAATCACCGGAATAAACGAACCCGTATCTAACAAATCAACAATCGCTGGATCAATCTTGTCAACCGTTCCGACATGCCCATAATCGATAATTTCATTTTTAGTCAATAATGCGTCATCTTGTTCGACAACCAGCTTCTTGGCATGGATAAGTCCTCCGTCTTTGCCGCTTAAGCCCACGGCCTTGCCGCCATGCTGATTGATCAAGCGCACAATCTCTTTATTCACTAATCCGCCAAGTACCATTTCAACCACATCCATGGTCTCATCATCGGTCACGCGCATGCCATTGATAAAAGTGGATTCTTTGCCGATCTTTTTAAGCAATTCGTTAATTTGTGGCCCGCCACCATGCACCACAACTGGATTGATACCCACGGCCTTGAGCAATACCACATCGCGCGCAAAGCTTGATTTTAAGGTCTCATCTACCATCGCATTGCCGCCGTATTTGATCACCAAGGTCTTGCCCTGGTATTGCTGGATATAGGGCAATGCTTCGGTCAAGACTTCAGCAATTTTCTGGTCAGGGGTTTGCGAACTTGTCATCAATATAGTGTCAGTACGATCGAATATTTCGATCACTGTTTATGCTTAAGGTTTAGGCCAATCATGCTGTAAAGGCTGGTTAAAATCAATCACATATACACGCGAACCTTTTTCGTTGATAAATTCAGCGATAATTTTTGATTGCAGCAAAAAGGGGATTTTCTCGATATGCCCGGGGTCGGTATGCTTGATATTAATCGCCGCATAGTCCGCATGTTGACGCGCCAGCAAGCCCGCCACCTTAAAGGGCTCCCAATACGGCCAATACGGATCCACCTTGCTGTCACGGCCAAAATAATGCGCCAAAATACGATTGTTCGTATAAACCGTCGCGCTTTCAGCTAGGTTTATTGCCATCCAATGGCCGGCGTCTTTGAGGTAGCCCTTCTTAGTGGCCAAATCGAAACTTTTGATTCCCGATAAAAATATCAGCGCTAAAACGACCATCAGGCCTTTCGGTATTGTATGCCCACGCTTATATTGCTGATACCAGTGCTCGAGCAAGAACGGCGTGGCCAGCAATAAAAGCAATGAGACGGTAATGGGGTAACGCTCGCTCAAGAACCACTTAACTGCAACAAAGCCCAACAGAATAAACAAGGCCACACTGATCATGTAGCGCCAAGGGCGATATAAATCTTGCGCGGGGAACAACAAACCTTTCTTCCAGGCGACAAACCACAGCACAAAATATAAATAGTACAGTGAATGCAGCAACTCAAAAAATACGATCGTCATCGCTGACCATATCAGCACCACAATAGAGTACGACTGCGAATAACCCACCAAGACCTGAGATTTAATCGCGTGCAAGCGCTGGCCCATCTGCTCTAAAACTTGCAACCACACCGTTTCAAGAAATTGCACGGGTTGGGTAAAAATACTCAAATAGGTCATATCACCATCGGGCGTAAACTGCCACCAGCTGAGTAAAACAACAATCAACATCAGTAAGCTACAAATGGCGAACAGCCCGACGAGGCGGTTAGTACGGTAGAAAAAATGACGCCCAAACAAATAGGCTTGGGTGACGAATAAATAAATGATGCCTTCGACACGAAACAATGCGCCAAAGATAAAACAGGCAATCGCGATAACGTTATGACGAAGCCCCCCTTCCTTCAGATATACAAAAAACGCATAGCAACCACTTAAAAATAGCGCGAAAAATGCTGGGTCACGAATCAAATAGGGGCGAAACTTATTGATCGTTGGAAAAGCCAAAATAACCAAGGCTGCAAACCACAATGCAGATCGACCGCCGCCGAGCAATCGAACCAAGGCGATAAACGCCAGCGCCATCCATGCATAGCAAAGCGCATTGAATATATAGGCGCTGACCGTCAGAGATAATCCAGTCACGCCGCTCAACCCGGCGATGACCGCACTGTAAAATGGCCACTTATAGGTTTGCACGGCAACCATCCAATCTCCGGCCAATATTGCACGCGCAGATTTTATGTATTCAATGCCATCATTGTTGACAACATCGTCTACAATATTGCCCCATAAAGAAAGCAACAAACTCACAATGATCGTGACAAATATTAGCCAACGATCGGTTTGGTAGAGTTTAGAAATCACAGAAATTTAATTGTATTTGTTCCAAATATATCCGTCGAAACTTCTGACACTAGCATGAACAATCAGGCCTTGATCAGCGTGGTAATGCCCGCTTATAACCACGAGAAGTTTATCGGCGAAACGATCGATAGCGTTCTAGGGCAAAGTTGGCGCAATCTGGAGCTCATCATTATTGATGATGGCTCGACCGACGCAACAGCCGATATTGTAAAGGCTTATGATGATTCGCGGGTACACTATTTTCACCAGCACAACCAAGATGCGTTTAACGCCTTGAACCGTGGCATGGAAAAAGCCCAGGGTGAGTATATCTCGATCATCAACTCCGATGATGTTTATGCACTCGACCGCCTCGAGAAAATGCTGAACCGATTGCAAGACAGCGATGCAGAATGTGCCTTTTCAGATGTCACACCCATTGATGGCGACAGCCGCGCATTGAATGATCCCGAATTTGGCTGGAACCAGTGGCATCAAAAAAATCGCGCATTCTTTCACCAGATGCCGGGCGATTTATATCGCGGTTTTCTACACGGCAACCTGATGGTCACCACTTCAAACCTGTTTATGTCACAAAAGGCGTACAAGCGCGTGGGCGAGTTTTCTCCTCTTCGCTATTTGCACGATTACGATTACATATTTAGGCTGTTGCGCGCCTTCCCAGACGGCGTGCGCTATCTTGATAAGCAGCGATTGATGTCCTACCGCATTCATGGCGGCAACACCATCAGTGAGGCGGCCATTATCGGTCGTGAGCAAGACCAAGCTATTATTCGACTAGCGGTCTTAGCGC
>CBDBQB010000006.1:0-152594 GCA_965209105.1 Candidatus Poriferihabitaceae bacterium | reverse complement strand
AAACCGGCAAGCCGATATTGCCACTGAAATGTGGTACAACTCAGCGCCTGTATACAGTGATCTTGAGAAAGCAGGCAAGATAATAACTGTTGCGCAAGTACTGTCAGATGGTGGAGTCGGAAGGCTGGTGGATTCCTGGCTATTTAGCTGAATCTAACCCTGAGCTTAAAACCATCGAAGGCGTGTTGGCGAATCCTGTGCTTGTCGGTGGTCGCTTTCATAACTGTCCTGAAGGCTGGGGTTGCCGCATTGCGAACGATAACTATAAAGTCGCTTTCGAATTTGAAAAGCACGGTATGGAAGTATTTGATCACGGTTCTGGCGAAACACTTGGCACCTCTATCGCCGAAGCTTATGCCTCAAAGAAGCCTGGTTTGGATACTACTGGGCACCCACAGCTGTTTTGGGTATACCCAATGTTTAGAGTGGATGTCGGCCCTTATATCGAAGAAGTCCATGCTTGCGCACAGAAAAAAGACTGCGGCGACACCAGGCAAATCTGCTTTTGCCAATGCGTCAGTGGTCACGGGTATTACACAAGCGTTTGCTGAATCGAACCCCGACATTGCCGCATTGATGGCTAAGGTCAGCTTCACCAACGCTATGATGGGAGAATTGCTTGCATGGCAAGAAAAAGAATCTGCTTCAGCGGAAGAAACTGCCGTTTATTTTCTCAGCAACAACCAAGATATTTGGTCTGGCTGGATTAACGACTCAGCCAAAGGTAATTTGTCAGCATTGCTGAACTAAAAGCCTCTTAAAAAGCGCGAACCCGCATGTTTGGGGTTCGCGTTATTTTTGTACCCCTCCTCTATACTACGTTTTAACAGCGATCAGCTAAATGATTCGCCGCGCCGCTACTTAGGTTTCACGCTATGGCTTTTTATGACCCGCTATTTAACGCATTAGGCTTGCGAAAATGGTGCGACGCGGGTGCAAGCGATGGCCCAATGACCATGTCAGAATTGTTGGCAAAGAATCAGGGCAAGGAGCAGCTTGACCGTGCTTGGTATGACATTCCCTTTCCATCCTTAGACAATTTACACCAATCTTGCGGCCGCGATTGACCGCACGCGGGATATGACCAACGGCCTAGAGCAACTATTTCTGAGCATTAAAGACGGCTTAAAATTAGTGCTAGACCCCATCACCCAGCCATTAAGCTGGTTGCTCGATGGCTCTTTGTACTTGTTCACCACAACACCCTGGTGGATATTGATCCCTTTTATTTTGTTTGTGGTAATGCGTGCGACACACAAAAGCGGTCACCCTCTTTGTTGCTATATCATTTTTATTCCTCGCATTTATTGATCATTACAGTTATTCAGTACAGACCTTATCGATCATATTGTGTGTACCTTCTTGTGCGTCCTAATGGGCGTGCCCATCGGATATTAATGTCAAAAAATAATTGGTTCCAGCGCGCCATGATACCGCTGTTGGATATGTTGCAAACCCTGCCGTCTTTTGTTTATTTAATCCCACTGATATTCTTGTTCAGCGTCACCGAATCCAAATTATACGGTATCGCCATTATCATGTACGCCATCGTGCCGGTCATCCGTCTGACAGATCTGGGCATTCGATTGGTCGATAAAGACGTGACCGAGGCCGCTGACGCGTTTGGCATGAGTAAGCGCCAAAAACTCTTCCGCGTAGAATTCCCCGCTCGCGCTGCCCAATATTATGGCAGGCGTGAACCAAACCATCATGATGTCACTGGCGATGGTGGTCATTGCCTCTCTAGTTTCCGCTCCCGGCTTGGGGGTATTGGTCCTCCGCGGCATTCGTAACCTTGAATTGGGCGTCGGCATCGTTTCAGGCATTTGCATCGTGCTACTCGCCGTGGTGCTGGATCGTGTTAGTAAAGCTGCATTGGCGCGTGTCAATTCGGCACAAGATCATTAATGGAGACCCAAGGTATGAGTAAAAACATTAAGGTTTCCATTCGATCACTATATAAAATATTCGGCCCTGATCCACAATCTGTTTTGGGCAAAGTTCAGAACGGCATGAGCAAAACAGATTTATTGGAAGAACATAATCATGTGCTGGGTTTGCACGATATTAACGTTGACATGAACGAAGGCGAAATCACCGTCATCATGGGTTTGTCTGGCTCGGGTAAATCAACGCTGATTCGACACTTAAACCGACTCATTGAACCCACTGCGGGCGAGGTTATTGTTGACGACGTAGACGTAACAGAATTTTCAGCTGTACAACTGCGTGAGATGCGACAAACCAAAATGTCGATGGTGTTCCAAAAGTTTGCGCTGATGCCACATCAAACCGTCATCGAAAATACCGGTTTGGCGCTACGCGTTCGTGGAGAAGATAGCGAGGCTGCCGATGCTGAATCACAAAAATGGTTAGATCGCGTGGGGCTGAGTGGTTTTGAGCAACACTATCCGCACCAGTTGTCAGGTGGCATGCAACAACGCGTTGGTTTGGCGCGCGCTTTAACGTCTAACTCGGAAATCATGTTGATGGATGAGGCGTTTTCGGCGCTTGATCCACTCATCCGCACCGACATGCAGGATTTGCTCATCGAGCTGCAAAAAGATTTGCATAAAACCATTATTTTCATCACCCATGATTTAGACGAGGCACTCAAACTTGCCGATCATTTGGTCATTCTAAAAGATGGTGGCGTGGTACAGCAAGATGAGCCACAAAATATCCTGCTTAATCCATCCGACCCGTACATCGAAGATTTTGTCAGCGATATTAACCGCGCTCGTGTATTGCGCGTTCGTTCGGTAATGACGCCAGTAGAGCCTAATTTATCCAGCGATTCCGATAAGGTGGATCATGATGATACGCTTGAAAGCGTGATTGCACATTCAGAAGGCGAAACCATGAAATCTTATGTTGTTATGCAAGACGGAAAACCCATCGGTACACTACACATGAAGGATCTAGTCAAAGCCTTGGTGCCACGCGTGGCTTCCGAATCCGCCGTTAGGATGACGCCCAACGCCTGAGTTCATGCGCTTGGCGTTAGCCTAGCCGTGTAGACAACTTCATGCGCCCAAAAGCATCGGCGGTATAGCTTGTTAAAAAAACTCGGTAAAGAATACACGAATCAGTGAGGTAAGCTTGGAAGCCTGGTATCAAGGATGTGATTCCGTTCAGCTAAATTTTATTCTTCATGCAGTTTACGTTGGCGTTTACAGATTGAGATTTCAATGACCCTATTTTGCCGCCTTTTTTATGGATCTCGTTTGGTATCGTAATGGGCTCTGAATGCTGGCTAATGCACTTGGGTGGGTGGGCACCAATCGTGCCCTACCCTATATTCAGAAACGAAGACCGAAGACCGATCAGCGAAGATCCCTGCCACGAGACAAAATTCAGGAGACTTGGCACTACAGCAAATATCATGCTGAAAGGCTTAAACTTAGTGCCACTCTATTGTGCCGCCACATCACTCTCTGATGCCTAGCCCCGTGTCATTTGTGTACGGATCAACGCCTTTATATTATCTCGCACCACGCCGAGCAAGTGCGGCAATCCCGCACGAACCGGCTATTGGTTAGTTAGGCTTCAGCGTCTGCGCTTGATTCCGCAGTACTCTTTCGGTTAGTCAGCGCGTAAATGATGCCGGCAACCGCGACCAAAACGGCAAGACCCAGAGCAATATAAGCAGCTATTCCAATCTCGGGAAATACGCCACCTTTGAAAGGCATCACATTGATCCGATAAAAGATCCGGGACGCTGTGATCGCGCCCATTACCGCTATAGCAGCCCCAATGCCCACCGGACTTAAAAAGGAACGTTGCTTCTTTGCAAGCCAGACCAGAGCGACCACAGCCATGGCGACAAATAATACCAGGCCGGATGTATGCGGCGACGCAGACCAGCCGCTAAAGCCCATAGTCGCAACCTCTGGATTAGAATTTGGGCGGCCACCAAAGAAAACAAACTGTGTGTAACCGGCGATGAATGATCCCACTGCGCTCGTTGCCGCGATCAGCAACCAGGCGTTCACACCAGCCTGATGTTTGACAGACAAGTCCACGGCCGCTGTTTGCTTGGCCGTTTGGCTCATCGAATGTAGAAACCCGCCAAGCATGATCGTCACCATACCAGCGAACGACACCCAGATCCCGGGCAGAAGCGTGCCCTTCGTCGCCATCGAGGGCCAACAGTAAAAATAACAGCCTGTACTAAAAAGGCCGTTGAAGTCCGCTTTTGGACCAACAAATGGCGGTGCCATCATCCGGTAGCCGAGTTGCAGAACAGCCAATAATGCAATAAACCCGATGACCAGCCCGACAGTCCGCCCCTGGATGGGAGCGCGACCCTTCATCGTCAGGACGAAGAGGGTAATCGCCACAAGCGTTGCAAGAATCATGAGGTCCGCCGTATGCGGAATCGCAAAAAAGCTGTCCCTAACTTTTTCGCCAACCTGATAGAATGGCAAGCCTATAGAAGTAAATTGAAGTAGTACCACAGCCGCGCCGCACATTGTCAGCCACAGCCATATTGTTGTTCTTTGCATCATAATAGGATATCCCGGTTACAGAGGTTAATTTAGTTTTCTAATTCTTTAATTCTTTATAGCGCGGGATGGTAACGAGCTTCTCATAAAATGTCAATCAAGTGTCTTCCAGGTTGCAATACTGAACGAAGAGTTTGATTCCAGCGTTTCAATGGGGCATATATGAGTTCTTGATTGCAGAAAACTTAAGTAAGCATATCTCCTAAATCGATACCCTGCTTTTAACTCCTATGCGTTTGCTTTTTGGAATTGAATTCACCAATAGCATCTCATATCAAGCTGGCTGACCCCATGTTTTCAAAGCTGGCTGATGGGATGAACCCGCTCCATTATCGGCATCACAATGTGCCATGATTGGGCGACTAATCACATTCAATCAGAGGAGCGAGTTCATGAAACAAGATATTACCCGAATCGGTATCGACCTAGCAAAAAACATCTTTCAAGTTTGCGCGACTAATGCAGCAGGTAAGGTCATCTCTAATCATACGGTAAAGCGCGCCAAATTAGCCGAAGCATTAGCTAATCACAAGCCATGCGAAGTCGTTTTAGAAGCGTGTGCCACCTCTAATTATTGGGCGCGCGTATTTTCCAAGCAGGGGCATAACGTTAAGCTGATCCATCCGGCTTATGTTCGTCCTTACGTTAAGACCAACAAGAATGATGCCGCAGATGCAGAAGCGCTATGCGAAGCGGCGTCTCGCCCCAGTATGCGCTTTATTACGCCTAAAACGCCGGAACACCAAGATATCCAACTCATGCATCGAGTCGCTGAAAGGCTCATTACGCAGCGCACTGCATTAAGTAACCAGACTCGCGGATTGCTAGCTGAATATGGAATATCTCTACCTCAAGGTGGTGCCTTATTACGCAAAAACTTGCCTGCAATACTAGAAGATGCTGAAAACGAACTCAGTATGACAGCCCGATTTGCCTTTAATGACCTTTATGAAGAACTGATCGAGCTAGATAAGCGAGTTGATGCGATTAAAAAACGTATCAATGCCGTCAGTAAAGAAAATCACCACTGTAAGCGGTTGATGACCATCCCAGGGGTAGGGCCAATGGTGGCTACGGCTGTCATCAGCATGTTAGGCGATGCACATCAATTCAAGAATGGGCGTGAGTTTGCCGCCTTTCTAGGATTAGTGCCGAGGCAATATAGTACAGGGGGCAAAACCACCCTCAAAGGCATCAGCAAGCGAGGTGATAAACGCACCCGCATGTTGCTGGTGCAAGGCGCGCTTGCGGCGCTGAATCATTCTAAAAATAAGCCTGACAAGCTTAATCGTTGGGCTTATGCGCTTAAGCAAAAGAAATGCACGCAAATTGCTACGGTTGCGCTTGCCAATAAATTAGCTCGAATATGCTGGGCATTGACCGTCAACAAAACTGAATACCAAGCATCAACTATTTGAATACATCACTCAAACCAATAAACAAATCAACACTCCTACCCTTGAAGCGAAAGACTATGGCATGACAGATTAACCGACCCAAGCTGAACCTGAATGGGGTCTAGCGATCAACGCTGTCTGGCTGATGAGGTGCTTGGGTGCGGTTTCCATAATGGCTCGGAATGAAGCAATGCTTTTATTCCAAACAGAAGCCGAATATACGACTGCTCATTTGCATTCCATGACACCATTCAAATTAAGGTTAGAAAAGAGGAATAATATGACTTATTTTAAAAGCATAATCGTGCTTGATTCTACAGGCGGGTTCATATATGACCCCATGTTTTCACCATGTTTTCAGCGCGTATTTTGCTTTGCAAAAATCGCGACGCTTTTGACTGTCAGCTGCAGCGTATTGTTAGCGATGATTGTGCTTACTTGTGATGGGTTGCATCGTATGCGATGAACGCAAAGACGCTAATAACTATAAGTAGTACTACGGTAGCCAATATATCCATTTTATAGCTCCTTTAAAGTTGAAATTAAATGCTCAATGCGTTTATGCACAAAGAGGGCTGAAATTGTGATAATTGCTACACCAATTATAGCACCATATGCTTTCAGATCAGATGATTTTCCGGCGTTTGATAGTAGCCAACCGACCAAAGATATATCTGAAACAACCATGACTCCTAACCAAAACTTTAAGTAAGCTATTGTTTCTTTAACTATATCTATCTGTGACATGAAGGTATTTTAGCTTGAAATGGATAAGTATGCTATTTTGCATTTATAACCGCTAACGTTTGCGTAACAGGCGCGACGTAAGGAGCGTCCTAGTTCACGTACTTGTTAGGCGACTTTATTGCAGAAAGGACTCCATCCCAGAATTCTATTCGAGCAATTACTGCTTGTTTTGCTGCATCAATTGCTTCTTGAATCTTGACCTCATCTCCATCACATAAACCATTGAGAAGTCTTAATGACAGTGGCGCATGGAAGTCTTCATCTAGATGAATATGCCTGTTAAGGTAGAAATGAAAAATTGGCGCCACCTTATCAGTAACGCCTATTTTCTTGAGGATTGAGCGAAACATACAAGGAATAATATGCTCTCTACCTAATGCTAGAGCTGCGGCAACTTGGTGAGGTTTATTATTATTTAGAAATTGGAATGTAGTTGATGTAAATGCACGCGATGGGTGTGGAACGTAAGATAACTCTAGAGCTTTGTTAATGCCTTTTTCCTCCACGACAGCAATAAATCTAGTAGATGGAGAAATATCTGCTCCAACTTCACTCATGGCTTTGTGATACAACTCAAAATGACTGGAATATTCACCTGAAATATTGGTTTCATCAGATTCTTCTTCAAGAACCAATTCATTTATAAATCTTCTTACACTGCCTTGGCCTTGAGGTGTCCATGGATATTTCGTTGGAGCAACTTCAGATTGAAGATATTTTATAAGCGACATAAAATCCCAAACTGAATAAATGTGGTGCTCCATGAAGCATTGTAGATCTTCAATTGTTGAAACTGCTTCATATATTGGATGATTTTCAAGTTGATTTTTGAATGAGATAATAATTTCACTAGTAATTAGATTTGACATAAAATCTCTATTTCTTTTGCCTAACGTTTAAGCTAAGGGGCGCGAGCCGCTGAGCGGCGAAGCGTCCCAGCCCGCGAAGCGGGCGAACTTGAGCGCATTGTTAGGCATTTTAATCCTTTACCCATGGCTGGTGTGGTTCTGTACTTAACATACCATTTTCTTCTAACTCATTAATGGATCGCTCGCCTAATAAAATTAAATTTTCAGCACCGTCTGAATCTAACTCTTCAGCAATATACAGCGGAATCATTAATTCTAAATTTGCTACAAACTGTGAAATCTTGTCTTGCTCTTCAGGATAAAGAGATTCTGACTCTGCTAAAAGAGATTCTAATTGTCCCAATATTTCTTTTAGTTCCTCGTTTGAAAGAATTACCGGCTGTAGCGGATTACTGTGCTTGTCTGATATTTTTGCAAAGGTGGGTTTCAATCGAGTAATTTTCGTGGCGATTCTCATTCGCAGATTTCTTGCTTTTGCTTTCCTGGCAGCACTTGACCTAAAAATTGGAATTAAAGCAACGATTGCAGCAAAACATGCTGAAATTGATGCTAATGCTTGTAAAAAGTTCATTGTGCATTCCATGCTAGATGCCTAACGAATATAGTTAAGCACCGCTTTTCTTGGCCTTAACATGTTCGCATTAACTGGTTTTATTGATTGCATTCATTTCAACTCACAACTAGCGAGCGTGTGCTTGAACGATCTTGTTAGAGCTTGTCCTAAGTCTTTGAAATATACTCTTCATACGGGCTCCTCATCAACATAACCCTTGTGGTTGGAATTTGTCTCTACCTGAAGAATAACCTTAGGTTGTATGAACACGGTTATACACCTAAGGTTTTCCTTCAGGAATAACATTATTGCTACTAAATTTCAATTCGTTTCGTATTCTGTTGATTTATATAACTAATTTATAAGTTCGGCAGCCAGCGCTAACAATTATTATACACCTTCGAGGGTGCATAAATATTTAAGGTGTATAATTATTTGGTTCATCCGTAATAATTCATATTAATCAACTAGATAATATATAGTGTGATATTTATAGACCCTGTAACCAATTTAAATGCACCTTTATGAAATTGCTTGACCAAGTTCATGCCAAATCGCGCTTGAAGCATTTTAGTTTGAACACTGAAAAAAGCTATGTCTCTTGAACCAAGCGATGCATACTTTATCATAACAAGCGACTCATCCCACCTATTGCATTAAAGGCGAACTCATCGCCGTATAATTCTCTGGGATCACCATCAAAGCTTTCTCAATTTTTGAAAAATCCACCGACGTCAATTCCATTGCACTCTCGTCGTAGGTTTTAAGTGGCACGCCCTGCAACTCTGCATTGATTCCTGCAAATGCTGCATTATCGCTCGGCATCATTTCACTTAAACGCTCACCAATTTCGCCCATTTTCCCCATCCAATTTTGCATCGTTTGCGTATCCTTGTCGCTCAGACCCACTTCACTCGGCGTTGCCACACAAACTTCCGTTGATTTGTCTGAAGCCGTGTTTATCCGTAGACGTTCACAGCTAAACTTCCCCACTGTTTCATTAACGCCTGTTCGCTCAATTTTTATTGAATTATCTTTTGCTGCTGTTGGCTCAGGCTCTCCCATAATACCCCCCAACACACTGCCCATCATTTTTTGCATCTGCGCTTTCTCTTCGGCAGATAAGCCCTTCATTTGTTGCGCCAGCATTTGACTCATTTGATCTTTCATCTTCACCACTTGAGAAACCATTTGTTCGAGCTCCATGTATTGCTCCTTTTCAACGTCTACAAGATAAATTTTATTGTCTGCGCCGCTATACAACAAAAAGCCTTTTTGCCCGCCTTTATCGTAGTTCAAGCGCATATTATTATGCGCGATTTGAAAAGAACTTTGGTGATCAGCCCCCGCATAATTTAAAGTTGTGTCTGCAAAGCATGTCGAGGCAAAAAACCCTGACAAAATAAAGGCAGAAATTAAAGGCGTTGGCAAGTTTGTTTTGGCTTTCATGGTCGATCTTGATTGAGTGTTTGAGGAGAAGAAGCATAGTACAAAAGCGCTTTAATTTACAGGGTCATAATATAGCTAAGTGGCAAAATCTATCGCGCTCTAGCGGGGCACTTTAGGCTATACTACGCGCCCAAATTTTGTCTTAATTTATCGAAATGAACATGGTCTCACGCAAGCATGCCCTAGGCGTCGCAATACTCTCCTCTTTAATGATGTTGCCACTGTTAAGCAAGGCTGACAACACTGATGATATTCGCGCACGCATCCAAAAAATAGGCAAAATAAATGTAAGTCAAGAAGCCGCCTCCACTGAACAATCCACAATGTCGACTTCGAACGACAGCTCAAGCAGCGCTGCAACCTCAACAGCAGATTTATATCAAACGGCTTGTTTCGCCTGCCATGGTACTGGGGTTGCGGGGGCGCCGAAATTGGGCGATAAGGCTGCATGGTCAGCGCGCATTGCGCTAGGCGAGGCGGATCTTATCGACCACGCGATCAATGGCTTTAAAGCCATGCCACCCAGGGGTGGATCTCGTTTAGACGATGCTGAACTGACGGCCGTCGTAAAATATATGATCGAACAGTCACAATAGGCAATTTCAGCCTCCCGTCGGCTTGATCATCAAGCGGGCGCTTGAATAAAGCAATGCTGATCTCCGACGAGAAAGCCTTTGTTTTCGTTCATATCGAGAAAACTGCCGGTACCAGCATCACTTCGGCACTACTGCCGCATTCCCTAGGTCAACCAAGCGGAAAATGGGCATCGCTACGACGCGCTTTTGGATTACCAAGGGATTACCACGGCTATAAATTCCCGATGCATGGCGGCTTAATCGAAGCGGAGAAAAAACTCCCTCCCGTCCTATACAAGCGATACTATAAATTCGCCTTTGTAAGAAACCCTTGGGATAGACTGGTATCAGAATACAACGCGGCGATAAAAAAGAATCGTCGCCGTCGACATCAAAAAATAAAAGCGATGGCAAATTTCTCGGAATACGTTGATTACGAGATTCGGCGCGATAAGCTACAGCAACACCCACTGATCTTAAACAGTAGCGGCGAGATCGGCTTAGACTATACCGGCCGCTTTGAAAATTTGGTCGACGACTTTAATCACGTTTGCGAAACACTTGATCTGGAAGTTCGTCTAGAGAAACTAAACGCCTTTCAACACGTGGATTATCAGCAATATTATGACCAGGCGACGCAAGATAAAGTTCGCCATCATTGGGCGCGTGACATTGAACTACTGGGTTACGATTTCTAAAGCGCGCCCGCCTCGCTCAACAGCGCTCGAACACTGTTTGCCATCTTTTTATAACCCGCTGCATTAGGGTGAATTTGATCAGATTTTAACTGACGATCAGACAATACATCACTCAAAGTATCCTGATCGATAGCAATGCCTTGCTCGCGTGCAAGCTCGGCATATAACTTGGCCGGGCGTAAGAAGATTGTCGGTTTCGGAACGCTCAGCATCACAACATCTACGTCATTTTGACGCGCAATAACAATCATCTCAGCCAAGTTTTGCTTAAGCACGGCCTCGCTTTGATGGCCGAGTAAATCATTACCCCCGTGAATCAATACCATCAAATCAGGCTTCGTTTGTTTGATCAGCCATGGTAGTCGTTGCAAGCCTTCAGCAGAGGTTTCACCTGAGATGCCCGCGTTAACAATTTTACGTCCGATCAGGCTATGTAATATTGCCGGATAGCTTTGATTTTCCGCTACACCGCTGCCGTAAGTCAGGCTATCGCCAAAGGCTAAGATAACTGCATCCCCGCTTAAGGCGCGAACCTGTGGAACGGGGTCAGGCGAACATGCTTGCAGCATGAAGCAACAAAGTATGACAAGTATGCAGCCCTTACTCGCTCGAACTACCCTTCGCATCAAAGCTTCAACCACCAAACAGTTTGTCAAGCAGCTTGCTTTTAAGCTTATCCTTTAATAATTTCTTCTGCTCAGCCGCGCTAGCGCCCTTTGCATCATCGCCCAAATATTTCTCACCGAGCTTACGTTCCAGTTGGCGTTTTAATAGCTTACTCAAATCAGGACGAATACGCGGAGAGGCCAGCGTTCCGCTGATTTTTAGCGGTATTGTTTCACCCTTAAGCTCAGAGGCGGACAAGCCTCCCTGGCCTTCGAAGCTGTCGACCACAATGATATTTAGACTTAAATTTATTGCCTCTGTATTTAAATCAATCGAACCTCCACCCGCCACGCGTAAGCCTGGCGCCTTTAGATCGATATTATTTGTTCGCAGTATGCCCTGCTTTATATCAATATCTGCACTCAAATCTGAATATTTTGTTTTATCACCAAGCTCTGCCCCTAAGTCGAGCGTTTCGCCCTTGTATTGCTGATACACCTTTGCGACTTGGAGCAGCGTTTTTTGCAGACTCACGCCGCGTATCTCTCCGTCTTTCAAAAGCACCCCAATCTTGCCATTTAGGTTGGCAATCATTTCATCGGCATTCAAACCTGAGGTTTGCATCGTGGTATTGATATTCCCAAAGCCATCCAATCGTTCGCTCATCTTCATCGCCTGCAAAAACGCGCCCAAATCTAAGTCTGTTAAATTCGATTTAATGTTTACCCGTGGCGTTTCCCCCGAAATATCATATTGAATCGTATTATCGGTTTTTCCACCATATAACTTTGCAGTCAGCGGCTTAATTTTTATTTGGTCAGCGCGAGTATCGATTTCAATTTCTACTTCATTGGTTCGCAAATCTTGCATTTGTAAGGCACCAATCGTTAAGCCTCCTTTAACATCTAAACCCTTAAGCGCAGCAAAAGGTAAGGCCAAGGCAGCGCCCGGCCCGACAGATTCCGCCGCCGCCTGATTGTCCTCATTTAAATAATCATCGACATTTAGCTGATCAATTACCAGGGCAAAGCGAACGGCTGGAGCTGAAAAATCGTTGAAAGATAGATAACCCCTAAGGTTGGATTGATCCAATTTAAGATTCAATTCGCTTAATTCGAGCGCCGACACACCGGCTTTATAGTGGGTATCGAGTTTGAATTGCCGCATTGCCGTCTCTGGCAGCGCTGACAACGCCGTGATGCCCAATTTTTTAAACAGCCCCTGCGGATCAAATATATTTGACCTCAATTGACCGCTGGCGCTTAGTTCACCAAATATATCTTTAATGTCCAGAGTAGCCTCCAAGCGTGCATCATCAACATCGAGACTGATCGCGGGGGCGGATATCGTTCCATCTTCAAGCGACACGGATAGATCGGGAACGCTCAGGTCAGCGTTTAAGGCGTCCACTGAAAAAGTTGCGCGGGTCTCGCTAAGCTTTAGCTCTCCACTGGCCACATCAAAGTTGAGACCATCAATTTTGAACTCGCCCGCCGAACCCCCCAAGCCAACAGTACTCTTAAAATCTGTCAAACTAATCTGTTCATACGATTCGCTCAGCAAGAGCTCACCGGTCGATACAATACGCGCATCATCTGCTAAGCCATCGTATACCAATGTTGTTTGAAGCTCGAAATTAATGGGCTCACCCGGCGATACCGCCCCTGTGTTGAGTTGAAAATTATTGAGCTGATAATGCTGTGCCAGCGATAAATCATTCCAATCTATCCGGCCGTTTGAAACATCAATGCCCTGAATCACCAGCCCGCCAATTGCGGCGCCAACGGCTGCTTGCGGGGAATCGGGCAAGGCTTGCATATCAGCAGCGCCACCCCCTAAATCGCCCCAGTTAGTCTCTCCCTTCTCGTTAATCGATAAATTGACGTTTGGGGAGACCAAACTAATTTTCCCAACATCCAGCTGCTTACTGAGCAAGGGCATGAGCTTAAGTTGAACCTCAATCTTCTCGGCTTCGATCATGTTGTTGGGCGCAAAGCCGGCTCGATTAGCCAAACTAATGCCGTTGGCGGTGATGCCGAGCCAAGGATAAAATCGCCAAGATAAATCACCTTCAATGGCAAAATCGCGACCAATCTGTGACGAAACCTTGCTTGAAATTTGCGTCTTATACGCGTTTGGGTCAATTTTATTGGCTAAAAATATTGCGCCGCCAATCAGCACAACGACGCCAAATAGCAATAGCCAGAGCGCCCACTTTATTAGTTTCATTTTTTTAACTCCATCGCTTTACGATTTAGGTGTGTTTCTAGACACTCAACTGTGCACCGGATACCAATGACATGGCGCTTAGAATCGTGTTGGTACCTGCCCCCGCTAGCCGACATTCTTCAGCCAGCTGTCGACGCCAGGTCTTAGCATTGGGCTGCCCCTTGTACAAGCCCATCAAGGGCGCAACCATATGCTTAAGCCAAACGCCTTGGCGCAATTGCTCATCAATATATTCACAATACGCCTGCACTATCTCACTTCGCGACTGAAAGCGCGCTGAACCCTCATTAAACAGGGTATGCACCTCAGATAACATCCATGGATTATCGATCGCAGCACGCCCGATCATCACGCTATCAACCCGCACTAAATGCGCCTTCGCTTCCGCTAAAGTATTGACCCCGCCATTAATGCCAATCTCTAAGTGTGGGAAGTCTTTTGCCAACGCGTAGACCAAATCATAATCCAAGGGCGGAATATTACGGTTGTCCTTCGGACTCAGTCCTTTCAGCCATGCCTTGCGCGCATGAACAGCAAATTCTTTACAGCCCGCCTTAGACACAATTTCAATAAAACTCCATAGGCTTTGCTTGGCCTCTTGATCGTCGATACCAATTCGGTTCTTGACCGTCACAGGAATATCAACCGCCGCCTGCATCGCCGCGACACACTCCGCCACCAGATTAGGCTCTGCCATTAAACAAGCACCAAATCGCCCGGCTTGTACACGATCACTCGGGCAGCCAATATTTAAATTCACCTCATCAAAGCCGTGATCTTCTGATATTTTCGCCGCTTCAGCCAGCTGGACAGGATCAGATCCGCCGAGCTGAATTGCGACGGGATGTTCTGCCGTGTGAAAATGCAAAAACCGCGACTTATCGCCAAACAAGATAGCACCGCAATGAATCATCTCCGTATATAAGCGGATATGCGGTGAAAACAAGCGAAAGAAGTAGCGACAATGCCGATCCGTCACATCCAACATCGGTGCTATCGAGACTTTGTGCATGGGTTCCCAGTCTAGGATCGGCGCGCTATTCTACCTGTAAGGCGACTCGTAGTGAAAGATGATTCTAGCGATGATTCTAGCGCTGGAGAAACTTATTTCGACCTTGCTGCATAGGCCATAATACCGACCCTGTCAGAGAAGTAGGATTAAATGCTTGGTCGATCACATAATATAACTGCTCATACCAACTCAATTCCCAAGTTTTTCTGTAGATGAGCAACACCGATTCGGCGCCATGCATCATCTATCTGCCCATTACTCAAACCCGACGAATCAATCTAATGTAAGCAATGATGCATTACCGCCTGCCGCGGTAGTGTCGGTACTGACCACCCGCTCAACAGCAAATCGGTGTAGATAGTGTGGCCCCCCCGCCTTAGGGCCTGTGCCTGATAATCGCTCGCCCCCAAATGGTTGCGACCCCACCACCGCGCCAATAATGTTTCTATTGACGTATAAGTTCCCAACTTTAGCGCGCGCCCGTATCCGCTGTACCGTTTTGTTAATGCGACTGTGGACGCCAAGCGTTAGGCCATAACCCGAAAGATTGATATCATCAATCGCATCATCCAGAGAATCAGATTGGTAGCGTACGATATGTAAAACAGGACCAAATATTTCTCTTTTCAGGGCGTGTATGCCATCGATTTCAATCAGAGCTGGGGCACAAAAATAGCCCTTTCCAAGCCCAATGGGCGAGCGCACAATTAGCCCCTTATTCTTGAATTTTTTGATATGAGTTTCGACCTTCATTAAGGCATCTTCGTCAATAATGGGCCCAATGTCCGTCCCGAGATCGGTGGGGTCGCCTGTTATCAAGGCATCCATCGCTCCGCTAATCATCGTGATTAATTCCTTTGCAATATCGGTCTGTACATATAAAACTCTTAGCGCGGAACAGCGTTGACCTGCACTTTGAAACGCTGATGATATAACATCAGTCACGACCTGCTCGAGCAACGCTGACGAATCAACAATCATCGCATTCAATCCGCCAGTTTCAGCCATTAGCTGGGGCAAGGGGGCGTTAGGTCGCTCGCTTAAACTGGTCTGTATTTGCCTGGCTGTTTCGGTGCCGCCAGTAAATACCACTGCGTCGACGCTTGAATCGGAAGTTAATTTCGCGCCGACCTCTTGACCACTGCCGGGCAATAGTTGCAACACATTCTTCGGCACACCTGCCTCGTATAAAATCTGAACTGCTCGATATGCAATGAGCGAGGTTTGCTCGGCCGGTTTCGCCAAGACTGTATTACCCGCTAGTAATGCTGCGCTGACTTGACCCATAAATATCGCCAATGGAAAATTCCACGGACTGATCGCGACCACTATGCCTCTACCCTGTAAAGAATATTCGTTAAGCTCACCCGTTGGCCCCGGCAATATTCGGGGTGTATCAAAATCATCCTTTGCTCTTGCGGCGTAATAGCGCATGAAATCAACTGCCTCTCTTACTTCTGCTACAGCATCTGCCAACGTTTTACCCGCCTCCAATTGACATAAGGCCAGCAACTCAAAACGGTTTGCTTCAATCCGATCAGCAGCACGCTCGAGGATGCATGCACGAGCGCGCCCCCCAAGATCATTCCATTGCTGAGTTGCGGTCGTCGCAGCAGAGAAAGCTGCATCGATTTGAGCTTCGCTAGTCGCCCGAATGCTGCCAATTGCCTTTTTTGTCGCCGGATTAATCACCGCTACAGCGGGTGTAGTGGCTGGAATTTTTGCATGGATCAGCGGTTTTGCCGACCACTGCGCCTTCTTGTTCTGGGTGAAATATTTGTAGTACTCGTCCAGCCAATCACTATCGCCCAAGTTTGCACCCAAGGAGTTTTTATACGCAGGCATATATAAGTCACTTGCTAACGGAATACGTCCATGCCGATGATTAGTATGCGAACTCACCTTATCAACAGGGCTGGCGATAATCGATTCGATGTCCTGTTCTCGATTTGCCAGCATATTCACGAAAGAAGTATTGGCACCATTTTCTAGTAGCCTTCGAACAAGATACGCCAACAGTTGTTTGTGCTCACCCACCGGTGCATAAATACGACAACGATGACCTTTAGCGACCACCCGTTCGAACAAGTCTTCGGCCATTCCATGCAAGCACTGAAATTCAAATTCTGCGCCCTGCTCGACAAAGTGAAGAATCGAAGCAACCGTATGAGCATTGTGAGTGGCGAACTGGGGATAAAAGGCCTGCACATTTTTCAACATATATTGCGCACAGACCAAGTAGCTTAAATCTGTATTTTCCTTGCGGGTAAACACGGGGAAATCCTCGTGCCCTGCAACTTGGGCATGCTTAATTTCCGAATCCCAGTAGGCACCTTTTACCAACCTGAGCATAAACTTCCGATTACTTCGCTGCGCCAAATTTGTTAGCCATTTTAGCACCGGCAGTGCCCTTTTCTGATACGCCTGCACCACATAGCCGAGTCCATCCCAACCGCTTAGCTCAGGAGCAAACGCAAGCCTTTCAAACAGCGTAAGGGAAAGCTCAAGGCGATCGGCTTCTTCGGCGTCTATATTAAAACCAATTTGAGCATTTTTCGCTTGCAAAGCAAGCTTCAGCAGCACCGCATAAAGTTCTGTTTCAAGCCGTGCGAATTGGGCGAATTCGACACGGCAATGCAAGGCACTGAGCTTAATCGAAATGCCTGCTTTCGCGATTGGGTCGGTCGAACTAGCCTCTGCTGAGAGCAGAGTGATTGCTTCAGCATACGCTGTGGCATAACGCCGCGCATCAGCTTTTGTTTTTGCAGATTCCCCCAGCATGTCATAGGAATAGCTGAAGCCTTTGTCTTGCTGTTTTTTAGCTGCGATAAGGGCTTCGTCCATTGATTGTGCTAAGACAAATTCTTGCCCCATCATCTTCATCGCTTGACGCAATACCAATCGTATAGCCGGCTCACCACTTTTTTGGATCATCCTACGCATCGAGCCAAATATATCCCGCTTCGCTACGTCGGTATTTGTCATCCACTTTCCCGTCAACATCATGCCCCAAGTCGCCGCGTTAACCAGTAGCGATTCACTACTTCCAATATGGGATTCCCAATCGCCTATCGCAAGTTTCTCGTGTATTAATGCGTCGGCGGTTTTAGTGTCGGGAATACGTAACAATGCTTCAGCGATACACATCAACACCACACCTTCGTCACTGGTGAGTGAAAATTCCTGCATAAACCGATCAATTAGGCTCAGCGACTGTTTATGACTGTTTAGGTTTTCGACCTGCTCACGGGCAGAAGCTTGTATGCTTTGTTGGTCGACGGACGCCCGCCGATAATGCTGTAGTAAGACGTTCACCACTTCATTTTCGTCTGCCAGGTAGTGCTGGCGAATCAATCCACGTAAGGGATGCTCTGTGCCAGTAAGCGGGTGATAAGGCATCAATATCAGGGAAAGTGATAAAACTAAATCCTATCATTCGACCTACAATATATTCTGCTATATTTGTGTTTCTACCAGATTTAAATCTTTATATATTCGATATGACAGACAAATATTCTAAAAAATACCTAATAGACAATATCGACAGACGCATCCTAGCGAGCTTGCAAGAAAATGGTCGAATATCCAATGTGGCACTTTCAAGGCGCGTAAACCTTAGCCCAACGCCCTGTTTAGAGCGAGTCAAGCGTCTTGAACGAGCGGGGTATATAGAGGGATATCACGCCCACCTCAATGCGCAAATGTTGGGCGCGGGACTACTAATTTTCGTGCAAGTACTGCTAGATAAAACCACGCCAGATGTGTTCTCTAAATTTTCAAGCAGTCTCAAATCATTCGATGCCGTACAAGAATGTCATATGGTTGCTGGGGGGTTCGATTACTTGTTAAAGTTGCGTTTTGACAATATGGTCGCTTACCGACAGTTTTTAGGTAATGAACTCACCGCCCTGCCCGGTATCATGCAAACCCATACTTATATTGTCATGGAAGAAGTCAAACATAGCTCGGCGATACCCTTGGGATAACTGCACTTTTTCTCAAACTCGACAATGGTAGCTTGTAAATGGCCCATTCATTGGCTAAAGAATACTAGCCCACCCCTTAAACTCATCGCGAAAGGCCTAATCTATGTTCAGGAATAAGTTTAATTGCCCTTGCAAGCCTGTCACCCTCAATCCAACAATAAAATCGTGATCGCAGGGATAATCGCGACGCCTAACTGCTCGCCATTTTCTATCACAGCCAACATGGTTTCCGCAATTAAAGCATGCGTTTTAGCGCTGGGGTGTATGCTGTCGAAGAACACAAAGCCTTCGAAATTGCAGCTGGGGTGAAAGTAGTATGGCGAAAAGTTAAAACAGGCCTCGCTTGTATTGCTAAACCCATAGGTGGCAGGATTTGAAATGAGCGAATTAAATCGAGCAAAGAAATCAAATTCAAGTATGTTGAGTGCGTGAGTGCTTTCCAAGTTGCTGATATGTTGAGATACGCGCTGATTAAACGCCGTACTAAGCTGCGCCGCCCGGCTAAGAATACCGGCATTGCTCGCGCTCCTGTCCGTCGTCTCAGGGATAAGACTAATATCCGGCACATTACTGACCAAGATCGATTTAGCGCCCCGTTGCAATAGGCGTTCAAGCCCGGTTTTGACCGCATCCGCCGCCGTATTGGTCGCATTGCGACCTTGATTGATATCACTGATCGCAGCGGCATCGCGAACATCATTGCCGCCGATCATCACAAGATACAATATATCGGTGCCTAAGTTTGCGGGTGCTTGATTTAAATAGGCATTGAGTTGTGCGGTTAAATCATGGGGATCATTGCCCGCCGCATTGGCGCCAGAAACCGAATAATTTGAACCGCTACCATTGCCAAAAAGATAGCCCGAATTGGACGCGCTTAAGCCAAGACTTGCGGCCAAAACGTCTACCGCTACCGGCCCATTGCTGATTCTATTTTGGTAATACGGATAAACCAAACCCAATAAGGCGCCGGGATGATTCCCTGTATCCGACAAACTATCGCCAAAAATAACCAATTTTGTATAGGCCTGTGCAATAGGCACATAAGCGCCGAATAGCGCGACCAATATAAGACCTTTAAGGTAGGCAGAGGCTCGCCGCTCAAAGCGCCGCCTTTTGATTATGCCAAGTTTTTTTGGCAAAACAATCACCTGATCTTTTGACGCCTTTTTTCCAACTCGCGCGCGGCAAAACCCATCGCCAGTCGAAACTCAGCATCGTCTGTCGTTCGACCACTGAATAAGATTTTCAAATGTAACTTGAGTAGCTTGAAACTTGAACCCCAGCCGCCGTTCATTATATTTAAGGTAGATAAATGCGCTTGACTGGGTAAACGCATTTTCAGGGTGTTCGCCATCGTCTGTAAGCGCAGGCACTCTCCTTGATATATCGCCAAGCCGCCGCCTATTTTTTGCCCCAGCCAAGCCTTCGCTTGCTTGGGTTTGAGCAATTTAAATGCAATACTCCCCATACTTTTTATTCTTTGCATGAAAGTCCAGCGCGTGAAATCGCAATGGCCAATGACCGAATCACCGTATTGAATGTAATCATATAGCGGTGTATTGACATAGGCGATTTTGCCCACAGTCAAGGCAGTACATGCCAGCCAATGGTCGTGAAAGGCATCCCCAATACGTTTGGGAAAGGGTAATAGCGTATCGAGCAACTCGCGTTCAAACACACTCGCCGCACCGGTTACGGTATTAGCCATCAATAGCGTGTCAAAATCCCGGTATTCGTTTTTACGCCCCTGCCAATAGGTATCGCTCAGTACCTCACCTGATTCATGCACGACCCGCATATCACTATAGGCTAGAACTGCATGCTCCTGCTGGAGCTTGCTGATCAATTTTTGCAATTTATCGGGATACCAGATATCGTCTTGATCGGCAAAAGCAATGAAGTCTGCGTTCTCAGGGACGTATGACAAAGCACGCTCAAAATTATTATAGAAACCGAGATTATCTCGGTGCTTAAAAAGATGTATTCTGCGCGGATCACTCGATCTAAGCGTTTCCAGCGTTGTCCAATCGACTTCGGGCGAGGCATCATCAACAATCAGCAACACCCAATTCTCGTGGCTTTGACAAATAATTGACTCGAGTTGCCGAAAGAACGAATCTGGCTTGGGTGCGTAGGTCGCCATGCATATCGCCACCAGCGGTTCATCACCGATTGCCTGCACCGCGCCCAGCTTAAGCAATGGATGATTTTCAGCGACCAGTTCGGTTTCGCCAAGCATAATCACCGCGGCGGTTTTGACAGCGTCGCAAATACTCAAACTAACTTGAACATGTTTTCCTGCATCGTCTGCTATCCATGCAAGACGAAGCACAAAGCGTAATTCACTGTCGTTCGCGCCTGGAAATACCTCCAACAAATACTCAGCACCGTCAGGCTGTACAAGACTAAGCGAGGCAATGCGATGATCCGCCCACGTGATGGCCCCATAGATGAATTGAAACTGACCTTTTCCAATCGCAAGTTGCGTTGGCCACGGTTGATCAAGCGTCAGCAGAGGCTCAGTCGCCAACCGTTTCTTCCTCAAAGCGCATATTCAGATTCGCTAGTCCAAAATCAGGCTGCACCCCATCGACTGCGATGGAAAATAAATCGTAGCGTCTGTCTATTGCCAGATTATCAACTGCATCGTGAAGTTGAGCAACGCCGAGTGATACAAAATAGCTGCCTTGTACTAAATGATTATCCAGCACGAAACTGATGTCTACGGATTCACCTGCCTTTCGATCTTGTAAAACTATATTTCGCTCACGCGTATTGGCGCCATAAACCGTTGTGCCCTCCAAGGTTTTGATGGTAACGCCAAATATCAACTCATTTAGAGCCTGATAAAAATACACGCGCATGGTGATTTTTAGTTGATCACCCTGCTGGACAACAATAGGGTCTTTCACCCCCCCGGACTCAAGTAAATAGTCGATGATTTGTGCCTGTTGTTCACCCCATCGGTATTCCGAAGCATTGTAACTGCGTCGACCTTTAGCCCCATCAATCTTAGGATCACTATTGAGCGGCAGTGCATCCTCCAAAGCGCCAAGCGCTGGGTTGACCGCTGGCACTAACTCACCAGATCCAGCGTCACCGAGGCGCGAGGATTCGTCCTCCGTGCCAAATAGTAGTTCAAGATAATCGTGCACCACATCTCTTGGCTTCCCTTGGCGTCTAATCTCACCTTGATGCAGAAAAATTGCACTATCGCAATAACTGCGGACCAACTCAACTGCATGGGTGACAAACAGTATCGTTTTGCCTTCGCGCTTAAAGCGTTCAAATTCGCGGAAGCATTTTCGTTGAAATCGAATATCACCCACAGCCAAGGCCTCATCAACGATCAGAATATCAGGATCCATGTGAATCGAGGTCGCGAAAGCCAAGCGAACAAACATACCGCTAGAATACGTTTTCACCGGATGATTGATATATTCGCCGATATTGGCAAAGGCTTCAATTTCATCGAATTTATCTTCGATAACGGCGCGATCGATACCCATAATCGCGGCGTTCATATAGACATTTTCCCGGCCTGTAAACTCAGGGTTAAATCCTGCGCCGAGTTCGAGTAGTGCTGCGATTCGCCCCTTAATTTCAATCTTACCCGCGGTGGGCGATAAGGTATCGCAGATCAATTCCAGTAGGGTTGATTTACCCGACCCGTTACGCCCAATAATGCCGACCGTCTGACCTGCTTCTATCTCAAAACTTGCATCCTTTAAAGCCCAAAACGGCTGATGCCTTTTCGCAGGCCCGGGTAATATTAAGTCCATCACTCGCGATAATGGTTTGTCGTACAAATGGTAGCATTTCGCTAAACCACTGACCTTTATTGCGATTTGTTTTGCTTGGGTGTCCATCTGTCCTAAAGTACGTCAGCAAAGCCGCGACGTAAGCGCTGGAAGACTGAAAGCCCTATCCAAGCGAGCAACAGTGCAACAACGCTATACACCGCCAAGCCTGCCCAATCCGGCATTAGGCCGTAAATCGAGATTCGACGCATCTGATCGACAATAAAACTGATTGGATTGAGATAGATGAGTTTTTGCCATAATCCGGGCAGGCGATCAACTGTGTAAAAAACAGGACTGATAAACAATAATATAGTGGAAACAATGCCAACCAATTGGGCAATATCTCGCACAAAGACCGTTAGCCCGGACAATAACCATCCCAAGCCCACCGCAAACAACACCATCGGCAACACGATCACTGGAAATAATAATAAAGTTGGATGAATCGTCATCCCGCTGATCAACATAAAAACGATCAAGATAAGAAAACTGATCAGGGCTTGAAACCCAGCCACTGCAACCGTCGACCACGCCATAATCTCTAGCGGAAACACGACTTTTTTAACATACTGCGCATTGCCTATTATTGAACTGGTCGACAGCACCATCGGTTCCGAGAATAAAGCGTGGATAATCATGCCAGAAAACAAGATTACCCCGAAATTAGCGTCTTCCGCCCCTGGGTGGTTCCACTTTGCCTTAAACACTACGCTAAATACAAAGCTGTAAACCAACAACATCAATAAGGGCGTTAACAAGGACCACAGCATTCCAAGCACTGAACCGCGATAGCGGCTTTCGATGCCGCGTTTACTCAGCTGGACAATCAGCTGAAAATGATCATACAGTGGCCTAAATACATCAATCAATCCTGCTCGATGCGATTGACGGTTCGGCGAGCTCATCCTTATGCGCTGGTTTTTAATAGGCGATACAAATATTGGCCGTAGGAGTTTTTCGCAAGCTCATGGGCTAACTCAGCCAATTTTTCGTCGTTTATATAGCCCATACGCCAAGCGATTTCTTCGGGACAGCTCACCTTCAAGCCCTGACGATTTTCAATCGTTGAAATAAAATTTGAGGCTTCCAGTAAAGAATCATAGGTGCCAGTGTCTAGCCACGCTGTGCCTCGGCCTAAACGTTCTACACTGAGCTTGTCATCATCTAGATACAAACGATTTAAATCCGTTATTTCCAGCTCCCCTCTCGATGAGGGTTGCAAGCCTTTTGCACGTTCAACCACCGTTTCATCGTAAAAATATAAACCCGTCACGGCGAAATCTGATTTAGGTTTCTCGGGCTTTTCCTCTAGGTCATAGGCTTTACCATTTTTATCGAAGGCAACCACGCCATAGCGCTCTGGATCATGCACTTGATAGGCAAACACCTTTGCACCGCTCTTTAGCTGGCTCGCATTTTGCAGACTTTCGGTAAGCTGATGGCCATAAAAAATATTATCGCCTAACACCAAGGCTGATTTATTGTTGCCGACAAATTCCGAGCCGATGATAAATGCCTGCGCAAGGCCGTCGGGAGACGGTTGAATCGCATAGGAAAGGTTAATCCCCCACTGAGCACCATCGCCCAACAATTGGCGAAAACGCGGTGTGTCTTCAGGCGTTGAGATCACCAAAATATCTTTGATCCCCGCCAGCATCAATACCGACAGCGGATAGTAAATCATCGGTTTATCGTAAACCGGGAGTAGCTGCTTTGAAACACCCTTGGTAATGGGGTATAAGCGCGTCCCTGATCCACCCGCTAGAATGATGCCTCTCATGAAGCTTGTCCTGTGCTTTGAATGGTTCCCAAACGTTCACCCGCATAATTATCTTCCACCACCGTATTCGCCCAAGCCTGATTATCTAAATACCACTGCACGGTTTTACGCATGCCCGAATCGAAGGTTTCTTTGGGCTGCCAACCGAGCTCTTGTTTTATTCGCGTGGCATCAATCGCATAGCGATGATCGTGCCCCGGCCGATCCTTAACATGTTCAATTAACTGCTCATGGGCAGTGCCATCATGCGCCGGACAAATCTCATCCAATAAGGCGCACACCGCCTTGACCACCTCAATATTATTGCGTTCCTCATTGCCGCCTACATTATAGCTACGCCCCTTCGCGCCCGTATTCATGATGTGCACTAAGGCACTGGCGTGATCGTCAACATACAACCAGTCCCGTACATTCTGACCACTCCCATAGACAGGAATCGCCTCGCGATTGAGCACTTTAGAAATAATCACCGGAATTAACTTCTCTGGATATTGATAAGGGCCGTAATTATTTGAGCAATTTGACAGCACCACGGGAAGATCAAATGTCTCGAACCATGCGCGGACCAAGTGATCCGATGCTGCTTTGCTGGCCGAGTAAGGAGAGCTCGGTTCGTAGGGCGAGCTTTCGGTAAACAGCCCTTCATCGCCCAAACTGCCGAATACTTCATCCGTCGAGACGTGATGAAAGCAAAACCGCGCCTGATCTTCAGGATTTAAATCGCTGTAGTAATGTCTTGCCGCTTCCAATAAGTTGTAGGTGCCGACAATATTGGTATCGATAAAGTCCTTCGGCCCATCAATAGAGCGGTCAACATGTGATTCGGCGGCCAAGTGCATGATGGCACGAGGCTGATACTTCTCGAACAGCGCATCAATCGCATCTCGATAGCGAATATCAACCTTTTCAAAGTGATAGCGATCATTGCTGATCTCATTTTCAAAGGTCGCCGCATTGCCCGCATAGGTCAGGCAATCAATATTCACAACGGTATCGTCATGTTCACCGAGTATATGTCGCGCCACGGCCGACCCAATAAACCCGGCCGCGCCGGTGACTAAGACTGTATTATTCACTGTGTACTCTACTCTATTGTGATTGTGCAGATTGATATTGTGCCCACATCGCACGCACATAGCGTGCGACACCCACGTCCACATCGTCAAACTTTTGCGTAAAGCCCGCCGCGCGTAAAGCACTAATATCTGCTTCCGTATAACTCTGATATTTACCGCGCAAAGCCTCTGGCATCGGAATATAACTCAAGTTCCCCTTGGCAACCGCATCGACATAACTAAGGGCTGGTTTCCCCTCGATCTCGTGCAAGGTATTGATCACCGCCATCGCAACATCATTGAAACTACGGCATCGCCCCGTTCCAACGTTTAAAAAACAGTTCGTCACGGTTGGATTATTGAGCAAATACAGGTTGACCTTTACCACGTCCTCGACAGAGATGAAATCACGGCGCTGCTCACCCGGATCGTAACCATCTGAACCTTCAAATAACTGCAGCTTGCCGTTCTCAAGATACTGATTAAAAAAATGATAGGCGACCGAGGCCATCCGGCCCTTGTGCTGTTCGCGCGGCCCGTACACATTGAAATATCTCAAGCCCACCGCTTGAAAATCTTCTGCGGGGTACTGCCGGAGATGGTGGTCAAAGGCAAATTTTGAGTACGCGTAGGCGTTTAATGGCGCTTCGTGCTCGGCCGCCTCTTTAAACACTTGCCCAGCACCGTAAACCGAGGCCGATGAAGCGTAAATATACTGGGTTTTATTGCGCCGACAATAGGCATACAGATCCCGCGTATATTGGTAGTTATTCTGCATCACATAGCGACCATCACTGGCCATCGTATCCGAACATGCACCCTCGTGAAAAATCGCCTCGAACTTGCCGTCTAATTGACCTCCATCTGTCTTGTCCTTAAATTCTGCCTTATCCATATAATCCGCGACCACACAATCCGCGAGGTTTTTAATCTTATCAGCTTCGCTCAGATCATCCACCCCCAGAATATCTTTACGCCCGGATTCGTTCAAACCCTTGACTATATTCGCGCCGATAAATCCGGCTGCACCGGTGACCACTAGCATCTCAAGTTCTCCTCATGCTGCTCAAAACTTCGTCGATTTGTGCTGCTGCGGTTCCTGACTTACTCACCACCACCCCTGCCGCATGGGTTGCCAAAACAAGCGCTTGATCATCTTCATAATGGGCGGCATGGGCCAGCGCCATCATCGCGATAACGGTATCGCCTGCACCTGTCACGTCATACACTTCTCGGGCCCGAGTCGGCTGATGAATCGGCGTTGCATCACGACGACAAAGTAACATGCCGCGTTCGCTTAGCGTAACCAGACATGCCTGTAAGTCCAGTTCATTCATTAATTTTTTCGCCGCTGCTTGAATCTCATCAAGCTCATAAACCTGCCCCACTACCTGCTGAAATTCTGCCAGATTTGGGGTGATCATACTGGCTCCCCGATACGCGGCGTAATCCGAGCCTTTCGGGTCGACATAAACAGCTACATTTTTAGCTCGCGCTTGCGCAATCATCGCAGTGATATTTCGAGTTCCGCCCTTGCCATAATCAGAGACCAAGACAACATCCACTTTAGCAAGCTCAGACTGAAAAGATGCCAAACAAGCATCCAACACGGCTGCCGAGGGCGTAGACTCAAAGTCTGCACGAACCATTTGTTGGTTTCTCGACATAAGCCGAAGTTTGACCGTGGTTTGCAATAAATCATCGGTTTGTAAACACGATTCAATGCTGGAATCGCTGAGCATTTCCGCTAAAGTTCGACCTGCTTCATCATCCCCCACCACTGATAATAAAATAGGCTTTGCGTTCATACTCGCAATATTCATTGCAACATTCGCAGCCCCGCCCAATCGCACTTCTTCTTGAGTCACAGACACCACTGGCACGGGCGCCTCGGGTGAAATTCGGGTAACCTCGCCCGTCCAATAGCGATCGAGCATACTGTCGCCGACGATCAATACTCGCGCTTGGGCGAGCTGCTTGAGACTATGCTCGTCCAATACCATGATAAATCAAGCCGTGTTCACGCACTGTTTTAGGATTAAAAATATTACGTCCGTCGATAATGATGTCCCCCTTTAGCGCCTCTTTTACCCTTCCAAGTTGTACACCGCGAAACATCTTCCACTCCGTCACGACCACCAAGGCATCGGCATTCGCCAACACCGCATACGGATCCTCATGTTCGATGATCAAACTCGTCTCACCTTTGAATATTCGTTCGGCTTCTTCATACGCCACCGGATCAAAGGCCTTGACCTTGGCGCCCCGCGCAATCAATTCCTGAATCACCACCTGGCTTGGCGCTTGGCGCATATCGTCGGTATCAGGTTTAAACGCAAGCCCCCACAATGCGATGGTCTTGCCACTCAAATCATCGCCCAACTCTTTAAGCAATTTTTCAACCGGCTTGCGCTTCTGGTCGTCGTTCACGGCCTCAACCGCATTGAGCAAACGCATCTCATAGCCTTCACTGGCAGCCGTTTTTGCGAGCGCTTGAACATCCTTAGGGAAACATGAGCCGCCATAGCCGCAACCCGGGTATATAAAATGATAACCAATGCGTGGATCTGAGCCAATACCTCGTCGCACCGACTCGATATCTGCGCCCAATATTTCGGCCAAATTCGCCATTTCATTCATAAAGGAAATTTTAGTCGCGAGCATCGAGTTGGCCGCATATTTAGTCAGCTCCGCCGACGGGATATCCATATAAATGACACGTTCGTGGTTCCGATTAAATGGCGCGTATAATTTTTTCAATAAGTCCGCGGAACGATCGTCGTCTGTGCCAATTACGATGCGATCAGGTTTCATAAAATCTTCAACCGCCGCGCCCTCTTTTAAAAACTCTGGATTAGAAGCAACGCTAAAATCAATGGCGACTCCACGCGCATCAAGCGCTTTTTTCAGCACATGGCGAACTTTTTCTGCGGTACCCACCGGCACGGTTGACTTGGTGACGACGAGACGATATTCATCCATGTGCCGCCCAATCGATTCGGCAACGGACAGTACGTATTGTAAATCTGCAGAGCCGTCCTCGTCTGGGGGCGTACCCACCGCAATAAAAATGATTTCCCCATGATCCACCCCTTCATTGATATCCGTTGTAAAGGCGAGTCGATTTTGCTTGAGATTGTCGACCACCATGCCTTCCAGGCCATACTCGTAAATCGGTATCTCGCCTTGTTTAAGCCGTTCAACTTTTCCATGGTCGTTATCCACGCACACGACGTGGTGCCCCATTTCTGCGAGGCAGGTGCCACTGACTAGACCGACGTAGCCGGTACCGATAACGGTGATTTTCATGGGGATAAAGTACGCGATTATTTAAGCGTGGGAGTTTATCCGATTTAGTCGAATTAATTCACTTAAGACACAGAATAATAGACGGAATTAGCATCCCTTATGCTTTATGGACCGAGATCTGTTTTTGTGGGCAACCAATCCGATTGACGCTGCATCTGACGATCCTCAGGAACCGGCTCAAGCTCAACACCCTTGACGCCATGCTGGCGAGGCTTAAGCGATGAACCCTGCTGGTTTCGGTGATACGAACCCCACTGGTGGCAACCCGGACATGACCAATCAAAACTAACCGCTTTAAAGCCACATTCGGCGCATTGATAAGGTGATTCTCCGCTCGACAAATCAGTCATGCTCTCGACCAAAAACAATAATTCTTGGTGGCTAATTTCGGTTGGAAGCTCCTGCCAATTGAGTAGGATTTGCTTCAAGCCTTCGATGTTTGGCTTGTCTTTCAAATATTGAACTAAAAATTTCCCCGGGCTTTGCGACTGTGCTGTTTTAAGGGTCTCTAGCAGTGCCGACATGACAGCAGGGTCTTCATTGGCTTTCAGCGCTTGTTTCAAAAATTTGAGATACGCGCGTCGGTCACGAATAAGCTGAAAACTATCTTGAATATGTGACATGGCTACGCCGATATAACCGGGATTAAGCAGCAATAATCTATTCCATGCTGAAATCGCTTTTGCGTGATCGCCTTTAAACGTTGAAATTCGACCATCGAGGATGACCACCCGCGGGTTGGCAGGATCTGCTTTCTCTGCTTGCCGCAAAAATTTTTCCGCATCGGGAAATCGACCCGCTTTCATATGTTGTTCGCACTGCTCGCAATATAAATGCGCGAGCTGCTCAGATAACTTAGCCGACGACAAGCCTAGCTTACCGAGATAATTTGCCATCTGTATGGCATTTTCCCAATCGTTTTCTTGCTGATAAATCCGTAGTAAATTTTCAGCTGTATCGCGCTGATGCTTGGGACTATTCAGTAAATCGACGTACAAACTTTCGGCACGATCCAACCAGCCCGCTGCCTGATAATCTTGGGCAAGCTCAAATCGTGCTGACTCTCGTACCTCGGGAGTGTGTGAACTATTATTCAATATCGCCTGATGAATAAGACTGGCGCGCTCGTATTCACCCTTGCGGCGGCACAAGTTCCCCAACACGATTTGCAGTTCGACTGATCTCGGCTGTTGATCCATTGTATTGAGGAATTCAGTCAAAGCCTCATCATCGCCAGTGTTTAACAGTTGATTGATGCCCTGCAAACAGGATTGATTAAAATCAAGCGATTCTTGTGCCTCGTCTTTATTCTTTCTTAAAGCGAACCACCAACCCGATGCTGCCGCAATCGGTAACAGCAAGATAAGCCAAGCGGGATTCATTTATTGACGGGGAACGATTAGTTTGTCGAAACCTGCTTAAGCTTTCGATTTGAAGAATAAAGTTTGCCGCGCAAGCGCAGATTGGACCACAGGCTAAATATCCAGCCCAGCAGAACACCCAATACAAAACTCACAACCACAATTACCGATAGCGGACGCTCTTGACTAAAGCCCCAAGATTTCTCGCCTTGCCAACTTACTGTCACGAGTGTTTGATTTTCCAATACGAAAACCAGCCCGAAAACCATGACTAGAATAACAATAAGGACGTACAAAAGTTTCTTAAACATTTAGCTAACTGCGACCTCTGCATCACTTAAGTGCCAAGGAAAATGAAATAATATTTTCAAGGTTTTTGACAAAATGGAGCGTAATAGCGGGCTATTGCGCGATATTTTGGCGAGAAGACTGGGAATTATTAGGCATTTTATCTTGCGCTGTAATTATGTTGAGGTCTCTAACTATAATCAACGCGATTCTTTAACTCATTGCCCGGTTTAAAGTGCGGTACATATTTAGCCGGTACGTTTACTTGCTCTCCCGTTTTAGGATTTCGGCCAACGCGAGGGGGACGAAAATGCAGGGACAAGCTCCCAAACCCTCGGATTTCCACCCGACTACCGCTGACTAAACCGTTCACCATATTGCCGAGAATACTGTTTACGGCCATTTCGACATCTTCTTCCGTCAATTGCGTTTGCTTCTGCGCAAGGCGGCTGACGATGCCCGATTTAGCGATACTACTTAAATTTTCTAGGTCTATGTCACTCATTTTAGAACTCTTTAAAGCCAACGCTATAATAATAAGGTCAAGAGCTTGTTTTCACAAGCCCTTATTTTATAACCGTTAATTAGAAATTATAGCGAATATATTGCTTACTCACCCTTGGATAACTGCGCCTTTAATTTATCGCCCAAGGTCGTTGTTGACTCTGTTTTCTGAGATGCATATTCTTGTATCGCCTGATCTTCAATGTCCATATCAAGGACTTTGACTGATAGCGTGATACGACGATTCTTTCGATCAATACTGGTGATTTTTGATTCGATTTCATCACCCTCATTCAAGGCCGTACGCGCATCCGCCACGTGATCATCGCCAATCTCACTGGCGCGTAGAAAGCCTTCTACATTTTCGGCAAGCTCTACCACCGCACCGCGCGCAGTGACTTCAGTAATCTTACCGCTTACCGCTGTGCCTTTGGGGTTTTGAGATGCGAAAGCGACAAACGGATCATCCGACGCCTGCTTTAAACCAAGAGAAATCCGCTCGCGCTCTGGATCTACGGCCAATACGACGACTTCGATCTCATCACCTTTATTAAATTCACGTATCAACTCTTCGCCGGGGCGATCCCACGATAAATCGCTGACGTGCGCCAGACCATCAATCCCACCGTCGACGCCAATGAACATACCAAAATCAGTAATTGACCTGATTTTACCGTCGAGCTTATCGCCTTTTTTATACTTCGATGCAAACTCATCCCATGGATTGGGTAGACACTGCTTCATACCCAGTGAAATACGCCGACGCTCAGGATCAATTTCTAAGACCATGACCTCGACTTCGTCACCAACATGGCAGACTTTGCTGGGGTGAATGTTTTTCTTCGTCCAGTCCATTTCAGATAAATGCACCAAGCCTTCTACACCATCTTCAATCTCGACAAAGGCGCCGTAATCCGTGATATTCGTGACTTTACCAAACAGACGAGAGCTTTGAGGGAATCGGCGTTCTAGGTCTAACCAAGGGTCACCGCCTAATTGTTTCAAGCCTAGCGACACGCGAGATTGTTCTTTATCGAACTTAAGTACTTTGACTTCTAATTCATCACCGACATTTAGAACTTCGGATGGATGGCGAACGCGTTTCCAAGAAATGTCAGTAATATGGAGTAGACCGTCTAAGCCACCTAAATTCACAAAAGCACCATAATCCGTTAAATTCTTAACGATGCCTTTAATCGTTTGACCTTCTTCCAAGCTATCGAGCAACTTCTCACGATCTTCTGATAATTCGCTTTCAACCACCGCGCGGCGAGACACCACGATATTATTGCGTTGGCGATCAAGCTTGATCACCTTAAATTCTAATTCGCGATCTTCAAGGTAAGCGAGGTCCTTAACCGGCGTGACGTCAACCAAAGAACCCGGCAAGAAGGCACGGACGTGATCGATATCAACTGTAAACCCGCCTTTAACGCGACCTGTTACGACACCGGTAACAATATCACCATTAATTTGCGCTTTTTCTAAATCGTCCCAAGCACGAGCACGCAAGGCGCGTTCACGTGAAAGCCGTGTATGCCCATGTCCATCTTCTACAGCCTCAATCGCAACTTCAATTGCGTCGCCTTCTTTAACGGTGATTTCACCTTCGGCATTTTTAAATTCGGCTAAGGGAATCGCTGATTCGGATTTAAGCCCCGCATCAACGATAACGTAGTCATCCCCAACTTCGACAACAGAACCGAGCACCAGCTCGCCTGTTTTCATGGTGATTTGACTAATACTTTCTTCTAGTAGGTCTGCAAAAGATTCTGACATGGTTAATATTCGTGGCGCTTTGCCACACCGGGTTAAGGTTAATAAAAAGGGAACGGATTCCCAAGCTTATACATAGAAAGACGACGCTAGATCGACACGCTGTACGGCAGCCGATCAATCACTTTCTCAAGCACTTCATCGATGCTCAAATGAGTGGTATCGATAATCATCGCATCTTCCGCTGGACAGAGTGGAGAATCACTACGATTCATGTCTCTCTCATCGCGTTGCTGGATGTCCTGAAAAAGGGCGGCGATATTACCATCCAGACCATTGTCCATCAACTGCTGATGACGTCTTTTTGCGCGTTCCTCTGCATCCGCCACAAGATAGAATTTATGCGCAGCTTGCGGGAATATCGTTGTCCCCATATCGCGTCCATCTGCCACCAATCCAGGTCGCGCCAGAAACCGGTGTTGTAGATCAACAATTGCGGCGCGAACTTCGGGGTGCCTAGCAAGCTGTGAAGCGCGATTTCCTGCTGCCTCTGAGCGAATCTCAGCTTCTACCGAATCTCCATTATAGTAAGCGCCATCGCTAAATTCGATTTGCCCTTTCTCTATCAACTTTAGTAAAGCATCGACGTCCTCTAGATCAGTGTCTGCTGAAAAAGCTGCATAGGCAACAATGCGATACAAGGCACCGCTATCAAGGTAGCGCCAGTCCAATGCTGACGCTAAATATTTTGATACCGTCCCTTTACCGACGCCACTTGGGCCGTCTATTGTAATCACTGGAATATCTAAGTCTGACATGCCTAAGAAAACGAGAGTTTTAGCCCAACCGAGTTCGCCATTTCAACATAATTTGGAAATGACGTGCTCACATTGGCGCAATCTTTGACGATAATATTGCCACGCGCACGTACCGATGCGATTGTCGCGGCCATGGCAATGCGGTGATCATCAAAACTATTCACCTCTCCACCCGAAAATACCTTCGGCGTGTTAGCCTCGCTCCCGCGCCCCGTGATGACAAACCCATCGGGTGTTTCTTGTGCTGATACCCCCAAGCTGGAAAGCATTGAAACAATCGCAGAGATACGATCGCTTTCTTTAACGCGTAACTCTTCTCCGCCAGATAGTCTTGTCACGCCCCGCGCACAAGCCGCGGCAACGGCAATCACAGGGATTTCATCAATCGCTGATGGCAACCATTGTTCAGGTATATCGATACCGTGTAAATCGGAGCCGCGAACAATGATATCCGCAACCGGCTCCCCCCCTACCTCGCGCTCGCCCAGTATTTCGATATCCGCACCCATTGCACGTAATATTTTTATGATACCGGTACGGCTAGGGTTGACCCCAACGTGATTCAATTTTAGTTCGCTTTTTTCGCCGATCACGGCAGCGACCATAAAAAACGCTGCAGAGGATATGTCGGCGGGGATATCAATGTCTGTGGCCGTTAATGTACCACCCCCTTTGAGCCGAATATGCCCATCATCGGTCTCTACAGAATATCCGAAACCCCGTAACATACGTTCGGTATGATCACGCGTCGGCGCCGGTTCAATCACGCTGGTTTCCCCATCGGCATACAAACCCGCGAGCAAAACGGCTGACTTGACCTGCGCACTTGCCATTGGCAGTGCATATTCGATTGCGGTAAGTGCTTGTCCTTGGCGCTCGGTGTTTTCAATCGTAAGGGGTGCCTTACCGTCATTCGTTCTAAATTTGACGCCCATCAACGACAAGGGGTCGACGATACGCTTCATGGGCCGAGAACGTAATGAAGCGTCGCCCGTTAAACCAACGTCAAAACTTTGACCCGCGAGCAAACCCATCATCAAACGCATTGCAGTGCCAGAGTTGCCTAAATCCAGTGCTAGGCTCGGCCGCTGTAAGCCTAATCTTCCCACCCCGTGAATGTGCAGATTAGTATGGTCTCGCTGTATTTCTACGCCCATCGCTTGAAATGCGTTCATTGTTGCCAAGGCATCTTCGCCACACAAAAAACCACCAACCTTCGTCAGCCCCTCAGCAATGCTTCCCAGCATCACGGATCGGTGCGAGATGGACTTATCGCCGGGCACACGCAGCTGCCCCGAGATGTCCGTTGTGGGCTGTACAATAAAATCAATCGACATAAGATTGCCTTATCTGACCCTTACTTTGTTTTGCGGATTTTAGACAGCTCGCCACGAACCTGTTTGGCACGCTCAAAACGCTGCAACAATAACGCCTCATCACCCGCGTCAATACTATCGGCTATCTGCAATAGCTCGATAGAAAATTCACGCATGATCTCAACAATTTTACCCTTATTATTCAATAATATATCTTTCCACATTAATGCATCACTGGATGCGATTCGCGTCAAATCATACAGCCCGCCAGCAGCAAATCGATAATAAGTCGGTGGGTCTTTTTGCTGGGATAGATAATTCATTAGGGCATAGACAATCGCATGTGGAAGATGACTGGTGACACCGAGTACCTGATCATGCAACTCAATGTCCATTTCAAACACTTCAGCCCCAACTGCCTGCCACATTTGCGTCACCTTAGTTCCGAAGGCTGTTCGCATTTCTGCCGTGGGCGTAATCACGACAACATGATCTTTGTATAAATCTGCGCGTGCAGCAGCCGCGCCAGATGCTTCTGATCCAGCAATGGGATGGGCGGGAACAAACTGATCGAACCGATTGCCCATCGCACGACGCGCTGCGTCAATCACCGCGCCTTTCACACTGCCGACATCCGTGACGACTGCGTCTTGACCCAGATTCGGCATTATCTTTGAAAGCAGGCTTTCTAACTCACCCACCGGGGTCGCCAAAACCACGACGTCAGCATCCTTTACCGCCTCGTCAACATGGTGGGTATATTGATCAAGCAAGCCCATAGATTGCGCGAGCTTTAGATTTTCTACCTTTCTGCCCACGCCGACCACTTCGCCCACAGCATTTTGCCCGCGCAGCGCTTTGACCAACGATCCGCCAATCAGTCCGACACCAATCAGTGCAAGCTTATCAATATGAAAGGCTGGCTCGCTCACGCTGAAAACTTAGTCGGCACCCGGATAGGCACCTAATACACGAAAATACTCAGCCGCTTCTTCGACTTCTGATAAAGCCAATTTCAACTCTTCATCCTCTTGGTGACCTTCCACATCGACAAAAAATAAATACTCCCAACGCTTTGTCTTAGATGGGCGTGATTCAATCTTAAGCATACTGATGCCATGATCGTGCAAGGGCTTCAATAATTTAAACAAACTACCCGGCTCATTTTTACAACTCATAATGAGGCTGGTTTTATCCTTTCCACTGGCCGCGACTTGTTCGCGCGAAAGCACCAGAAAACGCGTGGTATTTTCCTTATTATCTTCTATATGACTGGCCAACACGTTTAAGTTATAGGTTTGTGCCGCACGCTCACTCGCAATCGCTCCGCTATGCTCGCTTTCGCTGGCTAAGCGCGCTGCCTGCGCATTGCTGGATACACTTTCTACTTTGGCATTGGGTAAATTTTCACGCAGCCAAACCTGGCATTGAGAAAGTGATTGAGTGTGCGAGAATATTGTCTTAACCGAAGCTAGCGAAGCTTCCTGGCTGAGTAAAGCTTGATGTATCGCCAGCTGAATCTCGCCCGCAATATTAAGCGACGTGGTGGCCAGCATATCTGCCGTCGCGCTCACCACACCTTCGGTTGAATTTTCTACCGGCACCACACCATAATCAGTATTCCCCGTTTCAACCGCCTTAAATACCTGATCGATGCGCGATTGATAAACGATCTCAACGCTAGACCCGAACTGTTGCAATGCCGCCATTTCGGTAAAGGTCGCTTCAGGGCCTAACACCGCGACACGTAATCGCGCCTCGGCACCACGGCAAATCGACATTACCTCTCGATACAACAGATTCACCTGCTCAGCTGTTAAATCACCCGTATTTTCCTCGGTCAAGCGACGCACGACCTGCGCTTCTCGTTCAGGGCGATATATAACGGTAGAATCTTCGCTATGTTTCTCCTTAATCACACCAATTTCTTTGGCCAAGGCAACACGATCATTCAGCAGCTTTAATAAGGCCGAATCAATCCCATCTATCTGATCTCTAAGCGATTTAAGATCCTTTTCCAGGCTCATGGTGATGGACTACTCCTCGTCGCCACTTTCTTCTGCATCACTGTCTGATGATTCGTCTACCACCTCGACTTGTTCAGCTGTGCCGACCTGTACACCTGGCTCGTCACCTGGCTCTTCACCTGCTTCTTGGTCTCCATCTAAATCTTCGTTTTGTGTCTCATCAACGCGATCTACGGTGACCAAGCGCTCGTCTTTAGACAGCGCGATGACACGAACACCTTGGGTGTTGCGCCCCTGAATGGATATCTCATCAGATCGAGTACGAATCAATACGCCACCGTCTGTAATTAACATGACTTCATCTCCGGACTGAACCATGCAGGCATTCACCACCTTGCCGTTACGCTCGGGGGTCTTGATCGCGATAACGCCCTGCCCGCCACGCCGGTGCACAGGAAAATCAGCGATCGTGGTACGTTTACCATAGCCATTTTCAGTACAAAAAAGCAAGCTTTGCTCGCCGGCGGGGTCATCTGATTCACTGGGCGGAGTTTGCTCAGCGGGTAAGATAATCATTGAAATAACTTGATGCCCATCCGCCAGTCGGATACCCCTAACACCGCGCGCGACACGGCCCAATGGGCGTGCATCAGACTCATCAAAACGCACAGCCTTGCCAGAGGAACTGACCAACATAATGTGTTGCTTGCCCTCGGTAATCGAGACTTTAATCAGCTCGTCGCCCTCTACCAGACGAAGGGCAATAATGCCGCCTGCCCTGGGGTTAGAGTAATCGGTCAATAAACTCTTCTTGACTGTGCCATTGGCGGTCGCCATCACAATAAACTGATCGTCGAGATAATCTCGAACCGGCAAAACCGCAGTAATACGCTCTTCAGACTCCAATGGTAATAGATTTACCAGCGGCTTGCCGCGCGCACTTCGGCTCGCAACAGGCAGCTGGAATACCTTGAGCCAGTACACTTTTCCAGCGCTTGAAAAGCACAGCAGGGTGTCATGCGTATTGGCCACAAACATCCGGCTTACAAAGTCTTCTTCTTTGTTTTTGGTCGCCATTTTTCCGCGTCCGCCGCGTCGCTGAGCACGGTAGTCGGTGATCGGCTGCGCTTTCGCGTAGCCCGCATGCGAAATGGTCACCACCACGTCTTCTTCTGCGATTAAATCTTCCATCGAAATATCGACCGCGCCTTCGGTGATTTCTGTACGCCGATCATCTCCAAATTGCTCACGCACCTCCAGCAGTTCCTCCTTGATAACCAAAACCAAGCGCTCTGGATCTTCAAGAATTTCCAACAAATCAACGATAGTCTCGATGATCTCTACATATTCATTTCGAATTTTATCCTGCTCGAGGCCGGTTAAGCGATGCAAGCGTAGTTCAAGTATCGCTTGAGCCTGTTCGGGGGAGAGCTGGTAATCTGCCTTAACTAATCCATAGTGCTCGGATAAGCCATCGGGGCGAGAAAGCTTCGCATCACCGCGCGCTAACATCTTTTCAACGATGCCCGGCGCCCAGTTTCGCGCCAACATGGCTTGTTTTGCCTCGGCAGGCGATTGCGCAGCTTTAATCAAAGCGATAACTTCGTCAATATTTGCCAGTGCGACAGCCAAGCCTTCTAATATATGCGCCCTGCCGCGCAACTTCTTAAGTTCAAAAATAGTCCGACGTGTGACCACTTCGCGGCGATGACGCAAAAATGCATCGAGCATTTCTTTCAGATTGAATAATTTGGGCTGATTATTCTCCAGCGCCACCATATTCAAGCCGAAGACGGTTTGCATACGCGTCTGCTTGTACAGGTGGTTCAATACCACCTCCGCGGGCTCGCCTCTTTTCAGCTCCACCACCATACGCATGCCGTCTTTATCTGACTCATCGCGGATCGCAGAGATACCTTCTATCTGCTTGTTCTTAACCAGTTCGGCAATCTTTTCCATTAAGCGCGCTTTATTGACCTGATAAGGTAATTCATGCACCACGATCGACTCGCGGCCTTTAGCGTTGGTTTCTATTTCAGCCCGTGCGCGCACATAGGCGCGGCCACGACCCGTCATATACGCTTCGCGTATCCCTGCAGTTCCGACAATCATTCCGCTGGTGGGAAAATCTGGCCCAGGTATATGCTGCATGATGTCGTCAATACTCGCATCCGGTTGATCGAGCAGCATCAAACTGGCGTCTATCACTTCGCGCAGATTATGGGGTGGAATATTGGTGGCCATTCCGACCGCAATACCCGCCGAACCATTGACCAACAATCCAGGGATGCGTGTTGGCAGCACCAAAGGCTGCATTTCGGTTTCGTCGTAGTTGGGGCCAAAATCAACCGTTTCCTTGCCAAGGTCTGCGAGCAATTCATGGGCAACTTTCGACAAACGGATTTCGGTATAACGCATCGCCGCAGGCGCATCGCCATCCACCGAACCGAAGTTACCCTGCCCATCGATCAGTGGGTAACGCATCGAGAAATCCTGCGCCAATCGTACGATGGTATCGTAGACAGCTGTATCGCCGTGAGGGTGGTATTTACCGATCACGTCACCGACCACGCGCGCAGATTTTTTATACGGCTTATTCCAAGCGTTACTCAGTTCTTCCATCGCAAATAAAACGCGACGATGAACGGGCTTTAGACCATCGCGCACATCGGGCAAAGCACGCCCAACGATCACGCTCATCGCATAATCAAGATATGATTGACGCATTTCTTGCTCGATATTTGCGGAAATCATTTCTTTCGCAATGATCTGATCTGTCATAATGGTTTTGGCTAAGTTAAGAGATCGAAAATGGAGGGATTTCCACGTAAAGCGGGGTTTAATTTAACCGCTATTTGTGCCTTTAAAACAAGCGTTAAAGTTTACCATAGCAAGCCCCGCAAACACAGCCATCTAGCGTCTCAAAATGCGTATAATTGCGCTAAATATTTCACTCCTTGCATTCCACCAAACCTTATCGTGCCAAGCCCCTATTTACCTCAGTTCACTGGCTTTTTATATAAAGGAGCTATACTCCTTAGCGTTTTATTTTCCGGGACGCTAATAGCGGCGTCTGATTACGAATTGGGCGTTCAATCCTATCAAAATAAGGAATTTAAACAGGCTCGGAAACATTGGGAACTCGGCGCCAAAAACGCCAATCTCAGCGCGATCTTCAATTTGGGAATTTTGCTGTCAAAGGGAATTGGCGGCGCCGCAGACCCCGAACGCGCGGTGAACTTATTCAGGCGCGCAGGGGATGCTGGGCTTGCCATGGGTCAACACAATTTAGCCTTAGCGTATTACACCGGAAACGGTGTGCAAAAAGACAATGAACGCGCACGTATTTGGTGGGAACGTGCCGCGAGGCAGAACCACACGCAAGCTCAATTTAACTTGGCAGTTCTGCTATGGAATGGTGACGGCGTTCGCAAGCAGGCAGATGAGGGAGTCAAGTGGTTTCGTCGCGCCAGCGATAACGGCCATTCACAAGCACACGATTTCTTAGAAAGCATTTTTGAGGAATCAAAGTTTGATATCGACAGTGATTTAGTCGATAACGCTGATCAGATCAGCAACCCAAGTTTAAGCAGCATGCTTGCCTTCGCCAGCGAAGCCTTTGACCAAAAGAATTATGCGAAAGCTCACACACTTTGGTTATCGGCTGCAGATGCCGGTAGCGCTGGCGCTGAACTACAACTAGCGCGCCTTTATGAACAAGGTTTAGGGGTCGAGCGCAACGACCAACGCGCCTTTGAATTTGTCCAGCGCAGCGCAAAAAATGGTCAGCCACAGGCCCAATATCAACTGGGCTTGCACTATCTTGATGGCATTCTGATTGATCGTAATGAAACCCTTGCTTTATACTGGATACAATCGGCTGCGGACAAGCAACACATCAAGGCGAGAGATTATCTAGAACAACTGCGCTAATTAAGCCGCAGATATTAAGCCAAGACACCCAATAACCACTCCCTCTATACGCTATAGATTCCATGTCAAATTCGTCTTTATTAGGCCCGGCCAAAACCAAGAGCCTCATTAATATCGCTGCGCTCGCCGCGGGTTTTGGCCTTATTACCTTGCGTGGTCATTCCAGCAGCATCGGAATTGAAATTGGCCTATTTATTATTAGTTTGATTGTACTTGTCCGCGCGGCAGACGTATTCACGGATATGGCGGTTATCGTGGGTGATCGCATGGGGCTGAGTAAATTAAACACCGGCATCCTTATCATCGCTATCGGCACCTCAGCACCTGAATTATTTTCCTCGATCGGCGCTGCCTTAAATAACCAGCCAGAAATAATTGTGGGCAATGTTCTTGGCACGGTGGTTGCGAACTGTTTATTGGGCGTTGGCATCGCGGCCTTATTCGCCACACAAGCGCTTGCAGTTCATCGGGAAGTGCTCGCCACTCAAATGAGCGTATTCTTTGGAGCCGTCCTACTCACCGCGTTTAGTCTTTACGATGGCCATTTCTCCAGACTAGAAGGCGCTGTGCTACTTGTCATGCTGGGCTTTTATTTACACCATAATATTCGCCACGGCAACAAGCCGTCTGCCGATGATAGGGATGATGACGATAACAATGCATCTAAGGCTCATTCCATGCCGAGACTGCTCGGTTTGTTGCTCATCAATTTAGCCTGCCTATTTCTATCGGGAGATTTCGTGGTGACCTCTCTGTCCAATGGCGCTGATATATTGGGCTTATCGAGCGCGAAGCTTGCCACCAGTTTATTGGCAATCGGAACCTCGATTCCAGAAATTGCCACTGCGATCATGTTGGTTAAGAAGAATAATACAGACAGCCTATTTGGAGAAATTATCGGCTCAAATATTTTTGACTATTTGGGAATTTTTGGATTGATCTCCGTGTTCAAGCCAATCTTTATGAGTGGGCCATTACTTCATTACTTGTTACTGTCAAGTGCCGCAGCTTTCTTCTTATTGTTCTTTGTAATGAATGACCGCAAGATTAGGCGTATCGAAGGTGTCATTCTATTAACTTTTTTTGCCGCATTTTTGATCCAGCTCACCCATATTTAGCTAGGATTTGACTGGCGATACACAAGCATAGAAAAATACCGCTTAAACTGTTAAAATTGCGCGCCTTTTTGACCCCTTAATACATGTTTAGAGCTTTTTTGACATCGCTAATTTGCTTGAGTTACTTGTTGATCCCCTCAGCAAGTGCGGCGAAGGTGTATATTTACGAAGCAGAAAATGGCACGCGCGTTATCAGCGATCACCCCAATCGTGACGCAAAATTAAGATTAGTCAAAACCTATACGCCCAGAATACCTATTCGCGTTCTGCGGCCGCTACAGTATGAATTTAAGACGCGGAATCTGCAGCCTCGCGCCAGTGTGTTTGATATAACCATTTTCAATCTTGCTGATAACTATCATCAGGATCGCGCCTTGATCAAAGCGATTGTGCAAGTCGAGTCAGATTTCAATCCCCATGCTTTGTCCCCGAAAGGCGCGCAAGGCTTAATGCAGCTCATGCCTGCCACCGCAAATAATTACGAGGTTATTAACCCCTACGATGCGTATCAAAACCTCCGCGGCGGAATTGCATTTTTCTCTCACTTAATGAAACAGTATAATAACGATGTGCGCTTAGCGCTTGCCGCGTATAATGCAGGCGAAACTGCGGTCTCGCGTTACGCGGGAATTCCGCCTTATCCAGAAACACAGTCCTACGTCAAACATGTGTTGCGACTGCATAAAAACTATCAGCGTTTTAGCAATACTTATAGCTAAATCAGGCTGAACAAAATTGCCACCCCTATTCAACATGCTTAAGAAAAATAAGAATAAGAGTAAAAACCAAAACGACAAGTATTTTCTAATCACGGTAAGCGATAAAAGTGGCACTCGACACTTTAAGATACCCAAATTAGTAAAAAAACTCATCATTGGCGCAACTGCAACGCTTAGCTTCGCGTTGATTACCAGCAACTTGATCGTCTTCAATCAAAAGGATGAATTGATTCAGACGAAATCCTTGGCCAGTTCACTCGAAGACGCTTTTGTTAGATTAACATCCAAAAATTCCACGCTTAATCAAACCCTTAAACTCAGTGGCACAGAACGAGAGTTGATGAGTGTTGTGCTCGCTCAGATGGAGCAAATCAGTGGGGTAAATGCTGAGCTAGAGTCGACTATCCTCGACCGCCTGACCGCAATCTCAAACCACTTCGTCTCTAAAGAATTGGATTTCGTCGAGCTAGATGACCGGGTTATCTTGTTGGAGGAGAGTATTGGCTTAGATGGAGACGAATCTGGAGAGTCGATAGCTTTAGAAGACAGAATCACATTGGCCAGTCTCAGTATTAGCCAACAAAGAATCTTACATGACAGCATTCCAAACGGCTATCCGACTAGAAATATTGGTATCACCAGCAAATTTGGAAAACGGAAACACCCCACTACGAAACAAGCAAGTTTTCACAATGGTATCGATTTAAAAGCTGCGAAAGGCACCAACCTATACGCCACCGCCGACGGTGTGGTCAAGCAATCAGCGCCTAATAAGCTCAGTGGCAAACTTATCGTGATTGCCCATAATTTTGGCTTTGAATCACGCTACGCCCATTTATCAGAGCTTAAAGTAAAGGTGGGTGATGTCGTTCAAAAAGGAGATTTGATTGGATTCACAGGCAATACCGGGCGTTCCGACGGCCCACACCTACATTATGAAGTCAGGCATTTGAGTAAAGCGCTTGACCCAATCGATTTTTTAACCTGGGAGTTTGGTAACCAGGAAATTTTCACCAAAGTAAGAGGCATTCAATGGCAATCTTTAATAAGCCTGATCAACAAACAGATATCAAGACCGACTCTACAATTATCTCAAGTAGCACTAAAATCAAGGGCACTATAAGCTCTAATTGTGCGCTACACATAGACGGTAATCATCGGGGTAAAATCAACGCCAAGGGCACCGTTACGATTGGTCAATCGGGCAACATTTATGGCGATGTTTCGGCAAATAAATTAAGCATCACAGGCTTATTTCACGGCACTGCAGAATGCGAGCACGTCGAAATTCTAGCCGGTGGCACGATGCGCGGAAAAGTTATTTCTAATAACCTGACGATTGACCAAAACTGTAGTTTTGAGGGCGAAAGCGTCAGTAAATCACAGGCAAATACCGCCAGTGCCAATACCAGCGCCAGTGCCAGTGCCACCAGTATTACTGGCACAAAAGCAAGTATGGCCAGCACCAGCAAGGCTTCTTAAAGACACTGTAAGACACTGTAAGACACTTTAAGACACTTTCAATTCAAGCATGCTCGAATAGATGCGATCAGCAAGCGATTGATCTTTGCTCAGAAACCAAGTTTATGCGTAGTTTGCGGCTGCTTGGGGTTTATTGTTATTGCGGCGTGTATAGTTAAACTTTGGTAACGGCGCCTGATAAGTCAAACCGCTCTTAACGTGGTTTTTATCGTAAACATAACGAATAGTATCTTCATCAAGCAATTCGTTCAGTTGGTCTAACAATTCATCAGAAAGCTTGAGTCGCCACGCATCGCCGAGTTGTAGCAAGCCTTGTACGCCGTTGCCTTGTTGATAAACAATTTCAACCATGACAGTGCCATCTTCGGTATAGTTTGTTAAAACCGACTTAAGCGCATCAAACAGGCCTGATTGTAGATGCTTAGCCTTTATATTCAGTCGAATTGCTTGCAGTTTTTCTCGACGCAAATCTTCAATATCTGAAGCACTTTGCGCAATCATTTCGAATTGCCCACCTGCCTCTTTGCGTTTTAACTCCCCTGTTACGATTAAGATTTTATCCTTGGTCAACAAGGACTCGCACAGTGCATATAATTCAGAAAATATGCTGATTTCAACGCGTGAAAGTCCATCGTCTAGGCTGATGAATGCCATCTTGTCCCCGCGTTTAGTGTTGATCACCCGCCTATCGACGATCATTCCCGCGATGACTGCATTCGATAGTGGCTTTTGTATTCGCTCACACAGTCGCATATCTGAAATAGTCTCTAGCTCTGAGCGATAATAGTCAAAGGGATGACCGGACAAATACAGCCCCAGTGCTTCTCGCTCCTCGCTTAAGCGACGCAATTCATTCCACTCGCCGACCATCTTTGGTTCGCTGATTACATTTGCGACACTCAATCCAAATAAATCACTCTGACCGGCATCTTGATTTTGGCTATATTGATCGGCAATTTCCATTGCGCGCGGCAAATCTGCAAAAACCTGAGCACGATTCGCTTCCAGCGCATCAAAGCCGCCGGAGCGGACAATTGCTTCAATGGCACGTTTATTTACTTTCTTAGATGCCAAGCGTTTACAAAAATCGTGGATGTCATTATAGCTACCGTTCGCCTTCCGCTCTTCTACAATCGACGCGACCGCTGCTTCGCCCAAGCCTTTTATCGCGCCGAGACCATACATAATCGTGGTATCGTCAATCGGCTCAAACTTGTACAAGCTTCCGTTAACATCTGGAAATTTTATCGATAGCCCCAAATTCCGACTATCTGCAATCAAGCCTACAATTTTATCTGTGTTGTCCATATCCGCCGACATCGTCGCCGCCATATAGGCAGAAGGATAATGTGCTTTTAACCACGCTGTTTGAAAAGATAATAAGGCATACGCAGCGGAGTGTGACTTATTAAAACCGTAGCCTGCAAACGTTTCCATCATGTCAAAGATATATTCCGCCGTTTTATTGTCGATGCCATTGCTCTTTGCCCCGCCTACAAAAATTGAGCGCTGCTTTGCCATTTCCTCGGGTTTCTTCTTACCCATTGCGCGCCGGAGTAGATCTGCCCCACCGAGTGAATAACCCGCCAGTACTTGAGCGATTTGCATCACTTGCTCTTGATATAAAATAACACCGTTGGTTTCCGACAAAATGGCGGCTGTGTCGGGATGGGGGTAATCGACGCTTTCACGTCCGTGCTTGCGCTTCACATACGATTCGACCATGCCCGAATCCAATGGTCCGGGGCGATACAAGGCAACCAGTGCAATCAAATCCTCAAAACTATCGGGCTGTAAGCGCAAAATCAGATCACGCATCCCACTCGACTCAAGCTGAAATACTGCCACTGTCTGGCCTTTTTTGATTAAATCGAAGGTTTTTTCATCTACAAATGCCTGCGCAGGCACCTCAACTAAATCACGACCTGCCGCCGAATTTAGCTTGTTCGCTAAAGCGACTGCCCAATCAATGACCGTCAAGGTTCGTAAGCCCAAAAAGTCGAACTTAACCAAACCTATACTTTCCAGATCATCTTTATCCAGCTGTGTAACCGCTTGTGCGCTCTCCGATTCTGCATACAAGGCCGTGAAATCCGTCAGCTTTGACGGCGCGATGACCACCCCGCCGGCATGTTTGCCCACATTTCGAGACAAGCCCTCAAGCTGACGTGCCATCTTAAACAACTCGGCGGCCTCCTCATCTTCATCGTAACGTTGCTGAAGTGCCTTCTCTTGTTCAAAGGCCTTACGCAGGGTCATGCCCACTTCAAATGGAATTAATTTAGCAATACTATCGACATAGCCATAGGAGTGTCCGAGCACTCTGCCGACATCTCTTATGACGGCTTTAGCCGCCATCGTGCCAAAAGTTATGATTTGCGCGACCTGATCTCGCCCGTAACATTCCGCCACGTATTCAATCACGCGATCTCGACCCTCCATACAAAAGTCGATGTCAAAATCGGGCATTGATACCCGTTCTGGATTTAAAAATCGTTCAAATAATAGACCATACCGCAATGGGTCAATATCGGTAATTTTGAGCGCCCATGCCACGACCGAACCCGCCCCCGATCCACGCCCCGGCCCCACTGGCACATCGTGCGCCCTCGACCACGCGATAAAATCCGCAACGATCAAAAAGTATCCGGGGAACTCCATGCTATTGATGACCTCAATCTCAATCGCTAAACGCGCCTGATAATCTTCTGCGGTATGCTCACTTTCCGGTGACAACTCAAGCAATCGTTCTTGTAAACCTGCTTGCGCATTTTCGGCTAACACCTCCTCAGCGGTTTTATTTCCTGCGCCAGGAAACTGCGGCAGATGATCCGTTCCAAAAGTGAAAAATACATTACAGCGCCGCGCAACGGCCAGTGTGTTTTCTGTCGCCTCAGGTAGATCAGCAAAGCGTTCACACATCTGATCCTGCGATTTGAAATGTTGCTCGGGCGTGAATTTTTTCGCTCTACGAGGATCACCGAGCTGACGTCCATCATGGATACAAACACGGACTTCGTGTGCGGCATAATCTGCTTCTTCGGTGAACTGCACACGATTCACTGCCAGCAAAGGAATTGATTTCTCGCGAGACAAACTAAGCAGATTTTCAGCATAGCGCTGCTCATCAGGATGTCCAACTCGGCATATCTCTAGATATAAACGATCGCCAAATAATTTTTGGTAATGCGCGAGCGTCGCCTGGCAGATTGACATTTCACCGGCTAGAATTTGTTGCGCCAGCTCGCCTTCAGTAGAATGATGTAATGCGAGGAGATCACTGCTGTCCTGCAAGAGTTGATCTTGCGCCACGATGGGCTTGCCTAAATGTTTATTGTGTAATATCGCATTGCTGAGTAACTGACATAGTTGCACATAGCCGCGAGTACTGGTCGCCAACAAAACGAAGGCATCTTGAGCGGCATCTTCTAGGGGGTTTTCTATCCATACCTCGGCGCCGATAATGGGCTTGATCCCAGCATTCATACAAGCCTTGTAAAACTTAACGACGCCATATACGTTGCTTAAATCCGTAATGGCCAGGGCTGGCGCTTTGTCAGCAACTGCTTTGGCGATTAAGTCGCTAATACGTACCGTACTATCACTGAGCGAATACTCGGTATGGATATGTAGATGGGCAAATTTGCTCATCTTTGTAAGATTTCCCGTACCGGTTTATAGCTGCGTCGGTGCGCAGGGCAAACACCAAACCTAAGTAGTGCTTTCTTGTGTTGAGCGGTGGGATAGGCCTTGTGTTGCGCAAAACCATACTCGGGATAATGCAAATCAAGCGCTTCCATCTGTCGATCCCTCTCTTGTTTAGCCAAAATCGAGGCCGCAGAAATACACGGCTCACTTAAATCGCCTTTAATAATACACTCTACCGAGTAATCCATGTCAGGAACATGATTCCCATCCACCAAAACATGATCCGGAACGAGTTCCAACATCAATACTGCGCGCTTCATTGCCAACAAAGAGGCTTGTAAAATATTGATTTCATCAATTTCTGTACAGCTAGATTCGGCCACCGCCCAGGCCACTGCTTGAGCCTTTATTTCGCCCTCTAATGTTTGTCTTTGGCGAGCAGATAATTTCTTTGAATCGGTCAAACCTTCTAGTGTGTAAGCCTGCGGCAAAATCACGGCTGCCGCGACAACCGAACCAGCCAAGGGGCCGCGCCCTGCTTCATCTACGCCTGCGATGAGCTTGTTAGATTGCATTATTACTGAGGACTATCAATGAGCTTTAGCACTGCGCCAGCAGCCAATTGATCTGTGTTTTGTCTTAAGCCTGCACTAACGTCTGAAAACTCTTGCGCCAATCTGGCCACCTTTTCAGGATCATCTAAATACTGGCGCGCCGCTGCAAAAATATTCTCGGGCGTAACATCCGCTTGCGATAATTCTGGCACTTCAGGCGAAGACAACAGCTGATTGGGTAGTGAAAAATGATCGATATGCTTAAATCGGTTATACAAAAAATGGCTCAGCCAACCCAGCTTATACACGACCACCATCATTGAACCATAAATCATCGCTTCAAGTGCAGCAGTGCCCGACGCGATTAATGATAAAGTGGAACGCTGTAAGGCAGCGCCCGAACCTTTTAAAGTCATTTCGATAGGCAAGGAATAGCCGTTAACTAACTCGCTGTATTGTTCCTTAAGCTGCTTATTTGCAAAAGGCAGTACAAATTGAATTTTGGGATAATGCTGATGAATCAACCCCGCCGCTTGCAATAATATCGGCCAACAAACCCGCCACTTCAGCAGCGGCGGCTGCCCGGCAGTATCGCGATCGTATTTAGCCTTTTCTCAAGATCATTTTGCGCCTCTGACATGGCTGCTTTGTCCGCGGTGGGATGCCCAACAAAAGTTGCAGCTATGCCATGATGTTGATAGTAGCTTTGTTCAAATGGAAATAGCGTGAGCATATGATCGACCGCACGCTTAATTTTTTTAATTCGATAGCCGCGCCACGCCCATACCGAAGGACTGACGTAATGTACGACGGGAATCCCTGCCCGGCGTAATTTTAACTCTAGGGACAAATTAAAATCCGGCACATCCACACCGATAAAACAATCCGGCATATCGTTAAGCACTTCATTGGTCAGTGCCCTGCGGATTTTTAGAATATTTCTAATATCTTTTAAAACTGATTCGAAACCCATGACCGCGATACTGTCCATCGAATATCTCACATCGAAACCTTGCGCTTGCATCTGCTCGCCACCAATACCGTAAAAGCTCGCGTCTGGTCGCTGCTGCTTGATTTGCTGAATCAATCCCGCTGCAAGTATATCTCCAGACGGCTCGCCTGCAACAATGGCTATCCGCACGGCGGCACAATGTTCTGAATTGGCTTCACTAATCCGCTTTTCGGCGAATAATACCTCGTTCGCTATTGCTCAAAAATTGGCAAATATGCGCAATATGGGCGTCATCTTTAGACAGCTCCATGATTGCCTTGCGCGCAGATTGCGCATCTAAGTTCCGTCGATAGAGCAATTTATAGGCTCTATTGAGTAGCGCAATGCTGTCTTCGTCAAAATCCCGTCTACGCAAGCCTCGTTTATTAATGCCGAAGGGTTCGGCGGGGCTGCCCGAGGCGATTACAAAAGGCGGGATATCTTTAAAACAAACTGTCCCAATGCCCGTGATGCAATGGGCGCCAATATTACAAAACTGATGGATCAGTGAGAAGCCGCCCAAGATCGCATAGTCCTCAACATTAACGTGACCAGCAAGGCTCGCGCCGTTGGCAAAAACCGTTTGATTCGCGACATGACAATCGTGGGCAATATGCACGTATGCCATAATAAAATTATCATCTCCGATTGTGGTGATCCCGCCGTGCTCAGGAGTGCCCTTATTAATCGTGACGTTTTCACGTATGGTATTTCTGTCTCCAATCGTGAGCTCGCTTCTGCCGTCGGTAAGCGCCTTGTATTGTGGCTTCTCACCCACCGATGCGAATTGGAATATGTGGTTTTCCTTACCCATCGTAGTGTGGTTTCTAACAATCGCATGCGCCTCGATAACACAGGCAGACCCGATGACAACATCTTCCTCTATGATTGCAAAGGGGCCAATCGAAACGTTATCACCAATTTGGGCGCCCGGATGCACCACCGCGCGTTCGTCAATCATTTTCGATCAGATTCACGGGGACCCGCCACTTAAAAACAATTGTATCGGCCAAACGTAATTCACAGATTTTGATAGGTAAAAGTAATCTGCGCCCTTGCGCATAGGTTTCCATCCACCGTCGCTGTCGCGGATGTTTTCCAAATTCTACCTTTCTGCCTATCCAGCTGAACATTTAACTGCATCTGATCGCCTGGCTCGACTTGTCGCTTAAACCGGACTTTGTCGGTTGCCGCGAATAAATACACGGTTGTCTCATCCGCTTTTGCTTTTATACCGAGACTGGCTAGGATAGCCGAAGCTTGTGCCATCGCCTCAATTATCATGACACCCGGAAACACCGGGCGATGCGGAAAATGACCGGCAAAAAAAGGCTCGTTGATCGTCACATTCTTAATCGCAGTTAAGTGCGAATCTATCTCATACTCTAAGACCCGATCGACCATTAAAAATGGATAGCGATGCGGCAGTATTTTGAGGACTTCGTATATATTTATTTCTTCGCTCATGCTCTTTATGCTCTATTTTAGTCTAATTGTTATCCACCGGATTGCAATCTGAACCGCGCCAATAATTTCCGCCATTGTAGAACGGGCATCGCGGGCATCGCAGAAGAGTAGACGCCCGCTTTGTCAACAGATTTTGTCAGTAACGATTTGGCCAATACCGTGACATTGTCAGCGATTTTAAGATGCCCGTCGATCGCAACACAGCCACCTATTTTACAATGTTTGCCAATATGTGTGCTGCCCGCAATCGCCGCACAACCGGCAATTGCCGTATGCGCACCAATCTGCACATTATGACCAATCTGCACTAAATTATCGATAATAACTCCGTTGCCGATACACGTATCCTCGAGGCTGCCTCGATCGATGGCGGTATTTGCGCCGATATGTACCTCATCGCCTATCCGTACCTTGGCGATCTGAGGAATAGGCACCCACTTTGCAGCGCTACCACGCTGATCCTCGGCAAAACCAAAACCATCCGCACCAATCACGACCCCCGCGCTAAGATGGCAACGTTCGCCGAGCACACAGGCCCGATAAATCGTCACATTGGCATCAATTTGCGTCTTTACGCCAATATGCACATTGTCTTGTATCACTGAGCCCGCACCAATGCTGACCCCTTCTTCCAGCATTACATGCTTACCAATCGAAACATTCGCTCCGATTGTCACGCTCGGATGAACGCTGGCCGACCGACTCACCCGCGCGCTTGCACAAATGTGACCTTGAGTATTGATCTGCCCTTCTGCGGGTTCAAACTTGTTTAGTATCATTGCCAAAGCGAGCAAAGGATTCTCAGCGATTAATTTGTTCCCTGTGTAATGGTCGGACAGGGCTTCGCTAGTGATCACCGCCGCGGCTTTTGAATGTTTTGCTTGGTCAGCGTATCGCTTATCCGTAAACAGGCTTAAATGCCTTGCGTCGGCTTGGCGTAAATTTTTAAGCCCCTGAATTTTCGTTTGCTCGTGGCCAACTATTCGGCCATCACAACAAGCGGCTAGCTCGGCCAGCGTGAAAGTTAATGGCGGCGCCATTACTTTTCATTTTTCTCCAGATGATCCAATACCGCCTGCGTCATATCGATGCTTGGCTTAAACCAGACGGCTTGCTGAAACACGATATCGTAGTTTTGTGCTTTGGCGACCTCAATGACCGCATCGGTAACAATTTTTTGTAATTTTGCCAGTGCCTCGTTACGCCGCAAATTAAAATCTTCGCTCAGTTCGCGCTGCTCGCGTTGTAAGCGACGCTGCAACTCGACTAATTTTTTGGTCTGTTCGGTTTTCTCCGTATCGCCTAACAACAAGCCATTCTTAGTGATCGACTGCTCTAAGGCCACAGCCTCGTCTCGTAACGATAATACGGCTCGCTCCCTGTCGCTAAATTCATCTTCTAGTTCTTTCAGCGCCTTTTTACCCTGTGGCGCGGTTTCGACCAGCTCCACGGCGTTGACATAACCAATCTTTTCCGCATAAATTGTGGGGGATGCGAAGGCGCTAATGACGGCGACAGCAATACAAATTTTTTTAAGCATAATTGATCATTTGAGAAATTTAGAATCGCTTATCTAAAAAGCGTGCCCAGAGAGATTTGAAACTTTTGAAGATTATCACCGTCTTTTTCGTTTAGCGGCACGGCATAGCTCAGTGCTAAAGGGCCTAAGATATTGTACCACTGCAAGGCTATTCCCGCGCTATATCGCAATGCGCCAGTATCAATATTTTCACCACCGCCAAACACCATTCCAGCATCAACAAATGCCGTCACACGTTTATCTTTCGCACCCACTGAACCAAATTTTGGCATCAGTAGTTCAAACGTGGCCAACACACGACGATCACCACCCAAAGGTTCAGGTGTTGTACCTGTGTCTAAAGGACCCAAAGATTTTGCCCGAAACCCACGAACGGTGGTTGGGCCGCCGGCAAAGTAATGTTTGTAAAAAGGCAGTGAATCATTGTCGCCATATCCCCCTCCATAACCCAATTTTATACGTGAACGGATACTGTAACCCGAACGTGATAAGGCTAGATATTTAGAGCCACTTAGGTTCAATTTATAATACTCAAGTTCACTGCCTGGCACCGAGGCGTCCAAGGAAATCGACGCACGTGAACCCGAGGTGGGAAAAATGAAGTCGTTGAGCGTATCCTTAGAAAACGAGGCTCGAAAACCTATATTTGTGTTGTCAGGATTTTGCGCAATAAAACTCAGTATCTCAGGGGGTGATTCATCCGATTTCTCAAGCTTTATGTTTTCCGCAAACAGGGCTAAATTGATCGCGTTGGTTTCTGAAACTGGCACCCGATAGTTCACTCCAACTTCGATCGAATCCGCAAAATACTCTGCTGTTTCTGCCGCCGAAGAATCGACCGTTGTTGAGGTCAAGAAGAATCCCCTGCTTACCCCGCTGGGGGTGTAATACGGATTGGTATAACGCAATTCATATACATCTGTCACACTCGAGTTATCCAGCTTAACCACCAGCTCCCGCCCCGTGCCCAAGAAATTTCTTTGGTTATAACCCAGCTGATAAATTGCGCCTTCAACATCCGCGTAACCCAGCGCAAAACTAATACTTCCCGTTGAGGCGCTTTCCTTGACTGTGACCACAATATCGACTTGATCGGGCACACCCGCAACGGGCACCGCATCCAACCTCACACTATCGAAATAGCCGATTCGTTGTAGGCGTTCTTGGGAGCGTCTGACGTCTGCTGCTGAAAATCGCCCGCCCTCGAGTTGTCGCATTTCACGGCGAATGACATCATCTTGGGTGACAGTATTTCCGACAATATTGACTCGCCTTACATATAAGCGGGGCCCAGTCTCCACCACAAAGTCTACATCGATGGTTTGCTCAGCCTGATTTACTGAGGTATTCGGCGATACACTCGCCGCACCAAAACCTTTGTCCGACAGCGTTTCACTGATCGATTTACGAATATCGCTGATAATTTTCCGTGAAAACACGTCTTTAGATTTAATATTTTCAAATAAAGCAGCGGAATCTAGCCCCATGCTGTCAGCGCCCGTTAACTTTAAGTCACCCACTTGGTATTGCGGCCCCTCATTCAGACTGATAAATAGGCTGATATTTTGCTTATTTGGGCTAATGGTGACATTATTTGATCGCACATCAAATTCAAAATAGCCGCGATCAGTATAAAAGGCGCGAAGCGATTCAATATCGCCCTCTAGTTTTTCTTTGGAATATAGATCTCGGCGAGATAAACCCAGGCCGCGCTTATTCGTCAACTTCATATGCTTGGCGAGTTGCTTGTCTGTAAACGCCTCATTGCCAACGATACTGATGGTTTTGATTGTCGCAACACGTCCCTCGTCAATATTGAGGGTGATTCGCGCACGATTTTGATCTAAAACTGTAATTTCTTGCTGGATCACCGCAGAATATCGCCCGCGCGCAAAATACTCATCAGATAAAGCTTTGGTGATTTCGTTTAAACGGCGCTGGTTAAAAATTCGCCCCTCGCTTAAATCCGCAGATTTAAGCATTTCATTAATTTGATCGGACTTAAGATCCTTGTTCCCGACCAATTTAATCCCTGCGATTGAAGGTCGCTCTTCAACCTCAACCCGCAACACAGTCCCTTCTTTGACGAGCTTTACATTGCGGAAAAACCCCGTCTCAAATAGAGCCTTTATACTCAGGCGTGCTTCTTCGTCGTTGACCTCATCACCGACCTTAAGCGGCAAGTAATTGAAAGATTGTTCCATCATCTAAGCGTCCATTCCCCACCACCTTAACATCTGTAATAACAAATGGCTCAATTGCGAAAGCTACGATTCGCAAAAAGTAGTAGCGCAATACTTAGGGTAATATTTTTTAGCATTATTTTTGGTATCAAATAGGTTCGGTCTAGCACCGTGCGAAAAGCGTTCAATGCTTAGGAAATCAAACGAATAATATCATTGTAAAATGCGAATGACATCAAAAGAAGTAACATGCCAATCCCGATTTGCTGCCCCCATAGCATCACCCGCTCAGAAACCGGGCTGCCTTTGATTGCCTCAATAGCAAAGAACATTAAATGCCCGCCATCGAGCACCGGAATCGGTAACAAATTTATCAGCCCAAGCGAGATGCTAATGATCACCAAGAACGATACAAAATCAGCCCAGCCCCGCTGCACGGTTGCGCCCGCAATATTCGCAATGGTAATCGGGCCAGATAAATTCTCAGAACTGACTTCACGGGTAAACATCTTGCCGAAAGACCAAAGGCTGACCACGGTAAAACGCCAGGTGTAATCAACCGCCTTGGCCAAACCTTCACCGACGCCAGTGGTGTAACTATGCCGGGAGGGGTAGACACCAATCTGTCCGTATTGCTTACCTTCGATCTCTATGCTGCCAACCTGCATAGCGGTATTGATAGTTTGCTCATCGCGCCGATAGCTGAGCGAAATCACTTTATCGGGCAAGGCGCTGATCGATTCAACCAAGTCTTTCCAATCCGAAATCATGACATCATTGATTTGAATGATCTGATCCCCGCCCTGCAAACCGGCAACTTGTGCGGGCTTGCCTGCAACCACATCGGAAATAATATTGCTGAGTTGAGCGGGCAATAAGCCCAAGCCTTGTGATAAGACACCACGGCTGACCGCATTACTGCTAATCGAAGACATATCGACATCCAGCACCCGCTGCGCGCCATTGCGCTCGTCTTCAAGGGTGAATTGAACCGTCTTTTCCTGAAATACTTTATGAATGAGGTAGAGCTGCGAATCCTGCCAGCCCCAAGTTTTCTTGCCATCCACTGCAACGATACGCTCGCCCGACACAAAGCCTGCTCGCTCAGCGACAGTATCGGCCTGCACACTACCGATCACGGCGGGATGATCTTGTATGCCCACTAGATATAGGCCCCACATTGCAATGATCGCAAATAAGAAGTTTGCTAGCGGCCCCGCCGCCACGATGGCAGTGCGTTTAGAAAGGCTCTGCTGATTAAAGGCAAGGTGTTTATCCGCAGCGTCGACTTTATCAACGCGTTCATCGAGCATTTTGACATAGCCCCCAAGCGGGATCGCAGCCAGTACATATTCTGTTTCATCATTTTTGCGCTTCCATGTCAGCAAAGGTTTACCAAAGCCCACGGAAAAACGTAGCACTTTTACCCCGACTTTTCGGGCAACCCAAAAATGCCCGAACTCATGGATTGTGACCAGTATCCCTATGGCCAAAATAAAACCGAACACACTGTATAAAAATTGCATTTAATTGTTCACTATAAAACGTTTACGGAGTTCCCGCCAAACTAAAAAACGGATTTGAGATGTTGATCTCGGATTTGCTTAATTTGGTCTCGAATCGCACCCGCTTGCTCAAATTCAAGGCTCCTCGCGTGCGCATACATTTGTTTTTCAAGCTTGGTAACCAGTTTACCCCATTGCGCAGGGGTATTCGATTGATATGCGGCGATTTCTTCTGCCGCCTTCGCAAAACCCTGATCCCTACTCGTGTCTACCGACACTTCAATACCGTCGATAATATCCCGTACCGGCTTAACCACACCTTTAGGGGTAATATTATTTATTCGATTATGCTCGATTTGCCGATCGCGACGGCGATCGGTCTCGTCAAGTGCTTGCCGAATTGCATTGGTTTCATTATCAGCATATAAAATCGCGCGGCCGCTCACGTGACGCGCCGCGCGTCCGATGGTTTGTATCAAGGAACGGGTTGAACGTAGGAAGCCCTGCTTATCCGCATCCAGGATCGCGACCAAGGAAACTTCAGGAATATCCAAGCCTTCACGTAGCAGGTTGATACCGATCAAAACATCGAACTTACCGAGTCGCAAATCCCGAATAATCTCTACGCGCTCGACCGTCTCGATATCAGAATGTAAATAGCGAACGCGCAGCCCTTGCGCATCATAATAGTCCGCCAAATCCTCAGACATTCGCTTGGTAATGGTCGTCACCAGCACGCGCTCATTGCGATTGGCGCGTAGAATGATTTCTGACATCAAGTCGTCAACTTGCGTTTCCACTGGCCGGATTTCGACTTCGGGATCAACCAAGCCAGTCGGACGAACCACCTGGTCAATCACGTCTGGCGCGTGTTCAAGTTCATAGTTGCCCGGTGTCGCAGAAACAAATACCGTTTGCGGAATCAATGCCTCAAATTCCTGAAAGGTCAATGGCCGATTATCGCGCGCCGATGGTAGCCTAAAACCATACTCGACCAAGGTGTTTTTACGCGAACGATCACCCTTATACATCGCCCCGACTTGCGGCACCATCACGTGGCTTTCATCAATGAACAATAAACCATCTTTGGGCAGATAGTCCATTAGCGTGGGAGGCGCCTCGCCTTCTTTTCGGCCCGACAGATAACGCGAGTAATTTTCTATTCCGGTACAGTAGCCCAGCTCTCGCATCATTTCTAAATCATATTCGGTGCGTTGTTTTAAACGCTGTGCCTCAACGAGTTTCCCTTGTGATTCAAGGCCATCATGCCGCTCGCGCAACTCGTCTCGAATATCATCAATTACGCTCAACACTGTCTCGCGCGGCGTTACATAATGACTCTTGGGATAAACCGTGACGCGCTGTAAATTCTCTTCTAGCGAACCCGTCAGAGGGTCAAAACGACTGATTTTCTCAATCTCATCGCCAAATAATTCCAGCCTGACAGCAAGCTGCTCCGATTCTGCGGGATAGATATCGATGACATCTCCACGTACTCTAAATGTACCGCGACGCAACTCAATATCGTTACGCGTGTATTGCAATTCGGCGAGGCGTCGTAGAATGGCGCGTTGCTCCATTTGGGTGCCTTGACGCACATGCAGAATCATTTTGTGATACGCCTTGGGGTCGCCCAAGCCATAGATCGCTGAGACGGTCGCCACAATAATGACATCGCGCCGTTCAATCAGCGCCTTGGTCGCCGATAAGCGCATTTGATCAATATGATCGTTTATCGAGGCATCTTTTTCGATATAGGTATCCGAGCTCGGCATATAGGCTTCGGGCTGATAATAATCGTAATACGAAACGAAATACTCTACGGCGTTGTTGGGGAAAAAATCACGCATCTCGGCATAAAGTTGCGCGGCCAAGGTTTTGTTTGGCGCTAAGATAATCGCTGGGCGGCCGGTATGTTCAATAATATTGGCGACAGTAAAGGTTTTTCCAGAACCCGTAACGCCCAGTAAGGTCTGAAAAAGCTCACCCGCTTGCAAGCCATCGAGTAAAGATTGTATCGCCTGCGGCTGATCTCCCGCGGGTTGGAAACGACTGACGAGTTTAAAAGCGGCGTCTGGCACTTACAGTGCGCGTCGATCAGAAAAGGCCTGATTGAGCGTTCCTGCATCCATATATTCAAGCTCGCCGCCGACCGGCACGCCGCGCGCTAAACGCGTAACAGCCAAAGGCAAATCGTTCAACAAATCAGCAATGTAGTCGGCCGTCGCTTCGCCTTCTAATGTCAAATTGGTTGCGAGTATCACTTCTTCGATCTCGCCAGATCGCACCAAATTCAACATTTTGGCTATCCCCAATTGCTCTGGGCCAATCCCGTCTAGTGGTGACAAATGCCCCATTAGGACAAAATACATACCCTGATAAGCACTGGCCTGTTCGATGGCTTCAACATCCGCGGGTGTTTCTGCGATACACAGGATGGTTCGGGCGCGACTCTGCGACGCGCATATCCCACACAAATCCGATTCAGAAAAATTATGGCAGCGTTCGCAATGGCTTACCTTGGCAAGCGCTGACTTGATCGCATCAGCGATAGAAAACGCGCCCTCTCGGTCTCGCTCTAACAGAAAAAACGCCATTCGCTGCGCAGATTTTGGACCCACACCGGGCAAACGTTGCAAGGATAGCTGTAGTTGCTCAACTGAGCGAGAATCGGGCATGACGGCGGCTTATTTAAGCTAAAAATTTGTGCGTGTAGGGCACAACAATTCGCATCAAAACGGCAACTTCATTCCCGCCGGTAAATTCATGCCGGCGGTTAGGCCGCCCATTTTATCTTGGGTGGTGGCCTCGACTTTTCGCAGGGCATCATTAAACGCCGCGGCGACTAGATCTTCGAGCACATCAATATCGTCATCAATCAACTCTGGATCAATCTTTACCCGACGCACATCGTGTTTACAGCTCATTTTGATGCTCACCATACCGCCGCCTGATTGACCTTCAACTTCGATTTCGGCCAGTTCATCCTGTGCCTTTTGCATATTTTCTTGCATGGCTTGCGCCTGCTTCATAATATTGCCTAATCCACCTTTCATCGTATCGACCTCTGCTAAATAACTTTAATCTTTAAAAAACGCCAATAATGATGGCGAGGGTATGAATGGAACGACTAATTCACCGGCTTAATCGAGCTATCCTCTACTTGCGCATCGAATAAAGTGACCAATTCCTTAACATTCTCATCTTCTTTGAAGTCTGCGCGAGTTTTTTCAAGGCTACTGCGTTCGCGCTCTGCGATCACACCCGCCGCCGTGTTCGCTTGCGCAACCTGCCCTGATTCAAGCTCAAGCCGAAACGTCTGTCCGCTCGCTTGGTTTAAGGCTGAAGTTATGTGCTGTACTCGTTCGGACGACTGTAAATTACTGTAACGCTCGTCAACCTGTAAACGCAGTACGCCCGCCTCTAAAGTAAGCGGCGTCATATGCACCGCCAACTGGCGCGCCATTCCGCTCAATCCGAGGCCACTTACGAAATCAGACCACGCTTCAATATTATCGATTATCTCATTGAAATCAATGGTTTGTTCTGACTGCTCGTCGGTCGATACTGTTTTTGCCGCCACGGGTTTTTCCGGTGGAGAAATCATCGAAGCAGGTTGAATATGTTGTTGTAATGCATCGTTATTCAGCCCGTCGCTTAGAAAAGGTTCGACAGGCTCCGATAGATTAGCAACGTTGGGTGCTTGCTCGGTCGAGCTTGCTGTATCGGACGCTCTAGATTCGTGCACTTTGGCGCTTTTATTACTTACCGCTGGGGTCGAAACCGATGTTCGAGTCGCGGTACTCGCGCCCGCATCACGCTTATCGCCTAAACTCGTGGGCAATGCGCCGCCGACATTGGTCACATTTTTAGCCATCGCAGATTTGGGCTGAAATGCGAGTAAGCGCAGCAGCACCATTTCAAAGCCTGTTCTGGGGTCGGGCGCAAAGGCGAAATCTCGCTTGCCGTTCAGCGTGATTTGATAGTAAAGCTGTATCACCTCGGGAGAAAGCAATCCAGCCAAGCGCCCGACTTCATCGACCTTCAAGCCCTTCCACTGGATTGCATCGGGCGCAAACTGGTATAAGGATAAGGCGTGAAAATAAGAAAGCAAATCATCCAACGCGGTTTTAAGATCTTGCGCTGCGTGAACCAACTGCTCACTGGTCTGCATTAAGGCATCGGCATCATTATTCGCCAGCGCATCAATAATCGCCACAATCGACTGACCATCAACTAATCCCAACATATCGCGCACGCCCGCTTGTGTCAGCTGCTGATCGCTATAGGCAATCGCTTGATCCAATAAGCTCAAGGCATCGCGTAAGCTGCCGTCCGCCGCACGCGCCAATACATTCAGCGCGGCCGGCTCATACTGGATCTTCTCGCTGTCGAGTATCTTGGTTAATTGTTGTTCGATGGCGGGCAGCTCAATCGCATTTAAGCTGAATTGAATGCAGCGCGAGAGCACGGTCATCGGTAATTTTTGCGGGTCGGTCGTCGCGAGTAAAAATTTAACGTGCGACGGCGGCTCTTCTAAGGTTTTCAGCAGCGCATTGAAACTATGCGTGGATAACATATGTACTTCGTCAATCAGGTAGACCTTATAGCGCCCTTGTGTCGGTGCATATTGCACATTTTCGAGCAACTCGCGAGTATCATCCACTTTAGTCCGCGATGCCGCGTCAACTTCAATCAAATCAATATAACGACCTTCCACAACACTTTTGCAAGAGGTGCATTCGCCGCAGGGCGTGGCGCTCACGCCTTTCTCACAATTGAGCGCTTTGGCAAATATTCTCGCCAAGGTGGTTTTACCCACGCCGCGCGTACCGGTAAACAAAAATGCGTGGTGTACGCGGTCTTGATCCAGTGCATTCGACAAGGCTGCAACCACATGCGACTGTCCCACAACATCCTTAAATTGGGCGGGTCGCCATTTGCGGGCTAGAACTTGATAGCTCATTAAATCTTGATACCGTTTGGTCTTGTTAAAATTTCAAGCTTGGGTATGGATATAGCTCGTGGCTAAGTCTAATTATCATTCTAAAGAGTTATATTGATTTGATCAGAACCAAGGATAATAACAATAAGGCATGAATTTCTCAGAATACTCTTGCGTCGAAGCTAAGCTATTTAAAGTGTAAGGTGGCGGATCCAACAAGCCGGGCTCGGCACCCGATTTGATTGCTACGGCTGCTCCCTTCCGGGTCTGACCGGGTTCACATTCTATCGCCACCAAAGTGGCCTATTTTCACCGCCATAATTTCACGAGTATAAAACTCTCACGAAGAAGCCTATTTTACCATGAGATTCGTTCATGAGGCGTATGAAGGTGGCATTACAAATTGATTTAGTTATCTCGAACCACGACAAGTAAAGTTTATACAAAGTGAAATCTATGCCGGCGTCAACGCTTTAGGCTGCTTTTGGTATAATTAATAATCAATGCACTGGATCCAAACCATTAATACTTAAGAGATTTTGATGATATTAGAAGTAGCAGTACTCGATGTGAAACCCAATCAACAGAAAGAATTTGAGGCCGCATTCGAACAAGCGCAACAAATTATTTCAAAGGCTAACGGTTACATCTCCCACCAGCTGCAACAATGTATTGAAAGAAACAATCGCTATATTCTGCTAGTCAATTGGCAAACCCTAGAAGATCATACTGTCGGCTTTAGAGAATCTGAGGATTATCAAGAATGGAGTGCTTTGTTACATCACTTTTATGAGCCGTTTCCAGACGTTGAGCATTATGAGATGCTTGGAGGTAGAAACCACAACAATCAAGTGACCCCATGAAGGCCATGAATGTATCCAAGTTTTTAGCTCTCAACGCGCTTAGCTTCCGGCAGTACGGGGCATCGCTTTTCTGCAACTAATTGCCAGATAAATGAGGCCACTAATCCGGCTAATGCCAAGTAAGACAAATACTCATTTACGATTAGGTACAGAGAGATAAAAAACAGCATGACACAGGCAATGGCAAATATCAGGATTTTCAGATTTCCATGGTTTCGGAATGCCAGTATTGCACCGACTAACGAGATCAACACTAGAAGTTGCGCAGCGACTAAGAAATAAAACTCATACTGTACAAGTGCGCCCAAGCCTATCCATGCGCCTATCAGCGCTAGTTTAGGGAAACAAATTGGGCACGCCGCAGCGGCCACTATCGCGCCGACGGAACCAAACTTATCGAATTTCAGTTTCATTGTTCTCTAAGCATAACATTTTAGCTGTGGGGCTTGAGGCGCAAAGCAACGAAAGTTCTACATGCTTCGGGGCGATGAGACTGTATATATATGATCAAATTTTAGTGCCTAACGACCAAGTTGTGCGGCGCAAACGAAGCGCAACGTAGTTAGCGTCCGAACGAGCGCCTTGTTAGGCATGACGAGACCCGAACATTATGATTACCATGCCGATAAGGACGATCCCGACTCCAATCCAATCAGTTACTGTGGGCCGAACAGCATCAACAAGCCACAACCAAACTAGAGCCACACTGACATATACACCGCCGTATGCCGCATAAACACGACCGGCCGCATGGGGATGTAGCGTAAGCAACCAAGCGAAAGTGGCCAGACTAATTGCTGCTGGGATTAATAGCAAAATTGAACGACCCTGTTTAAGCCAAAGATAAGGCAGGTAGCAGCCAATAATTTCAGCGATAGCCGTTACAATGAAAAGCCCGAAGGTTTTTATTATTTCCATGTTCTATTTTTGTATGCCTAACGTTGAACTAAGGAGCTTGCGGAACGCAGTGTAGCAAGATCACGTCCATATACTACTAGAAACCGACAAACATTAAATCTTATACCCCAATTAATGATCACTATCATAATTCGGTCTGATCTGTTGTAGAGTAGGCGATCAGTAATTTTCTGAGCTTTAAGCATACTAAAACGATAAGGATAATCGCTGAAAGACACAAAACTATTTATTTGCTGGAAAAGCAGCAACTCCAAAACCAACAGAGGATTTAATCAAATGATGACACGTAAACTACTCACGATCTCAGCAGCAATCGTTCTAGGCTTATCGCTTAGTGCTTGTGAGACGATCGGCGGCGACGGTATGGCTAAGAAAGCAATGGCCAAGAAAGAAGGCAAGCCTGTCGGTATCACACCTAGCATGATGGATTTAACATTCACTACCAATGGTAAAAGCCACACGATCTCGCGTAACCAAGACAACAAAGCAACCGTTGATTCTAAGTTCACGGGTACATCGCGTCCTTGCCCACCGTTTTGCATTCAACCTGCAATTCTTGCGCCAGGCGTTGAGACGATCGCTGAGCTAGAAATGTTAAATTACATCAAAGGTATGTCAGAAGGTCATGCTGTTGTGGTACAAGATTCTCGCACAGCAGATTGGCACGCACGCGGCCATATTCCTGGCACAGTGAGTATTCCTTGGTCAAAATTAGCCACCAAAGCGGGCGCTACCGTTATCGATATCTCTGAAATCATGACTGGCCAGTTTGGCGTTAAAGAAGTAGAAGGTATCTTCGACTTCAACGATGCGAAAACGTTGGTTATGTATTGCAACGGCATGTGGTGTGGTCAATCTCCTGCATCAATCAAAACATTACTCAGCTTTGGTTACCCTGCGCATAAAATCAAATGGTATCGTGGCGGCATGCAGAGTTGGAGCAATCTTGGTCTAACTAGCGTTCAGTAATTAGGCAGTAATAGGCGCAATAAGGCCTACATTCGTCAAAGAGGGTTGACTATCATTGACGATAATTGGGTCATTACAATAGCCTAACATTCACGCGCTGTTATTCAGCACGATGGAAATTAAGAGTCGATCAGCCCTTGGCTGCATCGGCTTTTTTATTTCAGGGAGACCTCAGCATAAAAACGTGCAAAGGGAAATGAGATAATATTTTCAAGGTTTTTGACAAAATGGAGTGTAATAGCGCGCTATTGCGCGATATTTTGGCGAAAAGATTGGGAATTATTAGGCATTTTATCTTGTGCTGTCGTTATGCTGAAGTCTCTCAGCATTGCTTGTTGTATAATGACCGTATAACAACCGTCATCGCACACCCACCATGGATAAGACCACCGTTAGCGAAATCAAATCGCCTCGGCCTCGCGCCAATTTACTTAAAGCCCTCGGTTTTATTTTATTGCTTAGCTCTGTAACAGTCGTCTGTTTTCAGTCTGCTGTGTTGTCAATCTCAGGCTAAAGCATGGCGACGCCCTATCGAGAAAAAATCAAAAGGCTGCCGCGTCAAACCCCGCTGCTGCCTTTTTTGCTACCACTGCCGTTGGTGATTACGATTTTGTTTTCATTGGCACAACACCGCTTTTTGCCATTCGCAGCGAGTTTAGCAGGCATGGCTTCATATTTGTTAGCGGGGTATTTTCTAAGTCGCGCCAATTATTACCAAGGCCAGGCCGAAAAGCGCAAATGGGAACGCCCCAGTCGCACACCTTGGCGCTTATCTGCAGCGATTTTTACCGCCATCGGCACCAGCGTGGTGGCCTTTTTTGCGGCGCAATCCGGCTTATTGATCTCTTTGGGTTACGGCTTAGTCGCGTTTTTCGGGCTTATTTTTTATTATGGTCTCGATCCAAGCTATAAAGATGCCGGGGCTAGTTTATCGGGCGTGACCAGCGAAGAGCTAAGCGATGCCTTTAATGAAGCCGAAACACGCATCGCATCGATTCGCACCGCTGCCCAAACCATCCGCCGCGATGATGCTGGGCTGGCTGACCGTATCGAACATATCGCCAAAGGTTCTGAAGGTATTCTACAAATAATTGATGACGACCCTAAAGATTTACGCCGCGCGCGCAAGTTTCTTAAGGTCTATCTCGATGGCGCACAACAAGTTATCAATAAATACGTCAAACGAACACACCTTCAAGACGACAAGACTATCGAATCGAACTTGCGCGCTGTGCTCGATTCCATTGATACCGTTATTGAAGAGCAACGCATCAAACTACAAGAAGATGATATTCTTGAGTTAGATGTACAAATTGAAGTTTTACAAACCCAATTAAAACATGAAGGGATTAGTTAATCCCAAACTGCCCTTAAGGAGCCCAAGCTATGAGTGAGAATAATGTAACCGTGGTAAAGAAAATTGAAGTTGAAGCTGTCGCGGAAAAACAGCTTCCGATTATCGCCGAAGAAACCAAACCACTGCAATCCTTGGAACAATCGCAGCAAGATACTATCGAATCGCTTAAGGCTGAACTGGATTTATCCGACAGCAACTCGATCATCTTTTTCGGCACCAGCGCGCAAGAAGATTTAACCCAACTTGCTGACAGTATGTTAGAAGGCGTGCGCAACAAGGATATCGGCCCAGCCGCGGGCTCATTGAACGACATGGTGGCGACCCTGCGTGGTTTTGGCGCTGACCGTTTAGCCGTCAACCCAGGATTTTTCGCGCGCGTTTTTGGTCGGGCTAGACCCGTGGTGAAATTCCTCCAGCAATATGAAGAAATTCGCCAGCAGATCGACACCATTATCGATTCACTCGAAGGTCATAAAACGCAGTTGCTAACCGATGTCGCAACCCTAGATCGGCTTTATGACAGCAGCCTAGACTATTTTCATACACTGGAAAACTACATCGTCGCAGGCGATGAGAAACTAAGGGAAGTAAGCCAAGACATCATCCCCAATCTGGTTAAGCAAGCCAAAGACAGCGGCGATATGATCCAAGCCCAGCAACTTAGGGATTTGCGTACCTCGCGCGATGATCTGGAACGTCGAGTACATGATTTACGCCTCACGCGACAAGTTACCTTACAAGGCTTACCCAGCATTCGCTTGGTTCAGGAAAATGATAAAGGCTTGATCCGAAAGATTCAATCGACAATCGCCAATACGGTGCCCTTGTGGAAACAACAGTTGGCGCAAGCTGTCACTATTCAGCGCTCTATGCAAGCGGCTGAAACGGTTAAAGAAGCGGCCGACCTCACCAACGAGCTGCTAGAGAAAAACGCCGAGAATTTACAAGAAGCGAATCGTGAGGTGCGGGTGCAAATCGAGCGCGGCGTATTTGATTTAGATGTCGTAAAACGCGCCAACGAAAAACTCATCGCAACCATTGAAGACAGCTTACAAATCGCCGACGAAGGTAAACGGCGTCGCGCAGAAGCGGTCATCGAATTGCAAGAAATCGAAAACCAGTTAAAGCAAAAATTGCTCGCGGCACACGGCACAGTTGCAGAAAATGATTCTGCTGAGGACGTCGTCGATGCAGAAGGTAAAGCCTAACTGGAGATATAAATCATGGGATTGTGGAATTTAATCACCAATCAATTTATTGATGTTATTGAGTGGCTTAGCGATGACGACGACGTCATGGTATACCGGTTCGAGCGCGACGATAATGAAATAAAATACGGGGCGATGTTAACGGTACGCGAGTCGCAACTGGCGGTATTTGTTAATGAAGGTCAGATCGCCGATGTATTCCCACCAGGATTGTATCAACTCGAAACGGCCAACCTACCGATTCTGAGCGATTTGCAGGCATGGCCATTTGGCTTTGAAAGTCCGTTTAAGGCCGAAGTGTATTTTATTAATGCACATCAATTTACTGATCTTAAATGGGGCACCAAAAAGCCACTGATGATGCGGGATGTGGAATTTGGCGCTATTCGCATTCGCGCCTTCGGTACTTACACGATCAAAATCAGCGATCCGGCTTTATTTTTACAGGAAATCGCGGGCACAGACGGCTATTTCACCACGCATGAAGTCACCGACCAGTTACGCAATATTATTGTTTCGCGTTTCGCTGATATGGCGGCCAATTCGAATATTCCTGTGCTGGATATGGCTGCAAATTACAACAAATTAGGCGTTTTTCTAGCCAACGCAATTAATATCGAATTTAATGCCTATGGCCTATCGTTGACCAAATTGTTGGTTGAAAACATCTCTCTACCCGACGAAGTCGAGGCCGCTTTAGATAAACGGACCTCCATGGGCATGGTCAAAGATTTAGATCAATACCTGCAATATCAAACGGCCGAAGCGCTGGGCAATGCCTCCGGATCGGGCGACAGTGGCTTGGCAGCAGGAATCGGCATGGGCATGGGCATCGCGGTGGCCGAAAAACTCGGTCGAACCTTTAATGCGCCGCCTATAAGCAAAGGCCCTACCCCTCCGCCGATTCCATCGGCAACGCATAGCTATTTTTTAGTGGTCAATGACAAGCGCGCAGGGCCCTATGATTCGCACGAGCTTAACGATCAGGTCAGTAACGGCGCGCTCAATAAGTCGACTTTGGTGTGGCGCGAAGGCATGCGCAAGTGGCGCAGAGCCAGCGAACTGGATGAGTTAAAACCTGTTTGGAGCGCCTTGCCGCCACCGATTTGATAAACGCTTTATCGATATAGTTATATCCGTGGCAGCGGCAAACTTTAGGCCAACAAGCCGGCAGATTGTTTTTTCTAATGTACTACTGGGCATCACTTGCACCGTGATCGTCCGTTCTCAGCCCTAAGATGCCTAAAAACGACGCGCATCGCTTCCCGTGTATTCAATGCGGCAGCCAACTAGATTACCAGCCCGGCACATTGCATATGGAATGCCAGCATTGCGGGAATCGACACAGAATATCGGTGTCGAACGAGCCTATTTTGGAATACGACTATTACCAAGTCTTGGCTTTTCTACCGGCAGCGAAACCCAACGCCGTGCACATGGCGGTCGAGTGTGAAACCTGCGGCGCAAGCACCGATTTTGATCGCAACATCCACGCCGACGAATGTCCATTTTGTGGCACGCGCTTGGTCATGGACTCCAGCCAAACTCGTGTCATTGAAGCCCAATCTTTATTGCCGTTCGCCGTGGCTGCCGATGAAGCAAAAACCTATTATCGTCAGTGGATTAAAAAATTGTGGTTTGCGCCCAATAAAATCAAAAAATATGCCAAACAGGATCGCCAATTAAATGGCGTGTATGTGCCCTACTGGACCTACGATTGCACGACACAAACCGACTATAATGGCGAACGTGGGGATGTCTACCATGTTCGAGAGCAGGTGCGCGTTCGAATTAATGGACGCTGGATAACACGCGAACAAATGGTGCCAAAAATCCGCTGGTCTTCAGCGAATGGGCGCGTCAACAACCACTTTGACGACACCCTGATTTATGGCAGTGATACGCTTAGCCCGGTGGTCGCCGAGGAACTAGAGCCTTGGGATCTGGATGCGCTACGCCCTTACCAAAATGAATTTCTAAGCGGCTTTCGCAGCGAGCTATATCATATTGATCTCGACACTGGGTTTGAACGCGCACAAAAGCGTATCCACCCCGCGATTACCCGTTCAGTTCGACGCGATATAGGCGGCGATCAACAACGCATCCACCAATTGCGTACCCAATACTCAAAGGTTAAATTCAAACACTTGCTGCTGCCCTACTGGATTGCAGGGTTCCGATTTAGAAAAAAGACTTACCAATTTATCGTTAACGGACGAACCGGTGAAGTTCAAGGTGACCGGCCTTGGAGCCGTATCAAAATTGCCTGCGCCGTGTTAGGCATTCTGGCCTTGGTCTTAGCTTTTTTGACTGTCGCGGGACAGTCATCAGGAAATATGGGTTCGCTTCCGCCGCTATTTAACCCCTTCGAACAATTCTAAAGATTTTCTTCTTTGCTGAGTGCAGCTAATATCGGGCATTGGCTGGCGGGCGCATCGCGGCCATCACATTGCTCGCTTAAGCTTGACAAAGATCGCTCTAGTTCGCTTAACTCCGCAATTTTTCCCCTAATTTCCTCTAAATGAGACGTTGTGATCGATTTCACTTCTGCACGCGTGTGGTTTTGAGCATGCTCAAATACATCAACCAAATCCCGAATGACGGCTTGCGAAAAGCCAAGTTTTCGACAACGCTGAATAAACCCTAGCTGCCTTAGATGATCCTTGCCGTAGCGACGATACCCATTGGGCAGGCGATCCGCTACCGTTAAAAGACCGATTTTCTCAAAGTACCGTATGGTTTCAGGCTTTACCTCGGTTTTGCCGGATAACTCGCCAATCGAATAAGTCTGCATCGTGTTTAAAAGTGTTTGACCTTATAGTTACTATAGGGTGTATGCTCACGACATTCAATAGCCTAGAATTAATCCATGATGACCATTTTCAACGTTGAAAATATGAAATGCGGGGGATGTGCCGAGAATGTAGAAAAGGCGCTCAGTCAAATACAGGCAATATCTTCAGTGAGCGTGAATCTTGAAGATAAAACGGTGACGGTAGCAGGCGACATTGATGCTATCAGCGTCGCTGAGATAATCACCCAGGCCGGCTATCCCGCGACTTCCAAATGAACAGCGCAGCTGCCCTTCTGATCGGTGCACTGTGTGCGTTGATCTTCGTGTTATATGCCAAGCGGCTGCCAAATCGAACTCAAGTCAGAGTGTTGGGCAGAGGCTTAGTCATTGCAGGGCTCGTTTACTTGGTCTTTGCTAGCACATACGGCTTTCAATGGCTTTTACTTGAGCTTGTCGGAGCAACACTATGCGCGGGATTTTATGCCGCAAGCTTACGTAATGCTAACTGGCTGAGTATTGGCTGGGCATTACACCCCGCATGGGATGTGTTACTTCATTTAAGAAATACCAGCGGTGGATACGCGCCCGAGTGGTATGTACTTGCCTGTATTCCTTTTGACCTCATTATTGCAGTCTATTGTTATCGACATTTTAATCATCGCCAAAGCCACCCCTCAAATAGGACCACAGCAGATGCCTGATATACGATTGTCAATAGGCGGGATGACGTGTGCGGGCTGCGTTTCATCGGTAGAGTCAGCGCTAAATGGGGTCAAAGGGGTTGACCACGCCATCGTAAATCTAGGTGAACGCACGGCTATGGTCGGCGGTTCATTTGATCTGGAAGTCTTGAAAGCAGCCGTTATCAAAGCAGGTTTTGAGGCCGCAGAGTTGAGCAATCCCGCCGATGAGATTGCCAAGGAAAGTCGTGAGCTAAAAGCCTACCGAACCTTGTGGTGGCGCGCCATCATTGCAGGCAGCTTAGGCTTTGGTTTGTTTATTGCTATGTTACTGGGCAAATTGCCTGCTTTGGTCGAGGGGCGCAATTTTTGGTTATTGATGAGTGCTGCCACTTTAGCCATTCTTATTTTTGTAGGCGGGCATTTCTTCACAGGCGCATGGACAGCACTTAAAAATCGGCGTGGCAATATGGACAGCTTGATCGCTCTGGGTACCGGCACGGCATGGTTATATTCGACACTGATTGTGCTGTTCCCTGATGCGGTACCTTCGATTACGCGTTACGTTTATTTTGAATCGGCAATTATAATCATCGCGCTGGTATCGCTCGGCGCGGCTCTCGAAAGCAAGGCGCGCGGCCGCACCTCACAAGCCATACAACGGCTTATCGGCCTGCAAGCGAAAACTGCACGCGTCATCCGCGACGGACAGGAAATCGATATCCCCATTGAGGACGTTGGTTTAGATGAAACGATACGTTTGCGACCGGGCGAAACGATACCCGTCGACGGACTTGTTTTAGAAGGAACGTCTTATGTTGATGAATCGATGCTGACAGGCGAGCCAATGCCAGTCGAGAAAAATCTTGAGTCAACTCTGTTTGGCGGAACCCTAAACACCACGGGCAGTTTATTAATGCGAGCCACCAAAATCGGTCGCGACACTGCCTTGTCACGTATTGTGGAGATGGTCAGAAAAGCGCAGGCTAGCAAGCCTGCCATTGCCAAGCTAGTCGATAAGATCGCCGCTTGGTTTGTGCCGCTGGTACTGCTCTTTGCGCTGATTGCGTTCGGAATATGGATGATTGTTGGGCCGGAGCCAAAACTTGCCTATGCAACCGTGGTTGCGATGACGGTGATGGTCATCGCCTGCCCTTGCGCATTGGGTCTTGCTACGCCTATTTCCGTCATGGTGGCGGTTGGCCGCGCAGCGGATAACGGCATCCTCATTCGCAACGGAGAAGTATTGCAACGGGCCAGCGCGATTACCACGGTGGTGCTTGATAAAACCGGCACACTCACTGAAGGCAAGCCAACACTCACCGCAATTCACCCGATTGGAGAAAACACCGCAGACCAGATTCTCTCGATTGCCGCTGCCTTAGAAGCGCCATCAGAACATCCACTGGCCAGCGCAGTCATTGCAGCGGCGAGTGAAAAATCCTTAAGCCTTTTAAAAGCTCGGAATTTTCAATCACTCACAGGGCTAGGGGTACAAGCGCTTGTTGGTGAGCAGCGGTATACACTCGGCAACGCTACTTTGATGCGCCAGCAAAAGATCAATTTAAACACTGCGCAAACACTCGCCAAAACACTTGCGGAGCAAGGCGCAACGCCTGTTTATCTTGCCAACGAGAAGGCAATACTGGGTTTATTGGCCATTTCAGACCCGATCAAAGCCGATGCCAAAGCGGTCATCGCCAATCTACACTCGCAAGGGCTTCAGACCATACTACTCACGGGTGACAATCCCGATACCGCCCGCGCAGTCGCCAAGCAACTCAACATCGATGAAGTCATCGCAGGGGTCATGCCCAATGAAAAACTAGCAAAAATCGAAGCGCTTCAAACGGCTGGTGAGGTGGTTGCAATGGTGGGCGATGGCATCAATGACGCGCCCGCGCTGGCGCTAGCAGATATTGGCATTGCCATCGGCACGGGCACGGATATCGCTTTGGAAACCGCCGATATCGCGCTAATGGGAGACGCATTAGCAGGGGTGCCCAAAACAATCGCGCTGTCAAAAGCCACGCTCAGCAATATCAAGCAAAACCTGTTCGGCGCATTTATTTACAATTTAGTCGGCCTCCCGATTGCCGCTGGCGCCCTCTATCCGATGTTTGGGCTGCTGCTGAGCCCAATTATAGCTGCCAGCGCCATGAGCATGAGTTCAATCACGGTCGTCAGCAACGCATTGCGACTTTCAAAGAAGCCACTCTGAACCCAGCATAAAACTGCGCTTGCCCAAAGGCATTGGCCTTGATGACTGCGTCACAGACCTAAAAAAGAATGTACTTGATATGGCCTGCCCCTTAGTACTCTGTCCAGACCAAATTCAAGGCCGTTTCGTCTAATACCTCAACCCCGAGCTTAATGGCTTTGTCTACTTTACTTCCCGGCGCTTTACCCGCCACTAGATAATCCGTTTTTTTAGAAACGCTCGTCGTTACTTTAGCGCCTTGATCTTCAAGTTGCCGCTTCAATTCTGTGCGGGATTTACCTTCAAAACTGCCCGTGATCACCACCGTTTTACTGTAAAAGATCGACGTATTGTCTATGTGCTTGGCTTTCGGCACTGGCCAGTGCACGCCGAGTTGCTCGGTCATTTCGATGATGATCAATCGATTGTCCTTTGACGCCATATAATCCAATACGCTTTGCGCTACCAGTGGGCCAATATCGTCAATGTCAGTCAGGCTTTCCAGATCAGTGGCGTACAAGGCCTCGAGCGTGCCAAAATGTTGCGCCAAGGCTGTAGCCGTAGTCTCGCCCACCAAAGGAATGCCCAGGGCATATAGAAATCGATCAAAACGGGTGCTGCGACTTTTTTCAATAGAGCGCAATAAATTCTGCGCAGATTTTTCCGCCATTCGTTCCATGGGCAACAAATCATCTTGCGTAAGTCGATAAATATCTGCGGCGGTGGAGATTTTTTTCTCATCAAGCAATTGATCAACGAGTTTCGTGCCGAAGCCGTCAATATCCATCGCCTTGCGAGAGACAAAATGCCGAATCATGCCCTTGCGTTGTGCATCACAATTCCACGCGCCACTGCAACGCGCGATCACGCCGCCCTCGGCGTAGCTCACGGGATATTGGCACACTGGACATTTGCTTGGAAATCGATAGGCCGTCGTATTCTTAGGGCGTTGATCCGTGACAACCCTCACGATATTGGGGATCACGTCTCCCGCCCGACGCACCACCACCGTATCGCCCACTCGAACGTCCATGCGTTCGATTTCACTTTTATTGTGTAGCGTGGCGTTGGATACCACCACCCCGCCCACCTGCACAGGTACTAATCTTGCAACGGGCGTCAAAGCGCCAGTACGCCCTACTTGAATATCGATCGACTTGATGGTGCTGAGTTCTTCTTGCGCCGGGAACTTATGCGCAAGTACCCAACGCGGCGCTTTGGCCGTGGCACCCAATTGTGATTGTTGTTGGCGGTTATCTAGTTTATAGACCACGCCGTCCATATCAAAATCTATTGCGTCGCGTTGCGCCAGTAAATCGTCGTAGTAATTCAAACAACCTTCAATCCCCTTGACTGGCTTCGCGAGATTCGTAACAGGCATGCCCCAGCTTTTTATCAACTTAAATAACTGCGCTTGGCGCTGGGGCAAACTATTCGGCTCGCAGGCACCCACCCCATAAATGTATAAATCTAGCGGTCGTTGTGCGCTGATTTTAGGATCAATCTGGCGCAATCCACCGGCCGCTGCATTGCGCGGATTCGCAAACAATTTCTCGCCCTTCTCGAGCTGACTTTGATTGAGTTTCTCGAGCGACGAGCGGCGCATAAACACTTCGCCGCGTAATTCAATTCGCGCGGGAATGTCAGCGCCATTCAGTTGGAGCTGTTCGCCTAATATTTGTTCGACGTTTTCAGTTACTTGCTCTCCCGTGACGCCATCACCGCGTGTTGAGGCATTGACCATCCAGCCGTTTTCAAACAAAATATTAACGGCCAAGCCATCCAATTTCGGTTCACAATAGTAATTGAGCGATACATTTTCATCCAAGGCTAAACGGGTCTTAATCCGTCGATCAAAATCTGCAACTGCTTGCGCATCAAAGCCGTCGTTTATAGAAAACATGGGCTGTAAATGAACACTCGGCTTAAAAGCGGCGGCAGCTTGCCCGCCAACCGTTTGAGTGGGCGAATGGGCAACTACAAAGTCGGGATGGTCTGTTTCGAGCTGGGTAAGTTCTTGAATTAAGCGATCATACTCCGCGTCAGGAATTTGCGGATCATCCAGCACATAATAACGATAGTTATGCTGATTGAGGCGCCTCACCAAGGCTTGAATAGTGGCTTCAGCCTGCGAACCTTTATCCATCGATAAATGTGGTCGAGTTTAAGCGAATATTCGCCGAACTTCCTGCCCGCCGGGTTCCAGCCCGGCCTGACGCATTTCCCTTTCCATTCGACTGACCGTGCTATGAAGGCTTAACAATTCATCCGGCTGAAAATCGGTACGGCCCGGCATTCGAACATTACCCTTTACACGAGATGAAAAAGCTTTCGCCGCATCGAACATTTCCTTAGCATCGCGTGCAGGAGACTGACTGAGCGCGGGCAACATCGTAAAACTGACACTTTGAATCGTAGTATTAGAAGGTATATCACTTGAAAAGTGCGGGGCATCATCCGCGATCATGCGATATAAAATAATGTCATCTACACCTTTACGCTTAATCCGGACGTAATCACCGTCAAGATATTCTAGCCCCTGCTGCTTGGCGCTGGTTTCAATATGCTTACCCATAAAGGCGACACCTTCTGGCGCGCAGACCGATACCGTCACCGGGTCGCAGTGGCGTGCATAAAACTCGGCCAAAGCTCGGGATTGTTCGATTGCCTGCGTATTACTCGCCATTGGAAGTTGTGGTGCTGAGATCCCGTTTGCCAAAATTTCCACACAATCAGCGAACCGCATCAAATCGACATCTGTCGTCGCCATGCCTTGACTGATTAATTGATATGAAGCAACAACATCGGCTATCTCAGTATCGCCCTGCACGTCCATTAAACCAAGCCAATGCGGGTCATCGGTGGTTAAAACATGTAGCTGCACAGGGAAATTAATTTTGTCCCAATCTCGAAGCTTAGATAGAATTTTCGATTGCGTCGTTAGAGACTCAGGACTTAGCTTGATCCAATAATCGATTTGTTTGAGACTCGTAAACGGCCCACTTGATTCTTGCTCTACACCCTGTTCTTCAGCCGAGCTGGCTGGTGTTACCCCTTGCGCTTGCTCCTCCCTTGAATGTTCTTCCTTCAACTCGTAATACGCTTTGTCGTCAGGGTCTTCGTCGCTGAGTAATACGTTATGGGCATCAACTTGGGTGGAACTTTCAGCGCGAGAAAACTCAAAAACGGGTGGCTCGCCCATGTCGGCCTCTGGCTTAGCATCTGAAAATCTAGGCGCCGTGTTGGCATCTCGCTGCGCTGCACCCTCAAGCTTTGGTGGGTTCACGTTGTTGCCCCGGTTTAAGCGCTGCTTGACTGCTTCCAGTAAACCGGGATATCGACTCATCACAAACACCAGAAGCACCAATATCACCCCCAAAGACAATAGCGCGAGCTGTAGTTCCATTACTCCTCCACCAACTCCATCGCCTGATCGACATCGACCGATACGACGCGCGAAACACCCGGTTCATTCATTGTCACGCCAATGAGATTATGCGCCGCTTGCATAGTAATTTTATTATGGGTGATCACAATGATTTGTGCGTGTTCAGACAAGGACTTTAAGGTATCACAAAAACGATCAACATTCGCGTCATCTAGCGGCGCGTCAACCTCGTCCATCATGCAAAATGGCGCGGGATTTAGCTCGAATAAAGCGAACAATAGCGATACCGCGGTCAACGCCTTCTCGCCGCCAGATAAGAGATGAATCGTACTGTTCCGTTTGCCTGGGGGTTGTGCCATGACGGTCACACCCGTGGTCAACCAATCTTCGCTGGTCAAGCTCAATGAAGCGCGCCCTCCTCCAAATAATTTCGGGAAATAGGCGGTAAAACTCTTATTCAAGGCGGTATAGGTTTCTTCAAAACGAATGCGTGTTTCCTTGTCAATCTTGCGAATTACTTTCTCGAGTGTATCGAGCGCATCAAGCAAATCTTTATGTTGCTTTTCTAGGTAATCCGCGCGCTCACTCTGAGATTCGTATTCTTCAATCGCCACCAAGTTAACCGCACCAATGGAGGCCACCTTTCGTTCGAGCTCGCTAACCTCATGCTCACAGCTTTCAATACTAATGCCAGCCTCAGGCAACTCAACTGATTCTATTGCGCAACTATCTCGCGCCGCCTCTTCAGCGAGGCTTTGCTGGCGTATTTGACGATCCTGAAGCGCCATTTTTGTTTGCTCTTGCGCGGCTAGAGCATGATTGACTGCTTCAATACACTTTGATAATTCCGTTTGTTGTTCTCGCAAAGTATTGTCTAGCGCGGCAATCTCGTCTCGCACAGACAATAATTTCGCTTCGATTGCTTTGTGTGAGGCCAATTGCGTTTCAAGCAGTTCACTTAAGTCGGGAGTCGGCGTTTCGTTTTGCTCGCTTTTCGCAAACAAGGCTTGTTTGCGGTGCTTATGCTGTTTCAACTGTTCGGCCATTCGCTCAAGGCTATTTTCTAGCGAGGACGAGGCGGTTTCAAGACGCGTTTGCTCAAGTTTGGCGGTTTGTAATTTATTTTGTGCGTCTCGATAGGCCAGACTAGATTGCTGGACAACTTCATCGAGCTGCTGCTCTTGGTCTGCTAGACCAGTGGTATCGTCCTCCATCACGCTGATACCCTGTTCGACCTCTTGTAAGGTGAGCGTTGCCGCGTTTAAGCGTGTTTTCTCTTCCAAGTCGTGGGATTGTATTTCGCTTAATTCTTGGACAATCATATTCAATCGACTCGAGGTATATTCCTGAGCGGTATTGAGTTGAACGATTTCACGCTGGGAGTCTGTGATCTGTTGTCGCGTAGAATCCTGTGATTCAAGCAGCGTTTCAATGCGCTCACGAGCGGTTAATTCGGACTGCTGAAAGCGCTTAAGATCCTGCTCATAGGCCTTCATTTTTTGTTGTATCTCTGAAGATTTTGCAATCAGTGATTGCATTTCTTCTTCACGCACTAAATAGCCCGTATTTTGTGCGGCTGAACCCGCATGACTAACCGAATTAGCGCCATATAAAATGCCTGCCTTAGTCACAATACGCTCACCATTGTGTAATTCTAGTCGATGTTGCTGCGCAGTAGCTGCATCCTCAGCGACATAAACACCTGCGACCAAGGCGGCAATATCAACGCCCTGTGCTTCAATGTGCTCGGACAGTAAGGGCAGGGGAAACTCACGACCAGGCGGGCTTTGACGGTCAATGGACACCATTGTCACTTCATGCTCTGCCGCTTGCAGCCAAAAGGGATGTTGCCCGCTTGGGTCGAGCAGCGCATTTAGATAAGGCGCAAGAATTCGATCTGCGGCGCGCTCCCAGCCGGAAGCAATTTTGACATGCCCAGCGACCTTGTCCAAGGGCGTTAAATGATGCTCTGCTAACCATTTCGCATAGTCAACTTGGCGCGTACTTAAGGCCGCCGCTTGAAACTCTTGCAATGATTGCACCCGCGCATCGGTGGTGCTCAATACCGCTTGCGCCTCATTAATTTTATTTTTGATACTAATGACACTTTCGGAAGCTTCTTGCAATGCGCGCTGGGCTTGCTCTACTTGCATTTTTAGTTCGTCGAATTTGGCTTGCTCACCTTCTAATTGACCCTCTAAAGGCTTGATCTGTGCGCTCTGCAACGCCTCTTTCAGCCGCGTTTGCTCGGTTTCTAACTGCCCTTGCCTGTCTTGTGCACGATGCTGTTGACGATTGATCTGATCAATAATCGAAAGTTGTAACTGTTTACGACTGGCCTCGGCCAGCAAATTCTGCCGATGCAGTGTATAGCTACTTTGCCAATTATTAAATGCTTCACGCGCCTGCTCAAATGCGGCTTGCGTCATTGCGAGGTTTGTTTCGTCGGCTTGAATACCAGGCATCAACTTATCCAACTCTCCACGGTGCGCCTTGTGCACACTATTATCCGCTTCCATCTGATTATCGAGTTGCGCCAGCGCCTCATTCACTTCATCCAAGGCGTTGGCGTCTTGCGCTTGGGTGACCTTGATATGCTCGATTTTCTGCTCAATTTTAGATATCTCAGCGCCCACCTTATAAAAATCTGCTTGAACCTCGCTCAAACCATCTTGACTTTTGCCCAGCTCGCTACGCTTGCGCTCGATTGCCGCTTCGATCTCTCGCTGATCCGCGCGCCTTTTTTCCACGGTGTTGGTGGCTTGACCCAAGGCCTTTTGCTCATCGTTGATTTCCGTTCCAAACGCATCAAAACGCAATCGATATAATATCGCTAACTTATCTCTGCGTTTTTGTTGTAATTTTTTATAGCGTTCCGCCGCTTGGGCTTGGCGCTTCAAACGCCTTAGCTGTGCCAACAGCTCGCTTCGAATATCTTCACTTCGTTCGACATTTTCGCGAGTATGGCGAATTCTGTTTTCGGTTTCGCGGCGCCGATCTTTGTAGCGCGAGATGCCAGCCGCTTCTTCAACATAGGCGCGTAATTCTTCAGGCTTGGCTTCAACAATTCGGCTGACCATGCCCTGCTCAATAATTGAATAAGAGCGTGGGCCTAACCCTGTCCCTCGAAATAGATCGAGCACATCTTTGCGTCGAACCTTTTTATCGTTTATACGGTAATCGGATTTCCCATCACGGCTGAGAACGCGCTTAATGACGATTTCCGAAAATTGTTGATAGTGACTCTTAATCCGCCCAAGACTATTGTCAAAAAACAACTCTACCGACGCCCGTCCAACTGGTTTTCTCGAAGAAGATCCGTTAAAAATAACATCCTCCATTGAGTCCCCGCGTAACATCTTGGCGGAAGATTCCCCCATGACCCAACGCACTGCGTCAATGACGTTAGACTTGCCGCAACCATTGGGCCCGACTACAGCAATAATCTGCGCGTTAAAACGAACATTGGTTGGATCGACAAATGATTTGAAGCCAGAAACAGCTATTTTTTTGAGCTTCATTTATCCAATGAAAGGTAGGCGGGAAAATCTGGCATGAGTTGAAACATTAGGGGTTTGCGCACTTTGGCTGTCGCCCACTGTGGCGCACTAAACGCCACGGGAGACTCTATTCATATATTCTCTAAACAGCCAATGCTATCTTGACTCCTTTGCCACCAATCTTTCGATTTTCCGAGCGCTTTGAATATATCACGAGACTCAATTTATTAGTAATCGAGTTTCATATTTTGATCCTGGCTTCGCCCTGCACCTTTCTACACACTTGCGCTTTGACGTAATGGCCACCCGCCTTTAATCGCAATTCGGACTCGGAGACAATTGCTTATTCCCAGAGGCTTCAACACAAGCTTAGCGCGCATAAAAGACCAATCAAAAATGAGCATTTTGGGCCAGTTTTTTAGGGAGGTGTTTTCAAGCGCAGTTTTATGCTGAGGTCTATCGCAAAACCTTTGATCGCACACACCGTCTTAGCCCATCACTCAAAAAGAATTTATCCCTGGCAAAACACTGCCAAAACGGAAAGACCTTTGTGAAACGAGGGTTTTGTCAAGATGAAATAGGACGTCGAGCAACCCCATGGCAAACGCTTTTGTTTTGAAAAAATTATAGTAAATAGTTTTTTTTCAATGTTTTATAAACTTTATTTAAAGTGTTATTTACAATTTCTATAGACTTCAGTTAAGCATTGCTAAGCTTATTATTAGCACTGTTTCTTTATCAGCCTTGTTTTGTCTAGACTAAATTCCATTGTTTTAATTGGGATATTGCTGGTCTATATTTGTTATATAAAACAATGGTTTACTGTATTTGTTTTATTAATATTTGTAATAGCGTACAATTGAAAATATAGTCAAAAATACAAATCAATGATTGCTGGCTATATCATTATTTACTTATTTATAATATAGTTATATACGGTCTTAAAGTTTAGCCGAAACGATACGCTAAAGATTTATGCCGTGATCAAATTAGATTGACGAAAGAAGGTAGCCTGCACTAACGACACGTTACTGCCGGGTCATCTTTATATTAAGCACGCTTGACAGTGCCACATAATAAAATTGGATTGGATAGACATGCCTCAGACATCAAAGCAACCGCATTGCGGAAAGATTCACCTTAGCGCTCTTAGTTTGGTCTTCGCCGTGCTGACGCTCTCAGCATGCGGTGGTTCTGATGATGAGGAAAATCACCAAGCGGCCGCTGCTACTCAGCAAACCGCCGCTAGCACCGATGCTGGCCAGCAAGTGCGCGCTTCCAATAGCGACCACCCTTATGAGACGCTGATCATTCAAACGGCCTCCAGTCAAGCAACTGTCGCATTGGGGGGTACCGTGACGCCGAAAACTGAACTCACTATTCGAGCACAAGCACCCGGTCGAGTCGTGTTTATTGCCGGCGACGAAGGCACGGAAATCAAATCAGGCGACACCATTGTTGATCTGGACGAAAAAAGTCTGGTCGCGCAGCGTCGCGCTGCTCAAGCCGGTTTACAAACTGCGCGTGCTCAATTGAACAATTCGTACATTCAGCTCGACCAAAACATCATCTCAGATGGGCACAGCTCTCGCGGCGGCATGGGCATTCCTTCGATGTTTGATCATTTTGTGACTAAAAATTTGGGGGACAGCATGGGAGTGGGTGACTCTGACTATGATCGCTATGCCAGTATTTCCTCAAGTCGTGCTGCGGTAGAACAAGCAAAAAGCATGGTAATGGCAGCAGAATCTAATATTGACCAAATCGACGCAATGTTTCGCGACAAGCAGGCCGTCGCCCCTCAAGATGCCATCATTCTTGAAAAGATGATCGAACTGGGTGACGCAGTGCAACCGGGGCAGCCCCTGCTTAGAATCGGTGATATTTCTAGTTTGCAGGTTGTGGTCGATGTCCCCACTCGCTTAATGCGAGGCTTGAAAGAAGGTCTTTCCTTGCCGGTGAGTTTCGATACTAGAGGTGAAACCGTGCAGGCGGAAATTGTACGCATCTTTCCATCCGCGGATGTCCAGCGCAACACTGTCAGAATCAAACTCGCCTTACCTGAAGACAGCACCGCCACACCTGGCATGTACGCCACCGTTTCTGTGCCCGACAGTGCCCAAGGCAGTCTGACGACGATCCTGGTACCCACCGCAGCGATCATATGGCGCGGCAGCCAAGCTTCTGTCTATATTGTAAACACCAGCGGAAAAACTGAGCTGCGTCTGATTCGCGCAGGCACTACCAGTGGAAATGACACCTCAATTTTATCAGGCGTATCAGAAGGTGAACGAATCGTGACTACCCCAGATACCCATTTGCGATCTGGAAAAATGATCCAAACGACTAACCGCACGACACAGAGTAGCCACACACCGAAAATCAATTTGATAACTCAATCCAGCGCTTAAACTTGCCCAACGCAAGCCCACCGTCACCCAATAAAAATATTAGGATTAACCGCTAGACATGAGCCAACAAACAAACAACGACGTTTCTGCCACGCAAGCTAATTTAGGTATCGCGGGAAATATGGCGCGGGCGTTTATAACCTCGCCGCTTTCACCCATCTTACTCGTCGTTTCCCTGGCCGTTGGTTTATTGGGGTTTTTCCTCACACCCAGACAGGAAGACCCACAAATATCGGTGCCCATGGTCGATATCTTTGTCGCTTACCCCGGCGCTTCGGCAGAACAGACTTCTAAGCAAGTAGCGTCGCCTTTGGAACGGGTCATGAGCGAGATTGAAGGCGTCGAACACGTCTACTCGGCTTCGCGTCGCGGTCAAGCCATGGTCACAGTGCAATATGAAGTCGGCGAAGAAATGGGGCCGTCTTTGGTTAAGTTGTACGACAAAATCCAATCCAATATGGATATTGTCCCCGCGGGCGCGAGCATGCCCTTGGTCAAACCTAAGGCGATCGACGATGTGCCCGCAGTGACGTTTACCCTTTGGTCCAATCAAGTCGACGATTCAATTCTGCGCAAGCTCGCCAGCGATATTCTGCAAAATGTTAAAGAATTGCCCAATACCGGCCCGGGTTTTATCGTCGGCGGACGCGAAGAGCAAGTTCGTGTAGAAGTCAGTATTCCGAGATTGGCCAGCTACAATCTCAGCATCAGCCAAGTCGCGCAAGCCATTCGGTCAGCCAACAGCGAGCTTGAAGCCGGCAGCTATGAACTCGGTAACGCCAGCTTTCGCGTTTATTCAGGCAGCTTCCTGAGCAATGCGGCGGATGTCTCTAAATTAGTCGTGGGCGTTGCCAACGGCGGGCCGATCTTTCTCGCCGACATTGCCGATGTCATTGGTGGCCCGTCAGAAACTTTCCAATATTGTCCAACACTATACGGGCCTTGCCTACGAAGGCGATCAGCCTGCACACGGCGCGCCGGCTGTCACCGTGGCCTTTTTCTAAAATCAAAGGCAGCAATGGTATTTCTGTCACCAAGAAGATTATTGAACGCGTTGAAAGCCTCAAGGGATATTTGATACCCGATAATGTCAATGTGACCGTGACGCGCGATTACGGTAAATCCGCCGAAAATAAAGTCAATGAATTATTGTTCAAGCTGTTTGTCGCAACCGGCGTGGTGACTTTATTGGTCTGGTTGTTTTTGGGGCTGCCGCCCAGCAATTGTCACACTGGTGATTATTCCGATTGTTATTCTGTTTACCGTTTTCGCGGCGTGGATGACCGGCTTTACGATAGATCGCGTCAGCCTATTCGCCCTGATCTTCTCGATCGGTATTCTGGTCGATGATGCGATAGTGGTGGTGGAAAATATATATCGGCGCTGGCTGATGGCAGGCAATACCACGGTCGAGGTTGCCATCGATGCAGTGCGCGAGGTTGGTAACCCAACCATCGTCGCAACGTTTACCGTTATCGCTGCCCTGCTGCCAATGGCCTTTGTTGGTGGCATGATGGGGCCATACATGATGCCGATTCCAGCATTGGGTTCCATCGCGATCATGTACTCCTTATTCGCGGCCTTCGCGTTTACGCCCTGGCTCACATACAAACTTCGCCCTTCAATGAAAACGCTGCATAAGGCTGAAGAAAAAGAAGAGCGTTTCCAAGCGCGGGTTGGGAAATTTTATAGCAAACTGATCCATACCCTGCTCGGTAACCGCTTGATCTCTTGGCTAACACTCCTCGGTATACTGGTGGTATGGGGCCTATCCGTTTTCTTGTTCTACACCCATTCGGTGACGGTCAAGATGATGCCCTACGACAACAAGCCTGAATATAATGTCGTGGTCAATATGCCGGCGGGCACCTCCCTACTCAAAACTGCCAGCGTCACACAAGCATTGCTTAGTGCCGTCCGCGAGCAAGTGCCTGAAATTATAGATTTGCAATCTTATGTAGGCACTGCATCGCCGTATAACTTCAACGGTATGGTGCGTCATTACTATCTTCGCCAGCAACCGTGGCAAGCCGATATCCAGATCAAATTACTGGACAAGGGAGATCGGGACAGAAACAGTCATGACATTGCCACCGATACCCGCAATATACTGACCCCTTTGGCCAAACAATTAGGCGCCCGCATCACGGTTGCGGAAATGCCCCCTGGGCCGCCGGTATTACAGACCAACGTGGCAGAAATTTATGGCCCGACGGCGGAAATTCGCCGGCAAGTCGGCGCAGGACTTAACCCTGAAATTTGAAGAAGCCAAATATATGGGTGATGTCGATAACTATGTCGAAGCACCCCACTACATTACCGAGTTCCAAGTTGATATTGATAGGGCAATGCAAAAAGGTGTTACCGTTGAGTCCATCAATCAAAGTATCGCGCTGGCAATGGGCGGCTTTGTGGTCGGTGACATTAAAGAGCCGCACTCAACTGAACCCATCAAGATTATTCTTCAGTCGCCTCATTCTGAGCGCGCGCTTACCGGCAATATTATCAATATGCCTATTCCGACTTCTAACGGAACGATGGTGCCACTGTTTGAATTGGGTGAGTTTAAGCAAGTTTAGATGATCCTGTTGTCTACCACAAAGATTTGCGCGCTGTTGAGTATGTTGTTTCAGAGTCAATAGGTGATTTGGCCGCGCCCGTCTACGGAATTTTTGAAAATCAATGGCGGCATGTTTGGTGATCCGGGCCTGCTTGAAGATTACGTGAGCCCCGACGGACAAGCGATGTCTGAAACTGTGTATCTCCGCCGGAAAATGACGACGTCTCGGATTTTAAGTGGGATGGCGAGTGGCGCGTTACCTTTATCACTTTCCGTGACATGGGTATTGCCTTCGCAGGTGCATTGCTACTCATTTATATTTTGATCGTCTGGGAGTTTGGGAATTTCCGGGTGCCGCTTATTATCATCAGCCCTATTCCTCTGACCATGATTGGTATCATGATTGGCCACTGGGTGATGGGCGCAGAATTCACCGCCACTTCAATGATAGGCTTTATCGCTCTGGCGGGCATCGTGGTACGGAACTCCATATTGCTGGTCGATTTCGCGCAGAATGCAATTCGTGGAGGCATGGCGCCTAGAGAGGCGCTCGCGCTCGCGGGTCAAGCCCGAATGCGTCCAATTATCATCACTGCACTCGCCTTGATGGGTGGGGTCGGCGGTGATTTTATCGGATCCGATTTTTCAGGGTATGGCGGTATCGCTGTTCTTTGGTGTCTCCATTGCAACGCTGTTAACCCTGATCGTCATTCCAATGGGTTGCGACTCATGGTCTGATGCCTTGTGTGCCGACATCCCTCAGGACGAAACCACGCTTGATGGGGTGGAGAAAAGCCTAAAAACGATTTTAAAAAAGACCACAAAACCAAGCAGCAAAAAAGCTAAAGTGCATCGCTACTCGAGGCTAGCCTCGGATGACGAATCGCCAAAAGAGAGAAATGAAGGAGGCAGAGGAACAAGCTAAGTCCGAACCTAGCCCACGCTTGACGAACCGTCAGAAGAGAGAGATGAAGGCAGCGGAGGAACAGGCTAAGCCCGACCTAGCCCCGCGCTTGACGAACCGCCAGAAAAGAGAAATGAAGGCAGCTGAGGACGTAAAGGCAAGGTCGACGGTCAAACCCTAAAGCCAAAACTAAAAAAATCATCGCCCCTGAAAGTACGGCTAAGAAATCATCTGCCTCGCAAAACCACTAAGTCATCTGCCAGCACGACGGCTAAACCTAGCAGTGCTCAGAGAAAGCCTGCGGCCAAAAAGATTAGTAAGAAACGCGCCAGCCAAAAGGCTGTGACTAAAAATAAAGCTTCGACAAAATCTAGCAAAGTTAATCGCAAGAAAGTCAATCAGAAACCAGCGGTCAAGCGTGCAAGCGCAAAGCCAGCGAAGCGTAAAGGCATACGCCTAAATGAAGGCAGCACAGACAGCAACTTCAATTATTTATCATTTAGACAAGGTAATACCATGAAACTTAAATCACTCCTCACTTACTCTTTTATCGCAGCAATGCTAAGCGCTTCGAGTAGCGCCAGCGCGGCATTTGACTTTGGCGGCCCCTTTGATTGGTTCGACAACGACGACGATTACTATCGTTATGGCTCCAATGCTCGCAACAATCGGGGCTATGGGCGTGAACGTTGGAGACAATATGATGAGTGGGAGCCCAATTACTGGCGCTATCGTTATTTTGACGATGACAGTAATGATTACATCTTCGATGAATTTGATGGTGGAGATTTCTTCGGTGATGGCAATGGACGGGGTCGATTTAACTTTGACATGAACACGAATTTTGACAGTGATTTTGACGGTAATTACGACGGCCGTTACGACAATCGATACCGTGACTATGATCGCTATAGCGACAATGGCCGCTATCGTGGGGACAATCGCAGTCGACGCAACGATCGATACAATGATGACTACTGGAGAAATTACTCTAGTAATCGCGGTCCACGCATGTCTCGCACACCTGAGCAACAACAACGACGTTCAAATCAAAACAGAAATAAAGCGGTGGAATGCCGATAGGCCTAATCTACCAACGGCTCCTTAAAGGAGCCGTTTTTCTGGGTCGTTAATTTAAATTCTTTAAAGGGTATAGCATGATCACGGTAATCGGGAGTTTCAAAGGGGGCTCGGGCAAGAGCACGACCTCCTTTAATCTAGCAGTCTGGTTATTAACGCAAGATTTCACCACGGCAATCTTTGATTTAGACCCTCAACAAACGCTCGCCGACGCTTCAGATTTCCGCGCTGAAGATAACCATCAACCCGTATTGAAGGTGCTTTCCCCAAAAACCAAGGTCTATGAGAAGCTCATTGAGGCTGGCAAATCTCACACTGAAGTGTTGGTTGATATTGGCAATTCAGACATGAATGCAGTCCGCAAGGCATACCGCGCAGCAGATCGCATCATAATCCCTGTTTTACCGAGTCAATCCGATGTTTGGTCATTACAACGCTTCCTGAAATATCTCGACACGCTAGAGACAAAACCAGGCCTTGAAGTCGTCACCTTCATTAATCGGAGCCGATACACATCATTCAGTCACGGAAACCCGTGAAACTTTCGCTGTGCTTAAACAGCTATCTGGCATCACTGTCCTGCGTAAAATGCTCAGTCAACGTCTGGGTTTCCGCCGCTCTTTCAGCGAAGGCCAAGGGATCTTTGAATTACAGCCTCGCAGCAAAGCGGCCGCAGAGTTTCTTTTCTTTGCACGTGCGCTTTATCCCCTAAGACGCCGAGTAAAAGCAGCGCCGAAGAAAAAAGCGAGCAAAAGAAAATCTGCGAAAAAACGCTAGCGCACTTCTAGTTCAGCGCACTGAACTGGCCAATTGGACTGCCTTAATTCGTTTTCTTAGTAGGCATTTTCTTTGCTAGCGGTTTCTTAGCACCCTTGCTCTTCGCTTTCGTCAGCTTAGCGGCTTTACTTTCTGCTTTCGGATCATTTTCTGCTGATGCAATTCGTTGCACGTCAATCATGCTTTGCCCTGACGGGTTGGTATATCGATCATTTAAATTCTGAACAAAGGTATCTGCTTCTTCGCGAATTTTATTGATACGGCTACGATTCAAAAAATTCCAGCCGCGAGGACGGAAGCTAAATATTGAATTATAAAAATTAGTGCTGCGTCTAAAGGCGTTGCGCACATCGAGTTTATTGCCTATAAATGCCTGCGCTTTGTTGACCGTACGATTAAAACTACTGGCGATCATGGCTCGCGAAAGCATATGCCAGAATAGAAATATCAGGAGCATTAGCCCCCCAGCCAACCATACACTTAGGCTTATCGCGCCGCCAAACAAATTGACACCACGCCCTTCGATCACGCCGTCGATCCAACCGGCTTTATAAAATAAATAGCCAAGCACTGACCAGCCAAGTAGGTCGAGCATCGCGGTTCTTTTTCGCCATTTAGTCATCAACTCGGTCAGTAGTGGAATCGCGCGGCCTTCTATATCTCGGGCAGTATTATCCAAAGAAGCAATAATCCGGTAGGCACGTTCTACGCCAATTTGATCCATTCGGCTGTGGATGTCTCCTAAATCGATGTCTCGCTTGCGCTCGAATCGTTGGCGCAAGGCATCATCCTCTATCGAGTTGGCAGCATCTGGGCTATAAATAGTATAAAACCGCCCAGCACTTAAGCCACGCTCGCCCAAGGCGCGCTGCCAAGCTGCCACGACATTTTCAGCATTGTCTTCTTTTGCGGCGGTGTCAATTTGATTCAAGACATACAAAAACTTGCTCGAATCATCGCGTGAAATCGTTGCAGACACCAAATGATCCAACGTATCGCGCATCGCGCCGGGCTCAGGATGACGGGCGTCGAAAAACACAATAACCAAGTCTGAAAGATCAATAATATGATCGCTTATTTTTAACGTCGAGTCGCGTTGTTTATCGGCGTCGAAACCCGGCGAATCAATGATGATTTTTCCCCGCAAGGCCTCGCTTGCCGCCGTTTTTAACTGCAGATAGGCATCAACCTTACTGCCCTCTCCCTGCATGACCTGCTCTATTTCTTCACTGATACGATAAAACGGAAAACGTGGATCAGAATCGAGCGCCACCCCCGGCAGCGCGTGATAGGTGGTTTCCTCGCTGTAACACAAAACCGTGAACTTATCGTCAACGGCCTGATTTCCGCTGCGTTGAATACGTTCACCAATATAGTGATTGATAAAGGTAGATTTGCCTGCAGAATAAGTTCCCAACACCGAAATAAGTGGCCACCATGGGATTTGCATGGCAAAGGAATCGTTCTTTTTAAGTAATCCAGTGGCATATCCGACCTTGTCTAATTTTCGGAAAGTAGCGATTGAATCGAGCAAAACAGAATTTTCGGACGCCAAGTGCGATTTCAGCAGCTTTAAGCGTAAATTGATGGGAGTCGAAGCCATAATTTTTCAAACTTTTGGGTGAAGTGCCAATCGATGTAGGCACATATTAATTATCTAAAGAACCCCTCTATCATAAACGCAATTAAGCGTACCGTTACGAATTTCTGCTTGTACGACTACACAATATACGGGATACTGGAATGGTGACAGCACTAGTGCTGTTTGTACAAGGCGCAGCAAAATATTCCTTGTCTATTTGTAGATGGGAATAACAATCTAACAACCCTACGCCGACTAACCAATAACAAATCAAATTAGGAGAAAAGATGATTGAATTATTTTCTGACGACTGGATGAAAAGCTTTATGGAAGAATGGAACGAAGAACCTGACTTATGCGACGCATTGGCCAAAATTGATTTTAATAGCGTCATTGGCTATGGCTTTGCAGATGACGATGCGCCCGCAGGCGTATTGGTTGTTGAAGGCGGCATCGCGACTGACGCCGGAAGTTACGACGGACAAGACATGAATTGGGATATCCGTGCCAGCCAATCGCAGTGGGACAAATGGATCAGCAAACCACCGGGCATGATGGGCTTGGGTGCAGCATTTACCACCGGGAAAATGAAATTCATCGTCGGTGATTATGGCGCTATGATTAAAGATCCGCGTATGGCAAAGCCCTTTATCAAGAGTTTTTCGGTCATGGCGCGCGCCTGACCCGCTTCTAAAACCCTTGCGTGAGAAATTCACGCAAGGATTCTTCCTGCTGTTGTGCTAATTACCCCTCTGACGGATTGGGGTATAATCCTTATTTGATCGAAATCTAATTGTAAAACGGAACCTAATGTATACGCGAAAGATACAATTGCTTTTATTGCTTGGTGTTTCAACACTGTTTAGCCCCGCAGTTTTTGCCCAAAATAACGGCAGCTATCAGCAACAAATGCAGCAAAACACACAGGACATGCATGAGCCGGCACAGCGTAATGCAAACCAATGGTATGACGATGAAAGGCGCTACTGGCAGCGTCGATACGAGGCACAACGGCGAAATCAACGTGCAATAGACAATGATGCTTCTCGAAATACTTTTCAACCTAGAAATTTCGAGCGTCAATTTCAACAAAATTATGACCGCTATCAGCGCAACTATAATAATCGCTATTGGTATCCAGATTGGCGCCCTTCCCCTATCGAGCAAATCGCACCCGACTTTAATCAGTTTTTAGAGCAAGCGCCTGAAAATTTAAATGCGAAGCCAGAATGCCCAACCGATACCCAGCCTGCGCCCGTCTATGACGAAGACAGTGATGGCATCACTGATCAGTTAGATGAGTGCCCTGAGTCATCCGCAGACGCGGCCGTCGACAGCTATGGCTGCGAGCTTGATTCTGATCAAGACGGTATCGTTGATTCAAAGGACCAATGCCCCACTTCTCAGCAAGGCATTAAAATTGCCCAAAATGGCTGCGAAGCCGATAGCGATAACGATGGAATTGTTAATTCCTTAGATCGCTGCCCGACCACTCATCCTGATTTTATTGTTGATAGCGAGGGCTGCGAGCTCGATTCAGATCAAGATTCTGTGGTCGACTCGCAAGATCAGTGCTTGGAAACACCGCAAGGTGTCCGCGTGAATCATATCGGTTGCGAGCTGGACAGCGATCAAGACGGCGTTACGAATTCCTTGGATTTATGCCCCTCGACACCCGACGCTAAGGAAGTGGGCGTTAATGGCTGCGAATCCGACGACGATCATGACGGTGTTGTTAATTCGCTTGACCAATGTGCTGAAACGTCCAGCGGCGCGCGCGTTAGGCTAGACGGCTGCGAGGCTGATACCGATGCAGACGGCGTGGCCGATTCTGTGGATCAGTGCCCAAGCACCCCAACGGGAGCGGAAATAGATCAAAGCGGTTGCGAGTTAGATAATGATCACGATGGTGTTACCAACTCCTTAGACAGCTGCCAAAATACCGCTGAAAACGCCCGTGTCAACGCAACCGGGTGCGAGTTGGATTCTGACACTGACGGCGTAGCCGACTCCAAAGACCAATGCCCCGCCACGCCCGCACAAACTGTCGTCTCAAACACAGGCTGTGAACTTGATACGGATCAAGATGGTATCGCAGATGGCGCGGATCAATGCGCTGAGTCGCCAGTAGGGGTAACAGTTACTGAACACGGCTGTGAAATAGACAGCGATGATGATGGCGTCACCGACTCAAATGATCAGTGCAAAAATTCAGCGGCAGGCACAATCGTAACAAAAGATGGCTGTGAGCACGACGCGGATCAAGATGGCGTGGTAGACAGTGGCGATCACTGCGCCAACACAGCCAAGGACATTCCCGTAGACCCAAAAGGTTGTGCCCTAGACCATGATCAAGATGGTGTGGCAGATCAATCCGATCAGTGCGTGGACACACCCAACGGTCGCACTGTCAATGCGAACGGGTGTGAACTGGATGCTGACAAAGATGGTATTTCTGACGCAGATGATCGATGCCCCGCAACGCCGGTCGGCGCGTTGGTGACGGCTAAAGGCTGTGAAAATGATGGTGATGGCGATGGTGTCGCCGACTCTCAAGATCAATGCCCCTCAACCGTGGTAGGCGCTAAAATTGAATTGACCGGCTGCGAGGTCGATTCTGACGCAGACGGCGTGGCAGATTCAAATGATCAGTGTCTCGAAACGGTTGCCGGTGCAGCTGTAAATGACAGGGGGTGTGATCCTGATGCGGACAACGATGGCATACCTGATTCAGCCGATCAATGCGCCGATACCGCACCGGGCACAGCGGTTAATAGCTCGGGTTGTATCGACGATAACGACGGCGACGGTATCAGCGATGCTGCGGATCAATGCCCACACACGCCGACTGGCACGGCCGTAAACGAGATGGGTTGCGCGCTTGATTCTGACCAAGATGGCGTTTTAGACGCCGCCGATCAATGTACCGATACTCCAGCAGGCGCTCGAGTGACCATCACCGGCTGCGAAGTCGACACTGACAATGATGGCGTTACAGATTCGGCTGACCAGTGCGCGAATACGGCTGCCAACGTCAGCGTTAGCAATACGGGTTGTGAGCTAGATTCCGATGGCGATGGCATCGTGGATTCACATGATCAATGCGTCGACTCCCCAAATAATACCGCCGTAAACACGAGGGGCTGTGAAGCCGATTCGGATGCAGATGGGCTAGTCGATTCGCTCGATCAGTGTGTCTCTGCAAAGTTTGTGGTGGTGGACGCCAAGGGCTGCGAAGTTGACACAGACGGTGATGGCCTCATCGACTCTAGGGATGCCTGCCCTGAATCGGCGAAAGGTGCAGAACTCGGCGAAGATGGTTGCGATCTACCGCCCGATACCGACCAAGATGGCGTTGCAGACAGTTTTGATATTTGCCCAAATTCAAAATCGGGATCGAACAGCGATGATCTGGGTTGCGATCCGTCAAAAAATATTGTCCTCAAAGGGGTGAGATTTAAAACCAATGCTTATGAGTTGACGGATCACTCGATCACCTTGCTTAGCGAACTTGCTCGTCGACTGGTTCATCACTCTGACATCGAACTCGAAGTCGCGGGTCATACTGACAACCTCGGAGATGATGATTACAATCTTGCCTTATCCAAGCAGCGCGCGGAAACGGTTAAATCTTTCTTGATTGATCATGGCATCGACAGCGCCATGCTAGACGCAAAGGGTTACGGTGAAAGCCAGCCCATTAGCAAGAACGAGTCAGTTGCGCAGCGCTATATTAACCGTCGCGTTGAACTAAAAAGAAAATAACCTTTAAGACCCCACTCAGCTAGTTAGTTTGTGCCTATTTGTTTTGGATCACCTTATTCCGTGGCGAAAGGTTAATTTCCTCGACCACGGTATTGGCATCAGTTTGCATGATCATGGCAACATATTGAGCGACAGTCTCAACCTGAATCGCATTGCTTGGGTCATCACCCGGCTGAAACGATAGCGCATCGAAGAATGGCGAATCCACCATCCCAGGATTGACCAGGCTGACGCAAACCCCTGCTTGGCGGCATTCAGCTGCCAGCGATTGTACGAAGCCTCTTAGGCCAAATTTTGATGCACAGTATACCGAGCCATTTTTCGCCCCCTGTAGGGCAGCCTCAGAACCAATATAGATCAATCGGCCGGTTTTGCGCTGCTTAAAATACGGCACGATGAGTTTGGTAAGCATCATTGGGCTTATTAAGTTGATCTCGAGCAAGGCGCGCATTTTTTTGCGCTCGAGCTGCTCCAAATTTCCAAAATAGCCGGTGCCTGCACAGAATACCGCTGCGAACAGTGGCTGTTTCTTAAGTAGTGGAACGATCACTTGTTCAATGGCAAGCTCATCGCTTAAGTCACAGGGCAAAGCAGTAAATGCTTCATTCGGAAACTGTTTAGGGCTAATCGATCTAGAAATACCGATCACCGCATAGCCTTTGTCGAGTAGGGCTTGGCTGACTGACCGCCCAATTCCCGAACTGGCTCCCGTCACCAGTACCGTGCGCTGCCCTTCAGCCACCATTTGCTTAAGCCTGATTTAGTATGAGCGTTTGCCCACCCATATAAGACTGCAAGGCTTGAGGCACGCGAATCGAACCATCTTCATTCTGATAGTTCTCCATCACTGCAACCAAGCAGCGACCAACGGCAAGACCAGAGCCATTGAGTGTGTGTAAAAATTCTGTCTTTCCCGTCGCAGGATTCTTCCATCGGGCTTTTAAACGACGCGCCTGAAAATCCACAAAATTACTACACGAAGATATTTCTCGATAGCAATCCTGTCCCGGCAGCCACACTTCAAGATCATAGGTTTTAGTTGAGGAAAAGCCCAAATCCCCCGTACACAAACAGACCTTACGATACGGTAATTCGAGATTTTTCAGCACCTGCTCCGCATCTGCGGTTAGGGCCTCTAACGCTTGCCAAGATTCACTTGGGCGCACTACCTGAACCAATTCAACTTTCTCAAACTGATGTTGGCGAATCATGCCCCGCGTATCGCGTCCGTAAGACCCCGCTTCGCGCCTAAAACAAGGGGTGTGCGCCACGCGTTTAATGGGTAATTGCACATCGTCAATAATCTCATTCCGAACTATATTCGTCACGGGCACTTCCGCCGTGGGAATTAAATATAGGCTCGGTTCATCGCGCGTCGCGAACTGGTCCTCTTCAAATTTTGGCAATTGCCCCGTGCCCAACAAACTCTCCGCATTGACCAAATAGGGCACGTAAACTTCTTCATAATTGTGTTCGTTGGTATGTAAATCCAACATATACTGCACCAAGGCACGCTGCATTTTCGCTATATCCCTGTGCAAGACGACAAACCTTGAACTGGCAATTTTCGCTGCAACCTCAAAATCCACCATCCCCAAATCATGACCTAAATCAACATGATCCTTGGGCGGGAAATCAAATTTACTCGGTGATCTCCACTCGCTAATGAGTTCATTGTCTTCTTCTGTCTTGCCCTGCGGCACACTCGGATCAGGAATATTTGGCAGGGTCAATAAATAGTCACTTAATTTGGTTTGGAGCGCCGAAAGCCGCGTCTCTTTATCTTTAAGTTCAGTGGATATATCCGCCACTGCATCCAATAAAGCTTTTACATCCTCGCCCTTGGCTTTTGCCTGACCAATTGATTTCGCGCTTTGATTTCGCTGAGCTTGTAAAGACTCCGTTTCGCCTTGTAACGATTTTCGCTCCGACTCTAATTGCGTGAGCAGCGCTTTATCCAGATCAAAGCCGCGACGACTCAAACCCCGCGCGACTTCATCTAGCTCTTTTCTTAGCCGTATTGGATCTAACATCTAAATTTATTGATTAAAAAAAATTACGCCAATAAGCGACCCAGCGATACACCGATCGCCACCGCCGCCAAACACACAAAAACATTCGCCAATATATTGATACTGGCACCGCCAATTTCGCCCGCTGCGAGCAAATTTAGAGTTTCAAGTGAGAAGGTCGAGAAAGTCGTAAAGCCACCCAGCACCCCTACCATCAGGAATAAGTTAAGCGAGTCATTTTCGCCGCGTTGTTGTAACACCATCCAAACCAAGCCAATCAGCAATGATCCGACCACATTGATGCTTAGCGTGGCCAGTGGTACACCGCCAAACGTCGCTCGATTGAGTACGATACCGACCCCATAGCGCCCGACTGAGCCGAGCGCGCCACCCAGCGCAACTGCCAAAAAGTTTGTCATTTCACTTACTTGAGACCTCAGCATAGCTAAAGTGCATAGGAAAATGAGATAATATTTTCAATATTTTTGACAAAATGCAGTGTAATAGCGAGCTATTGCGCGATATTTTGGTGAAAAGATTGGAAATTATTAGGCATTTTATCTTGTGCTGTAGTGTTGCTGAGGTCTCACTTATTCGTTCGATCTTTATCACGCAGTTCACGCAGTTTTTTTGCGATTTTTATTTCTAAACCACGTTCTACCGGGGCGTAGTATATCGCTTGCTCCATGTCTTCGGGGAAATAGCTTTGTCCTGCGCTAAACCCCTCAACATTGTCGTGCGCGTATTGATAAGCCTTGCCGTGATCCATTGATTTCGCCAGAGCAGTCGGTGCGTTTCTCAAATGCACAGGCACGTCGGCAGAAGGCGTTTCTTTGGCAGCTTTCGAGGCCTGTTTAGCCGCGAGGTAGCTGGCATTGCTCTTGGGCGCCACCGCAAGGTAAATAACCGCTTGAATAATCACCAGCTCGCCTTCGGGCGCCCCTAATCGATCAAATGCCGCCCAAGCTTGAGAGACGACACCCAAGGCACGCGGATCCGCATTGCCGATATCTTCGCTGGCCATTCTAAGTACCCGGCGCAGAATGTAGTGGGGATCGCAACCCGCATGCAGCATGCGATAACACCAATATATCGCAGCATCTGGGTTGGAGCCTCTGACGGATTTATGTAAGGCTGAAATTTGATCATAAAAATGATCGCCACGTTTGTCAAACCGCCCGACTCGCGAGCTGATCACCGCCCGGACATGTTCCAACGATATAATTTTCTGCTCAGTGGAATGGGCTATGTCCGCGGCTGACTCTAGAAATCCCAATGCCCGCCTGGCATCACCATCCGCGGCGGTCGCGAGCATCACCCCTGCCTGAGGGTCAAGGCTGACGCCGAGCTCGAGCAAGGCTAAATCATCCTTCAACGCGCGATCTATCAGGGATAAAAGAGCCTTTTCTTTCACCGGCTTAAGCACGTATACCTGCGTACGCGATAACAAGGCATTGTTCAGTTCAAAGGCTGGATTTTCAGTGGTTGCACCGATCAGATAAATCGTGCCATCTTCAACATAGGGTAAAAAAGCATCCTGTTGCGCTTTGTTGAATCGATGTACCTCATCGATAAACAACAGGGTTGATCGCCCCAATGCCACGTTTTGCTGCGCGGCTTCGACCACTTTGCGAATTTCCTTCACCCCGCTGGAAACTGCAGAAAGTGAGTGCCAATCTGCGCCTGATTGCTGCCCGATAATTTTTGCGATGGTTGTTTTTCCGGTGCCGGGCGGGCCCCATAAAATCATCGAATGAATAGCCTTGCCTTGCAAGGCGTTGAACAAGGGCTGGCCTACGCTTAATAAATGCGTCTGCCCAAGTATTTGCGCGAGAGTTTGGGGGCGTAAACGCTCCGCAAGCGGCGTATTCACGCCACGCAAAAACGCCTACTGCGTTTCATCTATCACATCGAAGTCATCGGGCGGCACATATCGAAACTGATCCGCGGGCAACGGTGGGTTTTCGACACCATTTTTGAAATTAATGCGGGTGGTTTGCCCCAAACTATCGACCAGAATCATCGCGCTTAATTTCGCATCGATAAAGCCGACTTGTATGTCATCAAACCCCGAATCTTCGGACTCTGGAATGATCTTTACCCACTCTAAAGCCCCCTGTTGACCGCGGTCTTCAAGTTGAAAGCGCTTCAGATCAACGCTTTCTCCTGCCAGAAGGATCGCTGGCGTTTGGCCTAAGGAGGTTTTCTGATCACGCACAATAACTTGCTTGAGTTCGAGATCAACGATCCAAACTTTCTCACCATCACCAATTATTTGTTGCTCTGCGGGTGGATAGTAATCCCAACGAAACAATCCTGGCCTTAAAATAGTTAAGGTGCCGCCTGCATCGTCGATTTGTCGCAAGTTTTCGTCCAATACCACTTGATCAAACTCAGCACTATAGGCGGATATATCACTTAAGAACCGTTTGAGATGATCGACACTTGTTTGTGCTGAAGCCATGGTTGCAGATAAGGCGATCAAAACACTAAAAAGGATTTTGTTGAATTTTCTAACGGGAATGTGATTCACAAGGATTTAGCTATATTTAGAAATAAGAAGAGTATGGGTGGCGCTGATTCGGCGCCTGTGATATTACTAATTTTACCAAACAACCAACTGAACACGGGAATTTGTATGCCCCAAAAACATATCGGGATATTAACCGCTGGTGGTGACGCACCTGGTTTGAACGCTGCGATCCGCGCAGTGGGCAAAACAGCGCTGTCGTACGGCGATATGCAGGTCCTTGGTTTTGAAAAAGGCTTTAAAGGGATCGCGCAAAACCAATCGATTCCGCTCAACAGCGAAAATTTGGCCGGCATTTTAACCCAAGGCGGCACCATCCTCGGCACCAGCCGCGATAAGCCACATAAGATGTCCATTGGGGGTGAGACGATGGACATGACCAATGCAATTGTTGAAACCTATACATCGCAACATCTTGACGCCCTAATTTGTCTCGGAGGTGGAGGTACCCAAAAAAATGCTCTACACCTTAAAAAGGCAGGTCTAAATGTCATCTCGCTACCCAAAACCATCGACAATGATGTGGCGGGAACGGATATGACTTTTGGCTTTGATACCGCACTGGGCATCGCTACCGAAGCGATCGATCGCTTGCACAGCACGGCGCACAGTCACCATCGCATCATTGTTGCAGAACTGATGGGCCACAATGCGGGCTGGTTAACCCTGGGGGCTGGTTTGGCCGGCGGTGCGGATGTCATTCTAATCCCTGAAATCCCCTATCAAATCCAAAGCATTGCCGACGCGATTAAAAGGCGCGTCTTGAGTGGCAAACATTTTAGTATTGTGGCCGTCGCAGAAGGCGCGCTCACTCTAGCGCAAGCAAAAACCGTTGAAAATCTAAATATTGAAATTGCCAATGCGGAGGATAAAACCGAACGCAAGAAACTAAAAACTGAGCTAAAGGAACACGAACAAGTACACATCAACAATACTTTAAACTTGTCGCGAGAGCTGGAAACACTCACAGGATTAGAATCACGCACATCAATACTTGGCCACCTACAGCGGGGCGGCACCCCGTCGGCGGGTGATCGAATTCTCGCAACCCATTTGGGCTCTGCCGCGGTAGACTTGGTTCATCAGGAACATTACGGCGTGATGGTCGCTTACCGGAATATGCAGGCTGTGCCTGTGCCGCTAGAAGAAGTCGCTGGAATTAAAAAGCGCGTACCAACAGATCATCCTTGGATAAATGCTGCACGCAGAGTTGGAACAAACTTAGGTGATTAGCACCCACAAGTAAGGCGGCGGTTCGCCTATAAGCGTTTTAACGCGCGAGGCACAGGCAGCTTCCCCATCGGACCCTTCTCTTGCCTATTTCGATTTCTTGAGGGCTGTCGCGCCTCGAGCGGTAAAATTTGCGGTTCAGGATTCTCTTGTCTACGTACTGGCCTGTTTGTCTCAAAAGTGGCGGGGTCATTGAGTTCAATGTAAGGCTGAGGCAGTGCCCCGTTGTCTTGTGGCTCCAAGCGAGCAAGGCTAAGTGTTTTTCGCACCATCTTGACTGACTCCAAGACGCCATCGCGATCAATTAATACCTCTCCCGGTAAGACTTGATGCAGTACGGCGTTGGTCTTAGCAATTTCTTCCCCCACGGAAACCACCAGCGTTTTACCCCGCTCTACTTCGAGCATCGCCATTCCAGTTTCAGGGGTCGCACCACTTATGATCCCTGTCAGCGAGATATTTAAGCGTGTTTTGGGTGCTGTTTTAGGCTTGGGCTTTTTAACCATCACTTTGGTCGGCGCTTTAGGCAATTGACCAAATATATGCTGGTTAACGATGGCATTGATATCTGTACTGAGTGGTGCTTTCGACTGCGCGGGCAGATCATCAAAGCGAAAGTCCTCACCCACTAGTTGCTGAGCAAAATGGCGCTGATAAATATGTTGCGCAACCACCGCGAGCAAAAAGACTGCGATCAACATCGCAACCCAATTTATCACTCGTGTCATTTGTGAGGATGTCATAAAATGGGATTCTACACTAAGCCTTAAGCGATTACCCACAGAACCCTGAATAATGCAGTTCCACTATCCCGTTATTAATCTGCGTTTTGATTCACCAAAAGAAGGGTCAATTCATGCTTATCCGACCTTAATAGGACTAACGTAAAAAATGCATTTAATCGATTCACATATACATTTAGATTTTTCACAATTCGATACAGACCGATCGACGCTGATCGACCGAGCCAAGGCCTTAGGTATTCAACGGTTTGTAGTGCCCGCCACCACCCAACAATCGTGGGCAAAAATTGAGCAACTCAGCGGCCAATATCAAGGTATCTTCCCCGCCTATGGTATTCACCCCTATTTTATCGATCAACACTCGCTTGCAGACTGCGAAAAACTCGAAACATGGATCAAGACCCACCCTTGTACCGCAATCGGCGAAACTGGGCTTGATTTTTACCTCAGCGATCTTGATCGAGACAAGCAAAGCCAACTTTTTGAAGCGCAGCTCGATATCGCGAAAAATCATAATCTGCCCGTCATTCTTCACGCCCGCAAGGCCGTCGATGCTGTCATACAGAGTCTGAGAAAATACCAAATTCGTCGCGGCATCGTGCATAGCTTTAATGGCAGTTATGTGCAGGCGATGCGCCTAATTGATCAGGGTTTAAAGCTCGGCTTTGGCGGTGCAATTACTTACCCCAGGGCAACTCGATTACGCAAGCTCATCTCGCAAATCCCGCTCAGTGCAATCTGTATTGAAACCGATGCGCCGGATCAGCCGGTACACAGCCTATCCAAACAAAGAAATGAACCCGCGGGCTTGACCGAGGTACTTGAGACCTTGGTAGAAATCCTTGATCAACCCAGCGAGATTATCGCTTCAGCAACCGTTGAGAACAGCCTTGACGCCTTAAACATCTGCTAAAATATTCGGCTCTAACCATCGCCTGCTAAATTATTAAGTAATGAAACCGTACGCCCAGCTTTCAAGTGAGGAAATCGCTGCCCTGATAACCGAGCTTCTTCAGGATTATCAGCACCTTGCAGAACAAAAATTAAACCTTGATATGACCCGAGGAAAACCAAGTTCGGCGCAGTTGGATTTGGCCAACGGCCTGCTCGCCATTAACGAATTTACCGATACCCACGGTACGGATTGTCGGAATTACGGCGGCTTGGATGGTCTTCCAGAAATGAAGGCTTTGTTCTCTGAAATGCTAGATATCTCGGCTGAGAAAATAATCGTCGGCGGCAATTCCAGCTTGAGCCTGATGTTTGACGCGCTTGCGCGCGCCTGCCTCTTCGGTGTCAGTGAGACGTCTGAACCTTGGCGGAATAAGCCGGCCAAATTCTTATGTCCAAGTCCAGGTTATGATAGACATTTCTCTGCCTCACAGACACTCGGCCTGGATTCAATCCGCATTGATATGACAGCGTCAGGCCCAGACATGGATCAAATCGAATCGCTGGTCGCAACAGACCCATCGATCAAGGGAGTATGGTGTGTTCCCAAATACAGTAATCCCACTGGGGTAAGCTATTCTGACAAAACCGTGGATCGTCTTGCAAATATGAAAACCGCGGCGGATGATTTTCGCATTATTTGGGACAATGCATACACCGAGCATTATTTTGACGGCGAATTGGATACGGTCAAAGAAATCATTACGGCCTGTTCGGACGCGGGCAACCCCAATCGAGCTTATGTATTTGCCTCAACATCAAAAATCAGCTTCGCCGGTTCGGGCGTATCAGTGTTTGCCTCCAGCGACGAGAATATTGCTTACGCAAAGAAGATTATCGGCGCACAAGCCATCGGCCCAGACAAAATTAACCAGCTTCGTCACCTCGCCCTGTTCCCGAACCTGGCGGCATTGAAAACACATATGACGAAACACGCGGCCTTACTGCGTCCGAAGTTCGCCAAAGTTGATGAAGTCCTCAGTCAATCGTTGGTCGGCACAGAAGTTGCCCACTGGACAAAACCTCGGGGCGGCTACTTCACCAGCCTTGATATGAAAATGGGCTCGGCGAAACGCGCGATTGAACTCTGCGCCAAAATCGGCGTAAAACTCACCGCTGCGGGTGCACCCTTCCCCTATGGCAACGATCCAAACGACGCGAATATTCGAATCGCGCCATCATTTCCGAACCTTGAGGAAATCGAAACAGCAGTACAGGCTTTGAGTTTATCTGTGCGGTTGGCAGCGCTTGAGGCGCTAAACGCTTAAACCGTATGGTGGCTCGACCCTTTGTGAAAACGTCATGGAGTTCGTTTCGAGGAGCGAATACAATAAGAGCCTATAACGTCAGACACCATTAATTTTAATTTTGAGTGGCAATGAAAAGTCTAAATAATTCCGAAAAATATATGTCAATCGTATCTGATCCCATTAGTTCGGCGTCTAACCCCATTGGTTCCCCATTTATTCGGCCGCTCATTGCCAAGTTATATTCCAAAAAGTTGCGAGGAGATATAAAGATTGAAAACATTAAGTCATCTCTTTGAAAAAAATTTAGCATGGGCAGAATCAATCAAAAGCAAAGACCCGGATTTTTTCACTCGCTTATCTCAGCAGCAGTCACCAGAATATTTATGGATTGGCTGCTCTGACAGTCGCGTACCGGCTAATCAGATAACCAATCTTCAGCCCGGTGAAGTATTTGTCCACCGTAATATTGCAAATGTCGTTGTCCACACAGACCTAAATTGTCTGTCAGTAATACAGTATGCTGTTGATATCCTAAAGGTTAAGCACATTATTGTTTGTGGGCATTATGGTTGCGGTGGAATAAAAGCCGCATTAGAAAATCAAGAGCACGGGCTGATAGATAATTGGTTGCGCCATGTAAAGGACGTCCTTCGTTTTAATGCAGAGAAATTCAAAGGGCTTGAGCACAACAAAAAACTAGACTTACTTTGCGAGCTCAACGTTAAAGAACAAGTCAAAAACATATGTAACACCACTATTGTGCAAAATGCATGGAAACAAAACAATGAGCTTTCTGTTCATGGATGGATTTACAGTATTGAAAACGGGATTCTAAAGAATCTAGGCGAACACACAACATCGCCAGACGTATAAAACTGCATATTGAACCTCCCCTTATAGTCCCGATTCAGGCAATTTTTTCAGACTAATGAGACTTTAGCATAGTAGTATGATAGGGAGTTTATGGGGCAAGCATGTTAGTTAACAGGCAAACAATATCAAGCTGGCTGACCCCTTGAATTCCTTTATTTCAATGGCTTACTCCTTAAGTCAGTGCCATTCATATATGACCCCTTGATATTGTAGAGTCTACGCATAGAGTCTAGTTTAATTAAGTATCGTGTCCCCCGGAACAGAACATTCCAAGTATCGTGTCCCCCGAACATTCCTGAACTTATTTTATCCGGGGACTAACATCTTCTCGCGTTTTACACCACCCGAACACACACCACCTATTACAAACAACCTCTACTTTTTTAGAGTTAATTAAATACGTCTTCGTGTCATGGTCGTAATCAGCATCAAAAAGGATCTCTTGTCTCATTCCATGAATGCCTATTTTGCTTAATTTGCCGCTTTCCATATTGTCCGAGACAACCACCAGATTAAAAAATCGAATATCCGTTTTATCAATAAACCGAACATATCTATCCAAGTCTACGTAATCGTCCACTATATAATAATTAGCTAACCCACCACTCATCTTATTGAGCGCATTATTTGGGAAGTTTTTATCGTTCAGAGTTACATTGAGCAATTGAGACAAACTCTCCATATGAGAAACATTCCTTGCCTTTTCAGTATATTCGTTACATGTGGTATACGTTAGTATTTCTTGGTATAAAAAAAGCTTAATCAGAACCCAAAAAAGGAAGAGCAATAAAAGCACAGGTAAAATCTTCTTTAGCCAAACCACAGGCTGCCTACAAAATCGTCCAATATCATTCAACATCATGAAACCCAACTAAACCCCAGAATGTGCCGTGTGGTATTTGGTTCCAGTCCCATTGAGGGATATTATGAAATAAGACACTAGAGGCATAATTGATCGTGGAAAGGCCATAGTATGCAGCTGAAGCGCCCACGCCAATGTAATTTAAGTTTCCTCCAACGATGATCATGGGGTCAGCCAGCTTGATAATGATATTCCTCTTCTCACAATCGAAGACAAATCACGATTATTGAAGTTTCAGTTAACGCCATCTTATCTGATGGTCATAAAAACCTAAAGCCATAAAAATATCGCACACGATGCGGTCAAGCCACCCGTCACCCAGCTAAACCACTTCCACCGCTTGGGAGTCGACAAAAATCGTCTGATCGATCGACCCGCGAATAACCACGGTAAAATCGCCACGAACACGAGCGGGGGTATGATAATCAGAGATATCCAAAATAGTGTCTGATCTTTTTCAATCGCAACCAGTAATAGGCTGACGAGCGCCAGCGTTGCAGAAATCGCTTTAGGATTGGCAAATTGAAATAACAAGGCGGCGTGAAATCGCATCGGCTGGGGCTCTGCTTCTGCACGGCTAGCCGTTGCGGCATTTGCCATTTTCCAGCCGATCTTAATTAACCATATACTGCCGACAATCTTAAGGATGAGCAATGATACAGGCCATTGGTCAATCAATGGCTTTAAGCCCAAAACCGCCAAACCATTCAACACCAAGGTACCCGCAACAATCCCCAATACATGCGGCATACTGGGCAGAATGCCGAATCGTGCGCCGGAATAAGCGAGCATCATGTTATTGGGCCCCGGTGTCGCCCACATGGTGTAAGCAACAATGATAAATGGCAACAGCAAGTCTACGTTCGAAAACATATTTCTTCGCTCAAATCATATTCCAGAATGAATCTACGCCTTCCTTAAAAATTTTTAAAGGCACAATTCACAGCGAAACGGCGCAGCACAGCCAACCCTCAGCTTGATACGTACTCTACAATGCTAAAGTTCCAGTCGTTCGATCATATTCTGGTGATGTGCGATGCCCGAAAAACGGCTCAATTCTTGCAGCCCAGTTGGACTGGTGACATTGATTTCTATTAACTTGCCGCCGATTACGTCTATCCCAACAAAAAACATGCCCCGCGATATGAGCTGTGATTTAAGCGCCTTGCAAATTACAATATCTTCGGCATCGAGCTCAACTTCTTCAGCTGTTCCGCCCATATCAAGGTTGTTCAATTCTTTATTGTCCGCATGAACCCGCAAAATCGCCCCAATTGGCTGGCCTTCTACCAATAAAATACGCTTGTCGCCCATTTTTGCGGCGGGCAAATATTCCTGTGCAATGACCCAATGTTGGCCTTGGTGCGTGGCCTGATCGAGTACGGTTTCGGGTTCCTCCCCAGGACTATAAAAGAAAATACCCTTGCCACCAAATCCATCGACAGGTTTGAGCGTTATACGTGCATGTTGTTCAGCAAATGATTTGATCGTTTCAATATTATTGCTGACGCAGGTTCTAGGTGTTAAGTCCGGAAAATGGATCGCGGCCAATTTTTCATTCCAGTCGCGCACGCCATCAGGTCGGTTGACGACTTTGACACGTGAAGGCAGAAAATCGAGCAACAACGTGGTATAAAAATAACGCCGGTCAAACGGCGGATCGGTGCGCAACCACACCACATCCAAGGCCGACATTGAAAGTCGCTGCTCGGAGATAAGCTTAAACGGCTGGTCGTGATCATCGTACACCTCAAGCCAAGTCACCTTAGCCATCAATTGATCATGCTCTAAATACAAATCTTGCTGATCGAGATAGCAGACCTCGTGGCCGCGCTCAGCGGCGGCTAACATCAGAAAATACGACGTATCCTTCCAAGGTTTGACCTTCTCGAGCGGGTCCATGATAAAAGCGTGTTTCATAGCGACAAAGCCCTACTGGTTTTCAATCACCGCATCAAATTTGGCTTTTGCAGTTCCCGATACAATGGCTTCACGCGCCTTATTTGCCCCGCTCGCTAAATCGGGGACTCTGCCGGTATGTTGTAAGCAAATCGCGGCGCCATATATCAAGCTATCGTGCATCGCGCCTTTTTCGCCGGCTAGCGCCGCCTTCCCGAGTTTCGCGGAAAGCGCCGCTAAGGCTTCTGTATCGACTGGCGAGGCCAGTGCATCTTTTTGCCGAACAGGTTTGGGCATATCGTCAGGTATTGGAATCGCGCGGTCTTTTTGCGTAATCCCAATTTCTGCGGGATCTAATCGAACCTTTTCATCTTCGCTGCCGCCCATAAACCGGAAGTATCGTGCAACTTGGGATAAAGACGGTAATACGCCGCCTTCGACCCCGCGCACGACCATCGCCGAATGATAGCCCGCCACTCTGGCCAACAAGGTATACACAGGAGGATATGCACGATGCACGAAACCGCCCATCATATGTGTCCGTGTGGCATGCAAAGGACGCGTTATAGTTTCAATGGTTGTGAGCACGCTGCGTTTAACCATGCGTTCTCTCAGCGGTAAAATCGCGTGTAAAGCTGGGCAGCTATGCCGCTGATCAAGATAGGCCCAGCCTACACTGGGATTGGATATTTGCGCAGCGGCTTGCTCAGGGCTTAAATCAACATTGGCACCTGCCGCACGCAAAATCTTTCGATGTGTGACGCCATACTTAGGGCCGATATACTCGGCACCCTGCAACACTGTCGGTAAACCACAAGCGCTCAATACGGCGGGTAAAAAAGTCGACGCGGGCACCGCTCGCGTATAGCCATCAAACGGGTCGGCAATATCAATCAAATCATCTGTATCAACTTTGGCGGTTTGTACGGACTGAAGCAAGCCTTTAATCGAGCCAATGTTTTCGGCTTCCGTCTCGCGCTTCATACGCAACCCGATTAAATACACAGCAGACTGGACGGGGTCCATTTCGCCACCGAGTACCGATATCATGCCATCGTGTGCTTCAGCCTCTGAAATCGATTTGCCGAGCTCCGGGCCAGTGGCGACACGCTGGATATACGAGCGCATTCGCATACCGGGTGAGAGATCAAAGTGGTCTATGCTCATAATATATTGGCAAGCTATGCTGCCTAGTGTTTCCTGACTAAATCAAGATTAATTTTGGTTTTATATTATAAGTATCAATCACTTATTACATAAACATGATTTGAATTTTGAGGCTAAAAACTTAGAGATATTAGTGTCGCGCACGCTTAAATCTGCGCGCTAACCCGTTCGACCACCTGCGCAATATCTTGGCTAATTTCCTGCACGGAATCCGCCTGCTCGCCCTCAACCATAACACGAACCAAAGGCTCGGTACCCGAGGGGCGAAGTACCACTCGACCCGCGCGCCCCATTTTCTGCTCAGCCTGCTTGACTGCGGCGCAAACACGCTCATTTTTTACAATCTGTTCGCCAGCGCCGCGCTTAATTTTTACATTAATCATTGTTTGCGGAAACAAGGAAAGTTTGTTGGTCAAGGCCGATAAGGATTCCCCCTGACGACGCATGACGCGTAAAACTTGTAAGGCTGCTACAATGCCATCGCCCGTGGTATTTTTATCTAAGAAAATAATATGTCCTGACGTTTCCCCACCCAGCAACCAATTATTCTGTTGCAACTTTTCGAGTACAAATCGATCCCCAACCGCTGCTCTCTCAAACGGAATGCTCGCGTCTTTCAAGGCCAGTTCCAATGATAGATTGGTCATTAAGGTCCCGACAACACCCCCGCCAAGTTGCTTATCTGCCTGATCTGACATCGCGAGTAAGTACAAGACCTGATCGCCATCGACCTCCTCGCCTTTATTGTCAACGAATAAGACTCTATCCGCGTCGCCATCTAAGGCAATGCCAATGTCAGCTTGCTCCGCCGCAACTGCGGCTTTTAAGGGCGCGAGATCTGTCGAGCCGCAGCCTTGATTAATATTGTAGCCATCCGGCGATACACCGATACTGACCACTTCAGCACCCAATTCTGAAAACACGCTGGGCGCAATGTTATAAGCCGCACCATTGGCACAATCCACCACAATTTTTAAGCCTTCAAATGAGACGCGATACGGCAAGGTATGCTTACAAAATTCGATATAGCGACCTTCTGCGTCGGGAAATCTGTGTGCTTTTCCGAGCTTTTCCGACGCGACGCATTGCATAGGTTCCGCCATCTTTGTTTCGACTTCGCGGATCAATTCGTCATTAAGCTTATAACCATCGGAGGAAAAAAACTTTATGCCATTATCAGAATAGGGATTATGCGAGGCGCTGACCACGACCCCAGCCGCTGCGCGTGCGGTTCGAGTCAAATATGCGATGCCGGGTGTCGGCATGGGCCCGAGCAAGGAAACATTCATGCCCGCAGACGCAAAGCCTGCTTCGAGTGCAGACTCCAAAATATAACCAGATATTCGGGTATCCTTGCCGATCAGGACTTGTGGATTAGCGCTCTCTTTTCGTTCACGTAATACACTGCCCACTGCCCAGCCAAGTTTAAGAATATTTTCCGGTGTGATGGGTGCTGTTCCAAACTCCCCACGCACCCCATCCGTACCAAACAAGGCACTCATCTCAGCCTCTTAGGCCGGATGATTTGGATCGGGTAGATCCTTATCATCTTCGTCACCAGCAGCGACGTCCTCAGTCGAATCGGAGGCTTTCGCCTTGGTTGATTTCTTTTTCTGCTTGGTCTTTTCAACAGGCGGACGAGGAGGCTTTCCAGCCATGATGTCATCAATTTGATCAGCATCGAGCGTTTCCCATTCAAGCAACGTTTGCGCCATGACCTCAATTGTCGCGCGCTCGTCTTCGATTATCTTCCGCGCTCTGGCGTACTCTTCATTGATAATACGCGTGACTTCTGCGTCTACCGATTCCTGTACGGCTGGGCTTAAGTTGTTGTGTGAAGTGATATCTTGGCCGAGAAAGACCTCGCTTTCAGCATCGCCATAGACCCGCGGCCCAAGCTTATCGCTCATCCCCCACTTAGAGACCATTTTTTGTGCCAAATCGGTTGCCACTTCAAAATCATTCGACGCACCGGTGGTCATTTGATCCATAAATACCTCTTCAGCAATACGCCCGCCCATTAGCACCGCAATTCTCGCCAGTAAATATTGACGATTGTGACTATATCGATCTTCTTCGGGCATTTGCATGGTGACACCTAAAGCGCGGCCACGCGGAATAATGGTCACTTTATGAACCGGATCAGTATGGTCTTTTAACACCTTGGCAACAACAGTATGCCCTGACTCGTGATAAGCCGTATTCTTGCGCTCTTCTTCTGGCATCACCAAAGAACGACGCTCTACCCCCATGACCACCTTGTCCTTGGCTTTTTCAAACTGCGCCATCGTCACGCGTTTCAAGCCCTCTTTGGCTGCAAATAAAGCCGCCTCATTGATCAAATTGGCTAAATCTGCGCCAGAGAACCCGGGCGTCCCACGTGCAATCGTTTTAGCATTGATATCATCCCCCAACGGCACTTTACGCATGTGAATCTTTAAAATGGCTTCGCGCCCCAAGATATCGGGCAAAGGGACAACCACTTGACGATCAAACCGTCCGGGTCGAAGCAGCGCTGGATCTAAGACATCAGGACGGTTGGTGGCAGCGATAACAATCACGCCCTCACTTCCATCAAAACCATCCATTTCGACCAGCAGTTGGTTTAATGTTTGTTCACGCTCATCATGCCCACCGCCTAAGCCTGCGCCACGTTTGCGCCCGACGGCATCTATTTCATCGATAAAGATAATACACGGCGAATTCTTCTTTGCTTGGGCAAACATATCGCGCACGCGAGAGGCGCCAACACCGACAAACATTTCGACAAAATCTGAACCTGAAATCGTATAAAAAGGCACTTGCGCTTCGCCCGCAATAGCCCTTGCCAATAAGGTTTTACCCGTGCCGGGGCTACCCGTCATCAGGATACCACGCGGCATACGCCCTCCCAACTTATGGAATTTTGAAGGGTCTTTCAAAAAATCGACCAGCTCTTCTACTTCTTCTTCGGCCTCGTCGACACCGGCGACATCATCGAAGGTGACATTATTTTTATCTTCGCTCAATAACTGCGCCTTACTTTTTCCAAAACTCATCGCGCCCTTTCCACCGCCACCCTGCATCTGGCGCATGATGTAAATCCAAACACCAATCAACAACAGAAATGGGAACCAAGAGATCAAAATTTGCATTAAAAATCCGGGCCCTTCTTCACGCTCTGCCTTGATGCGTACCCCGTATTTATATAATTGGTTCACCAATTCAGGATCGCCAGGAGACATAGTGGTAAATTCTCGATCATCCTTGCTCCGGCCACGTATCTGATCCTCGGAGATCACCACGCTTTCAACATTGCCGGCACTCACTTCCTCTAAGAAAGTACTGTAATCAATTTCAGTTTTTTTGCTGACGCCTTGTGGCGCGAAACTATTGAAAACGGACATCAACACCATGGCGATGACGACCCAAAGTGCAATATTTTTTAAAAATGGTGGCAAGAGCTTAGCCTCGTAAATTAGGTTAGGGAATTAAGAACTCATTATAGCAATTCAGATTGTAGATACTGAGCCATTTTGAATTCAGATGGATACTATGGTATTTGCTGTTTTCGGTTCAATGCCAATAAATACAATTCTTTAGAATGTGTTCGCGACGCATCCGGCTTGATGATCTTTAACTGAGTAAATTGTGACTTCATTTGTTCGCGAATTCGCTGCGCGCTTTGCCCCTCAAAAAACTTGGTGAGTAGGTTTCCGCCAGGGCGCAATGCGGTTTGACAAAAACACAGCACCGACTCGAGTAAACGCTCATATCGCGCTTGATCTTGTAAAGCTATACCAGTGATATTGGGGGCCATATCGGATAAAACAAGATCAAATAGCTGGCCTCGTGTGAGCTTGTCGATTTCGCTTATTGTTGTATTATCGGTGAAATCACCTTGGATTAAATGCGCCCCGTCTACCTCGTCGAAAGGCAATAGATCAACCATGATCAGTTGGCCATTTTCACCCACCTTCTTAACGGCATACTGACTCCAACTTCCCGGTGCCGCACCTAAATCAACAATTCGCTGGGTCGGTTTTATCAAACGGTACTTTTGATCGATTTCTTCAAGTTTGTAGGCCGCCCGCGCCCGATAACCACTTTTGCGGGCTTTTTGCACATAGGGGTCCTTATTTTGACGCGCCAACCAAGCCCTTGATTTGGCTTGTCGTTTTTTACCCGTCGACACGCTGACCTCGTATATCTATACGCTGCGAAATTTTTGCCCGATTAATATCCCATATGTCAATCTCATCATTCGCCTGCTTATAAGTCGCCAATGTATCAATCGCGGTATCCCCCGATAACGCGGCCTTCATTGCAATCAGTATCGCTTGATGTGCAACGATCACCAAGCCATCGCCAAATTCTTGCATCCGTGACAATAAAGTAGGCCGCATTCTAAGGATCGCTTGATCAATACTTTCCCCCCCCGGTGGCGCCTTTGCATGATAACTCTTCAGCCAATTTTCAAAAACATCACCATATTCTAATTGCAGTGCTGCGGTCGTTTTGCCCTCGAACTCACCCAATTCAAGCTCAAGAAAGGCAGGCTCTGCGATGACCTCTATGCCCGACACTTTAGCGATACAACGCGCCGTAGACATCGCGCGCTGCATGGGCGAACTCACAACCGCTCTCGGTCGATGGTTTGAATTTTTCAGGAAGCGGCTGATTTTAACAGCCTGCGCCTCACCTGTTTCGTTCAAGGGAATATCTGACCGGCTTTGCCAACGCAATTGCTTATTCCAATCGGTTTGTCCGTGGCGAATGAAGCTTAGATACATGACTCTGACAATTTTTAAAAAAGATTAATGACTAATTTGAGATAGAAAATTTATAAAAAACACACAATCGTTACAATACTAAGCGGTAGTATCCTGATCGTCGGATTAAAATCAACATCTAAACGAGGTATCAGAAATTGTCTAACTCTAAACTTGCCTTGCTATTGGGGCTAATCACAATTGTGATCGGCGCAGCATGGTTGCTACCTGCTGATTTGTTAACCTTAGATAACCTTAAAAATCGCCAAGCGGATATCGAAACTTATCGAGCGGCCAACCCAATTCAAACCGTATTATTATTTTGTGGGATATATATCGCAGTCACCGCACTCTCCATCCCAGGAGCCGCTATCTTAACCCTTGCTGCTGGCGCAATCTTTGGCTTATTGTCGGGCGTGGTTTGGGTTTCGATTTCATCAACGATCGGCGCGACTATCGCATTTCTGCTCTCACGCTATTTCTTTCAAAGCACGGTCAAACAAAAATTCGGCGCCAAACTTGATACCATCGAAGCCAACCTTGAAAAAGATGGAGCGTTTTATCTCTTCTCATTGCGGCTAGTGCCTGTTGTACCCTTTTTTATGATTAATTTGCTGATGGGACTCACACCGATCAAAGTCTGGGTATACGCCGCTGTGAGTTGGGTCGGCATGTTGGCGGGGACGATCGTCTATGTCAACGCAGGCACCCAATTATCCAAGCTCGACTCCCTGTCAGGCATTTTATCACCTGCGATCATCGGCTCCTTCGCATTGCTCGCAGCCTTTCCCTATCTCGCACGATACCTCATTAAACTTGTTCGAAAAACATCATGAAGCATTACCCAAAACCCAAAACTTTTGATGCCAATCTTATCGTCATTGGAGGTGGTAGCGCAGGATTAGTCAGTGCGTATATTGCTGCGGCGGTGCAGGCAAAAGTGATATTAATTGAGAAACACAAAATGGGCGGCGACTGCCTGAATACGGGCTGTGTGCCGTCCAAGGCCCTAATTCGAGCTGCCAAATATGTACATCAAATCAAACAGGCCAAGAAGTATGGCATGCAAAATGCAACCGTAGAATTTGATTTCTCCGACGTCATGCAGCGCGTTCATAGCGTGATTGAAAAAATAGAACCCAACGACTCTGTAGAGCGCTATACCTCGCTAGGTGTAGACGTAATTGAAGGCGCCGCCACCTTGATCAGTCCGTATAGTGTCGAGGTCAATGGCAAAACGCTGACCGCAAAAAATATCATTATCGCCGCCGGCGCGGCACCGTTTGTGCCACCAATAAAGGGCATTGAAAAGATAATCCCGCTAACCTCCGATAACCTTTGGTCACTCAAGCAGCAACCCAAGCGCTTGATCATTTTAGGCGGCGGCCCAATCGGCTGCGAGCTTGCGCAGAGCTTCGCGCGTCTGGGCAGCGAGGTCACGCAAGTTGAAATGCTGCCCCGTATTATGATCCGCGAGGACGAAGAAGTTTCGACATTCATTCAATCTCGATTCGAACAAGAAGGCGTGCGTGTCCTATGCGAGCATAAAGCGGTCGAATTTAAAATCAAGGGCGGTGAAAAGACTTTGATCTGCGAGCACGACGGCGACACAGTAGAAATACCATTTGACGAAGTCTTGGTGGCGGTTGGTCGGGCAGCGAGCTTAAGCGGATTTGGCTTACAAGAACTGGACGTGCCGATGAGTAAACGCAGAACGATCGAAGTCAACGACTATTTACAAGCAGGGTATCCAAGTTTATATGCTTGTGGTGATATCACTGGCCCGTATCAGTTTACTCATACGGCCTCCCATCAAGCTTGGTATGCTGCGGTCAATGCTCTGTTCGGTAAATTTAAGAAATTCAAGGTCGACTATAGCGTCATCCCTTGGGCAACCTTTACGGATCCAGAAGTTGCCCGGGTTGGCTATAACAAACAAGAGGCCGACGAACAGAATATCGCTTATCAAATCACCCGTTACGATCTCGATGATTTAGACCGCGCGATCGCTGAAGGTGAGAACGAAGGCTTTATTGAAGTGCTGACCAAACCCGGAACGGATCAAATTTTAGGCGTCACTATTTTGGGCAGTCACGCAGGCGACTTGATCTCAGAATTCGTATTTGCGATGCGCCATAAACTCGGCTTGAATAAAATTCTGTCGACTATTCACATCTACCCAACCCGAATGGAAGCGATTAAATACGCGGCGGGGAATTGGAAAAAAGCCTCTACCAAAGCCTGGCAGTTGCGATGGCTAAAACGCTTTCACGCATGGCAACGCCGATAGTTCTAGCACCCTAGCTGGCGCAATTAACGCCTAGGCATTCAGCAGAGAAATACTTCAGAAGGCGTTGCCAATAAAATGGGGCTATTCAAAATTGTAGGACTCAAACGTATTACCTCACAATAGGCTTTGGGCTATACTCGCCGCCTGTCTTTACACGATCCGAGATGTTCGATCTATCATGCCTGCAGATCACCCAAACAAACCTGAATCTTATCAATCTGGGCCCGACGAAAGTGGTCATTTCGGCATCTTTGGCGGCCGATTCGTCGCCGAAACTTTGATGCCCCTCATTTTAGAAGTCGAGCAAGCCTATTATCGATATAAGGATGACCCTGAATTCCGCCAAGAATTAGAATCACTGGCAACACATTACGTTGGCCGCCCGAGCCCACTATATTTCGCAAAACGTTTGACAGAAAAACTCGGTGGTGCAAAAATTTACTTTAAGCGTGACGAATTGAACCATACCGGCGCGCATAAAATAAACAATACCCTCGGGCAAATTTTGCTGGCGCGGCGCATGGGCAAGAAACGTATTATCGCCGAGACCGGCGCAGGCCAACATGGTGTTGCAACTGCGACAGTTTGTGCCCTATTTGATTTGCCTTGCGTCGTCTATATGGGCGCGACTGACATTGAGCGACAAGCCCCCAACGTATTTCGCATGAAGCTGCTGGGTGCTGAGATTGTTTCGGTCACCAGTGGTACCGCCACCTTGAAAGATGCCATGAACGATGCACTGCGCGACTGGGTCAGTAATGTTGACGATACCTTCTACATCATTGGCACCGCCGCAGGCCCCCATCCTTACCCTGAAATGGTGCGTGATTTTCAAACCGTCATTGGTATCGAGGCCAAGGCACAACTCCACGAAGCCGAAGGGCGTTTACCGGATACTCTCGTCGCCTGTATCGGGGGCGGTTCCAATGCGATTGGCCTGTTTCATCCTTTTTTAGATGATGAATCGGTGGAGATGCATGGTGTCGAAGCGGCCGGGCACGGTATTGAAACTGGAGAGCACGCGGCTTCGCTAACCGGCGGCGAACCGGGCGTATTACACGGTAATAAAACCTACCTTCTACAAGATGATGACGGCCAAATAAAGGACGCGCATTCCATTTCCGCTGGCCTTGATTACCCCGGTATTGGCCCTGAACATTCCTGGTTAAGCGATGTCGGGAGAGTAAAGTATTCTTCGGTCACCGATACCGAAGCCTTAGAAGCCTTTCAATTGTGTTGCCAAACAGAGGGCATTATCCCCGCACTCGAACCTAGCCATGCTTTGGCGCACGTCTGTAAGATTGCGCCTGAAATGGATAAAGATAAAATCATTATCATGAACATGTGCGGCCGTGGCGATAAGGATGTTTTTACCGTCGCCAAAGCATTGGGCGTTGACTTGCCATCATGAATAACAAGCGTATCGAATCCGTATTTAAACGTCTGGCAAAAGAGAACCGTCCCGCCCTCGTCACCTTCGTCACAGCAGGTGATCCCACGCCTGAAGCCGGTTTTGAGATACTTTCTAATCTCGCCCAATCGGGCGCAGACATCATCGAACTTGGCATGCCCTTTTCGGATCCAATGGCCGATGGTCCCGCCATCCAACTGGCAAATTTGCGCGCACTGGCAAACGGCATGACGCTGGCAAAAACCCTAGACCAAGTAGAGCAGTATCGTCAGCAAGACAGCACCACCCCAATCGTATTGATGGGCTATTACAATCCAATCCATCACTATGGCGTTAAAGCCTTCCTCGATCGAGCCAGTGCAGTGGGGGTCGACGGACTCATCGTCGTTGACCTACCTGCAGAAGAAGACGATGAATTATGCCAGCCTGCTCGCGCGCAAGGAATAGACTGGATACGTCTCGCCACCCCGACAACTGACGCTTCGCGCTTGGCCAAAATACTCACAAATGCTTCGGGTTTTATTTATTACGTTTCTATCGCGGGCATCACCGGAACAGGCTCAGCTGAGCAACAAGATATCACTTCTGCCGTGAATAATATTCGCGCACAAAGCAAATTACCCATCGCGGTTGGCTTTGGGATCAAGACAGTTGAGCAAGTCAAAGCAGTCGGCAAATCGGCAGATGCTGTGGTGGTCGGATCGGCGATAGTGTCTATCGTTGAGCGCTGTGCTAAGGAAAAATGCACACCTGCAGAAACCATCCGAAACGTTAGCGATTTTGTGCGGAAAATTGCCCAGGGGTGCACCACCCGAGTGGCCTAAGTCAGTAAATAAAACCGCCCCTCAAAATTTAGCGGTGATGATACTCAAGATAGGATCGTGTATAATGAAAGCTCTGGAATTATGGAGAATTTATCCAATAAATTCGCAACTTAGACCGTTTAACTATAAAATTAAGGTCGGTTACGAAATAGCTAAAAATTTAGACTTTGTATCGCCTCTTAGACGGTTCACCCAAAACCTTTCATCAATCATCGCACAATTCTGCTTCAGAGCAGTTTGTTCGCTAGGTATTGTAAGCCAAGTCAGCAAGTACGGCGCTAAATTTAAGATTAGTTTCTGGCCGCAAAGTTTGAAACCTAAATAAAAACAAGAATTTTAAACAAGAGAATGAGGAAACAATGAAAAAGAATCCCCCGGTTGCGAAAACCGACGTACTGACAATAATTTTACACTGGATGATGGTCATTGCTTTGGCCTTTAGTCTGATGACCGGTTTGCGCGTTTCCGCTGATCACCCTGACTCAAGTTGGGCCCAAGCAATCAGCTTAGTATTGCTACAGGGTAACGTCATTCAGTGGCATGTGTGGGCGGCTTTTGTACTCTTTTTCTCAATGGTTGCCTACGTCATTTATCTTACTCGCGCGCGACTTAGAAATCGTATCGCGCTGGACGGAACTCGATTACGAAACTTAAGGAGCCAAGATCATGACACACGCTGGAAGTCGATTAATGTTTTGATTTATTGGCTCGCATTTGTATTGTTGTTGGTTGCCGCTACAAGTGGAATATTATTGTACTTTTTCCCCGGCCTAGTCGCGCATATGACCCTAACCAATATTCATCAGTTTGTTGCTTGGTCAATCATTGCGTACGTCATTATCCATGTTTTAAGTCAAACGTTTTCAGGCGGTGTGCGCTCACTATTGAAAATATTCAACCCTCAAGCGAGTTACGGTGCTGCGGCGAAAATCGCGATTCTATCTTCCGCCCTGATTGGCGCGGGTATTTATGCGCTGGACCGACTGAGGATTGATACGCTGGTCGCCCCCTATACTAAGACAGCACCGGTGATGGACGGCGAAATCGATGAAATATGGAAAACCATGCCCTCCGTAGATGTGCCCACAAACCGAGGCATAAACAGTCCAGGTGGGGAAGTCACCGTGAGCGTTCGGATGACGCATGATGATGACAATTTGTATGCCTTATTTGAGTGGCCTGACTCCACGAGAAGCGCCAAGCACTTACCCTTGAAGAAAACTGAAGCAGGGTGGGTTGTGGTGCAAAATGAATATTATAAGCAGGACGAAGATATACACTATGAAGACAAATTCGCCGTGATGCTGGGGCGCGACCCCAAAATTGCCGGTGGCGGAACCTCCCATTACGGCTCAAAACCACTCAAAGGGAAACCTGGGCCATTGGGCGGACGCGGCCTCCACTACACCACTGACGGCAGTATCGTTGACGTATGGCATTGGAAGTCGGTTCGTACTGGATCAGCCTTAATGAACCAAATTGACGATAATTACTTCGGGCCACCTTTAGAAGTGAACCCGAAGAAGAAACGTTACACCGGCGGTTATGCACAAGACCCGAGTACCGGAGGCGGATATAAGATGAATTGGGTTAAATTCAGTACTGATACGGTCACTCCGCTGCGCCTGCCTAAAGACCCATCTATGATCGCGTCTATGCAAACCACTAACTTTGATCCAACGGTTAGCGATGATCAAGCCTTATTACTTGATATGGCGGACACTGTCGAATATTCACAAGCCCTAGATACTTATCCAATTGGCACTATCATGCCTTCTGTTTTGATTAAGGGTGAACGCCAAGGTGATCGCGGCGACGTTACTGCGGCGAGTCAATGGGATGACGGCTGGTGGCGTTTGGAAGTTTCCAGAAAACTAGATACGCAATCCAAATATGATTTGGCGATTAATTATGACGACCCGACTTATATGTGGCTTGCGGTTTTTGACCATACCCAAACTCGACATAGCCAACATCTTCATCCCATTAAGATTTCCTTGGTGAAATAACCCTTGCTGGCCATGTTTAAAATTGATATAAAACAATGGCCTATCGATGTTTATGCAAGTAAAAACAAATCGATATTAGAGGATGCATTGCGGGCAGGGATACCCTACCCACATAACTGTCGTAGTGGCGAATGCGGTGAATGCAAAACTACCCTATTGCAGGGACAAGTTGATCACGATCCGTATTTAATCAGCGCCTTGCCCGAGGCTGACCGAGACAAGGGAATGGTTCTCGCTTGTCGTGCACGCCCAACTACAGATATCAAGATAGCTTGGGAGAAAGAAGTCACCTCAGATGTATGTATCCCTGTAAAGCGTTATAAAGCGAGGGTGATGCACCTTGAACAACTCGCACACAATGTGACCTGTGTGCGCCTAGACGTGAAAGGGAGCCAAATGGCCTTTGTGGCGGGACAATACGTCAGTATTTCTTTTAATCGATATCCCGCTAGATCGTATTCTATGGCGAATCATCCCGACATTACGACCCTAGAATTTTACATTCGTCACGTCCCTGATGGCCTCGTTAGTTCGTATGTTGCCAGCGATGTGAAAGTAGGAGATAAACTAAACATAGAAGGACCCTATGGCACCTCATACCTTTGCCATCAACACACAGGTAATATAATTGCTGCGGCGGGCGGAACGGGGCTTGCACCGATGCTTTCTATTATACGAAAAGCCCTGGACCAGCAGTCTGATCGCATCATACAGTTGTATTTTGGTGTGCAAGATGAGGTCGATATTTATTCTGAAAATGAGATACAAGAACTCGAAGAACAATTTTCGAATTTCAGCGCAAAAATAATATTGTCAGCGCCCACCACGGACTCACAAAGAAGTACGGGCTTTGTCCATGATGTGATCGACGCTGAGCATAGTAATTTTACCAATACTAAAATTTATGCCGCTGGACCGCCAATTATGATCGACAGCCTCACAGCAATGGCGACTGCCAAGGGCATATCGACAGACGACATACTGAGCGACCCGTATACCGCCAATGGTGACAGCACGGTGGCAGAAGCCAAAAGCGGACTATTTGGCCGTCTGCTAGGGCGCTAAATATATATAACTGAGACCTCAGCCTAACGTAGTGGGCGCAGAAAAAACCAAGTATAAATGCGTGAAAAAGCGCAGTTTATACGTATTTACCACTTCGTCGCCCCGCCTTTTGAGCGAGTTTTTAGCAACGCCAATTTTATAGCTTGGTCAAGCTCAGTTTTATGCGGGGGTCTAATAGCAATCAAATTTTTCTGCGGCCTTTTTCCCAAGTAATGCCAGTCTTTAAGCTAGGAAATTGATTTTGCATTGCGACTGATACGACCCTCTTTCATCAAGCTGATTCCAATGAGTTGTCCATTTAGCTGAACCCAGGTAATTTCTCGCTATACTATAGAATAGCGTAGCGTGTGGTTCACCTTGTATACAGGGATTGCAGGGTGACAAATAATCCTTGCTGTTCGTTAATCCTAGCGATACCATTCAATTATCCGGGAAAAACTCCCGTTTAACAAAGCATTATGTTTGATAAGCCCGCATCTTGCTAATTACTAACTTCAATATAAACGAGGTAATTAAAATGAAAAAAATGACAATGCAATCTGGTTTTTCTATGAAAGTTGATGCAGGAAAAACTGAAGTTAAAAAACGCTTTACGGTGGCTTACGCCGCATCCGTTGGCATGCACCAGATTCGCGAGATTAGCGGATTGGGCGCGCGAAAAATTCCACTTTCTGCGCAAGAAAACCGCGCACATCTTTCATAGGAACAGGCTTCATATCGCTCGTGATCTGATAGTTTAATCCTAGAATATTTTAATTCCAAAAATAGGTAACAAGAATGAAAATGCAATCAGGCTTTACAATGACCGCTCAAGATGGGCAGACCCATATCAAACGACGCCTAACCCTGAGCTATTTGCTCACATATAGTAAACATAAACTCTCTGTTCTTATTGCTGGCGTTGCTCGAAAAGCTCGAGTTTCTTCGCAAACCCGTCGAATCGAATTGTCGTAAATATTGGGACGGTGCGGGTGGTGTTACCGCCCTGCCCCATCCTCATATGTGCTACACGATTAATTCGTCACTAACAAAACTAGAGCATACTAAAATGGCAATGCAATCTGGATTTAGAATGTCTGTTAATAATGCGCAAACGCGGATCAAGCTTCGTTTTAGTGCGAAATACGCCTTGGCCTGCGCTAAACATTGGCTAAATTAACGCCGACTCATGATGAACAATCGTTTGAGTTTTCACGGGGTCGCTGGCAGGATACCTGTTGGTCAGCACTCAAATTGGCCCAAGCGATAGAAATTTTTTATCCACATTTTGTACACTGCCAAGCCCACTCATTAAAAATCGAGCGCAACCTAGTACTCCTAATGCGCATTAAATTAAAGAGATAAACACTATGCAAACCAATACCGCAAGAGACCTACGGATACTAATTGCCGACGACTCCAATACGGAGCGCGTTAATCTATCACTGATACTGAGACGAGCAGGACACCAAGTTTTGGCGACCCAATCTGGAAATGAAGCTATCGCCCAAACTAAACTCGAAAAACCTGATATGGTTCTACTCGATATTATTATGCAAGACGGAGATGGCTTTAAGGCCTGCCGCAGTATCAAGCAAGATCCAAACACACAGGGGATACCGGTTATAATGGTTTCAAGTAAGTCTAACCCGGTCGATAGAGAATGGGCCAAAAAGCAAGGGGCAACTGCGTACATACAAAAACCCTATACTAGCGAAGACATACTGGCTGAAGTCAATAAAATAAGACACTAGCCATATACTTTACCTTTGAAATAGGCCAGTGGATTTGCACTGGTACGGCCCTCCAATTTCAACAGCAATGGAAACAGACGATTCAAACAATAGCACCTCGGCCAGCCAAGCCGAGGACCTGTTAAGTCATCAGTTTAGTTATGATGTTGGTGATTACAGTATTCTGATCGAACGTTCTATCAATGCAGAGATATTGGACGGCAAAAGCGTTGATCCTTTACCCTTCTCTCCAGATTGGTGCGCGGGTTTAACCAGTTCTCGAAGTGAGATTTTCCCTGTGATCAATATGCAAAAAATACTATTGAGTCAACCGTCTCACCCAAGTCCGAAGTTACTGCTGCTGCGCCATGCCGAATATCCTGCCATCGTTTTAACTTGTGACGGGTACTCCAGCCAAAGCAACATCCCAAATAAGCTTAAAACGCCGAGCAAAACCTTGCCTGCATGGATAGCCGGCACGCTAAACCACAAAACAAAAAAACTACTGGTCGCCGATCACGCCCGCTTGTTTCGACAAATACAAGGCGATACGACCTGGTAACTATAAATTTTGATTAATTTTAGTCCAAATTGCAGCAAGCTGCATCTACCAACGTAGTTCTAAAAACCCAATAACACAATAAAACGAGAAGAGCGGTATGGAAAATCAACGCGCGCGTAACTATCCGTCAAACGCCGACTTCATGGCGCTAGAAATTGCTGAGCAATTATCAAATTCCTTTGATTTGAGTGACGATTTAGATATCGAGGGCGACCTAGATACGCGCGAAACCGATGAAGAAAGTGGCGTTTTTGTTGATTATATGACACTTGAGGTCGCCCAAAAGATCAGCGCTTTGGCCAACGAAGATGAGACAAACATTGCAGATGAAACTTCCTTCGATTCTATGGATGAACTATCGGGCAAACAATCATCTGAAGTTACCAACCTTGTCGACTACATGGCCTTGGAAATCGCCGAACAGCTCTCAGATACTTTTGTTGACGGAGAAGATTCTTTTCTAGAGGAACACCCTTCAGGCTCCGACTACCTCACCCAATCCGAATCAGAGGATCAGGGAGATGGTTTTTTAGATTATATGGCCCTAGAAGTTGCTCAACAGCACGGCGCTGCGTCTGAGGATGAACGTCTTTTCGATACCGACGACAGTCGTTTATTACAGATAGATGATTTAGGCACCGAGTTAGAGGACGATGATTCTGATGCCTATGATGACTTTATGGCGATTGAAGTCAAGCAGCAAATATCTGATCAAGACGACTGGGCGAACGACACCGATGATGCGTTGACGCACATGGAAGTTGAAATCGCTGGCAATTACAGCCCTACTCACACCAACGAAGCAAAGCCATTTCGCGGCTTAACGATTGCCAGACGAATTAACTTCCTAAGTTTTCTCCCCGCTTTAGCATTGGCCTCCTTAGGCGCAATGTCCTTATATTCATCGCAGAAAAGTAGCAACACTTTAGTGGAATTAGACCAACTTTCCAGCGTGATTAACTCAGGCGATGCATTGGTCGATCAAATTCAAACCGACTTAACCCTGAATTTATTTCAGGTTCAATCCGGCGCTACTGGCTGGGACAAAGGCTTACAAACCCTCGACAGATTTGAAGAGGATATTGCTACGCTTTATTTTCCAAGCCATTTTCAGCAAAATGAAAAAACCGTTGAGCCGGCCAATCACGAACTAAGAACCAACACTGAGGGCACAGAGACTAACTTGCTGCAAGGTTCAGGAGCGTCTGAAGCCACCTCTACTCAGGCGCATAGTGCTGTCGAGAACTTAGAGACTTATATTGATACGTCACTACTTAATAATATTTTCAATAAGTCAAAAGGTATATTAAGCCGACAAAACAGTTCCCAGCTTGAAGCGTATTTACGTACAGAATTCCCAAGCAATACGTTCACACTCGTACAAGGCTTAAAAAATGAAATTGGGAAGGAAAGCCTGCGACGTGACGTACTTCGCACAACGAGTCGCAGCCGCAACAGCCTGTTTTCAAGCGCAGTGATTATTGTCGCCTTGCTCGGTGCCTTGCTTACCTATCTTCTTGGCAAGGCGATCTATCGTTCCATTAATCATCCAATCGCTCGGCTAAGTACGACCATGAATGAAATCTCACAAGGTAATACTGGCGCTCGTTCAAATTTGGTCGGCGATAATGAGTTGACCCGTCTGGGCGATAATTTAGATGAAATGTTAGATGAGCGTCTGTCAGTACAAAATCAGATCTCCGCTGAAAGCGACCAAATCAATGACTCCGTATTCACCCTTTTAGAGACAGTCGCCGAATTGGCCGAACGAAATCTAACCGTGCGCGCAGCGGTGACGGAAGATGTTACCGGCCCGCTCGCCGATGCGATCAATCAATTGGCAGAAGAGACCGGGGACGTGCTTAAAAAAGTGCGCAAAATTGCGACATCGGTTGAAGCGGCGTCTCAGTTGGTTAACCGTTCTGCTCTGTCTGCCAATAGGCTTTCGCTACAGGAACAAGAGGAGGCCAAGGCGACGGCAGGACAACTTGAAGATATTCTTAAGCGACTCAACAGCGTTGCTGAATCTGCCGGACAGGCCAATAGCCTTGCTGAAACCACATCCACCGCCACACAAAACGCACAGAAAACAGTCTTTAGCGCCCTAGAAAACATGAACAGCGTACGGGAGAACGTCCAAGAAACGGGGAAACGACTTAAGCGACTGGGCGAGCGCTCTCAAGAAATCTCACAAATTATTGATGTAATCAATAACTTGTCTGAACGAACAACCGTTTTAGCACTCAATGCGAGCATGCAAGCCGCATCCGCCGGAGAGGCTGGGCGCGGATTTTCGATCATTGCCGAAGAGATTCAGCGACTCTCGGAAAGTTCGCGCGAATCTACCGACAAAATATCAAGCTTAATCAGCAATATACAGCAAGAAGCAAACACCACTATCGCCAATATGGATACGACGATTGAGCAAGTGTTAGACGGTTCGACTCTGGCTGAAGATGCGGCGCAGCAGATGCGAGACACGCTCAATGCAACCAACCAACTGGTCGACTCCGTAGAACAAATAGCGGAGGCATCTGCTGAGCAAGCCAAAATAAGTAAAACCTTGCAAGCCCGTGCTGATCGGATCATCGAATCTACGCAATCAACGGGCAAGGAACTGAATTCGCTTACGAATTTGACAAGAAAAATGGCCGACTTCGGTAAACAGCTGGTCAGATCTGTAAATGTATTTAAGCTAGAAACTTAGTCCTATTGTGGTAGAGGACAGTTTTGCCTTTGCAGAGGAACTCGAAGAGTTTTCTCTAGCGCTGAGTAGCTTTGACGCTTTGCCAGATGGCCGTGAAGCACTCATTCGAGTCGTATTAGGGCTTAAAGCCGAATACGAACGGCTGGGGATGGCGGCAAAAATGTTTGGCATGGATGGCGTTGATCGTTTTGCGACTTGGGTTTGCGAGACCTTCTTAACCGCCGAAGACGATGCGGATGACGCGATAGAACACCTTAAAAACCAATCCTTAATAAATTGGTTAGATTTTGCCGCGATTTCAATGCGAGAACCCGAAGATGTCTCACACTTATCTGAACTGAATTCCGCCCTGCTCAATAGCGAAAAATGGTCGCCTCTTCCACCACCGGAAATTGTTCAATCCTTGCTGATCAATTTACGATCCGCCAGCGTAGCGGGGCGAGATCAAAGCCATTCCAAAACGAATCAGAACCCGAGCAAGGATACCACTGAAAACTTAGGCAACGCAAATCAAGACGGCCATTCAAGCGTTGACTTATCCTGGGACAAAGATATACACCCAGAACTACTGGACGCTTACTTGCAAGAAGCGCCCATGCTAATTGAGCAAACTGCAACGTCTTTTCGTGATCTTGTGACATCGGACTGTACGGATGAGAAAATTCAGAAAGCGGCGCGCCTTGCACATACGGTTAAAGGCGCAAATGCTGTCGCTGGCGTTGCAGCCATCACAAGTTTTACCCACAGTCTCGAGGACATACTCGAATACCCTATTTGTACGGAACTGACCAACGGCTTGGACATCACCCTCATCGCCGCCGCAGACTGTCTCGAAGGCTTATTTGAAAATTTAAAGGATGGAAAACCACTCCCCGATGACTATGCGGCCCTGACCACAGAGCTGACACAATGGAAAGAACGCCTACAAGCGCTACCTTCCAAGCCCGACAAGCGTCAAAACTCGCAGCCCGAGTCCGAAGTACCTGCCCAGCCACCCGCAGTGTATGAGCTGGGTGACGATATAAATTTAAGCGGCAGAGAAAAAACCAGCACTGTTAGCCCACCATCCAAGGCAGCGTCATCAGGCAGCCTCACTGTCGCCACTGAATCAATCCAGCAGCTATTAAATCTTACAGGTGAATTGGTCACTTCAAACAGCAGAATCGACGATTACGCCAGTCGTGCCTTGGATTTTAGTAAGCGAGTCCAAACTCAAGACGAGCATATTCAGCAAGTGCTCGCCGAACTCAGTGAGACCATTAGCGAACAGCACCAACTCCGACTAGACAAAGAAAAGGATGGCCTCAATACCGAGTCCGATCAGCTCGCGCTCGAAGTCTATAACGATCTATACAGCGTATATGGTCTTTTGAACGAGTCAGTTGCTGACAGCCGCGCCTTATCGCAAGATTTACGTCTGCATATTAACCAGCTCAATGATCAGATATTTCAACAACAGCGATTGCAGCGGCAATTAAGTGAAATTGTCCTTAAAACCCGATTGGTACCCATTCAGTCTTTAGTCACAAGGGTTGAGAGGACGGTTCGCGAGACTTGTCGGCAAACTGGGAAATTGGCCAAAGTGAAGGTGCTTGGACAAAACATCAGTTTGGACACCGACATCTTACAGAACATGAGCGGACCACTAATGCATTTGCTCCGGAATGCAATAGACCACGGCATAGAAACACCCGAAGAACGCGAGGAAATTGGCAAGGCGAAAACCGGAGTCCTTACCTTGAAATTCGAACAGTTACTCGGCATGGTGCACATCACTTTAAGTGATGATGGGCGTGGCCTAGACACCCAAACCATTGTTAAACAAGCCATTAAAAATAAGCTTATCACAAAAGACGATAAGCTCAGTGAAGAGGATATATTCCGCCTCACACTTCGGCCGGGCTTCAGCACACGGGAAGAAATTAACGAAATATCGGGCCGAGGGGTGGGACTGGACGTGGTTCAAAATGCGGTGGAAAATTTGCAGGGTTCACTTGAACTAAAAAGCACAGCGAAGCAAGGAACCTCTATACATATTCATCTCCCGCTGACCCTTATCGCAACGAGCGCTTTGATTGTGCGAGTTGATCAAAGCTTAATGGCCGTTCCGGGGAACAATATTACCCGTCTGGTTTACGTTTCTAGTGGCGAATTGATAAAAAATAAGCAAGGCCGATTCATTAAACATGAAAATGAGACGCTAAAGGTATATTCTCTGTCTGCGCTGCTAGGCTGGGGAGCTCAAGCAGCCAATGACGAAACAGGACGATCAATGTTGCTGGTCGATTATGACGATGAGCTACGTGCAATAGAGGTCGATGAAATCTTGCAACCCAGGGATATCGTGGTCAAGAATATTAGCGCATGGTTAGACATCTCCCGCGGCATTGTGGGTGCAAGTATCTTAGCGAATGGCCGTATTTCGCCAGTACTTGACCCCAAAAAGTTACTCCGTAATGCCCACTACAATACTCCAAAAAGTGATGATCTCCCACCCAGACAAAGCAAGGCCGTAAAAACCAAACTCAAAAATGTCCTGGTGATTGATGACTCGCTCAGTAATCGAAAATCACTTAGCATAATGGTAGAGCAATTGGGTCACACTGCGCTCACTGCTGTGGACGGTACAGATGCCATGCAAGTACTTAACAATACATCCGTGGACCTTATCCTCGCCGATCTTGAAATGCCTCGAATGAATGGCCTAGAATTGACCAGAGCCGTCAGAGATTGGCGCGAGAAAAAACACTTGCCGATCTTGATGATCACCTCTCGCAGCACTCAAAAGCACCGTGATCAAGCTAAACTGGCTGGGGTCGATGTTTATCTTACAAAACCGGTTACGAAAGCAGTCTTAGATGCGCAGCTTGGCCGATGGTTATCCACAGCGCTATAACTTTTACGACAATGGCACAGCCCGCTCAATCAAAAATTTGCATTATTGGCTTGAACGACAATGATCGTGCGGCAGTTGAGCGGGTGATTGAATTTGGTGCCGAGCAAGGGAAGTACGTCTTGATAGACCAAAAACCCGCGCAAGCAGATATCATTATTGCGCAAGACAACGCCACCCTAGACTCTGGCACTGCGTCAATCATCAGGGTGGGGGCTGCAAAACATCATCCATCAGATTTCATCCTCACTCCACCATTGCTCGTTTCGAAGGTGATGCGAGCGATTGACCAAGCGTTGGAACGTTCCGTAACGCCACGAGGTAAGCCGCTTGATTCTAGGGAGGCCGTGACTGATTCCGCTACTAAAGTTATCAATGAACCAATCGAAGACAAACATTCTAAACATGACGTAGATCAATACGCGCAAGGCGAAACTGATGATCAAACAGCCAAGGATACAAAGCCAAATGAGAGACATGCAGGACACAAAGCCGAATACACCGCCCTGGTTGTGGATGACAGCGCAGCGATCCGAAAACAACTTGAACTAGAATTACGCATTGCGAAAATCAATGTCGAATTTGCCAAATCAGGAGAAGAAGCACTCAGCCAATGTACCGAAAGAGTTTACGATTTAATCTTTCTTGACATTATCATGCCGGGTATCGACGGCTACAAAGTATGTGAGACTTTACGTCAGCTAAGCCAATATAAAAAAGTTCCTATTATTATGCTGAGCGGAAAAACCTCCCCTTTAGACGAGGTTCAAGGCGTCATCGCCGGCGCCTCAACCTATCTCACGAAACCCATCAAACACAAACAATTTCAGAGCACCCTCGGTCGCATATCGAACTGGTTACGCGAGTTTTCAGCATAGTATAGAACTGAATAAAGCTATTTTTGTTATGGTCTTTAAGACGAGCCGTCGTATTATTAGGCTATACTACACCCATCGTTAGCATGGTCAATATACGCATCTTGGCAAATACAAACTTGCCGGTGATATGTTTGGGTCATTATCACATATTAGATTGTTAGATAAAAATAATTATAGGTTCTTTGCAATAGAACAATGCCAAAACTCAATGAACTCTATGAGATACTATTATCTCTACACAAGAACAAGAAAGGAGGACGGATTTCTGTATTGCAAAAAACCCCGGGAGATCGCAGTTCGGCAACCACCATACTTATTAGTGAAGGGGAAATAATTGACGTAAAACCTCAATTAAATCTCGATCAATACTACTCAAACCAGCTACAAATCACTAAAATACTGCTCACGCCTTCGACCGCGATGGAGCGGCATGCGGTAAATTCATCCGCGCCCGAAATCAGAGACGTGCTACGCAATATGCATTCCAGCATGGCAAACAGCAAAAAGGCGCGTATCAGTAGTAAAAATAAGCAAACCTTGGAATTACAAAAAGAGGTGCTCGATGTATTGTCTGCCTTCGCGGGAAAGGATGCGCTAGAGCAGGTCAACGTGGTCGCTAGGCGGATTTCTCCAAGCACGCATCCGATTCAATTTCTTAACGAATGCAAGGGATTGATTGAAGTCTTGCTCAATCCCAGCGTGGCGGCAGAAATTTTTGAACCAATTTATGACAAAGTGAGGAAAAATAAATGACATTTCAGGAAATATTAAAACTACTGGCACAATTTAATCTTGTCGCCTGGCTGCTAGCAGCCATTGCCAGTTATATTGTTGCACGGGCAACCGGTAATCGGGGTTGGTCGCTGATTGCGCTGGGCTCACTTTTCGTCGTCATGCGCCAAGTATGGAAATTTTTACCCGGCTATAAAGAAGGTCAAGCATCAGATATGCTATTTAACGCCTACATGAACCGCTATGTTTTTGGCGCCATCGGGGCCATCATTCTTTGTGCTGGATTCATTAAACTCATCAATAATTATTTTGTGTTAAAAACGAAACTAGAGGAACGACGATAGTCATGCAATATCAAAAAACAACAATTTCCGTCGCCTTATTCTCGCTGAGCGCAGGCAGCGCTCAGGCGGCCACTTCAGTTATTAACAATAATTTCAGAATATTTGAAGATACACTTTGGCTTGCCTGCTTTACCTTAATGATTTTTTCGGGTCTATTACTTCGAACAGTATCGGGCGGACTCACAAGTAAGGGCTATTTATTTCTCGCCATCGCAGCAATATCAGGTGCAATGTGGAAAGGAATAGGCCTCATAAAACGCCTGTTTGAACTCAGTGAGCCGAGATGGTTTTATACGCTCACGCGTGAAACGTTTGAAGGTCTGACGGGCATCATCCTCGCCATTGCATTTTTAATGATTGTGTACTCAGTACTCCAGCTCATTAAAAAACAAAAACAGCTACGGAGAAAAAAACGGCGGTAAAGGCTATTTTCTTGGATAAGAAACGCTAGTGCTGCTAAGGGTATATACATGAGTTTTGATCTGACAACACTGGGTATTCATTACGCCGAACCGGCATTTTTATTTGGCACGGCTTGCCAACAAAGCCGCTCCACGGATTGGCAACACAAGGTATCGCGATTCCTCGCGCACGAAGTAGCCAGAGCGCCGAGCAATCTAAATATCCACGTCCAAAGAATACTGTTTGCGATCAAGTATCGTAGGGTGTCAGATATATATGGCGCGGTATTGGATCTTTTTATTGTATTGGGAGATAAGGGCTATGCACTACGCGGTCGTATGTTAAGTATTGCCAGAGAATTGCTTGAAGAAGAATACATACGCTTCCTTTCAAACGCCCTACGAAATCAACTTAAAGCGACAGACATTTTCCCCGGACACGCGGTATCCGTGTTGAATCGTGGTTTTAGCGCAAAATCTGTCCAACTCAGCACTTAAGCGATTAGGTAAAATATACTGACGATGTATCGGCTTGCATTATTCCTTAAATTTAGTTTACTGTGTTTTATTACAGAGATTCACGACGATTCAAAGCCTCGTTCAACGCTAAAGCCTTTCTCCTATTAAATATTCGTGGGTGTAGAGTGTGAATGAACTTGTGGGTCTTATAAAAGACAAGAATATCTTCATCTGCCCTTCCCCTGCAGGTGCATATTATTGTGTTTCGGGCAGCGACGAAAATCCAGCTCGGCAATTTCTTGAGCGACTACTATCGGAACCTAGCAGCCCATTGCTAACCGCGCAATCCGTGCGGAAGTTAAGCAAACTTCGTAACTTAGAAGAGGGTATGCAATTTATCCAAAAAATGCAAAAACTAGGTTGGTTAGAAACGCTCGACCAAGCACAGGAGCAACCGCAGGGCAGGTTAGAAGATGTCTTGCCTAAGCTTCTATCCAAGTTCTCAGATAACGGTAAAATCTTACTTGCAGACGCGCAAGGCTTTTATATATCAGCGCATGGTTTTTCAAGTGAAGTTGCCGAAGAACTCTCTGCCCTGAGTGCACATATCGCAACTGTCCATCAACATTACTCGGGTCTACTCAGCGGTGATCTTGGTGAGAATAGCTGCGCTTGGGGGATTATCGATGCGGCTGGAAATAGCCAAACCGGATTTTGGCCAATATTTATTAACAAGCAACAATTTATGCTAGTCATCAATGGTATGCCGCGTCTAAATCAGGCTGCGCTAACGACTCTAATATGGGTACTTAGTTTACGGTATGGTAAAAGTAATGCGATTATTTCCTCACTTTTAAAATTCTCCAAGAAAGGACGAGAAAAGAAGCAAGGCTAAAATAGTATTCAAAAATCATTCACACTGCATTATTGACACAATGATTAGGTCATTGATGCTTAACCATAAAAGGAACAACCCATGCGTTCTGAACTACTCGATACAATATTAAGTGATCTAAATGGCACCTCAGCCGATATTGAGGCTTCAAGCATCATTTCGACAGATGGCCTAATGATGGCCTCTAAACTCCCTGCGGGGATGGATGAGGATCGTGTCGGCGCCATGAGTGCAGCGATGCTTTCATTGGGCACACGTACGGCTGACGAACTAGCTAGAGGGGAACTTGAGCAAGTGCTCGTAAAGGGAGAAAATGGTTACGTTTTGCTGACTTACGCAGGGCAAGATTGCGTACTCACCGTTCTCGCAAAACCTAAATCAAAGCTCGGTCTAATATTTTTAGATGTAAAACGTGCAGCACTGAGCATAACCGAGCTCATTTAAGCATCCATATCGTCTATCAAAGCTGCTGCCATACGCCCTTGTATCTCGATCCTGATTTTAGCGCCAACCCTTTAGGAGAAAGTTTCGTCTGATCGTTTTAAATGCGAATATTCAAATCGTGTTTATGAAAATCCGCAACTGCTAATAAGTTGCTTTCTGAGATAGCGGTAAATCCGGGGGAAACACTAAATTGAGTTCGGTGGCGAGCCTCTTCGACAAAGATAGGCAGATAGATGGGTCAAGACAGATATTCTTCAGGCAATAAATACTTACGCTAAAACAGGTCTCTTTAACTAAGAGACTCCAATATTTTCTGCGCTTTTTTCTTGATACCGCCACTGGTTTTATCCATTATTTGCATAATGATATCCTTCGCCATATCACCCTCTCCTAATTCTATATAAGCTTTAGCGAGCTCGATTGCGGTTTCTGGATCATGTTCGCCAATATCAACTGAATCATTTACCGAAGAATCTGTTTCCCCCAGCGTAAACTCAGGGGCTTCTTCTTGTTCAAGTAGATCTTCAAATAAAAGATCGTCAAATTCTTCTTTCACTGAGTGGTCGTCTGATGCATCCAGCGTATTCTCGCCATCCTCGTCCCTGGCTTCTAATCTATCTGCAATTTCAAGCTCTAGATAATCAACCGGCTTAGTTTCTTCGTACTGCGTCTCCCCTTCCACTTTCATATCATCCACTAAGGCCAAGTTTTCCTTCGCTGCCTCTACTTTGGCAGACGCTGGCGCACTTGAATCTAGATTCTCAGCATCATCACTTCCCAAGGCAGTCAACAATTGTTCTGCCTCCGTCTTTATTTTCGCATCACTTGAATTGATGGCGTCATTGGCAAAATCCCGCGCAATTTCCTCTTCCCCTAAATCAATATAAGCCTTGGCTAAAGCCAGCGCAGTTTCGGGATCATGTTGGTTCACTTCCTCTAGGATGGCATCGTCATCGAAAATTCTGTCGCTATCCTCTATCTCTTCACTTATCTCATCCTCTATCTCTTCACTTATCTCTGCATCTATTGCTGCATCCGTATCTCCTTCTTTCTTTTTACTTATCTCTTCATCTTTCTCTTCATCTGCGTCGCCCTCATCCAGCACTGAAAAATCCAGTTCAGAATCTTCCTCTATTTGTACCGGTTTAGTACTTTCTTTTACTTGTTTTGTCAGTACAGGGATAGAGCTATCGAAATCATCCAGCAGCATTTGATGCCCTGGGATGAATTCCCTCGCCATCAACTTTATTTTATCCCACTCTTCATCGTCTTCAACATTTTCAGCAGATGACTCAAATAGCTGCGTGAACGCGTCTGTGTTATCGGTTCCTTGATAGAGGCTAAGTAGTTTCGTCACCGCAATGGCTTGATTTGGATCCTTCTTAACCGCTTCTTCTAATACTTTGATAGCTTGCTCTTTATGATCGTAGGCAAGATAGACCTCAGCTTCTGCGATAGGATCAACGTTGACAACATGGGTGATCGTCGACTGTTGATCAATATTTTCAGACTCCATTCTATCGTCGATCTCGACCGTGGCGCTTTCCTCAGTACTATCATCAAGGTAGGCTTCAGCCTCTACCTCGTCTATCGCAAATAATGAAGAATCATTTTGCAGGGCTTCGCTGGCCATAAACGATTCATCGCTAAGATCAAACAGTGATGAACCATGCAATTGTGCATCGAGTTCGCTGGTGGTATCCTGGAAATTACTTGGCGCAGTATCCTCAACCCCTGAGTCACCGTCGTCGCCTAAAAAGGCAGTGAGCGTTTCGCTATCGTCGGCTTGTTCATCGGATTTGCGGCGACGCAATCCAATCAGGGTAAACAAACCCAACAAGGCTGCGCCGATCCCAGCTATCCGCATCATTAGATCGCTAGAACCCCCGAATAATTTACTTAAGGGCGCAAATATCCCTTGGCCCTTATCAATCCGGTCACCTTCGGCATCAAGGTTTGAAGATTGCGCGCTCGATTGCTCAGAAATTACACCTGTTTGGATAATCTCTTTACTGGCTAATGCGGCTGCTTCAGTTTTCTGTTGTAGCGCCCTCGCAGCGCTAATTTTCGCTTCTAACTCGTTTTCTAAAGTAGCGATCCTGCTCTCGCTTTCTGCAATTTTCGCTCTATCCGTATTCTCCAGTGACGCAATATAAATCAGGTCGTCTTGTTCAAGATTTACCGTGATATCACCCTCAGCAATAGTACCCGCCTCCCGACCCAACGTGGATTGCAATTGACTCAAGGTGGACTTCACACTGCTGAGCATCTCTGCGCTCTTTTCCTCCGCCGATAAGCTAGAACGATTCAGTTCCAAGCGCGCGTTCGTAGATGTATTTGCTTGAACAGGGTTATCGTCTGGCAAACCGATGGCTGTTGAGGAAACTTGTAAGACGTCGTCTATATAGCTTTTATCTTCAAAAGAGGCACCACTGACAGCGCTTTCAACTAACTCATCATATGCGGTTCGGGCCTGAGGTGTCACCACCGCGGTGTCACTCCCAGTCAGATCGGCTTCATTGCTTAAACTCGTAGTCCCCGATTCGCTTTTCGTTTGTTCCGATATTGACGCTGAGGGTTCAACATTCTCCATCTTTTCTAGCGCCACGCCGCGCTCACTAGATCCAGTGTTAATAGATTGCAATGCGCGGCTTTGCAGAGTAAGAAGTTGTCCGATTTTTTCGAGCTGCGTCTCGAGTCGATCCATGCGATTGTTGATGACACGGCTCTCGCCGCGCGCCGCAATCAGCTCTTCCTTGAACAAGGTATTTTGGTCGCGCGATGCACTTAACTCGCTGGTTATTGCTTCTTTAAACGCACCGAGTTCGGTGATAATCGACGCCATTTGATCAAAGCCTTGAATCTGTTTAGCAGACGCACTCGAAGTTCCAGCGCTCACCTTATCCAATGAAGAAGTACTACCGTCTGCACTGGCCCCGACAATTAACTCGGGTTTAGATTTAGGCTGAGCCTTCGCGGCTTTTGCAACGGCTGTCGTACTCTTCGGGGCATGTAAGAGCTTATTAAAACGTCGCACTTCAGCCACTGCGTTTGATTTGCTCATCGCCAACATTTGTGCGCGAGTAGGCACCCGTATTTCTGCGCCCAGTTTAATTTGATTAATATCGTTTTCAGGAAACGCGTGTGGATTCAAGTTGTAAAAAGCCATCCAGGCTTGCTGCATCGATACATCCGCAGGCCGATATAAGGCGGCTATAAAGGAAAGAAACTCGCCTTTTTTAACTTTTCCATGATAATTTGGCAGACTTGATCCCGATAGCCCAAACGATGTTTCAGAAGAACTGGCTTGCGAAATAGCGGTCGGCGTGTAATTGACAGGGTCAATCAATGCTGCATATTCTCGAACAATATTTCCACCCGCCCATGAGATATTCAGTAACAAGTGCACGAATGGATCGACAATTGAGTCGGTAGATTTAACCGTTAGTTGCACGCCTGAGCCACTACTCGAGTCGACTTCCACATGCAAATTTTTGGCATTTTCTGGGTAGCTTATACCCGCACGTCGAAATAATTCACGAGAAGCCAGCGAAACATTCAGGGTGGAAAGTTCATTCTTATTCGCATCCAGATCAATAGACACGTTTAGCGGCTCGCCGAGATAAGAATCTACCTTCATCTGACCAACACTTAAGGCATGCGCATTAAGTCCAAAAACTAAAGAGGCAGCAACTCCAGCGAGCACCGATTTCATCATGATAGGCTATCTATTTAAAAAGGAAAAAACTAATTAGTTCAGGCACCTAAATGCACCTTGCAATGCATTTTATGCAAAAACGCAGTATAAAACAACATCCAGCACTGAGGTTTATTCAAGGTGATGCCTACTCTGCTCATATAAATCAGGCCTATCTTCATAACAAACCTTTCGTATAACACTGCTTAAAATAACCATGGCTTGGCTTTTTGTCTGTCCAACTCGTAGGCCTTAATCTTCCCACTGTGCTGCAAAGTTAAGTCGATATCGTCCAGGCCTTCGATTAAACATTGCTTTTTGAATGCATCAACCTCAAAGGGTATCAACGCTCCGTCCGGGCGCTTTACTGACTGTGTAGGCAGGTCAACTTCAAGGCGGTACCCCTTCGTTGCAAGTGTTTGCTGAAATAAAATGACAATGTGCTCGACAGGCAGAATGATCGGTAGAATCCCATTTTTAAAGCAGTTGTTATAAAATATTTCTGCGAAACTCGATGCGATGATCGAGCGAAAACCATAATCTTCTAAGGCCCAAGGCGCGTGCTCGCGCGAAGAACCACATCCAAAATTTTCTCTTGCTAACAATATTTTAGCCTCTTGATAACGCGGTAAATTGAGCACGAAGTCAGTATTAATTTGCCGTTTACTGTTGTCCATCCCCGGTTCCCCATGATCCATATATCGCCAATCATCAAATAAATTGGGGCCAAAACCACTGCGCTTAATAGATTTTAAGTACTGCTTGGGAATGATTGCGTCAGTATCAACATTGCTACGATCTAGCGGCATCACTAAACCGTTTAAGGTTTCAAATTTTTTCATGTCCGCGCGCGCTCAGCCAATTCTGCGGCGCTGATAAATTGCCCTGCAATGGCGGTTGCAGCTGCCGTTGCGGGCGAAACCAAGTGAGTCAATCCACCCGCGCCTTGCCGCCCTTCAAAATTTCTATTTGAGGTTGATGCGCATCGCTCGCCAGGTTCGAGGCGATCATCGTTCATCGCCAAACACATCGAGCATCCGGGGTTTCGCCACTCAAAACCCGCTTCAATAAACACACTATCCAAGCCCTCGGCTTCCGCCTGTTGCTTGACCAAACCGGAACCCGGCACCACCATCGCAAGCTTGATATTGCTCGCAATAGATCGACCTTTAACCACCGCTGCTGCACTGCGCAGATCTTCGATACGACTGTTTGTGCACGAACCAATAAACACCTTATCTACCGCAATATCTTTTATTTTAGTATGAGGCGTTAAACCCATGTATTTAAGGGCATTTTTATAGCCTTCTTGCTTAGATTCCACCGCCATTTCTGGGTCAGGCACCGCGCCAGAAATACCGACGACCATCTCCGGGGAAGTTCCCCACGTGACGCAAGGCTCAATGTCTTCACCCTGTAAACTAATCTCTCTATCAAATATCGCGTCGGAATCAGAATATAGCTGCCGCCAGTCCACCACCGCTGCATCCCAGTGTTCATGTTGAGGGGCAAAAGGTTTACCTTTGAAATACTCGATGGTTTTATCGTCAACCCCGACCATTCCAGATCGAGCGCCCGCTTCGATTGCCATATTGCAAATCGTCATGCGACCTTCAATTGATAAATTTTCAATCACGCTTCCGGAGAACTCAATTGCGTAGCCCGTGCCACCAGCAGTGCCGACTTTAGCGATAATTGCCAAGATGACATCTTTAGCCGTTACCCCTGCTTGTAGAGCACCGTTCACCGAAATTCGCATATTTTTTGACTTACGTTGCAACAGACACTGCGTGGCAAGCACATGCTCGACTTCAGACGTCCCAATGCCAAAGGCTAAAGCACCAAAAGCGCCGTGGGTTGAGGTATGCGAATCGCCGCAGACCACGGTCATGCCTGGCAATGTCGCGCCCTGCTCCGGCCCAATGACATGCACAATGCCTTGGCGAATATCATGCATGCCGAATTCTTCAATACCAAAATGCTGGCAGTTTTTGTCTAAGGTCTCTATCTGTAGGCGCGAGATAGGATCACTGATTTGGGTATCGGCGACGGTGGGTACATTATGATCCGGTACTGCCAGCACCGACGACGCACGCCAAGGCCGTCGTTGTGCCAGATGCAGCCCCTCAAATGCCTGCGGAGAGGTCACTTCATGAACCAGATGTCGATCAATGTAAATGAGCGCAGTGCCGCCTTGTTCTTGATGAACGAGGTGGTCGTCCCATAATTTGTCGTATAAGGTTTTGCTTGACATGCGCGCCTAAAAATCGAAAATGCGGAAAAGCCGCGAAGGATAGCATATCACACGACCCTGATGCCGTGCCTCAAGATAATTCATGCTGTAAAGAAAACTTTTGCCTATCTTTGAGAACTCTCCTGCGGTCTCCTGCAGAATTATTCCAGCTGCGTATGCCCTGCAATGATCGCAACAGTTTGTTCGGGCACTTCACCGATTGCGGTCACCTTATAATCCTCAACAAATAAGCTATAACTATTGAGGCCACCCATGGCCAATTTTACAGCTTGTTTTTGCGCAGTATCATTTTCCTCGACCATCGCGACAAAAACAGACACTTTCGCAAGGCCATCGCCTAACACAATGTGCGTCACGCCAGATTGCGTGAGCGGAGATTTACGCTGGATATAGTGCTCAAGCTCAAAACCCGTGGCATTTTCACCGATTTTCCAATTAACCATGCCCGCCATCATTTCAGAATGTCCGTGCGCATCTTGTTTGTCATCCATCCAATCCAAAGACTGGGGCACAATATTTGAGTCGAATTCATTGCTATTGACCGGCCTAAAATCGATCGCCACAAACATAAAGTTTTCGATCACTTCGCCCGCTGCATTCTTTAGCTCTGATTTCAATAACAAGCCATTTTCACTGTCGATACATAGGACGTAACCGTATCGAAACTGATCTTTGGGCTCCACCTTTACGTTCTCACAGTCACGATTTGCAACGCGCGCTTGCCCGAAGTGAGTAATATCATAATATCGCTTAACTTCTTCGATATCATTGGACACCGCCAAGGAAAAAGGACGATCGTACTGTTGCTTCTCGCGAACGCCGACGCCTTGGTCAGGCAAAACACAGGCGACTTCGCCATCTCGCTGAATAATTTCCCGCGAGGAGCCGTTGAGCGACATCAATTTTTGCCTGCGTCCCGACGCCGTATTGGCGTGAATGACTTTCATGGAATCTATTCTGCCATTTTTGACCGACACAAACTCTCCAACATAATCGAGTTGATCGGCTGCAAGCCCCATTTTTTGTAGCAGCATCAATCCATCGTCGGACATAGAGGCTGCAAACAAGGGCTTATTTAATAACAGCACAGCAATGGACAAACCCATTGCGATACTAAGTTTAAATATAATCGATACAGGGCTAGGGCGGACGAGCGCCAAATGAGAGGTCATTATCTTAAGCACGCATCACCTTGACTGAGAAACGCCCGTCGGCTCATCATTGACCACCTTTGCATACGCCAACAAGCCGTTTAAGGCCGCTGCGCCCGTAAATTCGCCGTGCTGGACTATCATTGACTGCATCAGCGGTTCCAGTGGTACGAACTTAGATTGAAGCGTTGCATCAGCCACTGAAAATTCACGCTGATCGTTTGGAGCGATCACCAACATCGCCAATGCTGCGACAGACGCCGCCATGGCCAAGCCTGTAAGCAATTTAGTTTTATGACGACGGTCTAGTGGGATAACTTTGCCTGTTGCCTCCCGTCCTAAGGAATTCCTCGCCAGCGCAGGGGGATCACTAATAATATTATTGGGCGCAACAATTTTTGTCTCGGCATCGAGCGCTTGGCAGACACCGTCTGTCAGCTTATTTGAAGCTAAAATGCATTTCTCATCCACTGCCGCCCGCAAGGTATGCATGGTTTGCCACGAGACTTGTAAGTCCGCACTATCTAGAACTGAATCCAGTGCCGTTTCAAGCTCTGATGACGACAACTCGCCGTCAATAAGCTGCGATAATCTTTCTTTATTCATAGTCATAAACTTTGTGCTTCACCTTTCATGGGCAATCATGGCTTAGTCAATACTACACTCACTTAGTTCCCCGATAAATATGCGCCAATGGTTTCTTCTAGCGCCTCTCGCGCTCGAAAAATCCGTGACCTTACGGTACCAACAGGACAATCCATTACTTCGGATATTTCCTCATAACTCAAGCCATCGAACTCGCGGTAAGCAATGGCTTCTCTTAATGTTTCCGGCAAGGCTTCAATCGTCGAACGAATCACTCCGATGAGTTCATTGCTCATCATGGCCGTTTCGGGGGTACGAAGTTCGACAAAGCCACCCCCAGAGCTTGTGTATTCTTCGTCCTGCGCATCTACATCTTGCGATGGCGGGCGTCGTGAAGACGAAATCAGATAATTCTTTGCTGTGTTTACCGCAATGCGATAGAGCCAAGTATAAAAGGCACTATCACCCCTGAAATTTGGCAAGGCTCGGTAAGCCTTAATAAACGCATCTTGTGCGACATCTTCGCGTTCCATTGGATCGCGAATAAAGCGCGAAATCAGCCCCAATATTTTGTGCTGATATTTTGTCACTAATAAGTTGTACGCTTGTTTATCGCCCTGTTGGACGCGACGAACTATCGCTAAATCTAGATTAGCTTCTGACATTATTCACAAACCGTAGAAATAAGCACTAGACCGACATTTTGGTACAAGTGAGCGCTAATAAGCTGAAAATTCATCCCGAATAGTTTAATATTTGGCTGGTGAATATAGTCAAAAAACTCAAGTGAATCAAATTTTTAGAGTGAAGGCTGAAGCGGCATAGTGCGATCAGCAAGACAATCGATGACCACGCCTATACAGACCCCAATTTTAATTGTTGGTTCCGGCCTAGCCGGCTTAACGCTAGCGCTTAAGCTCGCTGAGGACGGCTTCAAAGTCAGCTTACTGGCAAAACGGTCTATCGATTCTGGCTCGACGAGCTGGGCACAGGGCGGTATTGCCGCGGTACTTTCTAAAGAAGATTCTTTTGAATCACACATCGAAGACACACAGGTCGCTGGCGGCGACTTATGTCACCCCAACACAGTCGATTTTGTTGTTAGAAACGGTCCTCAGGCCATCGAATGGTTGGTTGCACAAGGGACTGAATTCACACGCGAAAATGACGAGTATCATCTGACGCGTGAAGGCGGACACTCCCACAGACGCGTCATTCACGCCGCCGACGCAACCGGCAACGCCGTCCACTCTACGCTCTCGGCACAGTGCTCAAAGCACCGTAATATAACGGTTTACGAGTCACACCTAGCGATTGATCTCATCACCTCACGCAAACTGAAATTGCCGGGCACTAATCGCTGCTTGGGACTTTATGCGCTGAATACTGAAACCGGCCGGGTAACAACATTCAGCGCAGGGCGTGTGGTACTTGCGTCGGGTGGGTGTAGCAAGGTGTACTTATTTACCTCAAACCCGGACACCTCGACAGGTGACGGGATTGCAATGGCCTGGCGAGCAGGCTGCAGTATTGGAAACTTAGAATTTAATCAGTTTCATCCGACTTGCTTGTACCACCCCCACGCAAAGTCATTCTTAATCACTGAAGCTGTGCGCGGTGAAGGCGGGAAATTATTGCTCGCCAACGGCGAGCCGTTTATGCAAAATCACGATCCGCGCGGCGAGCTGGCACCCCGCGATATTGTCGCGCGCGCAATTGACTATGAAATCAAGAAGCATGGTGATGAATGCGTCTATTTAGATATCAGTCACCGCTCTGCGGCGTTCATCAAGCGGCATTTTCCCAATATTTACAAGCGATGCCTAAAGTTTGGCTTGGACATGACCCGGGAACCCTTACCCGTTGTCCCAGCTGCGCATTTTACCTGCGGAGGCATTCAAACAGACTTAAATGCTAGAACCGATTTAGCACAACTATACGCCGTTGGCGAATGTACCTTCACAGGTTTGCATGGTGCCAACCGCTTGGCGAGCAATTCCCTATTAGAATGCGTGGTATTTGCGGACGCTGCTTATCGAGATTTGGTGAAAAATCGTGAGTCGATTGAAATCAGTCATACCGTATTGCCCTTTTGGGATGAAAGCCAAGTGACCGACCCTGATGAACAAATCGTGGTGTCACACAACTGGGATGAATTACGACGTTTCATGTGGGACTATGTGGGCATAGTTCGCACCAATAAACGCTTGGAACGCGCCATGCATCGAATCAATCTACTGCAAGGCGAAATAAAAGAGTACTACAGTAATTTTAGAGTCAATGACGATTTGATCGAACTGCGAAATCTAGTGATGGTCGCGGAATTAATTGTTCGCAGCGCCATGCTGCGCAAAGAAAGCCGCGGATTGCACTATACTCGGGACTATCCTAATCTTTTGAGCGACGATCATAAAGGCGACACCCTGCTCAATATAAGCGGTGACAAATAACCCGCCCGTTTACGACCATCCCGCTCGATTAGTGATACCCTCTCAAGCAACCATAAAGGCGATTCAGCATGATCGATAGCACCCCTCAGTCACGTCATAAAAATCGCATGCAGCGCAAAAAAACAGTCGTCGATGCATCGATCAAGCGCGCGGATAAGGACAAAGGCCTGTTGATTGTCCTCACGGGAAATGGCAAAGGAAAATCAAGCTCCGCATTTGGCATGCTGGCACGAGCCCTAGGCCATGGAATGCGCGTGGGCGTTGCACAGTTCATCAAAGGAAGATCAGATACCGGAGAAGAAGCATTTTTTAGCGCACACAAGAACGTTATCTGGCACGTCCTAGGGGAAGGTTTCACTTGGGACACGCAAGACCTTAAAAAGGACATCAAAACTGCTGAACGGGGTTGGTCAGTCGCGCGCAAATTGCTGGCTGATGAGCATCTAGATCTTGTGGTTTTAGATGAATTGACCTACCCGATTAGCTATGGCTGGTTAAAGGTCGACGATATACTACAAGATATCGCTGCACGACCCTCGATGCAACACGTCGTCATCACCGGACGCGCTGCCCATCGATCTCTGCTAGACGCCGCGGACACAATCAGCGAAATTAGCGATGTTAAACACGCGTATAGAGATGGGATACGTGCGCAAAAAGGCATTGATTTATAGCACTCAAAGCGACTTTATCGCTAAGCTTCGCACCTGATCGATACGCTCGCAGATTTGACGCGTGCCGTCTAGAAACCGCCGGGTGGGTCGATTGACCAGACTTGCATCGATATGATGAACCTGATTCGTTTTAACCGCCTGAATCGAAGGCCATTTATGCCAGCCTTGTCGCCAAGCTAACGATTGTTCAGGGTTATGCCCCGCCAACAAGATTAAGGCGGGGTTTTCTGCAATCACCCGCTCAATACTTACTTTGGGTGCGATAGTCGACGCATTGGCAAACACGTTCACCCCGCCACATACGCCTAAAGCATCAGAGATAGAATGCGTTCCATTTAAGGTGATCAACGGTTTGTCCCACACTTGGTAGAACACTTTTACGGGGGATTTAACTTGATACGTTCGCTTTAGCGTGGTGTATGTTTCGCGCATTTGGCTCAGGACGCGGGAAACACCAACCGCTTGTCCTGTCAATTCGCTTAGACGCGAAACGGTGCTGATCACCCCTTCAATATTCAATGGCTCAGAGTAATATACCGTTAAACCCAGATCAATCAAACGCTGTACCTGCCGCCGCGGATTCCCAGACGCCCAAGCCACCACCAAATCCGGTTTAAGACTCAGTATAGCTTCAGTGTTAAGTTGTTGGGCGCTACCAATTCTCGGGATCGATAAGGCCAGTTGCGGATAATCGCTGTGCTCCACCGCACCGACTATCCGATCGCCTGCTCCTGCGGTAAATAAATTTTCTGTATTCGCCGGCGCCAGACTCACAATGCGCTCTACCGGTGCTGCCACAAAAATCTCGCGCCCCAGATCGTCGATGACCCGCAACTCTGCGTAACACCCGCTTGAAACTGCAAACAGTAAGCAAAATGAAAGCCCTCGCACGAAGCGCGAAGGCGCTGGATTATAGTAGCGAATTAACACTCAGCTATCCCAAGTTCAAGCGATGATTTGCCTAGTACACTGACCAGACCAAATTGATGAATTCAGCGTTACCATGGCGTTTCGCAGCAAGACGCAGTGCGCAATTAATGGTTGTTCCCTTAATAAGTACTGCAACGCAGCTGCGGGACGCCATGGTAGCGCCCTTTGGGTGAGCTTGTCCGCGTCCATGAACTGCGTTGCGTCTTTTGCAAAGGGAGCGACCATTCGCTGCAAGACGCGCCTTGACATGAACGCGGACAAGCTCACTGAATCTATCAATTTGGTCTGGTCAGTGTACTAAGGAAGATAGCGCACTTTAAGTAAGCCATTCAATCCGTCTTGATTGAAGTACTCAGCAGTTTCGTACTGTTTATCAAACAAGTTGTTAATCGCCAAATCAAATGCCCAATGCGCGTTAATTTGATAAGCCAAATTTAAATCAACCAGCGTATACCCCGCAAGTCGCTTGGTATTTGCCACATCATCAAAACTATGTCCTTGCGAGTGAATGTCGATTTGCGCGCTCAGTTGATTCCACTTGCGTGACAATCCTAGATTCACGCTGTGCTCAGGGCGCCGCGCAAGATAGTTGCCCTTATTCGCGCCACTACCCGTATTTTTTGGCGATTGTATGCTGAGGCTGGTGTTAAGCAACCAACCCACCAGCTCGATACCCACCGATGCTTCAAGGCCAGCGATACGCGCCTTACCAATATTTAAAGGCTTCATTGCTGCCGCGTCATAGGCGATCAGGTTCTCAATATTGGTTTCAAACACATTCACCGAAAAATTTGCTTTCTCACTTCGCCCACTCAAGCCGATATCAAGGCTACGTGAGGTTTCAGCCGATAAATCTGCATTACCAAAGCCTGGGTAATACAAATCATTAAAGCTCGGCGCATTAAATGCCGTCCCGAATGCTGTCGTGAGGCGCAAGCCATTGGCAAAATCACGGCCGACGCTGAGGCCACCCGTGCTCTTCCCGCTGAATTGCTCGTTGTCATCATGGCGCAGCGAAAGTTGAACATCATGGCGTGCCACTTCACCTAGATATTGCGCGTAGAGACCCGTGTTATCACGGCTGGCAATGGTATAGTCGGTGGTGCCGCTGACCTTGTCAGTATAATGATCAAGCCCGAACGTTAAGAGGCCGTTGCTGTTCAACAATATATTATTCTGCCATCCCAATTGATCTCGATCAGTATCGAATCGGCTGGAGAAAACGCCTTGATTAAATTCGTCTGAATGGTCCTGACTTTGGGCAGCATTTATCATCATTCCCCAGCGTTCGCTCGCGTCAATATCAAGCTTGGCGCTGACGATTTGATTGCGCGATTTGCGTTGATTAGAAAAACTGCCATCATAATCTAATTCAGACGCTACGCGAAATACACTAAGGGAACCCTCTACACGCTCACCCAAGGCGCCGCCAACCGCCAACGATAAGGCTCTATTTTGATAACCGTCTGCATCCGGCTGATCGGCAAAACAGCCACCAAATTCTGTGGCAGCCTCAGCGCGGCAAGCGTCAAACCCATCGGTCTTAAAACTAGAAAAATTAGCCATATACCAAGCCTGTTTGGTTCGCCCCGATAGCCCCGCATTGAGACCATGACTTGAATGACTTCCCGACGAAACAGAGAAATTTGATTGTCTGTCATTGCTGGGCTTTTTCAAGAAAAGCTGGATAACGCCTCCGATTGCTTCTGATCCATACAAGCTGGAGCGAGGCCCTCTCACTATTTCAATTCGCTCTATCTGACTGAGCGGAAAATCTTGCAAGGCTGCTGCGCCAGAAGTCGCTGAACCAATACGAACACCGTCAATCAAAAATAGCGTATGGTCAGACTCGGTTCCACGCATAAATACTGATGCCGTGCCGCCCGGCCCGCCATTGCGAATAACATTTAACCCCGGTGTCGATCGGAGCAGCTCTTCGAGACTCGAGGCGGGATGTGAATCAATTTGCGCGCGATCAATAATTGTGACTGGCGCCAAACTTTGATCCACAGTTTGCGCGGTACGCGTACCCGTTATGACAATGGTAAACTTGTCGGAATCCTCGCTGTTGGCGGCAAATGAGGTATTGATGGGCGACAATGAAGTCGCGATGCCAACCATTAAGGCGGCGGGGGTTTTGAGGTTCATGGTGTTACCTAAATCTGCACTCACCCGTGCATAGTGGATAAAAAAGCAGATGTTGACGACATTCGCCCCTGCTCGCTGTTTGCAGGCCGGTCTCCGGACTCATGAGGCAGAATTTAATTCTGGCGCCTTAAACCTTCCCATGCCTTAGATAAAACCTATCAGCACAGTGGTCAGTATTCGGCTACGCTCATATACCGTTGCGGGGGCAGTACCGGGATCGCAATCGGTCAAAACATAACAACGGTTTCAACGATTGCTCGCCGGTTTCCCATTTCACTTCAAGACATCATCAATGACACCTTTATAAAGAACCTGCGGCGCGGATGTTACCGCAAACGCCATGACAAGGACAAGCACTCGAATAGACTTGGTGATACATTTAAGCGCCCTAATATTGATTCGAATCTCGCGAAATATTCGATGCATAGCAAACCAAACCCATGATTCAATCCGCGCGCCATACCCGCCTAAAAATCACTTTATGGATGGCCTTGATCGCCTTAGTGTTGGCGTCATTGCTAACCGGCGCCCTTGATATTTCACTCTCCGACGGGATGCATTTAATTGCTCAGAAACTTGGTTTTTCGCCCAGTGAAGTCTCCCTGGAGGAGCAAGCATTAAAGCAAACCGTATTCTTTGAATTGCGCCTCGCGCGCGTCGCGCTGGCGATACTAACGGGCGCAACGCTCGCGGTTTGTGGCGCCGTGATGCAAGGCTTATTTCGCAACCCACTGGCAGACCCAGGATTAATGGGAATATCTTCGGGCTGTGCTTTGGGCGCCGCAGTATTCGCCGTATTCGGATTTAGCCCTCTCGTGCAGACGGGTACGTTGGCATCGATATGGGCGCTACCCAGCGCCGCTTTTTTAGGCGGCTTGTTTGCCACCGGATTAGTATTTTATCTTGGAAAGATTGGCGGCAGAACCGATGTCGCAACCCTTCTACTTGCTGGCATCGCGATCAATTTGATCGCCAGCGCCGGCGTCAGTGGCTTGCAGTTTATCGCTGACGATCAATCTCTAAGGGGCATTGTATATTGGCTATTGGGAGATTTAAGCGCCAACACTTGGGATCAATTTATGTGGATTGCGCCCCTCCAAATTACCTGCCTGATAATACTCATTTTTTATGCCCCTGTTTTGAATGCACTACTGCTCGGGGAAGCTGAAGCAGGCCATCTCGGCTTTAATATCGAAAAAACTAAGCTGATTCTCATTGCCCTAATTGCGCTGGCGGTCGGCCTATCTGTATCAATCGCCGGGGTGATTGGCTTCGTCGGACTAATCGTTCCGCATATGCTGCGCAGGCTCATTGGCGCGGATCATCGCTATTTGCTCCCAATGAGCGCCTTGCTGGGTGCAGTGTTATTACTTTGCGCAGACTTGCTATCGCGCACCCTCGCCGCCCCCACGCAAATTCCAGTGGGTATTTTAATGGCCTTAATCGGCGGCCCTTTTTTCATTTGGATATTATTCACCAGCCGCTTTCAATTTTCTAAATGAGTCTGCGCGCAATTGATTTAAGCATTGTTGTCGATAGCGCCCAGCTATTGGAAGGCATCTGCTGCGATATTCAACCAGGTAATCTCACCGTGCTGATCGGTCCGAACGGGTCTGGAAAGACTAGCCTTATTAAAGGCTTATCAGGAGAAACTCAACCTTCCTCTGGGCGCGTTCAACTAGATGGCATTGATCTACATCGGATAAAACTTGATAAGCTCGCCCGGTGCCGAGCGGTGCTTCCCCAGCACTCGACACTTGATTTTCCCTTTACTGTTTCAGAAGTGGTCGCCTTGGGCCGCAGCCCTTATCAAGCTGATCAATCCAAAGACGATAAAATTATCACCGCTGCGCTAGCGCTATTTGATATGGCTCGTCTCAGCAATCGTTTATACACAACGCTGTCGGGCGGGGAACGCCAACGCGTACAACTGGCCCGCGTCTGGGCACAGCTCGATGTACTGTCGGTGGAAAACCCGAAATATTTGTTGCTCGACGAACCCAGTGCTCCGCTAGATTTAAAACACCAGCTCTTCCTGATGACACGACTACAGCAGGCTACGCGCTCAAAGGAACTGGGGCTGGTCATCGCCCTGCACGATCTGAACGCTGCCGCGCGCTATGCTGACCATCTGATATTGTTATCAAAGGGTCAAGTGCTCGCCGCTGGGTCACGTGAAACCGTCTTAACGACCGAAAACATCGAACGGGCCTATGAAGTGCCCGTGGAATTTGTACCCTACACAGCCAATGCCCAACAACAAATTCTTAGGCCGTCTTAGGAAAATATCTTTTAGAGATAGTTGAACTCACCCTAAGATTCATTTTTCTGACTCGACTTACCTTGTGGTTAGCTTCATTGCGCTGCCGTGCGCTGGCACATAAAAACCCTCAATATGTAAAAGTTTATATGGGGAATTTTGCGCTTAATTTTTCAATGACTGCCAACAATGCCGCGTCCTCTGCACGCCTTACGCCCAGCAACCAATCGTATATATCGGGGTCTTGTTGTTCCAATAGCAAGGCAAACGCATTTTGTAATTCCGTGGGCGCCGCATCATACTCGTCCTCAAGATAAGCGCTTAATATCCGATCCAGTTCTTTCGTGCCACGCCGGCAACGCCAAATAAGTTGGCCCTTTGAGATAACCGTCATATCAGGGCTTAACTCAAAGCCAATGAAATAGCTTAGCGCTTAGCCAAGGCAGTTTTTATATCCGCGATGGCCTGCCCAGGGTTTAATCCTTTAGGACAAGTATTGGTGCAATTTAGGATTGTATGGCAGCGATAAACCTTAAAAGCATCGTCCAAAGCTTCTAGGCGTGTATCGCTTGCCTCATCTCGGCTATCGGCAATCCAGCGCTGGGCTTGTAATAAAGTTGCCGGGCCTAAATAGCGATCACCGTTCCACCAATAACTCGGGCAGGAGGTCGAGCAGCAGGCGCATAAAATACATTCATATAAACCGTCGAGTTGTTTACGCTCTTGCTTGCTTTGAAGTCTCTCTCGTGCGCCAAGCTCTGGCTCCGCCGCTTGTATCCAAGGTTCAACCGAGGCGTATTGCTGATAAAACTGGCTCAGATCACTGACCAAATCCCTGACCACCGGCTGGTGGGGCAAGGGATAAATATTTATGTCACTTTTAATATCTTTGATGGGCTTGGTACAGGCCAGCGTATTCGTACCATCAATATTCATTGCACATGAGCCACATATTCCCTCGCGACAGGAGCGCCGAAATGCCAGAGTCGAATCGAGTGAATCTTTAATGTAGAGCATTGCATCGAGCACCATCGGGCCACAGGCATCGATATCGACTTCGTAGCGATCCAGACTCGGGTTCTCGCCTTTCTCTGGCGACCAGCGATATATATTAAAAACCTTGATGCGCCCGCCTGCCTTATCACGGTAGGTATTGCCCGGGGTCACCACGGAATGCTTGGGTAATCTAAATTCTGCCATATCAATAAACTCGCTTTCTAGGCTCGATATATTCTACCTCATCGGTCAAGGTGTAGGAATGGACGGGGCGATACCTAATTGATACATCGCCACGCCCGACATCATAATTTGTTAGGCTGTGGCGCATCCACTTTACATCATTCTCTGTCGGGATAATCATCGCGCGCGTGGGCACCGCGACTTTCGGTTCGATTCAATGCTGCACTCGCAGTGACATTCGCTTGTAGCAATAAATTATCTAACTCTAAGGTTTCGACCAAATCGGTATTCCAAGTCAGGGAATGGTCACTAAGGCGCACCTACCTTAAAACGTTTCTTAATCTCGGCCATCTTCTCAACCCCTTTACGCAAACTATCTTCTGTTCTAAATACTGCACAATGGTTTTGCATGGTCTGTTGCATATCGTGGCGAATTTGAGCACTGGGAATTTTGCCTTGGGCATAGCGCAATTCATCAAAGCGTGCCAAGGCGGGCTCGCCTGCTGTTTCAGATAAGCTCGCCTTACCTGTATCGCCCTTCAATAATTCGGCCGCGCGCACTGCCGCCGCGCGCCCAAATACAATTAGATCGAGCAAGGAGTTTGAGCCCAATCTATTCGCGCCGTGCACCGACACACAAGCCGCTTCGCCGATGGCCATTAGCCCCGGCATGATATGATCTGGATCGCCATCGACAAGGTTCACCACTTCACCGTGTAAGTTGGTTGGAATGCCGCCCATATTGTAGTGCACGGTCGGCAGCACTGGGATCGGCGCCTTGGTGACATCAACATTGGCAAAAATGCGCGCTGATTCTGCAATCCCAGGCAGTTTTTCTGCCAATCAATTCAGGCCCAAGATGTTCGAGGTGCAGAAACATATGATCCTGCTTCTCACCCACGCCGCGTCCTTCATTTATTTCGATGGTCATGGCTCGACTGACCACATCTCTGGAAGCCAAATCTTTGGCATTCGGCGCATAACGCTCCATGAAGCGCTCACCCTCCGCATTGGTAAGATAACCCCCTTCCCCTCGAACCCCCTCAGTGATCAGACATCCCGCACCATAAATACCGGTTGGATGAAACTGGATAAATTCCATATCTTGAAGCGGCAGACCGGCGCGCAATACCATGGCATTGCCGTCACCCGTGCAAGTATGTGCCGAGGTACACGAGGCAAAAGCCCGACCATATCCACCCGTTGCCAGCACCACAATTTTTGCAGCAAACCGGTGCAAAGTGCCTTCCGCAAGATCCCAAGCGAGCACACCGCAACACACCCCCTCTTCAAAGATCAGGTCAATAGCAAAATATTCGACGAAGTATTGCGCCTGATGGCGCAGAGATTGCTGATACAAGGTGTGTAGGATTGCGTGCCCCGTACGATCTGCCGCCGCACAAGTTCGCTGCGCGCGACCCTCTCCATAATGGGTGGTCATGCCGCCGAAGGCACGCTGATAAATCTTCCCCTCATCAGTGCGCGAAAAAGGCACGCCGTAATGCTCTAGTTCGATGATCGCGTCCGGCGCTTCTTTACACATAAACTCTATTGCATCTTGATCTCCCAGCCAATCAGAACCCTTAACGGTATCGTACATATGCCAACGCCAATCGTCTTCACCCGAATTACCCAATGCAGCGCTGACCCCCCTTGCGCAGCAACCGTATGACTACGCGTGGGGAAAACTTTAGAAATACACGCCGTGTTCAAACCTTTCGCCGCCATACCGAGGGTCGCGCGCAAGCCCGCGCCCCCAGCGCCCACCACGACTACATCAAATTGATGTTCGACGACATTGTAAGCCTTAATTTTCATTAAAAATGGTACACGTTTAAAAGATAAAAGATCGGCAGCGAATTTACTTGCTCTATAGCTTAAGAAAAATCTTAAGTATCGAAACAAGGCCAAGGCCCATCGAAAACCAGCAGATGAAATTTGACAGCATCATGCAAACTTTCTGGCTTGCATCGTTCGCAATGTAATCTTCAATGATGGTTTGCAAGCCTAGTTTCGCGTGGTAGTACAGCGCGATAACAAACACGCACAATCCGAGCGCAACCGGTACTTGTTGAACCCACGTTTTTGCCACGGCATAATCAACCCCGATATGATGAACGATACTGACGATCATCCATAAGCTAAGTGGTATCAGTATCCAAGCGCTACGACGCTGCCACTTCCAGTGGCTACTACCCTTGTTATTCGTTGTTAACATCGAGCCTACCTAGTCATCCAAATTAGTATCGTTATGACTATCGACGCGATCAGAACTACTTTGGCCACTTCGATAAATGTCCACTATTGTAAGACCCCTGCCTGTATCCCAAACCAAATGTCGCACCCCATTGCATAGATGGTAAATTAAGGCGAGCGTCCAAAGTAACAGCAAACCCTTAAGCAATAGAGAAGACACTGCAACTCGCATGAATTCGTAGAGGGCCGCATCCCAGGCCAATGCCATTAGCCAAATCATAAGGAACAAACTCCCGACAAAAGCAACAAGGCCACTTATCCGATGCATGATGGACAGCACCGACGTCAATTGTGGCTTATAGATTTGTAGATGCGGCGAAAGCGGACGACTCGTCGGACCCATATTTATGTTTGTTTATGAGGATATTAGCGTGGCTTATTCTAACTTGTTTAAAGCTTAGAGCAATGCTTAAGGCAAGATTTTTCAGCTTAATTTCGCCTGAACATTGAATCATTTCACAAAATTAAACTCAAAAACAGAAACTAACTGATCGTCTAAAAGCCTTTATAATATAGCGATTGAATCTAGACCCAAATTTGAAGGAATCAAGTCACATTCTATGTCTATGCAAATTGGATTAATTCGTTCGACCCGTCGTTCGAATTTCACAGTGCACTTAATGTTTGCCTTTGCGATGGTGATCATCGCTCATATCGCGCTTGCGGATGACCCCCTGCCCACCGCCGAAGCCTTAAGCAACAAGGAAACGCAAATTGCCGACGACTCGCGACACAGTTACGAGATAAAGGTAATCAACCGTCTGCTTGAACGCTTCCACTACAAAGATTATCAACTGGACGATCTTTTATCGCAAAGTATTTTAGACAATTATGTTAATGCCCTAGACCCCTCGCGACTATTCTTCACCGCGATGGATATTGAAGAAATCAGGAAGCTAGAAAACAGCTTGGACGAATTTATTCGCCGGGGTGTCACCGCGGTCTACCAAAGTATATTTGAGATATATCAAGCCCGCGTTGAGGAGCGAATAGACTTCACCCTGCAGCGCCTTGAACATAGTTTCGATTTTAATCGTGACGAAGCTTACATCTTAGATCGCAGTGAAGCACTGTGGGCAAGCGATAAATCATCGCTGGATAGTTTATGGCGCAAGCGGATTAAGAACGACTTAATCAATTTGGAGATTTCTGGTGAAAGTCACGAGAAATCACTGGATACTTTGCCGCAAACGCTACAAAAGCATCGCCAAGCGAAGCATTCAAATCAAAGAAAACGAAATCTTTCAGATATACGTTAACGCTTACGCCAGCGCGATTGAACCACATACCAGCTACTTTTCACCCCGCGCAACGGAAGAGTTTAATATCAGCATGCGATTATCCTTGCAAGGAATTGGTGCCGTGCTGCGCAACACAGATGATCAAACTGAAATCGTTAGTATTGTTGCCGGGGGACCGCCGACCAATCGGGTCAGCTTCACCCCGAAGATAAAATTATCGCCGTTGCACAGGGTGTCGAAGGTGAACTGGTGGATATTGTGGGCTGGCGGCTATCCGATGTTGTTGATCTTATCCGTGGGCCAAAAGGCTCGAATGTGCGGCTGTCTGTGTTACCGGCTGCGCTCGGCTCCAACGCCGTGGCAAAGGAAATCTCTCTGCTTCGAGACAATATAAAACTCGAAAGTCAGGCAGCGAAAAGCCAAATAATCGAAGTCAATACCCAAACCGGCTTCTCCAAATTAGGCATCATTGATCTACCCTCCTTTTATATCGATTTTAATGCCCGCGCCAATGGCCAGAATGATTACCGAAGCACCACGCGGGACGTGTCTGACTTATTCAATCACTCAACCAGCGCAAGTCGATGGCATTATCATTGATTTACGCGGAAACGGGGGGGCTCTTTAGAAGAAGTGATCAGCCTAACCGGCTTATTCGTTGATCAGGGGCCTATTGTACAAGTTAAAAATAGTGATGGCCGCATACGAACACATCAAGACAATGATGCAGGGGCGCTTTACGGGCCCCCTGATAGTCATGGTGGATCGCCAGAGTGCGTCTGCTTCAGAAATATTTGCTGGGGCAATCCAAGACTATAAGCGTGGTTTGATCATCGGCGAACCAACCTTTGGCAAGGGAACGGTGCAAAATGTTCTACCCCTAAGCGCTTACGCCAAAGAAAAATTTAAAGACAAACTTGGGCAAATAAAAATCACCATCGCCCAATTTTTCCGCGTCAACGGCGATAGCACACAGCACCGAGGCGTTATTCCCGACATTCAATGGCCATTTCTAGAAGACCAAAGCCCGTTTGGTGAACGCGCGCTTGACAATGCCCTGCCTTGGCGGCAAATCGCAAGTGCCGATTATGTCAGTAGCTCAGCCGAAATTTCGGGCACTCACTTAGCCGAGTTAATAACTCGTCATCAATCGCGCAGCGGCAAAGACAAAGCATTTATCGCCGCCATACAACGACATGATCTACTGGCGAAACACGCCTTCAAGACAAGGTTTCGCTCAACAAAAAGCGCCGAAAAGATGAGCGCCTCACTTTCAACCAAAAACTGCTTAATTCAGAAAATCAAATTCGATTGGCAAGAAACGAGCTGCCCTACAATACTTTTCAAGCCATGCAAGACGCTGAAGAAAAGCTGCGCAACGACAAACAGCTTTAGCCGTAAAACGCCAATCAAACCAGATGCCTTTATGCAGGAAGCCGCAAATATTCTGACTGACCTTTTGCACTTAGATGCAGTGAGTCTCGCGGAATCACAATCAAGCAATTTAGAAAGCAGTCTCTAAGTAAGTTGAGAGTAAAGGCGATTTTAGCGCGGGCAATATAATATACGCCTTGCTAAATCGGTCCATCTTGTCAATCTTGAAACATGTATAACTGCTATCTGCGACGAACTGAGTTGTGGCGCTGTGTAATTAAGTATTTAAGTTGCCTTATGCGTAACAAACCGTACAATCTAGTCCAATTTTTTCGATGTATAACTAACCGCCTTTTAAAAAAACACACAACCCTTGCTCGCCGTTTACTATGAATATCGCCGCTAAAATCGCACTTAGACTGATTCACGCCCTATTTTTATTTAGCCTCATTGGCGCAGCCATTGCGCAGTCTACGCTGTTTGCGGAGAAATATGATGAAGCAGCAAGTCACTACCAAAACGGAAACTACGCTCAAGCAGAAGTCCTCTGGGGAGAATTAGCCGATCAAGGCGATGCGAATTCGCAGTATGCCCTTGGCATCATGCATTTAAAAAAAGAAGCGAGCAAGGCGAAAGATTCGCGCGCCTTCGCGTATTTAGTTGACGCTGCAAAACAGCAGCACCTCGCAGCGATTTTTAATCTTGGCGTGGCCTATTGGGAAGGAAGAGGTATTCCACGCCAACAAGCAAGGCGCTAAATTGGTGGGAAATCGCCGCGCAACGTCAGGATGCTGGCTCGCAATATAATCTTGGCCTTGCCTATTATATTGGCGAGGGCCGACCCCAAAATAATCAAAAGGCACTTTATTGGATTAATCAAGCGGTCGAGAATGGACACCCCCAAGCCAAAG
>CBDBQB010000005.1:0-12918 GCA_965209105.1 Candidatus Poriferihabitaceae bacterium | reverse complement strand
CAGGTCATTTGAACCGATAGACATACCATCAAAGTGCTCTAAAAATTCATTGGCGAGTATGGCATTTGAGGGAACCTCACACATCATGATCACCTTCAAATCATTGATGCCACGCTGTAAACCGTTTTCGGCCAATAATTCAATGACCTGTTTTGCTTCTTCCAATGTTCGCACAAAGGGCACCATGATTTGAATATTGGTCAGCCCCATTTCGTCACGCGCATACTTTAATGCACGGCACTCCAACTCAAAACAGGCGCGAAACGACGGGTCGATATAACGAGACGCCCCGCGAAAACCAAGCATCGGGTTTTCCTCTTCGGGCTCATACAGTTCGCCACCCACCATGTTTGCGTATTCGTTGGACTTAAAATCAGACATCCGGACGATCACTGGCGCTGGCGCAAACGCTGCACCCAAAGAAGCAATCCCTTCGACCAGCTTCTCGACGTAAAAATCGACTGGGCTCGTATAGCCTGCGCTTGCGAATTTGATGGTGCGTTGAATGTCCTCCGACATCGAATCAAAATCTAGTAAGGCTTTCGGGTGAATTCCAATAGTGTTGTTAATCACAAACTCTAGGCGCGCCAGACCGACACCCGCATTAGGTAGACGGGAAAACGAAAAAGCGCGCTCTGGATTACCGACATTCATCATGATCTTAAATGGTAAGTCGGGCAAGCCATCGAGCTGAATAGTTTTTAACTCAAAATCTAGCAATCCTGCATAAATAAAACCTGTATCGCCTTCTGCACAGGACACGGTCACTTTGCTACCATCCCCAATTAATTCCGTCGCATTGCCACAACCCACGACCGCAGGAACGCCCAGCTCGCGGGCTATAATCGCGGCATGACAAGTTCTACCACCTCGATTCGTCACGATAGCCGCCGCGCGTTTCATCACCGGCTCCCAATCAGGATCCGTCATGTCGGTGACTAAAATATCGCCTGCTTGAACTTTATCTAAGTCTGCAACCGACGGGACAATACGCACCACGCCAGAGCCTATTTTTTGGCCAATACTTCGCCCCGTGGTCACTACATCGCCCTTTTCGTTCATTTGGAATCGTTCCAGAACTTGCTTATTGGCTCGACTTTCTACCGTTTCTGGCCGCGCCTGTAGAATCATTAATTCACTGGTCACTCCGTCCTTGCCCCATTCGATATCCATCGGTCGCCCATAGTGCGACTCGATGGTCACCGCCATATTTGCCAATGCGGTGACCTCTTGATCACTGAGCGAAAATCGAAGTTGATCAGCTTCTTCAACATCGACGGTCCGCACGGTTTGATGGTGTCCGCCTTCACTCGCATTTTTCGTATACACCATCTTAATCAATTTCGACCCACGATTACGTCGCAGTATGGCCGGCCGATCTTGTTTTAAGGCTGGTTTGTAAACGTAAAACTCATCTGGATTCACTGAGCCTTGCACCACGCATTCCCCTAAGCCCCAAGACGATGTGACAAACACCGCTTCCTGAAAACCCGATTCGGTATCGATGGTAAACATGACACCGCTCGCGCCTTGATCACTGCGCACCATGCGTTGAATGCCTGCTGACAAAGCAACCTCCGCATGGGCAAAGCCTTGATGCACGCGGTAGGCAATGGCGCGATCATTGAACAAAGAAGCAAAAACCTCTTTAACCGCTGCCAAGACCTGATCAATCCCCGCAATATTTAGGAACGATTCCTGTTGGCCCGCGAAAGACGCTTCAGGCAAATCTTCCGCAGTCGCAGAAGATCTCACCGCTACTTGCCCCTTATCGCCGGGATTAAGGCTTGCATATGCCTCACGAATACTCTCATTCAAGGTATCAGGTAGCGGCGCTTGCATCACCATCATCCGAATCTTAGCGCCCACTTCGGCCAAGGCGTTAACATCTTCAACGTCTAAAGCATCAAGCAGTGCGTTAATATTGGTATCCAAGCCCTGATAAGCTAAAAATTCTCGATAAGCATCCGCAGTGGTGGCAAATCCATCTGGCACTTGAATGCCTAGCGATGTTAGATTAGAGATCATCTCACCCAGAGAAGCATTTTTGCCCCCAACTTCGGGAACATCGGACATGCCTAGGCTTGAGAACCAGCGTATAGACTTATTCATAAATTTTACTCAAGAAACTCGATTGAAATACTGATTTAAAATACTGATCTTGCCATGTTTAAAATACTGATCTTGCCATGACAAAACCCCAAGCTAAGCCGAGTATTCGTCCCGTTTATATCATTTCAGACCGAACGGGTGTTACCGCCGGCACGATGAGTCATACACTACTCTCTCAATTTCCAGATATTGAGTTCGAACGACATACCATACCGTTTGTAGACGCGGATGATAAAGTGAAATCATCCATAAGACAAATTAATCAATCATATAAGCTAAACAAAGTTCGACCGCTGATTTTCACCTCTTTTATTGACACCAATTTCACTCATGAATTAGAAAATAGTGAGGGCATCGTCATTGATTTGTTTGAACCTTTTATCCATGACTTAGAGAAGCATTTGAAATCAGACTCCTCACATCAAATAGGCCAAGCTCACGGCATTACACAGGAACATGATTATATGCACCGCATCGATGCGATCAACTTTTCGATGAAGTACGATGATGGCGTGCGAACAGGCGATTATGATAAAGCCGACTTGATATTGATCGGAGTATCGCGCGTGGGTAAAACACCAACCAGTCTGTATATGGCCTTGCACTATGGTTTAAATACAGCCAATTATCCACTGGCGGACGATGATTTTGAGCATGGCGTGTTGCCCGAAACCCTCATCAATAGCAGAGAAAAACTCTTTGGCCTGACAATTGACCCGCTGCAGCTACATAAAATTCGCCAAAAGCGCCGCGCGAATTCTGAATATTCCGCGCTTACGCAATGCCAGCGAGAAGTTGCTCAAGCGCAGCAATTTTATAAGCGATATCGTGTACCCTACGCTGATTCAACCTCTATGTCGATTGAAGAACTCGCCAGCTCAATTGCCCATCGAATGAACCTTGAAGTCCATTATTTGTAATTACTTATGAGCGATTCTCCTACCGTAGGCTTCGTCAGTCTAGGCTGCCCCAAAGCACTCGTCGATTCAGAGCATATCCTCACCGAGCTGCGCACTGAAGGGTATGACATTACGCCCAGTTACGAGGGCGCGGATGTCGTCGTGGTGAATACTTGCGGGTTTATCGACGATGCCGTGGCCGAGTCGCTAGAAGCCATCGAAGAAGCGCTGAACGAAAACGGTAAAGTGATTGTGACGGGCTGCCTAGGCGCGAAAGACCCAGATCTAAAAAAGAAATTCCCAAAGTTACTGGCGGTCACCGGCCCCCATGCCACCCACGAAGTCATGAACGCGATTCATCATGCTTGCCCGCCGGCCCACGACCCCTACATTGATTTGGTGCCCCCCGGTGGAATCAAATTGACACCGCGACATTATGCCTATCTTAAGATTTCTGAGGGCTGTAATCACCGCTGCACTTTTTGCATTATTCCCGATCTTCGCGGTGATCTGGTCAGCCGGCCCGTTGATCAGGTATTGGCTGAGGCTGAATCTTTGGTCAGCGCAGGCGTTAAGGAATTATTGGTGGTTTCTCAAGATACCAGTGCCTATGGCGTCGATATCAAGTACCGCCCCGCGCTTTATAAAAGCAAAATGGTGCGCAGCCATATCCAAGATTTAGCACAAGCGCTTGGGGCGTTGGGCATATGGATACGCATGCACTATATCTACCCATACCCGCATGTCGATCGCCTTATTCCACTGATGGCAGACGGTTTAATCCTGCCCTATCTCGACATTCCGTTTCAGCACGCCAGCCCGAGAATATTAAAGGCCATGCGTCGCCCCGCGCATGCTGAAAAAGTATTGACGCGCATCGATAAATGGCGCGAGCAGTGCCCAGACATCACACTGCGCAGCACCTTTATTACCGGCTTTCCCGGCGAAACCGAAGAAGATTTTCAAACCCTGTTGGAATTTATAGAAACAGCCCAACTAGATCGTGTGGGTTGTTTTGCTTATTCTGCGGTGGACGGCGCAAAAGCCAACGCACTCGCCAACCCTGTTGATGAAGCGTTGAAGCAGGAAAGACTCGAAAGATTTATGGCATTACAAGCGAATATATCTGAGGCCAAATTACAGGCTAAAATTGGCCAAACCTTGGACGTTATGATAGATGAAATCGGCGAAAATGGCGCAATCGGTCGAAGCAAAGCAGATGCGCCTGAGATTGATGGCCTTGTGCATATATTGGGCGATCCCTTGGCTTTGCAAACAGGTGAAATTATCGAAGTGAAAATTGAAGCTGCCGATGAACACGATTTACAAGGCGTCATCGCATCGAGTTAATAGCTGCCATGACCTTGCGTCCGCAAGCCAATGAACCCCGGATCTCAGTTAAGGATAAGGCCAGTGCCAACACTATTGGCCGCATTTATAAGGGGAATATGGAAATTTCGAACTATATGTACCGGTGACGGTGCGACAGTCTTAATTCGACACAATCATTTATTTCTCGGGGCTTGCTTCCATCTTAAGTATCTCATAGGCAACCGTTTCATAAGGATGGGCGGTTTTTAATGCTGCCACTGCCGCATCGATAATCGTTTCTTTACAGACCATTTCAACTTTCCACTCTTCAAGTGTCGTCAACACGCCTAGTGCGCCGACATGAGGCTTGCTTCCTGGACTCGGTCGAAATTGCCCCAACCCTTTTGTCTGCCAGCAGCATTGATCATAATCACCTATCTGACCCGCCCCCGTGTCAAACACCGCCTGCTTGACGCTTTCTAACGCAACCTCTGGAACAAAAAAGCATAATTTAACCATGCCGATATTCTACAGCCTTTGCTGAGCCTTTTATTCTGATTGAGCCTGCTCTAGGGCATGCGGTAATATCACGGCTCGTATCATTAACCGCAACCTTTCATGGAGCAACACAAACTCGACACTATCCAAGCCGCTGCATTTCGTGAGCTGATTCAACACTTGCAGTTACGCAACGATGTGCAAAATATTGATCTGATGAACTTATCGGGCTTCTGCCGTAATTGCCTCAGCAAATGGGTATTGGCTGCCAGCGATAATGCAGATGGAACCCTAAACTATGAGGAGGCGCTGGAAATGGTTTACGGGATGCCACTGGCAGACTGGAAACAGAAATTTCAGTTAAAAGCGAGCCAATCGCAGCGCGATACCTTTGAGAAAACCAAAGCCTTGCATTCAAAAATTAGCGGCCATCGCTAGCCGATGTGTCAGAAAGGGAGGCTTGTCGGAGAATGAGCCTTGCTACTATGAAAACGCCACATTGGCGTAATTTTCCAGGCTTTAGATAGGCACTACGCGAATAAATCGCTAACTAGACGCTTTTTCAGGGGGATACGGGGCATTCAATCCGGCTTATCCATCTTACCTTTCGTGCCAAGCTATCGGGGTATCTCTATGTCTCTAAACTTAGCTGATAGCCACCGTATTTTCTGATATTCAGCACACCCGTCTCAAAAATCAGATACTGCCCTTTAATTCCGTTCAACACGCTTTCGATCACAGGCGCTTTATCTAAATTCAGGCTACTCACTTTTTCTGGATATTGGTTCACTGGATACTCGAAGACCTGCGCAGTCTCGTCGGACAAGACTTCCCATTCAATGCTTTCATCTAATGCATTAAGGCTTTCCTCTGCCTGCTCCAATAGACGATATTTTTCTGTCACCAAGTCAATTTTTTCGGGCGTCCCTTTGAGCATTTTTCGCCAATCCGTTCGATCATTGGCAAACGCTTTTAGCGCTACCTCCAGCTGCCCAACATTAAATCTAGAACTCGCCCGAATAATAGGCAACGCTTGCGCTGCCCCCTGATCCATCCATCGCGTTGGTATCTGACTGCCCCGTGTGATACCGACTTTCAGGCCTGAGGAATTGGCAAGATAAAGATAATGATCCTGCATACAGTTTTTTTGCCCCCACTCGGCATCCCGGCAGGTTCCTAGATGGAAATGACACAATTCCGGTCGAACAATGCATTGGTCGGTCTCTGGCAAACTACGCAAACAAGGGAAGCAGTAGCCCTGTTGAAAACTTTTTTTGATTTGTCGACCACAGGCAATACAATGAATCTCACCGAGGAAGGCTAAACGAACAGGCCCACCTATCAACTCGTTCATCGGCGCAAGCGCATCCCCAATCGGTAGCGCGTATTGAACGGGAGATTCGTGCGATGTGCGCATTTTTCGCACATTGCCTTCGAACTTCGGCATTAGCGTCCGCCGAACAATGAACCCAGAACGCCGCGAATCACGCGTCGACCCAATTGACTGCCCACCGACCGCGCGACACTTTTCATCATCGCTTCACCCACGGTTTGGCGTTTATACCCGCTCGATTTTTTGCGTGAAGCCTTTTCTTTCTGCGCTTGCGCCTCAATTTCTTCAAGCTTGCGCATTTTCTCCTCTGTCCGTACTTTCAGCATTTCTTGTGCTGAATTGCGATTCATCGCTTCTTCGTAACGCCCCTGCACAGGCGAACGTGAGATTACCATCGCACGCTCTTCGTCATTCAAGGGGCCAATACGAGACTGTGGCGGACGGATTAAGGTTCTTTCTACCACGCTGGGGGCGCCTTTTAAATCTAAGACAGAAACCAGCGCCTCACCCACACCAACATTAGTAATCGCGTATTCGGTATCCAAATCAGGATTGGCACGGAAGTTTTCCGCAACGATCCTGACCGCCTTTTTCTCTTTCGGCGTAAAGGCACGTAAGGCGTGCTGGATTTTCATGCCGAGCTGACCCAGCACATCGTCAGGAATATCCATCGGACTTTGACTGACGAAATAAATGCCCACACCTTTGGAGCGAATTAATCTGACAACCTGCTCGATCTTATTGAGCAATGCCTTGGGGGCATCATCAAAAATAAGATGTGCCTCGTCAAAGAACATCACAAATTTGGGTTTTTCTAAATCACCCACCTCGGGCAAGTTTTCAAATAACTCTGACAACATCCATAATAAAAATGTGGTGTATAACTTTGGCCCTTTATTTAAAATAGTCGTGACATCCATCACATTGATAACGCCCTGCCCTGAAAAATCGACCTTCATCATGTCATTTAAGTTCAAGGCAGGTTCACCCAGCAATAATTCTCCGTCTTGCTCTTCTAAGACCAATAAATCCCGTTGAATCGCGCCGATGCTCGCGCTGGTGAAGTTACCATATTCACCAATCAACTCCTTTCTGTTTTCTGACATCCAGACCAATAAGGCCTGTAAATCTTCTAAATCCAATAAGGCCAAACCTTCATCATCAGCCAATTTGAATGCCGCGTACATCACGCCTTCTTGGGTGTCATTCAAATCTAATAAATTGGAGATCAGCAAAGGCCCCAATTCGGTGATCGTGGTGCGTACGGGATGACCCTTTTCGCCGTACATATCCCAGAACACCACAGGGTTACCGCGCAATTGGAAGTCTTCTATGCCAATCGCGTCGATTCTTTCATCAATCTTAGGGTGTGGTTTGCCTTCAATGGCAACACCCGAGACATCGCCTTTCACATCAGCCAAAAATACCGGCACACCTGCGCGCGAGAAACCCTCGGCCAATATTTGCATGGTGACGGTTTTGCCGGTGCCGGTCGCGCCGGCGATCATGCCATGGCGATTGGCCATTTTGGCGTTGAGATAGACTTTCTTGCCGTTTGCGCCGCCGAGTAGTATTTGAATAGGTTCTGTGGTCGTCATATTTATCTTGGTTATATTCCCTTGTTTATTGAGCGGTGCTTAGGCCGAACGTTTGAGTCGTTCTTTTTGCATCGCGGTGAGGGCGTCTGGAATCGAGTCTGGGCCCGCTTCAAACGCGGCTTGTTGCGCATCTTTTAGCGATTGCCAGTATTGCTTCATCGCCTTGTTTTTATCCGTTTTAAGCTGCTTGACCGTGTCTAAAAATTGCGGGTCTTTAAGCCCTACCTCTTGCCAATAGTTAAGGTAACCCTCGAATAAATCGGCCATTCTATCTGTTTCCCAAGGCGTCGATTTATTCCCCTCTAAGGCATTGATTTCCTGCACCAATCGATAGTGATGCGCCTTAAAATCAATGTCTAAATCATAGTGTGATTTTAAAATATCATCGGTGATGGTTTCCGACCAATTGCGGTGAAAACGGCAGATACCGTAATTATCTGTCGACAACTCATACACCATCCGCTCAACATTGCTTTTACCCAAGACTTCTGGCGCCACATAATCGTTACCGTAATACACATAATATTTCCCCATGATCGGCATTGGGCTGCCCATCCCCGGCACCCAATACTGATTCGGCACCATCGAGCCATGCTCGCCGTGATTCAAAAATACTGCTTTATGCAAGGGGTTGCCTTCAGGGTGCGCGGCTTGTAAGGCATGCGCTGCTTTGCGAATCCCCTGGCGGAAAATAGCCGCCTTGGGCTCCCACAATATCACGTCAACCAGCGCCATCGCATATAGCGCGTTGCGCATACTGTCTTCGACCAAATCGAGCTCATCGCGCGACTTGGCAAACTCAAACTTGATGCCTTTAGGCTCAGGAAAGCCATAATCTGCAGCCGGAAACGCGCCTTCAACCAAGCATTCAATAATCCAGCCCAGCATACCGCCCATTTGGATCGCATCAAAACCCATGGCATCGACATGGTCGTTAATCAATTCAGCCGCGCGTTGATCAAAGATGCCGAGCTGCGGGCCGAGCGCCTGATATGGCTCGTAGTCTTTTTTGAACTTGCCGTTCATCTTCTTACACTTGACTAAACACGGCTCGCCGCAGGTTTCGTAACTTTCTGTCTCAATCGTTTCTTCGTTGAACTGCTTTAGAAAATGCGATGCGATGAATTCTGAATGTTGTTGCTTACGATCATCATTACTGGCGTAAGTACTTTGATAATTAAATGTCATCAAACGATCGCGGTTGGTATGCAAATTGCTGCCAAACGTTCCACCCGTCTTGAAATCAGGGTGGTAACGATATTTTTTAGTGACGGACAAATCATATTTCGCCGCCTTTTCACCGAAGTGCTCGACGAAATACTCGTTTATATATTTCGAGTTACTCAGTTCCAGCTCATCCCAATCACCGCCAAATATGCAGGCAACGATATTGTGTTGCTTAAACAATTGACTGCCCATACCGCCCCGACCGCACCACTCTACCGTCGGCGTTAGTTCACCTTTTGCAGGTGCATTGGAGGCAATCCCGCCTTCATTACATTGCTGCGCGGCAGGGCCAACCGCAAACACGCGCACTTTTAGTTTCGGATACTGGTGTTTATACGCCGCGAAAACTGCTTCTTGAATACCAAAGGCACCGAGCACTACTTCGCCCTTTGCATTAGGGTGACCTTTCCAAGCGGTTTGATAATCTTCGTAGGGAATTAGATCAACAATGTGCTCGCCATCTCGATGATTAAGCAACAAAATACTCGGTTTTGGTGCCCGGCCTTTTAAGCAAAAGTAGTTCACCCCGAAATGGCGCAAGGTGTAGGCTGCGCCACCAAGAGACGAGATAAAAAAACCATCCCATTGTGGGCTATAACCGGTAAAGACTAGCCGGCGAGAGCCTGAAATCGTACTGCCCGATAATAGGCCTGAACCGAAAGTCATGCATTGATTGTCCTGCTGGTAACGCTTCCAACCGTAATCCACTGGGCCTAGAATTTGTTGATCAGCGCCAATCGGTTTGATCTCCCACTGGCCACTGTCCAGTGAGATCACACATTCATTTTGTTTGAGTGTATTTGCCATGTCGAGTATGGATTCGTGCGGAATAAACTAATGCAATTTTAACATTTTCGCGCAAAGGAAAAACAATTAGACGCCTAGGGCTGCCAACGCCTTTTGGTGCATTGATTCATTTGCAGACGCCAATATTTGATCGGCCGTTCCTAGGCGAACAGGATCGCCTTCCCAGTCGCTAATACAGCCTCCCGCGCCTTCGATAACCGGCACTACCGCCATATAGTCATAAGGCTTTAAGTTCGCTTCGACCACAATTTCAGTAAACCCTGATGCGAGCAAGCCATAAGCAAGGCAATCAGCGCCGTAGACAGAAAATTTGCACTGGCCGGTCAAGGCTAAATAACGCGGCATCGTCAAATCGTTAAACATTTTTGTGGTCGTGGTATAGGCCGATGCGTCGGCGAGATTCTCGGCAGTATTCGTGTGTACGACTTGGCCATTGTGAAGCGTTGGCTGTCCATGCACACCTAACCAACGATCATCCAAAGCAGGCAAATCAACCACGCCTAGCACGGGTACCCCTTGGTATAACAGCGCGATGAGCGTGCCGAAGGTTGGTTTTCCGGTGGAAAAACTGCTGGTCCCATCGATCGGATCAACCACCCACAACCAATCCGCATCCACGTCGGTTTGGCCGGTTTCTTCACCATAAAAACCGTGATCAGGAAAACGCGTATGGATTTCCTCACGAATCAATGCTTCGGTTTGTTTATCCGCGACCGTGACGGGTGAGTCGTCGAACTTTTTTTCAATCTCCAAGGGCTGACGGAAGTATTTTAGGCTGACTTCGCGAGCGCGATCTGCGATCTGCATGGCCGCATCGATATATTGTTGTTCAACTATTTCCATCAAAAAATTTCTAGATTTTCAATCCGAAGAGTTTACCTGTGAAATGTAATCAACCGAAATTTATCCGCGATTTATAAAAAGTCAGCGTATTCCGACTCTGCTACACTCCAAAACCATACACTGACCAATCCAGCACCAGTTAATGGAAAATTATGTTCAATATCTCCAGCGGCACATTCCTCTACTCAAACACATGGATATTCAAGTCGGCGAAACAACCCAAGAATGGTTCGAGTTAGTCGCCCCGCTGGCGCCTAATATCAATGACAAACAAACTGCCTTTGGTGGATCACTCGCGACACTGTGCACCCTATCAGCCTGGTGCGTTGCTGCGAGCATCAGCGAACGACCTCCCACAGAAACGGACATCGCGATTGTGAGTAGTAGAATTCGCTACCGCTTACCCATTGTTTCAGAGATGATTTACGCACGCGCCTACTTCCCTGACCTGGCCACAGGAGAAGAAACTGCAAAGTTATTGGGTTCGAAAGGCAGAGCAACGCTGAACATCATAGTAAAAATTATGCAATCAAACAAAGTCGCGGTGCGATTTACAGGAAACTATCATATAAAAATGCGAACACGATGAGTCGCCAACCACTTAACCAACATGCGCTACAAACAAATAACAGCGTACTTATCGACAACCGTTTTAATCACAAAACAAAAAGTACAAATATCTTCTTGCCCAGGGTTGGGGTCGACGGGGCAATTATCATTCACATCTAATAAGCCGTCAGCGTCATCATCCGCGTCACAGGCATCACCGTCTAGATCACCGCCGGGCAAACTCAAATCGGAATTGAGCTGGTTGGGGTTATAAATCAAAGGACAGTTATCAAGACTATCTTTTACCCAATCATTGTCAGAATCAATTTCGTCATTCACAATTGTACTTTGAACATTCACCGTTGCACCCAAAATACCTGATTGTGGATTGACGAGCGTGATCAAAAAGGTTTCGTCTGTTTCTAAAACTTCATCCCCCGTGACATAAATCGTTACCAGCTTGTCTGTCTCAGCAGCATTGAAATTGACCGTGCCACTTGGAAAAGCACCGCCAAAATCCGCCGCATTTGCTGGATCAACTCCCGTGCCTGATACAATATAGTCAACACTCGCAACACCTGTTGAGATCCCATCAGAGTGAACTGTGAATTGATAGGCTACTGTACCTACATCCCCCTCTGCTTGCGAAGCGTCAAACGCTGAAATTTCAAATTGCCGGTCAAAGAGGCTGACTTGATCTAACCAAGCAGCATCATCCCCCCCAGCGAGAAATGCGTCTTTCTCATAACTCCATTGCAAAACGTGCGCTCCAGCATCTAGCAAATGGGTTTGTTCTACCCATCCTACTTCACCGCTGATCTCCACGATTGTCTCAGCATTATCTTTAAATCTGAAATAGTCAAAACTAACTTCAGAACTCACTTTCCAATTGAACGTCAGCCATCCGGGGCCAATCAGGCTTGTCTGCACAAAACTTGTCTCGTCATTAGCGATCACCCCGCTTTGGGCAGCATCACCCGCATTCATACTCACCGAGGTTTGTCTAAAAGATGAACCATCACCACCACGCAGCCATGTCCAGCTGGCTTGTTCTACGGCATCCCCAATATCTAGATCCAGACTCAAACCATTAATAGTCACTTGCGTCGCTGCTGAACAATTATTTGACACCACTGTTTCATTCACAACGACATCCACGCAGGTACCATAATAAACCGTTCCCACCGAGTTCGGCACAACAATCTGCTGACTAATATAGTCAAACGCCAGCGGCGGCAAAGCACTCACATTGAGGGTCGCCACCTGTGTATCTGCTGCTGAGATTATATTGTCACTTGATTGATATATCCTAAGCGTACTGGCCGCGCCTGCCAGAGAGCCAATATTTTGCACCTGCGCATTGATTCCCACGGCCTGACCAATATAGGCATTCGTATCTTCGATTGTCATCGAGCTGATCAAATCAGGCTCCACAGCACTTGAACTAATACTGATCGAATAAATCCCACCATTTGCGTATTCATCAAACCCGCTTGACCAATTTGCATCGGGCGTTAAAGCAGAGACATAAAGATAATAGGTATCTGCATCTAGAATACTATCAGAACTTAAAAGATTGGTTTCAGGAACGCTGGTTAAGGCTGATTGCGCCAACACCGTGCCCACACTATTCGTCAACTGAACATCCAAGGAAAGGTTGGTCCCATACTCCTCATTTTCCGCCCCTAAATAAGGGATGACGTTAATTGTGACGTTCTGCGCTGACCCCAACACAAACTTA
>CBDBQB010000004.1:0-34453 GCA_965209105.1 Candidatus Poriferihabitaceae bacterium | reverse complement strand
TCATCATATCAGGCAGATGTTTTTCGACATCCGTGACCAACAAAGACCAAGTACTGTCTGCTAACGCTGTAAAATCTTGTTCTTTAAATGGCCCTTGTCGAATCGACCATTTATTGGCGCTGTGCTGTTCGATAATGCGTGATGGGATTTGCGCCTCCATTGCAATACCAGCGAGTTCGTCAGCACTGATCGGATTGACGAAATTCTGCCAAGCATTCGGCATATAAAGCGGTTTTTTCTGCCAGTATTGCTTGAGAAAAGTCTCGCTCCTTAGACCATTAGGAAACTCAATTTTTGTCATATTAGGCTGGGCATCTGTGACACTGGTTTACTATATTCAATCAGCTCGGTAGCACAAACTCAAAAGAAATGAGCTAAGCCGAAGCCTTCGTTAGGCACGAGCCCAATTCATTGATAAGCAGCGCATCAACAGTATTGCCTTGTTCTAACCAAGCATTTAACGCTTCAGTCTTCTCCGGGAGCGCCTTGAGTAAGTGTTCATACACACTATGATGAAACGCGACACCCTGCGACGCCTTGCCTTTTGCCACTTCCAACAACACCTTGCTCTGCGAATTAGTCTTTGTTTTCTCAGCACTCCCTAAATAAAAGGTCTGCCATGATACGTTGTCTAGCGCATCGAGCGCGTTGATAAGCACTTCGTCAATGGCATATTTTGGCGGCGTATCTTGTTCAAATATGAGTACGCTTTGGTGGCGGCTTTCCTGCGCCGATTGAATGATCTTTCTTAAAGCGACGAGTCGAGCGAGATCGACTTCTAAATCTGAATCCATTAAAACGAAACTCACTCGCTTACTCACCCCAAACTTATCCAAAGCACGCTGAATCTCAGGCCACGAGCCAGACGTTTGATCTTTGGGAGACTCCATACACACGATAGAATCAAAGATATAAAACGGATGATCAATTTCAGCTTGCACGACCGCCACCATCTTAGCCGTGCTTTTTTCGTTGAGATGCGAATTGAAATGTTGGACTATATCTGTCGTATCAAGGCCAAGCTCATGGTGGCCAATCATGTAATTGCGTATTCGATCATCCCAACTTACTTTGTAACGAGTGCCCATCGGACGGTTAAACCGATGCAGCCAGCGTAAAAAAGGTAAGCACAATGTACGCGCACCCGCTTGGCGGAACTTCTCGTGAATATACCCTTCTTCTCCGCCAAAGCCTGAAAACCTCGGATTAAAGCCCTGCCACGCATCTCGTCGGCAGGCAAACAAGCCTAGCCCTTGCATTGGAATTTCAAAAGGGTCGTTATGAGATTCCGAAGCTCGATCATCATAGCCCCATGTGCCATACATCCCTTGGCTCCATTCGGGTTTAAAGTGCGTTGACAGGCCCGTCATATTGTCGCTGATAAGCGGGCCTTGCAAAAAATCCGGAGTTTTAGGATTCGCCTCAAAATAATCCAAGAGTTGTTTGATCGCGCCGGACTGAACAAACACATGCGAATCCATACACATCACATAATCCGCATTCGCTTCGCGAAAGATAAAATCGCGCACCGCCGTTCCTTTGATATCCTCACACGGTATATAGCGATAACTTTGAACCCAATTGCCTAAATTTTTTAGCGCCTCTCCACAGGGCCCATCGGGGTGATTATCGATCACGATTATTTCGGTATCTTCGAGAATTTCGGGATGATATAAGCGGATCGCTTGAACCGAAAAATACACCCCATCGTAATCATCATAAGTCGCCATGCCGATGCATAATTTGTGTTTTTTATGCGGCGGGGTCTTATCTTGAACACTAAATATAGTTTGCGGCAATGATGGGGTAAATTTTACGACCTTCGCATGGTGCAAATCCCTCAGTACGGTCTCGACATCTGCTGGAATATCTTCTTTTGCCGCCGGAAATTGCTCACAGAGTGCCTCAACCACGGTTGATAAGTTCTTCACACCATCACAATTGGCTAAAATCATGGCAGTGATCGCATTGATCTCAAAGCGTTCTTTTAAGCCGCGGTTATCGAGCGTTGACGCGCCGTCTTTGGTATTTATCTTCCAGCCTGAGGAGAGCTGCGGCAGCAGTAATTCGTTGTCGATATTGATACTTTCCATACTAATGAGCAGACAATTTATTATGCTTCACTTTTACCACGATTCCGCTGCCATGCCAAACTTGCTTGCACGCCAAGATACGACATCCAAGCAGGCGGAATACGATTCGCCTGTTGCATCGCCAACACGCGCGTAAGGTCTTCGTTGTGATCATCCAGGGCGTAGTCAATTATCAGCTGTCCGAATAAGGTTCCCATCGCGATCCCGCCCGCGTTGTAACAGCCCGCTATATAGACCCCCGGCTGAACTCGCTCAAATATTGGTTTCGCATTTTTACTGATGCAGGCGTTTCCGGACCAGTAGCTCGATAGTTTAAGGTCGGAAATATTCGGAAAACGCCTGCGCAGACTCTGTTCACATTTCGCTCTACTTTTCTGAATATCAGCCGGCGTCAAGCGCATCGAGTTGCGTCGATGAACCGCGTTTCGTAATAAGATTCGTCCGTCTTGGCATAACCGGAGCGTGACCCCCATCGGGTGCGCAGACAGCACCCCCCAAGGATCTGGATTTCCTATGCCGTGAAGTTCCTGCTTGCTCAAAGGCCGCGTCATCCCACCCGATAATGTCAGTGGAAATACGCGTCTTTTGTTAAAGCCCAGACTCGGCATAAAGGCATTGACCGCAACGATAATATTTTTCGCGTGCACTTCGCCATTCACGCATTTCGCGATCGGTTCCTGCAATCGATCTATCGAGACCACAGGAGAATGTTGATAGAGCGTTACCCCCTCGCCATACATCGATGATTCGTTCAAGGCCTGCGCTAAGCCGGATGAAAGCGCGGCGGGATTCACCAGCACGCCCACCCTTGGTAAAAACCGCTGCCCGATAGTGTGAAATCCCCAAGCGTTGCTGGAGCGCTTTAGTATCCAATAGTTGATTCGAGATATTGAGGCCGTCTAAAAAACTCGAAAATGCCTCGAGCTTGGGGATAAACTTTGGCGATACTGCGGCATGATATTTGCCCGCTTCATCCCAATCGCATTGAATACCAAAGCGTGAAACCTGTGCCTTTAGCCGAGTAGTGCCGAGCGTATTGAGCTGATACTTCAGTAGATATGCCTTTTCAGCGGAATGACCGGCCTGCCCATCGTTTAGGGTGGAATCAACTATAAAACCAGAATTACGAGCGCTGGCACCTTCTGCTATGCCTTGTGCGTCCAATACAATGACTTTGTCGTTGGGTCGACGTTCGGCGAGTTGATGAGCCGCAGACAGCCCTGTGAATCCGGCGCCAATAATTAACCAATCCGCTTTGTGGCTTCCCTTGAGTGTCGGATAAGAGGGTCTGTTCTGCACTGCGTGCAACCATCCGCAGTCTTGATCATTCGTCGTGTAAGGTGAGAAGCTCAAAATATTGATCGCCAATTTCCCGGCCGACAAGGGTTCACTTTTATCTCTTCCCCTAAGCGTGTCTCTATATACACCGCTTGGCAACTAAGGCCTGTGATATTAAGTTTCAGTGTATTCGCATCAATCACTTCAGCCTCCACCGATCGACGCCCTCGGTATCTAAGATTCACGTCACGAAAAGGAAAAGGGTCATACTCGCTCGGCGCCCGATACAAAATGAATCGTTTGTTTGGAACCGTAATCTCCCGTTCACCGGCTTCGATTCGAACGATAGGAAGCTCAAAACCTAGCGTACTAAAACTCGCCTGATATTGACGCGGAACCCCATCGAGCAGCGCATAAATTTGATAGCGATAGTGGGCTCCCCAACTTAGACGTTGCAAGGGAAACCAAGCAAATTGATGTCGAGTAAACTGATGATGGATATCGTTTAGATGATCAATACGGCGAAATCCAGTAACAGTTTGCCAACTGTCTTCGACAAGGTTTATGCGTTTCTCCAATGTAAAGCCTGTAATCGATACTTGGTCGACCTTGGCTGGATTAAACTGGATTGATATGGGGTATCCCGTCAACGGCAAATCTGGGGTGGGATGCGGCGATTCATCATAAAAAGCAGGATTAATATTGCCCACTTGATCCGCAGGCCAAAGCACCGCTTCGGGTTGTCGCACGAATCGCTTTGCTTCTAAGGCTCGATAGTATTCGGTTTTAATTTTAAAGCCATTTGAACACACATTGTAGTAGCGGCCTGTGTCGTGGATTTGTAGGGCATTTGGAATCGTACGACAAAAGTTCTCGTACCAAGCAGCATGAACCTGAACCGGCGGTCGACAAATTTGGTAAGCCCTAGCAGAATGCCCATAGTGCGCAGGATTTTCCTTGGCAGCACAGATTTTATCTAACCACGCTGATCTAATTTTTGTACCGTCTTGACACACCGCATAGTATCCACCGAAGCCCTGAAATTTAGCTTCTGAGGGCGGCGATAAGCACAAAGCTCGCATATACTGCGCATCGAGTAATTTTCCGTTTGGGCAACTATTCAAGTAGGGCGCGACGTAGCGTGCTTGTTCGGGCAAGTTTGCGCAGGTCTGATCAATCTTAGTTTTCTTAACGCGAGTGCCCAGGCAATCATAGCCCGGCTCGACCGCAGCATCTGCGGCTTCGCTCAAACAAACCCTCGATAAATCTTGTTTACCCAGCTCGTAAACATAGCGCTGTGCGACACTCGCTGCGCCGATCTCATCCACCTCAAAATCAAGGAAGGCGAAGCGATGATAGATCGCCGACATTAAATCAGAGACAGAATCAGCAATCGTTAGATTACCCAGACTAATGTTTTCTAGCACTTGAGAGTGCGGGTAACCGAAATATCTAACGCGATCAGAAGCAAGATGCCCAGTAAATTCCGGCAACGTTGGATTCTGTTCGTGCGCAGATTTGAGCGTATCTCGATGGATCGGTAAATATTTTGCCAGATAGTCCGCATGGGCATCGGCTGCGCGGGTGAGCGTTTCCGATGGCGCAAGCGATAACAAGCCCGCAGCTTGACGCACCGCATTTACATTGAGCGTTGATATCGGCTCGGCAACGCTCGAAACATGAGAAAAGGCGAGCAAGCAAAGTACAATTCTAAGCACGCTAATTTTCAACTTTTGCTCGATAAGGGAAGACGGTCCACTTCAATCAAGCCCACCAACACAGCACAATTTGGCTTGGCTATTGCTAATCTTAAGAATGAGTAGTTTATTCATTTTTGCACCCCAATGAGACCTACACGCGATGGGGCTAAGACTAATCGATCTGCCGTTTTTTAGACACAAAAAAAGCGCTGCCAAGCAGCGCATTTTCAGTTAGCGAACCGATCCCTTAGTTGACGAACTTATCAACCTGATCCGTTGTATGTGCTTTGCCGTCTTCATAGCCTGCTTCGTAAGCATCGGTGACCCTTTGCTCTTCGCGCGCTGGATTCTCTAAGTAACCACCCGCCCAGCCAATAAAGTAATCTTTGTCTACGCCCATCTTTTGTAGCTTAGTCAGGGTTTCGTAATATTCTGTATCCATCGTATTCTCCGAAAGAAAGCTTAATGAGTTCAAGAATCAGTATTGTAGGGTAAGTGATGTCTCGATTAAATTGTCCCAAACAATCATATTGCAACGCAAATGAGATAAAAATGCTACCTCTAAAGCGATAGCTATTACGCGCATATTCTCTGTACTAATGAAGCCCTTCCCTGTTTTATGGTTAGGATTAGAAGCAAGAGTCGAATAAACAAAAGTGGTGCTCGCATGAACCGCATGTGATTATGTGTTCAATTATTGTGACTGCCTAATCCAGTATCCAACCTTGATAAACACAATGCCCTTTGTGATACGGGTAATAATTATTCTAACCCTATTGAAAAATAAATCTATGACCATCACTTTTTGTTTCTTACTCAATGTAGTTGATGGTCAAAATGAAAACATTAGTCGTTGGCGCCAGTGGTGCAACAGGGCGTTTATTGGTGGAACAGTTGCTACAGCGAGGGCATGACGTCAAAATCATTGTGCGCAGTGTCGAGGCTTTACCAGCGTCTATTACCAGTCATAACAAAATTTCTATCATTCAGGCAAGTATATTAGATCTAAGTGATACAGAAATGGAAATGCATGTCGAAGGCTGCGCTGCGATAGCTTCTTGCTTAGGGCACAATATGAGTTTCAAGGGTTATTTATGGGCAACACCCGCAGCTTAGTGACGGATACAACTCGACGACTGTGCGCTGCGATCAAAGCAAATAATCCACAAACGCCTATTAAGTATGTGCTGATGAATACCACGGGCAATCGAAATGGAGATTTGGATGAACCCATTTCCTTTGCGCAACATTGTGTGATTTGTTTACTGCGTTTGTTATTGCCGCCGCATGTGGATAACGAGCAAGCGGCAGAATTCTTGCGCACCAAAATCGGGCCCAAATGATACCGATGTAGAATGGGCAGCGGTTGCGGCCTGATGGCTTGATCAATGAAGAAACCGTGTCAGAATATGATCTACACCCATCGCCCACGCGAAGTGCAATTTTTGATGCAGGTAAAATCAGTCGAATTAATGTGGCGCATTTTATGGCATCGCTGATGACAGACAATCAACTATGGGCGCAATGGAAAGGCAAAATGCCAGTGATTTATAACCGTGACGCCGAAGTATAAATAGCGATAAGTTGTCCCAGCAACATTGAAAAGCAACAATTAAGACCTGTCCATCGTGGTCACATTTATTATAGTGTCTGACGAAGAGCACAATCAGACACGATTGATCCCTCCTACAGCCCTGTCCCAGCTCCGCAATTGTATCGCCTCTCCCAAGTTCGCCTGTTGTATCGCTTCTAAACCTTCTAAATCAGCAATACTCCGCGCCAGCTTTAGAATTCGATGATAAGCGCGTGCAGACAAGCCTAAGCGCTTCATTGCTGTATCAATCAACTGTTGAGAACTTTCATCTAGCTGACAGAATTCATCGACTTGTTTAACTTCTAGCTTGCTATTCAAGCACCCTTGTCTTTTCATTTGTACGCCTTGAACTTGATGAATCTTCTGGCGAATTCGTTCACTACTCGGTTCATCCTTTGGACTTGGCGCAGTTAGTATTTCTTGTGGCACGCGCGGCACTTCAATATGCATGTCGATCCTATCGAGCAGTGGGCCTGAGAGTTTTGCCCGATAACGGGAAATTTGGTCGGGGGTGCAGCGGCATCGTTCCGCAAAACCTTCCCCCCTGTCTCCGTAAAATCCGCACTGACAGGGGTTCATCGCGGCAATCAGAATAAAATCTGCTGGGAACGTCGTGCGATAAGCCGCTCTGGCGATACTGACAACGCCAGACTCTAGTGGCTCTCGTAAATTCTCTAATACTTTTTTATCGAACTCGGTAAACTCATCTAAAAATAAGACTCCTTGATGGGCCAAGGATATTTCTCCTGGCATGGCTTTCGCCCCGCCGCCTACAACGGCAACAGCTGAGGCACTGTGATGCGGCGCGCGATAGGGTCGGGTCAGCCATTGCTGCATATTAACCCCTTCCGTACTGACCGATGCGATTGCTGCGGTTTCTAGCGCTTGATCAATATTTAAGTCTGGTAGTAAGCCTGCGAATCGTTCAGCCAACATCGATTTTCCCGTACCGGGTGGCCCATACATTAAAATATTATGCCCACCCGCCGCTGCGATGGTAAGCGCGCGTTTGGCAAAAACTTGGCCCTTCACGTCGCTCAAATCCTTTATTTCTTGCCTAGGGCGGAGTTCAGGCGAAGCGATCCGTGAGAACTCGCGCTGGCCCAATAATCCGGAAACCATATCGATCAAGTGTGGGGAAGCCAGCAATTCAACATTGGGTACAACGCTCGCTTCGGCTGCACTGGCTGTCGGCAAACATAATTGTAATGCTGAGTTCCTAAGCGATATCGCTGTTACTAGCGCGCCGCGCGTTTCACGCAATGCGCCGTTTAGCGCAAGCTCACCAATAAATACTTTATCTTCAAGCAGTGCTTGAGGAATCATACCGGTGGCAGCAAGGATAGCAATCGCAATGGGAAGATCGTACCGACCCCCTTCCTTAGGGATATCCGCCGGTGCTAAATTCACAGTGATTCGCTTTCGTGGGAACTCGAAATTCGAGCTTATCAAGGCACTGCGCACACGATCCTTGCTTTCCCGCACTGCCGCCTCGGGCAAGCCCACTATCGAGAAAGACGGTAAACCACCGGTTAAATGAACTTCAACACTGACTGTTTGAACATCCAAACCTTGTCCCGAGCGGCTTTGTAAAATAGCGAGCGACATTCCTTATCCCTTGTTTCCTAAATCTAGACTTGTTTGTTTTCCAGTTCTCGGAGAACTTCTTCGAGTTGCTCAAGCTTCAGCCTGGTTTTGGCCAAGACTTTTTGTTGAACTTCAAATTCTTGCCGTGATACCAAGTTCATTTGCTCAAAGTATCCCTGAACAGCTGCGTCAACATTGTCTTTTACGTCAGTGGCCAAGGCATCTGGCAGAACCGATAAAATCTTCTGAATTAGAGAAGATCTTTCATTCATTGTGCGATAACTTCTATCAGCGCAACTTGTTTAATATCACTCAGCAAGTCTTCCATTTTCTCATTTACTTGCTCTGCAAATAGACGCTGCTGAACCTGCGTTTCCAATGAAGAACTGCCCGCTTTCTGCCGTTTCTCTAGAACTTCAATCAAATGCAGACCAAATTGCGTACGCACGGGATCAGTTATTTTCCCGATCTCTATCGTTTGCATCGCTTGGGCGAATGCTGGCACCAGCTGTTGCGGTGCGACCCAGCCTAAATCACCACCCTGTAAGGCGGAGACTTTATCTTCCGACTCACGCCCGGCGACCTCAGCGAAATTCCCAGCCGATAGAATGTCTTGCTTAAGCACCGCCAATCGCGCCATCGCCGCTGTTGCATCTGCATCAGGCGCCAGCAACTTTAAGATATGTCTGACTTTATATTCTGTCGCACTCTTATTTGCTGATTTAAGCTCGTGCAGCGCCAATAGGTGAAATCCGTTGTTACTTTCGATTAATTGGGAGAGCTCACCCGGCCGGAGTTTGTCTAAAGTCGCAACAAATAATTCAGGAAGCTCGCCCTTTTGCTTCCACCCGAGTTCTCCATTCACATTACTTGATTTCACCAAGGGGTTGGTCTCAATTATTGAGGCAAAACTTGCACCACTCACTATTGATTGACGCACGGTTTCTGCGATCAGGCGCACTTCGGCAACTTTAGCGGCACTTAAGCCTTCCTCTAGTGTTATCACCACGTGCGATGCACGGTAGGCCTTTTCAGTTTGCCTGCGTAACTCGGGTTGGCTATTGATAAAATCTTGCACCGCAGTGGGCGTGATATTGATTGTGCTGGCAATGCGCTGCCCAATCACTTGTTGAACCAATAAGCGATCGCGCAAACTGTTTCTAAATATTTGGATATCCACCCCTTGCGCAGTTAAGCGGCCGATAAATTGTGCCGCCGATAAATTGTTTTGTTGAGCTAAGGTTTTAATCGCTGCGTCGATTTGCGTAGGACTGATGTTGATATTTGAAGCGAGGCGTTTGGCATGTCCAGAAAGCAGCAGCTCATCGATAATCGCATCCGTCACGCGCTCTCCAAGCTCTGGTTTAAGCTCTGCATAAGACAGTGACTGATCTTGAATCAAGCGTAAGACACTAAACTCACGCGTGGTAATCGCCTGATCATCAACCACCAGTGCGATCTCGTCAATAGATTGCGCGGCACAGGGCAACATCAAGCAGCCACTGAGGAAACAGCCTGCAAATACAGCGGCAATTCTACTCATTTTTTTGGGTGAGACGTATGCTCTATCGGTTTGGTAAGCAACAAATTGGCTATTGCGAGGTTTGAATTTTTCCTAAACCATCTAGCTCAAGCGTTGCCAAAATTCCCTCTCGGTATTCACCACTGCTCTGTAACCAGCGAGAAGCCTTCAAACCAAATGCCCAGCAGCACCCGTCAAAGACCAACCCTAGACTGCTCGCGCGGGATTCTTGGTCTTTCAAGGAGTAGCGCTGATCCACTTGCAGCTGCACGCGCGGCGCCAAAGGCCAATCTAATCGTAGACGGACGTCTTCGCTAGATTCTTCATTTTTATAGTAATCGATCGCTAGCATTCTTCGATTTCCACTGCGATATGCCAAGCCTAAGTTCAATTTATCCAAATCATTGGTTTCAGCATCCAGTCGCATGAAAGTATTAATTTTAAGCTCGTCCGTCAAATTGACATTAAGCTGGGCAAATACATCCGATTTATCGCGGGTATCGGCAGCGCTGCTTGCGCTGAGCCCGACTTCACGATCATCTAAATAATACAGTTGGCCGATACTTGCCTTAAGACGCTCATCGCCAGTTTCATCATCAATTATTCGGCTGGTTACACCAAGCGCTATATGTTGGTCGTCTCCAATTCTATCTCCACCGAAAAAGCGCTCTTCGCGGAACAAGACATTATAACTACTCACACTACCCGACCCCGTATCAAACAAGGGTAGATCGTCTTGATTTTCCTCAGGCACATACACGTACATTGCACGCGGCTCTAGCGTATGAATCATGGCTTTATTTCCCCATGTCATTTCGCGCTCAAGAAATAGACCACTGTCGACACTAAAAATAGGCGCAGAAACGGAGGGGCTATCTTCTCCACCCGCCGTCACGTTGTCTAAGGAATAGCTGATTGTGCGGTAAGACAATTTGGGCTTTAAATAACCATATATCGGTTCGATGGGCATGGATATAGAAGGCGTAAAACTAAAACGTGTTCCCGTCAATTTACTCGCTTCGTCATGATCGAAAGAGATATATTCGCCAGCCAAACTAAACTCAAAAGGCCCGACATCTTGTGATCGCAAGCCAAAAGCGATCTGCGGGAGCCGGTCATAAGGATTACTGGCAGTTAAATTTGAGGTGACTGCAACATACTTAGAGGACTTGGCGCGCATATAAAATAAATCACCGCTGTAGTTAAGCGACAATGTTTGCGGTAAATGTGTGGTACTCGTTAGATTTATGTTGTTTCGAAAATCGCTCAAATACTGGGTATCTGATACGTCCTGCAAATCAATTTGCATGCCCCATCCGTTGGAGTAATTCTGTTTTACATCCAAGCCAAATGCATAACGATCATCGCCATTAGAGAGGTCATCCTGCGGCATATATTCGGCCTTCAACGATGCATCGCCCCGCTCATTCAGGTACCTGAACTCACCGAATAATTGCAGACCGCGCTCGGAGTAGTAGGTTGGGCGAATCGTCGCATCGTAATTTGAATTGAGGTTAAGGTAATAAGGCACTGATATAATTGACCCCGAGACGTCATCATCACCGATACTGGGTGCGAGAAAGCCTGATTTGCGTTCGTCGTTTAATGGAAATGAAAAACGCGGCGCGTACAGAATGGGGATACCTTTAAACTTAACCGTCACGTTTTTGGCATAACCCACGCCAGTACCATGATCGAGCTCCACTTCTTTGCCTTCAATCAATACATCTTCGCCGTCGGGGCAGCGCGTGATCCGCGCATTATATAATCGCTGGAAGTCTTCGCCTTCGATGTCTATTCTATCGGCATAAATTCGATTTCCCACGCGAGGCCCAGCGCTTGCATCGTCGTCTTTAGCCGCGGTTGAAAGCCGGTTTCTGAAAGGTGCGAAAGGTGTAAAATCTTCCAGATAATTGGTCGTCGAACGCTTGGCTGTCGCTTCACGGTTGATGGTGCGCATTTCGGCCTTTCCCGTGTCACCGATAAATGTGTCAATCTCTAGACGCATCGAATCAGTCTTAATTTCATCACCCATTTCAGTATAGTACCGAACGTTACCCGTGATCGTTGCCTGATAGCTTTCTTTATTGTAGGTAATATTATCCGCAAATACGCCGCGCTTACCTTGGACGACCTGCGCATTGCCCTTCATCACGACTTCATTTTGATTAACCAGATCAAGCTGGTCTCCCTCTAATGAAATTTCCTGATCTTCTAACTTTCCATCAGGCGCATCTAACAACGCTTTGGGTAAACTAATTCTGGGAGCGGCACAGACTTGGTCGTCCGCAAATCCGATCGTTTTATCGTCTTTGGCGGCATAAAGCGGAACGCTAGTAAGACCGCAACTAACAATAATTAGAAGGGCATTTTTAACAGATGTCACTAAAAAACTTGGATAATTAACCGGCACAGTATTTCTCTTTTTAAGTTGTTTCGATGACCTTGATCGTCTTTATATTAAAGCTGAAACGACCACAAATCCAAGGCTGCTATAATATCGCGAAACGGCTTTTAAAGCTAACGCAAGGTCAAACTATTTTGACTCACCCAAAACACCCAAATCGCTTTGGCGATACGCTCTGAACTATAGATGGAATCTATTGATGCAATCATTCTCGCGGCCGGCCGCGGCGAAAGACTACGCCCCCTAAGCGATGACTTGCCCAAACCATTACTGAAAGTCCATGGTTTAAGCCTAATCGAAATACACTTATATCGACTTGCAGCCGCGAATATTAAGCGGGTCATTATCAACTTACACCACCTTGGCCATATAATTCGTGAACAACTCGGGTCCGGCGAGCGCTACGGTCTTGTCGATCATCTACTCGGATGAAACTAAAGAAGCCTTAGAAACCGCCGGCGGAATTCGACTGGCCCTCGATCTTATAAAAAGCAGCGAGTTCCTGATGATCAGCGCAGACGTGATCTGCGATTACCCTATTTCCTCACTGCAGACTCAAGCACTCGAACAATCATATGGACGACTTATTATGGTAGACAATCCAGCGCATCACCCAAATGGAGATTTTGCGCTGACCAAACAAGGGAAATTAAAACAAAGCGACGCCAAGATATCTAATGCCAACTTAACGTTTAGCGGTATGGCACGTTTTAGTCGCGCCTTGTTTGAGCCTTTGTCCCACGGTAAGCGCCCATTACGACCCGTCCTGGAAAACGCGATTGCGCAAAAGCGCCTTAGTGGCCAGCACTATACCGGGCTGTGGTCAGATGTCGGCACCGCCGAACGACTTGATCAGGTGCGTCAATCTGCATCGATTGGTAAATATATCGACTCGATTAAGATATCTATCAAATAATCCCGATAGTCTGAAAACGGCGCCTCAGCCCCCAAGGCGGACATCTGAGTCACTTCTAAACCCGCATACCCACAAGGATCAATCCTCGTAAAAGGCGAAAGATCCATCTTAATATTCAGGCTCAAGCCGTGATAACTCTTGCCATTTTTAATTCGCAAGCCGAGCGCCGCAATTTTTTTTTGATCCACATAGACGCCTGGAGCGCCAGACTTTATTTCAGCATCAATGCCGTGAACCTTTAGAAAACTGATCACCGCTCGCTCGATCCTTCTGACCAATCGCTTGGGGCCGATACCCAGACGTTTAATATCTATCAGCAGATAGATAATTAATTGTCCGGGGCCATGGTAGGTAATCTGACCCCCTCGGTCTGATTTGACCAAGGGTATTGACCCATCATTTGCGACCGGTTCATCCTTGCAACTGGTGCCCTGTGTAAAAACCGCAGGATGCGTTAGGCACCAAAATTCGTCCTTGGTCTGATCATTACGCTGGGCGGTAAACGATTGCATCCAAGCAAATGAATCAAGATACTCAACCTGCCCCAACCACAGTACCCGTGGAGATGCCATTTTCGCGGATCTAAATCGTCATGATCACGTCTGGGTGATCGAATAAGGCCTGATAAAAGCAGTCAATGTGCTCTTTGTTTTGCGCATTCACCCTCGCGGTCATTGCTAAATACTTGCTGCCACTACTTGCCCGACTGCGGATTTCTATCAGCGCATTCTCCGCTAAATGATCGCGAATGAAGCACTCCATGCTTTGTGCTAGCGCGCTTTGATTGGGAATAAATATTTTGACATCAATTTCACATGGGAACTCCATTCCAACGATTTCGGTAGAACATGGTGGTTTCATCGTTTGTGGCATGTCGTTCAAAATATTTTCAGCTTTAGCGTATCGATCAGTTGAGTCCATATGGGGCCTAGCGGGTAGTCCTGCAAGGGATGGATGGACGCATGACCAATCTCATTACCTTGATAAGAAATGACCGCCCTTCCCACAACATCCTGTCGCGTAAGGGGTGCAAGAAGGTGCTCAGGAACATGGAAATTAAGCTGCACATCTGAAGACCTTCCTTTCGGAAGGACGATCGATATATCCTTCATGACCCCCAATTCCACTTGTTGGTTTGCGCCTTTAAATAGCGCCATCGTTTTCACGGGTTCGAGTGCTTTAAATATTGTGCTCCTCTCGTAATGGCTAAATGCGTACTCAATCAGACTGCGGACGCCCTGAACCCTTGCTTGCTTACTTTGAGCCCCCATCACCACCGCAATAAATCGGGTATTACCGCGTTTTGCTGAGCCCGCCAGACAAAAACCCGCGGCCTCTGTGTGACCCGTTTTCAGCCCATCGTAGGCGCTATCTTGTTGCAAAAGATCATTGCGATTGGTTTGTGTGATCTCGTTATAGGTATATTCGTGTACAGAGAATAAAGCATACAGTTCGGGAAAGGTGAGTATGATTGCACGCGACAAAATCGCTGTGTCCAACGCGGTTGTGTAATGATCTGGGTCGGGCAAGCCACTGGCATTGATATAATGTGTTCCAAGCATACCCAGCGCGTGGGCTTTCTCGTTCATTTGCTTCGCAAACCCTGCTTCACTGCCCCCGAGATGTTCACTCAATGCCACAGCCGCGTCATTGCCCGACTGAATAATCAAACCCTTAATCAAGGCTTCTATCGTCGCAAAGGAGTCGACTTCTAAAAACATTCTAGAGCCCGGAGACTTCCATGCTTTATTGCTGATATAGGCGCTGTCCGTTGCACTAACCGTTCCATTCTCCAAAGCTTCAAACGTCAAATATGCGGTCATCAGCTTCGTCAAACTCGCCGGATCGACGCGCTTTTTTTCTCCAGAACTGGTGATCACCCAACCCGTGCTGTTTTCGAGTAACACCCAGGCGCTGGCAGACGGTGCTGGCGCGGTAACGCTCGAATGTAAGAAAGAAGGAATTGCTATTTGCGCACTAGCGGGCGATCCCAAACCAATACATAAGCCGACGGTGCTAAGCAGCCAAACTATTAACCCAGGTGACAAATACCCTGCATTCAGGGCTTTTGGCGTGGGCTGGATCAAGGCGGGGTGTGCGGGCAATGGTCGTTCCCTTGCCAAGCGCCCCAACGCCGAGCCAGTACACGCCAGAAGCCCCCAACTTATTGATATTCTCGATGGGCCGCCGTGTGCTTGTCCGTAGACTGCGTTACACAAAGCTTGCTGGAGAACGACTACAGCGGCGTTTGTGTGCCTTGCTACGAACAAGCACACGGCGGCTGAATGCAGGGTATTTATCACCTGGGTTAATAGATGAAGCAATCGCTGACTCATTGAATGATGGTGGCGTTCAACAAACAACAACAGCGCTTACTCAAACACCACGCGTGCTTCAATATCGAGCAATCGATCAATTTGCAGCTTTTGTCGTAAGGCTTGATCGGCGTCAACATACGGGCCCGACTTTACTTTAAACAGCGCCTGATCTTGCTGCAGGTAGGCCGCCACCCCAGCCTTTGAAAGTCGGGTCAATAGTTGCTCGGCATTGTGCCGAACCGAAAAGGCCCCCATTTGTAAGTAACTCGCATTCTGTGGATCGACGACCGCCGCGCTGGTCGTGAGAATGACACTCGGACTCAGATCAACAGTTTCGTTTCTTTGCGGAGTATTGGCAGCCGGTTTAGCCTGTTTAACCGGGGGAATACCTCGTATTTCTTGTATTTTCTTGGCGGGTTTTCGCGCCCCTGGGACCGTAATCGCTTCGATGCGAACTCGGGCAGTGCCGCTTGCAACGACCCCTAGCTTTGCAGCCGCTGCATAGGACAAATCAATAATTCTTCGATCAGTGTCTACAAACGGTCCACGGTCATTGATCTTAACGATCACTGAGCGATTATTATTTAAATTGCTTACGCGAGCGAACGAAGGCAATGGCAAAGTGCGGTGTGCCGCGCTCATCGCAAACATATTATAGGCTTCGCCACTAGATGTTTTTCTGCCATGAAATTTCGTGCCATACCAAGAGGCCACCCCCTGAGCTTGGTACCCTTTTGCGCTTCGTAATGGAATATAATCTTTGCCAAACACACGATAAGGCCGGTTGCCAGTCGCGCTCAAAATAACATGGGTAGGCACCGCATCGGCGACAGATGCGATGTCCACCGAGTGTTGCTTGGGTAGACCGTCACCCGGCAGAAAATGCCCTGCCGAACCCATACCGCCGCTGCTCGAGCAAGCATTGATTATCATCACAGCCGCCCATAACAAGGGTTTAAGTATTGTCTTAATATTTTTCATTTACTCTGTATCGCCTCAGAAAGTTCTACGATTGCCATCGCATATTTGTTGCTCGGGTTGTACCGGGTCAAAGCGTAAAAATTAGCATGGCCTAAAAAGTACCTCCGCCCGGATTGTTCTTTTAAGCGATTCAGGCTGACCTTCAATTTATCTCCACCCATCAGATTAACGCCATGAACTCTCAATTGCGCTGCGGTCAACGTGGGTTTGGCATTTTTTTTAACCAAGCCCCTCACAGATTGCTTAACCGGTGATGCAATCCACTGCACGAGTGGCGCACCACGTTCCCATCCGTGTTTGACTAAATAGTTCGCAACGCTGCCAACGGCGTCGTCAAGCTCGCCGACCAAGTCTCGGCGACCATTTTGATTGAAATCAATAGCGTAGGCAACATAACTGCTGGGCATAAACTGAGGAATTCCAATGGCACCCGCGTAGGAACCTTCAACATCATCCGCGACCAATTTCTCAGTCACCAAAAGACCTAAAAATGTCTCGAGCTCCTTGCCAAAAAAATCCGCACGACGTGGATAGGCTGCAGTCAAGGTTGCAAGCGAACGTAATACACTTCTGGAACCCATCCGAGTTCCGTAAAACGTCTCCACCCCAATGAGTGCAGAGATTATATGAGGGGGCACGCCGTATTTAGATTCTGCAGCCTTCAATAGATCACGATTCTTTTCTAAAAAGACCTTGCCCGCGGCAATGCGTTCATCATTGATAAAAATTTTACGATATTCGTGCCACGGCCTGGCTTCGGATTGTTTTCCAAAGAGCTTCAATACACTTTGGTCTATCTGTACCGACGCCAATAAGTTTTCCAAGCGCTCCCGGGTATACAGATTTTTTTGAATCAAGCGCTGACTGAGCGCTTGCATTTGAGGTGAAGCGTCTAGAGTTATCGCCAGAGCGCTCGGACTATAAAAACAGCATAGCAAACATAGAAAAATTGTCGTCGATTTTGCTTTATAAGCATTAAATTCAAACAGATTTTGCATAATTTTTACGCCAGGATTTAACTTCTCGAGAGCTTTCGCCCTTCGCATCGGATGCTCATCAAGATACCGAAACTTGCCATGAGGGTAAGCATTGAAGTCCCCCCATAACTCACCAATGGCAGTGGCACGCCCACGACAGGTAATATACCAGAGACCATACCAATGTTAACAAAGACATAAAACATGAAAGTCAATATCAAACTGCCCGCCAGCAAGCGATCGTATGTTTCTTGCGCGTAAAAAGCGATCATGATTCCACGAAACACCAAGAATAAATACAAGCTCATCAATACGATAAAACCCAACAAGCCAAATTCTTCACCAAACACGGAGAATATAAAATCGGTGCTTCTCTCTGGAATAAATTCCAACTGCGATTGGGTGCCTTGTAACCAGCCTTTGCCTAAGCTTCCACCCGACCCTATTGCGATCATCGATTGAATTGTATGATAACCCGCACCGAGCGGATCCTGCCACGGGTCAAACAGCGTGAGTACACGTGTTCGTTGATAGTCGTGTAGGACGAATTTCCATAACAGGGGCATCACTACCGCGAGTATGCCCAGAATACTCAGCATAAAACGCCATGATATCCCGGCTAAAAATATGACAACCAGCCCAGCAAATGAGACCAGAATCGCCGTGCCCAAATCAGGCTGTACCCCAATCAATGCAGCGGGAACCGCAATCACCAAAAAGCAGAGCACAATATGCCAGAACCCCAGAGGTAAAAATTTGCGCGTCGCCACCCACGCCACCATCATCGGCACGGCGAGTTTCATTATTTCAGAGGGCTGGAAGCGCACCACGCCCAAATCTAGCCAACGCTGAGCACCCTTTCCGACCATGCCAACCGCCAGTACGCTAATCAGCATCAGCAAACCAATCGTAAAAATTACGGGTGAATAGCGCAACAGAGTGGCAGGCGATATTTGCGCGATGATAAGCATCAAACTTAAAGCCAAACCAATTCGAACTACCTGCCGTACAATTTGATCGCCATTTGCGCCCCCTGCGCTATACAAAATCAGTAGGCTCGCAGCACATAGGGTGAGCAGCCCTAAAAATAGGGGCATGTCAAATCGAAAACGCTTAAATGAAAATCTAGGCATGGCCGTTTATAAACCCGGGATTACCGGATTGTCCGCTAAGCCAGGTCCATCAGAACTCGCAAGCTCTGGTTTGCGCGCGCGCGGATACAAACCTAGGCGTTCAACAAGATAGTAGTCGATTATTTCTTTCGCGATGGGCGCGGCTACCTTACTGCCGCTACCGCCGTGCTCGACCACAACAGCCAAGGCAATTTTTGGATCATCTACGGGCGCAAAAGCGATGAACAAGGAGTGATCTCGATATTTTTTTGGCGTATTTTCAGCATCGTATTTCTGCCCTTGAGGGATACTTCTTACCTGCGCTGTACCCGTTTTTCCTGCAATTTCATAGGGCAAGCCTACGCCAATTCTTCGTGCTGTACCGCGTGGCCCATGCACCACATCGCGCATAGCCTTGATCACAGCCTTATAAGCCGCATCGCTCACCCCCTCTACTTTCGGGGGTACTGGAACCTTAGTTTGTTCTAAATTTCCATTATCAGGATCCTGTATCGCGGTAAGAAAATGCGGTACCACAGGCTGGCCTCGGTTCGCCAGCAGCGCCGCCGCACTCGCCAACTGAATGGGTGTTGCCAACATATATCCCTGCCCGATGCCGGTAATAACGGTTTCTCCAGGATACCATGGTTGCTTGCGTACCCGTTTTTTCCATTCGCGAGACGGCATCAAGCCGGAGGGCTCATTCGGAATATCAATATGTGTTTTTTTGCCAAAACCGAAGCTTGTCATGTCTTCGTGCAGCCGATCGATGCCTAATTTCTTTGCCGTTCGATAAAAATATACATCGCAGGACTGCGTAATCGCATCGTGCAAATTGACTGAGCCGTGCCCAGTTTTTTTCCAGCAGCGATAGCGATGTTTTGAATTGGGCAAGGAATACCATCCGGGGGCATAGACACGCTCCCTCGCTGATATACCATTCTTGATAGAGATCAAGCCCATAAACCCTTTGATCGTTGAACCGGGAGCATAACGTCCATTTAACGCTCGATTTAACAAAGGTAATCGATCAGATTCTCGTAAAGCATTATACGCTTTGGTGCTAATTCCATTCACAAAGGGGTTGGTGTCGTATCCGGGCGCACTGACAAACGCAAGTATCTCACCCGTTTTAGGATCTAAGGCAATCGCAGCGCCTTCGTATTCTTTGAGCAGAGAGAGCGTTTTTTTTTGTAGTTGAGTATCCAAACTCAAATACAAGGACTGCCCAGTTTTCGGCAAGGTTCTGGTTAAAGCACGTACCTGTTGGCCATGGGCATTGGTTTCTATATCTTCTGAGCCCACCTCACCGAGCAATACTGATTCATAATGGGCTTCAATGCCAAGTTTGCCAATATAATGCGTTCCTCCATAAGCTTTTTTATCAATTCGAGTAATATCCTTATCGTTGATGCGTCCAACATAGCCCAAGACGTGCCCCATTAAATCACCTTGTGGGTAGTGACGCTGCAAGGCGGCAACAAGATAGCTGCCGGACAATTTATGTTGATGGGCAGAGTAACGCGCGGCCTCTGCTTCGCTTAGGTTGGTACGCAATACCTGACGCTCAAAGCTGGGTCGGTGTCTGAGCTGCTTTTTAAAATGGGCGGTTTGTTTGTCGGTTATCTCGACTAATTCAGAGATAGCGGCTATCAAGCGATCCATTTCATCTACCTGCTTGGGTAAAATTTCCAGATTGTAAGAGCGTATGTTTTCTGCAAGAGGCTGTCCATTGCGATCAAAAATAAGGCCGCGAACAGGCGCAATAGGATGGGTATCAACGCGATTTTTATCTGCCAAACTTAAAAACCTTTCATACTGGCCAATCTGCAAATACGCGAGACGCGCAAGCAAGATACCTGCTAGAACAATCACCAAAGCAGCAATGGCGACCAAGCGTGCTTGGACGATATGGGCTTCACGCAAGTGATCTCTGATAGCGGGCTGCGCGCCGAATGCAGGCATACTACTGATAATTTGGATCAAACTGATCCAGCAAAAAAGCCACCAACGGCCACGCTAAGCAGGTCGTTAGAGCTGTTTCCCACAGCGCTGCGTGAACGGGTGCATTAGAAGACAAGTGATTCACGCTCGCGACTATGGCAACATTGAGTGTTTGAACGATAAAAATCACGAACATGCGCTCTAAATGATTGAACAACGGAAATCGCTTTTCAGCCAATGCCGCAATTGTGCCGGTCAATGCCTTGCCTAAGGCGTGCTGTCCGAGCAAAGAAAAGCTAACGATATCTTCAAGTAAGCCAACGATCCAGCCAAACATCACGCCCAAATTAGCGGGCAAAACCAATACCCAATAAAAAACCACCAAATTTATCCAATCCGGCCAAATCGTTTCTATGTTCTTTGGAAGTGGCAATATGCTGAGCAATATCGCCAAAAAAATCGTCACACAAATATATATCCAGTGTGGCCGTCGAGCTGAGATTATCATTGCGCCGCTCAAGGTAGACTCACATCAGCTGGAAGGTCACTGTCCTTTTCTTCGTCTTTAAACTCGGGCACACTATCACTGATCGGCGTATCATGGCTGTTCAACGCCCTATTGATAGGCTCCGCCGATTCAAGCAAAAGAACATTTTTCACTTTGTCCAACTCGGCAAAAGGCTGCGCTTTAACTGTCAAGAATGGCTCCCCTGCCAAGCCTTGAATATCAACCACTTCTGCAACAGGATAACCCAAGGGAAACACATTGCCCAAACCTGAAGTCACCAATACATCACCCACTTCTATATCCGCCTGAAAAGACATAAAAGGTATACTTAATTCTTGGTTCGCCCCCGTGCCGCGCACGATTGCGTTGAGTCCATTTCGCAAAACTTCGACGGGAACAGCATGTGCGGAATCTGTGATAACCGTGACCACGCTATGATCTCTGGCGATCATGCTCACTTGCCCAATGACGCCATTGGAATCAATCACTGCTTGTGAATTGACAACATTATCCCTACGCCCTCGATCAATGACAATTCTCTGGTCGTATTGCCCTTGCAAAGAGGTTCTAATAATTCGGGCCAGCTTGACCGAGGTATCACCACGCGCCCGGCTAGCAGAAAACAGGGCTAGCAGTCGGTTCTTTTCTATTTCCAATGCGTCGAGTGTTTGAACCTTGGCGAGTAAATGTTGGTTCTCGAATTCTAGCGCGCGAACACGCTGAAGCAACTGTTCGTTGGGCCAATAGATGTCCAAAAAAGTACGCGCTTTGACGGGCACAGTCAATAGCATGTTGAGGGGCGTATTAATATTCGATAAAAAGGTACGCGTGCTTTCAAAAAAAGTAGTTCGATGGTCGAATATCATCAAGGCGACTGTGAAAATTGACACCATCACAAATCGGTAAAATAGCGTCAGCCGGTTGCCGATCATCGGTCTATCCCGGGCAATAAAACAAGTCGATCAGTCCAATCAATTTCGCCGTATGAAGCCTCTCTACCCAACTCTCTGCAATGGCGATAAATAATTGGATGCACCATCAAGAAATTATTTAACCCTGCAATGATAAGGATGAAACAACATCAGGTGCAGAGCCTTATGAATCGTAAGCGAAAACGTTGCCAATCGTGTCCATTTCCTCAAGAGCCCGGCCGCATCCTCGTGCAACGCATGAAAGCGGGTCATCGGCAATCACCACGGGTAATCCAGTATCCTGCATTAAGCGTTGATCCATGTCTCGCAATAAGGCTCCGCCACCCGCTATGACCATACCTTTCTCACCGATATCGGCACTGAGCTCCGGCGGCGTTTTTTCTAGGGCTTGTCTAATGCCTTGAACAATTTGCTCTAAGGAATCGGAGATCGCTTCATATATTTCAGTGCTGGTCACAACAATACTACGCGACATACCTTCGGTAACATCACGCCCTTTAACTTCCATTTCCATGAATTCAGATTCCGCCCAAGCCGTGCCTATTGTTTGTTTGATACGTTCGGCCGTTGCCTCACCAATCAGCACGCCATGCCGACGCCTAACATAATTAATGATGCTCTCGTCGAAACTATCGCCCGCCACACGTAGCGAGTTGGCATACACCATGCCACCGAGCGACAATACACCGACTTCAGTGGTTCCACCACCGATATCCACCACCATTGAACCTGTGGGTTCGCCCACCGGCAAATTAGCGCCAATCGCAACGGCCATTGGCTCTTCGATGAGATACGCTTCACGCGCGCCTGCGCTAACCGCTGATTCTCGTATCGCACGTCGTTCCACTTGGGTTGAGGTACAAGGCACACAAATAATAATTCGAGGGCTGGAGAAATATCGATTCTCCTGCGCTTTTTTGATGAAGTCTTTGAGCATGACTTCAGTAATGTTGAAGTCGGCGATGACGCCGTCCTTCAAAGGGCGTATCGCCTGAATAGACCCCGGTGTTCGACCTAACATAAGCTTGGCTTCAGCGCCCACCGCCAATACCTTTTTTTGGCCACGGCCATCATTCTGAATCGCTACCACTGAGGGTTCATTCAGAATGATTCCCTTGCCTTTGACATAAATCAAAGTATTCGCGGTTCCTAAATCGATGGCAAGGTCATTCGAGAAATAACCAGCAATTTTCTTAAACATGTAGCACTATCCAACAAAAGAGTAAAACCCCGTCGAAGTTCGCCTTCAACAGATATGGTATTAACACGGCCACAATAATGTAAGCATTCCTGCATGTTTAATTATGGCGTTTTATCCTGCTCCTTAAAGTACATTTTTACGCGCGAACGGAGCAGAATTATTTCGGGGCGTAATTTATCATATCAAAGCCAGCTAAGGTATGCGCTTCTGCACAAAGTTGGGATTCCCTCGCCGTCCGATCATCCGTACCTTTGGGTTACTCGAGCACCCAGTGATAAACATACGACAACTTTTGGGTTTTTGCGCGGGCTTGTCACCGGCTCGCAGCTTTTTAGTATTTATTGAACTGCGCGACAGATAGTTTGGGCTATACTTCGTGTCCTTTTTCATTATTCTACTGCTTAAAATCAGAGACATCTAGAATTGACCATCAGCCGCCAAGAAATACAGAAAATTGCCCACCTTTCTAAATTAAAATTAGATGAGGCTTCGATTAATGATCTGGCTGCTCAAATCGACACTATCATATTGCTGATCGATCAAATGGCGCAGGCCGATACGGATAATGTCGAGGCCTTGTCTCACCCGCAAGACCCCCATCTTCGCTTGCGTGATGACGTCGTGTTAGAAAAGGACGCACGCGATGCCTTTATGAAATTAACGCCCTACTCAGAAGATGGTTTGTATCTCGTTCCTAAAGTCATCGAGTAATTAACTCTAAATTAACTTCCTCCGCTCGCAATCCTTTTCCTAAATTTTACGCCTTAACTTAATCTTCAATGTTAGACCAACCGCTTAAACATATTGCGAAATCTTTGCGTGGCGGCGAAATTTCCAGTCATGAGCTGACACAAATGGCCCTGGATAAGGCCGAGCAACGCAATGATCTCAATGCCTTTATTAGTCTCAACCCAGATGAAGCTTTAGCGGCGGCGCAAAAAGCCGATGCGGCGATTGCGAAGGGCAACGATGACCCATTGTGTGGGATTGTCACCGCACACAAAGATATCTTCTGCACGCAAGGCAGCTTGACCAGCTGTGGTTCTAAAATGTTAGCTAATTTTATCTCGCCATACAATGCGACGGTGGTCAAAAAAACCGCTGCGCGCAACATGGTAAGTATCGGCAAAACCAATATGGACGAGTTCGCGATGGGTTCAACCAACGAATCCTCCTATTACGGACCCGTGCTAAACCCTTGGAACAAAGATCATGTGCCGGGCGGCAGTTCCGGCGGTGCAGCCGCTGCTGTGGCGGCGGGTATTGTGCCCATTGCAACCGGCACAGATACCGGGGGTTCTGTCCGACAACCCGCTGCTTTATGTGGTTTAACGGGCATCAAGCCGACCTATGGACGAGTGTCGCGCTGGGGCATGGTTGCCTTTGCCTCGTCGTTCGATCAAGCCGGTATTATTGCTCGCAGCGCAGAAGATTCCGCGATAATGCTGGAAGCTATTTGTGGTTTCGATCCAAAAGATTCAACATCCATAGAAGATCAAAACATCGATTTTCTATCCACGCTCGCGCAATCACTAGAAGGCGTGCGAATTGGGTTGCCTAAGCAATACTTTAATGCGGATTTAGACAGTGGCATCGCCGCTACGGTTCAAAGCGCTGCGCACACCCTTGAGAAACTGGGTGCGGTGCTGCTTGAAATTGATTTACCCAATAGCGCGCTTGGCATTCCCTGCTATTACGTATTAGCCCCCGCAGAAGCCTCTTCGAATCTCGCACGTTTTGATGGCGTACGCTATGGCCACCGCGCAGAAGACTATGACGACCTCGAATCGATGTACGTCAACAGCCGCACTGAAGGCTTTGGCGAGGAAGTTAAACGCCGGATATTGGTCGGCACCTACGCACTGTCTTCGGGTTATTACGATGCTTACTACATCAAAGCACAAAAATTACGGCGCTTAATTGCCAACGATTTTACCGCGGCATTTGAGCAATGCGATGTCATCCTCGGGCCAACGACCCCCCACACTGCGCCCAAACTCGGTGCCGTGAATAGCGACCCGGTCAGCATGTATCTTGAAGATATTTACACCGTCACGCTTAACCTTGCAGGCTTGCCGGGTTTATCTCTTCCCGTCGGTTTTGACGATCATGGTTTACCGATTGGCATGCAATTAATTGGAAATTATATGCAAGAGGCAAAAATATTAAACCTTGCACATCAGTATCAGCAACACACTGATTGGCACCTCAAACAAGCGGGGGAACCGTCATGAGCAGTGCGGGATGGGAGGTCGTCATCGGTTTAGAAGTGCATACCCAACTTGCCACGCAAAGCAAAATATTTTCATCGGCGTCCACCGCTTACGGCGCCGAGCCTAATCGACAAACCAGCCCGGTCGATATTGCCCTGCCGGGTGTTTTACCCGTCATGAATCGTCACGCCGCGGAGTTAGCGATTAGGTTTGGGCTGGCGATCGGCGCAAAAATCAATCCACGTTCAACCTTTGAACGTAAAAATTATTTTTACCCTGATTTGCCCAAGGGCTATCAAATTAGCCAGTTTCAGGTGCCGATTGTGGGCGAAGGTGAAATTGAAATAGAAACAGAAAATGGCTCTAAAACCATTGGCGTGACGCGCGCGCACCTAGAAGAAGACGCCGGGAAATCGATTCATGATGCCTTTTCGCATCATACCGCTATTGATTTAAACCGCACGGGTACCCCCTTATTGGAAATTGTTTCTGAACCCGATATGCGGTCAGCGCAAGAGGCCGTGGCCTATCTTAAAAAATTGCATACATTGGTGCGCTATATCGAAATTTCAGATGGCAATATGCAGGAAGGTTCGTTCCGTTGCGATGCAAATATTTCGGTGCGCCCTTTCGGTCAAGACGAGTTTGGCACGCGCGCAGAAATTAAAAATATCAACTCATTTCGTTTTGTGCAAAAAGCCATCGAATATGAAGTCGAGCGACAAGTTGATTTAATCGAATCAGGCGGTACGGTGGTGCAGGAAACGCGATTATACGACCCCGATCGCGATGAGACGCGTTCAATGCGCTCGAAGGAAGAAGCGCATGATTATCGGTATTTCCCTGATCCAGATTTACCCCCCATGGTGATCGCCACGCAAACCATCGACGATATTCGCGCCGCCCTACCCGAATTACCCGAAGCGCGGCAGGCTAGATACCAGGCAGATTACCAATTTTCACCTGAAGAGGCTGAAAAATTGGCCTCTGACCGACCTATTGCGGATTATTTTGACGCTTGCTTAGCCTACACCTCAGCCAAGGCTTCCATCGTTAATAACTGGATCAGTGGAGAATTGGGTGCTTATCTGAATAAAGCTGATCTACCGATTAGCCGCTCTCGCGTTGATGCCAAGGCGCTGGCCGGCTTGCTTGATCGTATCGAAGATAACACTATCTCTGGCAAGATCGCCAAAGAAGTCTTGGTAGAAATGTGGGAGAAACAGTGCAGCGCCAATGAAGTGATTAAGCGCAAAGGCTTAAAACAAATCACCGATTCGAGCGAGATTGAAAATATCGTTCAAGAGATACTTGCCAAGCACCCTACTCAAGTGGAACAATACCTAGCGGGTGAGCAAAAAATGATCGGTTTCTTCGTCGGCCAAGTGATGAAAGCCAGCCAAGGCAAGGCCAACCCAAAACAAGCCAATGAAATTTTACGAAAACTGCTGGCGCGCTAAAGCGCCTGCGCAAAAGCTATTACGCGCCCGTAGCTCAGCTGGATAGAGTACCTGGCTTCGAACCAGGTGGTCGGGAGTTCGAATCTCTCCGGGCGCGCCATTTTCTTTTTAAGTCAATAGTATGGACGTATTACTTGCATCATCTTCTCCGTACAGAAAAGCCCTTTTAGCGCGCTTAGGAATCCCCTTTGAATGCGCTTCGCCGGAAATAGATGAAACGGCCAAACCAAACGAAACCCCTTTTGATCTGGTCGAGCGGCTCGCAATCGACAAAGCCCACACTGGGGGCAGCATGGTAAGCGAGCCCACATTGGTCATCGGCTCAGATCAAGTCGCAGTATTGGATAAACTTATCGTCGGCAAACCAAAAGATCACAGCGATGCAGTGAAACAATTGCAAGCAGCTTCGGGTCGAGAAGTAACGCTCTATACAGGGCTTTGTCTATACAACACTGAATCAAACAATATTCAGCACTGCGTCGAAACCTATCGTGTGGTATTTCGAAACTTAAAGGATGATCAAATCGAACAATACTTGCTTAAGGATCAGCCTTACAACTGCGCGGGCAGCCTTAAAGCAGAAAGCCTCGGGATCGCGATGCTCAGCAAACTCCAAGGTGACGATCCAAACACTCTGATCGGCCTACCTTTGATAAAGCTTGTGGATATGCTGCTAATAGAAGGCCTTGATCCAATATTATATTAGAAGCGTACGCCGGCGCGTAAAAGTGCAAACCCACCCTATTTCGATGTGGCCGCAGAAAAGCACTCCCTACCTGTATCACTAACCCTGCTTAAAAGGTGACAAGCTGTGCCGTTCATCGGTCAGCGTGATCAAGGGTAAAACACGACTCGCTGACAACCACGCAACACCAAAAGATATCAAGCCTGCCGCTTCGCCGTAAAATGTCAAGCGGCTCACTTTTGAAGAAATCACGCCTTCAAGAAGATGATCCAACGCAAGCACCACAATAGACCCAACAATCACGACGCCACAAATAGCATATATCGCCGCCCTCAAGCGTGCACGAAAATGGTTTTTTGCTTGCGCGCGTTCATAAAACTTATAACAAAAAAACGCTAATACTCCAAACATAACACCCGCTGAAACACCATGCACATAAGGAATGATTTGCTCGTGTCCATTACAATCGCAGGGAAACATCGCCACCCCTATCGCTGATAAGGCCGCTACTTTGCTGAGTAGCATCTCTGTAATAGATTTTCCATTGTAGGCAAGCAAAAATGCGGCGATAGAAAACAGAAACCCTACAAATATATTTCGCGCCCACCCATCTTCGTGATACGCAGCGCTGATGGATTCGATAGCCGACTCTGAAAAAAAGCTAGTCAAACTGGCCAGCGATAGCGCTATCACACCAATAATAAGTTTGATTGTTTGTCGGTTAATTTCCTTATGTTTTAGTTTTTTACTCATTTTTCTTACTCCCGCTGACTTCTCGAGGCGCGTGTTTCGCTAGGATTGACGTCGCTGACACCCCGAATAGTTTGATAAATAAATCACAGTCGCTGGTCAAACACTATATATCCCCGCAAATGAGCCGTGCAAGCTCTTTCTCTGAGCTTTTTCTCTGATCTGTTTATGTCAAGTGAATAGCTAACTCAGTATCCACTTGCCGAATCAATGCACGCATTGGATAATCAACCTTCTATGAAGTCACAAATTAAAACATGAAAATCATTACCGCGAATACCAACGGGATACGCGCCGCTGCAAGAAAAGGCTTTTTTGATTGGCTGCCCAAGCAAAACGCCGATTTTGTCTGCATTCAGGAAACCAAGGCGCAGATCCATCAATTAGAAGATGAGGTGTTTCATCCCAAGGGCTATCACTGCCATTATCACGATGCCGAAAAGAAAGGCTATAGCGGCGTTGCCGTGTACTCAAAGCATACGCCTGACAAAGTCGTCGTTGGCATGGGCGATGCCCTATATGATAGCGAGGGCAGATACCTTGAAGTGCAAGTCGGTAATTTATTAATCGCTTCGCTTTATATGCCCTCAGGCTCAGCCAAAGAAGAACGCCAGGATTATAAATATCGCTGCATGGATTATTTCATGCCTAAAATGCGGGCGATGCTAAAAACGGGCAAAGACATCATCATTTGTGGTGACTGGAACATCGCGCATACCAAGGCTGATATTAAAAATTGGCGCGGCAATCAAAAGAATTCGGGCTTCTTGCCAGAGGAACGCGCATGGCTAGACACCTTATTTGATGAGGTCGGTTACATCGATGCCTTTCGCCAAATCGAACAGCCCGAGCACAGCTATACCTGGTGGTCGAACCGAGGCCAAGCGTGGGCAAATAATACCGGTTGGCGTATTGATTACCATATCGCATCCCCCAGCCTTAGCGGTAAAATCCGAGCGACTGAAATTTATAAAGACCAGCGTTTCTCTGACCACTCCCCGCTGATTATCGATTACGACTACGCGCCTTGAGCCGCCATGCCTGATAAAACCAAACAACAACCCTCCTCTGACGAACCACGCGGAAAACTCACCCTACGCACGCTTGCAATGCCAAGGGATACCAACCCCTCGGGCGATATTTTTGGGGGCTGGGTGATTTCACAAATGGATATCGCTTCAGCTTTATGCGCTGCTGAACGCAGTTTAACGCGGGTGGTCACCGCGGGCGTGGACAGCATGAGCTTTATCCAGCCTGTTTTTGTGGGGGATGTTTTGTGTGTGTATTGCGAGATCACCCGAATAGGCCGAACCTCCATTCGTGTCCATACCCAGGCTTGGGTGCGGCGCAACTTAAACGGCGATCGTTATCACGTGACCCAAGGCGATTTCACCTTTGTCGCGCTTGACGATGCAGGAAAACCCACTCCGGTGATTGAAAACTAGTCGGGTCAAGGCAATCTCGAGTCGATAGATCGGAGCCGATAGAGCATTTTCGAGTAGAATACGCATTAAACATGCTCTGCGGAAAATTGGCAGCCAGCACCACCTGAATTTTCACCCAAACCCACGCCAACCATGATCAAAACCGCTGACGAAATTGATAAAATGCGCGTTGCCGGACGACTGGCTTCGAGTGTATTGGATTTTATCGAGCCCCACGTGACGGCGGGCACCAGCACAGATGAGTTGGATCAGCTGTGTCATGAGTTTATCGTCAATGATCTCGACTCGATCCCTGCGCCGCTCAATTATCACGGATTTCCTAAATCGATCTGCACGTCGGTCAATCATGTCATTTGCCACGGCATCCCCGCTGATAAAATTCTAAAGAAAGGCGATATTATCAATATCGATATCACGGTCATCAAAGACGGTTACCACGGAGACACCAGCCGCATGTTTTATGTCGGCAAACCATCGATTCTCGCCAAGCGCTTATGTGAAACTGCTTACGACTGCATGATGAAAGGCATCGATATTGTGAAACCCGGCACCACGCTGGGCGACATTGGACACATCATTCAGACCCACGCTGAAGCCAAACATTATTCCGTGGTTCGCGAATACTGCGGGCACGGAATCGGCAAAGTCTTCCATGAAGAGCCGCAAGTGCTGCACTATGGGCAGATGGGCACCGGCATGGTTGTTCAAGAAGGCATGACCTTCACCATAGAGCCGATGCTCAATGCCGGGAAGCGCGGCACGCGTTTGCTTAAAGACGGCTGGACGGTTGTCACTCAAGATCGCTCCTTATCTGCTCAATGGGAACACACTATATTAGTGACAGCCACTGGTCGTGACATTCTCACCCAAAGTTAAACGCGCCTTAGCTGCCGCCTGAAGCCACTCATGTCTAGCTCACCATCACTCAAAGCGGATAAGGCGAATAGTCTGATCCCCCAATTTAAGACGCGCCTGATAGAAGCGCAGGCGTCGATTATTGAGTTGACTGAGCAAAAAACGGATATCGAGCGAATCATCGCGCAAACATCACAACACACCGACGAGATATTAACCGACGCATGGACGATATTTTTTGCTGACGACACCGCGATCAGTTTGATCGCCGTGGGCGGATATGGTCGGCGCGAGCTCAATCTACATTCTGATATTGATTTGCTTTTTCTGCATGATTTTAAGCCACCGATTGAGCAGGCCTTAAATGATTTTGGCTTAGAGCAGTTTATCCAATTTCTCTGGGATATTGGTCTAGAAGTTGGACACAGCGTAAGAACCGTGGCGGAATGTATGGAGCTGTCTGACCAAGACATCACCATCATGACCAATCTGCTTGAAGCGCGCTTGATAAGTGGCAACCCGGCTACATTTGAAAACTTTGATCAAACCCTGCGCAAGCAAACCGCGTGGACCAATGAGAGTTTTTACAAGGCCAAGGTCGACGAGCAAAAACAACGCCATGAACGCTTTGACGACACCACCTATAAACTTGAGCCCAATATCAAGAAAAGCCCGGGCGGCTTACGCGATATTCAGACTATTTCTTGGATAGCCAATAAGATTTACGGCACGTCGAACCCTGACAACTTAATGTCTTTGGGCTTTTTGACCGAAGATGAACTCAAGCTATTTAAAAACAGCCGCAATGTTATTTGGACGCTGAGAAACGCCCTGCATATCGAGGCGGGGCGGGCAGAAGATCGCTTATTGTTTTCCTATCAACAAGATATCGCGACCCGTTCAGGATTAGTAGACGATCCCGAGCTCTTGGCGATTGAGCAACTCATGCGTCAGTACTATCGTGCCGCGCAAGACATTCGCCGCTTGAACGAGTTAATCATTCAACTCATTGACGAGCAACTCCATCAAAACAGTGGGGAAAAACCAATCGCCTTGGACGATGATTTCTATCTAAAGGGTGGTTACTTAGCTTCGAACTCGGATCAGGTGTTTATTCAAGACCCCTCTAGATTACTTTCGGTTTTTGGCTTATACCAAACGAATCATAAGTCGATCAAAGGTTTTAGCGCAAATTGCGTGCGCTCAATCCGTGCGGCCACTCACTTGATTGATGACAAGTTCCGCGATTCAAAAACGAATCTCGACGCCTTTCTCGCGATCTTTCAAGCAGAAACCGGTTTAACGCACACGCTTAGAAGAATGCATGAGTATGGCGTGTTAGGACGATTTTTACCCGTGTTTGGTAACATCGAGGGACAAATGCAGCATGATCTATTTCATGCTTACACTGTCGACGCACATACCTTGATGGTGATTCGTAATTTGCGGCGCTTAGTGCTTGAGTGTTTTGACGATGAATTGCCTAAGGTCCCGGCGCTGATGCGCAAGACCCACAAACGCTACCGTTTATATCTGGCCGCCCTATTCCACGACATCGCCAAAGGCCGCGGTGGCAACCATCACAGTCTGGGTGCGGTTGACGCCGAAGCTTTTTGCAAAAAACTCGACTTAGCGCAAGAAGACACAGCATTAATTTCATGGTTGGTACTCAATCACTTACAAATGTCGATGGTCTCGCAGCGCCAAGATGTATCCGACCCTGAAGTCATCGAAAATTTTGCTGCTTTGGTCGGCGATCAAACACATTTAGACAATTTATACTTGCTGACCGTTGCAGATATTCGTGGCACCAGCACTAAAACTTGGACCGCTTGGAAAGGCCACCTCCTCAATCAATTACACAGCGCCACGCGTCAATATTTAGGCCATAGTGACCCGCAAGCCATCGATCACGAACCGCAGGTAGCTGAAATACAAGCGGAAGTACAGAAACAACTGTCAGGGAGCGTCTCTATAGCTAAGCTAGAGCAGTATTGGGAAATGCTGGATGAAGAATACTTCCGGGTTTATCAACCCCAAACCATCGCTTGGCATGCCTTGGCGATATGCCAAGCCACTGCACTCGATCTACCGATCATCGAAACGCGCTATTTGCAGGAATTTGAAGCCGAGCAATACCTCATTTATACGGCTGATTCGGACGTACTGCTCAGTACCGTCACCGCAGTGATTGAGCGCTTCGGTCAGAATATTGTACAAGCCCGAGTGCACTCAGCAAGCCCTGGCTTTACCGTGTTGATATTCACTGTCACCAGCGATCAAGGCGAGCCCGATCAGCAGACACTCACTGAACACACCGAAAGTATGCGCGCTGCCTTGATCGAAGCGCGCGAGCATACCGCACCGATTAAGAAGCTTCTGCCCAGCCGACTTAAACAATTTGAAGTCGAACCAAAGATACGTTTTACCAACACCGACCACGATCGCTTAACCGTGCTTCGACTCACCGCGCTCGATCACCCCGGCATGATTCATACCATCGCAATAGCCCTGGCCAAGTGCCGGATTCGCTTAATCTCTGCACATATCACCACGGTTGGGGAAAAAGCCGAGGATCAATTTATCATCTCAGGCCAACACCCTCGAGTCGCCCTCAATGAACAGCAAAAAAAATGCCTTAAAACCACCTTGCTAGCGTCACTTTAGGCTTTGTAAGCGTGTCTCGCCAGCTGAAAATCGACCACTTCCTTGCCGGTACTGCATGGCAAAAAGCAAACCGTACACCGCTTAAGCAAGACGCCTCATTTCGCCGTTATTGGCGGCTTGATTTAGACGGTAGTACTCGCATATTGATGGAGGCACCACCGCCGGAAAAGTCTGTGTCAGTTTTTGCTAGAATCGCCAACTTCCTACGCCAGCATAAACTGATCGCACCGGAAATCTTCGCGATCAACGAGGCAGCAGGGCTCATGCTACTCGAAGACTTTGGCCACGACACCTTCACTCAAATTCTGGCACAGGACTTAAGCGAAGAAACCCATCTATATGAGATGGCAATCGATAGCTTAATCACCCTACATCAAGTTCGTCTCGATAATTCCTTGGCGCTCGATGATTACAATACACAGGCACTGCTCGATGAGGCGCAACTTTTTATCGAGTGGTTTTTTCCGGCGGTCCGCTCAAAAACGGCCACGCGCACCCAGGTCGATCAATATAATGAGGCGTGGAGAAAATGTTTTAGCGGCTTAAAGCCGCTACAATCAGTGGTCGTCTTACGTGATTATCATGTCGATAATTTGATGGCTGTTAGGCGTACGGGTGACTCGGTAAAATGCGGCTTATTGGATTTCCAAGATGCCTTGTTCGGCTCCCCCGCTTACGATTTAGTTTCTCTGCTCGAAGACGCTCGGCGAGACGTTTCGCCAACGCTGGCTGCGCATTGTCTAGATCGTTATTTATCCGGCAGGCAACTGAGCAACAACACGCCGGCGTGCGAGATATTATCAGCTGGCATGAATATACTCGGTGCACAGCGTCACGCCAAGGTACTGGGGATTTTTGTTCGTCTCGCAAAGCGAGATGGTAAAACCCATTATCTGGCACATTTACCCCGAGTGTTAAAGCTCTTTACGCTAGCGCTAGAACGAGAGCCATTGCTAGCACCCATTGCATTGTGGTGTGCGAAGCACCTATCCTTATCGGACCTTACTTTACCAAGCGAACATGTTTAAAGAAGCAAATTCACCCGCAATACACCTCAAAGACTACCAAGCGCCCGATTTCAAGCTGCTGAGCTGTGAGTTGGACTTTACACTTGATGCCCGCAAAACTCGCGTGGTCGCCAGATATCAAATTGAAGCATTAAATATAAACGCCCCATTGGTACTGGATGGCGAATCCTTGCGTTTAGTGTCAGTGTCTTTAGATCAACAGCCACTTTCTAGCGATGAGTATGAGATCAATGCACATTCGTTGACAATCACCACAGTTCCCGCAAGCTTTAGTTTGTCC
>CBDBQB010000003.1:0-13021 GCA_965209105.1 Candidatus Poriferihabitaceae bacterium | reverse complement strand
ATGCAGCACGAAGGCGGCTTTCATCTGGATGATGTGCGCTATCTTCAAGAGGACACCGCTTTGCAAGCGGTGCTGGGTCTTGAGCAAATACCGCAGGCAGCATCATTGGGTAACTGGCTCCGACGGATGAGCAAGTATTCCGCGTGGAGCACCGCATTAGTAGAGGTAAACAAAACTGTTTTACAATCAAGCCTGCACAAGCGTAAAGCGATCACACTGGATATTGATGCAAGCGAAGTCATCGCGAACAAGGCCGACGCCCGCTGGACTTACAAAAGCAACCGTGGCTATATGCCCATGATCGGGCATATTGCTGAAACAGGGCAGATTGTCGCTTGCGATTTCAGAGAGGGTAATACACCACCGGCGAAAGACAATCTCAACTTCATTCACCAGTGCCAGAATAGCTTGCCCAAAGGTGCTTACGTTAAGTGTTTGCGCATTGATGCGGCGGGCTATCAGGCTGACATCATTAAGCACTGCGATCAGCAACACATTGACTATGCCATTCGCGCCAAAATGAGCACCTGTCTGAAAGAACTTATTCTCTGCGCACCAGAGAACGACTGGCAACCCCTGCTGAATCGCAAAGGTGAGGTGATGCAGGGCCACAGCACATATCGCACCCTACACCTCATTGGTGATTATGAGCAGGCCTTTACAGTGGTAGTGCAACGCAAGGAGATTAAAGGCCAAGTAGATTTAGAAATACTACAATCGGATGAGGAAGTCTGCGCTCAGGGTTATGTTTATCGTGCAATCGCTACCAACCGAGAGGCGATGACGGATAGTGATCTCATCCACTGGTATAACCAACGCGCAGAACACAGCGAGAACCGGATTAAGGAGTTGAAGCTGGACTTTGGCGGCGACACGCTGCCCTGTTCCGACTTTAACGCTAATGCGCTGTACTTCTCAATCTGCGCATTAGCGTACAACCTATTCGCATTGATGCGCCAATTACTGCCTGCAGGTCTGGAATGCCATCGCGCTAAAACCATTCGCTGGCGTTTGTACGCCATAGCGGCCAAGGTAGTCAAAACGGGACGGCAGGTCTTTGTTAAGGTGCAGGCACAGCATCAGGCACTACTGGACCAGATACTGACAATAATGCGTCAGTTTGAACCACCACCAAGTTAAATCAATAATTGACTCATTGAATGGTAACCGTTTATGGGGTAGTTGTGCCTGAAAACGGCTTAAGTTGGCAGGTTTAGCCTATTTGTACATGAGCCAGTGAAATTAGCGCTCTAACGACCAGAAAATCATGCTCATCATCGAAGGATGAACAATTTACCCAAAAATTGCTAACGAATTGATGCTGAAATCAGCTGGGCTCATTTCTATGTTTGGATTTGGGTGCATTGTTCCGTTTGCAATATTTGAGAAAAGCTGTAACAATGTTTTTTTTAGTTACTTGGCATTCAAAGGTTTAACTTTTGGGGCTGAGTGACAGGCGTTAATTTACTCTGGTGTTAGTTGTGAGCAAGAGAAAGTTAGCACTAGAAAAATAGTTTTGAAAGGAAGTAAGTCAAATAAATAACGGGGGGGTATACGATGGGTATTGGGTTAGATGGAATTAAGCGGTTAACTGCGGTTGTCATAGGTTTATTTTTTGGTAAAGCTAAAGTGACAAGAATGTCTAGTGTTTTGGGCGCTATTGGATTAAACAGCAGGGCTAGAATATTCGGTTTGATGGCGGGTCTATTTCTGCTGTCGGGCGCGGTTAACGCGGGCACAGTCGTATCAAGCACAGCAATTTACACCGCTGAGGGGTCTGTGGGTTGGTCAACCTCTGCGGTTTCGTTAAGCACAACGCCTAACTCATTGACATGTACACTTACGCCTAACGATGATCTAGTTGTTTCGCTGCCAGTGGGTGCAACTGTGCTCAGGGCCTACCTTTATTGGGCTAATGATGGTCTCTCCGATCCTCAGGTTACCTTGGCGGGCAATGTAATCAACGCAGGCCAAACATGGAACGATCTATCGGGGGTAGGTATTCGCTACCGTGGTTATCGTACGGATGTGACCTCCGTTGTTACCGGTGGTGGAACCTATAATTTTGGTGGTTTGGATTCATCGACAACCTTGCCGTCTTTTGGTTCTTGCATTGCAGGCGCACAGTTAATAGTGGTGTATGAAGTGCCTGTAGGGACGACTAATGCCTTGAGCAGTGTTAGTATCTATGATGGCTTTGAGGGCATACGAGGCGGTTCAGCGGATCCGCTTGCAGAGGTACTAATTTCGCCTGTTCCCTTGGGCGATATAACAAGAGCAATTCTTACTACAATGACTTGGGGAGGAAACTCAATTGGTGAAAGTCCAAATTATACGGACCTTTTAACGCTCAACGGTACTTCCTTTGGAGGGACTGATGCAAATAATGGCTCTGGAGCCAACAAAGACAATACCACTGATTTCGATATCAAGGGGTCATATATGAACCCGCCTGTAGAATCAAGCACGATTATGCTTTTAAAATAAGTCATATTATTCCTCTTTTCTAACCTTAATTTGAATGGTGTCATGGAATGCAAATGAGCAGTCGTATATTCGGCTTCTGTTTGGAATTTAAGCTTTGCTTCATTCCGAGCCAGTATGGAAACCGCACCCAAGCACCTCATCAGCCAGACAGCGTTTGATCGCTAGACCCCTTTCAGGTTCAGCTTGGGTCGGTTAATCTGTCATGCCATAGTCTTTCGCTTCAAGGGTAGGAGTGGTAATTGATTTGTTGGTTTATTGAATTTAGTTTAAATGGTTGATGCTTTGTACTCTGTTCGATTTACCGTGAGTGCCCAGCATATTCTGGCCAGCTTATTGGCCAGTGCAACGGTCGCAATTTGCGTGCATTTCTTTTGTTTAAGCGCATAAGCCCAACGATTCAGTTTATCGGGCTTGTTTTTAGAATGATTTAATGCCGCAAGCGCACCTTGCACCAGCAACATACGGGTGCGCCTATCACCGCGTTTGCTAATGCCTTTAAGTGTGGTTTTTCCGCCGGTGCTGTATTGCCTCGGCACTAAGCCTAGAAAGGCCGCAAACTCGCGGCCATTCTTAAATTGGTGTGCATCACCCAGCATGCTAATCACCGCAGTGGCAACCATGGGCCCTACCCCTGGGATCGTCATCAGCCGTTTGCAGTGGTGGTTTTCTTTGCTGACAATATTAATACGTGCTTTGATCGCATCAACGCGATGATCTAACTCGATAAGCTCTTGATAAAGTTCATTGAAAGCAAATCGGGCTGTCATGCTTAATTCATTCTCGGCATCTTCCAAGATTGCGGGCAGACGCTTACGTAATAAAGCACTGCCCTGAGGCAGAGATAAACCGTATTCTGCCAACAAACCTCTTGTTTGATTACTCAACGCCGTGCGCTGAGTAATGAGCCTTTCGGCAACTCTGTGCATGAGTTGAATGTCTTGATGCTCAGGCGTCTTTGGCGTAACAAAACGCATGCTGGGGCGCGATGCCGCTTCACATAATGCTTCTGCATCTGCTGCATCATTCTTATTGGTCTTAACGTAGGGGCGGACATAAGCTGGATGAATAAGCTTAACGACATGCCCTTGCGCTGAAAACACACGCGCCCAATAATTAGAGGTGGCACAGGCTTCTAAGATAACTTCGCAAGGCTTTTGTTTTGCTATCAACGCTGCTAATTTAGCTCGCGTAACAGTTTGGTTGAAGACGACTTTGCCTGGGCCATTCGTCGCGCAAACTTGGAAGATGTTTTTTGCTAGGTCGATACCAATTCGGGTAATATCTTGTTTCATGAGCTCGCTCCTCTGATTGAATGTTACTAAACGCCCAATCATGGCACATTGCGATGCCGATAATGGAGCGGGTTCATCCCATCAGCCAGCTTGATATTTTTGAGAGTGTGATCGTTCGAGCGGGGGTTTTACCGAATGATGTTGGCCTATCAAATTCGTTTGGGGAATTCAAGGGGTCATATATGAACCCGCCTGTCAAATCAAGCACGATTGAGCTTTTAAAATAGATCATATTATTTGTTTTGTTCTAACTTTTCTAACCTTAATTTGAACAGTGTCATGGGATGCAAATGAGCAGTCGTATATTCGGCTTCTGTTTGGAATGTGAGCGCTGCTCCATTCCGAGCCATTATGGAAACCGCACCCAAGCACCTCATCAGCCAGACAGCGTTTGATCGCTAGACCCCTTTCAGGTTCAGCTTGGGTCGGTTAATCTGTCATGCCATAGTCTTTCGCTTCAAGGGTAGGAGTTAGATGGTCAGTTTAGTAGATTTGTTTTAGGTAGTTGATGCTTGATACTCTGTTTGATGGACAGTCAATGCCCAGCATATGCGAGCTAGTTTGTTGGCCAGTGCAACGGTCGCAATTTGCGTGCATTTCTTTTGCTTAAGGTTGTAAGCCCAGCGGTTAAGTTTGTCTGGTTTGTTCTTTGAATGATTGAGCGCGGCCAGTGCACCCTGCACCAAAAGCATACGGGTGCGTCTATCCCCCCGTTTACTGATGCCTTTGAGTGTCGTTTTTCCTCCGGTACTGTACTGCCTCGGCACTAAGCCAAGAAAGGCGGCGAATTCACGGCCGTTGTTAAATTGATGGGCATCACCCAGCATGCTAATGACTGCGGTGGCGACCATTGGTCCCACCCCTGGAATAGTCATCAGGCGCTGACAGTGGTGGTTTTGTTTGCTAACGGTATTGATACGCTCTTTGATAGCATCAACACGCTTATCTAACTCAATCAACTCTTGATAAAGCTCATTGAAACACAAGCGTGCGTCCATGCTTAGTTCGTTTTCTGCATCTTCCAATATTGCGGGTAGGCTTTTGCGTAATAAGGCACTGCCTTGAGGTAGAGATAGACCATACTCCGCCAGCAACCCTCTTGTTTGGTTACTCAATGCGGTGCGCTGAGTAGTGAGCCTTTCAGCCACTCTATGCATGAGTTGAATATCTTGATGTTCTGGCGTTTTAGGCGTAACAAAGCGCATGCTAGGCCGGGAAGCGGCTTCACATAAAGCCTCTGCGTCCGTTGCGTCATTTTTGTTGGTCTTGACGTAGGGGCGGACATAAGCAGGATGGATAAGCTTAACGCTATGCCCTTGAGCTGAAAATACTCGTGCCCAGTAGTTCGACGTGGCGCAGGCTTCCAAAATAACTTCGCAAGGTTTTTGGTTGGCCATCAGTATGGTTAACTTAGCGCGCTTTACGGTTTTGTTGGAGATTACTTTTCCTGCTGCATTAGTGGCACAAACTTGAAAGATGTTTTTTGCTAGGTCAATACCAATTCGGGTAATATCTTGTTTCATGAACTCGCTCCTCTGATTGAATGTTGATAAACGCCTAATCATGGCACATTGCGATGCCGATAACGGAGCGGGTTCATCCCATCAGCCAGCTTGATCAGGATAGCTTACGAGGCGATACAGGCATTGATGCCCGAGCGGATTTCGTCTTCTGGCAGGTCTCGACCAATAAACACAAAGCGGCTCAGGCGTTGTTCACCCTCATGCCAAGGACGATCCACATTCGATTCAAATAAACTATGAATGCCCTGAAACACAGTACGTTCGTCTTGACCTTTAAAATTCAATATGCCCTTGAAGCGCAGTAAGCGCTCTTCATAGCGCATGATTAAAAATGAAAACCAATCTAATAACAGTTCTTGCTGAAGTGGCTGGTCGATTTCGATGCTTAGACTGCTAATATTTGTAAGGTGTGTGGCGGTTGGATTTAGCCGATTTAAGTCGTTGGGCGATCCTTGCAGCGGGGTAAAAGAAGTTTTGAAATCAGTGTCAATGCCTCGAATGACTTTGTTACCGAGATCAAACAGTGCCTTGGTTTCAACTTGGCACTGATTGCTCCGCTGTATCACCGCATACGGATTGATTGCCGTAATACGTTGCTCAACTGATTTGATTTCATCAGCCGCCAGCAGATCAGTTTTGTTGAGCACAATAAAATCTGCCACCCCAATTTGTTCTTGCGCCTCGGGGAATTGATCGAGTTGCGAGGCGATATGAAAGGCATCCACCACGGTGATCACGCCGTTTAGGTGTAGCAGCTTCTTGAGCGTGGGTGAGTGCAAGGTTTCAACGATGGGCGCGGGCCTGGCAACGCCCGTGGTTTCCATGACGATATGATCAAACTGTATTGCACCACTTTGACGCGCATCTAACAACTGTTTGATTGCCGCGACTAAATCTTCGCGTACTTCACAACAGACACAGCCATTATTCATCTCAAGTATTCGGTCAGGTGAATCCTCCAGTATTAGGGTGCCATCGATGCCGATCTCGCCCAGTTCGTTGACGATGATGGCGAGTTTTTGATCCTGCTGAGCAGATAACAAATGACGCAATAGCGTGGTTTTCCCGGCGCCTAAAAAGCCGGTAATCATTATAAAACTGGTGGGCATTGGCGCGGTCATGTTGATTGCAAGGTTATTTTATCGTCAGCGTGATTAAGTGAAACAGGGCTAAAAACTACGAATGCGAGCGATTATAACGTGAATTTTGTCGCTTGTATGTTAGGCTATGCCGCACTATTAAAGCGTCGTATGTTCAAAAAATAACAATGATCTTAATCAGGCAAGCCTAGATTATGCAAGTAAGGGAATTCCCACCCAGCGGGACGATTGATGAGTAATCTTCTGCGCATTGGCGAATTGGCCGGCCAATTAGGCACCACCACCAAAACACTCCGCTTTTACGAGCGAATTGGTCTGATTGAGTCACCCTCTCGGAATCAATCGGGTTATCGCCTTTATGCCAGTGAGGGCATACATAATGCACAGCTGGTCATCAATTTGCGCCGACTCGGGCTATCCATCGAGGAACTACAGCAGTTGATGTCTGAGGAGGAGGAAAGCTCATTGCGAAAACGCTTGTCATCGATATTGGATCAGAAATTATTTGCGTTGGATCAAGAATTAGGGGTTCTACAGGGTAAGCGAGAAGACCTCGCCGCGAGGTTACAAGCATTGCTAACCGTCCCGCCCAATCGTCCAGCCAATTGCGTTTGCGATGCTTTATTGACGGACTGTCAATGCAGTGCTTGACCCTAAGCAATTTGTTGCAGCGAGCTAAATGATGCACGAACGCTTGACCTTACTCTTAGGGCAAGGTGTATAGTAAACGCAAATAAACCGAATACGACCGTTAATCATTTACTTTGCAGTTCAAGTCAAGTGATTGATATATAAACCATTTCTGGCATGTTGCCAGCGATAAAGAGGCATATAACGATGGACATGAAAGTTCAAACCCCCCTGACCAATGAGCATACGCCGCTATTTGGCAATGAAATAGGGCCGCTTAAGGAGGTACATGCCTTCTGGTTAGCTGGCATGAGTTGTGATGGCTGTTCTATTGCCGCAGTGGGTGCAAAGAACCCCAGCGTTGAGCAATTGATCCATCAGCAAATTCCGGGCTTACCCAAGATTATTTTGCATCACCCCGTACTTGCGGTAGAAGCGGGACATCGTTTTATGGAGCCGTATTACAAAGCAATCAGGGGTGAGCTGGGCGCCACTTATGTTGTCTTATATGAAGGCTCAGTTGCTGATGAGCAGATTGCCAAAGACACCGGCGGCTATTTTTCTGCGATGGGTATGGAAGATTTAGGCGACGGTAAATGGCGACCCTATCCAACGGCGGATATGCTGGCAGATTTAGCGCCAGGCGCTGCTGCAGTCATTGGTGTTGGCACCTGCGCAAGCTGGGGCGGCGTCCCCGCCGCGATTGGCAATGTGACCAATTCTATGGGCGTGATGGATTTTTTAGGCAAAGATTACCGCAGTTCCTTGGGTTTGCCCGTTGTTAATATCCCCGGTTGCGCGCCAGTGGGCGACAACATCACTGAAACAATTACCGCCGTTCTGATGTTTTTGGCGGGCGTGGGGCCATTACCTGAATTTGACGAATTAGGACGACCTGCTTGGATGTTCGGCGAGACCGTACATCGAGGCTGTCCGCGTGCTGGGTATTATGAAGAAGGAACCTTTGCCGACGAATATGGGCAGAAAGAATGCCTGGTTGAACTGGGCTGTTGGGGGCCGGTCGTGCAATGTAATATTGCCAGACGTGGCGCAATAGGCCACAACGGAGGTTGCATGAACGTGGGCGGAATATGCATTGGTTGCACCATGCCTGGGTTCCCCGATGCCTTTGCGCCTTTTTACAAAGCCCCGCCGGGCAAGTTTATCTCTGGAACCGCCAGTCGGATGGTCGGTAGCTTTATTCGGCCGCTACGTCAGATTAGTCAACGCAAGGGTAATATGACGAATCGTTGGCTCAAGACCAAACATATTCCCAGTGGTTGGGGACATGTCGATGCCCCGGGCGTGATGATGAAAACAATTCACTATTTTTATAAAAAGATACAAAGCTCGGGATCGCGATTTCATCCGAGCGGAAGCTCACAACAAAGGAAGTTACAAGCAGATGGACATTCCGCAATGTCAGAGGCTAAAGCACGCTCTGATCAGCGTATCAAAAAGGCGGCTAAACAAGCTCTGAGGGTCGGCTAATGAGTACAGTAGATATTTATGGATACTTCGTTGTGTGGTTGGTCATTGCTGTCGTGCTGGTCTTAGCAGCGGCGGCATTGCTCATTGCGGTTATCTATACCGCGCATCGAATCAAGAAGCTGGCTGCCGTGGCTCTAGGCGTTGTCGAAGATATTGAACATAATACCAAACCGATTTGGCAGCTCAATGCGACCAACTCAGTTGCGGGAAATTTGCTGGTTGGCGCAAGGGCAATAGAGAATAACGCGGGTATGATCGTGGGCGCTTTATCGCAAGGTGAAAAAAGTGATGCAGCATAATATAATAATTTATTTAATGAGGAGGGTCTAGTATGGAAGGTATAGTCGCTTTATTACCGAGTGGACTAGTCGCTTTATTGCCGACTGAGCCGGCTGCGGCGGCAATGTTCGTCTGGACGACTGCTCTGGTGATCGGATTGGTTGTTAGTTTGGTCGTCGCACTATTACTATGGTTGATTTTTCGACAAGCAAGAATCATTGATGGCGTAGCATCGAAAATATGGGATACTGGGCAAAGAGTCGCGAATAACACGATTCATATTCCTGTTTTGTACCGAATCAACGAGGGGGTAGAGGAAATCTTGGCTACCGCTTTACGTATTAATGATGGTGCGGCCGCTATTGAAGCACATGCAAATGGCTGCCCGGGCTGTCCTAACTGCATGCTGGAGCACTGATTATGTTACTAATGACATTACTTACAGCCATTTTGGTGATCGTATTTTTTCTGGTGTTGGCTTATGCTTTGATCAAAATAAGCAATATGCTTCGATCAATCGGTGGAACCCCCACCAGCTATTTAGCCAAACTTCGGCTGGGGTTACGGGCGATTGAAGTTGAAACAGGTCATTTAACCCCACAAGTTGTTCGCGCTAACGAAGGCTTAAGCAGTATTGCGGGTGGTTTAGATGCGGTGGACGAACATTTGGTCGCCACTATCAACGCAGCAGTGGCTCAAAAGAGGTATCAATGATGGAAGCTTTACTCAACTATATATTGGGTTATGTGGGTGGTATCGACCCCGCGCTCAAAACCTTGCCAGATGCGGTCTATCTTATCTGGCAGACCGTCTTGGTGATTGTGCTCGTGGCGATTGTGCCATTGGCCATCTACCTATTGCAGCGAACCTTACGCGGCGCCTTGAACATTAAGCGATATTTCAAAGAAATGTTGACAGCAGGCGTGGCCATTGCTGAAAACACCAGTTCAATCGTGGCGTTGAATGATACCATTACGGTCGCCACGGGTATGGTAGAGACCAGCCAAAGGCTGGATGAACACAGTGCGACTATCGCGACGGTATTGTCTGATCGCGCAGCGGGAGGAACCACCTCATGACACAGTTACTATTAGTCATTTCATTGATTGTGACCACGGCAGTGGTGCTGGTGGTGGTCGGCTATCTCATCGCAATTATTATTGCCTTAGTGGGCGCTTACCGCAATCTATCGAAGTTAGCAGGCGGGCTTATTGCGACCAAAGAGAATACCGACCCCCTAGGTGAGTATGTCCAAACCATTAATGGCGGCCTGTCGACATTATTGAAAGGTTTATTAAGCGTGAACGGTAATTTGGCGGCGATTGTCAAGGTAGCAGAAGGTAAGTAGGCGCTAAACGCCATTTATATAAATAAGTAAATAATTTTAAGAGGTAGTGTGCAATGTGTTTTCAAAATTTACCCATTGAGTTCGATGAAGAAGGCAATGCGACCCTAAAAGAGGGCATTCCAAATCCATACTCGTACCAAACGGAAACGCTTGAAGAACGTGAAGCTATTTTGGCAGATATTGCTCGAAAAAACGGCCAGCTAAATGATATAGATTTCGATCCGGTGACGCGTGTTGCGGGTGCTCTGGCGTTTCACAGCACGGTTAATTTAAAAGAACGCAAGATTGTTGACACCGCTTCCATGGCCACACTGTTTCGGGGTTACGAGATTATTTTACGCGGTCGTGATCCGAGGGATGCGGCATTTATCAGTTCTCGCGCCTGTGGTGTTTGCGGGGGCGTCCACGCCACCGCCGCTGCCTTGTCAATTGAAATGGCCTTGGGTATTAAGCCTCCGCCGCTGGGCATTGTGGTGCGCAATCTGATGCTTAGCTGTGAGTATTTATACGATAACCCGCTGCATTTATTTATTCTTGCGGGCCCTGACTTCTCGGAAATTTTAATCCGAGAGACCAACCCTGAAATTTGGGACATGGCCAAAGACGCTAAAGCCAAATATACTAATATGCATGGTTACGCCACAATTGGCGAGATTATGACCGACTTAAATCCGTTGACGGGTAAGCTTTACCTCGAAGCGCTTGAGCTAACACGGGTCGCGCGTGAAGCCTATACCTTGCTGGGTGGTAAATATCCCCATCCGGAGACAGTCATACCCGGCGGGATCACCACCACCGTCACCACCACAACCTTGACCGAGTTTTATTTAAAGTTAAAGGTCTATTTTGATTATGCGAAAAAGACCGTGGGTATCTGGGATGACGTTTATGATTTTATGTACAAGGCTAACCCAGAATACAAACACGTTGGGGAATTGCCCGTTAATATTGTCGATTTCGGTCAATGGGATCACGAAGATTATTACGATGCGAGTTACGAAAACTGCAATACTTGGGGTGAGAAACGCTGGTCAACGCCCGGTGCAATTGTTAATGGGAAGTTGGTGACCACTCGATTGACTGATCTTAATGTTGGGACGGAAGAATTTGTCGAACATTCCTACTATGAGCAGTGGGAAGATTATCCCTTTAAAACAGACCCCTTAGGCAATCCATTAAGCCCGAATCATCCTTGGAACAAAACTACCATCCCCAAACCTGGTGTGCAGGACTGGAAGGAACGATATAGTTGGTCAACCACTCCCACGTGGGATCGCCACACCTTTGAAGCCGGCGCTTATGCCCGAGTGTATATCTCAGCCCTGGCGCAAAAGCTTCCTGAAAGTAAATATATTAAATCAACTGGCAAAAGTTTAATTTTGAATGTGGCAGCCGATGAGCTACCCGAGATGAAATTGGAATGGAAGGTGCCAAAAATTTGGAACGCCTTTGAACGCAATCGTGCACGCGCCTATGCGGTCGCATTTAATATGATGGTGACCATGGAGAACTGGGTTCGCGCGAATGATTTGATCAAACGGGGTGAAACTAAAGTTCACACGCCTTTTGACATTCCCAAGAAAGGACAATTTATTGGTGTTGGGTTTTGGGGCGCTGGTCGAGGTTATTTAGCGCACTGGTGCGTGATTGAAAACGGCGTATTGGCCAATTATCAGATTTCGACCCCTTCGACGGTCAACGCTTGTCCGAAAACCCCTTGGGGGGAATCGGGTGCCTATGAGCAGGCGGTGTTGAACACGCCCATCATCGAGACCAATTTTAAAGATGAAAATGATTTTAAAGGCATCGATGTCTTGCGCGCGCTCCGCAGTTTTGACCCTTGCATGCCATGCACTACCCACGTGATGGTCGAGGGCACTGATCGCGTGATTACCCGCGAAGTCACCACCTGCGCCTGCGGTATTGCTTAGTCAGTAGTCAGTGCGTAGATTGTTTATAACGGTAGATTAAAGCGCAATGGCGAAAATTGGAATTGGCCTGGTAGGTTACTACCAGTTTGTACGCGGCTATCCTATTGGGCCGACCCTGAAAGAAAAAATCGAAGCGGCAGATTGGTTTACTAGCGATGTTGTCATCAAAGAGATGAACTGGGGGCCTATCGCTATTGTTCAGGAGTTTCAAGCGGAAAAAATTGATTATGATCGTTTCATTCTGATCACCGCGGTAGATCGGGGTCTCCCCGAGGGAAGTGTAAGCTGTCGTCGTTGGATAGGTGGTGAAATGGATGTGCTGGCAATACAAGACCGCGTATTTCAAGCGGTTACGGGGATTATCAGTATGGACAATCTTTTGGTCATCGGAGATCATTTTGGTATCTGGCCGAAAGAAGTGATCACTATCGAGGCGCAGCTCGACGATACTGCGTTCGGCGACTTGGTTATGTCCGAGATGGAAATTGATCGGCAACGCGGTGAAATTAGTATCATTGGCGACAATCCACTTACAGAGTCGATGCTTCACCTGGTTGATCAACTATTTCTGAAACTGGGCACAGCCGTTACAGGGGGTGCTGAGGCGATGACACTTGAACCCTTGGGTGTAAATCAACTGAATAGCTTGTCAGATGTGTGTCATAATCAGTTTATGAACGATTGTAAGCCTACGGGTAAAACCAACCTTTCTTCTTTGGAGCGTAAGCTATGAGTGCAACTGCATTACAACAACACAACGAACCCGAACCCATTAATGAATTGGACCGCCTTTTTAATCGAGAAGAGGTACTGCAAATTTGTTATTGGTATCAGGGTGAAGGTTTTGGGGACACCTACAGCCCACCGGTTTTGAGTACCTTTTTAAATTGTGGACTCGATGCGATTAACATTGCTTTATTCGAGTTGCATGAGCAGGGTT
>CBDBQB010000002.1:0-21601 GCA_965209105.1 Candidatus Poriferihabitaceae bacterium | reverse complement strand
TTCCATGGATTCTAAAATTACTGAAGTAAGTTCAGCTGGTGAAACTATTTACTATTCATCAAGCAATAGCAAAATCGGAGCCACGATAGACAAGGAAGTTGTGTCAACCTTTTCGATTGGGAAAAGTGAAAAGTTTATATTTTGATGGTTCATTCCTCCCGATAGCAAACTCCTAGCACTAAAGTTCTGTGTTGTAGAGTTGGCCGAATAGTAACCAGAGCTATGAACAACATTATTTTCACAAATTTTACCAAAATAGCACTTATATTCGACGTGCCAAATTAGCGCAGCTGTTGGCGGAACGGCGATAGAATACGAAGTACGTTTTGAATCTCTCTCGATACTGATAGAGTTACGGATGCAACAATCTACATATGGTATGCTTTCTGTTTTGGTATAAATATCTATCAAAAGATAGTCTGATACCATATTTACTTCTTGAGGCACCTCAATGTCCCCACTTATAACATTGCCGATTTCGGGAGTGATGTTTATATTAATATGATCTTGGCCAGACGCAAGAAGCGTTCGATCACTTTCATCCCAAGTCGTAGAACCAACTCCATCATAGTACCCTTGGCGTAGTAGCGGAGGAGCGCATGACCAGCAGTAATAACTTAAATCCCATTGCGTAACTAGTGCAGAAGACACCTCAATCGAATAACCCCCAGAGGTAAATCCAGGAGGAATTATAACCACTGCTCCATACAAACAACCCGATGGGTTTAAACTTCCACCATTTGAGCATAAGTTCAGATTAAAGCCCAATTCGGACCCAGAATTGTTTGGTTCGGGTAAGATTACAGCGCCAGATATATGGTGGGTAGTAGAAGCTATGGCTGACGTAAAAACTATAGCTTTCAGTAAGACAAGAAATATTGAGCCACTTATCAGCTTTGTAGAAGTTTTCTGTAGCTTATTCCCGCAACCCTGTTGCATTGTTTTCCCTTTAGATGGACCATCCACTTCGAGTATACAAGAGCCAGCGCGAAAAGTTAACGATTGCAAACCAAAGCTCAGAACTCGATTATTCTAGCTTTCTGTATTTCGTAAACATATCGCTCAAATTAAACCAATCTCATTAGCTTGATGCATTCAATAAGTACCTTTTTTAGCATAGGAAAATATACTATTTTCCCGTCGACTCCTATTATGCCAGCGCCTCAGCCACACGATCACCAAACTCGTCTGTGCTGATCATCTTGTTTTCAATGTTGGGTTGTTTCAGATCTGGCGTGGTGAAACCTTCAACAAATAAAGCTTCCATTGCGTCAAAGATCGCATCAGATTCAGCCTTCATACCGAAGCTATATTCGAGCATCATTGCGACTGAAACCGAGCATGGAATAAGGGTTGGCTATATTCTGCCCCGCGATGTCGGGTGCTGAACCGTGCGAAGGTTCGTAATAGGCTTTATTGGGGCCAATGCAAGCTGAAGGCATTAGGCCAAGTGAGCCTAAAATACCGCCACCTTGATCACTTAAAATATCGCCCATCATGTTCTCCATCACCATTACGTCAAATTGACCTGGGTTAAGACACAAATAAGTTGCCGCCGCATCGACCAGCATGTGTTCAACTTTTACATCTGCATACTCCGGGGCAATTTCATCTAAAATTTCATTCCACAGTACGCTAGATTTCAGCACATTGCTCTTATGGATATTATGCAAAACACCTTTGCGTTTCTGGGCGGTTTCAAAGGCAACACGCAAGATACGCTCGATTTGTGCTTCGGTATATTCAAGCGTCTCGACTACATAGCGTTGGCCATTTTCGTCTTTGCCGAGTTTCTTATCGCCAAAATAAAGGCCGCCGACTAATTCACGAATGATCATGATATCGATTCCTTCGCCGATAATCTCTGGCTTAAGGGGAGAAAAGTGTTTCAGCCCAGCGGGTAAATAAACCGGCCTAAAATTTGCGTAGGTATCTAAATGCTTTCTAAGGGGCAATAAGCCAGCACGTTCGGGGCGTTCTTCAACGGGGATTTTTTGCGTGTCTTGGTGGTTGAGACCAATTGTTCCTTTTAAAATCGCATCGGATCGATCACAAATATCGAGTGTTTCTTGAGGCAGAGCTTGCCCGACTTCGAACCATGCACTTGCACCAAACAAAGCAGGCGTGAGCTCAAACTGAACCTCGCCCTTAGATTCAATGGCCTTCAAGGCTTTTTCGGCCTGGCGCATGATTTCAGGGCCAATACCATCACCGGCTAGCAATGCAATTTTATAAGCTGACATAAGGGTGGACTATAGCTAAACAGCACCCTGTGCTGTAAGTTTTTTCGGTGCTGGTCGATGTCGCAGTAGCCAAACGTTAAAAAACCCGACGAGGCCGGGTTTTATTTTGAAGTCGTTAGAATCGCCGACTCAACAGCTATTCAGTATAAAACAGTGTTTAAAATTCGACCAGCCCGCCGATATTAAAGAAATTAATATCGTGATCGTTGTTCGTAGTGACCCATTCTGCTTCGACGTTAATCCGATTCTCAGGTGTGCCCATTCGAACACCGCCGCCAAAGCCTAAGGCAAAAGTTGCGTCATCGGATTCGACGCTACCCAAGGGAAACTTTGAAATAATATTGGTATCCAGCAAGCCAAGCTTACCTTTGAAATACACGGTGCCGGGCGAGCGATAATTAAAGAATAGGCCGGTGGTGTGAATATCCCAATCGCCCGTATTACCCCCTATATTGATATCTGCGTCATTACTCGTGCCTAATTCCAGCTCTATGGAAGATGTACCACCATCGCCCACGGGGCGTGAGAATTGATAGCCCAAGACCACCGCAGCAGTCTGCGCAGCGCGATAACCATTAATACCCGGTTCTGCGACGCCCAACTTTAAGCCTGCCATCCATTGACCATCCGCGACTTCACCAAACCAAGTGGTTTGTGAATCGGCATGGCCAGCGGTGCTGGCGAGCATTAATGCGCCGACAATAAGGCCAAATTTTCTGGGTGACGATGATTTTGTTCTAAACATTATTATTCCCCAATTGTTGTGCCTTTTTATTCTTTTGATCAAGCACTTAAAAGCATTGTATTAAGCGAGTTCTAGCTGATAATAAAGCATCATACCTATGGTTACAAGGCATTGAGTGAATTTTCCAAACTCTCGAGGTTAATAACAGCAAGGTGGGAGGGTGGATTCTCATGCCCACGAAAGGTCTTTTTAACGATACCTTCGAGGTTAGGCCGCTTGTCCGCAGCCGTTTCGCCCTTGCCGATTCCACCGCCAAATTCTATGATTAAGTCGACGCCTTGATCGACGGTATTGTGCAAATTATCTATCCAGTTAACGGGGTTGAATAACTGCAAGAATAAGCGTGAACGAATCGACTCTGCACTCGCGTCGTGGAAACCACCAGAATAGTTTGAGCAAACTTTGATTTGTGGGGCTTTAAAGTCATTTACATCGAGGATCTTTCTAAAATGACGCGCGGCTTCAACCATGTAGTAGGTATGAAAAGCGCCTTCGGTTTTAAGGCGGGTGCTACGTTTGCGTGGAAAGCGTTCTTTCATTGCTTCGGAAAGCGATTGTAAATCTTCTGGTAGACCGCCCACGACTGTTTGGTCGCTTAAATTTAATGCGGCAACGCCACAATAAAATTCGTCTGCTAGCGCGCGGGCTTCATCGACGCCTAAGGTTAAGGCTTCCATTTCACCCTGCCCATATTCGCCCATCAATTCACCGCGGGCGCTAACCAGAGATAGAGCCTGCGCGAAATTAATCGACTCCGCAGCTAACAGTGCGGAATACTCGCCTAAGCTATGACCTGCTGCAAAATTGGCAGTAATCGCGTGCCCGCTTTGCGCTTCGAATAAGCGTAAGCAAGCGGTATGATGGGTGACTAAAACGGCCTGAGTGTATCGCGTTTGATTGATCTGTTGCTTAGGGTCTTGGAACGACAAGTTCGCCATATCATAGCCGAGTACATCGCTGGCTTCCTCGTAGGTTTTTTTTACGCTGTCGAAGGAATCGTATAAATCCTTGCCAATGCCGGGGTATTGAGCGCCTTGTCCGGGGAACGCGAAAAGAATATTTTGAGCAGTGGGCATAGTAATTTTGCGAACGTTTTATAGGGGGCGAGAGGGTAGGGGGTATTTGCGCGTCTTTCAACTCTTGATGCGCTTTTTTGCGATAAAAAATATCGCATTTGGCACGCTATTCATGCATGCTACGAGATCAACGATTCATAAACATATCGCGGCTTTAGGAGAAGACAATGGCGAATATTATTGACGGTAAGGCCTTTGCCAAGCAGTTACGTGAGGACATCGGCGTTGAAGTTGCGAAGTTAGTAGCGGATAAAGGAATTCAGCCGGGATTAGCAACCATCCTAGTGGGTGAAGACCCAGCCAGCCATGTATATGTAAGAAATAAAAACAAACAAACCAAAGCCTTGGGGATGCAGTCGTTTCATCATGCGCTCGACGATGATACCACCCAAGTAGCACTACTGGCGTTGATAGATAAACTCAATCAAGATGCGGCGGTCAGCGGTATATTGGTGCAGCTCCCGCTGCCCAAGTCGATTGATCCAGTGACAGTGATAAACGCGATTGATCCTGCTAAGGACGTCGATGGGTTTCATATCGAAAACGTGGGGCGTTTAGCGATTGGTGCCCCCGGCTTGGTTTCGTGTACACCCTTGGGTTGTTTGATGCTACTCAAGGATCAAATCGGCGACTTATCGGGCAAGCATGCCGTGGTGGTCGGGCGTTCAAATATCGTCGGTAAACCGATGGCCGCGTTGCTCTTGCAAGAGAACTGTACGGTCACCATTGCACATTCGAGAACCAAAGACTTACCGGAAGTTTGCCGACAGGCCGATATCTTAGTTGCGGCCGTTGGCCGCGTTGAAATGATCAAAGGCGAATGGATCAAGCCCGGTGCGGTGGTCATTGATGTTGGCATTAACCGTATCGAAGAAGACGGTGAAGCGAGGTTGGTGGGTGACGTGGATTTCGATTCTGCCGTCGGTCATGCAGGCGCGATCACGCCAGTGCCGGGCGGGGTAGGGCCGATGACGATTGCCTGCTTGCTGTTTAATACCTATCAAGCGGCATGCCAGCAAAATGGTTTGGATGATTATTTGATGTCGCTTTAGCTGCGCAGTGTGACTGCTGTTAGCTGTATAGATTTTGTAGACTATGGCTCCGTACTCTTTCTATCTCCACCGTGAGCAAAACGTAGGGTTCGCTTTACCCATATCAAGTTGGCTGACCCCTTGATTTCTTGTCACTTTAGCTTTACCAAAAAATAAACCTATGACAACCGCAGTTAACCGCTTAATTCCATCTAACCCAATACCCATCGTATACCCCCCCGTTATTTATTTGACTTACTTCCTTTCAAAACTATTTTTCTAGTGCTAACTTTCTCTTGCTCACAACTAACACCAGAGTAAATTAACGCCTGTCACTCAGCCCCAAAAGTTAAACCTTTGAATGCCAAGTAACTAAAAAAAACATTGTTACAGCTTTTCTCAAATATTGCAAACGGAACAATGCACCCAAATCCCTGAGTAAGAGAAGAGTAAGAGAAAGAATAAGAGTGCCGGAGGGATTAAAAATTAATCAATTACCGATTCCTAGGTCTTGCGCGTTTTGCGTAGCCTAACTTCATTCCATACTCTGTTTCGATCTTTTCTTTAAACGCTGCATCTGCGATAGGCTGGCAATAGTGCGATGACTTTCTGATGGTTGAGAGAGATTCATTGTCGATTAATTGTGAACGCATGCCGACTTCCAACCACACTCATCGTTCTGGAAATAGCATTCTCGGTTGCGGGTGTTGCCACCAACATCTACTGCCTAATTTTTAATCCCTCCGGCACCTTTATTTTTCTGCCTAATTTTTAATCCCTCCGGCACTTTATTCATTATTATTTACGGCACCTTTATGAATTTGCTTGAACGGTATTTCTGATTTATGGCAAATTGCTGGTCATGGTTAAGGTAACCGTATCATTCAAGGCCATATCGGTAATCGTACAAGGAAAAGTATTGTCACCATTGCCACAGTCTCCAGCATCTTCGTTCGAGCCGATACCCGCGGTAATGACTGTCGCTATTAAACCAGTTGATAGGTCGTTAACCACCACAGCGGTCGCTTCGTCCGGTCCATTATTGGTTACCAAAATGGTGTAAGTAAGGGTATCTCCACTAAAGTAGGGGGCGGACGTAATGAGCGTCTTAACAATTTCGATGTCCGCCACCAGGGGCACAGCCACGATTAGGTCAGCGGTTGCTATAGTCGAGTTTGAGCCGAAATTAGTCTGTAAATCGCCTGCCGCGATGGTGTTGGTTTCTGTGCCCAGTGCACTTGATGTGACATTCACTATAACCGTACAGCTACCACTTGCAGGTATGGTACTACCCGTTTGCAATGTGACCGATGTATCCCCCGCTGTCACCATTGCCAAGCCGGTGCCTCCGCAGCTGGTGCTCGCATTGGTGGGTGAATCCACGGTTACACCCGTGGGTAAAAAACTATCGGTTAACGCTGAAATCAAGGTCGCTAAGCCTGTATCGGTGTTAGTGAGCGTGATAGTCAGCGTTGATGTGCCCCCTGGCGCGATGCTGTCAGGAGAAAAAGCTTTACTTGGCTCTGGCGGAATAGTGACCGTTAAATCATCCGTTGCAGGCGTTGTGTTAGCACCTAAATCAGTTACCAAAGCGCCTGCCGCGATAGTGTTGGTTTCTGTGCCCGAGGTGCTCGAGGTCACATTCACTGTAATCGTACAACTATCACTTGCAGGTATAGTACTACCCGTTTGCAATGTGATGGATGCGTCACCCGCTGTCACCATTGACAAGCCGGGTGCTCCGCAGGTAGTACTCGCATTGGTTGGCGAATCCACGGTCACGCCTGTGGGCAAGCTATCGGTTAACGCTGAAGTCAACGTCGCTAGCCCTGTATCGGTGTTAGTGAGCGTGATAGTCAGCGTTGATGTGCCCCCTGGCGCGATGCTGTCAGGAGAAAAAGCTTTACTTGGCTCTGGCGGAATAGTGACCGTCCCACTTTCCAAACCGAGCACAAACCCTTGAATGATGATGTAATCAGTATTCAGTGATTGGTTTTGAACTGTTAACCCAGAGCCGGCGCCTACAACAGACGTGGCATCCCAGGTATCCGTGTCTACCGCATACACACTTAGTGGTGTAGCAGCTGTTGCTGTTGGCCCATTAAAGCCAGTGGTATTGTCTTTGTTGGCTCCAGAGCCATTATTTGCATCAGTCCCTCCAAAGGAAGTACCGTTGAGCGTTAAAAGGTCCGTATAATTTGTACTTTCACTAGTTGAGTTTCCTTGCCAAACCATTGTAGTGATAATTGCTCTTGATATATCGCTCAAGGCAACAGCCGGAAGCGTTACCGATGAAGGTGGAGACGAAGAGCCTCGCATGCCCTCAAAGCCATCAAAGATATCAACACTGGTCAAGGCATTAGCCGTCCCTACAGGCACTTCATACACCACTATTAACTGTGCGCCAGCAAGGCAAGCACCGTTAAACGGCAGGGTTGCCGATGAGTTCAAACTACCAAACCTATAGGTATCACTACCGGTAACAACGGAGGTCACATCCGCACGATAACCACGGTAAGGAATACTTGCCCCCCCAATTGTCAACGTATCATCCCATGTTTGGCTTGCGTCGATTACAGTACTCGCCGAAGCAGTCGTCAAGCGAACCCTAGCATCCTCGACACTGTCATTAGCCCAATAAAGGTAGGCCTTGAGCACAGTTGCAGCCCCTGGCAGCGAAACAACTAGATCATTGGCAGTAGTGCTAGTATCGCTAGTACGCGTACATATCAAGTTGTTAGGCGATGTTCTTAACGAAACCGCAGAGGTTGACCAACCCACAGACCCTACAGCGGTGTAAATGGGTGTGCTTGATACGGATGTGCCCGCGTTAAAATAGCCGCACCCGATAGCAGAAATAGACCCGCCATTAAACCGAATATTCTAGCCCTGCTATTTAATCCAATAGCGCCCAAAATACTAGACATTCTTGTCACTTTAGGTTTACTAAAAGGTAAACCAATAATAGCCGCTTTGGCGACTTGCCAATAATTTAGGCACTTGTAAAGGTTAAAGCTACATTGACTGGGCTTATTTGATGTTTGTGTTTTCATATTATTCACGCTATTTCCTTCTTTCCAATAAATATGGGGTCTAAATATGGGGTCAGACCCCCAACAGTGATAGCGGCAAACACCGATGTGGTGCTAGCAAAAGACCAATACTGACTGATAAACAGGCTTTTAAGAGTGGGTAAATTTTCATAATATAATTCATACCAGTGATCTGTGACTTTTATTAAACAATAATTTGAGGTTAGAAATTGACTTGTCAATTCGTTTTTAATATCTACATTAGTTTTAATGTCTGCATTAAACAGCATCTATACTAATGATTGGTGAGGCATGTCGAAGGGGGGGGGGTACGTGCTGCCTAGTCTCGGAGCACGATTTGGAAAATCTTTTTATGTGAAAGCATAAGCAACTTAATCCACATCTCTAACCAACCAATCGAAAGGATAGGCTTGAACATACCATAGAAGACTTAGCTAAATAGTATAATAATGTAAGGCTTCATGGGCTTCATGGGGTCAGCCAGCTTGATAATTGAATATATTAAAAGGACCACACCGTAATAAGCTCAAAATAACGCGCATGCTCTTCGTTACCAAGTAATCTGCACATCAACAATCGCCTGGGGGCTGGCTTTGTTAATCGTGTAACACACATGGTCAATCTCAACGCTATTACCTTCTTTCGGTATCTCGTTAAAATGCTCGAGCAGCATGCCCGCTAAACTTGCCGCATCGGTCGGCGCTAAGCCAAGTTGCAGTTTTTCTTCCAGAACATTGGGCGCGATACGGGCGCTGACCAAATAATTTCGCGCCCCCAGTTGTCGAATAGATTGTGGCGACTGGGCGTGATCATATTCATCTTCAATATCTGCGACCACCTCTTCCATGATGTCCTCAAGCGAAATGAGACCCACCGTCTTATCCTCTTTAACAACCATCCCGACGACCAGTTTTTGGGTTCGAAATTCGCTTAATAAGTCCGCGATACTGGTATCCCAAGGCGTGGTGTAGATCGGTTTGATAAAGTCACGAATACTTTGATCACTTTGCTCGCCCAAGATTTCCAGGGAGAAATCAAAGGGTCAGCCAACTTGATTCACGTTCCGAACCTCATATGCAGAGGTAATTCCTGCCGAGTTTTTCGATAAGTTCTTTGTTATTTCCAACATATCCATGTCCCTCCAAAGTATCCTAAGATACTGATTAAATTGAAATATGATTATACCTTATCTAGTCAGTGTATAGCGCCTGTACCTGCTGACAGAAAATTTTCCTTGTTTTTTCAAATCAACGGGAAGGCGTTTGTAAGTTGCTATTTTTGTGCGTTTAATACCGCCTGCCACATAGGAATAGCTTTAAATGCGGTGACCATATCGTAATCTAAAGCGATTGGTTCTACCCCTTCGGAGGTCGCCGGTCCCATCGGCGTGGTGCCACTGTTGCTTTGAAACCACGTCATCCATAAATCTGACCCGGGTGTTGCCATGACTAAGGCTGCTGCACTGGCGTCACTTGATAGGGGGGGTTGTTGGGTTTGTGGTGGAAAGGTGTTCGTAGGCAGTAAAAAGGAGGTCATTGGATATTGAGCACTGCTATGACAGCCTAGGCATCCAGCACTTGCAAGCCCTTTGTGAAAATACTTTGCATCTGCCCATGCGGGCGTTACGACAGCGCCATCATTGGGCCCAGATAAGCGACCATCCCAGCCCAGCGTGGATTTCGCATACATTGGAGCCTCGAGATTAATCCAATTTTCAGTGAGTTGTTGGCTCACTGTCACGGGCGGAGTCAAGGCTTCTGATGTGGTATTGATAACGTTAGGGTTACCGCCCCATGTGGCACCCAATGGGACCATCTTATCCCAAACATCTTCGCCCGGTGCATCCTTGTCATAAACCAGTGTCGAAAATACCCAACCCGTATCGGGCGCTGCAACGCTGTCTTTGACGATAATATCAAATTGCATTAAATAAAGATTCGTCAGCACGGGTGTGCTGCTATTTCCATTCGAACCATTATTTTCACACGTTGAGGTAGATGAATGACCCGAACCATTACTGGTATTTAATGGTGCAAATATTTGCCATATAGCCGTGCCTGTCATCGGTTCCCAATCTGAACCACAAGGCGTTACAAAGGCAAATTTTACGACCACACTGCCTTCTGCATGTTGTGTTGTACTCTCATTGATGACCGGTTCCATGGCTTGCTCGATATCTTGTCCCCAGATGTCGCCTAAAGTTTTTGCGGCTCTAATGTCATATAAGGTTAGCACATAGGTGGTCAGGTCTAAGTTTTGACCCGTTAGTGTATTCGCAGGAAAACCAGAGCCTACATACATACCGTGAATCGGCTCACGCTCTGTGCCCAACCAAATGGATTGATACCAGTTTTCGTCTACAGTCTCAGATTTTACAGCGACAAATTGTTTCATGTCATTGGAAACATACTGTTTCAAGGCTTCGACATAAGCCTGCGCATTTTGCAGTGTGATGGGTCCATTTTGAGTGACTTCTTTCCAAGGAAAGTTTTTGTTGGCAGGAAGCTCTTTTGGATAATTATGATTCAATTCGAACAAGGGCCCATCGTAATTCTTAGGGTTTGGTAACGAAGAGTTAATAAAAGGATGGACTGGAGATTTTGCTTTTGCCAAGTCCTCTGCGGCCGATGTTACAAAAGGAACTTTTCCGTGAAGATGTTTTAGACTTACACCTGCTTTATCACCCGCTATCGATAATGTTGAAAGCGTGATCAGCGACAATCCTGTTACATAAAGTATGATTTTTTTCTTCATAATATTCTCCATCGTTGGGGTTTGTGAGTTTTAGCGTTGTAAAAGTTAATTATTGTTATCTAAGGTTATTGTTCAGTTGGGTCAGTCAAAGATGATGGGATGAAACCTATCGTTAAGTTTCGTATTTAAATTCAACCCTGATACTGTGAAAACACACCTTCATTAAAACTCCGGTTTGAGCGCTTAATAACTGTTCTCCAATCGCTATACATTAGTATCATATCAAATAATCAGCTGCTGTGGTGATTTAGAAAACAATATATTGGCTGCGTGCAGCCTAACGGTGAGCGTAGACTATTTTGGCTGTGCCTATTATCGATCTAAGCATATAATTAAATAATAAAATATAACGTGCATTGCTATGCATGAGCCGTTAGACTGCGCGCCCGCGTCTGTAAGGCCTAATTTTTAGTGTAAGTGTCCTCTTATGAGGCTTCTAATTGAGGATAGTCAGGCGATTATTTTCCTGCAATTTTACCTAGGTTTTTTATGACGTCAGAATCAATCCCATCGTTTGAGCAATTGGAGCTAAGCGACGCAGTTTTTAAAGTATTGGACGAGGTCGGTTACGAAACCCCTTCGCCTATTCAAGCGAAAATTATTCCTACTTTGCTTGATGGTAGGGATGTTATAGGTCAGGCACAAACAGGCACAGGTAAGACGGCTGCCTTTGCCCTGCCAATCTTGACGCAGCTCAATCTAAAGCAAAAAGATCCTCAAGTGCTGGTTTTAGCGCCGACGCGTGAGCTGGCGATCCAAGTGGCTGAGGCCTTCCAAAAGTATGCTAAACATTTGAAAGGGTTTCATGTGTTGCCCGTATACGGCGGACAGGATTATCGTGGCCAGATTAGAGCCTTGAACCGAGGCGTTCATGTGGTGGTTGGAACCCCCGGTCGAGTGATGGATCACATGCGTAAAGGTACGCTCAAACTAAACCAGCTTAAAATATTGGTGTTAGACGAAGCCGATGAAATGTTGCGTATGGGGTTTATTGATGATGTGGAATGGGTGCTTGAACAGATCCCGAAAACTCGACAAATAGCCTTATTCTCTGCGACGATGCCCACGCAAATTAGGCGTATCGCGACGAAATATTTAAACGATCCTGCACAGATCACCATTAAAGTTAGAACCACTACGGCAGAAACCATTCGGCAACGCTATTGGATGGTTAAGGGCGTGCATAAACTCGATGCCTTAACGCGCATTTTAGAAGCAGAAGAGTTCGATGCAATGCTTGTTTTTGTGAGAACAAAAACCGCGACGGTTGAGTTGGCCGATAAATTGCAGGCGCGTGGCCATGCAGCCACCGCACTCAATGGCGATATTGCGCAAAACCAGCGTGAACGAACCATCAGCCAGCTTAAAAATGGCAAGCTTGATATCTTGGTCGCGACGGATGTTGCGGCGCGTGGTTTGGATGTACAGCGCATCAGCCACGTGATCAATTTCGATATTCCCTATGATACCGAAGCTTACGTACATCGAATTGGTCGCACGGGTCGCGCTGGGCGGTCGGGTGACGCAATTTTGTTTGTGGCGCCAAGAGAGCGTCGTTTACTCGGTGCTATTGAAAGGTCGACACGCCAGAAAATAGAGCTCATGCAGCTGCCCTCCACCCAAGAGATCAATGATCGGCGGGTGGCAAGATTTAAGCAGAAAATCAGTGATACCTTGGAAAACGAAAAATTGGATTTTTTCTCCAAAATTCTTGAAGAACTCTCAGCAGAAAAGGAGATTCCGATGGAAAAAGTTGCGGCGGCTTTGGCGCATTTATCGCAAGGTGATAATCCATTACTTCTGCAAGCACAGCCAACTCCAGAAAGGGGACGTCAGCGAGATCACCATGATCGGCCTGAGCGTGGGCAGCGGGGTCAACGAGACCGAGGTGGACGAGATGATCGGGGGCAACGCGGCGGACGAGATCGTGAGGACAGACCGTTTAGAAAGGAAGGCCCGCCGGAGAAAGGTATGGCTCGATATCGATTAGAAGTCGGTCATACGCATGGCGTTAAGCCTGGAAATATTGTCGGGGCCATTGCCAATGAGGCTGGCATAAACAGCGAACACTTAGGCAAGATAAATATTCAAGATGATTTCAGTCTGATCGATATGCCTGAAGGGATGCCGAAGGATATTTTCAATGATTTGAAAAATGTTCGAGTGGCTGGTCAGAAATTAAATATTTCGAAAGTGGTGCATGAGCGCAAAAAACACTTTAGTCATTCAAACAAAAGCAATGACAGCAAGGGAAAAGGTGGAAAGCGTTTTGGGGGCGAACATCCCGCCAAGGCGCGCAAAGGTAAAAAGGGCAAGCCGAAAGCCAGCCATCATCGAAAGGGGCCAGATAAACCGGAGTAGGCGGGGGCTTACTGCGGTTCTTTGAGCAAATCTTTGTCCTCCTTTTCGCCTTGTTGAACTTGCATGAGCTTTTCAAGTTGATCCACCGCTTGGCGAGATTTAAGCACATAGGTTTCATCATCATCGACGTGTTCAGCCAGTGATTGGATAGTCTCACGATCAAACTCGATAAACTTATCGACTGTCTCCTTGGCCATTTTAGGTGTGATGTTTAAGCCTTGAAGTACCCAATTGGCAAGGTTCGTTGAGCCCATAAAAACTTCTCGTTCGATATGATCAACCCCAATGCGATCGAGTTTGTAGTAGTGCATTAAATCAAAGGCACGGGCGTATATTTTTAGTTTAGGGAAATGCTGCTTGGCGGTGTTAACAATGTTCAGAATCGTTTCAGGGTTATCGACTGCAACCACCAACAACTCAGCGTGTTCGGCGCCTGCTAGTCTAAGCAGGTCTTCTCGTTTTGCATCACCATAAAACACCTTAAATCCAAACGCACGCACGCGCTCAATGTGTTCAGCACTATGGTCGAGTATGGTAACGGGGATATTGTTTGCGAGCAGTATGCGACCGACAATTTGTCCCACTCTTCCAAAGCCCACAATAATAACAGGATGATGCTGCGTATCGAATTCATCCGCAGGTGCCTCGTTCGAAGAGTTTTGGAAACACGGCTGAATAAACTTTTCGTTCAAGATAATTAATAGCGGCGTCATCACCATCGAGAGCGCGATCACGACAATCAGAATTTCAACGATGCTGGTACTCAATACTTGGTTCTGTGACGCAAGCGAGAGCAATACAAAACCAAATTCGCCGCCCTGAGCAAGCACGAAGGTGAACCAATATCGATTGCCACCTGAAATGCCAAATGCTTTAGAAATGAAAAATAAAATGACCAGCTTGACAAGAATGAGTGCGAATACCAATGAAATAATCAAACTGGGTTGTTGTACGATCAAGCCAAAATCAATCGCTGCCCCAACGGATATAAAAAATAGCCCGAGTAAGAGCGCCTTAAACGGGTCAATATTGGCTTCAAGTTCATGACGATATTCACTGTTCGCCAACACCACGCCGGCGACAAAAGTGCCCAGTGCGGGAGACAAGCCCACTTTTTGCATGAGCAGGGCGATCCCGATAACGAGTAATAAGGCAAAGGCCGTAAACATCTCTCTCGCACCACTGCTGGCGATAAATCGAAAGATGGGGCGCAATATATATCGGCCCGCAACAACGATTGACAGTACCGCTGCGATCACTGCCAAAGTATGTTGCCATGCGCTTAGATGCGCAATCCAGGTGCTACCATGTTCAGATACCTCAGAAACTTGTTGAGGCATTACCGCGAGCAAGGGTAAAACAGCGATGATTGGAATGACGGCAATATCTTGAAACAGTAATACCGCAAAGCTCGATTTACCAGCTTCTGTCGACATCATATTTTTTTCGTCTAGCGTCTGCAATGCAATCGCGGTTGACGATAGCGAAAGAATTAATCCGATACTGAGTGCGGTTTGCCAGCTCATTTCAAATATCATCGCAATCCCTGCAATGGCGATTGTTGTCGTTATAACTTGAACACCGCCTAAGCCAAGGATGGGTAAACGCATGCGCCACAATAATTGAGGCTCGAGCTCAAGCCCAATCAAGAAGAGCATCATGACAACGCCAAATTCAGCGAAATGCATGACATCGCTCGGGTCGTCAATCAAGCTAAGACAGAACGGGCCGATGATCGCGCCTGCAATGAGGTAGCCCAAGACTGAACCTAATCCCAAACGGTTTGCCACCGGCACGGCCACCACGCCCGCCGTTAGGAAGATAAATGCTTGAAGCAGAATATCCATGCGCCCCCTAAAATATTATCGATAAACCTTGATTGTAATAGATTTACTTAAGGCTGTTACACTGCGAGGGCAGCTCATTTCGAGCTGAGAATTTAAGTACCCGGATGGAAGTCTGAAGGCTCATTTGTGAACCACAAAGGCGCTAATCCGGGCGTTCTACAAATGCCCGTTCAACAACATAGTGGGCTTGTTCACCGCGGCGTGATTCCGTAAAGCCGCGTTCGTCTAGCAAAGCGATCATATCCTTGTTGAGCATCATGCTTCCGCAAATCATAAACCTATCGTCTTCAAGTGTGGGTTCAGGAACGCCTAAGTCTGTGAACATCTTGCCGTTCTCAATCAACTGGGTTAAGCGACCATTGGTTTTATAAGGTTCGCGCGTAACCGTTGGATAATAGATGAGTTTCTCGGAGACCATTTCTCCGAGATATTCGTCTTGGGGTAAGCTGTTTTGAATCAAATCTTGATAGGCCAAGGCAGAGACCGTGCGAACGCCATGCGTGAGAATAACTTGCTCATAGGCTTCGTAGGTTTCGGGATCTCGGATAATGCCCAAAAAGGGCGCAAGCCCAGTGCCAGTCGCAATGAGGTAGAGGCGTTTCGCGGGTAGTAGTCGATCAAGAATGAGCGTCCCCGTTGATTTACTGTTGATCAGGACAGTGTCGCCCACTTGCAAATTTTGCAGATGAGACGTCAGCGGCCCATCTTGTACTTTGATACTAAAGAATTCAAATTCATCGGCGTAGTTGGCGCTCGCGAAACTATATGCACGCATCAGCGGCTTGCCCTCTATTTCGATGCCAATCATGGCGAACTCGCCGGTTTTAAATCTATAGCCTGGGTGACGGGAAGTCTTAAAGCTAAAAAGACGATCATCCCAATGATGAACCCAAGTTACTTCTTCTTCGTATAGTGTACTCATACAAGGCGCCTCTCTGCCTTAGATATCGGTGTATTTGCTTGTTATCATGCGGTTTTATCGGAAAAACACAAGCGGCTCACTCATTCTCGTCACTGGTGTCTGATTCGATAGAATCTTCCGCATTCATGGCGACAGCTTCCATGCCCACGCCTGTCAGGCGGGGTGGCACAGCTTGGTACTGTGTTTGTTCCTCGCTTGGAACGGCCTTGCGTCGTAACATAAAGATGGTGACGCCAATGGCGATGATGAAATGCGTCAGGCCTAAATATAACAAATAGCCCATTGCGTCTAACTTATTGAGCAGGTAACCCGCGAGCACGGGGCCAAAAATTGAGCCGATACCCGCGACAAGTACGATTGTGCTGCTTGCATCTGTCATTTGCTCGGGTTTAAGTCGATCATTTGTTTGTGCCACGGCAATAGAGTATATCGGTAAAGAGATCGCACCCAGGGCTGCAAAGACGAAGAAAAAGGGCGTGCTGCTGGGCTCAAGTCGGCTTAAAACCACACACAGCGCCGATGCAATTAGCCCAGACCCCATGAGGACTATACGGCGGTCAATTCTGTCAGATAACCAGCCCAGCGGCCATTGTGCGATCGCGCCCATGGCGATAAAAGTACTCATAAATAAAGCCGTTTCTGACACGGTCATGCCGACCTTAACGGCAAATACTGCGCCCATCGCAAACATCGCGCCGTGCGCACTTGAGCCAACGAAGACACTAAACATGCCCGCAGGTGAGCTTTTGATTAATTCCATGATGCCCAAATTTTCACCATCTTCGCTATCCGGTACGACCGTGCGACGAATCAGCAATGGAATCAAGGCGAGCGACAACAAAATTGAGGCCAACAAAAATAGACTGAAACCTGACGGTGGCGCAAGATTCAGTAGCCACTGTCCGCCGGCCAAACCACCATAAGAAATCAGCATATAAAAAGACAAGGTTTGACCGCGTGTTTCATTGTTAGAACTCGCATTTAGCCAACTTTCCGCGATCACATAGCTACCGGCAAAACAAAAGCCAGTGATTAGACGCATCGCGAACCAATTGATGGGGTCGATATACAACACTTGAAACAGCACTGCGGTGGAGGCAAGCGAAGCAAGTGCTGCAAACACTCGGATATATCCAACACTGCGCACTAAGCCGGGCGTGATCATCGACCCCGCTAAAAAGCCGGCATAGTATCCAGCCATGATCAAACCTGTGGTGCTGGGATTAAAGCCTTCATAAGTGGCGCGCCAAGAGATCAGCGTACCTTGTAAGCCGTTGCCAAGCATTAAAAATGCAATGCCGAGAAATAGCGGCCAGCTGGTTCTTAAGACGTTAAGTATCATCTATAAAATCTATTTGATTGACCACAAATTAAGCGAGAACGGCCGATTAAACATTAGAGGCGTAAATTTGCTATTCATCAGGAACCTATATGCAGTCGAAATTATCATATGAAGCACGATTTAACCCCGCTTTTTGTGGGCGCAAAATAGAATTTTACAATAACCCCAATGCCAATTTTCGATTGGGACCTCGATAAAGGAGTTTAAGCTTTTTGGATGGGATCGTGAGCCAAAATTTTGGTGTCTAAAAATGCTGCTTTCTACCGATCACCGGCTTATGTCGTGAAATTAAACTGCTAGAGCCCCCAGCATAACTACTGCGCTTGCAAATACGTTGTTAAAAGCTCGCTCAAAATGCGGGGACACGAAGTGGTAAATACCTATAAACTGCGCTTTTTCGCTCACTTTTGCCTAGTCTTTTCTGCGCTCGCTACGTTATGCTGAGGTCTCTGCTAGAATATCGGCTCGGTTTAACCATCTAATTTAATAAATCATATTCAATGCAAGAAATTCAAACAGTCATAGAGCAAGCATGGGATGATCGTGCAGACATCACACCGGACAATGTGCAGGAAGACGTTCGCAACGCGGTGACACGGGCGATCGACTTGCTCGATTCAGGCGAGGCGCGTGTTGCGGAGCCAGTTGACGGTCAATGGCAGGTGAATCAGTGGCTAAAAAAGGCTGTCTTGCTATCTTTTAGAATCCGCGACAACCAAATTGTAGAAAGCCCTGATGCGAAATATTATGACAAAGTGCCGAGCAAATTCGAAGACTATACAGAAGCCGATTTCAAGCGAGGTGGTTTTCGGGTAGTGCCATCAGCCGCAGTGCGCAAAGGCGTTTATATCGCTGATAATGTCGTCTTGATGCCAAGCTTTGTGAATATTGGTGCGCGAGTTGATTCGGGTTCGATGGTCGATACTTGGGCGACCGTGGGATCATGCGCCCAGATAGGTAAAAACGTTCACTTGTCGGGCGGTGTGGGGATCGGCGGAGTGTTGGAACCGCTACAAGCTGGGCCGACAATTATCGAAGACAATTGCTTTATTGGCGCTCGAAGCGAAGTCGTTGAAGGGGTTATTGTCGGCAAGGGTTCAGTCATTTCGATGGGTGTTTATATCGGCCAAAGTACTCGAATCTATGACCGTGAAACGGGTGAAGTCAGTTATGGTTATGTCCCGCCTGGTTCTGTCGTGGTATCGGGGAACTTGCCCGCAAAAGATGGGACACATAGTTTATATTGTGCAGTCATCGTAAAGAAGGTTGACGAAAAGACGCTTGGTAAGGTTGGGATTAACGCCTTATTGCGTTCGATATAAATTTATACTACTTCAGGTAGATGGCTAAACTGGAAATGTCCTGCGGCACCGATGTCGGGGCGGTTAGAAAATCAAATCAAGATTCTGTTGCGGTATTCCCTCAGCACGCCTTAGTTGTGCTGGCAGACGGGATGGGTGGACATAACGCGGGCGAAGTGGCGAGTCGCAAAGCGGTTGAGGTTATTCGGGATGCAGTTCGCGATGGTGTGGGATTGGAGAGTGCCGTGATTCGTGCAAATGCAGAGGTCTATCGTATGTCAGAAGTGAAGCAGGACTATTCTGGTATGGGAACGACCTTGGTCGCTGCAAAATACGAAGATGACAAAGTTATTTTTGCAAATGTTGGTGACAGTCGGATGTATCGATTTCGCAAACAGAAATTCGAGCAGCTCACCGCTGATCAAACGGTTGCGCAAGAGATGCGTAACCATGACATCGAGTACAATGAGGGTCGGCATATCAGCGCATTTGAGCATATTCTTACCAATGCATTGGGGATACAATCCGAGTGTGAAGTGGTGATGAGCTATGAAGTCGTCGAGCCTGGGGATATTTATCTCTTTTGTAGTGACGGCTTAAGCGGTGTGTTGGATGATGAACTTATAGCTAAAATACTCAAAGCTCGCGCAGGCACGATAGAAGGGGTGATTCAAAATTTATTGAGTGCCGCTCTTCGCCGTTCGGCAGCAGATAATATTTCAATTGCTTTAGTTGAGTCTGTCAGACCAGCTAGAAAAGCGCTAAATCTAAAGTTCGGCTGATGGGTTTTTGGTATGCGCCAACGAGCCTATATAAAGGGCGATGCTCGTCCAAATAGTGCCAAATGCGATCAGCTTGGTGATGCTCATAGCCTCTTGGAAAATGAATACCCCAAGTACAAATTGAATACTGGGATTGATATAAAATAGCATTCCTACCGTTGTCATTGGAAGCAGACGCGCGCCGATGGTAAATAAGGCCAAGGGGGACTACGGTCACGAGCCCAGTTAAAATCAACAATCCATCTGTTGTCACGGTACTCTCTAGAAAATGGGCGCTGCCCTGTGTGTGTAAATAGAGTATCACTGCGAGCGCAAACGGCCCAATCATCAAGGTTTCTGTGTATAAGCCGACGATTGCTTTTGTTTGTATTTTTTTACGCAATACGCCGTAAGCCGCGAAACTTGTCGCCACGCCTATGCCCACCCATGGGAATTTCCCTTGAGCAATCATGTATAAGATCACTCCCGCTGCTGCTAGAAAGAGGGCAAGCCACTGAACTGGTTTGAGTTTTTCTTTAAATACAAATACCCCCGCTAGGATATGCAGTAACGGTGATAGAAAATAGCCCATGCTCGCCTCTACAACCAATGCATTGGAGACTGCCCAAACGTATATTCCCCAGTTAAGCGTAATGAGAACAGAAGTAATGGCGAGCATTTTCAGCTCATTGCCTGTGCGAATAGTGAGGGTAAAATCGGCGCGCCTCGACACGCTAGTGTGGACCAATATGGCGAGGACGGGTATGGACCAAAGCACGCGGTGCATCGTGATTTCGAGCGGTGAGACATGGCTAAGGAGTTGCCAATACAAAGGGAACAAGCCCCAAACGATATAGCTGGTCAGTAAACTTATATAACCGTTGAAGCTTCGATCAGTGAGGGCGGGTCTGTGCTGGGGGTCTTGCATATGCACTGCGATAATATTTGCTGTCTAACCGACGGGGAGCCTGACAGAAAGCTCTGGCTGAAGCAACGGGGATATTCAATCCTTAATCTTTATTTTTCTATTGAGAGAAAAGGGTGTGATGTACGATTCCTGCGCCAATATCCCAAGGCGGGTGCGTTTGCGTAGGCGTTGCAAAAGCGCAAATCAGCTTGTTGAAGAATACCTGAAGTTTACTGATGGGTAGTTGGGTCTAAATTGGAATAGCTGTACAGATATAGCTAAGAATTTTCTAAAATGGATATTATGAAATTTAGGGATGTGATTTTGTTCTTGTTGGGTCATTAAAGGCTGCCTGAGAGCTGATTGGGTCAGATTTAACTTGAATAGTGCGTAATTGGCTATAATGTGTGACCAATCTCACACCTTGCTACACGGTTACGCGCATACTCTAGAGGTGGTCAGATAAGACGAAGCGACTGTGAGTGATATAGCGTAGAACATTATTTACCCGAACAGTGAAATTCATACCGATTCGAAAAACATGAGAAAGACTCACAAAACAATAAAAACAAAAAGTACCCTGATTGCGTCGATATGGCTCATCGTGATTTGTTGTCAGGGAAGCGTCCATGCTTTGAGTTTCAATATAGATACTTTTATAGTATCGGGAGACAATCCACTCAGCAGGGAGCAAACGCAGGAGATACTGGTGCAATATCAAGGCGAGCACACGGATATCGAGCGACTGCGAGGGGCAACCAAGGCGCTTGAAGCGAGCTTGCACCGACGGGGCCATACTTTTCATCGCGTTAGCTTGCCCCCCCAAACCTTAGATTCTGGCACGGTTGTTCTGGAAATTACGGCACTCACGATTGGTAAAGTGAGCGCGGTTGGGAATCACTTTTTCTCTGAAGAGAACTTGAAGCGCAGCTTGCCGCAGTTAAAACCCGGCCAAACACCCAATCGCAAAAAATTAACGCGCGTGCTGGCTGTTGCAAATGCCAACACTGCCAAACGTACGCAGCTCACTTTTGGCCGCGGCGATATGCCCGGAACGATGGATGCACAAATTGACGTTAATGATACGCATCCTGTACAGCTATATAGCTGGCTAAACAATACTGGAAATGCGCAATCCACTCATACACGATTAGGGGTCGGTTATTCGCACCGCAATGTGGCAGGACGTGATCACCAATTAAATATGAGTGCCTCTGTATCTCCCGAAGACACAGATAAGATCAAGCAGTACGGTTTT
>CBDBQB010000001.1:0-25716 GCA_965209105.1 Candidatus Poriferihabitaceae bacterium | reverse complement strand
TAAGATTATTATATTTCGTCTGGTGTAAAGGCTTTGATACTCAAGGCGTGTATTTCACTGGGCATCATTTCTGCTAGTGCCGCGTAAATCAGTCGATGTCGACCCAGCCCATTCTCACCTTCAAACTTAGCGGAAACGATGGTCAGATCGTAATGCCCGCCGCCAGACTTCGCGCCTTCATGTCCCGCATGCTTGTGACTGTCATCAATCAAATCTAGGGATTCGGGCTGAAGTGCAGATTGCAGCAAGGCTTCGATCTTTTGCATGCGCGCGCTCATGGGAGCACTTTTAAGTAAGGCTTTACAGTGACCTGTTCGTAAACCCCGGCGTCGATATAGGGATCAGCATCTGCCCAAGACTGCGCAGCTGGCAAGGAGGTAAATTCCGCCACCACTAAACTGCCCGTCATTCCCGCTTCTCCCGGATCGGTGCTGTCCACAGCAGGCAGAGGGCCTGCCATGAGCAACTGGCCATTTTCCGCCAATATTTTAAGCCTTGCAACGTGTGCAGGTCTTGCCTTGGCTCTTGCCTTAAGACTATTGGGGAAGTCTTCTGCCCATATCGCGTATAACATCAATTATCCTCGGCCTCGGTATTGTCGTCACTTGATTCTGGCTCAATGTATTTTGCAATAAACAGCATTTGGATAAGGCTAAATGCGAGGGTTAGACCCAACACCCAAAACACTTTAAAGTTTACCCAGGTGTCCAATCTCACCGCTTCCGGCAAGTGGGCTTGATAGTAAAAAGCAATATACATATTCAAGAACCCCATCCCTAAGAAGAATAAGCCCCAAGCAATAGTCAGGCGCGTCCAGATAAAGTTCGGTAATTGAATTTGCTTACCTAGCATCGCTTTGATGACGGATCGGTTTAGCCATATCGATCCAAAAATCACCGCAGAGAATAACCAATTGACGACCGACACTTTCCATTTAAGGAACGCTGGGTCACGCAGCAATAAAGTCAAGCCCCCAAAAATTGTCACCGCGACGAGCATGATGAGGTGAATTCTTTCCAAGCGTTTGTTTTTGAGCCAAAAGAAAGCCACTTGTAAATACGTCACGCCGATCAAAACCGCTGTCGCAACATAAATGTCATAAAATTTATTCGCCGCAAAAAATAATATTAGCGGTAAGAAATCAAAAAAAGCTTTCATATATTCTGTTTATTTCGAAGGTGCCCATATTGAAAGGCGAAGCATTAAATTATAGTTTCCTTCTTGTTTGTTTGCACCAATTCATGTCTAAAACTATGGGGTGAAAATCAATAATTGCAAACTTTAATTCGCAAGGCTAACCCTAAGATAGCTAAGGATATCTTCCAGTAATGTTCCTCACAAAATTGTTTTCGTTTTTACCGCTCTTGACCAGCCTAAGCCTTAAGAACAGTTAGTCGCTATGGTAGTATTGTACTTAAGATGCGTACCCTAGAAGCGAGCCCGCTCGAAAAATCTCCTGCCCACCTAGAAGGCCAAAGTACTTGGCTAAGCACGATCACTTCGGCCAAGGTGCTCGGCCATCCCTTGGTCTGGTCAGCCATGACCGCGCTATTCATACTCGGCGGCTATTTATGGCTTCAGTTTTATGCCCTGCCTATCGCGCAGAATATTGAGAACGCTCACCCGGACGATTTACTCATTGGCGCACAAGCTGGAAATAATTGGAATCCAGAAATTTATCAGCCTATTGTTAGCAATGAACGCATGCCGATCACTCAACAAGCAGACCAACTGCGTGCCGATGAGTACCGTCAACTGATTGATTTGGAAAACAAAATTAAACCGCTACTTGCGTTGGCAAGAAATAGGATGCGTGCCGAGATCTACACAGACAATCATTCAAACAATGCTTGGTCAGCCTATCAAGAAATCCTTGGCCTTGATTCGAAACATAAGCTTGCACTGCTTGGCCAATCGCAAATTTTGCAAATCCTAACCGAAAATGCGGAAATCGCCATTCAAGAAAAACAATACGAATTGGCCGAGCGTTGGTTGAATCAGCTCGATGTAATTCAAGCAAACCACCCTTTTCAAACCGAGATGCGCCAGTCCATCGCGCAAGGTATCAGTGCCGAACTACTCGCCGCAGAAACTGCTCAACGAAAAGTTGAGCGCTTACAGCGTTTGAAAGCGACCTTAGATGATGCTCTGTCCGCGATGAGCGCCACACCGATTAAATTGCGTGTCGCCTATGACTTATATAGTCGAGCCTTAGAAATTGATATAGACAATGCTTCGGCGCAATCTGGCTTGCGTCAAATTCATCTTAAAAGAAGTGAAATCGCTAAATTGGCCATTGCACGAGCTGAATTTAACTCCGCAATTGAACAAATCGAACGTCTGCAAGAAACGGGTGCAGACCCTAAATTGGTCGCGGATCTAAACTCGTTGCTCAACTTGGCGCAAGTACGTTCTCAGCAATTGAATAACCCGCAAACCGGCCAAGAATCAGCTGACTTAGAAGTAGAAAACTTGGACAGCGTGTTTCTCATCTCAAACGAAAACACAGATCGAGGGGAAACCCCGCCATTGTCAGATAACGTTGCAGGGGTCGAAACAAGTGAAATTGAAGTTCAACAAGCAGCTCTGCCAAAACTATCGGTTTCGGATCAAAACGCCCCGCTGATTAGCCCCTCTCAAAACAATCAGCTTTTACAATTGACGGAAGGAATCGACGCCTACTACACTGGAAATTACAATACTGCATTTGAAAAACTGCATCCCTTGGCAGAAGACGATATCGCGCGTGCACAGTTTCGCATTGGCATTATGTATTACCAAGGCAGAACCGTTGTCAAAAATATAGATTTAGCCAACCAATGGATCGTTCGTGCACTCCCCACTGTTTTGCGTGCCTCACAAAATGGTGAAGCCTGGGCACAAACAGATTTGGGCACCGCTTACGAACTTGGGGTGGGCTTAAAAAAAGATGTTAAACATTCCGCGTCACTATATCAACGCGCGGCAGATCAAGGGTATGGTGGCGCGCAAACCAATTTAGGGGTGCTTTTCGGTACGGGTGATGGCGTTAAATATGATCGCCAACTCGCATTGTACTGGCTAAAGCGCGCAGCCGAACAAGGCGATAAAGTTGCACAAGACAATCTCAATATTTTAAACGCACGTTAGACGTATATCGCAAGCAAGCCACTCTGAAATCGACGCCTTTGAATATATCTAACGCGCTGAGTGCTTAGTTTTTCTTTTTTCAGCAAAGAATTTCTCCAGTAATGCAGCAGACTCTTGCTGCAAATAGCCTGCAACCACTTGGCATTGATGGTTCAGTAAAGGCGATTCGAGTACGTTGGCAATGCTGCCCGCTGCGCCCCATCGAACGTCGGCCGTTGCATAAAATACTCGATCAATTCGAGCATGCAAGATCGCCCCCGCGCACATCACACAAGGCTCTAATGTCACATAAAGATTTGCGCCGTTTAGGCGAAGGTTGTCTACATGCTGTGCCGCGGCACGCAGTGCATTGATTTCGGCATGAGCGCTCGGATCGTTTAGCTGGCGATTCTGGTTATGGCCTGATCCAATTATTTTCCCCTGCAGCTCGATCACAGCCCCCACGGGGACTTCATCTTCAGCGGCGGCGCATTGCGCTTGCTCGAAAGCAAGTCGCATATAGGCTAAATGTTGCTTATTCCCACTCAATCGTTGCAGGCGGTTTACCCGAAATATCATAAGCAACTCGGCTCACGCCCCGCACTTCATTAATAATTCGACTTGAAACAATGGCCAGTACATCGTATGGAATCTGCGACCATATCGCGGTCATAAAATCGATCGTCTCAACCGCCCTTAAGGCAATCACATACTCATAGGCGCGGTTATCACCGACCACACCCACTGATTTAACCGGCAAGAACACTGCAAATGCTTGACTGATCCCATCGTAGAGATCATGCCGATACAACTCCTCCAAAAAGATTGCATCGGCTTGGCGCAAGATATCTGCGAATTCCTTTTTGACTTCACCCAATATTCGAACCCCTAAACCCGGCCCTGGGAACGGATGTCGATAAATCATTTTTGCAGGCAAACCAAGTTCTACGCCCAATGCCCGTACTTCATCTTTGAACAGGTCACGCAGCGGCTCGACCAAACCGAGCGCCATATTATCTGGCAAGCCCCCCACATTATGATGAGATTTGATCACTTTCGCCTTACCGAGTTTATTACCCGCCGACTCGATAACATCCGGGTAAATGGTACCCTGTGCCAGCCATTTCGCGTTGTCCAACTTACGGGCCTCTCGTTCAAAAATCTCGATAAATAAATTTCCAATAATTTTGCGTTTTACCTCGGGGTCGGCCTCACCTTTTAAGCCGTCAAGAAACACATCCTCGGCATCAACCCTGATAACTTTTACCCCCAAGTTGTCCGCAAAAGCTTGCATCACTTGATCGCCTTCATCCAGTCTCAATAAGCCGTTATCCACGAAGATACAAGTCAGTTGATCGCCAATCGCCTCATGTAATAAAGCGGCTACAACAGAAGAGTCGACCCCACCGGACAGCCCTAGGATCACCTCATCCTCCCCAACTTGCTCACGTACCTTATCGATGCTTTGCTCAATAATATTGCTGCTCTGCCAATCATTTTTGCAGCCGCATATCGTATGCACAAAATTGTCAATTATTTGCTGACCATCTGCAGTATGGGTCACCTCAGGATGAAACTGGATACCATAAAATTTCCGAGACTCATCCGCAAAAGCTGCCAGCGGCGCGTTAGCACTTGCGCCCACAATGTTAAAACCTTTGGGGATCGTACTGACGCGATCGCCGTGACTCATCCAGACATCTATCGACTGACAATTGATATTTTCAAACAAGGCACAAGGCGCAAGAAAATTGATGCTGGCGTGGCCATATTCTTTATGTTCAGAACCCTCAACCTGCCCCCCGAGTTGCGCAGACATCGTTTGCATACCATAGCAAACACCTAACACGGGCACCCTTAATTTAAAAATTCCCAGATGTGCGCGGGGCGTCTCCTCGGTGGTGACTGATTCGGGGCCGCCAGACAGAATGACACCCTTGGGCGCAAACTTTTCGATCGCTTCCATCGGCACGTCAAATGGGTAAATTTCACAATATACCCCCGCTTCGCGCACCTTGCGCGCGATCAACTGGGTGTATTGCGACCCAAAATCAATCACCAATATTTGATCTGTTCTCGGATCACTCACAATGATTAATTTTTGATATAACGCTAGTGTAGTGTATTAAATAGATCGTATGTATCAGCGAGACAAGAAACGGCCAGATACTAGGCGCGTTTCGCAGTGAATGGCCAGTCCTTTGCAAGAAATGCAACAACGTAGATGGCCGTTTATTGTCTCGCCCGCAGGGAGCAGCCCCCAAATAACCCAATACTGCGTTACAGCCCTTATTAAGGTACACCATTCACTACTGTCTGTGTCTTGTCTGGGATCATTTGGGCGCTCTGATATATACGATCTATTTAATACACTACACTAGCTACGGTGATAATTGGGGGCTTCTTTTACGATTGACACATCATGCACGTGACTTTCGTTCATGCCTGCGTTGGTAATGCGAACAAACTTTGCCTCTGTTCGCATCTCATCAATCGTCGCATTGCCGGTGTATCCCATACTAGAACGCAAGCCGCCCATCAGCTGATGAATAATATTTATCATCGGCCCTTTATAGGCAACACGGCCTTCTATTCCCTCAGGCACGAGTTTCTCTGGGCTTTTGACACCTTCTTGAAAATAGCGGTCTTTCGAACCTTTTGCCATCGCGCCCAATGAACCCATGCCACGATAAGATTTGTATGACCTGCCTTGATACATCTCTATTTCTCCGGGCGCTTCATCCGTTCCTGCGAGCAGGCCGCCTACCATCACGCAATTTGCTCCCGCCGCAATCGCCTTGGCAATATCTCCGGAATATCGCAAACCTCCGTCCGCAATAAATGGCACACCGGATCCTTTCAAGGCTTTAGCAACATTCATAACGGCTTGTATTTGCGGTACGCCAACGCCCGCCACCACGCGCGTGGTACATATCGAGCCAGGACCGATTCCGACCTTGACAGCATCTGCGCCGGCTTTCACCAAATCTAAAGCTGCCTCTGCGGTGGCGATATTGCCACCGATTACCTGTACGTCGTATTGTGATTTAATGGCTTTTACCTGATCAAGCACGCCAATAGAATGGCCATGAGCGGTATCCACAATAATCGCATCCACCCCAGCACGAACCAAGCCTTCGACGCGTTCATCAGAATCTGTGCCCGTGCCCACCGCGGCGGCCACCAATAACCGGCCTTGCTCATCTTTGCAAGCGTTTGGGAAATCTGTGGACTTCTGAATATCTTTAACGGTAATCAGGCCTTTAAGATTAAAATCATCGTCAACAACAATTAATTTTTCAATCCGGTGTTCGTGGAGTAATTTTTTAACCCGGCCATGGCTTGCACCCTCTTTAACGGTGACCAAACGCGCCTGCGGCGTCATAATCTCACTAATCGGCGCATCATGATTAAGCTCGAAGCGTAAATCTCGATTGGTCACTATCCCGACTACCCGACTTCCGTCAACCACAGGCACCCCCGAAATATGATGTGTGAGCATAAGTTCCAATACATCACTGACGCGGGCGTCACGATTAACGGTGATCGGGTCATGGATCACACCACTTTCGTGTTTCTTTACCTTAGATACCTGTTCAGCTTGTAGGCTCGGGGATAAGTTTCGGTGTACAACGCCCACTCCCCCTTCTTGCGCTAAACATATCGCCGCGCGAGATTCTGTAACAGTATCCATCGCGGCAGATACTAAGGGTATGTTGAGATTTAAATCTCGCGTAAATGCTGTTTTAAGATCTGCTTGATGGGGTAAAACAGCAGACCGTTGAGGGACGAGTAGAACATCGTCGAAGGTGAGTGCAAGTTCTATATTTTCCATCTACCGATTATACAGAAACAATAAATTCGCTTGCACCCCTGCCAGCGATTTAATCTAAAATAGTTGTGCGGTTTTCTTATCAAAGAAACCTTGGCCGCGGATAAAAATTTCTTTCCCTGCTGCTACCCAGTTTGTTGTACTATATAGGCTAATAAGAAGTATACATTGATCCGCCCACTGTGCAACCACATGGGCATATTGTTAATACCATATAAATATCCACTGGGAGAAAAGATGAAAAAATCATTAGTAATGGCGCTCGCGAGCACTCTTGTCATCGCAGGCTGCGCTTCAGCAGGAAGTGACGATAAAGCAAAAATGATGGCGCCCAGTGCAGCCCTCACACAGGCAGCTGCTGACGTGAAAGCGGCTAAAGCAGTTTCCGGAGAATGGCGCGTAATTGATAAAGCCACGGGTGGTAGTGCGGTTAGTTTATCAAAGCTGCTCAAAGCAGCACACAAAAAGGCCGAAGCTGGCGACGCTGCAGAAGCGGACCGTATCGCAGCACATATTTCAAAAGCAGCCGCTATTGGCATTGCACAAGCCAAGCGTTACGCAGGAGTGAAGCCTTACTATAACTAAGCCATTGCTAAGTTAGGCCACTCCAATGGCTATTCAAAGAAACCGAGCTAGTCGCTCGGTTTTTTTATGTCAATAATAAACACGGGACCCAACCTTCCACCTCAATGCCTAATATGATCTACACCGTCGAGCAATTATCGTCCGAAATAAAGGACGTGCTCGAGAAAAGCTACCCTGACGTTTGGATAGAAGGTGAAGTGGCTAGTGTGTCAATGCCCTCTTCTGGCCATATCTACTTTGCATTAAAAGAGAACAACAGCATACTAAAATGCGTATTGTTTAAAAATAAAAAATACTTGGCCACGAGTTTACCGGCGGACGGTGCGCGAATATTAATTCGCGGCAAAATCTCAATGTACACCGGACGCGGCGATGTTCAGCTTATCTGTTCGTATATTGAAGCCGCTGGAGAAGGTGAATTGCGCCGCCAGTTCGAGGCACTCAAATCTAAATTAGCAGCCGAAGGCCTATTCGATGCAGAAAACAAGCAGGCCATCCCAACAGCATGCAAACATATTGCACTCATTACCTCCCCGTCGGGCGCAGTCCTCCATGACATCATTAGCACTTTGAGCTTGCGCTACCCCTTCGCACGTTTAAGCATCTACCCGACTCGCGTACAAGGCCAGCGCGCGAGCGATGAAATCATCGAACAGCTTAAAATCGCTATCGACGATACACCAGACGTCATTGTACTTGCCCGCGGAGGGGGCAGTATGGAAGATTTACTAGCCTTTAACGATGAAGCGCTAGCGCGCGCAATTTCAAGTTGTCCCGTGCCTTTAGTGAGCGCGATAGGACACGAAACAGATACTGTGATCAGCGATTTCGTGGCAGATTTACGCGCCCCGACACCCACCGCCGCCGCCGCATTAATCACGCCCGATATCGCTGAGTTGAAACGATCTCTCGCTCATTTGAATAGCAGCCTCGGCCTTGAGATTGAGCAAAAACTTGCCACCCTGCAACAAGGATTGGATATAACTAAACAAAGACTTAAACATCCGGCAGATCGCTTGGGTCTTCAATCCGGCTTGCTCGAACAATCCAAATTGAAACTGAGGGCCAGCTATCTCGAGCAATTGCAAGATCGAGGCAGGCATTTGGCACAGCTTAAACTTCGTTTACGGACTTGTGCCCCCGCGGTGCAAATGGCCTATCAATCGAATGCGCTCAATCGCCTAAATTTCCGTTTGGATAAAGCGATACAAAACCTGCTGGTAAACAAATACAACACACTCGAACGATTAAACATAAAGAACAATGCCTTTAGTCCGCACCATACTCTCGCGCGCGGATATGCCATCGTACAAAACGCCGAAGGTGCCCTCATCCGCAGCGCGAACGAGCTTAAGCTGGGCGACTCGGTCCAAGCGAAGCTATATAGGGGAAGCATAACGGCAACTGTCGATTCAAAAACAAACACATAGGCAGTGTTATTAACCCAGATGAATTTTAACGGCGTTTTTTTCGCCTTGCGTTAGAATTCGCCTTTGAATTGGTTGTCCGTTTTGGACGCGCCGTCGGATCTGGTTTATAGGGGTTATCCTCGACCCGAGGAATTAAGCGTACTGTCACACCGACCAAACCGTAGGCCTCCGCTAAAGCACCTTGTAAGTATCGTATATACGTTTTGGGTAATTTATCAACTTGGTTTCCGTGTAGCACCACTACCGGCGGATTTTTGCCCGCTTGATGGCCAAATTTAATTTTGATCTTACGCCCTTGTCTCATGGGCGGCGAAGTATGCTCCACCGCGCGCGATAAATAGCGATTCAACTCAGCAGTATGAAAATCTCGAAATGTTGAATCATAGGCGCGCTTCACCATCGGCAACAAATTACCGACCGCTGTTCCATGTTTTGCTGAAATGTGCAGCACTTCAACATGATGCATAAACGGAAATTTTATGTCCATCGCCGTTTCAATCACTGTTTTATCGCGACGATCCAGACCATCCCATTTATTGATCACCACCACGATTGCTCTCCCCATGTTTTGGATCATATTGGCAATCGTAACGTCCTGTGAGCTAATTCCCGCATGTGCATCTAAAACCAATACCGCGACATTACAATGTTCAACCGCTTGCAAGGTTTTGATGATTGAAAACTTTTCAATTGTTTCTGATACTTTGGCTCGACGGCGCACACCCGCAGTATCGGTTAACCGAAATACTTGTCCTTTATGCTCTACCTCAACATTAACACTATCGCGGGTCGTCCCCGGCACGTCGCTTACGATGACGCGATCCTCGCCCAACAAAGCATTGGTCAATGTTGACTTTCCGGCGTTGGGTCGCCCGACTAAGGCGACTCTTGGAATTGTATCGTCAATCGGATCATCATTTACTTGATACGATGAAAGCAGGTTCTCAATGAACGCTTTGACACCATCTCCTCGACTCGCAGAAATCGCAACGGGATCACCCAAGCCCAGGGTGTGAAAATCAGCCGTTGCAAGGCCTTTTTCTTGACCTTCACTTTTATTGACCAATACTGTTACATTGATACCGGTCTTCCGGAGTTTTCGCGCGATTTGCTCATCCTGGGTTTGAATCCCCTCGCGACCATCGACTAAAAAGAGTATTTCGTTGGCATCTTCGAGCAGCAGGTCAACTTGCTCGAGTATTTCAGGGTCAAATTCATTATTCTGAAAAGTGATGCCACCGCTGTCAACAACCAGATACGGCTTAGATCCAAGTTTGCCGCGTCCATACAATCGATCACGCGTAACACCCGGCTGATCATCAACGATTGCATCTCGGCTCGCGGTTAAGCGATTAAATAGGGTCGACTTACCCACATTGGGCCGACCAAGCAGGGCAAGCACAGGCAACATCTAGTGTAGTGTTCTGCACTGTATGCGTCTATCAGAACTCCCCAAATATTCCAAGATCAGGCGTCGCCTAGAGCCAACGGTTGTTACCTCGGCAAAGGTGACAACGCCGAACTGGGGTATTTGGGGGATTCCCTTCGGGCGAGACAATAGGTGGCCCTCTACTGTGTTGCGTTTCTTATGAAGGGAGCGACCATTCATTGCAAAATGCGTCGCGTATCTGACCACCGCTTGTCTCACTGATTGATGCATACAGTTCAAGACACTACTAGGGCTTAATGGACACCAAATCGCCGGACCGTGCAGAATAAACAAGCAAGTCTTCGCCAACTTCTTTTAGGGCGTTAATCGCCCCGATTCCAAGTTTCATTTGACTCTTTATACTACCGGTTTCAATATCCAGAAAATACAGAACGCCATCTAGACTGCCAACGATAACTTCACCGCCCATGAGAACCGCGCCAGACAGTCCGTGCCCACGCAACTGCGTCTGCTGCCAACGCATCTCTCCGGTGGCAGCCTCTACAAGTACCACTTCACTTTGCGGTGCGATGACCGCTAAAGCCTGCGGCGACACCGCAATTTCTTTGCGGGTAGCCAATGCAGCATTCCGCCAAATTTCCCCGCCATCGCGCACACGATAGGCAATAACGCCACCTTGATATGCACCGACTAAAACCGCTGCTCCCGCCAGCACGGGGGGGGCATCAAGATCAATCAAACGTTCAATATCGTTTTTGCCTTTCGGACGAACCGCGCGTCTTTCCCAAAAGGGCAGTCCGTTGTATAGGTTGCTCGCCAACACGCGTCCACTGGAAAACCCCGTAATAACGCCCTCACCTGCAATTAAACTTGGAGAATCCAATCCAACGCTTAGGCTGGCAACTGGCCGATCTAGACCCCATATTGCTTCACCACTGGTCGCATTCACGCCCATCAGATGCCCATCAATCGTGCGGATCACCACGATTTGATCCGTCACCGCCGGCGCTGCCGAAATTGCACGTCCTACCGCGATGCGCCACTTTTCGGTTGCTTGAGTGCGATCAATCGCAATGATCTCGCCTCCCGTTGTTGCTGCGACAATACTGAGAGTATTGACGCCCACATTAACCAGCAAGCTCGCATCCAGTTTGGTTTGAAACTGTCGTTCACCTGTATCAATAGAAAAACCTTCTATCCGTCCGTTTTCGCTGCTAGTGAAGATCAACTTATCCGACACTATCGGCATGAAATCAGAAGGATTTTCTGAACTGCTCGCTGTCGAGGCGCGCCATAGTCGCTTTGCCTTGGTGTTTTCTACCACATTGGGGGCGGTCACAGCGTGGACTGCTTGATCTTTCTTTAACGCCGCTTGACCACCGCAAGCAGATAAAAAACCTATCCCAGCCAATAATACGCTGTATTTAAGGAATCGACTCACATTCGCTTGGGCGGATGGCATAGTTTGGGCTTGGGCTTGATTCACGTTTAAAATTCCTATGCGTTATCGAGCTTAAGTTGCAATAGTGTTGTGGATTGTCCGATTTCGCCCAGCAACTCGATGCTTTTTTCATACAGTTCTCGCGCTTGATCAGCGTCGCCTTTGACAATATATGCGTCTGCTTTAAGTTCCGCAATACGCGCCTGCATCAGGGGTAACTCGGCTGTTTCATAGGTGTTCAATAGTGCGATGGCCTCGTCCGCCTTTTTTTGAGCGAGCAAAACATTCGATAACCTCAGCACCGCTACGCGACGCAAACCTTCGTCTGCGCCTGATTGCATTACCTCACCTAAATATTTTTCTGCTTGAGGAAAATCCTGATCGTCCAAAGCCTCTTTAGCGGCGCGCATTCTTGCTAAATGTGCGTATACCGTTGTGGAGCCCTTCTCAAGTAAGACCTTAAGATTTTCGTCGACCTGCGGGGCGCTTATGTAAGATTCATAGAGTTGTGCAATATCCTGTGCGCGCTGCGCTTGATAGGTATTCCAATAACTATATCCCACCACCATTGCCGAGCCAATTGCGATACCCGAGATGATCGAAGTTCCGTTTTCTTTCCACCACGCCTTAGCGCGTGCTAAATCTTCGTCCTCTACGAGGTCTATATCAATTTTGTCATTCATTCGCTTACGATACCATCAAATGTAAAAAATTCAACGAGCTTGTCGAAACCCAATGTCTGTGCGGGCCGCTGATCTCGCAGCGGTTTAATTTGCACCGTTTCGGTATTTAACTCATTATCCCCTAATATTAGCGCATAGGCCGCGCCACTCATATCCGCTCTTTTCAATTGCGCTTTTAATTTCCCAACGCCATGATTCATTGCAATCGATAAACCATGACCCCGCAAATCTTCTGCCAATCTAAAAGCCGCCGCACTCACACTCGCATCGAGTGAAATAAAATACACATCGATACAATTGATCTCTGGTGCATTATCCTCCTCTAGCAACAATTCAAGAACGCGATCTAAACCCATTGCAAAACCACAAGCAGGCGTTGATTTTCCACCTCGCCGATCAACTAGATTGTCATAGCGACCACCCGCGCAGATCGTATCTTGGGCGCCCAATTTTGTAGTTTTCCACTCGAACACTGTCGAAGTGTAATAGTCTAAGCCACGCACCAATCCCGGATCAATGGTGTAGTCAACACCTTGGGCATCGAGCAGGCCGCACATTTTATCGAAATGCGCCTGAGCAGGCGCATCTAAATACCCATCGATACGCGGGGCATTTTTCAATATTGCCTGTGTTTTCTGATTTTTACTGTCGAGTATCCTTAAGGGGTTGTCCGCTAAGCGTCGCAGACTGTCGGTGTCTAATTGATCCGTAAAGTCTTCAAGATACGCCACGAGGGCTGCCCGATATTTTATCCGGCACTGGTCTGAACCTAAGGTATTCAATACTAATTTTACGTCGCGCACACCGAGTTTTTTCCAAACCCGTTCACCCGCCAATATTATTTCTACATCTGCTTCAGCGGACGCCCAACCAAATGCCTCCATGCCAAACTGCATAAACTGTCGATAACGCCCCTTTTGCGGTCGCTCTCGTCGAAACATTGGCCCTAAATACCAAAGCCGCGTTTGCGTGTTGTGGAACAAGCCATGTTGAACGCCCGCGCGAACCACGCTAGCAGTACTTTCAGGCCGCATACAAACATGTTCATCCCCGGCATCTTTAAACGCGAACATTTCCTTTTCAACAATATCGGTTTGCTCGCCGATTGATTGTACAAATAAGGCGGTTTTCTCAAGAATGGGCGTACGGATTTCCTGGTATCCATAGGCCATCGCAATCTCGCGCAATGTTCCCTCTACCGCCTGCCAATAAGGTGTCTGGCTCGGCAGAAGATCATTCATGCCCCGAACGGACTGCAGTTTATCACTCATGTTTTAATTTCAAAAAATCAAGCAGCCTTATAAAGATTCGAGCGTTTCACCTAATTTAAATCTTGAGAACAAACCGCTTTTATGAGTCTGAAACGGTACATCCTTACCCTTAAAGCTCAGTGTCACGCCGCTGGGTGTTCCGATGTAAATATAAAATGGCGGCGTGCCCGACACTTTAAGTGTATTACCCGCTTTCTCGGTTTTGTACACCAATCGCTTATTCGTTTTGTCACGAACATCCAGCCAAGAATCTTTGCTAAAAGTGAATATCATGGTTGAATCGTCAGCGGCACCTTCCTGTGCCGCTTCAAGAGCTGGCTTAAGTGCTGCTGTGTTTGTTGTGGTCGCGGGCTTAGGCTCTGAACTCTCAGTGACCGACTGTTCTTTTTCGTCGACCACAGCTTGCGCGTTCTTTGTCTTCGCTTGCGCTACCAAAGTGTTAGGGTCAGTGCCCGAACTGCTTTGGCTTTGTGATAGTGTCAAGCCATTATCGCTCGGCTGCTCGCCACGGCCGATATTTGAGAATTGCCTCACAACACTATCCGCAGTTGCACGTAAAACGCCATTGCTCGCTTCACTCATTTCCAATTGATTGTCTAAATCAGTACCGAGGCTGGACAATTCGCTATTTTCTACCGCATTGGGCGTCGTTCTGACCACATCAAACCAACCAAAAAAGTCTTGCCGCCAAGTATAGTATCCCAATGCCGCGATAATAGAGAGCAAGATAATCCAACCTAGCGCCGAGCTTCCTGTCTTATGCACATAGGCTCGGCTCACGTCCAATCCTGCCGGCTCGGGTACAATAATATTCAGGTTTCGCTTATTCGCTTCGATGGTATCGTCAAGATCAATTCCGAGTAAGCGCGCGTAGCTTCGCCAATAGCCCATCACATAAGTGGCGCCGGGGAGGTCTTCGTAGCGATCTGCTTCGATTGCCCGCACCGCATGACTCGACAAATGTAAGGCCTCGGCAACCGCCTCTACTGACCACTCGTATTCTTCCCGCTTGGTTCGCAGTACGCTACCAGGGCCATAATTCGCTTTGGGAATAGGTTTTATTTCATCATTCATCGGCTGAATATTTTTCTCGCTTGGGTTGTTTGTTCACTTTTTGGATAACGCTTACGCAATTGACGAATATAACTTTCTCGCCCTGCAATATTGTCGAGTTTATCTTCTACTTTTGCAGCCAGCAGCAAGGCTTCGGACGATATAGTATTGGTTGAGAAATATCGCTGCATAAATGCTCTGGCGGATAAATATTCGCTCAGTTTATATCTTATTCGCCCCATTGACAGCAACGCCTGACGAATCGATGGATTTTGGGTCAGGACTTCCAAGTAAGCCGCTTCCGCCTGCTTTAAAATATTTTTTGCTTCATAGCATTTCCCCAAAGCCAAATAAAGACTGAGGGTCGGTGCACTGACTGGGATCTTGGTATTCTCTAGTACACCAATCGCTAAATCAACCTCGCCTAACTCACATAAGATGACCGCATAATCGCTGACCGCTCGAATATTCTGAGGATCCAGATCAACCGAACGCGCAAGATGAGTACGCGATGCCAACAAGTTAAGCCCCTTGGCTTCTACCAAGCCCAAACCATGATAGGCAGCACTGGAGCGCGCATCAATATCCAGCGCTTTTTCAAATCGTTCGCGGGCTACTTTTAAATTTCCACGCTGTAGATAATCCATTCCCAACTCAATGTGTGCTTGTGTACGCTCCGTTTTTGGCCATCTATTAGCCGTTGAAAAATCACTGATGCAAGCGCTCAACAAGCTAAACGTGATCAATAATACTGTATACCGAATACTGGTTTGTACTGTCATTAGCCGCGTAGCTCCATCAGGTCATTGTATTGCTTCTGCATACGCGCAGATCGTTGAGTCCGGTCGTCAACCTTGCCCACCAGTTGTCCACAAGCAGCGTCAATATCGTCACCTCTGGTTTTTCTTATCATCGTTACAATTCCATGGTCTACAAGTATCTGCCGAAATGCATTGACTCGATGCATTGGCGAGCGGGTGTAAACAACCCCCGGCACAGCGTTATAGGGAATCAAGTTCACCTTCGCCGGTTTATCGCGAAGCAGTTCAGCCAGCTCGTGCGCTTGGCGATCAGAATCGTTGATGCCGTCGAGCATCAAGTATTCAAAGGTGATTTTTGCTCGCGCACGGTCTTTAGTGTAATCCCAGCAGGCCGCAAGCAGGACATCAATCGGATATTTCTTATTCAATGGCACAAGCTCATTGCGCAGCGCGTCGTCAGTCGCGTGCAAAGAAACGGCCAAACTAACGGGTAAATCCTCTGCCAATCGCGCCATCCCCGGCACTATCCCCGCGGTGCTCAAAGTAATTCGACGCTTCGACAAACCCATGGCGTTGTCGTCCAGCATAACCCGAATGGCTTTGGTCACTGCTTCATAATTCAACAGAGGCTCGCCCATCCCCATCAATACAATATTGGTGATCGGCCGAGGCGAAATATCATCGTCCCGTACAGGGGCGCTATTTGTAGCATTGTTTGCGAGTTCCCTCCACGCCAGCCAGACCTGAGCAATAATTTCATCCGAACTTAAGTTCCGATTGAATCCCTGTCGCGCTGTTGCGCAAAAGGTGCAATTTAAAGAACAACCGACTTGCGAAGAAATACATAGGGTTGCGCGGTCTTCCTCCGGAATCATCACCACTTCAACGCCGTTCCCATCGGCCAACCTCATCAGCCATTTTCGTGTGCCATCTGATGAAATCTGCGTTTCCTCGATACTGGGCATTTCAAGGCACGCTGCTTCGTTCAAGCGCTGGCGCAACGACTTACTGAGGTTGTTCATCTCATTAAAATCGGTCTGAAAATCTTGATAAATCCACTTAAACACTTGATTGGCGCGAAACGACTTCTCGCCTAGCGACTCGAAATAAGTCGCCAGTTCTGCTCGATCAAACGATAATAGGTTGGTTTTTACCTGCATGGGGGTGCGATATATATAATTTTCGCGATCAACAATTATTTATTTTCTTATTTATTTTCTTGGGCAAAGTTCAGCAGCGCTGAAGAAATAAGTAATTTCCTCCGCAGCCGTCTCGGGAGCGTCAGAACCATGTACCGAATTCGCTTCAATGCTTTCGGCAAAATCAGCACGAATTGTACCCGCTGCCGCATCGGCCGGATTGGTTGCTCCCATGACTTCACGGTTCTTCAATACAGCACCCTCGCCTTCTAGAACTTGTACGATCACGGGGCCGGATGTCATATAGGCCACTAAATCGTTATAAAATGGTCGTTCTTTGTGCACCGCATAGAATCCGCCAGCTTTCTCAGCATCCATATGTATCATTTTTGATGCAATGATGTGTAATCCCGCTTGCTCGAATCGATCGGTTATTTTACCGATTAAATCGCGCCGAACTGCATCGGGTTTAATAATAGAAAAAGTGCGCTCAATGGCCATGGTTTACTCCACAAAATACAAGATATTGATTGAGAGTGATGCCCGTCCAATCACGCGCGATTGGCCAAGCATCACCCAGAAAATTAACCGCCTATTTTAAGCCGCGGCGAGCATTTCTCCAAGCAGACTTTGACCTTTTACGCCGTTAATCTTTAACTCGCACCAATCTCCTTTTTCAACAGAAACCTTAGGTCGACTAAATGACACCGGAAAGTAATCATCACAACGGGCATTTATGTTCTCGCCGTCTATCGTCTCAATGATTGTACGTTGGTAACTTGAAACTCTGCTTAATGCCTGCTTTTGCCATACGCGCTGGCCAAGGGCGCGCGCTAGTTTTGCACGGCGCTTGATCTCTGTTTTATCCACTTGATTTGGAATTCTAGCCGCGGGGGCGCCGGCACGGTTTGAATACGGAAAAACGTGCGGATAAGCAATGCCGAGTGTTTCTATCGCATCCAAGGTATCTGCAAATTGGGTCTCCGTTTCCGTTGGGAACCCCACCAATACATCCGCACTCAAGACCAAGCCCGGCTTAGCATCACGCAGGGCCGCGACACGATCAAATATGAGCTCTCGGCTCGCGCGACGCTTCATGCGTTTCAAAATCAAGGTATTCGCGCTTTGCATAGACAAATGAATATGCGGGCATATTGAATCACTTTCTGCCATCAAAGTGATTAACGCATCTGACAGATGGTAGGGATCAATCGAACTCAAGCGAATGCGACAATCCAATTCCAAAGCCAGCATCTCTCGGAGCAAGCTTACTAAGTCAGCGCCCGAGTTTAGATCGTCACCGTAGGAACCTAAATCAACGCCGCAAACAACAACTTCTTTGTAACCTTGTGCGACAATCTTTCGATATTGCGCCAATACCCTTGAAACAGGAAAGGAGACACTCGGCCCGCGCGCGATATGAATCACGCAAAAAGTACAGCCCTGATCGCAGCCCTGTTGAACCTGAATAAATGCGCGCGACTGAGATTCAAACCCGCCCAATAAATCCTCTGGAACGGCTTGAACATCTGAAAATTGCGGATGAACAATCTGCTTTGACGGCGCGGTGCTGTCAGAATCATTAATGATGATATTCGGGATATCTAATTTTGCTGCATTGCCGATGACCCAATCAACTTCACTGATTTCATTGACCGTATCAGCATTATTTTGCGCATAACAGCCCGTCATCACGACAGTGGCAAGCGGGTTTTGGCGTTTGTGTTTACGCGCCACCTGACGACTCTGTCGGTCTGCTTCAGCCGTTACCGTACAGCTATTAATAATATAGTAATCGGCGACGTCGGTCGGTGCAACGCGCTGAAAATCATGCTCGACGAGACGCTGCATGATGAGCTCTGATTCAAAGGAATTGACCTTACAACCTAAGGTCGAGATCGCCACGCGTTTCATATCACCGCCAAAACGCGTAGGATTGAATTAACTAGCTTCGACCGAAAAACTCTCGCCGCAGCCGCACTCGTCTACGACTTTGGGATTTTTAAACTTAAAGGCTGAGGCGAAGCCGTCTGAGTGATAATCAATTTGGGTGCCGTCAAGCTGTTCAAGATGCGCCTTATCCACCACCACCTTCACACCGCGACTCTCAAAAACTTCATCGTCTGCATGAATTTCCGTGGTCATATCAACCGTATAGGCGAAACCTGAGCAGCCCGCATTCTTAACCCCAAAACGCAGGGCTTTTGCGCCATCTTGCGTTTGCATATACGAGGCTATTTGCTTTGCGGCGCTGGGAGTGAGTTCAATGGCCATATTTGTATCTTGAATCGATTGGTCTGTGGTTTATTATGATGCTTTTGGTGATAAAACCAATAGCCCAAAATGTAGGGCACAATAGCGCGCGCTAATCGTCGGATTCGATTGTCTCTGGCGCTTTATCTAACTCAGCTTCGATAGCGGTCAAAACCCCTAGTAAAATACGCACATCTTCAGCAGAAGGTTCTGATCGATAATACACACGGCGTAATTTGCGCATGACACGTGTCGCATTGCCCTTATAAAACTCTATCCGTGTGAGTAAACGATCCAGACGATCAAAATAAAATTGTAGCTGCTCGGATCCAACCGGCGGTGAAGCATTCTTCTTGCCAATATTGTTAGGATTGCTTGCAGCATCAACCAAAGCACTGCGGATAGAAAACGCCAGCACCATCACCGCCGAGGCCAAATTAAGCGATGTATGCATTTCGTCAACGGGTATGTGCACCAAGGCCTGACATAAATCCAACTCTTCGTTGGTCAAGCCCGAGCGCTCGCGACCGAATACAATCGCTATGTTTTCGCCCAAATTATTTTGTTTGATCTGCTCGCCCAACTCCTGCGGCGAGAACTGCGGCCAAGCGATAGAGCGTAGTCGAGCAGTCGTGCCGTAAACATAGGCACAATCAGCCACCGCCTTATCTAGCGTCGGAAATAACTCAGCACCATCTAAAATCTCATCCGCACCCGCCGCCCGCGCGCTTGCTTTGATGCTCGGATACTCCATTGGCTGAACCAATGCCAAGTTAGATAAGCCCATATTGGCCATCGCGCGAGCTGTCGCACCGATGTTACCGGGGTGGCTGGTGTTGACCAGGACGATTTTGATTTGGTGGAGCATTTTGGGGTTGACGGGCACATGAGGGTGCGAGGTAAATGTTTAGGGGGATTACAGCATAAAGAATGCAGTTTTCGGGGGTTTTTGTTGACCTGTGGAAATCATTATCAGCCTATTGATCTGTGTCATGCTTAGATCAACCGAAGTCTAACCTCGTCGGTGGCTCGAGACATTAGAACCCCCGTGTGGAGCACCGAGTATCGAAGTCGAAATTCAAATGAGAACCAAGCTTTGTCGCCCTAGAAACCATCTTCTTAATCTTTTCATGAAAATCTTTACTGCCAAGCACTTCTCCGCATAAAGTGGCCTTCGCGATCTGCTGCTCTTCCTTCTTTGTGTTGCTAACTTCAAATAACGATTGATAATTGCTTGTGCGCGTTTCACTGTTTTGCTTAGGGACTATGATTCTTGGTAATCTAGCCAAAAATAAGATGGTAACATCAAAAACACCTTATATCATGCTGGTTAACCCCTTGATTCTTTCATCAAAAAGCGGCTAAACCTTGAAATGGTACTTTACATAACATTACAGGTTTTAAGCCTCACGCTATTCGAAATAATACCATTGAATTAATTGCTTATGATGTCTGAAAATAAACACGACATGAGCGAATTCAGTAACCAATTGAATTTTTTCGATTTAACGTTGGGACACTGGTGAGATAAGATAATATTTTTTCTTTAACATTGTCTTGTTTCAGGCCTTGGTCAGTTCGTGATACCCATACAAAATTTTCTAGGCCCCAATGTCGGCAAGTGTCATTCACCCTTGCGCCTAGGTATAAATCGTCTACGCAGACCCAATGGGTCACTTCTGGATGTTCGCTCAGCCAAGCAGACACCTCTATACAACGCTGCTGTTGAATGTGGTAATTTTCTTCAAACTGGAAGCTTGAAATATCAACGACATTTTTGATTGGAGGGGTAAACCCCATCGGGGGTTTGGATACGCCTTGCGTGAGATAAAATTCTTGCATCGAATCTAAACTTGCCCAGCATTTCCAATCAGATGACACAATGATTTCGGCGTTAGATTCTTCTAAAACTTCGTTCAAAACGCTAATCGCACCCACATCAAAGGGATCAAAATCGCCATGCACGCGCATTTCTTCAAATCGCGGCAATTCATCCCAATTGCTCACTCTTCCGTGCTTCGCCGCTAAGCAGACAACTCCAAAATGATCTAAAAATATAACTTTCATATCAGCAACGAAATAGCGATTAATGACTCGGCTTATATGTAATAACTAAAGTCGAACAGGCGAAAGTTAAACCTTTTATGCCCTAGCGCCATAAAGGTTATTGTTGCCTAAGGTTCGCTAAAGTTGAGGTACGTCAAACTCATTGCTCGGTATGTTGGCAGTAAAGTGATGGTTGTTGCAGAGATCGCTTAGTCTATTTTCTTTTAAAAGCTCAAGCCTATCGATATAGGCTTCAATTTCCGTAAGCGGAAAAGATTGTTCTGCCAAACGGAGCCCTTCATAGTACTCATCAGAAATATTGAGAAATTCTTCGCGAGGCCTCAATGCACGATTGTCTTTGACAAACTTCATCTTCTCGATGGAGTAAATATTGTTATATCGACATGAAGTTAGGATGGTATTGGCGAACAGATTAATATGTCTGTCCGTAATGATATTGTAAAACTCAACGGGCTCGTAAACGATTTCTTTGCTAACCAGGGTGATGGCTTGTTGTTGCGCATTAAAAGTTGTTGTTCCAATAGGCGTATCGTCAGTCATTGGATACGTAAATCTTCCCTGCTCTTGATTAAAAATACGGTGCTGGCTAATGGTTTTTAGTTTAGAGCCATCGCTGAATTTTAGGAGATTGTATTGCGGCGCAACTTGAGCGACCTTTATCCATAAGGGCCGAGCGGTATCCATTTTTCCGTCATCGAAGTTCCACGCGCACAGCTCATCATCGTAGTTGATGTCTTCGATATTTTTGTTTAAGCCATTACTCAATAGGCATGCGGTGCCTTTGGCTAGACAGTAGAAATGATAGAAACTGACTTCATTCCCATAAGCGGTTCCAACAGCATTTGTCGCATATGCCTTAATATAATAATCGTTATCATTAACAAGCGGGGTTAATAGTATGCCAGTAAAAACCCCTGTTCCTGAGCCGCCACTGACCGACCCGTCTGTCAGCGTTGGGCCTGTTATTAGACTGTAGACCAGACCTTTGGCGGTAACTGGACTTCCGCCATCACTGGTGACATTTCCCCCGCCCGTTGGGGCTGTTCGAGCAATATTGTTCACCTCTTCTGTTGTCACGCTTGCGAGTTGTGGTGGAATGGTAGTGGTAGTGGTAGGCGCTAGCGTCGTTACCACAGATGTTGTCGTTATAGGTGCCGCAGTTGTTGCGCCTGGTGCCAATGTGGTTGCGCCTGGTGCTGACGTTGTAACGATTGTACCGGGCGCGGTTGCCACGTTGAGTGATGTGCTGGCATGAGCGGGAATCAATACCGAGTTGATAACCGGACGTGCCCACTTTTTAGGCAATGATTGCGAACCGATGGAAATACCGCCGCCCGTTGCAATGACGCCGAGCAGTTTTCTTCGAGCATTGTTTTTGTTGTTCTTGGATGAGTCCGGATCTTTCGGTGTATACTTTTTTGGCATGATTTCTACTCGGCGAAGAAAATACTAGTGAGTACTTTATATTACATTAGGCGCAGCATATTACACTAGGCTAGACGTAAATAGAGAGGATCGGCCATCCAAACCAGTGCTTTTAGTTTTGAAGATTTCAAGTTTCGATCCGCCCCAACTCGGCGATATTGGTTTGCGGATGCGCAAAGTCAAATACCGCGAACTCGTTGAGTACCAATAGGGTCATATATGAACCCCTTGGTTTCCCCCGAACTCTTATGCCAGCTTGTATCGTTTCTCGAACGGTATATCAATTTTTTCACTATCGAAGACCTGCTTTATCCGTAATCTTAGGTCACGTTCGACCTGCTTATGTCGCCCCGGTTTTACTTGGGTTACGGTTTTGATGATCAGTTCAGGCCCACTAAAATCATCTATACCTGCTATTTCAGTGGGTTCTAACACATCATCGCTATCCTCTTTTATTTGTTCGCCAATCCCTTTCAGTACTTTGTAAACTTTTTGTAGGTCTGAATCATGGGAAACACCTACTTTCACGACGGCGTTCGTGTATTCCCTTGAATAATTAACAACGTCGTCATGTTGTCCATTACGTAATATATAAAGCTGTCCATTGGGGCTACGAATGCGGGTAGTTCGTAATGAAATAGCTTCCACTGAACCTGATGCATCTCGTGTTTCGATATAGTCTCCAATCTGGTAAGTGTTTTCCATAATAATTAGGAATCCAGAAACGATGTCGCTGACAGTTGATTGAGCGCCAAGCCCAATCACCATGCCGAGTACACCCGCTCCTGCTAGTAATGGTACGGGGTTAAATCCCAATGCACGCAAGATAATAACAATCGCTACAAAATAAATTATCGCTGCTAGGATGCTTTTAACGATCGGATATATACTTTCATTTCGCAGTCTTTGCTCTTCAGGAAGGCGGTCATTCAGATAAGTTCTGTCGATTAACAGATTGATAATCGCAATTCCTACTCTGGCGATAAATATGATACCAATTGCCTGTATGAGACCAGGGCCATATTCAGCCAGATGGGAAATAAATTTGAGCTGGGTTAAGGCTAATGTGGCCGCTGCGATATAGACTATATATTCTAAAGACCTTCGTAATAATGGAATTAAGCTACGCAGGCTTTGATAAAAGGCAAGCAGATTATTCGTTTCAGCATATTGTTTACTTAATCCATCAAGGCTATCGACAATAGCTGCAATGGCATTGACGATCAGTATCGCAACAGAAACTATTAAATAAACGTTGAGCGCGGCAAGAATATAGTCGGCAAGTTTTTCTGGGAATGGAAATAGGTTCGCGGTAATTAGCAGAACAACTAGCCAAACACTCACTCTTTGAATGTTATTTAGTTGCTCAAAAAACCGCTTCACGCTTTCATCGTTGCTCTTAAGTTGCTGGTAGTCAACTGCTTTAACCTTCAGCCATTTCAGTCCTTTTTCTATCAATCGGATTACGTAGCGGGCGGCTATAAGCAGTGCAATGACTTTAGCGAAGCTTATTCCTAGATCGAGCCAATACCCCGGTGGTAATTTGCCAGCGGTATCCAATGTGAATTGTTTCAGATCCTGTCCTTGATAGAGCTGATAAACATTTACACCTATGAGACCCAAGCACAACAATAAGAATATTAGACGTAATATAAATCGAACCAGCCGAGCTAAGGTGTCAATTTTTTGATTGTATTTTTCATTAGATACAGCGGATGACATTCGTCTAAAGGTCATCCGCAACACACCGCTGATAATCCAATAAACGAGAAAAAGGACAATAATTTCGCCAGCGAATATCGCAATATTCATTATCAGTTCGTCTTCGAAGTTAATTTTTTCTAGCCAATTCATAGGATTGTTTATTTTAGGGGCTGACCCAGATAATGCATGATTTTGTATTATCTAAGCATGAGAAGAAGTCGGGTAGGCAAGTATAAACAAAATCGTCTAATTGAGCTATTTGTCGCCCTAGAAACCATCTTCTTAACCTTTGCATGAAAATATTTACTGCCAAGCATTTTTCCGCATAAAGTGGCATTCGCGATCTGCTGCTCTTCCTTCTTTGTGTTGCTAACTTCAAATAACGATTGATAATTGCTTGTGCGCGTTTCACTGCTTTGCTTAGGGACTATTATTCTTGGTAATCTAGCCATAAAATAAGACAATAGCATCAAAAACACCTTATATCAAGTTGGCTGACCCCTTGATTTCTTGATTTCTTGATTTGCCTTGATTTGCTCTTGATTTGCTATTGATTTCCCCTTCAGCTCCTTACACCCTGGGAAATTTAATCGGCGTGTTTAACGCCGTTAAGGTAATCGATCCATGGCTTTGGGAGCCCATGGAGCCTAGCTCCTTCACGTAATAGCGTGATATATCGCTTTGATGGCATGCCATCCTTTTCAAGTCCATTAGCAATATAGGTAAAAACAGTCAACGCACCTCCACTGGAATCCTCCGCTTCAATCCAGGTTGGTTTATAGCGCCACCCAGGAACACCTTCTGTGGCATTAAGCCAAACCATTTGACGCCGGGTGATAAGGTAAAGCACGCCCCATATTTCCGCATGCTCTTCCGGAGTGATATTAGCCGGCGCGGCCTTTCCAAGCGGTAAGCCCTCCAAATTAAACCGCAAGCGGTAATGACGTATGCGGCCAATCCGCCATTCCTTTGGGTGCATTTTACGTCGATCTCGAAAAATACTGTCGTGCATATTTGCCCCATAGGCGAAATACCATACAAGATCATTCGGACTGCCCTCTAGTGCGAGACCCCAAATACGATACCACAGCCGCCCAAATGGCCATACATGTACGGTCAACGGTACCCACATTTTTTTAAGAAAGCGTCGAAATTTTATCAGCAAGACTCTGACTCGCATCAACTAACTCCCATGGTATTCGGGGGACATATTTGAAAACCTTCCGCCATTTTTGACAATCGTGAATTGATCAACCAGGATCGAGGTTCTTTCTACAAACAAGATGTTCATCATGAGCAATATTACAACAACAAGCTTTGATCTAGCGAAATTTGTTTTCCAATTGTGTGGGCTGAATCAAGCACGCAGGCACTAATCGGGGCTGACCCTGAGCTATCCGGATTTCGTTCAGTTTCCTGAACAAGGAGAACAAGCGCAAGTCAATGTTGCAGGACTACCTCCCAGAAGATTACGCAATAATTAAAAAACGTGCCCCCCTAACTTTTGAGTGCTTTTGGAGACCTTTCTAGTCACTGCCAAATACGTTAGAAATGCCTCAACATCAACAACGCCC